>CAVQPF010000001.1:0-16498 GCA_963714725.1 Candidatus Bathyarchaeota archaeon
CAAATCTGCAAAAAAGAAGTGAGAAAGGGTTAAGATTTGCAAAAAAGGCTATGCAAGAAGAAAAAATGGAGAATCCAAAACTAGCTAAAGCACTCAAACATTACTTTGCTCATTGGCATGATTTTACGCACTTGGGCTTGTTTTCCATTGCTTGTGAAGTAGTCGGTGGGAACCCTGACGATAATGTGCAACCCAGGCATCAATAACCATGATAGCAGCAGCCTTTGACATACACGATGATATAAATAGATAAATCAAAAACGAAACATAAGAAACTAACTGTATATGGTAAATTTGGAGTTAACATTGCTCTACTGCTTGGGAACGCGTTCTTGATAGCAGGGTTCACACTCTTTGCTGACAAAACAAGAGAATTACAAGAAAAAAAAGAAAAGTTGGTTCTGAATAGAACAAAAAAACTTTTATTTGAAGTTGGTAATGCGCATGCAATAGAAGTTTGTAAAAAAGAAAACGATGAAAATACTCTGAAAAACTATATAAAAATTACTAAGATGAAAGCAGCATCGACTGAGATAGACATGTATTTGGGTGCCCTTTTCGGGGAAGGAAAAGAGAATGAAGTTGAAATACTAGGTAAAATTGGCAGAATCTTAGGAATAATAGGTACTTTAAGAGATGACCTCATTGATGTTTTTGATATGGAGGAGTTAAGTAATCGACTCGCCGTTAATGATCCACCTATGCCTCTAATTTTTGCTGTGCTAGATATAAAAATAGTCAAGCAATCAAAAGAATTATCACAAAAAAGAAATTAACAAAAAAAGAAGCATCTAAACTATGGTATATCATACTTGAGTCCAAACCTGTTTTGAGAATCAAGCAAGAAATGAAATCACTAATAAAAAATGGATTAGAATTAACTGAAAAACTCCCTAAAATAAATCAGAGAAGTAAGCTACAAGTATTATTATCGAATATATTAGAAGATTTATAGACTCACATATTAATTCTAATAATACTTTTTTTATCCATCGCTTTTTCGCTAATTGATTAGTTAACCCAAAGTGAGAAATACGGAAACTAAAAATAGATACTACGTTGATTATAAATGGCTCCTAAAAAAAAGGTAATGGAACAGGCTATAGCGATTATTCAAGAGAGAGGGCAAAAGTCAGTCGAACTAGCAAGACAGATGGTTCTCCAAGAATCAATCGAGTATAAACCGTTTAAAGAAGCCCTTAATTATTTCATGAAAGATTGGAACGACATAGCGCATCCAGCTTTGGTTTCACTTGCATGTGAAGCCATAAACGGAAAATCCGATAAAACAACTCAATTGGGGGCATCGTTAGTATTGCTTGCCGGTGGAGCAGATGTGCATGATGACATAATTGATCAGTCAGTAATTAAAGGTTCTAAACCTACAGTTTTTGGGAAATTCGGCAATGACATTTCAATACTTGTTGGTGACGCCCTTCTCCTAAAAGGCACATACTTGCTGCATCAAGCCACCGAAGCACTAGTCAAAGGTAGGAAGGACGAAGTGTTGAATACGGTGAAGCAAGCTTTTTTGAGGTTAGCAGTGCTGAAGCAAGAGCTTCGAGCTTAAGAGGAAAAATTGATTATTCTGCACAGGATTACTTGAAAATTATTAGGCAAAAAACTGCAGTTAGTAAGGCTTCCACTAGAATAGGAGCAATTATTGGTAATGGTACAAGAGAAGAAATAGAAATTTTGGGACATTTTGGTCAAACATATGCAATTTTGTCGAACATTAGGGATGAGTTTGTAGACATGTTTGAAAAAGATGAAATCAAGAATAGGCGCGAAAAAGAATGTTTTCCTCTACCGATCATTATTGCATTTCAAGATCATTCAAGAAAGACGGAAATTTTAAAACTTCTTAAAGATCCTATCGACGAAGATAAAATTGAGGCGATATTGGATCTTTCTATGGACTTTAAAGAGACACGCAAGTTGGTTCGAAAAATGCGTCGAATGGCTGAGGAAGAAAGTCTTAATTTGTTACCTATAAAACACCTTAAAAAAACATTTGAATTACTGCTGATGTCAAACATTGAAGACTTATAGTACACTAACAAAAAAAATTAATAAGTAATTGATTACTTCCAGATCTGATTAACGCCAATATCCGCCTGCTCTAATTGGTTTTGGTCGATTTTTCATTTTCCAACTCTCCTCTTTATTGTATTTGTGTACTACAGAACTACTTTATAACATTTATGCATAAATTGGATTCAGAGTATGGTTTTCAAATTCTAAATACTTATTTTTGAACAACTATCTATGGAAATAGAGGATATCATCTCGAATGCTTGGGATTCAATCAAATAGATTGTCAAGTCTTGCAAACAAACAAGTAGTGGTAAGCATAGCTTTAATCGTAAATGCGCTTGTATGGTACACATCAGTTCTAAGTTTATTACAGGCGAAAGAGCTCAACATTTGGGTCTTGGTCATCCATTTCTCAGGACTGATTATTTCTGCATTTTTTGGAGCTTCAATTACCAAGAGAATTGAACGATCACATCTTCTAATTTTTTGGATGTTTTTAGGAACAGTTTCATCCTTCTTTCTGTTTGGGTTAAATGTTGATTCTTTCTTAGTTAGTAGCTTAGTTTCTTTGTTTTTGGGTATCTCTCTGGGAATTGGCATGCCTACAGCTATGAGCTACTTTACAGACCTAATTAATGTGGAAAAAAGGGGACGAATCAGCGGTATTACGTTACTTTTAACTGGAATTGGCATTTTTGTCTTCGATATTGCAATAAATGTAATGATAATTGATTACCTATTGTGGGGTGGGTTACTACTAGCTTGGAGACTATCCAGCTTACTCCTTTTTATTTCTGTTAAATCCTTCCGAACAATAGAACGCAAAAAAAGTTTCGGTTCTTACAAGGACATTCTAAGACAGCAATCGTTTCTTTTGTACTTTATACCGTGGATCACGTTCTCATTTATAAACTATCTAACTGGAACGACTCAAGATGCGGATATTGCGTTTAATACAGCACTTATTTTCAGCTTTTTTATGGCCATCTTCGCATTTTTAGGAGGTTTCTTTATGGATTCCTTTGGAAGGAAGCGAGTAACCATTATAGGATTCGTTATGTTGGGTTTCTCAAGTGCTATCAGGGGGCTATCTTCAGATACGATTATTTTTTATTTTGGTGCCATCATAGATGGAATCGCATGGGGATTTATTCTTGTAATTTTTATTCTGGTATTATGGAGCGATCTCAGCCATAGTTCAGCAAGCGATAAATATTATGCCTTGGGCGTGTTCCCATTTTTTGCTTCCAAGTTTCTGAATATTGTAATTGGCCAGTATATCAGGGATAATTTTGTAGATACAACTGTCTTTTCATTTACAGCTTTCTTCTTGTTCTTAGCCGTTTTGCCTTTGGTTTATGCCCCTGAAACATTACCTGAAAAAAATTTAAAAGAAAGAGAGCTGAAAAACTACTTAGAAAATGCTCAAAAGATTAAAGAAAAATATCCTTAAAAGTAAGTTCTCAATTTAGAAAGATAAAATGTTCTTTCATCTGATACTAACAAATGAATGTAATCTTAAATGCAAATATTGTTTTGGAGAAGTCGTAGAAGATTTTGAAGAAGATTTTGAAGATTTAGATATTGATTATTCACTACCTAAAACCACTAATTATGATTATAAACTTCTGGAAAGATTTTGCAAAAAAGACCAAGATTTTATTTTAACGTTCTATGGCGGTGAACCACTACTTAGAATAAATGACATTAAAACAGTAATGGATTTAGTCTCTATAAAATTTTTCATGATTCAAACAAATGGACTTTTTCTGGATAAATTAGATTCAAAGTATGTTAATCGTTTCCACACAATTTTGGTTTCAATCGATGGAAATGAATCAGTAACTAACCATTATAGAGGAAAAAATACCTACAAAAAAATCATTAATAACCTTAAGCTAATTAAGAAAAACAATTTTCAAGGTGAAATAATCGCAAGAATGACAGTTATGGAGAAAACAGATATTTTCAAACAGGTTAAATGGTTGTTGGAAAATGAAGATTTCAAATTTTCTTCAATACATTGGCAATTGAATGCGGGTTTTTGGGGAAATGATTTTGAAAGACGAGAGTTTGAAAATTGGAGCAAAAAAAGTTACATACCAGGAATAAAAAAACTAGTCAAATACTGGGTGAATCACATGATTTCTGATAGTGAAGTCATAAAGATTTATCCTTTCTTAGGAATAGCAAATTCCCTCTTATTGGGTGAAGAAAAAAGTTTTCTTCGATGTGGTGGCGGGTGGATAAATTATACTATTCAAACTGACGGAAACATAATTCCTTGTCCTACAATGTGGGGGATGAAAAAATATTATGTAGGAAACATAAAACATTCAAATCCTTTAAATTTAAAAAAAAGTCATATCGAATTATCTCCCTGTGTTAATTGCGATATTTTTGGTCTATGTGGTGGACGATGTCTATACGCCAATATTACTAAGCGTTGGGGAAAAAAAGCTTATGAACAAGTATGTAAAAATACAAGAGAATTAATTGAATCAATAAAAAAAGAAATTCCTAACATTAAGAAAATTATTGATTCAAAAAAGATTAGTTTAAAAGATTTTGAATTTATGAAGTTTAATGGATGTGAAATAATACCATAATTTTTGGATGCAACCATTGTTTATTTTCGTTTTCTAAACAACTTAATATCTTCTATTTCACAATCAAACTCAAAACCCATTTGCTCTGGCTAGTTAAGTAATTACTCAGCTTTCTTATGTTGAAAAATTCCCTTTTCTGAACGAGGCTACCTCACCTCGATCATTTATCACATGCAAATAGTTAGAAAAAAGGAAAGTTATTGTGACCTCATATCTGATATAAAAAGTGATTGCCCAGATTCAATTCGCTCCATAACAACATTAAAATCAATTTTAACTACTTCTTGTACCTCAACATTTTCGTCTTTCTTTCCAACAAAAATTAATCTAAATCGAAGCTCATTTTTCTTATCTATTTCATAAGGTGACATATCACTAATCGGATCTTTTGAGCAACTCTTTAAAACATTATTTTGCATTTTCAATAATCCTCCTTAAAAAAACATCTCGAATATAATATTGTTATAAAAGTAGATAAGATATACGTCTACAATGTAAGTATATGTCTTACTCTGATTTCACCTAATTCAAAATAACATCATAATTAATTAATTATTTTATATTTTTTATACATAAAACATAAATTCAATAAAAAAAATAGATTGTTTGTATAATTTGATAATAAGAATTTTAACAAAACATAGAAATAAAGGATTATTCCAAGATTTTTTTTGACACCGAGGAAACAAAAAAAATATTTGATAAATATTACACATAGAAGTTGAAAACACACAAAAAAAGAATACAAGCAAAAACTAAAGGATTCTTATTCTGACATAGTCAAAACCTATGAGTTGATTCTAGAAAAATTCTCTTAAGAATTGTTGTGCCGTCATTTATCCTCAATTTCTTTTCCCCAAACCTCTTCCTGTACCCAATGGGCACCTCAACAATCTCAAAGCCTTTCCGCTTTACTTCGCTGTTAAGTTCCACTTCTACATCAAAACCCTTTGACTTCACTTGCCATTTCTTTAGGATTTCAGCACGAATTACCCGCAACCCAGTTAACGGATCTCGCAAGTTTACCCCGTTAAGTATGCCATGGGAGAAAGCCAAAAGCTTATTTCCAAAATAGAACAAATTATGCAGCGCACTGTCTTCAGCGTAGCCATTGAATCTGTTTCCGCAAACCATGCCAACATTAGGGTGATTTTCAAGTATCCGCATCATTTCAGGGATATGTTCCGCCGGATAAGTAAAGTCCGCATCAGTGACAGCAACACAGTCCACATCAGACCCTAGGTACCTCACAGCTTTTGCTATAGCATCGCCTTTGCCTTTACCATCCTGAAAAAGAATATGCGCACCTAAATCTTTGGCAATTTCAACCGTCCGGTCGCCACTATGACCATCGACCACTAAAACTTGATTAGGGATAATTTTCCGTGAAATCTCCTCTAGCGTAAGACCGATGCCTTCCTCTTCATTCAACGCCGCAACTATAACGTCGGCAGAGAATCCCCTATTCGAGTCTTTCCACAAAGATTCTTTCTCCCAAACTCATTCCTATCGTACAGTCTGTTTAGCCAATTTATCTAGAATAAAAAAAAGAGAGTAGAGTTATTTCCACAGTTTCTTGCCAGTCAACAGCCAAACGACCACTAAGATCACGGCAATAACAAGCAATATATGTATTAGCGAGCCTATGCCAGGCAAAGCAAAGAAAGCCAACCGCCCAAAGCAACAAAACAACAATAACAATCGTCAACCACGTATCCATAACAAAACCTCCTAAGACTCCTCTACTGGTCTAAGGTACATGTGAAGCTGCTCTTTTGAAACCTTGAGGTTTAGTCCCTTATCAGTCCACCGTGCATCACCTTTCTTCAAGGCTGAAATAGCCAACATGTTTCGCACTCCACCCTTTTTTACGCCAAGCACTGATTCAGCTATATCCTTGGTTAATTCGATTTCAAGATGAGCTACTTTCCAATTTTCAGGATCTATTCCTAATTCTTTGACTTTGCCAATTTTCTCGTCTTCAGCAAAAACATATTTATCCAAAAAATCTTTACTATTCACTTTATTTAATCCTTCTTTTTAAACCCAAAAATTGAGTCACTTAATAAATGGTCATTACCAGAATTAAAGATGTGTGACTGTTAACCTACACCAACATTCTTTGGATTTTTGCTGCGTTAATCGTTCCATGTACTCGAAACAAGGAGAAAAGAGCACTTTCAGGTTAGTATTCGTCATACTTATTTATCCCTCCTTTCTGCGCCCATGATTTGAGCTACCTATATAAATGGTCATTGCAGAGTTAAACATGTGTGACTGTGAGCCCACACCGACATTCCGATGGGTGTTACTGCGCTAATCGTTCCAAGTGCTAGGAAGAAACTGAAACTCAAAACTAAAGGAGAAACGATGTTTTCAGGTTAGTTTTCAGCTTTTTTCCAGTCGGATTCAAAACCTGTTCTTAGTACGCCTATAAGGTTGCTGTTGTTTGTCCAAAGAGAAGGACTTTCACCTAATCCACTTTCTTTAGAAGTAGTAATCAACGCTTCTTTGTCATCAGACATTATAAAGTGATTCAACGGTTCACGATAAAACTTAATGTGAACCGAAGGGATACCGATGAGTTTTTTCACTTTTTCTTTAAGCAAACCATCTGGTTTTTCTCCTTCAAAAACCAGTCGAATCATGAACACCATCCTTTATTGCCCGCTTAAATTCATCCGAAAACTTGAACAAAATCCGCATAAGTATTCTCTTGTCTGCAATCAACGCAACTTCTTTTCTCGAGTCTTTAACCAGTCCTGAAATCTTAGCCAAAATCGCTTTCCTATCAGGTATCAGTATATAGATACTTTCGTCTTCAGAAACCTGTCTAGTCCATTCTTTAAGGGATAACTTTTTGACTGTACTCTTCATACCCAATAAACGTTCATCAGATTTACGTTTTTCTTCCGCAACCAGGAAAGTTAAGGCATCCGAAACAACAGTAGCCCGAACTTCAGTTGGATTGCCCAACAATCTTTCGACCAAACCCTTCTTTTCAAGTGCCGGCAGAATCCTATAGACTTCTTCCCTGCGCACTTTTGAAAACTTCGCTACTTGTCCCACCGTAGTTTTTTCCAGCTTAAGTATTGCTAAGTACACCCTTGCCTGATTAAGAGTTAAACCCAAACCAAGCAAGAGGTCAGTGTTTTCGTCGTCGGACATAATCAACTACCATTAATATGTTTATAACATTCTTTTTAAATATTTATGTCGTTTTCGTAAAATACGTAACTATCTTTGCTTTGCTAACAGTTGAGTTGTTCTAATTTTTAAAGTTCCCACTATATACTAAAACGATAAAAATTGCTACTAACGCAACTTGCTATAGGCTCATCTGAAATACGACTAGAAGAATTTTGAGGCGTGAGTTAAAGTAGTGATTTCACCATAAATCAGCGATTGTTCTTTACACTTTGACCCCAATGAAAGTTCAGTTTACGAGAATATGAAACCGATGACTAAACCTACTATGAGCCCAAGACCTAATGGCAACATACCCATAAGGAGCACCCCATAATGAATCGCAATGGGACCATATTTGTCTGCTAGACCACTCAAAGAGGCAAGACTCAGACCAAAGAAGCCTAGGTAGCTGACCACGACAAGTATAATCGCAGCGAAAATAGCGATTTTGAACATTTTTTTAATGAAAAAACCCACGATTAAACCGATGATGAAAGGAATAATCATCACAACAATCGGCGGTAAGCCCCCTATGCTTCCCGACGTAATAAACCCAAAAATATCCTCTAAGACACCCAAAAAATCGCAACTCCTCTTAAGTAATGTAGAGGTACAAATGACTATTAAGCACTTGTATCTGTAGTCCCACACCAACTAAGCAGCAGCATTAAAATTTAATCTTCTCTCTCTTTCCTAGTTTTGCATATTATTAATTTCTATTCTTTACTTTTTTGCAGGTTTATTGATTTGAAGTATTATGTTTCACTATTTGAAACGCTTTACCCAAAGTGTCCCTTAAGTTAAGGAAAAAGCATTACTAAAGTAGGTTTCAAAAATGTTAGTCAAAAATCTAAGAATTGGTTTTGTACTATTACTGACAAGTATGATCTTAGCAACTCCTATGTTTCTTGTGCAGGGTCAAGTTCAACCATCACATCAGCAAGACCTTATGGATATAGCTGAAAGAGCTCAACAAAAAGTTGAATCTCTGTTTGAATGGGTTGAATCTCAACAAATTGATGATATCGAATTTCAAGATGATATGGTAACATATGAAGCTTTATTTGCAGAGGGAGAAACGTTATTAGGTGATGCTCAGGAAGCGTTTGAAGCGAAAGATTTTGAAGGCGCTGTTGAAAACGCAATTGAAGCTCTGAAAGTTTTCAGAGAAGTTTTAAGGTCTGTATACGCTTCCCTTGAAGAAGCAGGTGTTGATACAGAAGAATTAGTTGACTGTCAAGGATTCTTGGAAGCAATAGTGCGTGCAAGAGCAAGAATTGCTTATCTACGAGTAATATTTGAGGACAATACCGAGGTAGAAGAGCTATTGGTTGAAGCTGAGGAATATCTTGAAAGGGCAGAAGAATTAGTTGAAACTGATTTATCTGAAGCGACCTATTATCTTCGAAAAGCAAATCAGCGTATATCCGAAGTACATACGATTTTGAAAGAGGAAGCTGGTCTGTCTAATGAGTGGAGAATCTTTGAATACTGTGAGAGGATAAGAGAGAGAACAAGAGAACGATTCCGTGGCGGAAGAGATCAAGGACTTAACATTGATGCGTTTTTGGAGTCTTTAGGTTACCAGAACGAGAATCAGTTTATGGAAACTTTAGAAGGGCTTATACAAAACGCTAAGAACAACTCAGAGAACTTTAACGAATCTATAGATGTCTTGGAAGCGATTGGTAATATGGTTCGAGAAATGGATGGAGAACTTACTCAGGAGATTAATCAGCACCAAAATCGTTATGGATCAGGTGGTAGTGGCGGTAGTGGCTCAGGCGGACAAAATGGCGGTAGCTCCTAAAAACCTTACCTTTTTTTTGTATATTATTTTAGTTTTACTTGGTTTTCAAGTCCAATTTTTTTAATTTCAACTATTTCCATTCTTTCAAGTCTTATATCTCCACAAGTTTGTTCTGAGGAATCTGCAAACTTTTCTCTGATTTCAACTTCAAAAGCTCTGCCTTCATTTTCAGCTAAAAATTGTATTACGGCTATATCCTCTTCACATAATTGAGGATACTCTTTTAAAAATTTTTTGAATTAAATATTTTATAAAAAATTGGAAATTTAAAAAAAACGAATTTAAATTATGAAGGTAAAGCTATAACATTTAGCGTTCTATCAGCTATATGCGCATGATTAGCCCCTAACATTTCACTCCACTGAATTTTCACTGTATAAGTTCCTGTTTCAACATTTTCCAAATAGAAAATTACAGCATAAGATCCATGTTGCGATTCTCCGGCAGTTGTAAATAATATTTGTGAACCTGAATTTGGATTAGCGACAGTTGAATCAACTAAAGCGCGGACAAAAAGCGAGTCTCCAGCTCCATCCACCCAGGCTTCAGCATTAAACATTATTACCAAATTACTTCTCCTGGCTAATGTTATTTCTAGGGATGTTTCAGGTATATCCACAAAGCTAGTTGACATTGTCGAAACCAAGGTAGTATTATAAATTGATTCATAAGGGATAGCGTTTGGTGCTAATTTGGTATTAGTTACAGCGTTGTTGTCAATTTTAGGGGTTGTTATGGCGTTATCAGCAATTTTGTTGGTTGTGATTGCTCCGTTGGCTATTTTTACCGTTATTATAGCTCCGTCACTAATATCTTCACCAATTATTGTTCCATCAACTATTTTTGCTGAAGTAACTGCATTATCAGATAATTTCCCTGTCACAATTGCTCCATCTGCAACCTTATCAGCAGTTATGGAACTGTTTGCAATTTTTTCACTGGTTATTACACCATTTGCGACTTTAACTGATAGGATTGATCCATCCATTAGATCTTGTGCGGTAATTGTTCCATCTACAATTTTTGCTGAAGTAACAGATCCATCATCTAATTTCACTGCAATAATTGCTTCATCCGCAATCTTGACAGAAGTTATTGCTTCATCTTCAATTTTAGTTGTTCCGAGTGGTGGAAAAATACTAGGTGAAACGTAAACAATAGCTATTGTTGTTGCTACACAAAGAATCCAAGTGATAAAAATTATTGGAAGGGTTTTCTTTAATTCAAATGACATAAAAATAACCTCTAATAGGACTGTGGTTGAAATTTAGTAGTAAAGTTTATATCTAATTTATGAAAACAAAATCAAGATTCTAACTCACATTTATAGAAAAAGAGAACTTTAACATATAGAAATTTATCTCAATCAAGAGAAAAAAGAAAATGATATAAATTAACGCATAATTGTGAAAGAGTTTACGAGTCTCTGTTTCTTGTTCGGTCTTAACCACGATAGTAGTTATTAGGAACAATACCTTCGTCTAAAGCCCAAGGATTATTCTCATCACCGAATTCTTGGCTGCGGTCTTCATAGTTTTCGTCAGCTGAAACACTATTTAGTGTAAGGGCGCAAAACATGCTTGCAAAAACCAGCAACGTCAAGGAAACACCACAATCTTATTCATACTCTGTTTTCCCTTCTTTTGATTGATGGAAACAATTGTTATTATTTCACAGTAGGGACATTCTGAAACGCTTATTCCAAAGTCTCCCTTAAGCAACACTCTACGCATAGTATGATGATTTAAGATGATCATGAATAAGGTAGGGATAAACAAATTTAGTGTTCTTTTCTTGACATTTTTACTCGCAATAAACTTTGCATCAATAGCGATAGCTTTTGCAGGAAGCAACTCCCAAATAAACCTCAAGGAGATGCCAAAATACCTGAAGTTCCAGGAACTCCAGACAACGTTGTTCAATATAATAAAACTGATGTTGTTCCTGTAGCTCAAGCGGAGAAAGTGCAAAGTGATAAACCTGTACTTTTTGCCTATCAAAACACAACGATGCTCTTTAACTCAACAATGAATTGTGATCTGGTTATAACTGCTGAAGCCTCGGCTAACTAGAAAATATATGCTCTTACTGTTAATCCAAATCAGACAATGACCCTCACAATGAACTTTAGTGATGATCCGCTTCTAAATGAACAAGATAGGGATAAAAATCTTAACTTCTACGCAAGTATAGAGCCTAATGCAACAGTTGAACTAACTGAACAATTAAGACTTTACATTAATCAAACTGAGCTCAATCAAGAATTGGATTGGGAAGTAAGCCCTGAAAAATTATCTTGGATGTATTGGAATGGTACTCAAAATGAGTGGGTTAAAGTTCCAATTATTATTGATCAGGATGGCTATTTGGTATGTAATACTGATCACTTTTCGTTTGGACAGTTGGAGAAATATAAGATTCTACAGAGCAAACAGAAGACGTTGCAGATATGACTTTGGTTTACGGTGGTACAGGAGCAGTATTAGTTGCAGTTGTTGTGATTGGAATAGTAGTATATGGCAAGCGTAACTAAATTTAAACATCCATATTTTTTTATTTAAAATCCAATAAATTCCCTATATTGCAGAAACTTGTTTCTGTTTCGAGGAGACTACCTATGAATAAGTACGTAATTCCTGATTCCTTGATTGTTCAACTAAAAAGGCAAGGTTACTCTGATGATGCAATTAAAGAATTGCATAAATGGTATTATTCATCAGAGAAAAAAGGAAATACAAGCTTCTAATACATTGTCTAAGATTAGAATATCCTTTTTTCCATGAAAACTTGAAAAAAGAGAAGATATTGCAGGTGACATCACCACAGAAAACGGATGTGAAATTATCAATAAACATAGGGGAGAATCCATTTTGTCATTTTCTTTGTCTAAAGTAAGGTAAAGATTCTTTTGTTTTTATATACGCAAAACCTAATTATCCGTTACTCTAATTTCCAAATGGTGAATTAAAGTGGGAATGAAAAGTGCAAAGAATAAACCGTTAACTAAGAAAGAGCGAAAAGAGAAGAAGAAAAAACGCAAAGAAAAGCAAGCTAAATAGCAATCTCTGCTCTATTTACCAACTTTTGCATCATGTTTTTTCTTTTTTTGTTTGTTCTTATTTTTCAACGAAGGCATAATTAAGCCTCAAACAGGAACACCGCACGCATCGTGAATGTCCTGATTTTTAATCTACATAATTCAGTTAAATGTTTAAAGCAATTGCTAAATAAAAAAGTAAAAAGTTGTGGGTGAATTTGAAAAAATCTTTTTTTCTTCACAAAATCCCAAAAAAATTATAATTTCTCAACAGGCCAATAATCTTCTTCATCCAAAACCAGTATCCATTGCCATTTCCTACAAACAAGTTCAGCCAAAATATCATCAGAAACAAAAACTCCCTCACGATCAAAATTTTTCCGATTAATAGATACACTCCAACCAGTTTTACCAGTATAAAAAACCCTCAAAAAATAAACATAAGAAATATTTGTAGGCCCAATAGAAAACTTGACCACAGGATTTCTTTGCTCTCTTTTTAACGTAAAATTCATAGCCTCCTCAATAATATCTGATGTGTTTCTTAGATCAGAAAGTAAATCCTGTTTTTCTTTGGCTGATATGTTAGTTTCTTTCCACCAACGAATCTTGCAATCTTCAAAAGGAAATGTGCTCGTAATATCACCTATTGAGTAATGTGTTAGCAAATATAAAAAATACTCGTAAAAAATATTTGAAAAAAGGAAAAGGTACAAAGCAATTCAACGAACCAAACTTTTATTTTGATACAAAATATCTTACTAATTTAGGAATGATAATTGATTAAGAATAAATCAAGAATGAAAAGTAACAGAATGACAAAAATACTTCACGAATTAATAAAAAATTCTAGCAGGAGTGATCATGAAATAGCCAAAGTAGTAGAAGTATCACAACCCACGGTCACCAGACTCAGAAACCAACTTGAAAAAGAAGGCATAATAAGAGAATACACAATAATACCAGACCTAACCAAGATGGGATATTCAATTATGGCTATTTTTTGCATCAAATATAAAGCGCATAAAAAAGAACAAGTAAAACAGATGAGCAAAGCTGCAGTTATTGATCAGGGTTCTGTTTTGTTTGCTAGTAGAGCACAAGGAATGGGAAAAAACGCAATTTCAATTTCTTTGTTTAAAGATTACAAAGAATATGCTGATTACATTAATAATCTTGGTAGCAAATGGGATGATATTATTGAAGAGTGGAGTTCTATGTTGGTAGACCTGAAAGGTCAAATTTTAAAACCGTTTTCACTAAAATACTTAGTAGAATAACCAATAATATACTCTACATGAAAATAACAAGTACAAACATACGACCTACTTTACTCTGAGCTTAGTAATAATATTCCACAAAAAATATTGCAAAATCCTACAAAAGTCATCGCAATTATATTAATAAGACCCAATTGAAGTGAAAAAAGCTCAAAACCTAAAAATGATTCTAAACATAATGATAGAGAAAGTATACCTGAAATGAACAGAATAAGAATAAGATATTTTCTTTTTGAAGCCAATAGTTGAAGCATTTGAAGGCTCTCTTTCTTTGTAGTATCAGTAATCAAATTATCTACATCAATAGTCTTGCACACTATTTCTTTGTAAGGCTTCTTTCTTTTTTTCTCAATACAAATCATCAAAGTTTTAGGTTCACATTAAGTTTTATTGACTATTTCATTTGAAGTTTTCGTTTGATTCTTTTAATCTTCTCTTGTTGATAGGTTCAAGATTCCTGCTAATAGCTGGGTGATTCCTACAAAAAAGAGAAAATAAACGATTAAGTTTGCTAGATCTGACGAGAATCCCGGAAACACTATTATTCCACTAACAATGGAGTAGGCTCCAAAAATTGCTAGACCGCCTAAACCAATGCTTATTCCACCAAACGCAATTTGTATTCTATTATGACCAACCATGCGTATATAATAAATCAATAATGCAACAATACTCAATTCAAAACCTAATATTAGAACAGAAGGGTCAATAAACAAAATTAGAAAAATAGATGTAGCTAGTCCAGCTATAGGCATTATGGGATAAAATGGTGTTTTGAAAGGTCTTTTAAGATGTGGCGCTATTTTTCTTAGTTTAATAACTGATAAATTAACAATGGAGAATCCAATTATAAACCCAAGGTTCACTGCGTAAACTACAAAATTTACAAGTCCAGATGCTGCAAATATCAAAATGAAGATTGCTCCAACAATAACTGCTATGTGTGGAGTGCTAAATTTGCTGTGAATTTTACTTAAACTTTTTGGCAAGTAGCCATCACGACTCATAGCATACAAAACTCTGGATTGCGCCATTATTGCTTCGTTGGTTGCAGCTAAACCTGCAATAGCCAATCCAGCAGTGATCAATATTCCTCCTACGGGTCCTAAAGCAATTTCTGCAACATAAGCTATTGGTGATGATTGGTGACCAAGAACATCAGGAGGAACAATATTTACAGCCACATAAACTACGCTTGTATATAGAATGATTAGCGCTATAGCTGAAAGAATGATTGCTATAGGTATGTTTCTTCCCGGATTTTTTACTTCTGCTTGAGCTGCAGCCACCGCTTCAGCCCCTAAATATAGTTCAAATAGATATGCTGTAGCTGAAAAAATGCCTATTAATCCAAGTGGAGAAGATGTGAGGGAAATTTTTGATCCTATAGTATAGGACCAGCCTCCTATAACAAATAATGCTATTAAAACAAGAACTACAATAGTAATGATGCTTTCTGCGGTTGCAGTTGCTTTGGTTCCCTTCAAATTAATGAATGCAAATAGTATCACAATTATTACTGCTGTTAGAGGAATGTTAAGACCAGGAAACAGATAGGCAACTACATATGCAAAACCTATGGATGAAAGTGCTGCATAAAATAAGTTACTTAGCCATTCAAACCATCCAGTAAGAAAGCCAAGAAAGCCTCCAAAGGCCACCTTCGTAAAAGTATATTCACCTCCTGCTAAAGGAATGGCAGTACCTAGTTCAGCATAACTGAACATTGTGAACATACTTATTATTCCACCTAAGATAACAATTGGCACTATTGAGTAACCAGCTAAACTAGCTGCGTGTCCGATAATGACAAAATTGGCAGCACTTAAGGTACCCCCTATACCTAGCATTGTGGTACGAAATAAACCAAGTTCTCTTTTTAGGTGAGTGCTGCCCATTATTTTTACCTTTTTTTATTTTTCATAAAATAGTAGTAGTCCACTTATTGTTGATAATATTCCAAAAGTTGTTAAATTCAAAAGATAGAGACCAATTTCCTCAGTAGATAAACCTAAAATAATTTGAAGATTAGAAAAAATCATTAAAGAGGATAAAGCCAAAAAAAAAGATAACCCACCTATTGTAGCTTGAATGAAACCCACTGTTTTAAAAGCAATTTTTGGTATAATCATTTTATCTATCCAAAACAATAATCATTCCTGCTATAAATCTAGAACCCAAATGTTATGAACATTAAAGTAAGAAGAGAAGAAGTTGATACGTCTGTCAAAATAACTGGGTCAAGTAAGTTTAGGAAAATTAAGAGAACCAAACCTACGAATATTAAACTATTTACTATCAGGAACCCCTCAATAGCAATACTAACTCTTACTATCTTACGCATAAGTTTCACTTGAATAAATCATAGTTTTAGCGAGATGAAGAATAATAATTTTATAAGTTAGATTTAACATATTCGCTTGATTTTTAATCATTATTTTAAAAAAAGTAACAAGAGAAAAATTGGAAAAAATAAAGGCTGCAATAGCAAAATCAAAAATTATATAGCCTAAAGCTAACTATATAGTATATATGG
>CAVQPF010000002.1:0-23159 GCA_963714725.1 Candidatus Bathyarchaeota archaeon
AAGATTTATAAGTTTGCTGAGTTGCTTAAAGCCTCTGGTTGTTCTAGTTGTTCTAGTGAGGCTGTTGATGAGTTGTATAATTGGTATGATACCTCAGAGCATAAGGGCGTTGCTAGTTTCTAAGAAGTTGTTGATTTCTTGGTTTTGAATTGTTTGAAACATTTATTAAATTCTGATTGATTATTTTTTTGATATGCCTAGAAAAGTTATTGTTGAGTTTTCTCTTGTTGGTGAGAGTAAAGATAAGACTAATTTTGAGATTGTTGAGGATATTCTTGAGTTTGTTAAGGCTGATGATTTTGTTATTCCTTGGATTGGTGAACTTGTGGATGTTAAAATGTCTGTGAAATAATGTATTGTTCTTAATATTTTGTTCTTTGTTTGTTTTACCCAAAGAAAACTTAGAAATACGGTATGAGATTGGAATGTTATCTTAATTTAAAGACTGCTACATGTTTTTTTCTTCAAAGATTAAAAAGATATTAAATAGAAGATGTATTTTCAAATCTTAATAGATTAAATGCGGGGGTCTCCCAGCCAGGTCAAAGGAGCAGGGCTTAGGACCCTGTCGCGCAGGCGTTCGTGGGTTCGAATCCCACCCCCCGCATCTTTATAAGTAAAAATGACTGGGGTTTATTCTGGAGACACCGATTGATTTTCAGCATTAAATTTTTGGTTTTCTAAAGATTTTGTTGCCGTTGTAATCGCACACGTATTGATAACCTGCTTCTATGAGGTAAAAGATCTCTTTTTTCTTAATGGTTGGGTAAATTTACGAGAAAAGTTTCAATTTTTTTAACAATTTTACTAAATTCTTTTGATGCAGAAGAATCAGGATGTGCTACAATGAATGAAACACCCTTATCCGAATCCTGACAAATTTTAGGATCAAGAGGTATTTTGCCTAAGAAAGGAACTGACAAGTCTTTAGATATTTTCTCCCCTCCACCTATATTAAAAATAGCTGTTTGTTCGCCACAATGAGGACAAACAAATCCACTCATATTCTCCAAGATACCTATTATCGGAATTTTTAGTTGACGAGAAAAAGTAACTGCTTTTTTAACAACCATTTGGGAAACTTCTGAAGGAATCGTAACAATTATAACACCATCAAGTTCAGGCAACAATTGCATAACACTAAGTGGTTCATCACCAGTTCCAGGCGGAAGATCTATAAAGAGAAAATCCAAGTCACCCCAAACAATATCTGAAAGAAATTGTTGGATCGCCCTCATCTTAAGAGGACCTCGCCAAATAACAGGTGACTCATCAGTTGGAAGCAAGAAATCCATAGAAGCCACTTTCATTCCAAATGGGCCGATTGCTGGAAATAGACCAGGTGGACCACCTAAGAAGTTTTTGGTTTCTTATACCTAATATTTTTGGAATACAAGGCCCAGTAATATCTGCATCTAAAATGCCTATCTTATTTTCATGACCCTTAGTCACAAAAGCCATTGCAAGATTTGCTGTAATTGTGCTTTTGCCTACGCCACCTTTACCACTTATTATTGCTATTTTGTGTTTGATTTTTTTCATTCGTCTACTTAATGTTTGATCTTGCTGTTCTCTTTGAGATAAGTGACCTTGGTTTTTTTGTGGGATAGTATTTGATTCATTAGTTGTCGTTTTTGATTTAAAATGTTTTTGATCTTTCTTTTCAATCATTTATAGTCACCAATAATCTTTTTAGGAAATTTTTTTCTCATATTCTTGGATTGTTTTTTTCAGTGTTTTAATTGATAATTTGAGGCAATCATGTTTAGATTTGTGGTAAGATCTCCTAGTTCCCGCAGTATGTCCGTTTCTGTTATTTTATTTGCATCATCTAAAGTTTTTCCAGTTCAGAGTGTGGTCAGTGCAGAAGCAGAAGCAGCTGACACCAGGACATCCTAAATAATAAAATTTAGCGTCATTTATTGTTCCATTTCAATTGTTAGATACAATCTCACTAAGATCTCCACAAGGACCAAGACAAGTAGAAACAGCATCTGGATGAGACAAATTTTCCAACGTTAGTCTGGCTTACATATAAATTAATTGCTTTTTTGGAATATCCTGCTTCCTTCATCAAGGTTAATTCTTCCTCTGAAAGTTCTAATCCGATTTTATCCATATTTTTCAACCTCTTTGATCTTGTATCATTTTTTCCGTTTTTTATTCAATTCTTAAAATAACTTGTTGCCACATTTGCTCAATAGATTTTGACACTTTGACTCTCAGGCAAGTATTCTATCACTGGAGTTTCAGCAACCATTGCTTTAGTCACAATTGGATCAAACGGAATTTTTCCAATTACATCAACACTGTTTTTGGAACAAAAATTTTCAATTTTTTTGGTATTATTTTGATTTAAATCGTATTTGTTTATGCACACTAATGAGGGTACATTGAAATGTGACAGTAGTTGCATTGCTCTTTTCAGATCATGAATGCCAGAAAGAGTTGGTTCTGTAATTATTAAAGCCAAATTTACTCCAGCTATTGAGGCAATAACAGGACACCCAATTCCAGGGGACCCATCAATCAGAATTAAATTACTTTTATTTTTTTTAACTAACATTTGAGCATTATTTCTAACCAAAGTAACCAGTTTACCCGAGTTTGCTCCTCCCGGAGATAGAAGTGCATGGGACATAAATCCGAATCTAGTCTTAGATAAAAATGCCTGCCCTGAAACCCGATCATGAAGGGATATAGCTTTTTCTGGACAAACAAGCTCACAAACTCCACAACCTTCACAATGAATTGGATCAATATGAAAATCCGTAATAGCATCAAATTTACATGCTTTTTGACAAAGTCCACAATTAATGCAGATATTTTCGTCAATTTTAGCTAGGTTTGGACCAATAAAATCTTGTATTTTAAATGGGGTTGGATGAAGAAGCATGTGCAGATCAGGCGCATCCACATCACAATCAGCGGTTACTGCATTTTGCGCTAAAACAGCAAAAGAAGCTGCAATTGTTGTCTTTCCAGTACCACCCTTTCCACTCAAAATTGTTATCTCTTTCATGATACCATCTTCTCTATTTTTTTCAAAAGATCTTTAAATTTTTGGTTCCACTCTGGCATCTCTAAAACAAAAGGTTTCCCAACTGAGTAAAACTCAGCAATTTTTCTACTATAAGGAATTTCTAAAAGAATAGGTATAAAATTATTATTACAGAAATTATGAACCCTTAAATCACCTATATCTGATTGATTAATAATCACCCCAAATCGGAATCTTAAGTTTTCTAAGTACATCTACCGCAATTTTTAGATCATACAGTCCAAAAGGGGTTGGTTCGGTCACTAAAATAGTAAAGTCAGTCCCATGAACAGTATCAATTACAGGACAGGAGGTTCCTGGAGGAACATCTACTATAATCAATCGCTTTTCAAATGGGTGTATGTATTTTTTTACAGCTCTTATTATTGGAATTGCCATTGGTTCGCCGATACTAAGCTCCCCATATACTAGTTCCACCCCCTTTGCTACTCCTAGTTTAATTTTTCCAATCTTTCGTTTCTTCGCGGTAATTGCATGTTGGGGGCAAACAATTTTGCAGCCTCCACAACTAGTACAGATTTGTGGAAAAAACATTATTTTCTTTTTAGTAACAAATAAGGCGTTAGACTTACAGAATTTCGCACATGCGCCACAATAATCACATTTAGTTTCTCGTATAGATGGAATGTTTACATAAACGGGTTTTGTTTTCGTGATTATTGGATGCAAAAGAAGATGATCATTGGGCTCTTCTACATCACAATCTAAAAGTAGAACATTTTGTAGGGATAAAGCCAAGTTTACAGCTACAGTTGTCTTTCCAGTACCACCCTTTCCGCTAGCTACTGAAATAATCATGGATTTAGCTCCTACAATTTGAAGTTTTTAGTGTTGACACCCTTCGGTTAATTCTACAAGTTCACCTTTAGCGTATTGCTTGACGGCATCGTTTACTATATTGGCACTTGTTCGAAGTACTCTGATTCCAGCATTTTGAAGATTATAAATAACTCTTTGACCCATACCATGAGCTATCATAAAATCAGGCTTAAGATTCGAAAGAAAACTAATACCTTCACAAAAATGTTCACCAGAACTTGAGACTGTACTTTGTTTTAGTATCAGTCCTTTTTCATCTAAATCAATAACTGCAAAATATGGTGTTCTTCCAAAGTGACTGCAAATTTGAGCTTCCAAACCAGATTCGTCGTCAACAGGAATTAATAGTCTCAAATAGTTTCACCTCCACTCAAAAGATTTGTAAGTAATTTTGGTAGGTTACTATTACAAGAATTTTGTTTTCTCATTTTTAATTATCCTCTTATAATTATTTTGAGCCAAAATGGTTTTGTACATTTGAGTTTTCGGTTTTTTTTAGTTCTCCACGATTAAATTTTTGGATGAGACTTTTAATTTCTCCAGAGGCGCCAACATATGAATCTATATTTGCTGCTGAAAGTGTATCAAACGCGTTTGGTCCGATATTGCCACTTATAACAGCTTTTACGCCTTTCTCAGCTAATGTTTGTGCTGCCTTTATTCCAGCACCACCTGATGCTAGGGCTCCTTGGTTTGGTATGGATTCAAAAGTTAAAGTTTCTGAATTTACTATTAAAAAATATTTGCATCTTCCAAATCTTTGATCAACCTGATCTTCCAAGGTTGTTCCAGTTGCTGAAACTGCTATTAACAATTTTTATACCTTCCTAAATTTTGAATTTTGGTTGTATATTTTTTAATTGACAAATTCTATACGGAAGAAAATATTACTTAATTCAAACATTTTTTTGAATTAGAGTTCAAGCAGATAGTTTCTTGATTTAGTTTTTTGTCAACATACTTTACTGAGACGTAAAGTTTAATATATAAACCTTTTTAGTATAAATTGTTTATAAATACAACAAAGATTGGATTTGGACGAAGATTAATAACAAAACCATTTTAACATTAATCGTTTATAAATACAACAAAGATTAGAAAATGAGTGAAACTAAACTTAATCGGTGTAAGAATTGGACGAAGTTGATAACAAAATAATTTCAAATCTCCAAAAAAATGGGAGAATGACAGCCGCAGAGATTGCCGAAAAAGTAGGCTTTTCAAGCATGGGAGTACATAAGAGAATAAAAAAATTAATTGCAAAAGGAGCAATGAAAATCTCAGCAGATCTAAATCCCGTTTTACTTTAGACTTTCACCAGCAATTGTAATGCTAGAAATGGAAAACGCCGATGCAATGAACACACTTCTTGACAGATTCAAGGATTGTCCAAGAGTAGTTAAAATCTTCAAAACTGTTGGCGGTTATCAATCTTGTTGCTCTCGTTATTGCCGAAAACAAAGACACACTTGAGAGTATTTCCATCGAAAAATGTTCACTAAGAAGTAATCTTGGAGTACGAAGATCAGAATTCTACCCAATTAGCGATATCCTCTTCTCCCCATTCATACCTGTTAGAGAAAACTTAACCCACAAGGATAAGAAAAGAACTCCATGTGATGTTGACTGCATTAGCTGTGAAAGATATACGGAAGAGAAATGTGTCGGATGTCCAGCAACATGTCATTATAGAGGACCACTTTAAACATTCAATGTATGAACCATCAATTTAAAAATTCAAAGAAATTATTTTAGATATTAGTTTAGGTTTTAGTTTGATCAACTAACTTGGACGAGACCATAAGTGGCCTTCCTTCAGTTAGTGCACGTGCTACTTTTTCTCTTGCACTTTGGAGAAATCGCCATATAGTTCCCCTGGAGACACCCATTTGTATGCCGGCTTGTTCTTGCGACAATCCTTCAAGATCAACTAATCTTAAAGCTTCAATCTCAGCTTGTTCGAGCATAATCTCCTTATCACCCATTTGGGGATGAGGAGTAAATGTATTAATCTTTGATGGAATGGGGATGTTTACTGGTTTAGGGAATCTTCCTCGACAACCGCGTCTGTGTCTTCTTCTGCGCATCATGGCAATCATTAATTGTATTCGCGTCTCAACACTTATATATTTGTGTGCATTATCTAACAATTGTAAATTGTGCTTATGCACAAAAATAGAGGTGAAAAAATTTGCCAAGAGGAGACAAGACAGGTCCAGATAGTCAAGGACAAATGACCGGAAGAGCAGCAGGATACTGCGTGGGCTATTCAGTTCCAGGATTTATGAATCCAAATAGAGGATGCGGAATAGGATTAGCTAAAAGGCGAGGTAGAGGATGGGGCAGAGGTTTTGGCGGAAGATGGAATATTCCAGCGTATCAACCAATAGTACAACCAGTAATACAACCACCATCTCCAGAACAAGAGGTTGTAGCTTTAGAAAACTATCAAAAACAACTAGAAGCAGAAAAAGAAGAAATCAAACAAGAAGCTATCAATGTCAAAACTAGAATCGAAGAACTAAAAACTAAATATAAAAAATAGAACTCCAATAAACTAAAGTCCATTACTGTCAAAGATTAAAGCATTGTAAGGATTATAGTAAAATAACCAATTCCCATTTTTATTATCTATAGATCAGGAAGTTATTTCATGAGTATTGCTAGAGCTATACACAATAAGATTATGACTGCTGATAGTTTGCAAATTCTGAGCTTAATAGATAATTCTGTGGATTTTCTATCAACCATGAGGCAAAGAGATACACAAACCTTCAGACAATGGGCAAGAAAGCAATATGGTAAAGAGTGGGTAAATACACACCATTTGATGCCTATTGCAGAACATGGATTTTCTTTACTTATCCGCATATTAAAGGAAGGAAAAACAAACACTATCCTATTTGACACAGGTTGTAGCTCCAATGGAGTTATATTAAACGCCAAACGAATGGGAATAGACCTAAGTGAAGTAGATTGCATTGTTCTTTCTCATGGACACTATGACCATTTTGGTGGTTTGCTCTCTTCAATTAAAGCTATTAAAAGACTTAATGTTCCAATAATACTTCATGAAGATGTATTTAAAAACAGAGGTACACTAAATCCAGATAACACAATTAGAAAATATCCAAAATTTCCCTCAAAAGAACAAATGAAACACACTAAAATAATCTTAACAAAAAAACCACTCCTAATTACTGATAATAAAGCTCTTGTTACCGGTGAAATTCCTCGTAAAACAAGTTTTGAAAAAGGATATCTCAAACATAGAGCGTTTGTTAATAGTTCGTGGATCACTGATCAATGGATTTGGGATGATCAAGCTTTAGTAATTAAACTTAAGGGGAAAGGTTTAGTCGTTATTGCTGGTTGCTCTCACGCAGGAATAATTAACACGCTAAATTATGCCCAACAAATTACAGATAATAGTGATATCTATGCAGTCATCGGAGGTTTTCATCTTGCTGGAAAACAAGGTGAAAAAACAATTAAACAGACTGTAGAAGAAATCAAACGGAAAAATCCAGAAATAATAATTCCGTCTCATTGTACTGGTTGGAGAGCAAAATATGCAATCGTAAGAGCCATGCCAAAAAAGTTCATTTGGAACAGTGTAGGAAATCTCTATAAATTCTAGAGCTTGAATAACTTCGTTTATAGGGAAACTCAAAAAGTAGATAATTGGTAAACAGATAGCGAGATTAATATATTACTCCAATGTCTCTGTTACAAATTCAATCTCTATCGGCATAGGTTCTGTGAAGATTTTTACTACAGGCAGTTAGCTTCAGTTCTTCGCCATATTGTCTCAATTAACTGTTTTCGCACCTTTGCCACAACAATGACCTTCATTTTTACTCCCTTAATAAATAGGGGAGTTGCAGATTTTTCTGCCTCTGTTACTACTTCAATTCTTTCAACATCAAAATTACTTTGCTTTACAACATGAACAAAAATAGTGACGGCACAATCCGAAAGGGCCATAATCGCCAGTTCCAACGCGATGGGCCTGTAGCATCCCCCCTTTTGAAACTGGTAAAGCACATACAACTGTGTGAGTTCTAGAATTGCTAACTAATGTGCGAACATCCTCCACAAGCTTGGCTGTTGATTTATGCTTAGGAATTATATTTGACTCATTAATTCATTATAGAAATCCATCAAAGAAAACTATTTTTAGATATTTTGTTTCCCAATCAATTTGAACTTCCAAATTATAATTTTGTAGTCATGACTTTAAGATTCTCAGCCCAAATTTTAACTCCCGCATTAGGAAAAGACCAACACGCATGCGGATGAAACTTATTATCCAAAGTAACCGTACGCAACCCAGGCGCAAAATGCATAAGCCCAGACAAAATCAAACCCTCCATATAATACGGAAGACCAACAAACAAAACTAAATCATAAGGGCCTCCACCATCAAGTCCTTGCCAATCCGGATCAACAAGACGATTACCAATATCCATAGCCGACATAAAACCAGCAGGCCTATAACCTCTCTTCAAAAATTCGCCAACCATATGAGCAGTCGCAACAACAGGAACCTTAGACGCCCGAGCAAAATCAATCAAATACTCAATAAGCAACCTACCATCCAAATCACGCAAAACAGCCTCACTACCAACAACAAGAACAGGCCTAGCCGCCCGCTTAATCAAAGAAACAGCAACTTCAGGTTTTGTTATCGCCATAGCCTTCTTAGTAGCAGATCCTTCAGCACATTGCCAGGGTTCACAAGACATTATATTCTAACTCCTTTTCCTTATCATTCTAGAAAGAAGAGTCGGATCAGGAATAATAGTTTCTTTCCAACCTTTCTCCTTAAGAATCTTTAGTATATCATCCTTCATAGTCATAG
Organism: Candidatus Bathyarchaeota archaeon; assembly: GCA_963714725.1. Taxonomy (GTDB): domain Archaea; phylum Thermoproteota; class Bathyarchaeia; order Bathyarchaeales; family Bathycorpusculaceae; genus AD8-1. Next base: position 8,745 of record CAVQPF010000002.1, read on the forward strand.
GAATATCAGCCGGCGTCCTCACAAACCTATCCAAATCCTGAGGAATAACACCATAAAATCGTTTACTCAAATCAATATAATGTGAAAGTTTAATCGATCTCCCCTTCCAAGTATCATTAGGTCTAATACACAATTTAGCTATAGTAACCATCGCTTCTTCTTTTGTTTCAACAGTTTGGAACAAATGTTCAGGAGCAGGACCAACATTAACTTTATCACCTGAACGAGCATCAAAAACTTCCCAGTCTTCTTTTTTATCCTCTCGCCCCAAAAGCATACGTCGATATTTGCTTCCATGTGGACCAACAAGCACTGGAACACCTAAACTCCAAAATCCTGAAGCAATTGAAGCAGCTTTTTGAGAGTAAGCACCCCAAGCCAAACCAACTGCTCCCACTCGATTATGGATATAATCAGCTATCTCCTCATAATTACCTCTCAAAGAACGTTTAGCAAAAATACTAGCAACCTTAATTGCCGCACCAGCAATATGAGGATTTGAAACACATGAACCAACATTAAGCACCCCACCGGCAGCAAAATCTCCTGTAAATTCCTCATAAAGTGTTTGGCCTTCTTCGTTCTTGTAAGAACCAGCAGACATTGCTGAACAACCAGAAGTCATAACAATAAATCTTCTACTGGCAAACTCTCTACAAATATCATAAACGTCTTTGCCGCCTCTTGGATAATTAGAACAACCAACAACAGCGACAATTCCTGGAATTTCCCCCAGCACAATTGGGCTACCCACGTTTCTTATTTCAACATCTTGAACAGCACCTCTACCTGCTCGACAATAGTTTTTCTCATCGATCATGTACTGCTCTCCTGCTTTTACAATAAAACTATGGATTTGCAGCTTTATTGGACAAGCTTGTTCACATCGACCACAACCAATACAAAATTCAAACAATTCAGCAAGTTTGGACATTGAACCTTCAGCCGCTGCTTTTAGAGCAGCCGGAATTTTCAGATCCTGAGGACATGATCTTTGACATAAATTACAATGACGACAAGTTTTCGCTAACTCTTTAATTTCTTCAACTTTCGGAAGACAACTAAACTTTTTTCTTATCGGTGCAATTCTTTGAGCTACCTTAACAGCCACTTCTCCAACTTTTTCAGCATCAAGAATTAACACTCCCGGAACTTTGCCACTTACTAAATCTGATATTATTTCTTCAGCGGGATCATTTGTACGGTTTTTGAAACCAGCACAGTTTTTCTCAGAAGCCGCAATAACAGGAGCTTTAACACGTGCAGCTTCCAAAGATGCATCAGTTCGTACACATTGTTCATCTAAAACCACTACGTCAGCAAATCCTCCTCGTATAAATCGAAGTTGCCATGAGATTGGACCTACAATTTTTCCTTGTTCATAATATCTTGTGTTATCAATTGCAGTGCAACATAATCCTACGACTTCAAGTCTGGTCAGCAAGATTGTTATTGTTCATATAATCGATTATTCCAATTGAAGGCACAACGTTATGACCGATGCACATGATTACTGGTTTTGACTTATCAACAGTACCAATTCCCATTTCAATAAGCGGAGCTTCCGGATCAGCCTTAGGAAAGTCAAATGCGGAAATTTGAGAAATATCTGCGACTTCCATTCCTACTTGATCAATTCTACCAGCGTGAAAAGCTTTTGATTCAAAATCCAGATTATTTGCTTCTTGTCCTGTGTGCGCAACCGATAACAAATGGGTAATCTGTTTTTCACAATATTCCAAAACTTCGTCCAAATCTTCGAGAGTTTGAGGCCTTATTCCTGTGACCAAACGAGTAACTGGTGCCTCAACTTTGACATTTAAGCCACCTACATTCAAGGGATGTCTTCTACCAAATGTTTCTATTAAATGATCGACCATATGGCGAGCATGGCCTGTATGGGTGGCCGCTCCTATACTGCAAGCCAACAACACAATACGGGATGATTGAGCAGCCATATCAAGTCCACAAGCTCCACGTTTTCCTGCGGTCAAATCACATTTACCATAAGTGCAAAGACAACAAAGGTCACAAACAGGCAAATAAAATGGTTTATACTTAGTGAGAAGTTTCATATCCCAATCTCTAAGAGTTGTTAAGCCTGGCATAGGAGTAGGCCCCATAGGTTCTTCCCAAGAGTCATTAACAAGTTTACCAACTGATAATTCCAGATTTTTAATAAGACCAACATTGGTCTTCATTTCGCCAATTTTTAGATGGACTTTTTTTCCAGCCATATTCAACTCTCCAGTTACCAACATCTAAAGTTCTGTTATTAAACTATATTAATATTTTGCGTTTATATATTAAACAAATCTATGATATAGAAGTTACAAATTTTCATAAACGGACTAGTTTCTATAAAATAAAATTAAAAAAAATTGAAAGTTAAACGGGTGATATCTCCACTGGGTACAGGGTTCAAATCCCACCCCCGCACCAATTAAATTTTTCGAAAAATAAAAAACAGATTTATTGTTTAGTTGGTGTTAAGTCTTAAAAGACTAAGTTTTATTAGAAAAGTAGAAAAACAACTATTATTATTCTTGATTGTAAAAATAACAGCGATATAGAAAGAGGTTCACCTATTTGAAAAAAGCTACGTATAGCCTACTTGGAGTATCGTTGTCTGTTATTTTATTTATTGTATTTTCACCTAAAGCTGAAGGTGTATCTAATAATCCATGTAGCCCCTGTCATCCTTTTCCAAATGGAGCTTATGATCAATATTTGGATATTCTAGAAAATGATGTTCAAACTGAAATACCTTCTGAGATAGATAAAGAGCAAACAAAGACGGTTTCTGTGATTATTGAAAATGGGGGAAGCCCTGGGGATTATGATATTATATCAAGTGTTTCTTTAAGCATATCTTCACAACACGGATTTTTTTCAGTTGATTCAAAAACCCAATATCTCGGAGAGATGTCCATCGGCAAAAGAAGTGCTGTTTGGCAGATAACTGGATTTACTGATGGTTTTGATACAATTCAGATTAGCGCTACTGGTACAAATCTGCATGGACTTTCTCAATTTTCAGACACTTATTCAATTCCAATAACTGTGGGTCAACCTACAAGTACTCCAACACCCACACCAACACAAACTCCAGACACCCACACCAACACAAACTCCAACACCCACACCAACACAAACTCCAACACCCACACCAACACAAACTCCAACACCCACACCAACACAAACTCCAACACCCACACCAACACAAACTCCAACACCCACACCAACACAAACTCCAACACCCACACCAACACCAATAATAAACCAATTATCAGTAATCTTTCAATCACCAAAAGAGAGAGAAAAATGGCCTTCTTTAACAAATCAAAATATCAGTTGGCTTACAAATGGAGGTACACCTCCTTTAAGAATAACTTTAGAATATCTTACTTCAAAAAGTAGTGAATTTTGGACAATTATAGCTAATAACATAGCAAATAATGGTTCATTAACTTGGAAAGTTCCCAATAATAATGGAACAATAAATCTGCGAATTATCGCTTTTGATTCAAGTAGTCCCCCGCAAACAGCGATTGCTATGATCAATATTCAAGTTACTGAATCTATTCCTGAATTCTCAACTTTTTTAATGCCAATAATTTTAATGGGGGTAATCAGCATAATTATCATTTTTAAAAGAAAATTAAAACAAAAAAACCATGTAATATTATTAAATAAATATCAAAACAAAAATCGTTAAATATAAATTGAATCAGGGAATCACAAAAAATGGGTCTTCATGAATTAAGCTCTATAATGCTTTACATACATCCTCCATTAGCAATCGCAGGACATATTTTGGTATTTATATTCACTTTCTTTTTAATAATTAATAGAATTAACCCTCAAAACAAAACAAAGCATCTTGGCATTTTAGCTTGGCTATTTACTCTTTTAGGATTAGTCACAGGAATAATTTGGGCTCAATTAGCATGGAGTAGTTTTTGGTCTTGGGATCCAAAAGAAACAATGACCTTAATACTGTTTTCCACTTTTTCAACAAGTCTCTTGTTTTTTTTTGAAAATAGAAGGAAAACAGCATTGTGTTTTTCTGTAATTTCCTGTATTATAGTGATGATTACAATATTGATCTCATTCATATTGGCCGGACTGCACTCGTTCATTTAATCAGAGATTATTATTGCCAAATTTAGATGGTTTAGAGTGGTTTAGTAAAAATTCGTAGAAAAAAAAGAAAAAGGAAGATCTGTTTGATCCCAAATAGTAGATCAGTTTTTTTCTCGACATTCAACCTGGGTGCATAGGGAGTCATAAGCATTTTTTCTCCCTAATTCGAATGCTTTAAGGTTCATTTCTACAGTTTTTTTTGGAACAGCATCAATAATGCTTTGTTTGATATATTTTTCTTCAACTGGGAATACTTGTAATGCTGACAAACACCCCAGAAAAACCGTGTTTTCAGTTCTCACATTTCCGCTTTCTTTGGCTAGTTTTAAAGCATCTATAAGAGCAATATTTGATGTCCAATTTTTCAGCTTCGTAATAACTTGATCTATCCCAAAGTATTCAATTTTATTTTTTGAATCAATTATTTTTGAAGTCTCTATTGGAGGGTGCATTATTCTTTTATTCATTAAAATTATCCCGTCTTTTTTAAGATATTCTATGTATCGCAAAGACTCGATAGCTTCCAAAGCAATCAGTATATCTGCTTGTCCAATTGGAATTAACGGTGAAAAAGCATCATCACCTATTCGCATATGAACAGAAACAGCCCCACTTCTCTGTGAAAGCCCATACATTTCACCAGTCACTATTTTTAAGCCACTTTTTGCGCAAGCATCACCAATAACTCTAGTTAACAGAACTAAACCCTGACCACCAACGCCACAGATAAAAACGTTTAAACTCATTTTTTCACCCCAGCTCGTTTTACTGAATGAAGAGGACATAACTTGGAACAAACAGAGCATCCATCACAAAGCTCAAGAGAGATTCGAGGTTGTTTATCATTATCGAGTTCATACGCAGGACAATAGAAAGTTCGAAGGCACACATAAGGTCGTTTACACATGGTTTTATCAACGTAGAAAGGCACAATAGGTTCTCCCTTTCTTCTCTTAATTCTATCACCGTATAATGCACATTCTCTTCTAGAGATAACCACTGATAAACCATCAAAATCCAAAGCTTTTCTAAATACTTCAATGTTATTTTTTACATCATAGGAATCCACAACTTCTACAAAATCCACTCCAATAGCCTTACAAATATTCTCAATTAGAACTTTTTTTCCTTTTCTTCCACCTGCAATGAATTCAGTTGAGGGATTAAATTGTTGACCAGTCATTGCTGTTACTGAATTATCCAAGATAAATACAGTGAACTTGTTTGCATTATGAACAGCATTAACGATAGCCGGAATACCTGCATGGAAGAAGGTGGAATCTCCAATTATTGCCACTACTCTCTCTTCAATAACATGAGATAAACCATTAGCCACACCTACTCCAGCTCCCATACATAGTGAACTATCTGAACGAGATATTGGTGGATATATCCACATCGAATAGCAGCCTATATCATTAGCAAAATAATGGTTTTGACCTTTAGACACTTGGATTTTTAGAGCTTGATTTAAAGCTACAAAGGTGGCTCTATGCGGACATCCTGCACAGAAAGTTGGATATCGATCAGGAAGATCACCCCTTAGGTTTTTAGCTTGAAGAATTAATTCTTGGTAATCAGGTTTTTTTGTTTCAGTTGCTAAGGCGATTCCTGTAGCAACAATATCTGGATTGTATTCCCAAGCTTCTGAAAAAGTGTCAGAAAGTTTTCCAAAAATTGCAAGACTAGGATTGACGTCTTTTGATAAGACATAAATTTCTTTTTCCAGGTAGGGTGATAATTCTTCAACTATTATTACTTTTTTCAGAGGTCTTAGAAATTTACTAATTAGTTGTTTTGGTAGCGGATAGGTAGTACCTAATTTTAAAATCTTAATCTTATTTTGTAATCCAAGAATTTTAAGAGCTTCTAGAACATGCAAATAGGAAACAGATGAGGTTATTATTCCAATTTCAGATTCAGTATTTGTAAGTAAATTGAATTCTGAAGTTTCAAATTCTTCAGAGAGGGCTTTTGTCCGTTCTAGCATTTTGAGTTTTTTTTGTCTAGCTACCTCGCCTAAAGTAGTATATTTTTCCCCTATCGCTAACCATTTGACTTTCTTGAAGTCCTTACGATTGAATTCATTTAAATTAACGATTCCACTTTGATGATTCACTCTCGTCACAGTTCGAATAATTACAGGAACACGATGCCTTTCAGAAATTTCAAATGCTCTTTTAGTCATGTCTTTTGCTTCTTGAGGAGAAGCTGGCTCAAGCATTGGAATATATGAGTTCGTTGCAAAGAATCTACCATCTTCTTCTGATTGAGAAGAATGAGCATGAGGATCATCAGCCATAACTATAACAAGACCTCCTCTAACTCCAGTATAACCAAGAACAAATAAAATATCAGAAGCCACGTTAGTTCCTACACTCTTCATAGCTGTAAGACTACGAACTCCTGAGAAAGCTGCACCGGCACAAACTTCAAGGGCTACTTTCTCATTTGAAGTAATTTCCATTTGGTAATCAAATGTATCTACTGCAGCTGAAAAAGTATCTAACACTTCTGATGTTGGAGCACCTGGATAGAATGCCACCATTTTTACGTCTGCTTCTAAAGCACCCCTAACTATCGCTTCATTACCTAACATAAAAGCAGTTCTTGCTTCTTTTGTTAAAACATCTTTTAGAACCATATTAGAAATAGTAAATTGTTAAGGTAATAAACCTTAATATTCGCTAGCTTTGAGTTGTTTCGCTCTTATCGCAGCTAATTTTCCACCGGCTTTTACCATTATTTTTTCGCGATCACTCAAATTGAGCTCTACTCTAAAAGTATCTTGTGTAGTAGCATTCGTTAAAAATAATATATTTCCCAGATCTTTCACGTCAATGCTCAAAATGTCACCTTGATTTATTCGTTGATAGTCCTGTTTACCAATGAAAGTTAGTGGCAATATTCCAAAATTTACAAGATTAGCTTGATGTATTCTAGCAAATGACTTGGCAATAATTGCTTTAATGCCAAGAAATTTAGGTGCCAATGCAGCATGCTCTCTCGAAGAACCTTGACCATAGTTTTCACCACCAATAATAAAACCACCAGCTTTTTCTAAAGCTCTTTTGGAAAACAAGGAATCTATGTATCGGAAAACATGTTTGCTTATCTCTGGAATATTGCTTCTCAATGACATAACTTCAGAACCACCTGGAAGAATATCATCTGTTGAGATGTTATCTCTAGTTTTTAGCAATACTTCTCCATTAAGAACATTAGGCAAAGTCGGAAAATCAGGAAGTGGTTTTATGTTCGGACCTCTCAAAATTTCTCTTGAATTGAATTTTTCAGATGGAAAAATAAACTGAGAATCATCAATTAACATTTTTTCAGGCATTACTATTTCAGGATAAGTCCCAAGTTTTCGCGGATCAGTTATTTCCCCATAAATTGCAGAAGCAACAGCGGTTTCAGGACTAACCAAATATATTTTAGCATTTTGAGTTCCAGAGCGACCCTTAAAGTTCCTATTAAAAGTTCTAAGAGTAACTGCGTTAGTTGCAGGAGCTTGTCCAATTCCAATACATGGACCACACCCATTCTCAATTACTCGTGCTCCAGCCTTAATCATATCCAAGAGATCCCCACTTGAAACAAGGTTTTCTAAAACTTGTCTGGAACCCGGTGATATCGTTAAACTCACAGTATCATTAACTTTTCTATTTCTAAGCAGATTAGCAACCATTTTTAGGTCTCTTAAAGAAGAATTAGTGCAACTTCCTATACATACTTGATCCACAGGTGTACCCTCAATGTTCTTGACAGTCTCCACTTTATCTGGACTGTGTGGGAGAGCTAATTGAGGCTCTAAATCAGATAGATTTAGTTCAATCAATTCACTGTAACTAGCATTTTTATCAGATTTTAATTCTAACCATTGGTTTTCACGTCCTTGACTTCGTAGAAATGATTTTGTCACTTCATCTGATGGAAATATTGACGTTGTTGCTCCTGTTTCGGTTCCCATATTGGTTATCGTTCCCCGTTCAGGAACACTTAATGTGTTTACGCCTGGACCAAAATATTCGAGGATTTTATTAACTCCGCCCTTAACAGTAAGTTTTTTTAAAAGTGACAATATAACATCTTTTGCGCTAACAAATGGCGATAAAGATCCTTTAAGTTTTATACCCATTACACTTGGCATTTCTAAAAAGAAAGCTTCTCCAGCCATAGCGGCAGCAACATCTAAACCTCCAGCACCAATGGCAATCATTCCAATACCACCACCCGTTGGAGTGTGACTATCACTTCCCAGAAGTGTGTAACCAGGTTTTGAAAAACGTTCTAAATAAAGCTGATGACAAATACCGTTTCCAGGTCTCGAAAAAACTATTCCATATTTTTCTGCTATTTCCTGTAAATATTTATGGTCATCAGCATTTCTATAATCATTTTGAAGCATGTTATGATCGACAAAGCTCAAGCTCAATTTTGTTTGAACTTGAGATACACCCATTGCCTCAAATTCCAGATAGGCTAAAGTTCCAGTAGAATCCTGAGTAAGAGTATGATCAATAGATACTCCAATTTGATCTCCAGGCACCATTTGGCCTTCAATTAAATGTGATGAAAGAATTTTTTCTGTAAGATTTTTATCCAAGTTTTTTCCCCATAAACCGTTTTTTTTGAACATTAATAATTAATAATTAAAGGTAATTCTAAACTAAGAAGTTAAGAATCGTTAATTTAAGGTTCACGCAATAAACGATAATCTTAATTTATTGCTTGGAATTAAAAAACCTTAAAATGATAATCTAAACACTAAAGTTATTGAAATTGTCCTAAAATAAGAGAAGGATAACGCTTATGAGTAGATTTAATATAAAAGAAGTTGCTAAAAAAAAAGAGACTAGAATTGTTTTAGCTTTGGATTTCCCTTTTTATGAGTCAAATAATCAAGAGACCCTTCTCGCTAAGGCAAAATGTGTTTTCAATGAAGTTCACCCATATATTAGTGCTGTAAAAATCAATCATCATTTAGTTCTTCCATTGGGTACCTTTCAAGGAGTAAAAAAACTAATTGAAACAATTCATGAAAAAGATATGCCTGTAATAATGGATTGTAAAGCAAATGATATTGGGGCAACTAATAAGGTAATTGCAGAGTATTATTATTCAGCAGGTTTTGACGCAATTATAGCTAACCCTTTTGTTGGTTGGATTGAGGGATTAAAACCAATATTTGAAGTTGCTAAAAAGATGCAACGTAGTGTTATACTTCTCGTATACATGAGTCATAAAGGTGCAAAAGAGGGATATGGTCAATTTATTTACGATAAAAGTAATGATGAAAAAATTCCTCAGTATATTTCCTTTGCTAGAAAGGCATTAAAATGGGGAGCTGATGGAGTTGTTGTTGGTGCTACAGTACCGGAGCGAATAAAAGATATTCATAAAATTTTAGGAGATAAAATACCAATATTTGCTCCAGGGATTGGAGTTCAAGGGGGCAAAGCAAAAGCAGCCCTTAATGCGGGGCTAGTTATCTCATAGTTGGAAGGAGTATAACGTTAGCAGACAACCCAAAAAAAACAGCAAAATTGTTGCAAGAGACATTAAAGCAGTTAGACTAATCTAATAGTTGATCTCAGAATAAATAGATTAACGAGTTATCTTCCACGTTTTTCCCATAACTCTTTTTTCAGAAGGTCTCTTACTGCTGATCGTATAACTGAACTTCGACTTGGATACATATTTCCTCGAACGAGTTCATCTAAACCTTCAAGATAAGCTTCTGGTAGTAGAACAGTTACAAGTTTCACTTTTTTCCCCTCAACATGTTAGTTAGATGTTATGTGGTAAATATAAGAGTTAATCCTGTATAGTAAGGATATTAAAAATCAATCCTTAAAAATAAAAGGTTTACTAGTATGGTTCATACCTTTCACAGTATTTATCAATTGTTGGGAAAAGAGTAAGAATTCGTTCAACTCGTTTTTGTGAATTGATTCGGTCATCGAGTTTAATAACGTCTTTTGGTTTACTGAATTTTTCTGTTGTTCCCTTGTCTCTTTTTCTTTTAACTTGTATGCAATCGTCGACCATACAACATAAAACACAGGCTCCACAATAAACGCAAAGATCTTTAATGATCTTCACCTCACCAGTTTGCCAATACAAAGCGTTAGTTGGACATGCTTTTATACAAAGTTTACATTCTAAGCCCCAACAGGTTCGCTTATTAATGCTAATATCACCTTCTTTGAAGAGATCTTTCACTCCTGAAGAAGACAATAGCTCTTTTCTTTGAGATTTTATTTTCTCATCTTTATTTTCCGATAACATGCCAAATATGTCGATGCTAGAAGAATTATTTTCAGGCATAACAAATCATCAGATAGATTACTAAATCGTATAATAATCCTGAATTATAATTACTTATCTTAGGAAAAAAACAAAAAAACAGGATAATTAATAATTGGAAAATAAAAAATGCAAAAATAAAATGAGGCGAAATATCCAGAAAACCAAAAAAAGCTAGTTTTTTAAGGGCATTTATAACTTGGTAAACTTTAGAATTAAATTTCAATCGCAATACTTAAGCTACAGAAAACGTTGACAATAACTGTAACGTGTAAAAACAATGGAGAGAATATTCAATTAGTCCTAGAAAGAGAAGCCCAAGAAATGCCAAAAATAAAGGTAGAGCAAGTCCAATTATTGTCGATAAAGAATACGAAGCGATAATTAGCCGGATGAGTCCAAACGGAAAAGGAATGGCTACCATAAAAGGCGTCCTAGTCTTCATAGCAAATAGTAAAGTCGGAGAACACCTAAAAGTCAAAATAACAAACGTAGACGAATTTAGTGCAGATGCTGAAATAATTAAAACAACAGCTATTGAAACATGAAAAAGTTTGTTTTTTTAAGATTAAATCAAAATCTATAACCTACAAATACAGGTTTCTTTAAGATTTAACTTAATCAAAAAATTTTGTTAATTAAGAAAATAAGGTTATGATAAATAATTTTGAGTCAAATTAAAAAAGAGTTGAAACAAATCGGTAATCCTGAAAAAGCTAGAATACTTTCAAGATTTTTTAAGACTGGAAAAGGAGAATACGGTGAAGGCGATATTTTTCTAGGAATTCCTGTTCCTGAACAACGCAAAGTAGCAAAAAGACATATTGATATATCTTTTACAGATCTTCAAGAATTACTAAGCAGTAAAGTTCATGAATATCGTTTAACGGGAATACTAATATTAGTGCTCAAATATGAAAAAACTGATAGTTCTGGTAAGGACAAAATTTATAATTTTTATCTAAACAACACAAAAAACATTAACAATTGGGATTTAGTAGATTTAAGCGCACCAAAAATTATTGGAGACTATTTGATTAATAAAAATAAATCAATTCTATTAGAACTTGCAAAATCCGATAATTTATGGGAGAGAAGAATAGCAATTCTCTCAACTTTCAGGTTTATAAGAAACAACGATTTCGAAGATGCAATAAGTATTTCAGAAGCATTATTGAATGACGAACATGATCTAATCCATAAAGCAGTTGGTTGGATGCTAAGGGAAATTGGAAAAAGAGACCAAGAAAGAGAAGAAGAATTTTTAAGAAAATATTATGGTCAAATGCCCAGGATCATGCTCAGATATGCTATTGAGAAATTTAGTAAAAATAAAAGAAAAAATTATTTATCTAAAAAAGTTTCATAAGAGTTTTTGATAGTTCTATAAAGTTTCAGAAAAAATTGATACAGCTTAAAATCAAAATAAAATTTAAAAAAAATATTATAGCTAAAAGGGACTTTTTTTTGCTTTTTCAATAGTTTTTCTTAAAGTTGACGAAGAAATACCACTTTTTCTTGAAAGTTTTGAGGGATCTGAGCTTATTAATTGTTTGATGAGGATTATGCCTGAATCAACTAACCTTATGCGTGTTTCAGTTCGTAATCCCCTTATACAACTTAAAGGATATACTCTTTTTTCTTCAATCATTCTCTGCAAACTTAGTTCTCCAGGCGAATGCCAGCCTATTTGTAAAATATTTCTACATTTTCCATAAATTATTGCTTGTTCTGAAGTACCGTATTTAGTCACGAGCATTGCTCTTTCTATTTTTAAATTATTTTTTTCCATTTCATATCCTTCAGTTACATCTTCCAACGGCTCTAGCAATTCTGCTTTCATCCAATCCAGTAGGAGTATGATAGTGATAATGATGCTTAGCTTCAACAAAAAAAGTCACTCCATATTTTCTTGCAAGTCCATCAACTTCGTGTTCAACACATTTGCCTGCAATAACTGATTGGAACTAACTTCATAACCATTAAAAGATAGTAATATCTGAACAAACCTTTCGAATTCTGGTTTTGAAATCATTAAACTAAGTGCTTTTCTTAAATCAAAAAAATGTCTAACAGCGGGTTTTTTATCCTCAAGTAAATTGAAAACGAGTTTGAAAATTTTAGACGTTGTTATCCCATCATAAAGTTGTCTTTCCACTTCATTAACAATGTCAATAGCTATTTTTTGATTAACACCCATTTTCAAACATGTTCTAATGATTTTTTCTCTATCCAATAATTGTCTTTGAACCATTAGCTTTTGTGTAGAAACTCTCAACATATGCCCCTTCATACTGCAGGTAGTAGATTATTTTTTTGAATATTAATAAAGATATTTTTTAGCATAAAAGAATAACAGATTTTTTTCAGACAATTATTAAGAATAAAAATAAAAACCCGTTTATATTTAATATTTATTAACTATTAATGGCTGTCGATTGGAGAAGGTTTCAATCGGGAACACCGAAAACTAAAGGGACATGATATCGAATATTATTTGCAGGATTTTTTATATGAGCAATTGAGATGGAATTGGTATGTTCTTTGGGAACAAGTCCATGGAACATCGACATGTCGGATTAACAATAGTCAAATGCAATTTTAACCTTGGACAAATTACTCAAATTGTTGGATTGGTTATTATACTGGTGAGTTGGATTCTAGGATTTTGGCCAGGTTTTGGAACTTTCTGGAAACATGGTCACTATCGGATTCTTTATTGATCTTGTGATTCTTTGGAAAACATTCCATACAAACACAAATTGGCTTTCAAATGCTCCAATTGGTTTTAAACAATTATCTTGGGTGCAGGAGTTTTCCTATACACAAACTCCTAGTTCTTGGCGGAGGACCTAGAGATGGAATTATGGTAGCATTAACTAAAAAATTCACAAAGATGGTTTCCACATTAGAGTTCCAATGGATATTGCTGAAGAGTTCTGAGGGTATTTACTCGGTGGACCTTTATGGATAGGAACTGTAATTACTGCATTAACCCTTGGATATTGTATACAAATTTTTTTCAAAATTGGAAAATATGACAGCACATCTGAACAACTAAGTCTTCAGAAATTATATCAGATTATTAAAAAAGGGAATTAATAAAAAAATGGTGGCTCATATTTTTATTAAAGTTTAGTAATTCTGAAAAAACCTTATAGCTTCGAGAACACTTCTCTTCGAATTGTGAATCAGAAATGTGTGAATTTAACGTAATCTTAGATGGAGAAAAAATTTATCAAGATGTCATATATGCTAAAGATGAAAAAAACACAATCACGGTTAAAACAATATTAGGTGAAAGCAGACAATTTGAAAATTGTAAAATTCTCGAAGTTGACGTAAATAACGCAAAACTAGTATTAAAAAAATTACAATAAAGATGACTTAGAAAAATCAGGTATAAACATAAAACCAATATTTTTTCTCAGATATTCAGAATAAATGTGATAGCATAGTACAGCATAAAATAAATGATTAGAAGTCGTGGTACAAGAAATTATACCAAAAACCAAAACATTTTATCTTAATACGTTCTGAAATTCAACATTACTATTAATAATACCTAATTGACGTTTTCTAGATTAAGAGTATAAGACAAGATAAACGATCTAAAAATTTTTAATACCTTAGAGATTGAAATAAAGTTTAAACAATATCTGCTAATAAGGAATTTGGGGATTATTTAGAAATTGACTTTTTTTGTTTACATTCTTTTGTGTGAAGATGGAAGTTTCTATACAGGATCTACAAAAGATTTGGATAATAGAATGAAACTTCATATGAATGGAAAAGGAGCAAAATATACAAAAAGTCATAAACCAAAAAAAGTTGTATTTGTGGAATTATTTAAAACTCGTTCTGGAGCATTAAAAAGAGAGAGAAGAATTAAAAAATTTTCTCACAATCAAAAATATGGTTTGATAATCAAAAATAATTATTTTTCAGATTAAATTA
>CAVQPF010000003.1:0-196643 GCA_963714725.1 Candidatus Bathyarchaeota archaeon
GTTTTTTCTCGACATGCAACATGGGTACATAGTCAGTCATAAGCATTTTTTCTACCTAATTCAAAGGCTTTGAGGTTCACTTCTACAGTTTTTTTTGGAACTGCATCAATAATGCTTTGTTTGATATGTTTTTCTTCAACGGGAAATACTTGTAAAGCTGATAAAGATCCAAGAAAAACTGTGTTTTCAGTTCTCGCATTTCCGCTTTCTTTAGCTAGTTTTAAAGCATCTATTAGGGCAATATTTGATGTCCAAGTTTTAAGCTTCGCAATAACTTGATCTAAACCAAAATATTCAATTTTATTTTTTGAATCAATTATTTTTGAAGTCTCTATTGGAGGGTGCATTATTCGTTTATTAATTAAAATTATCCCATCTTTCTTAAGATATTCAATATATCGTAAAGCCTCGATAGCTTCCAAAGCAATCATAATATCTGCTTGTCCAACAGGAATTAACGGTGAAAAGGCATCATCTCCGATACGCATATGTACAGAAACAGCGCCACTTCTCTGAGAAAGCCCATACATTTCACCCGTTATTATTTTTTTGCCACTTTTTGCGCAAGCATCACCAATAACTCTAGTTAAAAGGACCAAACCCTGACCACCAACTCCACAAATAAAAACATTTAAACTCATTTTTTCACTCCAGCTTGTTTCACTGAATGAAGAGGACATAACTTGGAACAAACAGAACATCCATCACAAAGTTCAAGAGAAATTCGAGGTTGTTTATCATTATCTATTTCATAAGCAGGACAATAGAAAGTCCGAAGGCACACATAAGGCCTTTTGCACATAGTTTTATCAACGTAGAAAGGTACAATAGGTTCTCCCTTTTTCCTCTTGACTCTATCACCGTACAAGGCACATTCTCTTCTGGAGATAACCACTGATAAACCATCAAAATCCAAAACTCTTCTAAATACCTCAATGTTATTTTTTACATCATAGGAATCTACAACTTCTACAAAATCCACACCAATAGCCTGACAAATGTTTTCAATTAAAACTTTTTTTCCTTTTCTGCCACCTGCGATGAATTCAGTTGAGGGATTAAATTGTTGACCGGTCATTGCTGTTACGGAATTATCCAAGATAAATACTGTAAATTTGTTTCCACTATGAACAGCATTGACGATAGCCGGAATACCTGCATGGAAGAAGGTTGAATCCTCCAATTATTGCTACTACTTTCTCTTCAAGAACATGAGATAAGCCATTAGCCACACCTACTCCAGCTCCCATACATAGTGAACTATCTGAACGAGATATTGGCGGGTATATCCACATAGAATAGCATCCTATGTCATTAGCAAAATAATGTTTTTGACCTTTAGATACCTGGATTTTTAAAGCTTGATTTAATGCTGCAAAAGTGGCTCTATGTGGACAACCAGCACAGAAAGTTGGATATCGATCAGGCATATCATCCTTTAGTTTTTTTGCTTTAAGAATTAATTCTTGGTAATCAGGTTTTTTTGTTTTTGTTGCCGAGGCGATTCCTGTAGCGACTATATCCGGATTGTATTCCCAAGCTTCTGAAAAAGTATTAGAAAGTTTTCCAAAAATTTTAAGATTTGAATTGACATCTTTTGATAAAACATATATTTCTTTTTCTATATATGGCGATAATTCTTCAACTATTATTACTTTTTTTAGAGGTATTAGAAAATTACTAATTAATTGTTTTGGTAGCGGATAGGTAGTACCTAATTTTAAAATTTTAATCTTATTTTGTAATCCTAGAATTTTAAGAGCTTCAAGAACATGTAAATAAGAAACAGATGAAGTTATTATTCCAATTTCAGATTCAGCATTTGCAATTAGATTGAATTCTGAAGTTTCGAAATTCTTCAGAAAGGGCTTTTTGTGCGTTCTAGCATTTTGAGTTTTTTTGTCTAGCTACCTCGCCTAAAGTAACATATTTTTCTCCTAGTTCCGTCCATTTTACTTTCGTGAATTCCTTACGTTTGAATTCATTCAGATTTACAAGTCCACTTTGATGATTAACTCTTGTGACTGTACGAATAATTACAGGAACACGATGTCTTTCAGAAATTTCAAATGCTCTTTTAGTCATGTCTTTTGCTTCTTGAGGAGAAGTTGGCTCAAGCATTGGGATATACGAGTTTGTAGCAAAGAATCTGCCATCTTCTTCTGATTGAGAAGAATGAGCATGAGGATCATCAGCCATAACTATAACAAGACCTCCTCTAACGCCAGTATAACCAAGAACAAACAAAATATCGGAAGCCACGTTAGTTCCTACACTCTTCATGGCTGTAAGACTACGAACTCCTGAGAAAGCTGCACCAGCACATACTTCAAGGGCTACTTTCTCATTTGACGTAATTTCCATTTGGTAGTCAAATTTATCTACAGCAGCTGAAAAAGTATCTAACACTTCTGATGTTGGAGCACCTGGATGAATGCTACCATTTTTACGTCTGCTTCTAAAGCTCCCCTAACTATCGCTTCATTACCTAACATAAAAGCAGTTCTTGCTTCTTTTGTTAGAAACATCTTTTAGAACCATATTAGAAATATTAAATTTTCAAGGTAATAAACCTTAATATTTGCTAGTATTGATTTGTTTTGCTCTTATCTCAGCTAATTTTCCGCCTGCTTTTACCATTATTTTTTCTCGATTGCTCAAATTGAGCTCTACTTTAATAGTATCTTGTTTAGTATCATTTGTTAAAAATAACATATTTTCCAGATTTTTTACGTCAATACTCAAAATGTCACCTTGATTTATTCGTTTGAGGTCCTGTTTACAATTGAAAGTCAAGGGTAATATCCCAAAGTTGACCAGATTAGCTAAATGTATTCTGGCAAAAGATTTTGCAATTATTGCTTTAACACCAAGATATTTTGGTGCGAGTGCTGCGTGTTCGCGTGATGAGCCTTGGCCATAGTTTTCACCTCCAATTATAAATCCGCCATTCTCTTTTAATGCTCTGGTAGCAAATGTTTTGTCAATATGGATGAAGGTGTAATTGCTTATTTCTGGGATGTTACTTCTCAAAGACATGATTTCTGAACCGCCAGGTAGAATGTCGTCGGTAGAAACGTTATCACCGAGTTTTAGTAAAATTACTCCTGATAGTTTTTCAGGCATAGTTTTGAATTTGGGCAAGGGCTTAATATTAGGTCCCCTAACAACTTTGTCAATGGACTTTCCAGTGGGATAAATAAACATAGCATCACTCAAGGCAAACTTTTCCGGAATCGAAATTTCTGGGTATTCACCAAGTTTTCGTGGATCAGTTATTTTTCCCGTAATAGCTGCCGCGACTGCTGTTTCTGGACTAACTAAGTAGACTTTAGCGTCTTGGGTCCCAGAGCGTCCCTTGAAGTTGCGGTTGAAGGTTCGAAGTGACACGCCTTCAGTTGTGGGGGCTTGCCCAATTCCTATGCATGGTCCACAAGCGTTTTCAAGTATTCTTGCTCCAGATTGAATTAAGGGTTCGAGTTCACCTGTAATTGCAAGGTTTTCGAGTGCTTGTCTTGAGCCAGCTGAGATAGTGAGGCTTGTGTCTTCGTTAATTTTTTTACCCTTTAATAAAGCGGAAACAATTTTTAGGTCTCGTAAAGACGAATTGGTGCAGCTTCCTATACAGACTTGATCCACTTTGGTGCCTTCAAGTTCACTTACAGCTTTAATGTTATCGGGACTATGAGGCAGAGCAATTAATGGTTCTACCATCTGAGAGGTCAATTTCAATAACTTCTACATATTTGGCTCCTTCGTCTGCTTTGAGTTCAATCCATTGGTTTTCTCGTTCTTGTCCACGCAGAAAAGTTCTTGTAACTTCATCTGAAGGGAAGATTGATGTTGTTGCTCCAGTTTCGGTGCCCATATTCGCTATAGTTCCTCTTTCAGGAATGCTTAGCGTTTTACGTCCTTGACCATAGTATTCTAAGATCTTATTTACTCCGCCTTTTACTGTGAGTTGTTTTAAAATTGAAGAATGACATCTTTGGCTGAAACAAACGGTGAAAGTTTTCCGTTTAGTTTTATTCCTATGATTTCCGGCATTTCCAAATAGAACGGTTCACCCGCCATTGCAGCTGCAACATCTAAACCTCCAGCACCCATAGCAATCATACCCATTCCCCCAGCAGTTGGAGTGTGGCTATCACTTCCCAGCAGAGTAGTGCCTGGCTTTGCAAAACGTTCGAGATAGAGTTGATGACAGATACCGTTGCCTGGACGAGAGAAGACTATTCCAAATTTTGCTGCAATTCCTTGTAAGTAGCGGTGATCATCGGCGTTGCGGAAATCATTCTGAAGCATGTTGTGGTCAACAAAGCTCAAGCTCAGTTCTGTTTTGACTTTTGGAACTCCCATGGCTTCAAACTCAAGATAGGCTAAAGTTCCAGTGGAATCCTGAGTTAGAGTATGATCAATAGTTACTCCAAGTTTGTCACCAGAAACCATTTGGCCTTCATTAAAGGTGTTGAAAGTATTTTTTCTGTAAGGGTTTTATTCAATTTTTTCCCCTTAATCGTTTTTTTTGAACGTTAATTTAATAGTTAAAGGTAATTCTACACAAAATTAAGATCGATATTTTAAGTTTCGCTTCAATTAAGGATAATCTTAAGTTATTCCTTGATTAAAGAACTAAAATGAAATCTAAACGCTAAAGTTATTGAACATTGTCCTATAGTAAGAGAAGGATAACGTTTATGAGTAGATTTAACATAAAAGAAATTGCAAAAAAAAAGAGACAGAATTGTTTTAGCTTTAGATTTCCCTTTTTATGAGTCAAGTTATCACGAGAATCTTCTCGCTAAAGCCCAAAATTTATTTTCAATGAAGTTCACCCATATATTTGTGCTGTAAAAATCAATCATCATTTAGTTCTTCCTTTGGGTACATTTGAAGGTGTTCAAAAACTGGTTGATAAAATTCATGAAAAAGGTATGCCGGCAATAATGGATTCCAAAGTAAATGATATTGGGGCAATACTAATCAAATAATAGGAGACTATTATTTTGCAGCTGGTTTTGACGCAATAATCGCTAATCCATTTGTCGGTTGGGAAGAGGGTTTAAAACCACTCTTTGAAGTTCCAAAAAACAAGCAACGTGGAGTTATACTTCTTGTTTACATGAGTCATAAAGGTTCAAATGAGGGATATGGTCAATTAATTTACGAGAAAACTGGTGAGAAAAAATTCCTCAGTATATTTCCTTTGCGAAAAGCGCACTTAAATGGGGTGCCGATGGAGTTGTTGTTGGTGCTACAGTACCGGAGCTAATAAAAGATATTCATAAAATTTTAGGAGATAAAATACCAATATTTGCTCCAGGGATTGGAGTTCAAGGGGGCAAAGCAAAAGCAGCCCTTAATGCGGGGGCTAGTTATCTCATAGTTGGAAGGAGTATAACGTTAGCAGACAACCCAAAAAAAACAGCAAAATTGTTGCAAGAGACATTAAAGCAGTTAGACTAATCTAATAGTTGATCTCAGAATAAATAGATTAACGAGTTATCTTCCACGTTTTTCCCATAACTCTTTTTTCAGAAGGTCTCTTACTGCTGATCGTATAACTGAACTTCGACTTGGATACATATTTCCTCGAACGAGTTCATCTAAACCTTCAAGATAAGCTTCTGGTAGTAGAACAGTTACAAGTTTCACTTTTTTCCCCTCAACATGTTAGTTAGATGTTATGTGGTAAATATAAGAGTTAATCCTGTATAGTAAGGATATTAAAAATCAATCCTTAAAAATAAAAGGTTTACTAGTATGGTTCATACCTTTCACAGTATTTATCAATTGTTGGGAAAAGAGCAAGAATTCGTTCAACTCGTTTTTGTGAATTGATTCGGTCATCGAGTTTAATAACGTCTTTTGGTTTACTGAATTTTTCTGTTGTTCCCTTGTCTCTTTTTCTTTTAACTTGTATGCAATCGTCGACCATACAACATAAAACACAGGCTCCACAATAAACGCAAATATCTTTAATGATCTTCACCTCACCAGTTTGCCAATACAAAGCGTTAGTTGGACATGCTTTTATACAAAGTTTACATTCTAAGCCCCAACAGGTTCGCTTATTAATGCTAATATCACCTTCTTTGAAGAGATCTTTCACTCCTGAAGAAGACAATAGCTCTTTTCTTTGAGATTTTATTGTCTCATCTTTATTTTCCGATAACATGCCAAATATGTCGATGCTAGAAGAATTATTTTCAGGCATAACAAATCATCAGATAGATTACTAAATCGTATAATAATCCTGAATTATAATTACTTATCTTAGGAAAAAAACAAAAAAACAGGATAATTAATAATTGGAAAATAAAAAATGCAGAAATAAAATGAGGCGAAATATCCAGAAAACCAAAAAAAGCTAGTTTTTTAAGGGCATTTATAACTTGGTAAACTTTAAAATTAAATTTCAATCGCAATACTTAAGCTACAGAAAACGTTGACAATAACTGTAACGTGTAAAAACAATGGAGAGAATATTCAATTAGTCCTAGAAAGAGAAGCCCAAGAAATGCCAAAAATAAAGGTAGAGCAAGTCCAATTATTGTCGATAAAGAATACGAAGCGATAATTAGCCGGATGAGTCCAAACGGAAAAGGAATGGCTACCATAAAAGGCGTCCTAGTCTTCATAGCAAATAGTAAAGTCGGAGAACACCTAAAAGTCAAAATAACAAACGTAGACGAATTTAGTGCAGATGCTGAAATAATTAAAACAACAGCTATTGAAACATGAAAAAGTTTGTTTTTTTAAGATTAAATCAAAATCTATAACCTACAAAAACAGGTTTCTTTAAGATTTAACTTAATCAAAAAATTTTGTTAATTAAGAAAATAAGGTTATGATAAATAATTTTGAGTCAAATTAAAAAAGAGTTGAAACAACTAGGTAATCCTGAAAAAGCTAGAATACTTTCAAGATTTTTTAAGACTGGAAAAGGAGAATACGGTGAAGGCGATATTTTTCTAGGAATTCCTGTTCCTGAACAACGCAAAGTAGCAAAAAGACATATTGATATATCTTTTACAGATCTTCAAGAATTACTAAGCAGTAAAGTTCATGAATATCGTTTGACGGGAATACTAATATTAGTGCTCAAATATGAAAAAACTGATAGTTCTGGTAAGGACAAAATTTATAATTTTTATCTAAACAACACAAAAAATATTAACAATTGGGATTTAGTAGATTTAAGCGCACCAAAAATTATTGGAGACTATTTGATTAATAAAAATAAATCAATTCTGTTCGAACTTGCAAAATCCGATAATTTATGGGAGAGAAGAATAGCAATTCTCTCAACTTTCAGGTTTATAAGAAACAACGATTTCGAAGATGCAATAAGTATTTCAGAAGCATTATTGAATGACGAACATGATCTAATCCATAAAGCAGTTGGTTGGATGCTAAGGGAAATTGGAAAAAGAGACCAAGAAAGAGAAGAAGAATTTTTAAGAAAATATTATGGTCAAATGCCCAGGATTATGCTCAGATATGCTATTGAGAAATTTAGTAAAAATAAAAGAATAAATTATTTATCTAAAAAAGTTTCATGAGTTTTTGATAGTTCTATAAAGTTTTAGGAAAAATTGATACAGCTTAAAATCAAAATAAAATTTAAAAAAAATATTATAGCTAAAATGGACTTTTTTTTGCTTTTTCAATAGTTTTTCTTAAAGTTGAAGAAGAAATACCGCTTTTTCTTGAAAGTTTTGAGGGATCTGAGCTTATTAATTGTTTGATGAGGATTATCCCTGAATCAACTAACCTTATACGTGTTTCAGTTCGTAATCCCCTTATACAACTTAAAGGATATACTTTTTTTTCTTCAATCATTCTCTGCAAACTTAGTTCTCCAGGTGAATGCCAGCCTATTTGTAAAATGTTTCTGCATTTTCCATAAATTATTGCTTGTTCTGAAAATCTAGTATTAGTCACTAGCATTGCTCTTTCTATTTTTAAATTTTTTTTTTCCATTTCATATCCTTCAGTTACATCTTCTAGAATGGCTCTAGCAATTCTGCTTTCATCCAATCCAGTAGGAGTATGATAGTGATAATGATGTTTAGCTTCAACAAAAAAAGTTACTCCATCTTTTCTTGCAAGTCCATCAACTTCGTGTTGAACACATTTTCCCTGCAATAATTGATTGGAACTAACTTCATAACCATTAAAAGATAGTAATATCTGAACAAACCTTTCGAATTCTGGTTTTGAAATCATTAAACTAAGTGCTTTTCTTAAATCAAGAAAATGTCTAACAGCGGGTTTTTTATCCTCAAGTAAATTGAAAACGAGTTTGAATATTTTAGATGTTGTTATCCCATCATAAAGTTGTCTTTCCACTTCATTAACAATGTCAATAGCTATTTTTTGATTAACACCCATTTTCAAACATGTTCTAATGATTTTTTCTCTATCAAATAATTGTCTTGAACCATTAGCTTTTGTGATAAAAACTCTCAACATTTAACCCTTCATACGGCAGGTAATAGATTATTTTTTTGAATATTAATAAAGATATTTTTTTAATAAAAGAACAACAGATTTTTTTTAGACAATTATTAAGAATAAAAATAAAACTCGTTTATATTTAATATTTATTAACTATTAATGGCTGTCAATTGAAGAAGGTTTCAATTTGGGGACACCAAAAACTAGAAGGGACATAATCACAAGAATTCCAATATTATTTGCAGGATTTTTTATATTAGCAATTGGAATAGTCGCAAATTTGTATGCTTCTTTGGGAACAAGTCCATGGGGAGTATTCCATGTCGGATTAACAATAATCACGACTTTAACTCTTGGACAAATTACTCAAATTGTTGGATTGGTTATTATACTGGTGAGTTGGATTCTAGGATTTTCGCCAGGTTTTGGGACTTTTGCAAACATGGTCACTATCGGATTCTTTATTGATCTTGTGATTTTTTGGAAAATAATTCCCATACAAACACAAATTGGCTTTCAAATGCTCCAATTGGTTTTAAGCATAATTATCTTGGGTGCAGGAGTTTTCCTATACCTCAAAGCTCAACTTGGTGCAGGACCTAGAGATGGACTTATGGTAGCATTAACTAGAAAATTTAACAAACCTGTTTCCCACATTAGAGTTCCAATGGATATTGCTGTAAGTAGTTTAGGGTATTTACTCGGTGGACCTTTATGGATAGGAACTGTAATTACTGCATTAACCCTTGGATATTGTATACAAATTTTTTTCAAAATTGGAAAATATGACAGCACATCTGAACAACTAAGTCTTCAGAAATTATATCAGATTATTAAAAAAGGGAATTAATAAAAAAATGGTGGCTCATATTTTTATTAAAGTTTAGTAATTCTGAAAAAACCTTATAGCTTCGAGAACACTTCTCTTCGAATTGTGAATCAGAAATGTGTGAATTTAACGTAATCTTAGATGGAGAAAAAATTTATCAAGATGTCATATATGCTAAAGATGAAAAAAACACAATCACGGTTAAAACAATATTAGGTGAAAGCAGACAATTTGAAAATTGTAAAATTCTCGAAGTTGACGTAAATAACGCAAAACTAGTATTAAAAAAATTACAATAAAGATGACTTAGAAAAATCAGGTATAAACATAAAACCAATATTTTTTCTCAGATATTCAGAATAAATGTGATAGCATAGTACAGCATAAAATAAATGATTAGAAGTCGTGGTACAAGAAATTATACCAAAAACCAAAACATTTTATCTTAATACGTTCTGAAATTCAACATTACTATTAATAATACCTAATTGACGTTTTCTAGATTAAGAGTATAAGACAAGATAAACGATCTAAAAATTTTTAATACCTTAGAGATTGAAATAAAGTTTAAACAATATCTGCTAATAAGGAATTTGGGGATTATTTAGAAATTGACTTTTTTTGTTTACATTCTTTTGTGTGAAGATGGAAGTTTCTATACAGGATCTACAAAAGATTTGGATAATAGAATGAAACTTCATATGAATGGAAAAGGAGCAAAATATACAAAAAGTCATAAACCAAAAAAAGTTGTATTTGTGGAATTATTTAAAACTCGTTCTGGAGCATTAAAAAGAGAGAGAAGAATTAAAAAATTTTCTCACAATCAAAAATATGGTTTGATAATCAAAAATAATTATTTTTCAGATTAAATTATGAGAGTTAAAAATAGTCCAGTAGCAAAAGGTATAATTAAATTATCATTTAATGGCAAAGGCAAATATTCAAAAAACATTGCAACAGCTGCAGCAAATAATGCAATCTGAGGAGAAACAAAAAACATTGCCCCTAGAAAAGCGAAAAAGAAACCAAATAGCGATCCCTCTATAGTTTTGTCTTTGTTAAAAAGAAATGGTTTTTTCGAAATTCTGCCACCAAAAATAGATGCTGCACTATCTCCAAAAGCAAACGTTGCAATAGCAGCAGAACTTGCAGGAGCTGGGAATAATAATAAAGTTAACAATATTCCTGTTCCAAAATACAAAGGAGCTGCTGCAAAATCATATACTTCTGAGTTTGAAACCGTATTTTTAGTTATCAAAGAAACAATTGGAAAATTTTTTCTATTCATTCTTGATAATTCAGACATAAAATAGACTATCATAATACTACAAATCAATAAAACCATAAAGAGAACACTTATCGCAGTAGCTATAATTGGCACAAAAAACCCTGAAGCATGTACAACTTCTCTCAAAATATCATTTTTCGATAGAGGTGATCGGATCTTTTTTTCATTATCAATAATAGAAAGGATTCCAGATAAATTGCTTGTTAAAACATTATCAGCTGTAACCCTTAAAATAAAATCAGGATTAAAACCTATTTTGAAAACTTCCGGAAGGAATATTGAATTATTGTTTCTATCATCTCCTACAACTACACAATCAATAAGAGATAATTTTTCAGAAGACAAAATGTCTAATAGAACTTTCAATTTTCCTTTATTATCTAGAACATCTCCTGAAATTTCACCAGTTAAAATTTCGTTATTTAAACCAATTTCTATACCATAAGCATAATCAGCACCAAGACTAGCACCAAACTTCTTAACTAATGTTGAAGGTAACCCAGAACTAATTAACGCAATTTTAAAATTCCGATCTTTCAATTGTCTAAAAATACTTTGGAGATGGGGTATCGATGGAATTTTATCAAATATAGTGATTAAAGTGTTTATATTAATGTCTTTCATTAAATAGAAAATGTGTCCAAAAGCTGTTTTCAATGATAAAACACGTAGCTCATATAAAAAACCGATAAAAAGCATTCTTAATAGCTGTAAAAAACCAATACTTTTTCCCATTTCATAGATAAATCGATTTTTTGGGATAAGAACGCCTTCAACATCAAAAACTATCAGACGCTTTCTATTCTCAATTGGTTTTTCCAACCTATTTCACTTTTATAATCTGTTAGGTGTAGTTTGAAACTGCATAAATAACTAATTTTTCCTTAAAAACAATTCCGATAAATAAAGATGAACATCGATCCCAACTATCTAAAAATATAAAAATATTCACTTAATCACTTTAGAGATAAACGTTTTTATTATAGAAAAAAAATAGAAGAAATCTGTTATTAAATAGAATCATTTATTTTCTAGAAATATTCCAAATTGTTGCTAAAAACGATAAAAAGATAACTTATTGAGTAGACTGATTCATTTCTGTTTTTTTTGTGTGAATAGCTGCAACTGTTGTATTAACATTCTTTTCATCAACCACAATTATTATTTGTGAAGTATGAGGTGCAAAAATGCCTCTTTTAATATTAATTCCAGATATTGAACTAATAGCTAAAGAAGCGACACCTGGCGAATCTTTCATTTTATCACCAATAAGAGTAACAACACCCAAACCGTAATCTATCTTGAGGTTCTCATCGAATCCTTTCAGTTTTTCCTCATTTTTTTTCAGGAAATCAGAGTCCATAAATAGGAAATCTCTAATTCTTACTCCTGTTTCCAGTGTTTCAGCGCCTAAATCTAAGAAATCATTTCGTTTTTCCCAGATTCGAAGAGAGTCCTCAAATGAATGACTTTTTTCATCATTCATAGAAAGAATTGCAGCTCCAAATTTTCCAGTAATACATTTCACAATGTCTCCACCAATGGATTTGGATTGAATAATCGAATATTTTTCGGGGGAATCAAAAGGAACAATTAGAAGTGGTTGCAAAAATTTTCTAGCCATTGCAATTGCAGGATTTTGCACAATTTTCATACCCATCATAGAAGCCTTATGAGCTTCATTGTAAGTGAGTGAAGTTATGTGATCAGTTAGTTGATCTGGAACAACCTTTGGATCAGCACTTTGAATCGGAACATCTTTGAACAAGAGGGTTTCAGTTTGAAAACGACTTTTTAATAAACATGAAATAAATACTGCTGATAGATCAGACCCTCCTCGTCCTAATATTGTCTCAAGACCATCAGATGTAACTCCAAGAAATCCTGCCATAGAAATAATTTTTCCTTCCTCTAAGCATTCCACCAGAATATTTCTTCTTTTTTTGCTTAATTCATAATTTGGAGATGCATCATCAAAACTGTCATCTGTTACAATTGGCCAATTACGCAAAGAAAGTCTACAAGAGTCAAACTTATTGCTTTTAAGAATACTATCCATTATAGCTGACATTGCAAGTTCTCCTCCAAGAGTCAAAATCTTTGCTTTTATGTTGCCATCAAATCGTTTATTAATTAAAGTTAAAGCATCTAGAGTCAAGGTTTTAAAAGTATCAAGTACTTTTAAGGTATTAGTGTAATAACTCTCATTTACGTACTGTTTAGCTAAATTATAATAAACTTCAAAAACAGGATCCAATGGAAGAGGAGAAGCTTGAGCATATGAATTTCCTATTTGAATTAAACTATCAGTTATTCCAGTTGGAGCAGAAAATACAACTATTGGACCTAAGTCATTTTTAGCTTTAAGTTCCTTTATTCTTTGAAGAATATTAATTATTCTTTTACCTTCAACATCTAAAAGGCTGCCGCCAAATTTTGCAACTGCAAGCGTTTTTTTCAAAAGGATTTCTCCTGAGCATAATTTACCAGTTATATCCCACTTAATAATTTTCCTAACAAGATAAGCAAGAAATGTTGCGTAAATATTTTGTTAAAAAATTTTTTTTTATTAAAATACATTTAAAAATTGAGAAAAAAATATTTTTTAGGTATTAACATATTTTTTTAATAATCCTTTTATTCAAATGTCTTATGATTAAAAACACTAAGGAGCGAAAGTAACATCAACATTTCATTTGATAAGCGTGAAATCACATTTTTATTAGCGCTTATGTTCTTTGCATTTATTATCCGTTTCATATTGTTTCCGATTCCAGGTTATCAAGTTGATCTTAACACGTTTTCCTCCTGGTTTGGTACAGCAGCTCAATATGGTCCTAGGATATTCTATAATGTTGTTAGTTGGTGTGACTATCCACCTTTTAATGTTTACATATTTTGGGGATTAGGTTCAATAGCTAATGCTTATTCTTTTTTTGGAACACCTCAGATGTTTTATTTGATAAAGTTATTACCCAGTCTTTTCGATATTGCTACTACTGCAATAATATTTGTTTATCTTCGAAAGCAAACAAAGTTTTCAACATCTTTACTAGTTGCTATTTTGTATGTGTTCAATCCTGCTATAATTATTAATTCTGCGGTATGGGGACAATTTGATTCAATTTACACTTTTTTTTTGTTATTATCAATAACACTATTTTTGTCCTCAAAACCTAAACTATCTATAGTTTTTTTGGTCATTAGTCTTCTAACTAAACCACAAAGCATAGCAGTAGTTCCTTTGATTGTGTTTTTGATTTTCAAAAAATATGGCTGGAAAACATTACTAAAATCTTTGCTTTCTGGTATTGTAACAGCTTTCATAGTAATCATTCCTTTTGAGTGGAATAATCCAATAGTTTTCTTATCGAATATTTATTTTGGAGCCTTAGAAGGATATGCATATACATCTGTAAACGCATTCAATTTTTGGGCTTTTGGAGGACTCTGGGTAAGAGAAACAACATTTCTTTTTGCAACTGGTTGGTTATTATTTGGAGTCCTAGTTGTATTTGTTTTATATACAGTTCATAACCGTTTTCATATTTCTGAAAAAATGCTTGTATTATTTTCAGCTTTCACGCTTTTTTTTGGTTTCTTTATGCTTCCAACAAGAATTCATGAACGCTATTTATTTCCAGCATTAAGCATAATTGCGCTCTCTTTACCTTTCTTAAAGAAAATGAGACCGATATACATCGTTCTTTCTCTTACTTGTTTTATTAATCAGTCATACGTACTTTATTATTTAAATTTAGGAACTTTTATTCCGGCAGGCAATCTGGTAGTGATAGGAGTGAGTTTGATAAATTTGGTGACTTTCATATATGTTTTAATGTTGTTATGGGACGAGTTTAGAGGTCGACAATGGTTAATATATGAACCCAAGACTAACTCAGACAATAAATTAGAGGAGGGAAAAGAATACGAAGCTCAATAAAAGAGATTTTTTAACTATCATTCTACTTTCAGGAATCTTCTTTACAATGGCTACATTGGATCTGGGTTATAATCAGGTTCCCATAACCAATTGGGAAACAAAAGGTAACGCTGATTTTTTTATCGATTTTGGCAAAATGGAAAAAGTGGGAACAGTGTATTTCTTATTAAAAAATACTTCTGAAACCAAAATTCAAGTTTACTCTGGAGAACCAGGAAATTGGATCTTGAAAGATACAATTGACATTAAATTTTCATATTACAGCTGGACTGACGGATTAGATATAGACATACATTCACAATATATCGGGTTTAAGGTTGATGACGGGTTCATGAAAATTGCTGAACTGGCAATTTTAGATTCATTTGATCAAAAGATAGTAATAAAGTCTGTCGGTAGCGAAAACTCTTCCAAAATAAATCTTAATTATTTAATTGATGAACAAAACCTTGTTCAACTTCCAGCTACTTATATGGGAGAAACATTTTTTGATGAAATATATTTTGTTAGAACAGCAGAAAATTATTTGAAAGGGCAACATCCTTATGAATGGACTCATCCACCACTTGGAAAACTG
The DNA here is from genome assembly GCA_963714725.1 of Candidatus Bathyarchaeota archaeon. Lineage (GTDB taxonomy): Archaea > Thermoproteota > Bathyarchaeia > Bathyarchaeales > Bathycorpusculaceae > AD8-1. The sequence continues at coordinate 15,104 of CAVQPF010000003.1, forward strand.
ATAATGGCTTCAGGAATTGGGATTTTTGGTTTTAATCCCTATGGTTGGAGAATAATGGGCGTTATTTTTGCGACATTAATGATTCCGTTAATTTATTTCGTTGGCAAAATACTATTTCAAACTTGGATAGGAGGTTTTACCGCAGCATTTTTAATTACTTTTGATTTTATGCATTTTACATTATCAAGAATAGCAACTGTTGATACATATGTAATCTTTTTTTCAATAGCCTCACAACTATTTTTCTTGATATACGTAAAAAAAGTACTAAAGTTGGGATGGAAAAATACACCCACTAGACCATTATTTTTTGCGTTTATATTTTTCGCGTTAGGATTTTCAACAAAATGGATTGCAATTTATGGCTTAGCTGCTCAAATCATAATTCTTTTCATAATCAGACTTAAAGAAATGCTAAAACTTAACAAAATCAATCTATCCGATAAGATAAACACATTTCTTGAATATCCTTATTCTAAAATCATAGAATTTTTGTTTATAGCTGTTGTAATCTATTTTCTGACATATATTCCTGATATTCTTTCAGGTAGAACAATCTCAGATGTTTTTGGTTTACAAGGAGGAATGTACAATTATCATTCAACTTTAAATGCTAGTCATCCTTTCTCATCAGCATGGTGGAGTTGGCCATTAATTCTAAAACCTGTTTGGTTGTATGTTTCGTATCTTCCCCTTAGTTTTAAGTCTACTATAGTACTATTAGGAAATCCCGCTGTATGGTGGGTCGGTTTTTCTTCAGTAATCTTCACTACAATAAGTTTCTGGAAGAAAAAAAGTTTTGAGAGCATGTTTATCGTTGTGTTTTTCTTTGTTAATTGGATCCCTTATATGTTAATTTCAAGAATTACATTTCTATACCATTTCTACATTAATGTACCAATACTATGTCTATCTTCAGCATATTTTCTAAATAAATATTGGAATACAAAATGGGGAAAAATAATAGGTATAATATTTTTTTCAGGTGTCATGATTTTATTTGGGTACTTCTATAACATTATTTCAGGTACACCGTCTACAGTTTCCTGGATAGATAGCTTAAAGTGGCTTCCAGGATGGAGCTTTTAAATATGAAACTGAAAAAAAATTCTCAGAATGTAAAAGTTTCAGTGGTATTTCCGGCATATAATGAAGTAGACGTTTTAGAAGACACTATCTATAAAGTAATTCAAAAATTGGATAATTTTACTGATTCTTATGAGATAATAATAGCTGAGGATGGTAGCACTGATGGAACTAATAAACTCGCAGCAGCTTTAGCAAAAGAAAATCCTCGCATAACGCATATTCATGGAATAAATCGGCTCGGTAGAGGAATAGCACTTAAAAATAGTTTTGAGAAAAGTAAAGGGAAAACTCTTATCTATATGGATTTAGATCTCGCTACAGATCTAGATCACTTAAAAGAATTAATTTCAGCTATTAACGTAGAAGGATTTGATGTAGCGACAGGATCAAGACTTCTTCCAGAAAGCAAAGTAGATCGAAGTTGGACCCGTCATATTGCATCCAGTTCTTATAATTTAATGGTTCGCATATTGCTTGGTTCCAAAATAAAAGATCATCAATGCGGTTTTAAATCATTTCGCAGAGAACCGCTATTGCTTTTGCTTAGTGAAGTAGAAGCCAATCACTGGTTTTGGGATACTGAAATTCTTGTTCGCGCAAATCTCAAGGGATTAAAAATTAAAGAAATTCCAGTTTTGTGGAGAAGTGGAAAAGAAACAAAAGTTAGACTCTTGGAAGATTCCCTAAGCATGTTTTGGCAAACTGTATCTCTTTGGTGGAAAATTAAGATCAGAAAATAAAAAAGTTATTTTTTAATTACAAACAATAAAAAGCCTCTAGCAACAAAAGACAAACCTAAAATGATCAAAACACCTGCCCAGAATACCCACCAACCATTTATGCTTGTCGATGTATTAAGGAACCTAGCAACAAGATAACTAGTTCCTATCCAGTAGATGAAACTTCCTAATGTTTCCGCAATTTTTTTTGTTGTTGATTGTATTTTTAACCTTATTATCAATAGTAAAAGTTGGAATAATCCTAAGCCTAAACAGAACTGAAATATGGCAGAATAAAGCACTATGTGAGCTGATGGAGAAATCGGAGATGGTAAAAATAAACCTGCATCTGAATTCAAAAATCTAGTCCCTGGAACTTCAGCTAGTGTAAAAGAGTTAAAGAAAGATATTATTGAATCCCATAAATTGTTTGGTTGAGCAAAATTGAAAACTAATCCAACCAGAATGAGAACTACACCTGCGGAAATTGCGTAAATTAATTTTTCGTTTTGAGCATATTTGCTTGGTTGGATATCATCAATTTTACTCAATTTAATTCACTTTATCCAATGGACTATTTGTAAACAAACAACATATAATTTTCCATTTGTACTATAAGATTAAGTAAACATTTTAAATAGTTATTAAAAGATACAGAAAGAGTGAGGAAAAAAGATGTCATATTGTTCAAAATGTGGTAATAAAGTTAAGGAAAATATGGCTTTTTGTTCCAGATGTGGAGCTCCTTTAAGATCTAAAGATGTAACTTCAGTTCCGTTACGAACTCAACGAAAAGAAAATGCTGAAAAACAAGAGAAAAACGAAAAAAACGAGCCTGAAAAAACTGAAAAAACTGAAAAAACTGAAAAAACTGAAAAAACTGAAAAAACTGAAAAAACTGAAAAAACTGAAAAAACTGAAAAAACTGAAAAAACTGAAAAAACTGAAAAGGGAGAATATGGATTCGTTGGATGGTTGATTGGAGGGTTAATATTAATTACAATAGGATTACTAGCCACATTACAGATAGCTAAAATTATTCCCACAGGAACTATGATTCCTTCTTTGCTCTTAATAATCGGGAGTATCGTTGTAGTCTCTGCTCTTTATTTTGTTAATCTATCTCGAAAAAGAACACCTAAGCCTTAAAGAAATCTACCTAGAAGTAGTCTATAGAATTTATGTTCTAACAAAGTAGAGGTTTTTCGTCTTCCAAATATTCGAAAGTAATTCTTACCTGCTGACTCAATTAAATCACCAATATCATATCTAGGGAACATACTAGATGAAATTATCAAACTCCCCCATTCGCCTCGTTGAAGATCTGAAAGTAATTTTACGGTTTTATCGGTTTTAACTTCAAAAAGGTAAGAATCATAATTAGGAGTAACATACGGTAAGTCATCTAGTTGTTGAGCAAAAACTCCTTCCGTTGCTGTATACATCTCTATTAGAGGTACAGAACCAAAATACTTCTTAAAAATTGGGACATATTTAAATTGTATCTTAGAAACACTAGTACAAAATAAAGCTTTAAAACTCCATAAATCAGATGGTTTTTTTCCATACTTATGTTTAATATACTTTGCAAAAGCGAGAATTACCGGAACGACACCCATTGTAGCTGTAATTTTTTTTTCTAGAGCTTGTTGATAAACCAATTCAAATCGCTGTTCCCAAGATTTCCTTGTTATGCCGGAACCTATTTCGTCAATTTTTTCCTGCTTAGGAACTAAACTAACTCGATCAAACATAGGATTAAGTCGAGCGTATGTTCCCGAACTATAACCGAAAGTAACTTGTTTGCCATTTATGGTCATAGAATGCACAGAAGATGGAAAATTGAGGTTGAGTATATCTCCTGTAAAAACTTCAAAATTTTTTGTTCTCAGCGCGTAATTAATTAATGCTCTTGCTCCACAAGAAAAAATCTGTTTTAAGTGTGTTTTTGTGGCAGGTAAAACTTTTGAAATTCCAGTTGAACCTCTAGTCATAACCCAACAATCAGGAGCTTCTGAAAGAATTGAGAGGTAGTTGCCGTTTCGAACTTTTTTTAGATATGGTAATAAAGACTGATAGTCTATTATTGGAAAAAGCTTTTGATATGTCTTTAAATCCTTTATATGGAGAGCACCATAATTTTTACCAAAATCCGTTTTTGCATAACCAATAAGTAAATTATCTAGTACTTGATTTTGTGCTTTACCAGGATTTTTTAATGAATCATACCATGGGGCTATTATAGGCTGCAAAATACTATTAATGGTGCTTTCATCTGGAAACATAATTGTTCTCTTAAAATCTCAGTTCAATTGCTTTATATGTTTCTCCATTTATACAAAACATTAACAAGCATTTTTTTACAAGGCGAAAAATATGGTTGAAAGTATTCGTCAAACAGCTAACAGAATTTCTCAACTCAAAATTCAAGGAGCAAGAAACGTAGCAATAGCAGCTATTGAAGCTTTTATAGAATTATCAAAATTAACAAAATCAAAAAATAAGAAGGAATTTTTAGAAGACCTCTTCAGAGGTCAAAAAATACTTTTTAGCTCTCGAGAAACTGAACCGCTTATGAGGAATGCAATAAAATGGATAATATCTGAGATTGAAAAAACTAATGAAGAAAAAGTTAAAGTATTATCTAAAATCGTAGAATCGAGTGCAAATGTATTCTTAAAAAATCTTGAAGAATCAAAAAATAAAATAGCAAAGATAGGAAGCAAACGAATAAAAAATGATTCAGTTGTTTTAACACACTGTCATTCATCAACAGTAACAAAACTTTTAGCGACCGCGAATAGAGAGGGAAAAAAATTTGAAGTTTTTTGTACAGAAACAAGACCGTTGTTTCAAGGTAGAATTACAGCAAAAGAATTGATAAAAGAAGGAATAAAAACAACATTAATTGTGGATTCAGCTGTAAGATCAATAATTAAGGAGATAGATCTAATCATTGTAGGTTCAGATGCATTAACTTCGGAGGGAAACGTGATTAATAAAATAGGTACAAGTACTATTGCTTTAATAGCTAGAGAGGCTAGAAAACCGTTTTATGTTGTTTCAGAACTTTTAAAATTTGATCCAGCCACAATTTGTGGAGATTATGAAAAAATTGAGGAAAGAGATCCAAGCGAAATTTGGAAAGAGGCTCCAAAAAATTTGCTTTTTAGAAATCCAGCTTTTGACATTACTAGACGAGACTTTGTACATGGCGTAATTTGTGAGGAGGGGATTATTCCACCACATTCAATATTTGAAGTTGTTAGTCGAAAGTATAAGTGGATTTTCCAATAAATTATTATGATTTCCAAAAGTTAATAGCCCTATTTAATTCAGCATGAGTTTTGGAATATTCGGCTAAACCAACACATTTTAGTGTTCCATCTACAGCTTGGCGCATAGCAGTAGCTCCTGCTTGAGTTCCATCTGGATGACCATGAATGCCTCCACCAGCTTGAATTATGAAATCTTTTCCAAAAGTATTCATTAAACCAGGTATAAGACCAGGATGCAAACCTCCAGAAGCAACTGGCATAACCTTTCGATAAGTGCTCATTTTCTCTTTTAAAGCGCGAATATTTTCCAACACCTCATCTCTTGTTTCAGACATTTTCCCTACAATAGTACCGACATGAAGCTGATCTACACCTATTATTCGTGCAATTTTTGCAATTGTTTGCATAGCGATACCATGTTTTGGTTTTTTAGTAAATGCTGCATGACCAGCTCTATGAGCATGGATTATTAATTTGAAATTTTGGTCTCTTAATGTTTGAAGGGCGGAAAAACCACATGTTAAAATATCAACCATAATATAATTACCACCTTGATCTTGTACAAATTGAGCTCTTTTCAACATTACTTCAGTTTCTGCAGTAATATTTGCCATGTAAACTTTGCGTTCTCCAGTTTTTTCTTCGGCTTTATCCTTAACTTCAAGAGTTTTTATTATTCGTTTTTCAAAAGGATTAAAATCTTGACTACTTAAATTTTCATCATCTTTAACAACATCACAACCACCTAGCCAAGAGTCATAGGCTACTTGGGCATGATCTTCAGTTTTTAAACCAAGTTTTGGCTTGATTATAGTTCCTACTAATGGTCTTTCTTGGACTCTAAGCAACTTTCTTATTCCCTTAATACCATACTTTGGACCTTTGAAACTATCTAATAGAACAGCAGGTAAAGAAATATTCATGAGACGCAAATTTTCCAAAGCTTTAAGCCCGAAAACATTTCCAGCAACGCTACTTAGTATATTTGGCATATTTCCTTTTTCAAAAAGATCTATAGGATAGGCTATTTGTATGATATTTTGATCTATTTTAAAAACAGTAGCTGCAAGTTTTTTCATGTAAGGTTGTTCTGTTGTAAGTTTGGTCCAAGTTCCAATAGAACTTTCTGCAGCTACCCCCCCTGCGGCTTCATTCAAGCTAATACTCTTTGGTTCAACATAAAATGTGCAAATAAGATCAGAATTATTTGGTGTGAATCCTAAATTTACAAAATCCAAATACTCCAAAATTTAATCCTCAATAAAAATAAAGATTGACATTACTTAAAATCTTTAACTATCCTCTTACAAATCTTAGATTGTGTGAGTTTCATGAAGTTGATTGCGGAAGTTTTGAAAATTACAGCTGGAGGAAAACAAATTGCCATTATATCTGAAGAAAGCGCCAATTTATTGGGAGTTCACTCATCAGATAGGATAAAAATTACGCATGGATCTAAAGAGATGATTGCCATTACAAACATAGCGGCCCACTTCCCTCAAAATCGCATCGGATTTTATGAAGAAATAACTGAATCACTTGGAATAAAAGGTGAAGAAACAGTGACAGTGGAGATTGCTGAAATTCCAGAGTCATTGATACATGTAAGAGCAAAACTTCGCGGCGAAAGACTAAAAGAGAAAGAAATAAAAACCATAGTTGAAGATGTTGTCGAAAGACATCTTAGTGAGGTTGAAATAGCTGCGTTTCTTACAGCGCTCAACATTTATGGATTGAGTATTGATGAAAACGAGTCATTATCAAAAGTAATGGTTGAAACTGGCAAAAAACTTGATTTTGGCGTGGTACCTATACTAGATAAACATAGTATTGGGGGAATACCTGGAGATAAAACGTCATTAATTGTTGTACCTATTATTGCTGCTGCAGGGTTTACAATTCCTAAAACATCTTCACGAGCAGTTACATCTCCTGCAGGTACTGCGGATCGTTTTGAAATATTATGCCCTGTTAAACTATCAAATCTTGAAATTAAAAGAGTGGTGAAAAAAACAAATGGGTGTCTTGTTTGGGGTGGATCTTTAGATTTAGCTCCTGCAGACGATTTGTTTATTCAAGTTGAATATCCATTAGGAATAGATCCTCTTCTTTTACCATCTATTCTAAGTAAGAAAAAAGCGATAGGAGCTACGCATATTATAATAGATATTCCAACGGGTAGAGGCGCTAAAATTAAAAATTTAGCTGAGGCGACTACTTTAGCTTCTGATTTTGTAGATCTGGGGCAAAGACTAAAAATGAATATTCAATGTGCCTTGACTTTCGGTGAACAACCTTTGGGGTGGGCGGTAGGACCTGCACTTGAAGCTAAAGAAGCATTATCCACTCTTATGGGACATGGACCTGATGACTTAAAAGAAAAGGCAGTTACATTGGCAGGTATGCTTTTTGAAATGGTTGGACTTATAAATGGACGACAAAAAGCTCAGCATATTTTACAATCTGGAAAAGCCGAAAAAAAACTCAGAGAAATAATTAGAGAACAGGGTGGCAATCCAAAGATACAGCCTTCTGAAATTGTATTAGGTGATAAAATAGCTTCAATACTTGCTACTAAATCGGGTATAATTTCACGCATAAGTACTGAAAGTATAGTTCGAATTGCAAAAGCGGCCGGAGCACCTAAAGCTACAGGATCAGGTGTAATAATTCCAAAAAAACTGGGGACTCGTGTAAAGAAAAACGAAACTATTTTAGAAATTTATGCTGAAAGAAACACCAAATTAAAAGTGGCTTTGGAACTGGCAAATAAACTTCAACCTATTGTATTAAATAAAAAAATTAAGGATCAAATGTTATTAGATAAAATTCCCAAAAACTTTAGTAATCAAGAACAGTTCATTATTGAGAGATAAAAGAAAAAATAGTACTATTTATTTAGAAACGATTGTTATAGTATTTATATCAACTAAAATTGCAGTCTTAGTTGAAAATATTAGTCTAATGCTTCATCAAAGTCTCCAGGTTCAATTACTGTAATACCTAATCCACCTGAATTTTTTGCTAAACTATCATTATCAAAATTATTAGATTAGTTTGCCAATTTTGATAGCCTTCAACTTTTTGCTCTTACATAATCAGAATTTTTACTTAATATTTTACTTAATATAATACTATTACTATTACTTTATATTAGTCCATATGTAATACTTAATAACAGGAATCTAAATGAAAAGTATAAAAATCGAGTGGCAAAAAGGAGAAATTTGGCATTCAATAAGATTACCAGTTTTATTAAGCAAAACAGGATTCTACTATGTCTGCAAGTCAACGAACACAGTTCTCATGTGGAAAAATTATAGTGAAGGCACTCCAGTATTAAGCAAGGATAAAACAAATGAAAAATGGCAAAAGGTTGGAAGAATCTCTCAATACAAACATATTTTCTTAGGAGAAGGAAAGAGTTTCACTGAACACCTTGATGAAAAACATAAGGACAACATCCGAGATTACCTACAGGATTTAATACCAAATATAGAGGTATAAAACATGAATAAAGCAGAAGGTAAACTTCGCAAGTCTTCAAAAGGAAATACGGGGTTACTGTTTCTGCCAAGTCATTTAATGTTGGATTCAACTTTTCCGTTCAAAGATGTGCCCTTAATGGTTAAAATCCGTATTGAAGGAAAAAAATTAATAATTGAACGCTAATCTCAAAATTTTATTATTTCATGAAAAAAGTCTTTCTTAACATAACTAAAGTTTCTTTGCTTTGAAACTAATAATAAAAGAACCAAATTTCCAATAATTTATAACAAATAAAAAAAGTATCAATAATTAAATAAAAAAACAGAAGCAATAAAATGAATTATCAAAAGATACCTAATGAAAAATCTAAAAGAAACATCTTTGCATTAGGATTTGTAAGTTTCTTTACAGACCTCTCAAGTGAAATGGTTCTAAGTCTATTACCTACATTCATAATCAGCCTACCAGGCTCAAGCCCAGCACTACTTGGTTTAATTGAAGGAATAGCTGAAGCACTAAGTTATAGCATGAGAGCAATCTCAGGATTGTTTTCCGATAAACTAGGAAAAAGAAAGAGCATAGTTTTAATTGGTTATGGATTATCAAACATTGTTAAGCCCTTCTTTGGAGTTGTAAATAGTGTCTATGAAGCATTAACAATTAGAGTATTTGACAGAATAGGAAAAGGAGTTAGAACTGCACCTAGAGATGCACTAATATGTGATTCAACTTCAGAAGAAAATAGAGGTGCAGCCTTTGGATTACATAGAACGCTTGACCAAGCAGGAGCAATTCTTGGTCCGCTTCTAGCCTCTGGTTTACTAATATTTTTAGGTTATACCATAAGGGAAGTTTTTTGGGTTTCAATAATACCCGGATTAGCTGCTTTAATGATTCTATTTTTCTTTGTTAAAGAGCAAACTTGCAAAATAGATTCTAAATTAACTTTTTTTACAGGTATTAAAAATGTTATACAAGAAGATTTTCTTTGGCTATTGATTATTGTCTCAGTTTTTTCTCTGGGGGCATTTAATTTCTCTTTTATTTTGCTTTTTGGATCAGAAGTTGGGATTAGCAACGAGTTTATCCCGTTACTATTTGCGTTGGTTAATGTTGCTCATGTTACAGTTGCTATCCCTGCAGGATTAATAGCTGATAGGATAGGAAGAGAAAAGGTGTTGTTTGTTGGATATAGTGTTTTTCTCGCAGTCACTTTAGCTATATTCATTGGTCCTGCTAGTTTTTTTGTTGCTTTAGTTGTTGCTATTTTGTTTGGAGTATACCAAGGTATTGTTAATACAGTGACTAGAGCAATGATTCCGAAATATGTAAAACCTAATCTAGTTGGAACTGCATATGGAATGTACTACTTAGTAGCAGGATTTTCTTTTCTATTGGCAAACCTAATAGTGGGTATTTTATGGAGTAATTTTGGACCAAACCTAACAGTTTTGTATAGCATAGGATTAACAATAACATCATTACTTGGTTTTGCAATTTTCATAAAAAGAAATCAAAAATAATACTAATAAAACCGAGATAGGAAGTTGCATCCCATGGAAGTGGAGAAATCTCCCTAAACCCTCATTTTTGCTCGTAAAGAGAAGCGTGGGAAAAAATTATTCAGCCCATTTTTTAATTAAAAATTTAAGAACACGAAGTAACAAATTTTTTGCTGTTACTTATCAAAGAGTTGTCTTTTTTGCGGTTACTTGGAAATCATATCCTATCTTTCTCTTGGATCTTATTTTGTGGATTTGGATGTTTACAAAATTTTGTTGTTTGAGTTGCTTGTTAAGAATAGTTTTTGTGAATAAATGAAAAACTGAATATCTTCCTCTACTCTGACTTAAACCTATTTTGTAGAATAGTAATCCCCAAAAACTCGCAACAATAATTTTAAATTCACATCCTGGTTTAAGGATTCTGAAAATTTCTTTGAAAGCAATATTGTAGTTTTCTACATGTTGAATAGCTCTTCTTGAATAAATCTTGTGTACACAACTATTTTTTATGGGGAGATTTTCCAAATCTGCAATTATGTCAGCTACCCCATGTTTTCTGATGTCTATACCCAGGTGATTTTTTTGTTTATTGAGACCACAGCCCAAATCTAAGTCTACCATTATTTTTTCAGCTGCTAATTTAGTAAAATTTTTAAGTGAAGAGTTTAAAAATGTTCCTCTATAAAATCTTACCTGAAGAGAAAATAAATAAAATAACCATTTCCTTGAAGCGGGGGATGAGAATTTCATCCCACACAAATGAAGAAAACCCCTAAAAACCTGATTTTTTTAAGAAATTTATCTCTCTTTTTAAGCAATTACTAAAAAAGACAAAATTAAAACCAACTTCACAGTATGTTATACTTAAAAGAAATAGAAAATAGGAGAACACAAGTGATAAAAATTTATGATTGGCTTTTAGGAGGAGACCCTTGGGTAAGATACAACACCTTGAGAGATCTACTAGACCAACCTGAAAAAGCTCCTCATGTAATACTCTCAAAAAAAGAAATGGTAAATCATCCAAAAATACAAGCAATATTAGAAGAACTAAAAAATTGGCCTGGACCTGTTATAGCAAGCCACAAAAATGCAAAGCAATACTTCCATAAACTTTCATTTCTAGCAGATATAGGAATAAAAAAAGATGACCCTCACATTAAAAAGGTAATAAAAAAGATATTGGAACATAAATCTGAGGAAGGACCTTTTCAGATTCCAATGAATATTTCTAAGCATTATGGTGGAACTGGAGAAACTGTTTGGGCTTGGGCTTTGTGTGATGTTCCAACTATAGTATACTCACTGGCAAAATTAGGACTTAACAAAGATATACGAATCCAAAAAGCCGCAAAACACTTGGTTAGTCTGGTTAAAGATAATGGATGGCCTTGCTCAGTATCAAAAGAGTTAGGAAAATTTAGAGGACCGGGAAAAAAAGGGGATCCTTGTCCATATGCGACACTTGTTATGCTCAAAATGTTATCTCAATTTGAGAATTATAAAAACAGCAAACAAGCACTTATTGGAGCAGAAAGTCTTCTGAATTTGTGGAATAAGAGCAAAAAATTACATCCGTACATATTCTATATGGGGACAGATTTTAGAAAAATCAAAGCCCCATTTATCTGGTATGATATATTGCATGTTTTAGATGTTTTATCCCAATTTAGCGGGTTAGGAAATAAAACTGAAATAAAAGAAATGGTGAAGATAATTAAATCCAAGGCTGATAATGAAGGCAAATATACACCAGAGTCAGTTTGGAGAGCTTGGAAGGAGTGGGATTTTGGTCAAAAAAAGAATCCATCAAAATGGCTTACATTATTGGTGTTAAGAACTCTAAGAAGATTTGAATAAAAAAGAAATCAAAAGTAATACTAAAAACACCTAGATAGGAATTGCATACTATGCATGTGGAGATATCTCCCTTAAAACCCCAATTTTTTAATTATTTCAGCCTTCAAAAATTTTTAGTAGAAGTTCACTCATATAGATATACTAAGCAAGAAGTGAGTTTCATTGTCTTTTCTAAATTACTCTTTCTTAGAAAGATTAACCAAACAACAAAATAGGTATGGGAACTAATTGAAAATGGATTTACCTTTGTCACTGGAGAATACAGCGATGGAAGAAAGATCTTCAAAAAACCCAAATAGTAATGGGGTTCATGCCATGGAGCTGGGGATGGGAATTGAACCCATATAGAGCAGCTCTGCAGGCTACCGCCTGAACCATTCGGCCACCCCAGCAGGAACACTCTAAAGTTGGGACTGAAATAAAAATATTGTTAGTTAAATAAAAAGTAATAGCTATATTAGGAGAAAGAGAGAGATCGAAAAAAAATAAAGTATTGAAATTACTGATTTTTCTGAGGCATACCTTGTTTCAGCACCTGAGTTGCCATGCTTGCCAAAAAAATAATGCTAAAAACTAATGCTGCAATACCTATCTTATATCCTGCTTCTATATCCGAGTAGAAAATAGCAAAAAAAGAGATCAACATCAAAAATACAACAAGAATTTCTTGAAATCCTGATAAATTAGATAATCCCAATCTTGAACTCATTTCAATTCCTCTTTAACATCGCAAGTTCTCATTGTAACTTATTAGTTTTCTCTAAAACAAAAATCGTTCTAATCAAGCGTCAGACACTAAAATTTGAACAAGCTTTTATAAGATTGATGATGAGATGTTTATTGAAAAATAATCACTTATAAATGCGAAGGCGCAGATTAGATGCCCTATATTAAAAAAATCGAAGTAAAAGGGTTCAAATCCTTCGGACCAAAAACAGTTAAAGTAAATCTAGATAAAGGTTTCACTGTCATAACAGGTCCCAATGGAAGCGGAAAAACTAACATCATGGATGCAGCTTTATTCGCTTTAGGAGAACTAAGCACCAGAAGGATGAGGGCAGATAATGCGTCAAAATTGATTTTTCACGGATCAGAAAAAGCAGGATTACAAAAAGGAAAAAAAGCCAAAGTAATAATACAGTTTGATAATTCAGATTCTACAATGCCTGTAGACACGCTCACAGTTACTATTTCACGTGAAGTATTTAGAAACGGGCAAAGTGTATATAGATTAAATGGTCGAAGACTTTCAAGAACACACATCCTTGAAATTTTATCAATGGCATCAATAGGCAGTACAAGTCAAAACATTATCCCTCAAGGCACCATAACTCGACTAACTGATATTACACCAATGGAAAGAAGAAAAATAATCGAAGATCTTGTCGGAATAGCGCAATATGATGCTGAAAAAGCAGATGCTGAAGATAAATTACGAACAGCGGATATTTCAATCCGAACGGCTATGGGTAGAATCGATGAAGTCCAAAAAAGAGTGGATGATCTTGAACGCGAACGCAATGGATTATTACGCTATAACTTTATTCAAAAAGAATTAAAAAAATTCCAAGCTGTAAAAATATCTAACGAAATTATACAAATAAATAAGAAAATAGAAAAAACTTCTACACAAGTCAAAAAAGTTGAAGGAAAAGTTGAAAAATTCCGTTCTTTGCGTGAAAATCATAGATCAAAAAGACGTGAAATTGAGGGAGATTGGAGAAAACTAAGTTCAGAAATTGTTGAGGAAGGAGGATCTCGCGTATTAAAAGTTCAGATCAGAATAGGCGAACTTAGGTCAGATTTAACTGAATTAAATACAAAAATAAGCTCTGGAAAAGCTAGTTTAGAAAGTTTAAGCAGAGTTCAGAAAAATACTTCGGATCAATTTCAATCGATTAGAAACGAAATTAAAGAGGGGCGAAATAAAGCTAGAAAACTGGAAAAGGTTATTGAAACAATTCAGTTCGACATAAAAAACAAAGAAATTGAACATGAATCCTTAGCAAACGAGACTACTCAGTTATGGGGAGGTCTTGGACAGAACAATAATAGAATAAGAAAAATTGAACAAAATATCCAAAATAACTATAGAAAAATTGCGTTTCTAAGATCAGAGTATCTAAAAGATAAAAACGAAATACAACTTAATTCTAGACGCCAGAAAGAATTGAACGAGAGAAAAAGAATATTTATTGAAACATTATATGAACTTGAAAAATCACTCAATGAACTTGAAAAATTCCTGATAGAACAAAAAACAAATCTAAAAAATCTTGAAGACTCTATAGAGAAGAGAAAAGAACAAAAAGAAGCAGCAAAAAACGAAATTTCTGAGGCAGGAAAAATTGCTAATTCAGCAAAATCTGCAGTAATAGAATTTGTTACCCAAAGAGAACTTGCTGAAACTGTAGCAGCTGAAGAAAAAGCTCTTAGAAGTATCGAAGAACTAAGCAATGTTGGTGGAATCTCAGGAGTTAAAGGAAGATTACAAAATTTGATCACAGTGGATAAAAACTACAAAAAAGCTGTCTCTGCAGCAGCAGTGGGATGGCTTAATTCCTTGGTAGTAAAAAACGTTGACACTGCATTTACTTGTTCAGAAACTCTTCGGAAATTGAAGTTAGGAAGAATAAAAATCATACCAATTCAAGGAACAACAAAAACAAAAATGGGAAAAATTCCAAACCGTAACGGAGTCGTTGGAGTAGTCTCCGATTTTATTAAATTTGATTCCGAAATTAAGTCGGCTGTAAATTTTATTTTTGGCGACACAATAATAGTCTCAGACGAAAAAACTGCTTTTATTTTATCAAGTCAAGGATATCGTGTAGTCACCAAAAAAGGAGACTTATACGAAGCAGGAGGAGCTTTTGAAAGCGGATACTATCGGGCCCCTATAGATTTCTCAAAAATAATCCCCAGCGAGAATGCAATATCTAGTTTAGATGAAGCAGTAAAAGCACTCCAAAAACATCTTTCTCAAAAAGATGGAGATATAACATTTTTTGAAGAAGAGATAGAAAGAACCAGAATTGATAGTGCAAGACTTTCAGAATCAATTGTTGCTCTTGATAGAGAAATATCAAGGATAAAACGAAGTGTAAAAAGAAGTAACGACAATATCAGTCGGGTTGATAAACATATTCTTAAAATTGAAAACGAAATAGAGAGCAAAAAAATCCAAATAGGAGTCTATAAATCTGAGAGAAACATAATTCAAAAAGATGTTAAAAAGCTCCAATTAGAATTATCAGAGTTGAGAAACAAAACAGACCTTGCTCACATTCAAGAACTTGAGATTCAACGAGAAAAAACCGCTGAAGAGGTAATAAAGCTCAGACAGAACCTAGGTACTGTTCAAACTGAATTAGCTACAATTAAGTCTCAACTAGAAAAAGTATTAGAAATAGGCTATCAAAACTCTAAGATTCAACTCTCAAAAATAGAACAACAAGAAAGAAGAACACAAAAAGAAGTCTCGGCTGCCATCGAAAAGCAAGGAATAGTAAAAGTTGAAATTGCAGAGCTTGAAAAAAACCGTATCGAGTTATCCAAATCAGTTTTATCAGCAAGAGAAGAATCAAAAAAGTTCACTTCACAAATAGATACTATTGATTCAGAATTGAATAAACTGGATAACGAATATTTAGAGGCAGAAAGTCTATTAAACCAACTCAAACTTAGTGTCCAAACCAACCAACTTCAGCTTCATCAATATCAAGAACAAAATAGACTAATTGGTTATGAAAATCTTCTGGAAGTTACTACTAAACAAGTTGAAGAAGCAGAAACAACAATAAAAATGATGCAATTTGAACTCGAGCGGATTGGAGCCGTAAATCAACTAGCATCAGATCATTACATTGAACAAATATCAAGATATAGAGAGTTGTCTCTACGATTAAATGAACTTGAAAGAGAAAAACAAGCTATAGTAAAATTCATGGAAGAAATTGAGAGTAAAAAACGAAAAGTATTCTTGACAGCTTTTGAAAAAATCAACATCAATATTCAATCATATTTTTCAAAACTTACTGGAGGAGGAAGTTCAAATCTAAAATTAGCAAATCCAGAAGATCCTTTTCAAGGAGGAATTGACATGTTTGTTGAATTTCCAGATAAACCTTCAATAGTTGTGAGTGGAGCAAGTGGTGGTGAGAGATCGGTTTCAGCTGTGGCATTCATTTTCGCCCTAAAGGAATTCACTCCTGCATCATTTTACATTCTTGACGAAGTAGACGCCCACTTAGATGCTTTTCATACAACAAGACTAGCTGATTTGCTTCTAGAAGAATCTGAAAAAAACCAATTTATTGTAATTACACTAAGACCAGAGTTAGTTAATAAAGCACAAAAAATCTTTGGAGTGTATGAACGAAATGGAGTATCAAGTGTAATAACTGCTAAATCTTTGGAGAAAACCAGGTAATGTCAAAAACAACAAAGAAACCTTTTTTCTTGCGTCCTCCATGGAATATTCTCTTTGAAATAAATAGACTCGAAAAACTTACACCCTGGAACGTAAATATTGCATATTTACTCGGATCATTTCTGACAGAAATGGAAAATACAGGAGAAGTTGATTTCCGAGCTTCAGGAGTAGCATTAGATTCATCAGCATTAATTTACTTAATGAAATCAAAGCTTTTATTAACACTTCAAGAGCGACCCATGCCCAGAAAAACAGTTGGAGATATTACTCTCCCACCTCTTTTTCTACCTTTAAGACAAGAGTTAACATCAACAACTATCCAAAATTTATTGGAAGTTCTAACCGAAGTACTTAAAGGAGAAAAAACTCAAAGACTCGATAGAATTGCTGCCAAACCAATACTACCAATATTTACAGATATTTTACCTCAATTTGAAGGATTTTTGACAGAATTAGACTCAGAAATGGATAAATTATATGAAGCCCTCAATAGAAAAGTTAAGGGTGCGGGAATAATCGAATTTGCTTCTTTAATAAAAGGAAAAAACCGTATGGAAGCGATTCACACATTTATTCTTTTCCTATTTTTAGCCCAAATTGATAGAGTTAAATTATTACAAAATGAAGAGACAGAGGAATTATACATAACTCTGGGGAATTTAAACATTGGAAAAGAACAAGAAACAATCATCTGAAACAGATAATTTGGATCAAAACTCCAGCTTGGAAGAAAAAACCAAGAAAGACAAAGTACTCGTAGAAGCAGCACTATATGTAGCTGGAAGACCATTGGATCTTAAAGAATTATGTTCAGTATTAAGTACACGATCTAAAAAGAAAACAAAGAAAATTCTCAAAATGCTCATCGAAGAATATTGTTCAAAAAGAACAGCTCTTGAAATTATTGAACTAAAAGATGAACGTTATGTTTTACAATTAAAAGCTGAATTTACACCTTTAGTGAAGAAACTTGTCAACAGACCATTACTTTCTTCCGGTCCATTAAAGACCTTGTCATACATAGCATTTAGACAACCAGTATTACAAAAAAGAGTAATTGATGTAAGAGGTCAACACGCCTATGGTCATATAAAAACCTTAAGAGAAATGGGATTAATCATTGCTGAAAGAAACGGTCGCTCAATGGCTCTTAAAACAACTGATTATTTTGCAGATTACTTTGGTTTAACTCTTGAAACTACCTCGATGAAAAGAGAGCTTAGAAGAATATTTGGAACGGGATTAAAGGAAGAGAATCAACAGTAAAATGGATATGTTTATATTACGAAATAACGGTGATAGTGAACACCTCAACTATACAATCAAAAAGGTAAAAATGAAATGTCAGTTTGGCACGGTAATTCACGCAAAAAGAAAGAAACAGGCGGCAGAAAACGGCCTTATAGGGTAAAAAGAAATTTTGAGAAGGGTACATTTCCAGCTGAAACTATTCTAGGCGAGCCTAGAAGAAGAAATGTAAGAGGACATGGAGGTCAAACCAAAGTCAAACTATTAAAAGACAAGTTTGTTTCAGTAACTAATCTAAAAAGTGGAAAAACAGAAAAAACAGAAATTTTACGCGTAATTAGCAATAAAGCTAATTTAGATTATAACAGAAGGGGCGTAATAACTAAAGGTGCAGAAATAGAAACATCATTAGGACGTGCTCGCGTCACATCCCGTCCAGGAAGTGATGGGGTTATCAACGCCGTAATAATAAATAAAGAGTAAAAAAAATTATTTCTTGCCTTGTTTCGGAGAATTATTTCTAATTCTAAATAGTTCTTTTCCAATTTCAGAAATTAATTGCTCTTTTGAACCTTTTTTCTCTACTAATAAGGAACCTGTTTTCAACCATGGTTTTTTCGGGTAACTAACTTCAAGATTAACTTCATATTGAAAGCCTATCTTTGAAACAGCAGTTATTATATCGCTTATTTTCGGCGAATGAACAGCTATACTTTTTGGAACCCTGCGACCTGTTTGTCTTGTTCTTTTAGAATCAAAATAAGCCGGCCATATTATTGCTTTATCTTGTTTTCGCATTTTTATTCATCACTTGATTTATTTATGGGAGTAATACGCAATTAATTCATTATCATTTTGATGCACTCGTACAAACCCAAAACGTTCAAATTGTATTGTAATATCTGGTTTTAAATTTTTGCAGGCGCTCTCAGCAATTCCTTTATTTAAAGATGCATCAGGCATAATAACTGAACAAGGAATTTCATCACCTTGAGATATCCAATGCAAAAATTTTGATTTATTTTTTCTCGCTTCGAGGTAAGATTCGCTATTAAAAGATGCTTCTGCAGAATTATCAAAAATATTGTTAATTTCAACATTAAATAGGTCCATCAATCTAATTATGTTTCCTTTGTATAAAGTTTTAAGATCGTTCTTATCAATCCAAAAAGTTGAAGTTTTTAGATCCCCCTTGGGAATAATAACATAAGATCTAAAGTTGACTTCACTTCTTTGTGGATGTAGCTTAAGTTTAACCTTAAAAGTCTTAGGAATCCCAGTTACATATAGTTTAATTGGGTTCAAAACAAGAAAATATCTGTTGCTTCTGAGATCGATTAATTTGCGATTATAAGAGTAAAGATTTTCCCAACTTAATGTAACATCTGCTGTTTTTGGTCCTACATCAATTATCATTTTCTTAATTGATTCAGGAGTTATTCCTCGTTTTTTTAGTGCTACAAAAGTTGCTAACCGTGGATCATCCCATCCGGAATAAACACCCTCTTTAACACCTTGAACTATTTTCGATTTACTCAGATGGGCACCTGTAATTTTTAACCTACCGTAATGTATAGTTTCAGGGTAATCCCATCCTAGATAGCTATACATGTATTTTTGACGAATCTCGTTAGTCAGGTGCTCTTTGCCACGAATTATGTGCGTAATTCCCATAAGATGGTCATCTATTCCAGCTGCAATATTGTACAATGGCCAAACATGATATTTGCTACCAACCCTTGGGTGTGGAAATTTTTCATTATCAATAATCCTCAAAGCAGGCCAATCTCTAACTGCCGGATTAGGATGGTTTATATCCGTTTTAATTCTAACGACTGCTTCTCCAGCAGCATAACGATCCTTTAAGCATGAGATTCCATCGTTCCAAGTTTTTTTCAATGGAAAGAACACGACAATCACATGCTTGATTCTTAATTATTTTTTTTCGAAAAATGTCTGGAACACATTTACAAACATAAGCATTGCCTGCACTAAGAAGTTTTTCAGCGTATTTATAATAAATCGGAAGTCTGTCACTTTGTATATATTCATCGTCAACAGTACAACCAAGCCAAGATAGATCCTCTCTTATTTTTTCATAGAATTCCAGAATAGGCTGTTTTACTTTTGGGTCAGTATCTTCAAATCTTAAGATAAATTTGCCTTTATATTTCCGTGCATATTCATGACTTAAAATTATAGCTCGTGCCGAGCCTAAATGTAATACACAATCTGGATTTGGAGAAAACCTTGTAACAATAGAAGCATATTTTTCAATATTTTCAAGTGGGGGAAGCGATTTTGTTATTATTGATTTTTCTTTTTTCAGAGATTCAGGCCAATTATTATTAGCCATTTGTTTTTGTTCAGCAATAGAAAGATTGTTAATTTCAGCGGTTATTTGACTTATTAATTTTGACAGTTCTTTTATTTTTGTTTTAAGATCTTGTTTTTCAACTATTATTTTTCCAATAATAGCACCTACTTGAGCTTTTCCTTTATGTTGAATAGCATTTAACACAGCAGCCTTTCGAATAAGCAGAATAAGATCTTTATCTTGGTCGAGTAACAATTTTATTTCATCCATAGAAATTTAAATAGATCTGTGAATCAAGAATTGGGCAAACGCTTTTAATTTTTCTTTTGCATCTGATGCTACGAAATAATTTTCAACAGCTAACCAAGAATCTTCAACCATTTTTGAAGCAATTTCCGTTACATATTTAATAGATCCATTTTTTTTCATAATATTTATAGCTTCATCTCTTAATTTTTGGTCAGAAGTATGCATATCTAAAATTTGGATAAGCCTCTTTTTTTCTTGAAGATTTGCAACTTTTAAAGTATGAATAACAATTAACGTTCTTTTGCCTTCAGTTATATCCATTCCCAGTGCACCTTTTTTTTCAGCAAATTTTTCTTCAGTCAAATCTAAAACATCGTCCTGCATCTGAAAAGCAACACCAATGCTCTCTGCAAAATCGCCTAGTTTTTCAATTAATTCTTCACTAGTTTCTGAAAGGACGGCAGCAATCTTTGCAGCCATCCTAGATAGAGTACCGGTTTTATAGGCACACATCTGTAAATAGTCTTCTTGGGTTAGATGATCAGTATCGGCAAGACCTTTATGCCAGGCTATATCCATCGCTTGACCCATACTAAGATTAATCATTTCTTGGACATAAACCTCATAAATATCACGTAAAGTCTCAGCAGAAATTTTTTTCCGGTTCATAATAAGTGGCAAAAGTGGAAGATAATACATTGAGTTTCCAGCATTTACCGCGATATCCAAACCAAAAATCTTGTATGTACATTTTTTGTCACGTCTTAGATCAGAAGAATCTTCAACATCATCTATCATTAAAGTACCGTTATGTACAACCTCAGGAATAATTGCAAAATCTAAAAAGTTAATTGGTTTTTTTCCTAAGGCTTCACATATCAACAAAAAAAGTACTGGTCGCCACCTTTTTCCACCCCTATCTAATAGATCCCAAATTGGATCGGCAATGGCCTTGTTCAACGCCTCAATATTATAGCTGTACTTAGGAGGATTTAGCTTGAAAATAACGTCTTTTGTAGTAAATTGTTTAGGAATATATTTTTCAATTGTTTTATCTATTAGAGGAGCTTTTTTTCTAGAAACTTCAAAATATTCAAATATTACTGAACTCCTCTTCTGGAATAACTTTCAATATTGCAACCTCTCAGTCTGAGCCATTCAGCAGTTTTGCCAGTTATCAACAGAGGTGTACTATGCAGATCTTGAATGTTTTTAGCACCAACAAGAAACATAACATTCTTAAGTTCAGCCATTAAAAATGAAAGTAAATTCTTAGTTTCCTTTACACCACAAACTGCAGTTCTCAAAATCGGACGTGCAATACTTGATAAACTTGATTTTAGTGCTAAAGCTTTTGCAATATCTAAACCAGATCGAATGCCTCCTGAAGCAATAATAGGTATTGTGACCTTTGGAACGATTTCTGCAATACTTGTAACTGTAGGAATTCCCCAATCCCAAAATGCATCACCTAATAGGTGTTGAACATGATTTTCTTCTCCTTTAGTTCGGAAAAATTCAACTGCAGCAAAACTTGTTCCACCTGTCCCTCCAACATCAATTGCTTTCACTCCTACATCTTCTAGTTTTTTAGCTTCCTCCATTGCGATTCCGCAACCAGTTTCTTTAACAATAACGGGTTTATCTATAGCTGCTGTAATTTCACTAATTCTTTTAATAATACCTTTAAAATTGGTTTGACCCTCAGGTTGAATAGCTTCTTGTAGCGAATTTAGGTGTATAGCTACAGCATCTGCATCTATCATCTTAATTGTTTTTTTTATTTCTTTAACTCCATATCCATTGACAAGTTGAACCCCACCAATATTAGCAATTAGGAAAGCTGTTGGAGCCTTTTCTCGAGCTATTGCAAAAGTTTTCTCAAGAGACTGATCTTCTAAAGCAACTCTCTGACTACCAACACCCATTCCAATTTGAAGAGCCTCAACAGTCTCTGCGATAACTGAATTTATTACTGCAGCTTCAGTTGTTCCACCAGTCATTGCCCCTACGATTATTGGCGCGGCCAATTTGTGTCCTAAGAATTTGGTAGATAGGTCTATTTCTTGTTTGTTAATTTCTGGTAAAGCCTTGTGAATAAAATGAATATCTTCAAATCCTGGAGTAACTTTTTTGGCTTGTGCAAATTGATCTAAACAAATGTTTATATGATCTGCCTTTCGTTTTTCTGTCGCTTCTTTCATCCTTACTCCTTCTCGATTAAAGTTCCTTCAACTTCAGCTCCAATTAGAGCCTGGTAGAGACGATCTGATTTATTTGCATTAATTATTGAGACTGAGATATTCTTTTCGATAGCAGAAGAAAGCTCATTAATTTTACCAAACATACCACCTGTAACATCAAATGTGGTTGAAGTGCTAATTGAATTCTTAATTTTTATTAATTCTTCTAAATTTAGTTTTGAGTATAATTTTGAATTTTTTATTTCTTTAGGATCGGAGTCAAATAATCCATCAACATCCACGCCTATAATAATTCGATCCGCTCCAAAACTTCTCGCTAAATAAGCAACAATTTGATCTCCTGAAATTATAGTAAAACCTAAATGATCATCTAATACAGCATCCCCATACAAAACAGGTACTATACCCATTGTCAATAACATTTTCAGAATTGTTTCTTCAAAGAATCTAATTCTCCCATTTTTAGTTATAATACACGATGAGGGAGTTATACTTAATGCTGGAATGTTATGCCAAATTAGTGCATCCATAACCAGGCCATTAAGAACAGTCATAACATGATGGGTTTCTGCAAAACCTACTTTCTGCGAATCTTGTTTTAAACCGTCTTTTATATCATATTTTTTAGCTGTTGGATGACCAAAACTACCTCCACCATGTACTAATATTAGGTTAGTTAATTTTGCTTTTTTTATCTCTTCAACAAGCCGATTTATTGTTTCAGTTCTAGCTGATAGTTCACCATTTTTATCAGTTATAACAGAACCACCAATTTTCAGAATTATAGGTTTTTTATTCATAAGGATTTATTCACCTTTTATCTGCATTTAGAATAATTACATTCTCATTTTCTATGCGAATCAAATCGTCTGTTTGTATTTTTGAAATATCTATCAAATCAACACAAGGTATTTCAGATATTATGGCTCCTACTGCAATTACTGTTTCACATTCTTTGTTAATTATTCCTGCAGGTGCTGTACCACTTTTCTTCATTCTGTATAAAGTATATGATCCAACTGTTGAACCTTTTCCAGTTGGAAAAACCAAGATTTTTCCTTTAACACTCTTTCCTTGAAGTTCGTGTCCTTTTTCTATTATTGTGCCGGTGTTTGGATCTACTCCCCCATAAAACGAGATAGGTTCAGATGTAACTAAAGCCACTTCTTGAATTTTTCCTTTCAGTATTATTCTTCCTTTCATTTCCATTTTCCAGTTACCGCCGCATCAACACATTCTTCTATACTTCCCATTTTTGTCAGCATTTTATTGTGTCTAGAATAATAACATCCCTTGGCAGATGTAGTTGCTACAGACTTAAACCTCCCTTTCAGAGGAGCTACTGCCATGCAGGTATCGCACGCAAATTTTCCCCCTGCACGCTCAATTATTTTTGTATAGCCCCGAATGTCAGAAAGTTGTTTGGCAGCACGTGAACTGGCTACCCAAAATTCGGTTTTAGGGGATATTTGTTTTTTATTCAAGAAATGAGCTATTTGAGAAATTTCTTTTATAGAGCAATGAGGGCACCCTATACATACTAATTCTATATCTGACACGTTATCGTTTATTTTTGAATAAGCTTCTTGGAGGTCTTTTTCTTCAATAACAATTTTTTCTTTGGGAATTTGATATTTTTCATATCCAGGAGTAATACCTTTAATGTAATAAAGTGGTTTTGAACCATAAGTTACTACAGAAGCAGAAAAAGATTTCAGTTCATCCACGTCTGCTTCTTTTATGCCAGTTAAATAGGGTATTTTATTTTCAGCTTTTTTACCAATGCTATAACCAAGAGCACCAAAATCGGAGATCTTTTTAAGAGAAGTATCTACGTGTATGTGAATATTTGGGACTCGGTTTTCATCCAAATGAAGCCCATAATAAGGTGTTTTACCAACGAATGCTGCTGCAAGTGCTGATGGGCCTCCTTCCCTATTGGTTTTTGCTCCGATAACTGAATTTGCAAAGGTAACTGCTGATGATTCAGACCAAGCTATGTGTTCTCCATAACGAGGAAGGTTGCCTATTAGGTAGGGTGTGCAAGTGCAGGAGATGAGAATCCCCATTTTTTCAAAAGCTTTTATAACCAATTTTTGTTTTTTTGCAAAATCCTCACTAATTCCAAGGTTTTTCCAATTTTCTAAATCCATTCCAGCAGGATTAAGGGTAGTTAATACTTTGACTTTTCCATCTTTTGCTAATTCTTCTAAGAATTCTAAACCAGCGTCTCCCAAGTTGTGATATGAGACGCCTGAGACTTGTACAGAGCCTACGTCTATTAGTTTTTCAGCGTTGTAAATTTCTCCTAAAGCAACAAGGATTTCCATAGATTTTTTAACGGCATATCCATTTTCGCCTTTTAACATTCTATTTTCTTTTTTAGTAAGATACATAAAAGATCACAAAAAATTTTCTAAATTTATTTTTTCATATTCTATTCTTTTAAATCCTTTACCAGTTTTTTTATCAGGAATTGTAGCGTCTAGCCCAACTTTACAAGTTCGGGCTTTCTTGCCTTCAGTTAAATCTCCAGAGGGATCTAAAGAAGATCCTGGCATATTTGGAAGAACAACTGCATCTTTGTCAGCTTGAAATCGTGTTGCTATGGACCATTCCACATCATTTGAGTTATAAATGTCAATATCATCTTCAACCACTATACAGTGTTTTAATGATTTATGACCTCTAAAGGCAGCTTCAATGGCTTTTTTACCATCTGTGGGGTTTTTCTTCTTTATTTTTATTACAGCATGAAGCCAGCTGCAACCTCCAGGGGTGATATAAACATCTTTACAAGTGCATACATCATTTACCGCATTAAAGATCGCAGGTTCCATAGGCATACCCATTAAGAATTTATGTTCATTTTTTCCCGCGAGTATTGCTTGATAAATGGGATCTTTTCTATGAGTAACACAAGTAATCTCAATCACTGGTTGTTGTCTTATTCTATCAACAATTCCAGTTAAATCTAGAAAAGGTCCTTCAGGAGCTTTTTCTTTAGTTATTTTTCCTTCTAACACAATTTCACAATCTTTAGGGACTTCAAGATCTACTGTTTTGCATTTCACTAATTCAGTGGTCTCCAAAGCGTTAGCCATCCCTAATTCATCGACGCCTTTGGGTAAGGATGTTGCTGCAGAAAGCAAAGTTGCCGTTGAGTTACCAATACATATAGCAATTTCGAGTTCTCCACCAGCTTTTTTCAGGGCAGTATCTGTTCCTCTCCCTTCAACAATTCTAGCGACAAATTTGTTTCTGTCCAACATCATTAATCTGTGAAAACACATGTTTCTACCTAATTCAGGGTCTTTTACTATAGCCACTCCTGAGGGAATGTATTTACCACCATCTTTTTGAGTATATTTAAGAATTGGTAGTTTTCCAACATCGACATTTTTTTCAACAATTTCTTGACAGGGCCCTTTTTCCACAACTTTGGGTATTTTCGGATTGTTCATAGCTTTTGAAAGATTGAATAAAAGTTCTTGTCTTGTCAAATTTAGAGCTTTTGCAATTAGCATTTTTGAAGATACTAAACCGGCTACAACAGGAATATTTGATTCTCTAATTTTTTCAAATATTACTGGTTTCTCATCAAGAGAACTTATAATGCCAGCCATTTCATATTTTGTTGAGACTTCTTTGGTGATATGAGTTAATTCTCCAGTGTGTTCCAAGTGATCTAAAAAGTTTCTAAAACCCAATTTTTTTCACCGTATCAGTAAGTATTAATGGTCTCTTTATATTCTTTTAATTCCAATTTTAGTTCTAAGTACCTCAAAACCTTCAGTTTCTATGGCTTTAGCAACTTTTTCCTGTAGTTTTTTTCCTGGGGTTAACGCAGTCATACAACCACCTCCTCCGCCACCGGTAAGTTTAGCTCCATAAGCGCCTTTTTTGTTAGCAATAGTTACTAAGTTATCTAAGTCTTTACAAGAAACACCTATTTCCATCAATAATCGATGATTGGTGTTCATCAATTCTCCTACTTTTAATAAATCAAAATTCTGAATTGCTATTCTAGCATTTATTGCTAATTCTTTAGCTGCTTTGAAAAGTGGATCATACTTTTGGGGATATACTTTTTTTCTTTCCGCTACACCTTCGACCATAGCTTTTGTATTCGCAACTATCCCTGTACTTCCGATTATTATCTCAACTGGTTCTTTTAAGGAGATTTCTTCAATTCTGTTAGGTCCACCCGTAAGGTTTTTTTCGAACCAAAGAAGACCACCAAATGTGGCAGCAGTATTATCAATTCCTGAAGGATTCCCAGCATAAGCTTTTTCCGCTTCAAAAGCTATCTCGTTTATTTCCTGATTCGAAACAGATAAAGCAAATTCTTCTGTTATTGCACGAGCAATAGCAACACTACTAGCAGCTGAAGCACCCAAACCACTAAAACCAGGAAGAGAACCACCTAACCAAATCTTTAATCCAATAGTATCTGGATTAAGTTCCATTTTCTTAAGCATCCGATTTATTGATTCAAATTGTTGTAGTTTTTTTTCTTGTGCATATCCTTTAGAGCCTTTTCGCTCATCTCTAATATCAATTTGATGGTTATTTTTTTTAACTACGGCGTCAGCTGTTGAATCAATTGCAGATACTATTCCAGGTACACCATGAACTACAAAATGTTCACCGAATAAAATGACTTTTCCAAAACCAGAGCCCTTTCCCATTTTCAAACACCTAGAAACATAGCTATTATGAAAAGTAGATAAAAACATTCTTTTTAATAAAAAATTTTCAAAAAAAGTCAAACAATAAATAATTTAATTAATTTAAAACGGAAACATACAAAATTGAAGCAAAGGTTTTAGTCTCTTCTACTATAGAAGTAGTTGAGGAAAAACATTAGAATGGCCCAAAAAAGTTTATTTGACTTCTCAGAGAAACAAAAAAAAGGCATAAAAAAAGAAAAACTCATAGAAAAAAGTGGAGATTCATTTTCACCTGCCATTCTGAAAAACAAAACAAAAGAAAGAAGTAGAAAACATGCAGTCTTTCCTCCAATTTCTCCAGACAATTTATCCCCCTCATATTTTGTATCCGCAAAATATGATGGCAAAGAAAAAAAAGCGGTAATAAAATTATATGAGCCAAAATCAGGGAAAATATATTTTTGGCTAGATAACACAAATCATAAACCATACTGTTTAACAAACTTGAAACCAGAAGATCTTAAAAAAATACCACGATTAATAAATCATCAAGGTTTTGATCATTTTGAAATTTTAACAAAGTTTGATCCATTATTGGACAAAAATATTGAAGTAACAAAAATTGTAGCCAACGACCCTTTAGCAATCGGTGGTCGTAACCAAGGATGTATACGAGATATAATTCCAGAAGATTTTCCAAAATATTATAAAGGTCCAATTGAACCTGAAGATATTAAAGTCTGGGAATCAAAAATTCGATATTATCAATCTTATATTTTTGATAGAAATCTTTTTCCCGGAATGATTTACGAGGTGAAAAAAGGTAATCTCACTTTAGTTAATCTTGAAGAAAGTGAAATTATTCTAAAAAAAATTAAGGAAAAATTTCAAGATACTCCACTTGAAGAATTAGAATATATCGAAAGATGGGCAAGACTACTAGAGTATCCAGGACCCACATTTAGAAGAGCAGCCATAGACATAGAAGTTCAATCGTCAGTATCGACTAGAATTCCTGATCCTCGCAAAGCAGCAGATCCAGTGATCTGCGTTTCAGAGTATGGTTCAGATAATCAAAAAAAAATCTTTATTCTCAAACGTCAAGGTATAGTTCAAGGAAATGAAAAACTACCTGATGGTATTGAAGTAGAATATTTTGATTCTGAAAAAAAGCTTCTTTTGGCAGTATTTGAAATATTATGGGACTACCCATTTATTTTGACTTATAATGGTGATGATTTTGATCTTCGGTATTTATCAAATCGTGCTTTAAATCTGGGTATTAAAAGAAGTGAAATTCCAATAGAAGTAAGACAACGAGTTTGTCTACTTAAGTATGGAATTCATATCGACTTGTATAGATTCTTTTTTAATAGGTCAATAAAGATCTACGCATTCAAAAATCGCTACCGAAATGTGTCTCTAAATGATGTTGGTAGCGCTATTATAGGAATGGAGAAAATTCAAATTGAAAAAACATTCAGCGAATTAACGTATTCTGAACTTGGTAAATATTGTCTCAGAGATTCAGAGATTACATTTAAACTCAGCAGTTTTAAAGAAGAGCTAACAATGAAACTAATTCTGGTTTTATCTAGGATAAGTGGGATGCCCATAGAAGATGTAAGTCGTCAAGGAGTATCTCGTTGGATAAGAAATTTTATGCATCGCGAACACAGAAGAAGAAATATATTAATTCCTAATTATGAAGATATTCTCTCTGATAAAGGAAAAACGACTACAACATCAATAATAAAAGGAAAAAAATACAAAGGAGCGATAGTTGTTGAACCTGTTCCTGGAGTTCATTTTAATGTTGCTGTATTGGATTTTCCTAGTTTGTACCCTTCGATAATAAAAGTATGGAATTTAGGTTATCAATCTGTACGTTGTCCTCATTTTGAATGCAAAACAAATTTAATACCTAACACTTCACATTGGGTTTGTACAAAAAAACGTGGTTTGGAAAGTCTACTGATAGGCTCGCTAAGAGATATGCGTGTTAGATGGTATAAAGCAAGAGCTAACGATACAACACTGCCACCAGATCTTAGAAATTGGTATAGTGTAACTCAAGGAGCATTAAAAGTAATTTTAAATGCTAGTTATGGAGTTTTTGGAGCAGACAGTTTTGATCTGTATTGCCCACCTGTTGCAGAAGCAACCGCAGCAATTGGCAGACATTCAATAACACAAATTCAAAATAAAGCTAAACAATTAGGGATACAAGTATTATATGGAGATACAGACAGCCTCTTTTTAAAAAATCCTAGAAAAGAACAAATTACAGAATTAACTCTTTGGACTGAAAAAGAGTTGAAAATGGGTATAGATGTCGAAAAAGTTTACAGATATGCAGTTTTTAGTTCACGAAAAAAGAATTATCTCGGTATTTTAAAAGATGGAACAGTTGACGTTAAGGGGTTAACAGGAAAAAAAAGACATACACCCTCAATAATAAAAAACGCTTTTAATAAAATGAAAGAAAGACTTGCTCAAGTTCAGAATCCAACAGAATTTGAAGAAGCAAAAAAAGATATTGCGAAAATTGTCCATGATCAATATATAAGAATAAAGAAGAGAAAATGGGAAAATATGAATGAGCTTGCTTTCAGGGTAGTTTTGGGAGAAGACCTTCAGCACTATACAAAAACTACACCTCAACATGTTAAAGCGGCTAGAATTCTTCAAGAAAACGGAGTTGAGATAAAAGCAGGTGATGTAATCAGTTTTATCAAGGTTATACGTGAACCTCGAGTTAAACCTGTTGAAGTTACCACTAGAAATGAAGTTGACGTCGATAAATATGTAGCTCATTTGCATTCAACTTTTGACCAAATATTAGATGCGTTAGGTTTGAGTTTTGATGAGATTATAGGTTTAACAAAACTTGAAAGATTCTTTTCTTAACGAAGTATGGATATTTTAGATATTAAAATAAAAATGTTTCAAAAAGGTTGAAAAATGAAGAAAGAAAAAACACTATAATATAATTTCAGAAATTTTGGGTTAATTAGTGCCAATCTAACGTATTCTAAATAAATTAGTTTAAGTTCTGTTAAAAACCATTTTAGTTTAGAGTAGAATTATGACATTTCTAGAAAAGCCGCTATAATAGTAAACAAGGTCATAATTAAGGAGATAATAATAACTACTTTACGTTCAGTTAAAGAACGATGATAAGTTATTAATGTAACTAAACTACGTCGATGTTTGGAATATAAAGTGTTACCATTAAAGGTAACATTAGCTCTTTTTTTTAGCAGAAAAATTGTTAATAGAATTAAAACAGAATTAAAAACGTAAGGTAAAATTGAAATTATTAATGATAGTTTTAGATCTGTAATAATAGCAAAAGAAGCTATAGTCATACCAATAGCAAAAGAGCCAGTATTTCCAACAAATATTTTTCCTTTAAAATTGAAGTATGCTAAAACTAACCAAATCAATATTGGACCTATCATCAGAAGATATGATGAGGATAAAATCATTAGTCCTGTCAGAACAATTGCAGGACACAATGTCTCCAGACCGTTTAGACCACCTAGCTGATTGACAGTATTTGTCACTATCATTACTATTAGAGGTATAATAAGAAAATAATAGGCTTCGTTAAATTGCAGAAGTCCTATTAGAGGCAAAGCAATAGAAGTTCTTAATCCACTTTCTGTTGCAAAATAAATTAGAGGCAAAGCAGCAATCAAAGGCATAAAAGCCTTAATTCTCCATTTAAGATCTATCCAGTCGTCTAATAATCCCATAAACCCACCGAATAGGATGCAAACTGCGAGAGTCAAAGGAGCTGAAACATTATTCGAAGAATCAACTATACCTATGAAATAGACAAAGAAAAGGTAAACAGTAGTAAAAAGGACATAAATCACTCCAAAACCATTTGGAATAAGTGGTTTACCTACTTTATGTTGATCAGGAACTCTTGGAAACAAAGTTTTCTTCCTCTCAACGATCAAGATGTTGAATTGTAGTAACTCTCATAGTCAATCTCATATAGAGCTACTAAAGGAATAACACCACCATACTCAAATGGAGATATTTCTGAACCAGAAATAAAAGCTGGCTTGAAATAGGAAGGCTCTACACTAACTTCATTTGGGATAACAGAAGCCGATATTGCAGCAGGTGATTGTGTATAGAGTTGTTTTGCCCAACTCATCAACTTAAATATTGTTGAATCACGTCCAGCAGCATTCCAATTCCAAGTTCCTGTTTGAGTGTTGAGTTGACCAAAATCGTTTTGATCGGTCCACATCGAATTTTCATCTATCCAACCATCAGCAATAATTCTCTCTCGAGCTGCACCAGAAATACTTGCCATCCAAGTCCATTTTCCTTCATCTCCCCAAGTACCAGGACCTGCAATAAAACTAGTTTGATCTGAAGATTGGCTTATGAAAACTGTGTGAAATACTAAAATGTACTTAGCGTCATATTGAGCTAACAGTGGTATTGCTTCATTTTCAGGTGCCATAAAAATAAAACCTATATCTTCAATTTTGGTTGTATTTACTGTCGCATTATCAGCTAATGTTGTTACATTTCCAGGTATTCCCAGCCAATAGCCGTAATCCCACCAAGCACAAACAACATCTGTTGATTTAAGGTTATGACTTGTATAGTTTAGCATATCTAGCCATTCGTTTACTGGTTCATTAGGAGCTATTGGAAGACTACCAGAGCTAAGAGTGATAGGAGAATAGGCTTGATTTAGTACTCTTGGAATTCCACCGTTTTGAGGAGTAAAAGCGAAACTTAAAACTAAGAGAATAAAGATCAAACCAATTGCTCCAACCCCATATTCTTTGCTTACACGTAGTAACCTGCGTTTTGATTTTCCAGCCATCATTGATGTTTCTTTCAATAGCGTAAAAAATGGATTGAGCAAACCAATAATTCCTTTTGCAGCTAAAATGGCAAAAGCTGGTGCAAAGATCACAAGTAAACGAACCATAGAGGAAGCAAAATAAAGTGAAGTGGCTCCAAAAATCAAAAGGAAAATATTTCGATTTGTAGGATTTCTCATTGTGAAAAATAAACCGGTTAAAAAGAATAATATGCTTAAACCCAGTTCATAGTAAAGATATCCCCATGATGAAATTCTATGTTCTGCAACAGATTCGATTAGAGGATTTGCTGAACGAAGAGAAGGATCTAATACAGATATAAACTTTCCAGCTATACTTCCCATGTAACCAAGTTGCGACATAATTATTATTGATCCAATTATTGCCGAAACTGATGCAATGGTTATGTAAATCTTTGTTTTTTTGGAGATATTGTGTCGAAGAAGTTCTGCTAGACAAAGTAAAACAAATAATCCTGCAACAGGCAGAACCGCACTTGAAACAATATAATTATATGAGATATATGGCCATTGGACTGCGATAAAAAGAGCTAGCCCAAAAGTGATACTATAAGAAATTAGAAGTCTTTGACTATACCTTTTCAATAAAATAAGAGTAAAAATGAAAAGCACTGTTAAGTTAACCAAAAAGTATGCAGCACCCCAACCTAAAATGAAGTAAGCTAATGAACCTGCAGCCCCTAAAGAATATACCAAAGAGGAAGACAATGATCTTTTCAAATCAATAGATCTCAAAAACATGAAAATAAATAATAAGAGTCCGATAATACCTGGAAGCTCACTATCAAAAAATCCTAGTGAACTCCTTTGGAGATATGATGGAGAAAGAGCTAGAAAAAGTGCAGATAATAAACCAATACTTTTTCCACCCATATCCTTGCCAACAGAGTATAAGATTAAACAGGCAAATGTACCCAATATTGCAGGTAAAATTGCACAAAAAGACATTAAATCAATTTCTATACCGAAGAATGAAACTGTATTATAGAATATAGCAGCAGTCAGTGGTAATGACGGCAAAGAACGAGACATATCTAATCCTTCTGGATACCAGAGTTGTTGATTAATCCATCCTGGTTCCGGATAATAGGGTGAAAGCAGACCATGTTCCACCATTTGATTGGTTAAACTGAATTGGTAATAAGGGTCAAATTCATTTAGGTGCATAGTGCCTGATGGAATTTCCCATCTAAGAGGTAATATACGAACGCTAAAAGCTATAACAAGAATTAATATTAAAGCTGAATAACAAATAATGGTTGTTCGACTCATATTTCGCATTCGTCCTAAAGATTTGAAGCCATTGATTATTTTTTCATTTGACAGTATCTTTTCCTCCCAACATGCACCGTATCAGCACTTAAATAAGGTCTTCTATTTGCTTTTGTGATTAATAATTGTTTAGATAATATCTACAAGTTAAAATAAGAATGAGAGATTAACACTTATTCTGATTATTTAAAAGGTCTAATTTCAACATCTATAGGTAATAAAGAAAGTTTTTTTCCACAGTTGGGACATTTCCCATCGTGTTGTTGGATGATTTCATCAGGAGGCTTAAGATCTCCACCTTGATATAAAACATGACGACATTCGTGACAAATAACAAGTTGAGGCATCAGGGTCACTTCTATGGAAATAACAAATGTCAGCTATTTAATGGTTGCTAACTATCTAACCAGAGAAAAAATGCTGTTAAAAAAAACATTTAGATTAAGAATATTCATAACGTGAGGGTTTTTTACGTTTCTTAAGGAATACAACTCCAATAGTTGTAACTAATATCGAAGACAAAATTACTATAAAAGAAATTTCTGGAAAAAGTTCAGAGTTAGGAATTCCCATTGTTAGAGGAAGAGAAGCTAGAACAGCTGCAGCTAGACCTCTAGGAAACATGATCGTCATTAAAGTTTCAACCGGATGGAGATTAGATTTTAAAGTCGTAATTTTTATTACTATAAAGCGGATTCCAAGAAAAGCAAAGGTCAATAAAAGTCCAAATAGAACTGAAGAGAAAGATGAAAAAGTAAATAAAAGTCCTGTGAAATACAAAAAAGAAAGAACGAATTAAGAAACTAATTTGACAATGAAAATCACGTACATCTTCGTCAATAGAGACAGTGGTCCTAAACTTAAACAGTTTTGCTATTGAACCGTTATTTCCAATTATTAAACCTAAAAACAAAGCTGAAATTGCACCACTGCCCCCTAAAAGGGTAGCTACAACATACGTCAAAAATAATACAGCTAGGGTCAGCATATACGCATTTGGTTTTCCTTTCAATTTTTCCAAAGCAAATAACCATATTACCCCAAACCCTAAACCAACGAGAATACCCACACTAAAAGCTACTCCCACTGAACTAAGAGCAGCTTCTAGACTTATTTCTCCTGAAAGAATAATATTTATCGCAGCAAATGCTCCAACAGTACATAAAACATCAGTTAATATAGACTCAAGACTTAGTAAAGTCTCAACTTCTTCATTAACCCCAAGTTTTCTGGTTAGAGCAATAACAATTAATGAACTACCACCTCCAACTATGCTCCCTAATAGTAACCCATTTAGAAGTCTCCATCCCAGAAACACTTTGCATAAAGCAGCAGTTATTATAACATTTAAAGTCCACCCCATTAAAGCCATGACTAAAGCGCGAGGACTATTTTTCACAGCTTCTCTTATTTTCATATTCAAACCCCCATCAAAAAGAATTATAATAAGTGCTAAAGCTGAAAAGTAAGGAGTAATTGCTAATAATTCATCTTGAGCAAAAAATTGAAAAATTGGTCCCATAAGTACACCTAACAAAAGTAGTAAAAGGGGATCTGGGATACTGGTTCTTTTGAAAAATTCTTCCCCTAGAAAACCTAATATAATTATAACTGCAGCAACTAAAAACGCTACTACTGCTACATCCAAGTTTTCTTCAGCCTCAAGATATAGGGTGATATAGTTTGTCTCTTACAATAATTAAGATTTACTATTGAATTTAAATTACAAATATAACTAAAAAGATTTACTAAAAAATCTTTAAAACAGATTTTATGTTGTCTAAACCTTTTTGAGTTAGTTTTAAGTTCCATTGATCAAATGTGATCACTAGATTTTGCAAAATCTTACCCTAATAATAACTGAAAAGCCAGATGCAGCTAAAAGAATAGCAATAGCTCTTGATTATGAGGAAGCACCACAAAAAAAAACTGAAAAAGGGATCACTTACTACATAGTAAACAGAGACGTCTCAATAATTGTTGTCCCAGCTCTTGGACACTTATATACAGTTGCAAGTCAAAAACAAGAAAAATATGATTATCCAGTTTTCAATTTCAACTGGGTACCAAAATATGTTATTGAAAGCAAATCTTATCAGACTCGATCTTATATAGACATGATTTCAAAATTATCAGAAAAAGCAGAAAAATTCATCGATGCATGTGATTATGACATTGAAGGTAGCATAATTGGATATACAATTCTAAAATATGCCTGTAAAAATAAAGAACAAATGGCATATAGAATGAAGTATTCAACTTTGGGAAAAGATGAAATAATAAGAGCATATAATGAAGCATCAACACACCTTGATTTTTCTATTATCGAAGCAGGATTAACAAGACATGAAGTGGATTGGCTATATGGAATCAACTTATCTCGAGCATTAACAATAATAGCAAAAAAAAATAACAATCCAGTATACAACACTAAGTACTGGAAGAGTACAAGGACCAACATTAAATTTTCTTAAAACAAGAGAAATAAATAGAAGAATATTTGTTCCAACCCCTTATTGGAACGTAAAAGCTAAAATCAAAATTGGCAGATCTCTCTATGAGGTAGAATATCAAAAGAGAATAATCAAAAAAAAACACGATTTAGATAAAATAATTACAAATTGCAAAGGAAAAAATTGCTCAATTAAAAAAATCGAGAATGTAAAACGAAGTTTAGCACCTCCATTTCCATTTTATTTAGGATCTCTACAAAGGGAAGCCTATAAACTCTTTAAAATAACACCAGCACATACTTCTAAGATTGCTCAAAGTTTGTATCTTGAAGCTTTAATTTCATATCCTAGAACTAGTAGTCAAAAACTTCCCATTTCAATAGGCTACAGAACAATAATAGAAAAACTACTAAAGAACCCAGAATTCGAGAAAGAAGCAATGAAACTTCTTGCAAAAAGAGTCTTAAAACCAAATGAAGGAACAAAAAATGACTCAGCCCACCCAGCTATTTTTCCTACAGGGAATTCTCCAGAAAGAAGGTTGAGTCTCACAGAAAAAAAATTATTGGATCTGATAATTAAAAGATTTTTAGCAGTTTTCAGTGACTCCGCAACCATACTAGAAACAACCATAACCATTGATGTTGATAATAATTTATTTTTAATAAACGGAAATAAAACCTTGGAGGAAGGATGGATACAAGTTTATAAGCCATATTTCAAAATGAAAAATAATATTTTACCTCCAATAGACAATAAACAAAAAGTTAAGTTTATCAAAATAATAACAGAAAAAAAATTCACAAAACCTCCCCTTAGTTTTAATCCAATTAGTTTACTTAAAAGAATGGAAAAAGAGAATATTGGCACGAAAGCAACTCGTTCAGGAATCTTACAGACACTGGAAAAACGAAAATACATTGATGGAAAAAAAATTGTTATTTCAGAACTGGGATTTGAAGTAGTTGAAATTCTTAGTGAATATTGCCCAACGATAGTCTCAATTGAGTTGACACGTAAAGTAGAAGAGAGAATGGAAAAAATAAAACAAAGAAAAGAAAAAAGGGAAAATGTAATAAATGATACAATAGCACTTTTGACGAAAACAACAAAAACTCTAAAAAACAATGAAAAAACAATTGGAGCACGTTTAAATAAAGCTGTAAAAAAAACTTTATTTTACAAAAAAGAGGTAGGAAATTGTACTTCTTGCAAAAATGGAAAACTTGTAATTGTAAGATCAAAAAAAACTGGAAAACGTTTTGTTGGATGTACAAATTATTTTGAAGGAACATGCAAAACTGCGTATCCACTCCCACAAAATGGGGTAATAAAATCAACTATTCAATCTTGCAAAATTTGTGGGTGCTCTACAGTAAAAGTTATCACTAGAGAGAAGAGAGTCTGGAATCTATGTATAGACCCAAAATGTCCATCTAAAAGGAAAAGAAAAAAATGAAATGCAAATTATGCAAAAGGGAACAAACTGAGAAAGAATTATGTTTTTTTCATAACCGTGCTTATGAAAAAATAATAGAAGTCTATGCTCAATGGATTGATGCATTGAACATTAATTGGAAAGATTATTTAAGTGAGATTGAGAAAAATTCATTAACAGGTAAATGGGCTAAAGAGGTAATAGAGTTCATAAAAGAGTAGCGAGTTAACTGCAATGTCACATAAAGTTAAAAGAAAGAATTCTTCTATGTCATCATCATTTGAACGATGGTTGAATAAGTATTCAACCATTAAGCCTTCATCTTTCACAATTACTATTATCGTAATTGCTTATGCAATTTTTCTTTTTGGTGGAGGTTTGTTCACCATTGTTTTACCAATTTTTCCGCCTTATATTAATAATAATTTCTTATTTATCTATCCTGAACTTGCATCTCAATTCATTTCAGACACTATAATTGCAGCAACATTATA
Organism: Candidatus Bathyarchaeota archaeon; assembly: GCA_963714725.1. GTDB lineage: Archaea > Thermoproteota > Bathyarchaeia > Bathyarchaeales > Bathycorpusculaceae > AD8-1. The sequence goes on from CAVQPF010000003.1 coordinate 52,709, forward strand.
CGTTATGGGGTTTGTAGGATTATTGGCTTTATATCAAAGCACAAAATATGCTTACAAACCAAGACAAGCATATATGACTGCAATAATCGGAGTTTCTCTTTTGCTTTTGGCATACATATTTTTAGAAAGTATTCTTGTAATAAAGACTTCTTAGTATGAAAATCTACCAAGGGTGTTTTTTTAACCCCAATTTATAAGCCATAAAATTAGTTAGGAGATGTATAGGTGGGGTTATTAAAATAACAACTACTACAAGCTCCCAATATAGGATCGACAAAGGAATAGAAAAAATTAATGCCCCAATTACAAAATCGATTTGATCAACTATAGGGAGAAGATTTCCCGGCGAGATTCCTAATCGTCTCTTAATGAATGCTCCTGTTAAATCGCCTAACAAAGCGCCTAAAGGTGGAAGAAAAACAAAAAGTAAAGAAAAATCGAATAAAAATAATTCTACTAACCCAACTAATATTCCAATAGTTAACCCAAAAAAGAACCCTCTAAAAGTCTTGTTGGATCCAAAAACTCTTTTGCCATCACAAAAATTCTTTCCGAAATCCATAGTCAATCCACCTCCAGCAAGAACTGGGGTTGCATTCGCACAGTAAGCAGGAAATATAAATAATAATGCTTCAAATAGCAGTGTAGTAAGTATCATTTAATCAACCATCGTTAAGGGAAGATAGAATTATGTATTCCGGTTCCATTTATTCTTAAGGTACAAGAAGATTCACTCAGATTAGCGGATGTTTTTTCAAATTCAGCTTTAATAATTTGAGGATCTAAAGTAGGTTTCATTGAAATTATTGTTTCTGACCAAAAACTTAAAACTCTCTTAGCTACCGGTTCTACGCTAACATATGATTCATCAAAAACACTTCGAACTTGACTGGTTATTATTATAGGCAGTTTTTGAGTTTTAGTATTTTGAGCTAAAATAGCTAGTTGCCTGTTCAGTTCACGATTTAAGTTAAATGTCTGTTTAGAAGAGTTTCCAATCCGTGCACGATATAGAGAAGTAAAAGTATCAATTACAACTAAACCAAAGTTTTTTGCTGTATATTCGGAGAGATTATCTATGACAATTGCCTGCTCTTTAAAGTCAATAGGTTTCATTAGGAGAATAAGATCAGCAATTTGTTCAAAATTTTCTGATGCTATTTGAGATAATCTGGAAGCAGAGAATGTACCATCACAATCGATGTACAAAGTTTTCATGATTTTTCAAAGCACAATTCATTGCACATTGCATTGCAAGAGTGGTTTTTCCTGTTTCTGGTTCACCGTAAATTAACGTAATATTCCCAGGAGAGATTCCTCCACCTAAATAGTTGTCTAAACACTCACAACCTGTTTGTATCGTTTGTATCACTGCTATTCTCATCCAGAAATATGAATCATTGAAACTAATAATCTGTTTCATAAAATCATCATTAAATATTTAAAATGTGCGAGTAAGCATAATTAATATCTAAAACCAAGTAGCGTATTATTTTTTCTACCGAGTTGATTTAAAAAATCGCTCTATTTCCTCAGATAAAATGTTATCTTCATTTGGAATAAGTTTCAGTCCTTTACTCATCCAAGAAGGAAGAAAAGCACGACAATAATATGTAGCAAAACGATGATCCATAAAAATTATGGCTCCTTTATCACTAAGAGTTCTAATGGGTCTACCTGCAGATTGAGAGGCTTTTTTCATTGCAGGCAAAAGATAACCATATTCTCTACCTCGACCAGGAAAACATTGTTCATAATATGAAATTTGAGCTTTAACTCTAGGCGTTGGCTCAGCATAAGGTACTCCGACAACTATCACAGAATTCATTTGAGCACCTGGAAAATCAACACCTTCAGAGGTCCTACCACCTTGGACTCCTAGAAATACTGCTCCACCGTTTTTACTACAATTTTTAAAGTCAGCTACCAATTTTTCATTTACCTTAGAACTCATTCCTCGATATTCAGAAAAAAGCGGTTTATCCAAAGCCTGCTCTAAACCTTCATTGATTAAAGCGGATAGAACTCTAAATGAAGCAACGAAGATTCCAGTATTTGCAGGAGTATTCTCAACTACTTCTACTATTCTGCTAATCATTGTCTGGTACATAATCGGAGTTCTATTTTGCATTGCAGTTGATAAACCAAGACAAACTAGTGAGAGAACATTTTCTTTTGGAAAAGGAGATGGAACAAGAGATTGCACCGTATTTTCGGGAAGTTTAGTTATAAGAGCATATGCTTGAAGTGGTTGAAGAGTACCAGACATTATTACATTGGAATAGGTTGATGAAAAAACTGGAGAAGTAATCTTGGATGGGTCTAAAGCGATTATCTCCAATTTTGCTGTCCTATTTTTTTCCCGAGTCAGATATGTGCTCACTGTATTAATAAAAGATTCATCACCCATAGTATTCAACCAGTTTATTAGAAATTCGCCCATACCGTGAATGTAAGATCGAGGATTTTTTCCATCCGAAAGTAAAATATGTTTTATTTTATTACCAACTTCATGAAGTTCATTAAAAAAAGCTACAGGATTTGAAATACTACCATGTTTTTGAAGCATTTCAAGAAGAAGTTTAGGGTGGATTATTTGCTCTCCAGTAATATTAACTGCATATTTTTCAATTTCATTTCTAAGAAAATTGGCAAAAAAAGCAATATCTTTGTTCCCAAACTTATTTGCTTCTAATTCAGCTTGTTTCAAAACAAAAAGGGATAAACTGCGACTTGCAATATTTATAGCAGTTTCTGGCAAATTATGAGCTTCATCAACAATCAAAATTATTTTTTGCAGTTGAGATTCAAGACTTTTTAGAAAAGCTGTGCGGATAATTGGATCAAAAACATAAAGGTAACTCAAAGCTATAACTCTAACATCAGATAAGGAGGATTTAACAAGCTCATATGAACATATGTTTTTTTTCCTGCATACGTATTGAATTTCAGAAGATTTATACGGTCTCACAGAAATTTGTTGTTGCAGTTGAAGATAATCATATTTTTCTTGATTCGGATTTCGATGATAAGGACATCTACCTTTTGTTTTAAGTAATTCACAGATTTCCATGTGAGACTTTGAGTCATTAGTATTTTTTAAAGCGAAGTTGTTGAGACACATAATACTTCGACCCTTAATTGAAACACCTGAAACTTTTTGCTTCTTGAATATAGCTCTTAATTCCTCTATCACACGATCATGTTGTCTGTGAGTTCGAGCTACATACAATATTTTAAGATCATTTTCAATTGCGATTGGAAGACATGCAGAAAGAGACGAGATAGTTTTTCCTAATCCATTACTTCCTTCTATAAGAACAGATCGACGAGATTTGACAGAGCTAAAAACGGTATTTATAAAATTATCTTGGTTAGGTCGTATTGACCTGTAAGGAAAAAAATCTAGTACCTTGTTAGACATTATTGAAGTCGTTGTCTTGTCCATTACTCCACCTTGTTCTTGAAAATAATAAATACTGAGAAGAATAACATGCTATAAATAGACAGTGGGGAAATATTGATGGAACGCGCTAAAGTAATTAAAGAAGAAATTGTCGAACAAGATACACGTTTTTTAGCAGTCTATATTGAAGCTAAAAATTCATGTTTGGTAATGTTAAGCGAAAAAGAGGATAAAATGGGAACAATAGCCTTAGCAGTTCCTAATCCCAAGGGTTTAGTAGGTCCAGTAACGTCTCAAACTCTACTTGGAGATAGAAATGTCATCACAGCTAGAATGTTAGCGGAATATATTGCGTCTAAAAAAGAGAAAATAACCATGGTTTCAGTTTATCTTGAAAGACTAAATGAAATGCAAGCGCAAAAAATTTTTATGAATTTGATAGAAAAAGTATTTCTTAAGGAATACCAAAAAGATCCTATTAAAACGTGATTTTTTTTAAGTTTTTCCATTTCAAATAATCTTTGCCAGTAATTGGTTTAATGTAAAAACAAGAATAAGTAGTTGAAGTAAAATTGTTTTTAAGGAATGAAAAAACTCTACAGGATAGTAAAATATATTGAAAAAATCAAATCTGCACATTAATTAAATGAAAAAACTAAAAGTATATAATAATTTATCAATTAGAAAAGACCTATTTTTCGTATTTAAATATACAAAGAACATGAAAACTGTGAGGTGGATAAATGAAAAAAACTATTTTGCTAAAAGTAGATCCAAATGAACCTGACTTGAGAAAAATAATAGTTGCAGCAAACATAATAAAAAAAGGAGGATTAGTAGCTTTTCCAACAGAGACCGTGTACGGTTTAGGTGCTAATGTGTTAAATCCCAAAGCAGTTTTTTCTCTTTTTGAAGCAAAAAATAGACCAGTAGACAATCCACCTATTATTCATGTTGAAAACTTGGGTCAGATCAAATATCTAGCAAAAAAAATACCTATCAAAGCTAAACTATTAATTGACGAATTTTGGCCAGGACCATTAACAATAGTTTTACAGCGTTCAGAAATAACTCCAAAGGAATCAACAGCAGGATTAGATACTATAGCTATTAGAATGCCTCAACACAAAGTAGCTTTGGCACTTATCAAGCATAGTAATTGTTCGATAGCAGCTCCGAGTGCTAATCTATCAGGAAAACCAAGTCCAACTTTGGCTAAACATGTTCTTGATGATCTTAATGGTAAAATTGACCTAATTTTAGATGGTGGTCCTACTGGTATCGGTGTAGAATCAACAGTAGTTAACTTTACTGTCGATCCACCAGAAGTTCTCCGTCCAGGTGGAATTTCGATCGAAGATTTAAAAAAAATAATCGATGATATCAAGATTCACCCTTTTGTGATAGCGGATAAACAATTATTGTTGGAAAAAATCAGTTCCCCAGGAATGAAACACAAACATTATGCGCCAAAAGCCAAAGTAATTCTTGTTGAAGGGGCTATCTCATCCATTGTTAACAAAGTTGTAGAACTATCAAAAAAATACATGCTTAAAGAATTGAAAGTGGGTATTCTTGCAACTCAAGAAACAATTAAATATTATAACACTGATGTCGTGAAATCTCTGGGGAGTCGTTTCAACCTCAAAGTTATTGCTCAAAATTTGTTTAGTTTATTACGTGAATTTGATGATGAAAACGTAGAAATAATAATTGCTGAAGGAGTACCGTGCGAAGGTATGGGATTAGCTGTTATGAATAGACTTAGAAAAGCTGCAGCTTACAATATAGTGAAAACTTAGAGTATTAGGAAAAACTTATATCGAAAGGGATATTTGTTCGTGTAGAATTTAACAGATTTAAAAAAGTAATGAGTGATAAAATATGTCTGAAGGTGGAGGAAACATTCCAATTTTAGTATTGAAAGAAGGTACCGGAAGAACAACCGGACGACAAGCACAAAAAAATAACATAATGGCTGCTAAGATAATAGCGGAGTCTGTAAAGAGCACATTAGGTCCATGCGGTATGGATAAAATGTTGGTAACCAGCTTTGGAGATGTGGCCATTACAAATGATGGCGCAACTATTTTAAAAGAGCTTGAGGTACAACATCCAGCTGCAAAGATGCTAGTAGAAGTGGCCAAAGCACAGGATAATGAAGTAGGAGATGGAACAACAACTGCTGTAATTTTAGCTGGAGAATTACTATCTAAAGCTGAAAGCTTACTTGATCGAAATGTACATCCAACTGTAATCATTGAAGGCTACAAAAAAGCTAGTGAGAAAGCACAAGAAGTTCTAGAAACAATTGGCATCCCAATCAATATAAAGGATGAAAAAACTCTGCGAGAAGTTGCTATTACTTCTTTGTCAAGCAAAGGCATAAAGGTTGCCGAAAAACATTTTTCAAAAATAATTGTTGACGCAGTTAAACAAGTAGCTGAAAAAATTGATGGTAAATTAATAGCAGATATCGATTTAATTAAAATTGTAAAGAAGCACGGACAAAGTCTAGATGAAACTGAGCTCGTAAATGGAATGGTTATTGATAAAAAGATTGCGAATTCGCAAATGCCAAGAATGGTGAATAATGCAAAAATAGCTTTGCTAAATGCTAAAGTGGAAATTGAGAAAACTGAATATGATGCAAAGATCAACATAGAAAGTCCTGAACAAATGCAACTCTTCTTAGATGAAGAAGAACGCATGATAAAGGATATGGTTGATTCGATAATAAAATCTGGCGCTAATGTAGTATTTTCTGAAAAAAGCATAGATGATATGGCTTTACACTTTTTAGCTAAGAAAAATATTTTGACAATTAAAAGTGTTAGCAGTAGTGATATGGAAAAATTGGCTAAAGCTACAGGTGGAAAAATTACTAGTAGTATAGTTGATCTGAACTCAGATTCACTAGGACAAGCCAAAATAGTTGAAGAAGTTAAAGTTGCTGAAGATAAATTAATTTTCATTCGAGAATGTAAAAATCCTAAGGCAGTAACAATTGTTATTAGAGGTGCCTCAAGTCAAGTTATTGATGAAGCTGAGCGATCAGTACATGATGCCCTTTGTGTAGTTAGAAATGCAGTTGAAGATGGAAAAATTACTGCTGGTGGAGGCGCACCCGAGGCAGAACTTGCTAAAAACTTGAGGAACTATGCTGTTAAAGTAGGTGGACGAGAACAATTAGCTATTGAAGCATATGCAGAAGCATTAGAGGCTATTCCTTTGACTTTAGCTGAAAATGCAGGATTAGATCCGATAGACATAATGGTTGCATTAAGAGCAGAGCACGAAAAGAAGGATCATCAATATTTTGGAATTGAAGTCTCTACAGGAAAAATTAAAAATATGCTTGATTTGCTTGTTCTTGAACCTTTAAGAGTGAAACAACAAGTTATTAAGTCAGCTACAGAAGCAGCAAATATGATACTGAAAATCGACGATTTAATATCGATCAAAGGCACAAAAGCACCTCCAATGCCTCCTGGCGGCATGGGCGGCATGGGCGGCATGGGCGGCATGGGCGGCATGGGCGGCATGGGCGGCATGGGCGGCATGGGCGGCATGCCTTACTAAAATCCAAAGGAATTTTTTTCCTTTTTTTATTTTTTATTAGTTTTAAAATGTATCTAAACCGGTCAAATCATATTTTCGCTCAGATCTAAAGCAGAATTCGTTTTGGAAATTGGTTATTATTTAGAAGTGCAAATCTTATATCTTTGATAAGTTCAGAAATAGTCTTGGCAATCAAAGAAAGTAGTTCTTCGGGAGACAAACAGTATGAAACATATTAAAATCACTGCATTTGACTGTCCAGATGCATGGTTTCAAGCGATAAATAACATTTGGAATAAAGGAGATTCATTCCAAGTAGGATATGGTTCAGAAATAACTGAAACAAAAAAACTGAATGTATCAATAGAGATTAAACATCCAGAAAGTAGACCGTTGGTTAGTGATAAAGCACCTTGTGACATGAAATATATTCAATGGTATGCCTTGGCATATTTATGGTGCGGTGAAAAACAAGATGAAACTTACACTTATGGAAGCAGAATCAGGGAACCAGTTGATCAAGTTGAAGAAGCGATAAAAAGGTACGTAGAAGAAAAAAGTGATAGACAAGTAACATTAGCCATCAGGCTACCAGAAGATATAAAAAAACAACTACATTCAAAAAGACATGAACCTCCCTGTTTGAGCATTATCGACACGGAAATACTTGATAACAAAATGCATCTAACTTGTTACTTCAGATCGTGGGACGCATATGCAGGATTACCAGCTAATATTGCGGGACTTCAAATATTTAACGAAGCTTTTGTATCAGAAATTAATACCAGAGGAAACATGTCCCTGAAAACTGGAAAATTAGTTTTCCATTCAAAAAACTGCCATATTTATAACAGGCAAAATAAACTAGTAAAAGAATTACTCCGACCCGAAAAAACCGAGAAAAAAAGGATTAATTAAAAAAATTAAAATAATAATTGATAAAAACTATTACTTAAGTTTGAAAATTATTGCCCTTTGTATTCTTCAACTTTATCATTTTTTATATCGAGAGCTACTCCGGCTTGTTTAAATAAATCAATGGTATCTGAATCTGCGTGATACCGCTTTTCACATACAACACGTTTGATTCCAGCATTGATTATCATCATGGCACAAGTTCTGCAGGGAGTCATTTTACAGAAAAGTGTTGATTCATCCAGAGGTATTCCAAATCGAGCAGCTTGAAGAATCGCGTTTTGTTCAGCATGTAGAGTTCGAACACAATGTTGAGTTGTTTTATCGTTAAAATCAATTACTTTCCGCATATCATGTCCCGCTTCATCACAATGAGATAGCCCTGCTGGAGCTCCAACGTACCCAGTTGTCATTATTCGTTTATCTTTCACAATTACACAACCACACCTTCCTCGATCACAAGTAGCACGTTTAGATACGGCTTCACAAAGATCAAGAAAATACCTGTCCCAATCTGGCCTACACATAACACTCATCCAATTCTATTTTGATAAAGTTCTGGAATTAGTTAATAGAACACATTAATAAGTATAAAGAGAAAAATACAAAAAATAATTATTTTTAACTAAATAATTTTTTATGATAGCTAGCTTATAACAACAAAACTTGGGGAACTCGATTGTTAACTTTAGCAAATATGAAGAAATTAAAAAAAATTCTTAGACCTATTTCAGATCAACAAGAAGCAAATGCAGCTGTAAGTTTGATTTTAAAACAGGTCCAAAAAGATTTGAAAATTCTTTTTGTGAAAAGAGTTGAGCGACTATCAGATCCTTGGTCAGGACAAATAGCCTTTCCTGGAGGAAAAAAGGATTTTAAAGATTTGAATCTAAAAGAGACTATAATTAGAGAAACATTTGAAGAAACAAATCTAAAACTTGAGGAAGATAGTTTAATAGGTGTTTTAGAAGTAATTGATTCGGGTCACTTTTCCAATATTAAAATTCTACCCTTTATCAGTTTATTAAAGGGATCACGAATAATCAAATTAAATAATAAAGAACTTGATAATTATTTTTGGTGTTCTTATAAAAAAATTGTAAATAATAAAAGTTTGGTGGAAATCAATTCTAAAAAAGAACCAGCATATGTTCTCGGAGATGAAGTAGTTTGGGGAATCACGTACAAAATACTAAGAGAATTTAGCAAAATCATCGAAAAAATAATAGTTCTTTAAAAAAGAACAAGTTTTATCTTTTATTGTTTTGTGATAATTCTTTATAGCACAACAATATTCTATAGATATGTGGGTGAAATGCAGCATGGGAAACATGGCTGTTTGGAAGGTTTTAGAAGAGATGGTAATAGATCTTCAGAAAAAACCGGGTACTATCCCTTCGAAAATTTTTAATGATTTAAAATCGGCAAAAGTTTTAATAGAGATAGCTGAAAGAGAAGAGAAAAATCAGGAAGAAACATACCTAAAAATTGAACAATATCTGGAAAACATTGAAATATACATATTTAACGAAATTCAAGAAAAATATGAAACAAAAATCGTTAAGGAATGGCTAAACCGATTAGGAGATGCTAGATGTAAAACATTTCAGATAAAAAAAGAAAATAAATTCATTTCAGGAGTTCCGCGTGATCAAAAATGGATTCGTGTTAAACCGATCTCAGAATTGCCGAAAAGAAATTTTGGAAAAAATTGCAAAAGATGAAAATCTAATTGTGAGTTCAATTAAAGACGGAAAAATAACGATTTATGGAGAACCTGAAAATATACAAAATTTTGTTAAAAAAATTACAAGTCGCGTCTCAAAAATACAGAATTAGAAGTTTAACCCAAACCCGTATACAGTGTTTTACATTGTAAACATCAATGTTTATCATCTACTTTGTAGAGTCAATTTGTTTATTGTTTTATTGAATTATAGGTGAATTTTTGAGTATTTTTGGTAAGAAAAAAGAAGATAAGTTTCCGTTGAATTATGTTTCTATGAAGTGTCAATGCTAAATGTGCCCAGTCCAAGCAAAGAGGGAATGTGTTAACCCAAAGATTTTGGCGGGGATAGAGATAAAGAAGACTCCTGAAATGATGAGGAGTTTGACAATAGAATAAAAAGCTGTAAGCATGCCTATGCCAAAGAATATGCTTGAACCCTACTGTTCAACTAGAATTACCTTTTGTAAATCCCTTGACATCAGTAAGATATAAATTTGTATCGGATGTTAAGTCTTCAAAGAATACGAGCTTATAAATACTAGTTCTATGGGTGGCTTCTGCAAAATGGAAAAGCTACGCAAAAAGTGGTTTTCCTTAGAAATCTAATTCTTTTTGAGTTAATAAACTGTGTTTTTGAGATATTTTATTATCCAACTTGTCATTATGTGAGGTAATCTAGATTTTTTTAGATTTCTCTCAGAATAAATTCCCTATTTTTAATAATCGAATTGAATCAATGAATAAGTAATTATTACTTTATCAAGTTTTGCAAAGTTTCTTAAATAATATTAGAATAAAAAAAAAGAATTTGTAAGATCTTGGCTTCCCAAATCCTCGTTATTACTCTTTCATTAATTTTAATAGTAGCTACTATAAGAAGAGATTTTTTTAAGATGTTTTATAAAACATGGTAAAACAGGCTTTTAATGCTGTAATTAAACTATTATTATTAGACCATAATGCGGAAGACTCTGGAAGGTCAGCTTGGGGGTCAATCATTAAGAACACATCTTTATCAGCTATTATTATTTCTACAATCTTGGGTCCAGAAGTAGCAAACTTGACTATCGTATTTGCGTGATCATATAAGACTTTCATTTCTTTTAATAAATTATTATTCTGATTTTTCTGTCACTAATACCTGAAATTTTACGCCATTGGATAATGCCTTATTTAGCGAAATTTTGTATATCTGTCTATACTGTCGCTAATCATCTCACCATAGATGTAAAACCAAAAAAGGTGGATTGGGGCAAAGGTTAATAATAAATTAATATCATATTACTCTGATTTATATTAAAAAGGAGAAAAAAATGACAAAAATAAAAACTAGGAATACAATTACTACTATTATAATGATTCTAATGATGGCTTTCGGCGTATTTGCTGCAGTAATAAACATACCAGCTGGTAGTGCACAAGTGCACGTTGAGAACGTAGACTTGCAGGGCCCATGGTTCCTTCCTTACTTAGGGATTAATTCACCTACAGTTGTAGTTTGGGAGCCTAACCCTAACGTTTTTAGGGAAGAAAATTACCCAAGAGACGTTCCAGCTTGGCCTGATGCTGTCATCACTTTCACTAGACCAGACGGCACTATACAAGAGACTCGCAACGGACCTTTCAAACTTCAATTTCCGCCACCGCAGACACCAGGAGATATACAAATAGAGGAACCATGGACGCCTGACGCGCAAGGAATTTGGACTGTAAACGTTTACTGGCCTGGAGACTCTAAGTATGCTGCTATAAACGATACGGCTACAAAATATGTTGGAGTGCATTATGATAAACGAGACGTTTGGTGCTTCCTTTCGCTCAAACCTTATCCTAATATCGGGGTTGGCCAGATCTTGCTAATTAACGCGTGGGTTTCACCTCCTCCAGGACACGCACATATGGTTTTCGAAGATATCTTGTTTACCGTCACGAATCCCACTGGATCAAGCTACACTGTTGGACCGATGGATACAGAGGCTCCAGGAACTGTCTGGTTCGAACTTACATTTGATCAAAAAAATTAAGATTTATTTTAAATCAGAAAGATTAGAAACCATAAAAGGAACTATCATTTCTTTTTGATTAAGGCCTCCATGATGACCAATCAGGGTAAACCTTCTTCCTTTTGAGTGTTCAAACCAAATCGTTTCGTTATCATATGGTAATATTAATAAATTTCCTGCTCTCTCAGAGAAGGATTGACTGACTTTTCCGATTCCGAATAAGCCTTCGTTTATCGCTTTACTTATTTCTATTATTTTTGCTTTTTTTCCGATCTTCTTATTTAGGAAATTTCGGGTATCTAATAGTTTTTCTTGTTTTATATGAAGAAAAACATCTCTAGGACTACCGGTAGGTGATATCGGGATACCTTGCGTGTTAGGTTGCTAGATTTTTTATTAATTCTGGAAAATTATTAAGATAGGTTGTTTTTTTTGGAATAATATCTATTTCACCGTGATCAGATGTCAGAAGTAGTAGTGTTTCTTTTGAAGTCTTATTGTTGATTTTGTTAACTAAGTTTTTTTCAATAAGAGAAGTAATTTGGAATAATTCTGTTGAATACTCCTCGCTTGTTGGCCCATATTGATGGGCTATTGTGTCTAAATTACCTAAGTGAACAAAAAAATAAGCTGGACCTTTTAATTTCTCTACTGTTTTTCTTAAATTTATTATTAGGTCTGAGGCTTTTAAGGATGGAATTATCTTACTTCCTGCACATAATTGTTTTGAGCATGCACTATAGGCATCTCTAATATACATATGAGAAAAAGTTTGGATACCATTCTTCTTTTAATCGGTGATGTAGAGTTTTTCCTTTGAATAAAATATTTGTGTTGAATCCTTTTTTTATGAAAGAATCTTGATTTGATAGAGTCGTGGGTAGAAAATGCAGTGTGTTAATTATCATATCAGTTTTTTTTAGGTAGAGTAAATATTCGAAGAGTCCATGTTCTTGAGGTGTCAAACCTGTATTTAGAGTTGCTAGTGCATTAGTTGTTTGTGATGGAAAAATACTAGTTAAGGGAAAAACTACTCCTTTGCGATTAAAAGTACTAAAAAAATCGTTTCTTGTCCGATTTTTTTCATATTGATTTAATCCAAAACCATCTAAAATAAAAAGGATAATTTTGTTAACATTTTGTTTTGGAATTAACTCATTAAATCCTTGGATACTGGGATTTTTATTTTTAAGTTGTATATTGAAAAGATTAAGAATTAAAGAAGGGATGTTTGATATGCAATATTTTTCATAGAAGGGATACAAAAAATTGTTTTTTATTTTCTGACTTTGAATGGAATCAAGAACTTTGTCATACATAGTTATCAACTTTTTTTTAATTGTTTAATTTTAATATTTTTTAGATCTGAATATAAAATCCGAAAAAGTTATGTTTCTTTTTTTGTATGAGTGGTTAGTAAATTTTGGGCTATTTTTAAATCGTTTTGAGTATTGATGTTTAATGCTACTTCTGTTCTGTCTAACAAAAAAATTTCTTCCACTATTTCTTTTTCATCGATTTTTGTTCCATTAATGATGTTTATTCCAGCAGGTAAAACTTTTTTTCCATTCAAATCAAATGTATATGCTCTACTTAATCCAAGTTTCTTTCTTGTTTTCAGTGGAACTACAACTTTTAAAGCGGATTTTCTGCAAGTATTGAATTTGTTTACAATTAAATCAATAATCTGACCCGATATTAATGGAAGATCAGCCCCTATGAGCAATACGTTTTGTAATTTTAATTGTCTAATAGCATATGCCATATCATGAACGTATCCTTTTCCAGGGGTTTTTATAAAATCAATTTGTAAATTAGACAACATTTGAGCAGTCTTAGGTGTATGATGGCTAACAGCCACTATGATAGAATCGATATTCTTGGCTTCTCTTAGACCTTTAAGTACATATTCAATTATGGATTTGTCAACTAATTTAATCAGAGGTTTTTCTTCAGAAAGACTCAAACGAGAGCCTTTCCCACCAGCCATAATTAAAGCAGTTATGCCCATCTAACCATCGCCAATACAATAATTATTGATGTCATACGCGAAAGTTCATTTGTTGCTCCAAATACGTCTCCTGTTACACCTTTGAAATGATTATGAGAAAGAAGAACAATAAAGAGACTAGTAATTATTGCTGTCAATACTGCTGTAATTCCAGCTAATCCCAATAGGGGTAAAGCTATTCCTAAAGAAAGCAATAAAGCACCTACTAGGCGGAAAGCCCCTTTTTTCCCGTGCATTATATCGAGGAAAGGAGAATTCATTCCTTGATGAACAGATTTTCCAGCCCAAGCACTTATCACCATTGAAAGCTTAGCTGAAATTTCAACTACAATTACACTTTGGATTATAATATTAGAGTTTAATTCAGAAAAAGATATAGCAGTAACTAAAAAAGTCATAATGCCTAAAGATAATCCGCCTGCACCAGTTAATTGATCATGCATTATTTCGATTTTCCTTTCATATGATCCATGGGCCATAATACCATCACCGAAATCCAACAAACCATCTGTATGATGCAATCCTGTGATAATCAACAAGGATCCTAAAACTAATACGCCAACAACAGAACTTGGAAGAAACAGAAAAAGAACCCAACCGAAAACACCAGCTAATAGACCAATAAACCCGCCTATTAAAGGAAAAAGAAACATGTTTTTTGCACAATCAGTTAACATATCTTTATCCATACTAACGGGTAGAACTGTCAAAAAAGAAAAAAGATTCTTCAGCTCTTTTATCATTGAACTATCACCTATTGGTCATTAGTATTTCATAGTTCTTTTCAATTTCCCTTAGAAGCATATCAGCTGTAATTGCACCACTAAATTTAGCCATAGCTGATATTGATGCACCTCCAGCACCAACACCTTCTTTTACAATACCAGTTTCATATGCTTTCAAACCAGTTAATTTTGATGAACGAAAATCTAAATCAGCCGCTATTACAGGGATATCACTAATTTGAGCAATTATGCCTCTTATATCAGATGACTTATCCTGTATTATCCATCTGGTAGTTCCAATAGCAACATTACATAAAACTTCTGGATTTAAAGCCTCTATAACAGCCAATACTGCTGTCATTTGAGTACCACCTGCCATTAAAACTGGAACCTGAGAAGCAGCTCCAACTACCAAACCTGCAAAAGCAGGCATCATAGGATCACCCAAGCAAGAGATCGCTTTTATTGGATCATCTTTTAAGGTACCAAATTGTATTCCTGCAGCCTTTAGTCCCAAATTAACTGTATTAGTTTTAAGAAAGTGAGGATTATCAGGCATACTACTACTGACCTTCCCTTCAGCTTTCACACCTATTGCTGAGAGCACTCCTAGTGCAGTTGTGGTTCCGCCTGGAATACTTTCTCCTATTACAAGATAATCAGTAGTGTTTGCTAATTGTTTTCCAGCTATTGCTGCCCTTTGAAATACTTCCTCAGTATTTTCAACAGAATGTCCAGTTCGCATATCTTTTCCAGGAGTACCCCCCATATCTAAAAAAGGAATTTGTGGTTTTATTTTTAGCCCAGAATTAGCGATCAATACAGGTATATTTGCTAGCTTCAAAGCGGACATAGTTATCAGAGCAGGAGTAGGAATTCCAGAAGGTGTTATAGGTACACCATTAATACATTTACATTTGCCTAACAGTAGAAGTTCAGCATCTGCTGGAGGGGTATAATCAGTAATTTGTGGATTTGATCCAGCTGCTGAAATTCCAGGTATCTTTGCTGTTTCCGTGGTTCCGATGGTACATACAAATAAAGGATTTTTTCCTTCAATCTCAGATAAAAACGCCTCTGCTTTTATTTTGTTGCTAGCTAATAAAATATCAAATTTTCTTTTCAAAATATTTATTCACTCTTTAGAGTTTATTGTATATTGCTTGATTTTTAGTCGACCATATCCATTTATTGTCGTTTTTTCACTATCTGTTATTTCGATTCTATTTTTAAAAATAGGACCATCTATTACAAATGAGTGATATTCACCATTTTCACCACAAGGATCAATTGTTCCAAGATTAAGCAGGTCCTGGTAGAATGTTTGGTTGATTTCTCTTCCTAACCAATCTAATCCGATAGTCTCATTTTTTACTCGAACCACTATTGCTTTGAACCCTTCAGTTATGAATTCAGTTAAAATTTTTTTTGTATCAAGATGCCACAAAGGTCTTATAGGAATTAAATCGACTTCACGACATATACGATCTAGCCAACCTTCCTCATGAAGAGCGACATCAAATACATCGCCAGTAACTAATCCCTTTACACCTTTGCTTTTTAGTTCTAAAAGTGCGTTTCTAAAATTGTTTTCATACATATCTGGCGAGGTAATCTGTTTAATAATTGGAATACCAATAGCAGTTGATTGAGCATCTAAAAGGTCAGAACTTATCAAATGAAAATTTGATGTAGAAGTATCAACCATCATTATTAACAAATTACTAACATTATAACTTTCTTTAATGGCTTTAAAACATGCTAAACAGCTATCTTTACCGCCACTCCAAGCGACAGCAACATTCATATTTTTTTTAAGATCCACGTAGTCATCCCTTTTTTATAATTTATTTCTCTTGGAAGATTCCTTAGGTTTTAGATGTGCGTTATATTTGGCACTATTCTTTGAAATCGTTTTCATTTTTTCATCCGAAACGTGAAGCAAAGCTAAAAGTTCATGTTGATCTTTTACAAATGTAGCCCCATTTTTTTTCATTTCATTAAACAATTCTTTTGCTATTCCGTTTGTGAAGTCCCTTCTTTCAATTGGAAGATCATCAATAACATAAACAGGTATTTCCAACTCAAGAGCTTCCTTGACGGTTTTTAAGTTTTGTAAGTTTCCATAACCGAATGGAACTGAAGCTACAACAACTGCACTAGCTTTTCTGATCATTGCTAAGTTTTTTTGGCGAGTTTTTTCCATTATTGGGGAGAAAGGAGCTTCGGCTGTAACAGGGATTTTTAAAATCTTAGCAGTTTCATAATCGGTATCCAAAACATTCAGAACTCCTGCTGTTAATGGATAACCCTCATCGGTTAGAACTTTCATTAATCCAGTTCCGGTTCCAGCACCTGAAATTAAATGTATTGAACATTCTCTATATTGAGGGTTCTTTTGTGGTGAAAGAGGAATTATATAAATTGAGTTTGTAACTAAATGTTTTTGAACTATTGCATCAACATTAAAGACGCTTTTAATATTTTTACTAGTCAAAACTTCTGATAAAATACCTGCCGAAATTATTCGCCCTTTTTTAAGCAGTATCGCAGAGTTGCAGTATCGAGCTGCTAAATTTAAATCATGAAAAACAGCTAAAATAATAATTTCTCCATCACTGCTAAGTTTTTTCACTAGATCCATTATTTCTAACTGATTTATTATATCCAAATGGGTAAGCGGTTCATCTAACAAGAGAAGTTTAGGTTCTTGTGCAATTGCGCGGGCAATTATCACTCTTTGTTTTTCTCCACCGCTCAATTCATTAATGGGTCGATTAGCAAATTGCCAAGTATTAGTTAAAATCATAGCTTTTTTAGCAATAGCCATATCCTTTTTGCTTTCCATTTGAAAACGAGACATATGAGGATTACGACCCATCAATACAATATCAAGCGAATTAAAACTGAAACCAATACTAGTATCTTGAGGAACAACAGCCAGTTTCTTGGCAACGTCTATACTTTCAAGAGAATAAATATCTTTATTGTCAAGCAAAATTGTACCTTTATGTGGTTTTATTAGTCGACTAATACTTTTCAGTAAAGTAGTTTTTCCAGAACCATTTGGTCCTAATATACCTACAAAATCACCTGGTTTAACAGAAAGGCTTAGTTCATCTAGGACTTTAACAGAACCATAACGACATTCTACACCATCCACATTCAATAATACCATATTAACAATTTACCTCCTATAACGCATAGCTCTCTTTTTTCTTTTTGAAGAGTATAATAAAGAAGGGAGCACCAACAAGCATAGTTATTATTCCGACTGGTAATTCAAGGGTGGATGCAAAAGGGGTCGCTATTACTCGCGCAGCGGCATCACAGATAACCAGAAAAATTGCTCCGACAATAGTAGATGCTGGAAACAGTATTCGATGATCCGGTCCGATAACTAATCTAGTTATATGTGGTACCATTAGACCAACAAAACCAACTAATCCGCTTATTGATACTGCTGCAGCTGTAACTAATGAAGCTAAAATTAAAAGTACTTTCTTAGCTCTTTCAACATTTACACCCAAATGCTGGGCATTTTCTTCTCCCAACGCAAGCATGTTTAGGTCTCGAACATAAAAATATGAAAGGGCTATTCCAATTAAAATAAATGGAGTCACTGAAAAAATATCTAACCAATGAACATTAGAAAAACCACCAATAAGGAAAAAAATAATTGATGTGAGTTCGTCACCTGCTATCACCTCTACAAGAGCAACTACAGCATATAGGAAAAAATTTACAGCTATTCCGGATAGTAATAAAGTAGTTATTGGTACTCTCGAACCTACCCGTGAAATATTATAAACCAAAAACATAGCAAATAAAGATCCAAAAAATGCAGCTACCTGTATAAGACGAAAACCAAAAATTGCTGCCCCGGAAGAAAATAAAATAGAAATTGCTGCGCCAGCAGCAGCGCCAGCAGAAACACCCAACACATAAGAATCGGCCATTGGATTTTTGAAAACGCCTTGGTAAAGCACACCTGATGCTGCTAATGCAGCACCTACTAAAACACCTGCAACGATTCTAGGTAAACGTATTTGAAGAATTATACTAATATTTTGTTGAGTAATTAGTGATGAATCAATTATAGTATCCAAAAAAGGAATTTGCTCACCAAGGATCGACAAAATATCAGTGAAAGAAATTTGGGCATAACCTATATTCAAAGAGATTATTATAGTCAAAAAAAGAGCAAAAAGCAATATAACTATAATGAGTTTCCATCTTGAAGATCGTCTAAAAAAATTGCTTTCGATTTCAGTAGTAGTCATTATAATCACAAAAAAATATGGGAGGAGAATTAAAAGAGTTCTGGATGAAATATTGCAGCAAAAGTTTCAATAGCTTTCGCAATCCTAGGACCAGCTCTAGCAACTAAGTCGGAGTCGACATCGTACATTCTATCATTTTGCAAAGCATTTATTGAGTCCCAACCTGGCCGATCTTTAATTGCTTCGAAACTTTCCCAAAAATTCACTCCATGTTCTTTGGGTACAATCATTACATCAGGATTTAATGTAATTACTTGTTCAGAACCTGTTGAGAAATATTCCAAATCTTGATCCAAAAAAAGATTAACTCCACCAGCTATATCTATTAGTTCGTTTTGCCATGCTTGTGAACCTGCCGTCCAAACACCTGTTGTATCATACCAGACTTCATAGTACACAGTTGGTAGTGATGTGGCAGTAGCTACTGTTGCTTTGACTGCTGTAATTCTTGTATTTATATCGTTAATAATCGTTGCAGCTTCAGCATTTTTATTAGTTAATTTTCCTGCCATTTCAATGTTTTCTATAACACCATCAAGTGTTGTAGGATCCAAGACCACAACCACATAACCCATATCTCGTAATGTGTTGATTGTCTCACCAAGGACTCCTCCTGTTGCCAAAATCAAATCAGGATCAAGAGAAGCGATTACTTCAAGATTTGGACTATCAAAATCTCCAACACTAGTCATGTTTCCTGCTTGGACCCAAGCTGAAAAATCATAAGGATAATTGTCATAGTCGGTAACTCCAATAACTAAATCACCAGCATCGATTGCGTAAACAATTTCAGTAATACTTGGTGCTAATGAAATAAGGCTTTGAGGATATGCCTCTAATCCAATTTCAACACCTGAATCATCGACTATTGTTACAACATATTCATCAGAAGTTCCTGCTAATTGCGGATAAAAAGCGTATAAACCAATAATAGAAATTACTAGGATTGTGACTACTATACCAGTAAGAACGTATTTTGTATTCATCTTTAAATCCTCATTTTATTGGATGGTTTATCCAACCATATTTAATAAAGGTTTGCACTAACAACAAAATGCTTAAGTTAAACACTAAAGTAAATGAGGATGCTGATTAAGATGAAGAATAAAAAGCCCCCACTACTAGAATATTTCGAAAAGAAGGGAATCACATTAAAAGATCTTGTTAATACCGCACTCGAACTCTTTGTACCACATCCTGGAATTGAAACTGAGACAAAAGCAGCTAAACTCCTCGAAGAAGAATTTCTTGAAACTATGTCAGATGTTAATGTTTCCACTCTAGAAGTAGCGTGCTTTAGAGCTCAAGAAGATGCTGAAAAGGGTTTAATTCCAGGATTATCAATTGAAAGATTTATGGGAAGACCAGGACTAGTAGCTGACGAATTATTAGGACTTACAATAGCAGATTATATTGCTGGAGCAAGAGGCATTTTTGAATTCACTAGATTTGATCAATCAAAACCTGGAATACTAAAAAACCTTGGGCCCCTAACTAACGACGCTGTTGGCGGATTAGTGGCTGGTGTTTCATCAAACATATATACCCACGCGTTTAGAAACAACAAATAAGTGAGCTGTTAAAAAAAAATAAAACAGTATCCACAAGCAGTTTATCTAACTTACAGCTATTCCTTTTGAAAAGCTGAAAATACTCCGTGACAATCACAAGTTGTCCCAACAACAAAATACTGTTCTCGGTCCACACGTTTAAAAAAATTGAGTAATTCACTAACTTTGAGAGCACCCATACCAGGAGCCATTTGATAACTAACTAGAAATATTCCTTGCGGATATGCAAATCGCATCAGCTTATCCATAACGCAAGGTTTACTTTTGCCAGTTGAAGGACATATCGGAGGAGTCCCGCACTTACTCTATGCAATCTGCGTCTCGGTTATAACTCACTATTAAATTACCGCGTCCAGCTTTTAGAATTACAGAGGCAGGCAAATTAGATAAAAATGAGTTTATTGCTTCAGGCCATGGGTTAAGCTTAAATTTTATTTTTGCAAGTTCAGCAGCAACGTGAATAGGAGCAGTCGGAAAAAGATAAACTGGATTTAGCTGTTCTATAAGATCTAAAACACTCCGCATATTGCCTTGAAAAAAGTATTCACCTTTGTCTTTCATATTAACATCTGATTTAAGATTATATTTAGTCACAGCAAGACATTGAGGATCTTTATCTACAACCAAAAAACCTTCATTATGAGAGCGATGATATTCAACTGCTTCACAACCATATTTTCCTCCACCAGCAATAATATTCATTAAATAATCACCAGATGTTAAGATAAAGTTGGATAAAATAATTTATTCAATAAATACTTATCCTAAAAAGATAAATCATTAAGATAATAAACAAAAAATGACTTTTCAATATTTTATTCAAGTTTGATTCTCTTTTGAATAGTCACCATAAAACTATAATAGTTTAGTCGCTTGGGTGATTACACAGTTGGGATGAAATGCCTCAAACAAACCTTTGTGTTGTTACTCATACTTTCTTACCGCATGTAGGAGGAATAGAAAAGGTTGTATATGAGCAAGGTAAAAAATTACTTCAAAAAGAATTTAATGTTAAAGTCGTTACAAGCAGGCTAAATACAGAAAGAAATTATTCAATAAAAGGTATAAATGTCCAGTGTTATGATTCGTTTAACATCGGTTTTAGATTAGGAATTCCTTATCCAATTCCTCATTTTACGAGTTATAAAACTATTGCAAAAATGATTAGGTCTAGCGATTTAATTCATGCACACGGTCATCCTTATCTATCATCTCTTTTGGCTGCTAAATTAGCCAAAAAATACTCTAAACCATTAGTAATCACTCAGCATAACACGTTTATTCAATATCAAGGATTATGGAACACCTTTGAAAAGTTAAATGACATGACAATTGGAAAAGAGATACTAAAGCTAGCAGATAGAATTATAGTTGTAAGTGATGCTACAAAAAAATATGTAGTTAGTTTGGGTGCAACTCCAGAAAAGATCACAATACTCCATAATGGAGTTGACATACATCGATTCAAACCAATAAAAGGTCTAAAAGAAGAAATGAGAAAAAAATTAGATATAAACGCGAATACGAATGTAGCACTTACAGTCAGGAGATTGGTCTTCAAGAATGGAATTGACACGTTGATAGAAAGTGCTAAAAAAGCAGTGAAAGAAAATACTAATCTAGTTTTTTTGATAGCAGGTAAAGGTCCGGACCTACCAGAAGTTAGGGAGAGTATTCGGCAATTAAAACTTGAGAAGAGCATAAAACTCGTTGGTTTTATCTCAGATGAAGAATTAACACAATACTATAATGTTGCTGACTTTTTCATTTTGCCTTCTAAATCAGGAGAAGGTTTACCTTTAGTCGCACTTGAAGCCATGGCATGCGGTCTCCCTGTAATAGCGACTGATGTAGGTGGAATTAAAGAAATATTGGATATAAACTTTGGAAAAATCGTACCAGCTAACAATCCAACCTCACTCAAAGAAGCAATACTAGATTTTTCCCATAGAGATTTAAATCCAATAAGAAAGCGGTTAAGACTATTAATAGAAAAAAAACACAGTTGGGACAAGAATGTGGAAAAACTAGCAAAAATATACGAAGAGCTTATTTAAGCAATTGTGGTAACTATATAGACTTTCAAGGCTGTGAGCTATAAATAATGACTTCAAAGGTAGAATTGGTTTCAGTTGTTATTCCAACTCTAAATGAAGCAGGAAATATCCTTGAAGTAATTGATACAGTCGAGAAAGAAGTTAGATATCCTTATGAAATAATTATAGTTGATGGCGGGTCAACTGATGAGACTAGGAAAATAGTAAAAAATAAAAATTGTAAACTGATTATTGAAACAAGACGTGGATACGGATTAGCTCTTCGTTTAGGAATGAAAATAGCCAAAGGCAACATAATGGTTATGGTTGATGGTGATGGAACCTATGAATTAAAACACATCAACATCGTGCTTGATAGATTAATAGAAAAAGATGCAGAACTTTGTTTGGCTACTAGAATGTATGACCCAAACAAAGCTATGGGTATGATGAATTTTGTTGGAAATAAAGTGATTACTTTTTGTTTCAACATGCTTTATAAACAAAACCTAAGCGATTCACAATCAGGATATCGAGCAATATCTAAAATAGCATTTGATAAAATAGAATTTAAAGAAGATGACATGGCTTTTGCAACAGAAATGCTAGTAAAATTTTCTCAAAAGAAATTCAAAATGGTTGAAATCCCAACTGTTTATAAAGAAAGAAAATATGGAAAACCTAAATTGAGAAGATTCAAGTCAGGGATAGAAATATTTACTACGATGTTAAAGGGATTTACAGAGAGACATTATGAATAAATTCTATCGAATTTTTAATTTTGATTGCAATAAAGGATTAATAATTCCTGTAATTCTGTCGATAATTTTCGTGACCAGCCTTCTAGTTGGATACTACTTATTATCAAATGCGCCACCTGAGGGGTTTTCATCAATTTATATATTAGACGCACAAAAAAAGACTGAGGCATACCCTGAATTGGTAATAATCAACGAAAATAACACGTTCAATGTAATTATTGGAGTAGAAAATCATCTAGGGAAAAAACAATCTTATGAAGTTCAACAAAAATTAACAGAAAAACCGATTTTAACGTTTCCAATTAGTGAAAAACCTCAAAGCACCTATTCTAAAACTTTGGATCATCAGGAAACATGGGAAACATTGGTATCAACTACCATAAATGAACCTGGAAACTACTCATTAGTTTTTGAACTGTATGTAAAAACAGATTCAGAAATGATTGATGAAAGTATTAAACCAATTAACTATGTTCTCTTGAACATTGAAGCGGATTTTAAGAGTTAAGTTGTTTCAGCAGTTTTCTTTTTTAAGACGTAATCTTTCTCGGTTTCAATTCGATGAACATTATTATAGGCACAAAAAGGTATTATCTTAAGATCTGGAGTAGCATAATGCACAACACATCTTTCAACCCGATTAACATCAAAGGTGTAGCGGTCCATAAAAGCCATACTTCCAAGCAAGAAAATTCTGCGTCTCAAATGCCCTAACGATTCATAAGAGGGAGCTATATGCATCTTTAAAATTGCCTTCATTAAAGTAAAGAAACCTATTTCTTTAGTAACTAAAGGCCAATTTAATGAAAATACTGAAGCGAAAAATAAAGACGAAAGAAGCGACAGTTTTCCTTTCGATTCGATTTTTGTTGCTGCTTTCTGAATATTCTGAAAAAATTTTTTAAAGTTTACAAAATGATTTATTGGAATAATTTTCCCGTTTTTTGAAACATAAATCCAATTCACTAAACCACATTGAGGACTGCAAGAGAAGAGAGGCCAAGGTTTTTTCATAAACTGTCTCATAATTTTTATCGGTGAAACCATTATGGATAATGGGAAGAAATCTGTAGCTTTAATTTCACTATTGGTTTGGGATTCAACCTCTTCTGCAAAATGCCAATCTCGCCATGATTCTCTAAGAGGATTCTCTGTAGCTCGACCAGTAAAAGCTATTGGTTGGAAAATTATTCCTCGTATAATATCGGAATTTTGAGCAGCAAATTTTATTATAGAACCAATTTCATCATCATTAAATCCTCGCATTAGAGTATTAACTAGGATTATTTCTATATCATATTTACGACAGTTCTTAATTGCTTCAAATTTTGTCTGCAGTAGTTTTTGTCCTCTTACCTCTTCGTAGAATGCATCAGTAAAACTATCAAATTGAAGGTAGACTATGTTCAATCCTTTTTCTTTTAATTTACGAACCAAATCTGGAGATTTAGCAAGTTTAGTACCATTAGTTGCCAAAATCGTCATAAACTTGAGTTTGTGTGCGATACCTATGATTTCGGGCATATCGTCTCGTTCTAAGGGTTCTCCTCCAGAAAACAATAAAGCAGGAGGTTTTGGATTTCGAGAATTTAGAAAATTTAAAATTCGTTCTATTTCATCTATTGTAGGTTCATAGCCCACTTCATGTTCCGGAAAGGTGGAAAAACAAACAGAACATTTCAGATCACATCTTTTTGTAACATCAATAACACCTATTACTGTCTCTGAAACGTGATCACTACAAGTATTGCAATCATTAGGACATTTTTCAGAACCTTTAGGAATTGTTGGATCTTGTAAAGTTTTAAAGAAATCAAATTGTCCAGAAAATTTAAAGATCTTCGGACTCTGCCAGTGAGTAGCTGAAAAAGATCCGTGACTCTCACAAGTCTTAGTAATTATTATTTTTCCATTTTCATTTTTTAATTTAGCAGGTACTTTTTTTAGACAAATGGGACATATACTGGTTGTTTCACTCATAGAATTGCCTCAAGTATTAGAGATAACAACAGCAAAGTCATGGACATAGTAACCATACGTTCATATTTTTTTACATTCTCTACAGTTGATGAATTTAAGAGACGAACTGAAGCGTAGATAAGGAGTGTACTCCACAAAGAAATTAAAATCAGATAGGGTACTCCAAAAGGTATTATAAAAAAAGGAAGGGGGGCAAATATTGCAGTTAATAATAATAAAAAGGATGCAATTCTGACTGAATTTTTAATACCTATTTCTTTAGGTAGGGTTGGATAACCGACTTTTGAATCGCCTTCCAAACTTAATACATCTCGTAAAATATTTCCACTGATAGTTCCAAACCCAATAGGATAAAGACTTATTGAAACAAGACTTATTTGTTGGAAAATTGTGGCTTCACCATAAATAAAGGCAGTGCCGACAAGCAAACCAACAAGAATGTTTGCGACAAAACCAGATTTGCGTTTCACAAAAGCTGAATACAAGATAAGTAATATAGAATCAATTAAAAGAATTAAGAAACTAAGCCAGTTGATTAGAAAAGCGAGACTTAATCCAACCAAAAATAATAAGCCTGATATAAATAAGACATTTTTTAGAGTGAATAATCCTGAAGGGATCGGTCTATTGGGTTTTATTACAGCATCGCTCTCTCTATCAAAGTAATCATTAACAGAGAATCCTGCTGAGGTTATGAAGGCCATGGAAAAGAAAAGCAATAAAACAGTTTGGATACTAATGGGATCTTTGGCAATTGCGAAAGCAGTAATAAGAGAGAGGCCTCCAGTCATCAACCAGTAAGGTAATCTGAGAAGAGAAAATAATCCTTTGGTTGGGAAGTTTATTAGTCTAACCTCCGCTCACGTATCATTTCTTTCAAAGTATCTTCTAGAGTAATTTTAGGAGTCCAATTTAGTTCTTTTTTTGCTTTATTTATGTTGAACCAAATTGTTTTTACATCACCATGCCAAGAAGTGTTAGTGGTTGAAATCACTGTTTTTCCAGATAAATTTAACAATTTTATAATAAGTTTAGCCAAGTCTATAATTTGGGTTGTTTCTCCATAACCAAGATTATAAGTCTTACCGACAGCAGCTCTACCCTTAGTAGATAAAATTAAAGCGTCTACAATATCAGAAACATGAACAAAATCTCTTGATTGTAAACCAGTACCAATTATTTCAAGTTGTTCAGGATTTCTGTTAATTTTATCAAAGAAATCATGAATCACACCATGACACCTAGAACCATAGACATTCGCAAAACGCATAATAGTAATATCTAAGCCGTATTGTTTAGAATACATATCACAATATTCTTCACCCACAACTTTAGACAATCCATAACAAGAAAATGGATTAAAACCATAATCTTCTGAAGTAGGCAGTTTTGTTGGATTACCATAAACTGCAGCAGTCGATGCAAAAACTAAGCGGGCGTCATCTTTTCTAGCTTTTTCAAGAACGTTAAGAGTACCTCTAGCATTAGTTTCAAAATCAATTATTGGATTTTCCATAGAATACGGAACTACAACTTGAGCAGCTAAATGAAAAATCAAATCAGTTTTTTCTTGAGAACAGAGTTTTTTAAGATCCAATATATCACCTTTAACAAAGTGCACATTTGGAAGATGTTTTACGTTTTCAACTTTACCTGATGATAGATTATCATATACTGTTAATTTTCTTGATGGAGATGAGATTTTTGCGCACAAATGAGATCCTATAAAACCTGCTCCACCAGTCACGAATATTTTCTTTCCATCTAGGTGAGTCATTAAATTCACAACAAAGCCTATATTCTTATTTTGTTCAGTGTAGGCTATATGTCCAAGTCGAAAACTATAAAAACTTTTAGGGATTTACTCGCTTTCCTCACCATTATTCCTGTTGGCACAACAGATGATTTTGTTATAACTTCAGCTGAGGCCATTTTTCTTTTTCCATTGATTGGAGGTTTTATTGGTTTATTGGGAGGCTTGTATTATAAATTTTGTAGCTTCGCTATTACAAATATTTTGGATTTTATTAACTCAACAATTACAATTCCAATAGATTTTTTGAGTCAATTTTTCCCCGCAATTATGACTTTAGCATTTATTTTAGTCCTAACAGGACTCCAACATTTCGATGGGCTAGTGGATTTAGGAAATGCAATAGGAGTAAAAAAATTAAAAGATAGAAAAGCAATGGCACATGCATGGGTTGTAACTTATAAAGGGGGATTTTTAGCGATTTTTGTCGAATTCTTAGCAGTCTTAGGCATTTTCTTGTTAAATCCTTCAATCGCTGTTGGAGCTATCATTGCTTCAGAAATTGCTGCAAAACTTTCAATGGTTACTATTTCGTGGTTAGGTAAACCCACACATTCTGGATTAGGGTCAATCTTCCTTGAAACTGCTAAAAGTAAACGCAATATAATCGCTTATTTCTTATCAATTTTGATGATTTACCCATTTTTGGGCATAATTGGAGTTTGGGTAGTTTTCATCACCATTCTTTTAGGTTTCTTTATGGAGAGAGTGGCTAAATTTGTTTTTGATGGCGTGTCAGGGGACATGATAGGAGCAACAAACGAAACAGTCAGAGCGGTAATCTTATTGTTTATAGCGAGCGTGTTAATTTTATGAAAATTCCTGCTTTAATCATGGCTGGAGGAAGAGGAAAGAGAATTTGTTCAGAAATAGAAAAACCGCTTTTATCATTATTGGGAAAACCACTTATCGACAGAGTGGTAGAGGCCGCAAAATCTGCTAAAAATATTTCCGAAATATATATTGTAATAAGTAAAAATACACCACAAACAGAAGAAAGATGTTTAAAAAAAGGGTGGAAAATATTAAAAACTAGCGGAAAAAGTTACCACAACGACTTAAAACAAGCAATAATAAATGGTAAATTAGAATCTCCAGTTTTGACTATGCCTGCAGATTTACCAGCTTTAACTGGCAAATTCATCGATAAAATAATTGTTCTTTTTGAAAAAAAAGGAAAAAACGCCTTTGCTGTTTTTGTTCCACTTGAAAAGCGTAAAAAATTGGAATTATCTGTTTCATCTAAAGATGAATTTGAAGGAGTACTATATGCAGTTTCTGGGGTGAATATTATTAATGGTAAAAAAATTTTAGTTGAAGGAAAGATTGATACTGCTGCCTTAGTAACAGATGAAATTGAAGTTCTTTTCAATATTAATACCCAAAAAGATTTAGATATAGCTGAAAAAAAACTAAAAAAGCATTTTAGTTAAATGTTCACCCCTAGTTTATAGAAGTACTATTTGATGTGGTCAGGAGAAATCTTTAACACTATCTTAAATTTACTTTAGTTCTGAATTGGTTTATTAAAGGTAAGAATTGATGAATCTGCTGAGTTACAGTAATTTCTGGAATGCCATAATAGGATTACCAACTACAAAAAAAATGTTAGAGCTATCTTTGAAAAGCTGTGGTTCTTGCAATAAAACAATACTTGAAGTAGCCATAAACGATTATGTAGGAAAAACCAAAAACTGTGCCAATTGCAGAAGAATTTATTCGAAAATAATCAGTTTTTGGATAGAGTTTTTAAGACTTAGTCTTTCTATAAAAAGGGAAAAAGTTGAAAAACTCTTAGAGGATCCTTACGCAAAACGTGCAATAATCACAATAGTGAAGAGTTTTCTTCATTTTGGAATTAGAAAACCGCTTTCAATTTACGCTCCGTTTCTAGTCGTTTGGGATTTCACACATAAATGTAACTTAAATTGTAAACATTGTTACTCAAATTCTGGAAAAGCAATGGAAGAAGAACTTAATACAAAAGAGGCTATAGAGGTAGTTAATCAACTAGCTGATTTTGGTGTTACAGCTCTAGCATTTTCTGGTGGTGAACCGCTAAGTAGAAGTGACTTTTTTGAGGTTGCACAACATGCAGTTAAAAGAGGATTATATGTTTCAGTAGCTACTAATGGAACATTATTAACTAAAGAGAATGTTAGAAAACTAAAAAAAACCAAAATAAACTACGTGGAAATTAGTGTTGATGGTGCAACTGCACAATCTCATGATTCATTTAGAGGAGTATCTGGCGCGTTTGATAACGCTATAAAAGGATTACAGAATTGTGTTAAAGAGGATTTATGTGCTTGCATTGCGACAACAGCAACAAAAAAAAATCTCAAAGAAATACCTGCAATAATAGATTTGGCCGAACAAATTGGAGCAGAGAGATTTACGTACTTTAACTTTGTTCCCACAGGAAGGGGAAAAGAACTCTATGATCAAGATATTTCTCCAGAAGACAGAGAAGAACTCATGAGTTATTTACTAAAAAGAATATCAAATGGCACCAAGATTACAATTCTAACCACTGCACCTCAATTAGCTCGTTTAGCAATCCAATGTCAAGGAGAAGGAAACGAAATGGCTATGTCTATGGCACATATGCAAACTGTTAAGGTTAGCAAAAAAGCAGTTTCGTTAGCTGACTTTATAGGAGGATGTGGAGCTGGAAGACTTTATTGTTCATTGTCACCAAAAGGTGATGTTCATCCTTGCGTATTTCTTCCGATAAATGTTGGAAATATTAAAAATAAAAAATTCAAAGAAATATGGCTAAATTCGAAGGTTTTCACCTCATTAAGGGACAGAACAAAAATAAAAGGGGCTTGCAGTACTTGTGATTTTAGAGATATTTGCGGTGGTTGCCGAGCCAGGGCAAAAGCGTACAATGGAGATATTCTAGCTTCAGATCCGGGTTGTATATTCACTAAAAACTGGAGGAAGAGGGATAATTCTTAGAAATCAAAAAACGATAGTGAAGATAGATAGTGCAAAAGAAGATTTAACAAAAATTCTAAAAGAAGCAATTAAAGAGTCTGGAGTTCAAAAACAAAAAAAGATTTTTATCAAACCCAATATTAGTCATCCTGATTTTATTCCCGGAGTAATTACAGATCCAATATTATTAAATGAATTAGTAAGTTTACTTCGTGATAATGCAGAAGAGGTTCAAGTTGGAGAGTCAAATGGATATAACTATTCTTGTAAATTTGCATTTGAAAAAACTGGACTAAAAAAAGCGGTTAATAAAGCAGGTGGAATAGTTGTTAACCTTTCAGAAGATAAAGTGGTAAAAATAAAATTTCACAATAGTCCTAATAAACCAAAAGAATTATTTTTACCTAAAATTGTTGTCGAAGCGGACGCGATAATTGATCTACCTTTAATGAAAACACATGAATTTACAATGTTTAGTGGAGCTATTAAGAATCTTTTTGGATGTGTACCAAGCAATAGAAGAATATATTTACATCCTTTTTTAAACGAGGTTTTCTACAAACTTTTTTCTATTTTGAATCCTATGCTAACAATTATGGACGCCAGAGTAGGATTAGAAGGAAATGGACCAACTAAAGGAGATCCAGTAGATATGAATTTGATTCTTTCTAGCAATTCAGCTTTTGCTACAGACATTATTGCCTCAGAAATTATGGGTTTAAAGTTGGAACAGATAAAACATCTTAATTACATAGCCAATAAGAAGAAAATGATTAGAAAAAAAATAATAACACAAGGATTAGAGGTAGGAGAAGTAACTCGGAAGTTTAGACTCCCAAAAATAGATTTGCCCGTTAGAGCACAACTGCAGATTTACAAACATGAATATGTAACAAAAGCATTATTCTGTTCATTAGATATAGTTAAACTCTTTCAGAAAATAACTTTAGCATATAGAGGTAAACCAATAGAGGTAGCCTAATTCAGCTCTTCTCGATATACCTTCATGACCTTTTTTACGATCAAACTCCAGTCAAATCTATTTTCGACAGTTTCTCGCGCTTTATTGGCCATTTCAGAAGCTTTAGTAGGATTATCTATTAGATATAAAATTCGATCAGCTAGTTCAGCAGAATTAGCTGGAGAAACCAAGAATCCATTTTTTCCGTCTTCTATCATCTCAGGAATACCTCCCACTTTTGTTGTAACAACTGGCAAACGACTTGACAAGGCTTCTAGTACAGCAAAAGGAAGATTTTCATAAAAGGTTGAAAAAGCGAAGATATCTGCTGCTTGATAAAGTTTAGGTAATTTTGCATCAGGGAAATATCCAGTAAATAGTATATTGGATCTTATTCCTAGTTTTTCTGCATAATCAACCAGTTTTTTCATTTCATTACTTTGGCCTTTTCCTGAAATAATTAATTTGATATTTCTGTACTTTTTTGTTACTAATGACACACTTTTAATAAGCGTAAACAATCCCTTTCTGGCGTATAGTCTACCTACAGAAAGAATGTTCAAGTCTTTATTATTGAAACCTAACTCTTGTTTGACTTTTATCTTATCTTCAGGTGGAGCAAATTTATGAATATCAACACCATTATGAATAACCCGAATCTTATCTTCTTTTACATGGTAATATTTTAGAAGTTCTCGTCTAGTAAAATCGCTAACTGCAATAAGTTTGTTTGATCGTTCTAATGTTTGTTCCTCAAAAAATCTAAGAACTCTATTGAAACTAATCATAAAGCGCTCATTAGAATTTAGTCTACTATAGGGCTCGTTTTTAATAGCTTCTGCTTCACCTTTCCATGTAGAATGTACTGTAGTTATTAGAGTTTTTCCAAAATTTTTAGGAACAGCAAAACTAGGAACTAATGGAAGATTTATGTGTGTGATATCTACAGAAATTTTATCATTTATTTTTTTTAATTTCTGAAAAGCATTTCCCGCAAAAAGAAAAGAACGTATAATTGGAGCTTTAAAAGTTTTTAGAAAAAATGCTCTTTGGCGATTATTTAGTTTTATGTCTTTTGTTTCACCATAACCTGTAACAATTGAAGTAGTATAACCATTTTTAATTAATTCTTTTGAAAGATAGTAAACATAAGAACCAGTACCTCCAGATAGGGGAAGATATTCTGGTGAGACAAAACAGACTTCAACCATTATTTTTCGCCACGTTTACCTAACACATATTTAATTGTGCTAATTACTGCTCCTGTACTCCAAGCAATCACTCTAATAAAATAGAGTATAATAAGCAACAATGCTGTATTGTCTGAAAATCTTGTAGAAAGTTTTGCAGCAGAAAATACAAAATAAATTAAAAGAGAAATAAGCAGTATTATTGAAATTAACCATAATGGCCTCAAGAAATCAACTAAGCCTATAATGAAGAAAAATACCGAAGAAAGAAGCATAGGAGGTTGAATGTTCATACCTATGTCCGTTATTTCATCACCTTTTATTAATTCATGATGTTTAAAATAGAGTTTGATAGTGTTTTTACCATACTGTAATTGTTGGTTAAAATATGATTTTAGGCTTGTTCGGTTATAATGATAACATTTAGCTTTTGAATCTAGAAGTATCTTATAACCTCTTGTAGATATCCTAAAACCTAAATCAGTATCGTATTGTGAGGGTAAATTTTCGTCAAACCCTCCAATTTCTTCAAGGACCTTCTTTTTCATTAAAAGATTCATGGTGGCAATACGAGCTACAGGTTTTTTTATTCGATCATATCTGCTTATGAG
Source organism: Candidatus Bathyarchaeota archaeon (assembly GCA_963714725.1). Classification (GTDB taxonomy): domain Archaea; phylum Thermoproteota; class Bathyarchaeia; order Bathyarchaeales; family Bathycorpusculaceae; genus AD8-1. Next base: position 85,208 of record CAVQPF010000003.1, read on the forward strand.
ATCATAACCTATACTACGCGCCCACAGGTTTTCTTTATTCCAAGTTTCAATACTTCCACTGACACCAGCTACTTGAGGATTATCTATCTTGGATACTAATTTATTCAACCATTCTTGCTCCACTTTTGCATCAGAGTCAATAAAACCGATTATGGATGTATCAACAAGTTTTATTGCATAATTATAAGCCGCTGGAGCATTAAGAGACTTAGTTATCAATTTAATCGGATAATTTTTTGCTATTGCAGTCGTTTTATCTTTTGAACATCCATCGATTACTAATACATCAATAAGTTCTTTTGGATAATTTAACTCAAAGATCGATTTTAAACAGGCGCCAATTGTTTTTTCGTTATTAAAAGTTGTTACAATAATTGAGATCTTGGGAAAAGAGAAGTGAGTCATTTTTTTTATCTATCCTGTATATAAGCGAGAATAATTGACATTAGAATTTTAAAGCCGTCTACAATAGGATCTAAACTTGACTTCCCATAAGTTCTTTGTTCGAAACAAATAGGTACTTCTTTGATTTTATATCCCATTTTGGCTGTTTTCACAAGCATTTCAGATTCAATCTCATACCCACCAGATTTAAGATTCATATTATCCAATATTTCAGCTTTCATCATCCGATATCCTGATTGAGAATCAGATACTTTGCTCTTTACAAGAAAGTGAATCAGGTGATTAAAAAGTTGCACGCCTAGAACATTAAATCTATTAATTTTAGTTGATTTTTTGATTAAATATCTAGATCCAATCACTAGATCTGCTTCGTTACTTAATATGGGATTGAGTAATAAGGGCAGTTCTTCAGGACGATGGGACCCATCAGAATCTATTGTGGTTACAAGGGTACCTAAAGATTTAGAAAAACCTATCCTCAAAGCACACCCTTTCCCAACATGTTTTTTTAATGAAAGCACTCTAACACCTTTATTTAATGAAAAACTTAGTGATCTATCTATTGAAAGATCATCTACTACAATTATTTCCCAACTAAAATCTTCTGCATTTAAAACAGATTTTACTCGATCAATTATATTGCTAATTGTTAATTCTTCATTAAACACTGGAATAATAACAGAGAGCAAGATTTCATCTTTATCCATTTTATTAAGATGCTAAATGAAAGAATTTATAAACTTTGGCTGTAAACTCTAACAAGCACAAAGACCAACTCTTAGAATGGAACAAATATGCTCGGAGTAACTAAAACTGATAGAATAATGTGGTTTTCTATGTGGTTTCTAGCATCAGTTGCTAGTTTTGGAATCGCTTGTTTTCCAATGTTTTATTTGATGATCAAAAGAAGAAACAAACATTTCCAAGAGCATATTGAAAATGGGAAAAAAAATAAACTAAACGTAATTAAAAAAAAAAGAGATAACGTCGTTTTAGATCTAATTCCTGAAAGAAACGCAAAATTGTGGACTCTATCTCTATTGTTAGTTTTTCCAGTGTTTATTATCACTTATCTACTAACTAAAGATCTGATTGTGCATGAAAAACAACAACAAAAGAATTATTCAAAAATATTTCCTAAAAAACAATTCATGACACAGAAAATTTCTTTAAAAAAATATTCTCTATTAACTTTATTAACGATGGGAATTGGAGTAATTTATTGGCTCTATAGAACTCTAAACATGTATAATGTGCATTTTATTGAACAAGAAAAAATTGAGGCCGAAATAGGTAAACTTAAAGAGGGAAAAATAGATGGCGAGTCCATGTAAAAAACGTAGGTTTGTAAGTCACGGTGGGGATGTTTGGGGATTCTCCAGAAAATATGGTATTCCAGTTACTGATATACTTGATTTTAGTGCTCCAATAAACTTTCTTGGTGCATCACCAAAAGCTGTCGAGGCAATTATAAGCGTCGCACAAAACGTAAAGTTTTATCCTGATCCAAATCCTATAGAATTAAAAAATGAGATTGCTGAATACGTTGGAGGAATAGAGGCTAGTAACATAATAATTGGAAATGGTTCAATAGAACCAATTTATATGATAGCCGATTTTTTTGGATCTGATTTTGAAGCAATTATTCCAGTACCATCTTTTTCAGAATACGAAAAAGCTACACTCAAAGTTCATGCTAAACCAGTTTTCAACAAATTGAATAAGAGATTTCTCAATGGATCTTAAAAGTATAAAGAAAGCTACTAATGAAAAAACTCGAATTATTTTTATTTGCAATCCTCACAGTCCTTCAGGGACATTATATAGTAGAGATACTATTTTGGAATTAACAGAATTTTGCAGCAAGAAGAATATTTTTGTTTGTGTTGATGAGAATTATATGGAATTCACTGAGTTAGGTCCAAAGACAACTGTTTCGGGATATGTTGAGAAGCATAAGAATCTTTTTGTGGTTAAGTCTTTAACAAAATTTTTTGGTTTGCCAGGAGTAAGATTTGGATATGGAATAGCCAATAAGAAGTTTATTTGTGAACTTCAAGATGTAAGACAACCCTGGAGTATTAATTTACTAGCGGTTTTCGCTGCAAGAGCTGCTCTTAAGGATTCTGAATTTATTAGTAAAACAAAAAAGGCAATTGCAGATGAAAAAATTGGTTTAGTAAAACTGATTAACTCAATAAGTTACTTGCAAGTTTTTCCTTCAGTAACTAATTTCTTGTTAGTAAAAATCCTTGATAAAAGAATTTCATCCACTGTACTTAGAGAAAAACTGGCAAAAGAGGGAATTTTAATAAGAGACTGTAGTACGTTTGTTGGACTTGACAATAGTTATTTCAGAGTAACTGTTAGATCCTATGATCAGAATAATCTTCTAGCTAATAAGTTGAGGAGAGAAATTAAGAAAATAATTAACTAATCTAAAAAAATGCAAAGAGTAAATATTTTTTCAAGTTTTTAAATAGAATAATAGATATTACTTTAAATTGAACGGGAGAAATATTTAGGACTCTTTTTTAATACATTAAAAATTCCTTCGCGTTTCATTTTTTTGAGAATATTTTTAAAGGATAGATTTAATTTCGATTGATAATTCAGCTGAATTTTTTTCATTAAATCAAAATCGAATTCATCTGTTTTTACAAATTTCAAGAATCCTTCTTGGCGATCGAAAAGACCTTTTTCCATGACTTCATCGTAAAGGGTGCTGCCAGGATAGGCAATATAAATATTAAATTGACACCAATCAGGATTTAATTTCTTAGCAAATTTGTAAGACATTTCTATATCATTGAGATTTTCACCTGGAATACCTATCATAAAAGAGCAAGCAGTCTGTATTCCTTCTTTTTCACACAGTTTAAATGCTTGAATATTTTGTTCAATTGTGATTCCTTTGTTGATTTTTTCCAATATTTTTGGGGATCCTGATTCTACCCCAAACCAAATTGTTTTGCATCCTGCATTTTTCATGGTCCTAACTAGATCTTGGGAAATCATGTCTGCTCTAGTGTCGCATACCCATTCTATTACTTTTTTTGAAGTTCTTATTTGCTCACATAATTCTGTTGTTCTTTTCTTGTTAATTGTGAAATTATCTCCTAGAAAATAGACACCTTTAGTTCCAAAATTGTTTGCCATATATTCTATTTCATCTACAACTCTTCTGGGACTAAATGCACGACACCCAGGTCCCCAGAGGCGTCTAGTTTCACAGAAGGCACAATTAAATGGACAGCCTCGAACAATATTCATTGTATCAACAGGGGTTACATTTAGAAATGGAATTTTTCTTTCATACAAATCTAGTGTCAATAAATGCCTAGCTAAAAAAGGAATCTCGTCTAAATCTGAAATGAACTCCTGTGGATTTTTGATTATTTGCTGTTTTTTTCTAAAGGCTAGACCAGGGATTTGAGAAATAGCTTTTTCACCTAAATTCTTGGTGATGCAAGTTGATAGTTGGACCATTGCCCGCTCACCTTCACCCATTATAACATAATCAATTTCAGGATGCTGCAACATGCTTTCAGGGACATAGGAAGGATGCCAACCGCCAACAACAATTTTACAGTGAGGGAGTATTTCCTTTATGACTTTCGCTGATTCTACACATACAGGATAAGACGCTGAGCTACAAGTAATTCCAACTACTGCTGGATTGAGCTTTTTTACTAATTTTTTTAGATCACTGTTAGATTTTCTTAATAAGTAATTGTCTAGCAGTTCTACTTTGAAACCAGCTTTTTCAAGTGAGGCGGCAACAAATGATAGACCCAATGGTGGAAGTTTTATTGGTGTACTCCAAGGGGAGTTTTCTGGTGGGGCAGTAGTCATCAAAAAAATCATGAAAAGATTTCTCCTATATTTTAAGTTGAGTTAAATTTTCAACGAGATACACCTTTTAAAGGGTAATGGTCTTAAAAACCTTTAGCCGAAGAAAAGGGTGATAACTTTTTGTACAAAATTAGAAAAGCATTGATAATTTGAAGACATTTGAAGTCTTAAAAACTAAATATGGTTCTCTTTATCTTCGATTTTATTAAAATATATTAATTACGAAATTTCTTGTAGGTATTCAAACATAACTAGTTCAGGGAAAAAATATGAATTCACGTATAACTCTTATTAATCCTCCATACCCAGTCGGGTCTCATAAACATCCTCCTTTTACTCCTCTGGGGTTGGGATATTTGGCTTCTGTTCTAGAAAAAAGCAAATATGATGTTAATATTGTTGATTGCCAAGCTCTGGACATTAATTATGAAGAGTTTAGAACAGAAATAAACAAAAAACAAGCAGATATCGTTGGTATAACATCAACTACGTTAACTTACAAATCAGCTCTAAAAATAATAAAAATTGTAAAAGAAGTTTGGCCAAAGAGTATAACACTCCTTGGTGGTCCCCATGTTACTTTCTGGGATAAAGAAGCACTAAAAGAGTGCCCAGAATTGGACATTGTTGTTCGAAAAGAGGGAGAAGAAACTTTTTTGGATATAGTTGGAAGAATAGAAGAAGGAAAAACATATTATTATACTTTAGGAACGACGTGTAGAAAAAAAGAGAAAATAATAAGAAATGATGATAGACCATATATTGAAAATCTAGATGATCTTCCATTTCCAGCTCATCATTTATGGCCTTTGGAGCGATTAACAAAACACGGAATCATTATATTTCCCATAATAAGCAGTAGAGGGTGTGTCTATTGGTGTGATTTTTGCACTACAGTTAGGATGTTTGGTCGTCGTTATAGAATGCGCACACCAAAAAATGTAGTTGATGAACTTGAATATCTCAAAAAAAGATTTGGAGCTAACAGATTTACTTTTTATGATGATGCCTTTACTGTTGATCAGGATAGAGCTTTAGCAATATGCAGAGAGATAAAAAACAGAAATCTAAAAATTGAGTGGGATTGTGAAACACGAGTCGACATGATTACTAAAGAATTACTATTAGAGATGAAAAATGCGGGATGTGCTTCAATTTGGTTTGGGGTAGAGTCAGGATCACAAAAAGTCTTGGATGCTATGAGAAAAGGAATTTCTCCTGAACAAATAGTTAAGGCATTTAAATGGGCTAAAGAGGCTGGATTAATAACAGTAGCGGGTGTTGTTCTTGGCTTTCCAGGTGAAACTAAAGAAACCATTGAAGAAACAACAAAGTTTATTGAAAAACTAAATCCAAATGATGTAGGATATTATATTGCTACGCCATACCCAGGAACACCATTATACAGCAAGGTTGTTGAGGAAGGAATACTAAGAATTACAGATTTTAATAAATTTGATACTGCAACACCTCTTTTTGAAATGGGAACTATGACAGGAGATGAACTCAGAGATATCCGAGAAAGGGCATTTCAGAGATTCTATCTGAGACCAGCATATTTCTTTAGTATCTTCGGAACAGGAAGATTATGGAGTTTTGCTATAATTCGAACTATACTTGCACATTTACGAAGGGCAGTAAAAAGAAAACTCGGGGTTAAGATATAGCTATAAACAATAGATTTGACAATAATTGAACTTAAAATTAACATAGATTTTTATGGATACTACCAGAGAGATTTTACAAATCAAAAAATCTCTATTTGTCAAATAGTTAGTCTTAATATTGTTAGCCAAAATTTTTTAAGATGAAAGTTGATGATTTTTATGCTCTACCTAAAATTAATTTTAAAGTTTTAATTGGATTTAACATAGCACGAATAATCTTATCTCTGGTAAAAGTTGGATTCACTGAATTTGCCACTTCACATAAAGTAATAAGATCTTTAGCCGAAAATTCTGGAGTCTCTATGAGAGGTTCAGCGGTAGCTAATGCATCATCACAAAAACCGGCTCTAAGATAACCTCCATTGTTTGCCTGTTGATAAAGTTCTGTTCCATAAATTGGACTGGCTATACTAAAAATGAAACTGTCGGCTCCTAACTGTCGTAATTTATAAGCAAAATTTATTGTTGCTTTTATATCATCTTTTGTTTCACCAATTAGACCTATGACAAAGAAACACCCTACTTTGAGCCCGATTTTTTTGCATATTTTGACAGCTTTCTCGACGCTTTTCAAATCCAGGTTCTTTTTTATAATTGTATCTACAATTTTTTGGACACCTGACTCAGGAGCTAACCGAATTTTTTTACAACCAGCTTTTTTCATTTTTCTTAATAATGATTCATTAAGAGTATCTGCTCTAACTCCGCTGGGTGTAAACCATTCGACACGAATATTTTTCTGGATAATTAAATCACAAATATTTTCCATTCGAGTTCTATCAAGGGTCATGTTGTCATCAAGAAAATCAATTTGTTTTATTCCATAAATTTTTACTAAATGTTCTATTTCAGCAACAACATTTTGTGGACTTCTACCTCGCCATTTTCTCCCCCATACAGTATGATGAGTACAGAATACACATCTAAAAGGGCACCCTCTGCTGGTTATCATTATAGTCCAAGGTTTTTTTATAACACCTCTCAGAGGTTTCTCTTTCACAGCAATGGCATACTCATTCATTGGAAGTAAGTGTCTTGCAGGCAAAGGAAGAGAGTCTAAATCTTCAATTAGTGGTCTAACTGGAGTCAAAACTAATCTATTATTTTTGATAAATGCTAAGCCTTTAATTTTTTCAGGTTGAAAAAAACCTTGATTTAGGCTGTCAACTAATTCCATAACAGTATTTTCCGCTTCTCCTATCACTACAAAATCTATACCTTCTTTTTCAAGACAAGCTTTTGGTCTTGCAGATGGATGTTGACCATATACTATTATGATAATATTTTTATTAATTTGTTTAATTTTTGAAGAAACTTCAAAAGCTGTTCTAGACCAACCGGAGAAGGGAATTTCTATGATCACTATTTCAGGGGACCATAGTTTGATTTTTTTTCCAATTTGGTCATTGCTTAAACCAACTCTGTAAGCAGTTTGATTTATTTCTTCAAGATTTCTACGACCCTCTGTAGGCGCATCTATAATGTATACTTCATTTGTTTTCTCGAGAACTGCTGCCATATAAGCTAGTGGAATGGGAGGAAAAACGCTTGGTTTTCCCCAAACTTTTGGTTGAATTCGAGGGGGATTAATTAAACACACTCGCATATCTGCTACCTATGAGCTTATCCCTAAAAAAGTTGTCACATTAATTTAAACAATAATAATTTTTATTAAAATATTAAAAGATAATTAATATTAAGAAAAAATATTAAAAAGGAATTCGAACAATTATCAAACATATATGGCTTTTAAAAAGGGAAAATAAAAAGTCTGATAAACCAAATTATCGGTAAAATAAATAATATAAATAATAAAATTGTTAGATTCCTAATTTTCAATGCGATTAATATTTTTTTTGGAGTTAGCTCCTCGTTGTTATCACCTAAAATATATTGATCTGGTTTTTCTAATTGAACATTTAATGCTCCAGCCATTGCAGCCATTGGCCATCCATGATTTCTGCTAGGAGTTTTCGAATAATCTCTAAAAGCAATTCTCCAAGAATTTCGATAGTTTTCACCAATTAAAAAAGAAGCAATTATTATTAGTAATGCAGCAAATCTAGTGGGAATATAATTTACCACTGTATCGAGTTTTGCACTAAACCAACCAATATTTATATGCTCATTATCTTTAAATCCGATCATTCCATCCAAAGTATTTATTGTTTTGAAAATTATTGCGCCAGTAACTCCAAAAAAAGCATAAAATAATATTGGTGACAGTTTAAAATCTATGAGATTTTCAGCCATTGATTCAATTACAGAAGATGTAATCTGAGTTCCCGTTAAATTTTTAGAGTTTCTGCGAGAGAAATGTGCATATTTCCTTGCATCTTCTAAATTTGAGTTACCTATAGATTTTGCCGCGGCTTTTGCCCAATCAGTTTCAAGTTTAATACAGATTGTAAATTTCAAAAGAATAATAGCAAAAAATGCGTAAATACCTACATGCAAAAAAGTTAACAATACACCTAATCCGAAGAAAGAAAGTACCGAAAAGGTGAATATTACAATTAATCCTAAAAATACGCCATTCAATTTTGCAATTTTTGGATTTGAATTTTTAAAATATGGCTTCATAACTCCAATAAAATTTCCAATAACAACTGCTGGATGCAATCTATAAATCAAACTCTGGGGGTTGTGAGGCGAGGGATCCCCAAAAAATAAATCTAATAAAATGGCTAGAAAAAGAATAGAAACAGGAAGTAATACAGAGATTATTGGGATCACCATTAGTTTATTGAATTTTCAATCAAAGTATATAATTTATTTGTATAGATTCAAAATAGTTTAGATTCTTTATTATAAACAATTTTTCCACCAAGTATAGTAGTATCTACATTAATTCTTCCTATCTCCTCAGAAGAAATTTGCATTAGATCTTCTGAGAGAATAACTAAGTCAGCTAATTTACCTTTTTCAATTGATCCTTTACTTTTTTCTTCTTTGGTTGAATAAGCAGCATTTATTGTATACATTGCCAAAGCTTGAGTTACAGTTATCGCCTCGTCAACAAAGAATTGTTTATTCACTAAGGTCTGAATTCCTAAAAGAGGATTTAACGGTTCCATTGGACAATCAGAACCTCCTAAAAGTAGTATATTATTATCAAATAAGGTTCGTATGGGATAAAGCCAACGGGCTCTACTTGGACCCAAGTTGTCAACAGCTGACCAAACCTTGAATTCTGAATTCATTACACAAGGTTGCACTGAAATCATAATTTTTTGACTCTTCAGTCTGTATAGTAAATGTTTATTAATCAATGCTGCTTGATCTAACCGAATTCTAGTACTTTGGGGTTTTTTAATGACTTGTTCAATAGTAGTTAAGGCAAGGTCAATAGCTTTGTCTCCCATTGCATGAAATATCAGTTGAAATTTTGATTTAAGTATCTCAACAACAAAAGATGTCAAAGACTTTTGTGAATACAATAATTTCCCAGTTGAGTTTAAGTTATCTCTGTATGGATAAATAAGAGCAGCAGTTTTATCAGCTAAATATCCATCAACAGAAAGTTCAATTGCATCAATTCTAAATGAATTATTCTGCGAGAAAGATAATAGATAATCGCCAAGTTCTTTTTTCCATAACTCATAAGGAATAACAACATATATTCGGGGAAGTAGAGAATTGTGTTTTAGTTTTTCAATTATTAAAAATTCTTTTGTAGACAATACCATCCAATGTACACTTGTTATTCCATTTTCCAGAATTTTTGAACAAGCTAAATTTGCGTTTTCCAAAAGATCTTTTTCTGTTGGCACAGGGATAGTTTTCCAAACAAGGTTCATAGCTTTTCCTTTAAGAATCCCTGTCGGATTACCTGTAATCGGATTTTTTTCAATCATTCCTTCTACTGATGGAATACTAGTTTGTTTAGTAATTTTGGCAAATTTTAAAGCTTTACTATTGACTAAACAGAGTTTGCCACTTTGGTGATAAAAAATAACTGGGTTATCTGGAGCTGCTAAATCAAGATCATAACGATTTGGAAGTTGGTTTGACGATAAAAAAATATCATTCCAACCTCGACCTAAAACCCATTTATTCGGAGGAATGTTCAGTATTTTCTTTTTCAGAATGTTTTGCAGATCTTCAATTGATTTGCAGTTGTTCAGATCAATCCACATTAATAGTCTCCCAAAATCTGCAACATGAATGTGAGTGTCAATAAACCCCGGAATAACTGTTTTTCTTTTAAGTTGAAGTAATTTAGTGTTATTATCAATTAATGGAGCTACTTCACTATTTTTTCCAACTTTGATTATCAAATCATCCTTAACAGCAATAGCTTGAGCTCTAGGCTTTGAGCTAGACATAGTTATTATGTTTCCATTGAGTAGCACTAAATCCGCGGACATCAAAAATTACCTTTCAGTTTTTCTATAAATATGATCTGGTAAAAATGTGTATTGAATCTTTACCTTTAAGTAAAAAAATAATAAAAACCATTTCTGCAAAACACATAATAATAGAGGTAATTACCTTTTTTCAAATGAGAAAAAAGTTAAAGGAACTATCGCAAAAATGCTGATTACACTTATAAACCCTCCATCCCCACGTGGAGCGCCTTCAGCTCGATTCATACCACTAGGTTTGGGGTATTTAGCAGCTTATCTTGAAGAACATCAATTTGATATTAATGTTATTGATTATCAAACCAAAGAAATTAGAAAAAAAGATTTAACAAGTAAACTGTCTAAAACCCAACCAAGGATAGTAGGAGTAACTACATCCACTCTAACCTACAAATCTGCAATTGATATTGTAAAAACAGTAAAAGAAACACTTCCTAATTGTTTAACTATTCTGGGAGGACCTCATGTAACAGTTCTAGATGGACAGACTCTAAATGAATCACCTGAAGTTGATATTATAGTCCGAGGTGAAGGAGAAAATACTCTTTTGGAAATAGCAGAAGCCGTAGATAAACAAAATATTAAAGAAATCGATAATATTAAAGGGATAACACTTAGAAAAAAAGCACAAATACTACGAACTATCGATAGACCTTTTATTAAAGATCTAGATGAATTGCCTCATCCAGCTTTTGATAATTTTGATCTGGACAAATATACAATCAGTGGAAAAAAGTATCTTCCAATTATTACAAGTAGGGGTTGTCCATTTCAATGTACATTTTGTTTAGCATCAAAAATGTGTGGAACAGGATTTAGGACAAGAAGCCCAAAAAAAGTAGTAGATGAACTAGAGTGGCTTAGAGATGTGCATAAAGCGGACATTTTTGCTTTTTATGATGACACCTTCACTTTTAACGTTAATCGAGCGTATAAAATTTGTGAAGAGATAAAAAATAGAAATATTGATCTTCCTTGGGATTGTCGAACCCGAGTTGATAAAATTAATCCTAGAATATTAGCAAAGATGAGAGAGGCTAACTGTCAGTTGATACATTTTGGTGTCGAGTCTGGAAGCCAAAAAATGCTTAATTCTATGAAAAAAGGAACCACAGTAAAACAAAACGCAAAAGGAATTAAGATGACAAAAGAGTCTGGAATTGCAGTTGCAATATCAGTTGTTGTAGGATATCCTGGAGAAACAAAAGAACTGTTAAAAGAAACTTTTGATTTTATTCGAAAAACAGAACCAGATTATGTTTATGTTTGTCAAGCAATACCGTATCCAGGTACAGAAATGTATGAAGAATTGAAGAAGTTAGGGTGGAAAGTATCTGATAACTGGAACCGTTATGATGAACAAACAGCGGTATTTGAAAATCCTCTTATATCGCCTCTAGAAATTGATGAAATGAGAGGAAAATTTTATGATGACTTTTTTTCACCAACATATTTTCTTAAAAAATCTATCAAAAAGGATTTTTATAGTAAAACCATGGCTCATGCAACATTAAATCATTTATTATGGCGTATTAAATTCCCAAAATGGTTTTTTTCCAGTTTCCGTAAAGTAGTTCCTAAAAAAGATAAAGAATAAAAAAAATAATCCTTTTTTCATCGGTATCAAGAAGGTACGTCTTTTTTACGTTTAAAAAAGATAAGAAAACTTCCTGTAAGAACCACTAAGATAATTATCGTAACTATAAAAATGAAAATGGGATTAGAGGATAAGTCCAGTTCTGTTCTAGATTCAATCGATATATCAATCGGGAGGCTATTTGCTGAAGTGTAGTAGCTATCTTGTGATTCCCAATTAGCTCTAATTACCCAATCTCCAATAATTTCAGGTGTATATGTAAAAAAGAAAGAGCCATTAGACGATGTTGTTGATTGCAGTTCAACAATGGATTTATCTGGTTTGATAAAAGAGATAAGTATCGATTGATTGGGAAAAGTTGGATTTAGTTGTCCAATCCCTGAAATAGATTCTCCGAAATTAAGAGTAGATGAATCTGTTTTAAGAACTAAAGTGCTAATTGTTGCTTGATTATCTGCGAAACAATAAATGTTCCAATCGTTATTTCCCACATAAACTCTTCCTTCATAAATAGCAGAACTCGACCAACTATTTGACCCTGTGGTAATCATTGAAAGCTGTTCACCATTTGTTGCATTGAGAACATGAACAGATCGTTGATCAGTTACTACATACAATTTATTATCTGAATAAGTTGGAGAAACATAAAGTTCATAACCTAAATAATTGCTCCAAATAGTATTACCTGTTTCTGAATCTACACAAACTATCGAAAAATGATCAACTAAAAAAACTCGACCTTCATTATATATTGGGGAACATAGAATAAACTCTCCAGCATAATCATTTCGATATGTCCATTCTATTTCTCCAGTTGAAGTACTAATCGCATGATATTCTTTTATGTTTGATGATGCAAAGACTTTTCCTTGAGCAACTGTTGGAGATGCATGTAAATCAGTTCCGCCCCAGAATACTTCCTGATATGGAATTTCTTTTCGCCATACTAGATTGCCAGTATTTATATCCAATTTATATAAAGCACCAGAATTTGGCTCTTGGGATAACACATATAATGCTCCTTCAGCAATTGCAGGAGAAGAAGTTATATAACCATCAGTTGGATATTTCCAAATAATTTCTCCATTTTTAGAATCCAAACAATAAACATTAGAATCAAGGGAGCCCACATAAACTCGACTGTCACTTATCATTGGAGATGATCTTAACACCACAGATGCTGCAAAAGTTACAGGGATTGACCCTCCTGCATAAGTTGACCAAATCAATTTTCCATTAGAAGAATTGAGGCAATAAATGGTTCCATCATCAGGTCCGATGAATACTTTACCATTAGCTAATGCAGGTGAAGATTTAATGCGATCATTTGTCTGAAAGCTCCAAACGAGTTTCCCAGTTCTAGCGTTTAAGCAATAAATTGATTTGTCCTGAGAACCAAAATATACTTTTCCATTTTCGAGACTTGGTGAAGATATTACTGCGCCTTTAGTAGTAAAATTCCATAATAGAGATAAAGTGGTTGGTCCAGATTGACCTGTTGCACTATGAGCGGGATCATGTCGATACATTGGCCAAGATTTTGTCCCAATAGCCCATATTTGATTGATTGTTTCATATTCTTCACCAGACTCTGTATCAACACTTCTTGTGACATCACCTGGAATAAGATACAAATTTCCATATGCAATAGCTACAGATTCTCTGGGAGCAAAAGCCTCAACTGGAAGTTTCCATATAACCTTTCCAGTAAAAGCATCTAAGCAGACAAATTCGGAATCGCTTTGTTCTGAGGTATAAGACATTTCTTGGCCAGTAGTAGCATATATTTTACCGTCAGCAATAGTAGGATTTCCTGGAAAAACAAGAGGACCAGGTCCTTTATACTTCCAAACAACTTCTCCAGTTTCTGAATCTAGAGCATATAAATTTCCATCTCTATTAAGTTCATAGACCATTCCATAAGCAGCAGCTGGACCAATACTAAAGTAACCTTCTTGTGTATTGCGGATTAAAGGTCCATAATATCTCTCCAGTTGTCGCGTTAAAACTGTATAGAGTATTATCATGTGTACCTCCTCTGAAAAATTTTCCTTCGTAATAAGAACCGGAAAAGAGCATTGCGCTTTTTGTTTCAGTATCCCAAAGAACCTCACCAGTTTTTGCGTTTAATGCCATTTGATGAGGTTCAAATGAACCAGGAAAGATTATTCCATCACCATAATGTACTCCTGAACCAACTATGCCACCTCCAGGAACATAAGTTCTCCAAACAACTTCTGGTGGATTAGAGGGATTAGAAAAATCCCAAGCAAAAATATATGAATCTTGTTTAGTATAGAACATTTTTTCCTGATGACTATAAACATTAGCAACAAAAAGTGGATCTCCGGTTGCAGAAAAAATATTACTTGTCCATAATACTTCTCCGGTCTCTATATCAAGACTACTATTTCCCACTACAAGATGTTTTTCATCAATTTTATAAACAGCTGGCCAAGGTCCCATGGATCAGGCACAAGTGTATCCCATAATATTTCACCAGTCTCTTTATCGAGTGCAAAAACAGTTGTTTTTGTGGTTACAAAAACTTTACCACTAAAGGCAACTACGTAACTTTGGATACCAGTTATATTAGTTTTCCACAAAAAATCAGGTGCTTCTGGAGCTGGTCCAGATGAAAAGCGAGTAAAAGATGAATCTCCTTGAAATTGAGGCCACTCATATTGGAGCAAATTTTGGTCATCTTCAGTATTATAGTCTTACGGAAGGCTCAATTGTATTATCGTAGAAATCGGCAAGTAAAAGGGAGAATACTAGTAAAATGATCAAGGCGATTATTACCAAAAGAAGTTTAGGAAGTTTCATTTTTTTGCCTCTGAATGATAATCGATGATATCTGCTCTGCGATATTCAGATAAAAAAGATTTTATGTCACTATAAACTTTGTGGAGATTTAGATGAAATTAGAAATAAGTTTGCTAAATAATCAAATTATTAATTAGATTACGAAACGCATAATCCTTTTTAATAGGTATAAATCTAAGGTATCAAAGATTCTTAAAGACAAAATTAAGGTGTATTTTGTTTGACAAAAAAAGGTCCATTGTTAATGACTTCTTGGAGGTCAACTGGAGCATGTAATGCTCGATGTAAATATTGTAATGTTGATGCAACGGGTAAATGTGCTCCTAAGCGAGTTGACAACAGAAGAAGCTAAACGTTTAGTTGATGAAGTTCACAGTTTTGGCGTAAAATGGTTTGGAATAAAGGGTGGTGAACCTTTAATGCGAGCTGATATTTTTGAGATAGTTGGCTACGCGAAAAGTCTTGGTCTTAATGTTTGTTTATTAACTAATGGTTGTTTTGTTGATGGAGAAATATATGACAAACTTGTCGAAAATCAGGTTTGGACTTCAGTCAGTATTGATGGCCCTGAGGAGATAAACGATCAATTAAGAGGTAAAGGGCTCATACAAAAAAGCTTTGAAAGCAATTGAAAAATTATCAAAAGGCAAAATTTTAAATGGATTAGCAGCGGCAATTACTAAAGTTAACTACAAACATTTGGATCATGTTGCAGAATTGGCAGAAAAATATAACGCTAATTTTGTATGGTTTAATCATTTGGTACCTAGTGGAAGAGCAAAGAAACAATGGAACTAACTCCAACTCCAAAACAATATGAGTGGGTTTTAAATCGGATTTGGGATTTGACCTTAAAATATGAAGGAAAATTTGAGATTCATGTACATTGCCCTCACTATGCTAGAGTAGTAAAGCAAAGAATCCCAGAAAATTTTGATGAATGGTACAAACATAAATTTCACGGCAAATGCACGTATTTTGCCTTCGGAGGATACATAAGCGTAACTGAAAACGGAGATCTAATACCATGTTTTTATACAGATTTAACTCCCGATGAACCTATGATGTTAGGAAACATAAGGAAAAAAACATTAAGAAAAGCGTGGGAAGAAGTGAGAGAATCCAAGTATTATTCAAGTTTCAGAGATCGTACTCTATTAAAAGGCAAATGTGGAGTCTGTGAATATCAAGATATTTGTGGTGGATGTAGAAACAGATCATATGCTTATACGGGGGACATATATGAGTCTGATCCAGCTTGTGCATACATTCCAAAAAAACTCCGTGATAAATAAATAATCAGTAGCTTAACTATCATTGAACATAGAACCTAAGAAACATTTGAGTTTCCACAATTATTTAACGAAAATCAGTATAATTCAGATTAAATCGAAGTTCTATCAAGACTTATTAATTAGACATTTACTAAAAATTACAATAGTCAAATACATTTAGATTGTTCAATTATTTCAGATTGTGGAACTCTCAGAAAATAGGGATATAAAAATGCAAAAGTTTGATAAAAAAAGGATTGTACTAGTTAATCCACCTCTCTTAGAAGACAATACTCATCATCCTCTTTTTCCGCCATTGGGGTTGACTTATCTGGCGGCTGTATTAGAACAAGATGAACACGAAATAAAGATAGTAGACTGCCCAATTAGTAACCTTAATCACAAAAAGTTATCTGCGGAATTATCTTCTTTTCAACCAAATATTATCGGCATTACTTCCATGACTCCTACAATCAAATCAGCAATTCAATCAGCCAAAAAAGCAAAAGAAGTATGTCCTGAATCAACAGTTATTTTTGGAGGACCACACGCTACCTTCATGGATAAACAAATTCTCAGTGATGAAAAAACAGTAGATATAGTTGTCAGAGGAGAAGGTGAATTAACGCTTCGAGAATTAGCTCAAAATGAGATGGTTTCAAGAAATCTTCAAAAAATAAAGGGAATAACATTTAGAAAAAATGATCAAATTATTTCAACATCTGAAAGACCATATATTCAAAATCTTGATGAATTGCCTCGTCCAGCATACAAGTATGTCCCAATGGATAAATATAGGATTCAAGGCAAAATCCATTTACCAATTATGACCAGTAGAGGCTGTCCTTTTCAATGTTCTTTCTGTGTAGCATCTGAGATATTTGGCGCAAAATTTAGAGCTAGAAGCAGTAAAAGTGTTGTAGACGAATTAGAATGGTTAAAAGATGAATATGGGGCTAACGCTATATCTTTCCAAGATGATACATTAACTTTTGATCGGAAAAGAATACTTGAAATATGTACCAAAATTGAAGAACGAAAAATTAATCTTCCATGGGGATGTCAAACTCGCGTTGATCAAGTAACAAAAGAAGTTTTATCTAAAATGAAAAGGGCTAATTGCAATCTTGTTTCTTTTGGAATCGAGTCAGGTTGTCAAAAAATTTTAGAAGCAGTGAACAAAAAAATTACAATACCACAGGCTCAAAAAGCGATTAAATGGGCAAAAGAGGAAGGTTTGTTTGTAGCGGTATCCACAATTATGGGATATCCCGGAGAAACAAAAGAAATGATGCATCAAACACTTGATCTAATTAGAAGAATTGAACCGGATGATGCATGGTTATGCATAGCAACACCTTATCCGGGTACTGATCTTCGTAGGTTGGTAGAGGAAAAAGGTTGGAAAATGTCTGACGATTGGACTGAGTATGATACCATGCATCCTGTGTTTGAAAATCCAAATTTACCTTCTGAAGAATTAGCTAAAATGCGAAAAACGTTTTATAATAATTTGTATTCTCCGAAATATATTCTCCGTCAAATTATAAAGGGATATGTTAAGGGTAATTATTATCATCAATTAATGGCTAAAACATCAATAGGATATTTGCTCTGGCGGATTAGATCAAAAGTTAAATAAATTAGAAATTTCTGAGAGTAAATTAAATTTTTTAAAAAAAATCATATTGTTTTTCAGTTCTTTTATAAATAATCAGAATCCAGTTAGCTCAATACTGGGTTGTTTATACTCTAATGTTCTCATCGGAAACTTTATTATGTTATCAAACGTTTCTCAAAATCGAACTCTGAGGATTTCAAACATGAAAAAGCCTACTATCGCAAAGAAAGATACGAACATGTATGATTTAAGAGAAAATTGGCCACCTTACACTTATAGAGATTATCCAGAAATAAAACCGGAAACATATGATGCTTTTATAGAATTTCTTTCAACTGAGAATAAATCTGATAGAGTTTTAGAATTACAACCTTGGATATCTCTTTGCGCTTCAAGATGCACTTTTTGTTATTATCCTACTTCTGCGTTTAATCCAAATATCATTGAACCATACCTCAATGCATTAAAAAAAGAACTAAAGATGTATGCTGAAACTAAATATATCAAAACAAGTAAGTTTGATGAGATTGTACTCGGAGGGGGAACACCTAGCGTTCTTAGTGCAGACCAAATGATCGATTTAATTTCATTTTGTGAAAAAAGATTTAACACAACGGATGAATATTTCATTAAAGTTACCTGTTCTTCGAAAACGCTTGAAACAAAAAAACTTGAAAAACTAGCTGAGTATGGAGTTTATCAAGTAGATATGGGAGCACAAACTTTCGACGATAAACTTCGAAAACAATTATGTCTTCCTGACTCTGCCCAAAACGTTGAACAAACAGTAACTACAGCAAGAAAACTTGGAATGTGTGTTTGTATAGATTTGATGTACAATATTCCAGGTCAAACAATGGATAGTTGGATCGACACTCTAAAAAAAGCTATCGAATTAGATGCAGAAATTGATTGTTATTCATTAAATGTATACCCAAATACGGTCCTTGGAAAACAATTAAAGTCTGGAACTGTGCCACCACAGGGAAATGCAGAATTTGAAAAACAAATGTATCTAAAAGCGTACGAATTACTGACTGATTCAGGCTATAAAGCAATTGGACATGATCGTTTCTCTCGAGTGGAGTGGCATTTTAAAGAAAACTGTCTAAACGGATGGCCTTGGGCTGGAATATTAACTACCGGTTTTGGTTGTATAATGGGTTATCTGCAGAAATTTTCATACACTAATGTTGAAGATGTAAATAAGTATATTGAGATAGTCAATTCTGGTAAATTACCAATTAATCGACTTTCAGAATCTACTACAGAAGACATGATGCGCAGGACAATGACGAGGCTATATTTACGATTGCCAGTTGATAAAATAGAATTTTTTGAAAAATTTGGAAAATACCCAGAAGCAGTTTTTTCAAAAGAACTAAAAGCTCTAGAGACAAAAGGATTAATCGAGAGTGATGATAAAGAAATTCGAATTACCAAACTCGGAGATCTATGGAAAGGAAATATTGCTTGGGAATTTGCGCCAAAAAAAACTGAATAAAAAGATTTTGTGTATATTCTTTAGAATACTTTCTAGAAAGAAGACTAAAAATAGTTAATTTTAAAAATAAAAAAAAAAGATTGTGGGTGCTACGAATAGCTACCTGGCATTAATCCATACCACATCATTACTTTTGATATTATTGGCGCTAATACACCGAGAAGGACATTAGGCAACATTACTAAGTAAAATGCATAGAATGGATCAGCTTGAGACATCCATGCTCCGAAAGCAATTGTCATGTTAAGAATAAACTGTAGTACTCCAATAGTTATTCCAGCTGTTAAACCAGCACCCAACATTCGTTTGAAATTGAAGGATTTATCGTTAAGAGCTCCTGCAATATAACCAATGAGAATACCGCCTAAAATATAGTTACCAATGAAACTTGGGTCACGATATAGATTTTGTGAAGCACCAAAATTTTCCATTGAGAAAGCAATATTATAGCCTGCATATGCAAGGTAAAACAACGTTCCCATTATGAAACCTGTAGCTCCTCCAGCCCACTTATTCCAGATTAATCCCATGACAAGGGGAATCCCAAACATTACCATCTGAGCCAAGCCATGAGTGAATATTACTGTAATAAAGGCCCAATCTGAGCCAGGATCACCAGTCATCATATCTGCTGGAGGGAACCAGCCATCAAACGCATCTTTAATTACTGTAGGAAATAGCAATATTAGTATAGCAACAAGAACTGGTACTATGAATCCGTAGATAATCGTTTTTTTACTAAATGGTTGTGTAGACATCGGTCTTTCACCTTTTCTCTATTACGGTGGGGCATGTTAATAAGTTTAATGCCAAAATAAGAAAAGATAAGTAATAAAATATAAAAAATTAGATTCATTATGAATTTTAGTAGCAGTTTTTTTTAAAAAAAAAGAAAAGTTAGGAAGTTAAAGAAAGTCTTCTATTGTCCTTTCAGAAATGCTTTTGATCTAAGTACGCTGCCTCTCAAGTCTATTCTTGCTGGACATACAAAATTGCAATGTCCACAACCATCACAGTAGTCAGGATTAAGTTTGAGCAGTTTCTCTACTTTTTGTCCGTCAAAGGCTTCTTTGATCAATATAGGGCTTAGTTTATGGCAACATGAACGCATACATACTCCACATCTAATGCAATCTGTTACTTTAGCATCTGCAAATTGTTTTCCTTTTGGAAGTTTTACTTCTTGTTTTTCAGTTGTTGGTTTTTGCATTCCTACTTTGTCCAAGAATGGTGAAGTCAAGTTCATAACTACCAGAGCTAGAATTGAACCACCAAAGAATCCCATGTATGTCTGAATGAGAATTGTTAAAACAGCCAAGCCTACACCGAAAAGTCAGTTGTCCTAAATATGTTACTGGAGTTGTAGCTGGATCAGTAGCCATAAAGAATGCTAAGAATATTGAACTGCCAATGAACAAGTGAAATAGTACCCTTAGTAAAGGATTAGTATCCCCAAATATGAATCCTAATAGCAAGTGCCATTACTGCAATAGTTACTAAATACGAAATTGTTATTCGCCATTTAATGTATTTTCTTGCAATAACGAAAAGTGCAATTCCAACAGCTATTACTGCTATACTTGAGACACCACCTGCCCAACCATGCCATTTTTGAACTAGCAATAAGTTGAAGCATTTCAGATTGAGTAACTGTAGTTGTTACATGTGAAGCAGGATCAGCAAAACATGTTAGCTAATATGATTAGCAAAAGAATGCATTAGGCCAGTTATTACCTCAAGATTTCATAGCCTATAGGTCCTGCCAAAGAAGGAACACCTAGCATTCCAGTTACTAGATGGTCTTTTGCGAGTAACATAGTATCCAAGAAAGGTAATAAAACCAATATTTTTGCAAAAGCAGCTGGATTTACGCGTTTTCTTCCTGAAAGCTTTCTTGAATAAAGTAACTCCTATTGCAGAGATAGCTGCAACAAAGACGTAAGCATCAGGAGCCAATAAAGGCAAGGCTTCATATCGAACGCATAGCTGGAAGTCCTAAAGAATAGGATAATGCGACAATTAGACCAAATACTGCAGCAGACATCATATTAGGTTTAGCGTCTGCAGCTACTTTTGAGATAAACAAATCAATACCTACGGCAACCAATACAGCTATTGCAGCCGTGATTAGAGAGGTTAATCCAAAAGATAGATAGGAAACACCAACAAGTACCAAAAGAGCAACGAAAGTATATAACATCAGTTTATCTTTAGTCATTTCTGCGTATTCTTTTACTTTTGTCATTATTTAATGCACGTTCTCCTCGATTAAATCTGACTTTGTTTATAAGTAGAACGTTTATAAGACTTTCTAAAAAGTTGAACTAACTTTAAGAAGAAAAAAATTCAATTAAAAAAAAGGATGAAGAATGATTTGTTAGTCAATAGCAACTACTGAACATTAGTTTTTTTAGGGATCAGATTTTTATCGATAAATTTCCGATGATAGGGTTTCTGTTTTTAAATCGGAACTCTTATATCGCAAAGATTAATCTAATTTTTCTGTGACTTTCCATGGCTATGAAAAAAGCTCCACTATACATGGTAACTTGGCGATGCACAAGAAGATGCGTAGGAAACTGCTTATACTGCAGCTACACACCAGAATACGCCAAAGACACAGAAGTAACAACACAAACAGCAAAAAAAATAGTAGACCAAGTATACGATTTTGGTTCACCATGGTTTGGAATAAGTGGCGGAGAACCACTAGTAAGAGAAGACATATTCGACGTAATAAAATACGCCAAAAACCTAGGCTTTGAAGTTAGCCTAATAACAAGCGGCTTTGCCTTCAACCAAAAAAAACTAGACCAACTAATAAAACACGAAGTACACACAGCAGTAAGCATAGACGGCAACCAACAATCAAACGACCATATTAGAGGACAAGGAGCATACAAAAAAGCCACACACGCAATGCAACAACTATCAGAAAACGGAATCCTAGACTGCATAGTAACAACCATGACAAAACACAACATCAACGATATGGAACACCCAGCAAGACTAGCACAACAATACAACGCCCGAATGGTAGTATACCATAACCTAGTACCAGTAGGAAGAGCAGACACAAACATGCCCGATTTAGCACCAACACCAGACCAATACGAAAAAGCCTTTAACCAAATCTACGACTTACAAGTAGAATTAGCAGGAAAAGTCAAAGTAAACGTTTACGCACCATTCTACGCAAGAATAGTAAGACAAAGAAACCCAGTAGACTTTTGGGACTGGTTCCAAAACGGTTTCCTAGGAAAATGCACAATCGGAGCCAACTACATAAGCGTCACAGAAAACGGCGACTACCGATCATGCGGCTTCCACGAAGACTATAGACTTGGAAACATTAAAGACAAAGGCTTAAAAGAAACCTGGAATGACCTACAAAAATCAGAGCTACACCTTAAACTAAGAGACAAAAGCAACCTAAAGGGTAGATGTGGAGTTTGTGAATACCGCGAAATTTGTGGCGGTTGTAGAACAAGAGCAGAATACTACACTGGAGACCTGTTTGAAAGTGACCCAGCATGCGCATACATACCAAAAGTGCTAAGAGAAAGCTGATTCTAAGAAAATAATTTTTTTCTTTTTTAATAAACTCAATAAAATAATTGATTATTCAAAAATAAATAAGTAGTATATTAACGGTTATTTTTTGATTTTAAAAATTGCATACCTATCATTGGAGTAAACTAGTTTAAGCAATTTCGAATTAACTAGTTTAGTATCAAGTTGATTTTTATCATACACTATAAATTCAATATTATTATCTTTGATGTAGGTGTGATAATCTCTAGAAATAACATCGTGTTCAGAGATAAGTTTAGAGTCAAACAAAGAAATCAATTCAGATAGATCTTGCATTTCCGAATAATCATTCCTTGAAAAAGACAAAATATCAAAATTACGAGATATTGTTTGATTTATGTCAACTTTGTTAAACTCGTATTGAAAACGTAGTGCATCAATCTGTTTGCTTGATAAAGCACCTAAATTTCCCCATTCAGGTAATCCATCAAATTGTATAGCAAATACAATTTTATCTTTATCGTCATAAATACTGATTAGGTTTTCTGTTAACTTATTTCCCGTAAAATTGGTCACTGCCCACTCATTATTTTGAGAGTTAGAAGGGTTATCCCAAGGATTTTCCCATAATAGGACACCAGGGACATAAGCTTTTGTAAAAGAAAAAGATAGATCAAAAAAAGTGCTTACATAGAGTTTTACTTCTGTGAGTTCAACATTTTCAGATAATAAAGTCCAACTTAGGTTAATGGGGTAACTGTTATTCTGAAATTGGATTGTTTGGATCAAATTTAGCTCATCGTTGAAGTAATGAATTGAAATCTTTTTTGGATAAAATTGATCTTCAAAAATAATTTCTCTATTTAGGCGGTATAGTTCAGAAACATATTCTTCTCCATTAATTTTGTATGATATAAAATCACCAGCACCTGATGAGTAAGATACTCGTTTCCAAACACTATTTATTGAGACATAATTTTCTCCAGAAATTGCTCCTTTTGACTCATAAGTTCGTACAAGACTAAGGGGATGTTCGAGTTCATAGGCCAATTCCAAGATAGATTCTGCAATTACATTTCGGTCGACAATTGGATCAGTTTCTGCAAATATTGATTTTCCAGAGTAAACACCAAACCAAGAACCGGGCACCTCAGTCACAACTACTGTTGTAGGTCCCGGATAGTTATCTCTTAACCAAATTGCTGCATCATAACCTTTCACATCTGAGGTTGAGTAAAAAACACTTGCTTCCATTATTTTCCCGTAAACAATTCCAAAACGAAATATGAATAAAGAGATAAGAAGAATAATTAGCGGATATGTAATTATTTTTATTCTATGTTTTTTCCATCTTTTTTCAAAGTTATTATTGAATTTGATAAGTCTATCTATTATAAAAACAAAAGATACAGCAGAAAAAACTGCTATTGAAGGTAATAAATAATAGACAAATCGCTGATAGGGTAAATAAATTCCTACAAAATATGATTGTGAAAAAAATAATGGGATATAAAAAGCTAAAGATAAAAGTAAATAAAAACCTAAATTCCCACGTTTTCTAAGTTCGAGGAATGTAAGTATTATTCCAAAAAAGGTTAAAAATAGTATGAACCCAAAATTTACCATAAATTTTTCAGCTGAAACTGCTGGAACCTGAAAAAGCATTGTTTCTAGTTGAAAGAAGACTATATCTATTAAACTCCCAAGATAGGGCAAAAGAGGAAGTAAGTAATATAATGAAAAAGCAATAATTCCACCAATTAATGCTGCAATCCAAGCCTTAGGATAATTCCCTTTAGATTTTATAAGCATAATAAAAATAAAGGGAGGAAAAATGATGAAAGCCAAAAATGTAGTCAGTTGGTGAGTTAAAACCAAAGAGAAGGTGAGAGTAAAAATTGTAATAGTATTTCCTATTCCTTTTCTCTCCAAGGCGAGATATATAAAAAGTAAAGACATCAATGCTAAGCTAAGGATTGTGGTATACCCACCCCATTGATTGATTTCATATAATGGAAAACAGAAAAACAAAAACAAAGCTGCGATAAAACCGGTCTTTTTATCGAAAAATTTTGTTCCTAGCAAATAAACTGAGAAAATTAATAGCCAATCAATTAATACTGTAAGTGTTTTTATTAATAATATTAATGTTTCAATTTCAGTAGCGCCAGTAAATGCAATTAATGTAGAGAGAAAAATGTGATATAGAGGAGGATACCATGCAATATCGCTTATTGGAATAGAGCCTGAAGAAAGAAAAGAATTAGCTCGCTGAATATGAACAGCAGGATCGTTACCTAATACAAGTCCATTCATTGATAGAACTGTATAAAAAAAAACGAAAATAAAAACTGAAAAAACCAAGATAACTAGTTTCTCAAAGTTTTTTTCTCGAATTATTTCATGAATAACTATGAAGGTATTCACCCGTCTTGGAAAGAGGCAGTATTTACCTTAAATATTGCTACTTCATCGTTAATAAAGACCAGACTAAAAATAGGATCTTTAACAAATTTGAAGAGCGAATCTGAATCTCTAACCGCAATATAAGAAACATGCCAGTCAATTAATGCAGCACTATAAGAAAAAACCTCGAACGGCAAATCAATAACTTCTTTTTTATTTGGAAATAAATCAGAGTCTAAAGTACGAACCATATTAGAATTTAAAATCTCTTTAATCAATAGATCTCTATTTTCTTCTGTCTGATAAAAAACTAAATCATCTGTTATTGAAAAAACACTAATAAAGAACTGCAAGTCGACATTAGTATTTCCTATATCATAAAATAGGTTTAAACCAAAATTTTCTAATTCAGTAATATCTGGTAAATTGATTTCAGAAAAGATTAGTTGCCCTAAAACTTTCGCTCCTTCATCAACAAATCCAACTGTATTTTCACTTTGAACTAGTTCACCTTTTGATTGAAGAATATAATTTACATCAACAATTGAAACAAAATCGTTTTCAGTGTCAAGAGATATCGTCACATTAACAAATTTTTCACCGGCATACATTGTAATATATTGTGAATAATTGAAATAATTGTTACCTTTTTTGATCAAAAGGTGAGCATGAGTCACATCATTTTCAATATTCATCTCAAGCACTGGAAGATGTGATAATTCAAAAGTTTCAAATGAATTATTCCCAAAATCAAGTTGAACATTTACTTTATCATTGCTGAAATGGAAAAAAGGATAGGGAAAATAGGTCCAGTTGAGTTTAGCTAGAAATATAGGATTATGCCTATCCAAATACCCACCATCCTCTCTAATTTGAATTAATCCATTATCAAGAACATAATTAGTATCAAGCAAATTACTAGCAACTTTAGCAGGTTCAAATTCACGAGCTAGAGTTAAAAACTGTGGATCAACTGCACTTAAAGTAGGTCTTTGAGCAAAACCTGAAAACCACCAACCATAAAGTGCATCAGAAACAAACACTGAATCAATTGGAGTATTCTGTTTGGCCCAAAGAATCGCATCATACCCAGGATCAGTCATAACTTGATAAAAACTTTGGATTCTTCTACCTTGAAATGGAGTTAAAAATATAGGAATTATAAGAAAAGAAATTATTAAAAAAGCTAAAGTGAAACCGGTATAAAGATTTTTTTGAGAAAACCGTTGATTAAAGCGAGTTTTTTCATTGGTTTGGTTTTTTAGATCATGATGATGTTCCTTTGTAAGAGATATGTAGGTGTTAATGATTCGAGCAAAAAAAGTTGACCCATGGTCTATCCCCAACCCAATAAGAACAATCAAGGGTAATATTACAAAGTACAAAAATCTGTTATAATCAACATAAAGACCAACTAAATATCCTTGAGTAGAAAGAACTGGTACGAAAAGCCATAACATAAAAAGAATTGAGGAAACAGATAAAAACGTTTTTTGATACTTCTTTGAAAATAATAAGAAAAGAAAAATACTAAAAAATAATGGTATAATCCATTCCATAGGAAGTACACGCGTTGAAAGTAATGCTTGTTGAATACCAGAAACGCCACCAGTAAATGTTCGCCCATTTGCACCTAAATATGCAGGTATTACATTCAGTAGAAATGGAGAAACAAGAATAGAGCCAACCAGCAATGGTAAGATCCAAACTAAAACGTACCCTCTTTTTATGGACAATCTTTTTGAAAAAACAATTATCATAAACACTGTCAGAATAGTGATACTAACGAACATTATAGAGGTTAAAGAATGAGATAGCAATATTGTTGCGGATAAAAGACTAGCAATGCAAATAAAAGAAAAACTCGAAAATTTTTTTCTCTCTAGATACAGATAAAAAATAATTGGAATCAAAGTCAGAGCAGCAGCATTAGGATAGCCACCCCACAATAACATTTCAATATCAAAACGTGAGATAGCTACTAAAAAAGCAACAATTATTCCAGCTGATTCACTCCAAGCAACTCGAGTTATCAAAAAAGAACATAAAACAAGAAGAGAAGAAAATAAAGCAACAGTCAATGAAAACGCCAAGTAATTTGGTAATCCTGTTAATAATACTATATACGAAACGAAGATGTGATAACCTGGAAAAGTTAGAGAGAAACCGCCTCCCATTTGATAGAAATTCCATTGAAAATCAGTTCCTCCCGATCTCGTAATCGAATTGAGAACACTGTTGTGCAATCCGATATCTGCACCTGAAGGATAAATATCCCAATGCATGAACATCAATCGATATATTAATGCAAACGCAAAAATACCAAGCAGCAAAGTAGTCTTAGTTGAGATTTTGACCATTATTGTCTTCCCGAACTTTATAGTTTTCTTTATATTCATCTTCGATTAGTCGAGTCAAGGTTTAAATATAGAATTCGAGTATAAAAAGCGAAGGTAATAGACCAAAATAAAAAAGGTGTTTAATTGAATGTCATGGCTTAAATCTATGATGGAAAAAGAGCCCAAAGAACCAGAAAATCCAATCGGAACTGTCGTTATCGGTAATATCCAACCTGATATGCACGACACAGCTAAAGAAGCTGTAAGAAAAGCACTAAAAAAAGCTGGATTTAAAACAATAGATGTAGGAAAAAATGCAAAACCTGAAGTTTTCGTTGATAAAGTAAAAGAGTCAAACGCTGATATACTAGCCCTTTCTGTCAATACCGTACCTGCAAAAAATAATTTGTCAACACTAGTTGATGCATTGAAAGCAGCCAATCTAAAAGTAAAAATAATAATAGGTGGAGCTGCAGTTAAAAAAGAAGACGCAGACGCAATTGGAGCGATATTCGGCAAAAGCAAAGAAGAAGGCGTTGAACTAGCTAAAAAACTAGTAGCTGGGAAATAGCAAAGCTAAAAATCCAGATGAGATACTATGTTCAAATTTAAAGCAGAACAAAAAGTATATGAAGTTGGAAGAATAAAAATCGGCGGTCAGCCGGGCGAGTTGCCAACCGTTTTAGTAGGGTCAATTTTTTGGCTAGGCCAAAAAATGGTAAAAGATGCTAACCAAGGATTATTTGATGCCAAACAAGCTGAGAATCTAATTAATAAAATGGAAAACTTGAGTGACATAACTGGTGTTCCATTTGTTTTAGATATTGTTGGAACTACAGCAGTTGCTTTTGAAAAATATTTAGATTTTGTAGCAAAACATACTGAAGCCCCATTTCTATTAGATGCAATGAGTCCAAGAACACGTATGCAAAGTGCTGAACTTGTAAAAAATGCAGGATTACAAGACCGATGCATATACAATTCATTCTATAAAGGCGTGTCAAAGAGAGAGGCAGAAAAAGTCAAAGAGTGCGGAATTACTGCATCTATTGTCTTAGCTGACGATCCAAAAGATAACAGTCTAGAAGGAAAGATGAAAGTCTTAGAAGAAGCATTGGCCTTAGCTGCAGAAGGTGGAATAACTAAACCGTTAATCGATACGGCTATTCCCGCATTTGAACCAGATATGGGTACAGCAGTTAGAGCGATACCACAAATAAAAGAGAAATTTGGTCATCCAACTGGTTTGGGAACCGGAAACGTTGTAACCACAATGGGCTGGGTTAAAGCTAAATTTGAAAAGCAGTTCAGAAAGGGAACAAGAACCGCAACAAACGCAATAATGCAAACAATGGGCGCTAACTGGTTAATGTTTGGACCAGCAGAACAATCGGATTATGTATTTCCAGCAGTAGCAATTGTAGATGCTTATATTGCATCAGGCGCAGCTGATTTGGGTACAAGACCGTTGAATGAGCAACATCCGATTTATAAAATCTTTATGGGCTAAACATCCATATCCTTTTCTTTTTTGTCTAAATTTTGTAAGAATCCAGTTGAAGGAGTAAAAAGTGAAATCGTCTCTATGGCTTGGAATAATTATTCTATTTACAGCATTAACAATGTTATTTGTCTATTTGATTCCTTCTAATTCATTCTTCTCAGGATTAACATATTTTTTTGGATTTATTTTTGTTGCAGTTATACCAGGATATTGTCTCGTGAATGTTTTATTTAAAGATGGAAAATTGGAGTTCATAGAAAAATCAGTTTTATCAGTAGCATTAAGTTTTAGTATAGCTGGGGTATCAGGGTTATTTTTAGGATTATCCCCCATCGGATTAAACACTTCTTCAATTACCGTCACACTTAGTGGAATAGTTTTGACCTTAGCATTTCTAGCTTTCCTGAAAAAAAAGTAAGTATAAAGTTATCATAAAAAAAGTGATTACATATTTGAGAAACTAATTTCTTTTCAGAGATATTAAGATGTAATTTTATCGAAAAAAGTCGAAATAAAAGAGCAAAAAATTAGAAGAGTGATTTCCACTTTTCTACTAAGTCTAGAACTTCGTCCCCGCCATAACCATCTAATTCTTGTAAGACGTCAGTAGCTTGAGTAGCTTCTTTCTGGAAATTTCTAATTCTGTCTGCGTTTTCAGCAAGGAATATTATACCGTCTATTCCAGTTCTTGCGATTCTCACTGCAACTGTTAACAAATCTTTAACTGGAGGTGTCTGTTTTGGATCATCGTTTGGTCCACGTACATAGAGGTTTGCGTAAACTGGTCTCTTTAATTTGCTTTTAAAAGCTCTTGCTAACATCTCCCAATACCAAGGGGAAGGATAAGCTTTTGAGAACATTGGAATAACAAAAGTATCTGCATATTCTGCTAGTGCATCAAAATCGTAACCAAATCTCTCTCGTCCCAATACTGGGTCGGGTAATAGGTTTACATATAGAGGTTTGCCACCTATAACATCTTTAACTTCTTTAAGAAAACCAGTTACTTCTTGGGCTCGCCAATCATACCAATTTAGGCCGCTTGTTCTCCACAATTCAACACAACGAGGACAAACACAAAAACCATGATCAGCAAAATGTTGACTGCTTATACTTATTCCTGGAGTTTTTTGAGCACATTCTTTGAATAATTTTAAATTATATTCTTTAACTTCTGGATTTGTTGGGCATAAAACATCCCATCTAAGAGTATATTTTTTGTTACCCGGATTAACTCCATTTACTTTTGGAGGAGTCAAACGACGAAATGCGGGACCATCTTTTGAAATTGAAATCCACTCTGGATGTTTTTGTGCCAGTTCATTATCTCCAAAGACAGCAATATTTGTGTACATATCAGGATTAGGGACTCCAACTGTTCCCGATTCGGGTTTTATACGGTAGAAGTTTATGTCGACACCCTCGGCTGGCCGAGGTTGATAAAGGAAGGTTGCAAATTTCAACATTATCACCAATGATCTAATTTTAAGTTAACCGAATAAAAACGCAGGTTATTTAAGGTTTTCATTTTTTTCCTTTGAATTATTATTCATTAAGAATGTGATCAAAACTTGTTTAGTAAACGGTGGTAAATCAACATAGTCTAATTGCTGAACAAATTTTGTATCAATAGAAATATTTGAATTGCAAAAAGCATCGCTAAATTGGGTAGACAATAGAGCTACATTTCCAAATTCTTTGGGTATTAAACCTTTTTTTATATCATCATCGAGTTTAGATGCAGCCAACAAAAAAGTGGCGAAAACTGGTTTTGATTTTAATAATTTTTCCAAGTTTTGTTGATCAATAGATAATCCTTTAACTTTCGACGATTCAAAAGCAAGCTTTTTCATAGATAAGTGTCGCTCGGTTAGCCTCTTTATTATAGATCTAGTTGGAGAAAAACCTCCTACTTTAGCTCTTTTTATAGCTTCTCTAACCGCTTTTCGAGTGCAAAAACCCACTAAATTACCAAGTTTTGAAGCAGGACCCCCATAGATAATGCTTGGACCACGACCAGTCTTAGCTGTTACCAAAGCATCAGTTATAGTTCCAGTTGCTTCACCACCTGAGTATCTACTTCGAAGATCTAAATCTCTAAGAGCAGCAGTTTTAGCTTCAGTTGCAGTAATTAAAGTACCAGCAAGGCAACTTGTAGTGGGATTTCCATCAATGATGACAATAATGTTTATGGTTCCCGGGATTTCATGAATTTCTATCTCTTCACCGGATGATTCCGCATGTGTACACCCTGCTGTAGCAATAACACTAACAGCTAACTCGCCATCCTGTTTGGAAATCAATGAAAAATCTTTAATTGAAGCATAAGTAACCATTCCAACAAAATCAGTAAAATCACCTATTTTTTTAGAAGATTCAACAATAAAAAGTTCAGGATCATCATGAAGACGACGATCACCATAATCATCAAAAACTTGAGTGTTGATTATTGTATTTGTTCTTTTGCAGCCTCCGTTATGTATTGCTGAACTCATTACACTAAGAGTATTTGAGGAAAGGACAGCTAATACGTTTTCTTTAAGAACAAGTTTCACATCTTCTCCTACTAACTTAAGACTTTTCATAATACAAACCGCTACTTATCATTAGATTGAGATAGAGTAATTGCTTTTGTTGGACATAGATTGATACATACAGCACATTTAGTGCAAGACGAAATATCTATTATTGTTGGTTTTTGTTTATCACCCTGCTCAATTATTCCTACAGGACAAACGCCTATACAAATCAATCCTGAACAAGGAAGACATTTAGCATAATCGATATTAATTGATGAAGAATGAGTGTCCATATCAAATCAACAGGTTAATAAGACCAAGAAATATATTTGTTGCGCGAAAGATGAAATAATATGGAAATTGGATTAGTTACTTATACTCCTAAAAAAGTAAAAGGATACGATCAGCATGTTTATTATTCCAAATGGGTAAATGGCTCTGTTTTCCCCGCTGCAGAAGAGATGCAAAACGACGTTTCTTGTTTTTGTGATGCAAAAGCCCTTAGAGAAAACCCAAATATTGTAGCAATCTCAAAAAATGGACCAGCATTAAGAAAGAATAGAAAAGCTAATCTAGCTTTTGATTATGTCTGCCCGACAAATCAAGAATATCGAATAAAAGTTTTAGAGTATATAAAAGAATTAAATACTCAAAATATTTTAGGCGTAACATTAAATCTTTACCATTTTCCAGAACAACAATTCTGTGTTTGTCCACGGTGTGTTGAATTGTGGAGAACAAGCGGCCTAAATTGGATTGAGTGGCGAGCCGAAACAATAACGCAATTTATTTCAGATGCAAAAGAAGTTGTTAAGGGAGTATTTGCAGTTGAGATGTTTCCAGATCCAGTCCTAGCTAAAGAAAGGTTTGGAATAGATTTTGATAAAATTGCGAAATACGTTGATTATTTCCATGTTCCACTGTCAGCAAGAGATTATACAACTAATTATTGGGTTGATCTAATAGCTAGAGATTTTTTAAAGATCTTGAAAAAACCAGTTGTTTTAGAATTAAGTGCTGAAATGCCCAATTTTGAAAAAACGAATTCTCTGTTAAAAACAATGGCTTATCTTTCGAGATTTAAATTTAAAGCAATATTACTACTAGTTCATAATTCAAGAAATGCTGAAGAAATATGTGAATTTGCTGTAAAAAATAGAGAATATCGAGAGTGGCTTGATAGATTCGAGTTTTCAGATATGATAAATATAGTTGAAAAATGGGCTACTATTTATTGAGAGTTTTTCTATATTCAAATAATCGGTTCATGTCTAACTCGGCTGTAATTATTTTATCTGTTAGGGAATCAGATACTTCAGCCAGTATTCCCCAGGGAGCGATTATTGCACTTCTTCCACCTATTGTACTTGAACAGACATTTCCAACTTTGAGCACAAATACTCCGTTTTCTGAAGCTACTTTCTCAGTTAGAGGATGTCCTTCTACAGCGGGGTGAGATCCCATTGCAGCGACAGGTAAAGATAGTATGTGTGCACCTAAGGATGTTATTTGTTTTACAAGAACAGGATCAAACATATCAGCACAAACAAGCAATCCAATTTTGGCAAAGTGGGTTTCTATTACAACTGGTTGAGTACCCTTAGCAACTCCTGCTTGAAGTTCACCAGTTATTGGATTTATTTTCTTATACTTTCCTAGAAGTTCACCATTTTTCCACAGAGTATTAGTGTTGTAATATTTTCCGGCATCTTCTTCAAGAATTGTTCCGCCTAAGAGATAGATCGTAGGAATTTCTTTGGATATTTCTGATAAAAATTCTAGAGTAATTTTAGAAGTTGCTTTTGAGATTCTTTTTGCTGAATCAAAATTTGATAAGCATCCAGGAACAGAAAAATATTCAGGAAGTGCAATAATGGAAGGTGAGGTTTTTGCAGCTTTGCGTATACAAATTGAGGCTGCTTTAAGATTTTCTGATCTAGAATTACGGACCTTCATATGAATTAAACATATATTCAATTAATCACCAGCAACACAATTTTTATTAAACCTATCAAATTTCTGAGTAATGAATAATTACGAACTCTAAAAACTTTTAAAGGTAGCTATAGAGTGTCACAAAAAACGAGGGCATAACTTAAACGCTTAAACGTTCACCTTAAACCACATTTTTCCAACACATGTTTACGTTTTTTCGTTTTTTATACCCATACGGATATACTTAAATACTTCAGAACAAGACAAATATCTCCACACGAGGAATTTCAATTGACCCTAAATCCAAAAGATTATGAATCCCTTTTGCCAGAAATCAGAACGTTAGTTAATAGAAGTGTACAAAATAACATGACCGAAGCCATGTTATTTTCTGCAGGTACCGATACACAAATTTTAGCTTATGAAGCTGTCAAATACAACCCAAAAATACAAGCATTAACCATGGCCTTTAAACATGGAAAACCAAAAGACACGGAATATGTAAAAAAAATGGTTGCTTTCCTCAATCTTAATCAAGAAACACACACTTTCGGTCGAGAAGAAGTAATCAATAATGCCCCCAAAATAGTAAAAGCATTAAAGAAATTTGATCCCATGGAAATAAGAAACAGTATGCCTGTTTACATTGGACTAACAATCCTTAAGGAAAAAGGAGTAAAAACAGTGTCAACAGGTGACGCATTAGACGAACTTTTTGGATATCCTTGGCAATTCCATTTATCAGAAGAAGAGTTCAAACAAAAACAAAAAGAAATGTGGGCAGAGATGGGTTTTTCTTCGATACCCATGGCAGAATCTCTTGGGATGATCATCAAAGCACCTTTCTTAGATCCTGCATTCATGGATTATGCGAAAAAACTTCCAGTAAAATTGAAAATTAACATGCGCGAAGGTATAAAATATGGAAAATGGATTATGAGAAAGGCATATGAAGATTTAATTCCGACAGAAATTATTTGGAGACCAAAAGCACCACTTGAAGCAGGAACTGGAACAGAAGTTCTACGCACATTTTTTAATGATGAAATCACAGACACAGAATTTGAAAAGAAACAGAAGCAAATTCTTAAAGAAGATGATGTAAAAATTCAAGATAAAGAACAATTGATATACTACCAATCTTTTAAAGACGCATTTGGAAAACCTTCAGAAGTATATCCTGATAATGGAGGAATTGAATGCCCGTTTTGTAAGAGTCATTTGAAGACCAAAATAAAGTTCTGCAAAATCTGTGGAGCGTACCCGATCTAAGCCTCTTTTTCATTTTATTAATTAAATAGACTAATATTTAGATATAAAATAACAAAAAATAAATTCAAATAGCTTAGCCAATTGGTTTTCAACTCTTACATTCAAATGAATAATGCTATCGTTGGAGATAGTAAAAGATGGAGATACCGAAGATATTAAATTAAAAAAAACGTTATTCTAAAAATTAATAATTCTAATTCAATTTTTTTAATATAAATTCACCCTTTTATGCGGAAACTTGATAGAAATCAAGAGAAGACTAATATCTTTCTAATTAAGAAGTAATTTATAGAGAACTTAAGAGTGAATGATTGATGCGTTATTGTCCAGAATGTGGAGGAGATATGAGCTACGCAATTGCAACCAAACATTACATATGCAAAAGCTGCGGTTTATCAGTTACTCAACAAGAGCTTTGGGAGTTACGAGAAAAACTTAGACCAAATTTGGAAACAGCAGAAGAGAAAAAACAGAAACAACGAAGCGATTATTTGAAGTGGTGGCTAAGCAAAAAAAAGTAAGCTCTTAACCCTAAATTGAATTTGATTATCGAGATAGAAGTATTTAGAAATTAGCAAATAATTTTTTTTAATTTTTTAAAATCAACTAAAGTGGTAACTACTAAAAATCACGTATTTTTGCTCATTATTGGCTATTCATAAAGACAATAAATCAGACAGAACCCAGATTTATTGAGAAATAATGAGAAAACCCAGGATTTTGTTCATAGTTATATTAACCTTAATGGTTTTCTCTTTGATAAATTTCGCACATGCAGATGATTATCAAATTGAATTTTTGCTTATGGGAACAGATAAGGATGTAACCTATGATCTTGAGTTAATTTTTCCCGAAAATCTGTACGAATACTATACTGAAAAAAGTCATAGGGTGATTTCCGTAGATGAATTTTCAGGTTTTGTTACACCGTACATATTTGAGTCCGTTGCTGACAAACTTTGGGAAGTTAACAATAATGAGGAAGATTTTGTCAACTCTGCTTTAATGATAGTTCACCAAATTGATTATGAAGAAACAACTCCTATAAAATACCCTGTCGAGACTATAATTGAGGGCAAGGGTGACTGCGATCTTTTTTCGATTATCGCTGCATCTATTATTAAAGCTGGAGGTTTAGATGTTGTTTTGCTATATTACGAGGAACAAACACATATGAATATTGGGGTGGCTCTTTCTTCAGCTCCACAAGATGCAAGAGATTCAACGTACCATGTTAACTATAATAATAATCGGTATTACGTAGCTGAATGCACTGGCGAAAACTGGATTGAAGGATGGAGAATCGGAGAATGTCCTCCAGAATTAAAAGATTTAAACGCTGAAGTCATATCTTTAGAAAATATCGAGCAAGTAGCACCTGGACAGGTTTCTGCCAGTTTTACTTCGTTAGAGTTTAGTGTTTTATTGTTGGATATAACACCTGTGATTTCTTTGCAAAATACAGATCTAAACTTAAGAGGACAACTATCACCTTCAATTGAAAACCAGAATGTAACATTTTATGCAAGTGTAAACAATTCACCTTGGAAAGAAATAGGTTCAGTTAATACAAAATTAAATGGATACTTTCAGTATTTATTTAAAAACGAATTTAGTGGAATGCTATCTATTCGTGCAAGTTGGGTTGGAGATAACCAATATGCAGGAGCAGTAAGCCTCACTAAAAATGTAACCATTATTCCTTTAATAGTGATGGAAATAGCAGTATTAACTAGTCTATTAGTTATTGCTGGAATTATTTTAATGGTTATTACTAGAAGATCTCAAACTGAAGAAAAACAAGTGGAATATTGGTAACCTCCATCGAAACCCTCGAATCAAGCCTCTTTTATTGAACTGAGTTGAAAATTGGTGCGGTCGCCGGGATTTGAACCCGGGTTATCAGCTTGGGAAGCTGAAGTCCTAACCAAACTAGACTACGACCGCTCAAATCGATTTGGTTTTTTCAGAGTTATCCTTATTGACTATAATAATAGCTAATTTATGAATTTCTCATTATAGAAAATTTTAATAATTCACATTAATTATCTGAACAAAACAATATTGCAGCTTAGCCAAAAATTTCTCGATACTAATGAATAATTGATTAGAAAAAACAATAAACAATCCATATCAGAATATTCCAAGTTACGAAATAAAGTATTATCTATTCAATCAACCAATTATGGATAATAGTGAAAACTTCACTCTTCAGGAAAAGTTTAGAGATGAGAACAAACATACAAGAATACAACAAAAGAATTTATCAAAAAAATCAAATTGAAAACACAATGAATAAGTTAAATTCTCTAAAATTCAAAGTCACTGAATTGAGGATAAAATGTGAAAAAATAAAAAAACTACAAACGGAAAATTATTGCAGAGTGTGCAGAAAATCAATCATTAAAGGTGAAGAAATAACGTTTAAAGATTCTTCTAGAACCATAAAACAATATTATCATAAAACCTGTTTTCGAGCACTTATATCAGATCTCAAATAAGTAGACTTATTTTCCAACACTATATGTCAGATAGTTTTGATACAAATCAAAGTTCAAAACAGTCTAATAAATCGTAAACATGGTTTTCTATTTATCAAACAAAAATAATTGATTTTTTCGCAAAGTATTTCAGAATAATGAAGCTTTATAGTATTAAGATGTCTGATCCTAAACAACCATGTCCAAAATGTGGTTTTGAAATTGGAAAAATATTATATTGCACAGCCCTAGAGTCAGATACTTATTATTGCCCAAAATGCAAACTCAAGATTCAGTCTAAATGCGATAAGTGTGGAACATGGTTGACTGTATTAGAAAGATATTGCCAAAAATGCGGTATTGAAAATATTTCTTTTTATAGACAAACATGATTACCTTTCAGTAATATGCTAAAAATAATCATTAAAAAAATTAGCAACTAACTTTTTCCGATCTTTTCTAAATATTCTATAAAACTTTTCAGTTCTTCTTTATCCATTTCGACTAAGGAGTGACGTTCTGTTTTAATATATTTACGAAGTTCAGTCAAACATTCTTTAGCTTTTACATCAAGTTTCACAGTTCGGATTTGATCTCGTTCTATTTTTATTCTATAAAGTGTTGCAATAAATGTTCCAAGAACAAGTACGGTATTACTAATAATAACTATATATTCCAAATCCATTTCAACATCGACTCTTATTCTATTTGGTAAATTATATGTTCATTAAAGTCTCTTTTTAGGTTTTCATTCATAATCTAATAAATAAAAATACTTAGAGTAACCAAAAGGTTATTTGATGTTAGCAGAATCGTTATTTCTTACAAGTCAAACTTAAAACATGGAAGAAGGAGAACAAACCGCTATGACAAAAAAAATTACATATTCAGATGCTGGAGTAAACCGTGAACGACGCACAGAATCTAAAAAAGAATTGAAAAAACTGCAAGAAACTTACAAATATTGTACACAAGGTTCAGTTATGCATTTACCATATGGAAATATCTTTCCTTTTAAAGAGAACACATACTTAGATCTGGTTATAGAGGGCGTAGGAACAAAAGTTTTGGTAGCACAATTAGCTAATAAATTTAACACCATCGGAGTCGATGCAGTAGCAATGGCAGTTAATGATGTCATTAGGTCAGGTGCTAAACCAATTGCGATGGCAGATAATATACATGCAATAGCTAGTGATCCTAATCTTATCAAAAACTGGCTTGAAGGAATTACTATTGGGGCAAAAAAAGCAGAATGTCCAGTAACTAGTGGCGAAATTGGAGATGTCGCAGAAATAATAAAGGGTTTAACACCAAACCAAGGATTCGATATG
Organism: Candidatus Bathyarchaeota archaeon; assembly: GCA_963714725.1. GTDB lineage: Archaea > Thermoproteota > Bathyarchaeia > Bathyarchaeales > Bathycorpusculaceae > AD8-1. The sequence continues at coordinate 123,647 of CAVQPF010000003.1, forward strand.
ATAGTTTCAGTAATTGGGTATGTTGATAAAAATAAGATCATAACTGGAAAGAACATTAAACCTGGAGATACTATTATCGGACTTGCAAGTAGCGGTCTTCATAGCAATGGAATAAGTCTAGCTAGAAAAATTCTCTTCAAACAATGGGGAGGAAAATTTGATAGATTTGATATACCCAATAATCTTGAAAGACCAATAGTTCAAGAAGTTTTAGAACCGACTAAAATCTATGTAAAATCTATCCTCAAATTAAACGAAGAATCAAAAATTAAGGCAGTAGTCCATATTACTGGAGATGGATATCTCAAATTTGGCAACCTTAATTATTTTTCGCCAGGTATCGGTTTTGAATTTTCAAATTTCAAACCTCATCCAATATTTTCAATAATTCAAGACACAGCACGAGATCTTGGATATGTCTTAACTGACGAAGAGATGTTCAGAACTTTTAATATGGGATGGGGTTTTGCAATAATAATCGATAAAGAAGAGCTTGAAAACGCATTAAGCATTCTAGAAAAAAGTGGTGATAAACCCGAAGAAATTGGAGAGATCACTGATAGTAACAAAATAAAACTGATTTACAAAAACAAAAAAATAATTTTAACATAAAATTTTGTACGTTAGCGATGAAAGCGTTTAAATCCATTATTCTCAACATTTAGTTCATGAAATACTTCTTGAAAATCGAAGTCAGCCTAAAACCAGGTCACAGTAACCCTGAAGGCGAAACTGCTGCAAACCTGCTAAAAGAGCTTGGTTACCAAGTTGATTCGGTAGATGTCAGTAAAGTTTTTACAATTCTCCTAAAGGCAAAAGATAAACAAGAAGCGAAAAATAAAGGAATTGAAATTTGCAAGAGGCTACTAGCAAATCCGACTAAAGATAATTATACAATAAACATTGAGGAGCAAAAATGAGTCCTAATCTCTATATTCAGAGAGAAACAAATAGCAAAATATTTGAAATTAACCTAGCTCAAGCCTCCGATAATGAATTAGTAGATATTAGTAATGAAATTGGACTTGGTTTAACATTCAGAGAAATGAAGGTTATCCAAAAATATTTTCAATTACAGACAAGAAACCCAACAGACTTAGAAGTACAAATCATAGCTCAAACTTGGTCTGAACATTGTTGTCATAAAACATTCAAAGGAATAATTCAGGTCAAGGATAGAAAAATTAAAAGTCTCTTTAAAACATATATAGCTAAAGTAACAGAAGAAATCAACCCTGATTGGTGTTTCTCAGTTTTTGAAGATAATGCAGGGATAGTACAATTTGAAAAAGATTATGGAATTGCAGCAAAAGTTGAAACGCATAACCATCCATCTGCTGTAGAGCCTTTCGGTGGAGCAGCTACAGGTGTAGGTGGCGTAATCAGAGATGTATTAGGGGTTTGGGCTGACCCAATTGCATGTATGGATGTTTTAGGATTTGGGCCTTTGGATTATGATTACAAAAAACTTCCGGTTGGGATTAAACATCCCAAATATGTCTATAGAGGTGTTACTGCTGGAATAAGTGCTTACGGTAATAATATGGGAATTCCTACAGTAAATGGAGCAATATATTTTGATGAAAGCTATACAGGAAACGTTGTAGTATATTGTGGCTGCATAGGGTTATTACCTCTTAGTAAATTTCGCAGAAATGCTAAATCAGGTGATATAGTCCTGTTAGTAGGGGGAAAAACAGGTCGTGATGGGATTCATGGAGTAAACTTCGCATCAGCCGAGTTGACTGAAAAGTCTGAAGTAATCTCGAGACCAGCGGTTCAGATTGCAGATCCTATCGAAGAGGAAAAAGTAAAAAGAGCAATAATTGAAGTCCGAGACCTTGAATTAGCTTCAGCAATAACCGATTTGGGAGGAGGAGGATTATCCTCAGCAATAGGTGAAACAGCTGACAAATTCAATTGTGGTACAAGTATAGACCTCCAAAAAGTTCCTTTAAAGCATAAAGGTTTAACACCTTGGGAAATTTACATATCAGAATCTCAGGAAAGAATGTTGTTAATTATTCCTTCTGAAAATCTTGAAAAAACACTGGAAGTATTCTCAAAAGAAGAAGTAAAAGCTACAGCAATAGGAAAACTCACTTCAGACCACCATTTGAGAGTTTACTTCAACAAAGAGGAGATAGCAGATCTAGACATGTCTTTCATTTTTACGTCCATAGAGAGTGAAAAAACCGCAATTTACGAAAAAATAAAATTTAAGGAACCTGACTTTCCAGAACCAAAAAATTTAAGCAAAGTATTACTTCAAATTTTATCAGCACCCAACATAGCTAGCAAAGAGAAAGTAATTCGAACATATGATCACGAAGTTAAAGGTAATACTATATTAAAACCACTGCAGGGAAAATATGCTGGTCCAAATGATGCAGCAGTTATTAAACCTCTCAATAACTCTTGGAAAGGTGTAGTTATTTCATGTGGTATGAACCCGAAATATGGTAAAATTGATACATATTGGATGGCCGCATCAGCTATTGATGAAGCAATAAGAAATAATGTCGCTGTCGGAGGGCGAAGAATTGCATTACTTGATAATTTCACTTGGGGAAATCCTGATAAACACGAAAGATTAGGGTCTCTTGTTAAAGCGTGCCAAGCATGCTATGACATAGCTTCAGGTTTTGGAACTCCATTTATTTCTGGAAAAGATAGTCTATATAACGAATCTCCTTTAGGTCCTGTGACTCCAACTCTCCTTATTTCGGCATTGGGCATTATTCCAGATGTTAGAAAAACTGTATCTATGGATATTAAAAAACCAGAAAACGCGTTGTATATTGTTGGAGAAACTTTTAATGAATTGGGGGGTTCAGAATATTACGCTTCCAAGGAATTTATAGGGAGAAATGTTCCAAAGGTAAGAACTTCGATTGCAGCCAACAATTTCAAGGCAATAACAAAAGCAATTGACTCAAATATAATTGAGGCTTGCCATGACATTTCAGAAGGCGGTCTAGCAGTAGCTGCAGCTGAAATGGCTTTTGCTGGCGGTTATGGTATTAAATTAGACTTAGCCAAAGTTCCAAGCAAGGAAATAGGTAGAAATGATTTCTTACTATTTTCAGAATCGAATAGCAGATTTCTTGTTGAAATAAATAAAAAAGATAAAGATAATTTTGAGTTCATTATGAAGGGAACCCCTCTATTCAGAAATTGGTAAAATTACTAAAAAAACCGAACTTTCAATTAAAGGTTTGAATGGAGAAGTTATTATAAAAATGCCACTAGAAAAGTTACAAAAGAAGTGGAAAGAGACATTGGGCACGAAGGTGTAAAATATAAAGCGAGAAGAAATAAAAGTCTGTATCCTTCGAGTAGGTGGAACAAACTGCGATCTAGAAACTCAAAGATCATTTCAGGAATTAGGAGTACAAGCTAAAACTTTACATGTTAATGAACTCATTAAAAAAAGAAATCTGCTTGATTTTCAAGTCCTTGTAATTCCAGGCGGGTTTTCATTTGGAGATTATGTGCGTGCAGGTGTAATATTAGCACGATTACTTTCAGCTAAACTTGGCAAAGAGATTAAAGCCTTTGTTGAAGATAACAGAGCAATTCTAGGCATTTGTAATGGTTTTCAAGTTCTAGTGGAATACGGATTATTACCTGGTTTTGATGGGATTACACCCTTTCCTGAAGCTACACTGACTACTAATGTTCCCCAAGGGTATAATTGTCGATGGATACACGTAAAACAAGAAAATAAAAGTAAATGTATATTCACAAATAAAATTCCTTTAGGAAAAGTAATTCACTTACCAATAGCGCATTCAGAAGGCAGGTTTCTATTTCCAAAAGAACACCAAGAGAAAATGCTTGATAAACTCTACGAAAAAGATATGATAGTATTCAGATATTGTAGTGAGAATGGTGATTTTGCTAAAAGAGAATATCCAATAAACCCAAATGGATCATTCTATGATATCGCAGGTATCTGTAATAATGAAGGAAACATATTTGGATTAATGCCACATCCTGAAAGAGCTTTTCATTGGTGGCAAAAACCAGACTGGACAAAATGTGAAAATAATCAGAAATATGGCGATGGTAAATTGATCTTTGAAAGCATAATTAATAATTTAATCTAAAAAAGCCAAATCTTTGACATATGGGAGTCCAGCTCGAGCACCCAATCGCATAACTTTTTGGGAAGCAACAAAATTACCAATTCTAGCGCAATCAAAAAGACTCTTTTCGTTCAGTAAACCTGAAATAAAACCAGCATTAAACGCATCACCTGCACCGGTTGAATCTATAGCATCCACATTATAAGATTTAACAAAATAACTCTCATTCCCATCAGTAACATAGCTTCCGGCAGATCCAAGTTTTACGGCCACGATTTTTAACCCTTGCCTTATCATGAATTCAGCTCCCTCTCGATAGTTTGCTTTACCAGTTAATAATTGAAGTTCAATTTTATTGGGTAATAACAAATAAGTCTTCTTCAGTATAGGGTCCAAAACAGGATAGGTTTTATTTGCGTATAAAATGCCAGGATCAAAACTCACTTTTATTGATTTAGAGATTGATTGTAGTAATTTTTTTTGAGTTTGGAATGATTGTTCTCCTACAAAAGAAGATAAATGTAAAAATCTTGTTTTAGAAATATATTCATGATTTACCTCTTCCAGCATAATTGTATCATTTACGCCTGGATCAACATATAATGCTCGTTCACCTTTTTTATCCACAAATCCCAATACTAAACCGCTTTTACCTTGTTTTGCTTGAATTATGCTTTTAGTATCAACTCCTTCAAAACAAAAATCTTGCATAATCAGTTTGCTTTCTTGATCACAACCGATCTTACCAATAAAACCTGTTTTGGAACCAAGTCTTGCTAATCCGATTATAGTATTTGCTGCTGATCCACCACAAGTCTCAGTGTAACTCTCAATAGAACTCTCTTCTTCAGCTTTAGCAATTTTATTCACTTTGTAGAGTTTATCAACATTAAGAGCACCAAAACCTACAACATCAAAGGGAATCATGAAAACAACTCGGTCAATTCAATTTTATGTTTACCTAAAGTTCCACCATAATTTCCTGCAGATACTCCAAAAACACCAACAACATCCAAAGCTGCTTCAATTCCTGTCTTCATCGCATCTTTTACAACTTCCATTGAAACACCATTAATTACTATCTCAGGAATGTATTTCACTTTTTTAGGAACTTTGGAGTTTACGCCCAACTTTTTCTTCAAAGAGGGACAATATGTATGGTTTGTGGTGGGACCTATAGAAGGAAAGTTGGTTTCTGTTTTTGATCCAGCAGAGCAAATATCAAAAGGAGTAACTACGCCTTCGATTTTATGTATAGCTTCTAAAGCTTTTTTACCAGCTTGGGTAACAGCTTCTTTTGTTTCACACATAATCCAAAAATTGGCGCCCATTACTCCTTGGGAATACCCTAAGTACCTTTCTATTAAAAAATCTGGGACCATTAATGGAACGATAATCATATCTTTTCCATATCGATTCTCAACCCATTCATAACCATCACCACAATGACCAACCTTTAACATCATGTCGATTTTTCCGTCTGATTTTGTTAAGGCATTAAAAATTGCTGTAAAGGGTTTAACAAGAATGTCTTGTCGAATTCTATAAGACAATTCAGTTTCAAATTTAACTAAAGAATTTTCGAAAGGTTTGTTTGGGTCTATGGCGCCCCAAAATTGTAGTATTACGCCTTTACGGTTGTCTGGGGTTTCGGTTTTTTTCAACCAGGATTCTATCCCCCCTTCAACTCTACCAATAACAACAGAAGGATTTGAAGTTGAATCCTCAGCAGCTCTATTTAAAATATTTTCATCATCTGCAGTGAGAATAACTCGCGAAAAAATGCCATCAAAAGCTTCAGCATAAGTAGGATCAATAGTTTTTTGGGTAAACATCAACCTAAACCTCCTACAGCTTCACCTCTAACAGATTGTCTAAAAATGTTACTTTCATTAACTAAAAAATCAACATTTTTAGGCGTTACAATTTGAACATAAGGCAATTTTTTTTGATTATTAGCAAGAAATATAGATAATAAAGATGTATCTAGGCCAATTTTTTGAAGGTTCTTTGTATTCCAATTTTCTAATAATTCAATGGTTTTTTGCTTCCCAAACTTACAGAAAGAATCCGTGAGGATAGCAGTAACTAAATTACTATTTGACAAAACAGCTACTTCAGAGTTTTTGACCGCATAATGATTTCCATTAAATGAAATAGCTAAACCTCCTTTCTGATTAACAAGGTGGAGAGCTTCAACATCAGTAATACTATCACCGAAATATATGACGTTCTCTATTGAACTATTCAATTTTTTTATCACATCCATTATTGCTTCGGCTTTTTGATTACCACCAACAGGAATAACATCAGAGAAAATAATAGATAATTGCATATTTGAGATCTCATTCCAGAAAATTGTGTCAAGTCGATTAATTGTTTCTTGAGTATCAATAGATAAATCATTCAAAGTTTTGGCAAACAAAGGAAGTTCTATTGGAGGTAATTCCAACATTTCTTTTGTTATTTCTTTTAGTTTTTTTTTCTCTTTTTTATCTATGAAGTATTTATCTATTGACAATTTAGTAGAATATGTGTTTTCAACGGGAAAATTCAATGCTTTACATAACTCTCGTATATATTGTTCATAACTTGTACTAACAATGAATGCTGGTACTATTTTCTGTATAAAATTAAAAGTCGGTTTACTGTCAGCTATTAACAATAAGTTTTGTGCAGAAAAATCCTCAATTTGTTTATCAGTAACATCATAAGCTTTCAGAAATGGTAGAATTAATTTCAGAGTATTACCAGCATTATAACCAGGCTTTTTTAAAATATCAACTAAAACATCATCATATTTGCTAATAAGAGCAAATAGAACGTCCCCTTTTGGAATAAAATTTTTGGTTATTTCAAACGCATTGTCATTTTTCGATATTGGACCTTCACAATCAGAGATGAAGACCCGTTTCATTTATTGCTCCTCAAAAGTTCCATTTTATTTACACTTCTAAGAATATGAGTTTTTGATGCAATGTCTGTTCTATTCCATAGACCCCCACCACTTATAACACCAGCGCCTTCTAGAGAAAAATCGCGAGCTTCTTCGATACTATCAGCAATACCTAAAATTGCTACCGCTCTAGATCTTAAAGCAAATACCTTAGAGTCTCTTATTTCCATTGATCCCGGATATACCCTAATACGATCAGAATATTTCTCTACTAGTGAATCAGCTTTTGATAGATCAACCGGAGTATTAACAAATGATTTTTCAACAAGATTGGGAAAAGTAGTCATATATCCACCATAATTGGGTGGAACTTTATAGGTAAGAACGCTAGCAGCATCTTTTAATTCTATTTTAGTCAAGGTTTTATCCAACATTCTATAACAGATATCAACCAAATCATCTTTTAGAAGCGGCAAGATGTTAATTATTTCAGGATCCCCAGGTCTACTATTATTTTCAAGGATTTTTATTCCGTTCTTAGAGTGCATAAAAGCTAAGTATAAAGGGACGCCCCTTAAAGCAGAATCGTTTCCAATCTTATCTTTCCATTTCTGAAAAATCTTATTCGCTAAAGATAATTCATTAGCTCGTTCAGAGGGAGTTAAAAATGGCAAATATTCGTTTATATCTTTGTAAGATCCCATCCCTCCAGTATTAGGACCTTTATCATTATCAAAAGCACGCTTATAATCGCGTACACTAGGTAGTGGAACTAAATGTTGACCATCAGAAAAAGTTTGGAAACTTGATTCCTCACCATCTATCTTTTCTTCAATAATTACTGAGCTATATTGAAAATTTGACATAAAATGTTCGAGGAGTTGTTCTCGAGTGTTAAAATGATCACCCCAGACACCAACTCCTTTCCCTGCAGTAGGTTTGTCAGGTTTTACTACAGCATTATCTGAGAGTTTATCAAGCCAACTGTAAACTTCTTTTTTAACATCACTTGGGTTTTTGTAATCTTTTGGATTAAAGATTTGAAAACGGGGATTTGATTCAGGCGCTATCTCTTCAAATAAAAGTCTCTGTTTAATTTTGCTGTCTTCAATCGCGTTTTTTTGTTTAGGACAAAGAACAGGTATATTTGTTTTTTCTTCAATAAGATCACGTAAACCTTCAATTATCGGTTTTTCTGGACCCACAAGAACAAAATCTATTTCAGTTTTATTGGACATCGCGAACTTGCATATGTCTTTGTTGTTCAAATCTGGAATTACAACGTGTTTATAGGCTCTTTTTATATTAAATGGGTTATGTTGTTTATCAGCAACATATAATTCTACATTATAATTCTGACTTCTTGTAAGCACATCAACCATTGCAGCTTCTCTTGAACCATAAGAAACGATTAATATTCCTACTTTTTCCATTAGTAACACCAATATTATTTTAAGGAAATTAAAAACTGAAACCTAATTTGGTTTATCAGATTTAACATCAATATCTTCATTCTTTTCAGTTTCATATATTCTACATTTTTCTTCGTATCCATTTAAGAACTTCTTCTTCATTTCATCAGCCATTTTTTGAGCCAATGGTGTTGGATACTTGCCATTAATACACGCTAAACATAATTGGTCATGTTTTTGACCTGTTGCTTTGACCAATCCTTCAATTGATTGATAACAAACAGCGTCTGCTCCTATTATTTTTGCTATTTCCTTGGGACAGCGTTTTGAACCAATAAGTTGGGCATAAGTAGACATATCAATTCCATAGAAACAAGGACCAATTATACGAGGAAAGGTAACAAACATATAGACTTTTTTTACTCCTGATTTACGTAATTTTTCAATTATGACTTTGGTTGTATCTCCACGAACAATACTATCCTCAGTCAAAATAACACGTTTGCCTTTCATTTTTGAACCTAAAATATTTATTTTCCGATTTATTGTTGAACTCCGTTCCCTATTTAGCAGTATAAAGGCTCTTTCCGTAACGTAGCGATGTCTGCGTGACGCACGTTCCCACCTAATATTTGATTCTTCATGAACACCCATAGCTGGATCATCACCTGTTTCTGGAACTGAGAGAATCAAATCGGCATCCTGTACTATTTCTGGAAACTCTCTAACTAAATTTCTTCCAAATTCTTCACGGATTTCATATACAAATTGACCATTAAATTGAGCGTCCGGTCTTGCAAAATATGCGTATTCGAAAGCACAAAACGCTTTTTTTGGATTTTCAATAAGCTGATTCCTTTTAAAACCGTTTTCGTTTACAGTTACAAGTTCACCTGGTTCAAGTTCAAAATCTCTGAGGAACCCATTTATATCTAAACTTACTGTCTCTGATGAAAAGGAAAAAGTTTCTCCATCTGGACTATGACCAGCACACAAAGGTTTTATGCCATGTGGGTCCTTAAAAGCAAAAAATTGGTTATCACCAGTTATGCCAATAACTGAGAAAGCGCCATCCAGACTTAACATGCAAGTTTTAACTGCAGAGGGTAAAGAGTTTCCTTTTTTAAGTTCAAGTAATAATTTATAACAGACAACATCAGAATCACAAGTATATTTGAAATCTGGAAAAAAATGATTCACTTCTTTTCTAAGTTTGGATGTATTAACTATATTGCCATTAAAGGATAATGCAAGTTTCAGATTGTTGATGGATCCAATAATTGGCTGGGTTCCTTGCAGAATGGATGCATCGTCGCATTTTCCTGAAGTGGTATACCTTACATTACCAATTCCGATATGACCTGGAAGAGATCCAAACCATTCCTGCAGAGCGCTGGAATGTAAAGTAGGTATCAAATCAAGATGCCTGTAAGGATGAAAACGTTTTCCATTATAAGTTAAAAATCCATGAGACTGGTGGCCTCGATGATTTTGGGCACGAAGACCCCAATATAGATAGGATGATATGGATTTTTTTCTGAAATTATAGACACCAAAGACTCCGCAACCTATTTCTGGTTTCCCCCATCCTCGATGAGTAAGTAGATAAAAACGAGCTTTATCTATTTTTAGGACATATTCGAATAAAAAGCATGGGAGATATAAAGAAAATTAATAAGTTCACTTTCTAATAGGCCAATTTTTGCTGAAAATTTTTTATTTCAGAAATCACTTTTAGAAAAATCGAAGATAGTTAACAGATTTAAACCAAAAAATTAATATATAAAAAAATGAAAGAATATTTTTCTCAAATTACTTTAAGTTTTTTAGAGCTTTTGCCAACTCTTCTGCTTTATCAGTTTTTTCCCATGTAAAGTCAGGATCATCTCTTCCGAAATGTCCAAACGCAGCTGTTTTCCGATAAATTGGTCTTAAAAGTCTTAAGTGCTCGATAATTGCCTTAGGTCTCATATCAAAATTTTTCTTCACCAAATCCAATATTGCTTCGTCAGATAACTTTCCTGTTCCAAAAGTATTAATAAAAACAGAAACTGGATGAGCCACACCGATAGCATATGACAATTGAACTTCACATTGATCAGCTAATCCAGCAGCTACAATATTTTTCGCAACATAACGAGCCATATAACAAGCTGATCTATCAACTTTTGAAGGATCTTTTCCAGAAAAACATCCTCCACCATGCCCCCCTACACCTCCATAAGTATCAACGATTATCTTGCGTCCTGTTAACCCTGAATCAGCTAAAGTCCCACCAATCACAAAACGTCCAGTTCCGTTAACAATGTATTTAGTTTCACTGTCTAATTTGTCAGAAGGAATAACTTTTTTTATTACATGATTAATTATATCTTCCTTCATTTGATCTCTATCAATTTCTTCTGTATGTTGAGCAGCTATTACCACAGCAGTTACTCTTTGAGGAACACCATCAACATATTCTACAGTAACTTGAGATTTACAATCCGGTCTCAAATAAGGCAAAAGTCCATTTTTCCGAACTTCAGCAAGTTTCTTAACAAGTTTATGCGCCAAAAGTATTGGAGTAGGCATCAATTCTTCAGTCTCATTCGAAGCATAACCAAACATCATTCCTTGATCTCCTGCACCTTGTTCATGAACATTAGTTTCAGTAACACCCATCGAAATATCAGGAGATTGTTCCTCAATGGAAACCATTATCCCACAAGTTTCCCAATCTAATCCATCACGAGCATTATTAAACCCTATTTCTTTCAACGTTTTCCTTACGATTTCAGGTATTGATACATAACAAGAAGTTGTAATTTGACCGGTTAGTATCAGATTTCCTTGCATTACTAATGTTTCGCAATCAACTCTAGCTTTAGGATCTTTTGCAAGGATAGCATCCAAAACACTATCAGAAATTTGGTCAGACACTTTATCGGGATGACCTTCGCCGACTGATTCAGAAGTAAACAAGTATTTTCCTTTTTTTCGCATAAAAATCACTTTAAGGCAAATATAATAAGAGTTTATGTAATCCAAGATTTTTCTTAAAAAGTTTTCTGATTAATAAAATTTTTTCTCAGTTAGCAAATACAAAAAAACTTTTAAAAAAAAGAAATTCTCCTAAAACTAGGATTAAAAAAAAGACACAAAAACCCAATTTAACTGGCATCAAAAATTTGAAAATAAAAAGATTCAAGTAACAACGATAGAAAGTAACAATCGAAAAAGCAAAATTTGTTTTGGTCATAAATTATATAATCAGAAAGAGCAATAAGAAATACAGGGTACAATTATGAACTTTAATGTAAAAGAAATTATCGAAAAAATAGTTCATAAAAAAGGACCTGGGCCGTCTACTACATACTCAATGTTTCATGTTTTTTATACAATAGAACTTATTTCGAAAAAAACGATTGGCCGCAATAGAATAGCTAAAAAAATTGAAGTTGGAGAAGGCACTATTAGAACAATAATTAATCACCTTAAAGATGAAAATTTGATCACTACATCCAGAAAAGGATGTAAGTTAACCAATAAAGGCGCACTTCTTTGGGAAAAAATTGAGTTGTTATTCCCAAAAAGGGCTGAAATTAAAAGAACAGTTCTTAATAATTCAAAATATAATTTTGCATTTTTAATAAAAAACAGTGGACATAAAATAAAATCTGGGATTATTCAAAGAGATGCTGCGATTATGGGTGGTGCTAATCGAGCTACAGTTATTGTTTCAAAAGAAGGAAAATTAGCTATTAAATCGGTAAGTAAAGATATAGAGAGAGACTTTCCGGATGCCGCTAAAAAAATTCTTGAATATCTATCACCAGAAAACAATGATGTAATAATTATCGCTGGGGCTGATTCAGCGATAAGAGCAAAACGGGGAGCGTTTGCTGCAAGTTGGGTATTAATTAATTAGAAGGTTCAAGCGAGAGGTTAGTTAATATGTATATTTATTGCCCGCTACTAAGATCCGTTCTAAACAAGCATTGAAATCTATTAAACCCTCATTTGTTTTGGATGAAACTGGCATCAAATTAAATTTTAATCCAAGTTGACAAATTGCTTGCATCATATTTCGACTAAACAAACGTTTGGTGCCTTCTAGTGTATTCTCTATTGATGTTTCTAGAGATTCAATACTGGAGGACCACTCTGTAATTTGCTCAACTTTCTCTTTTTGAATCAAATCGATTTTTGAGAGAAGATGAACTTGAGGCGTAAAAAACCTGTTATATATAGCGGCGGAAAGGAACATGTTAGAAACATAGTTAAATGGATTTAGCGAAAATACAGCATCAAATAGATAAACTAAAGCTTTTGGTTCTTTTGTTAATTCATTGACTATATATGGTCCACTGGCTCTAAACGCAAATAATTCCATTTGTCCAGGAGTATCCACCAAAACAAGATCAGCGTCCATAGATTCGACTTCTTGGGTTAGATTATCTATTTTATCTGCTATCAAATCTGCAGCTAAAATTAATGCGCCATTAGGTCCCAAACCATACTTTTCCATTATTATACCTACATCTACATAATTTCGAATATCTACATCAGGAGAGTATGGAAGCTTCAAGGCGCCAGGATCTAAATTTACTATACCCACATCTTGTTTTGACATTTTCAACCATTCTGAAAAAGCTGCAGTAAAAAGGGATTTCCCAGAACCGGCAGTTCCTATAATAAATAAAATACCCAATATTTTTTCCTCTTGAAAACAAGTTACCCAATTCTAATTAAATAATTCTACGACAAACGATAACAAAGAAAAAAGTTAAATTAAACTAAAAAGTTGAACACGTTATAAGAGAGATTAAAACAACTTAGACTCTTGCTAACAAAAATAATGATAAAATTATTAAAACAGAGCGTAGGGAAAACGAGCACCCGTTTGATGAAGTTGTCCAATTATAGGTATTTTATTTTCACACACTGGACAGTGCATATCTTTAGTAAGATTCCAGCGAGTAATCTCATAACTGTGTCGCTTTATAAGAGGTTCATTACACTTGGGGCAGTAAGTGTTCTCAGCAGGATGACCGGTAAGATTACCCAAATAGACATAAGTTAAGCCCACATTTCGAGCAGTCATGTATGCTTTTTCCATGATTTCAACGTTTGTTCCCATTGTAGTAGTCATTTTGTAATCAGGGTGAAAACGAAGCAAATGAAAAGGTGTATCTGTTCCTAATGTTTCTTTAATCCAAATAGCCATCTCTTTTATTCGACTCATCGAATCTCCAATTTTTGGGATGACCAAGTTTGTTATTTCAATATGAACATTATTTCTTCTAAATGCCTTCAAGGCTTCATAGATAGGCTCAACTGTTGGAACTGCTGCATAATTTTTATAAAAATCTGGATCGCCTCCTCCTTTAAAATCAACAGTGACAGCATCAATAAAAGGCGCAATTGTTTTTACAGCTTCAGGGGTTAGATATCCATTTGTTACAAAAGTGTTAAAGAAACCTACTTGATGTGCAAGTTTAGCAATATCATATACATATTCAATAAAAACGGTAGGTTCGGTGTAAGTATAACTTATACCTAGACAATTGCTCTCTCGAGCTGCTTTGACCACTTCATCAGGTCGAAAGTTTTTCCCCGAAATTTTTTGGTCTTGACTTATCATCCAATTATCACAAAACTTGCATCTGAAATTACAGCCTGCCGCAGCAACAGATAAAACTAGCGCTCCAGGATTAAAATGTGAAAGAGGTTTTTTACCTATAGGATCAACAGCAGCTGAAACCGCTTTTCCATAAACAAGAGAGTTGAGAATACCATTTTCGTTTTTTCTTACTAAACAAAAACCTTTAGCACCATCACTTATTTTGCATCTACGTGCACATAAATTACACTGTACACGTTTATTTTTCATTTTTTCGTATAGAATTGCTTCGTGGAGGGTCATAAGTTCAACCTTACAGTTCGTTTATCTCTTCAGGTTTTATATGAAAAGGTAGAGGTTAGTTCTTAAAAACTATTAGTTTTCATTTGAGTATATTATGAAAACAAGTGAGTTTATTGGTATGACAGGCAGGCCCTTTTTGCGATACTAAATAAAGTATAGTATCATAGTCACAATCTACAAGTATTTTCTTTATTTTTTGAGTGTGTCCTGAAGTCTCGCCTTTCATCCATAGTTTTTGCCTGGAACGACTCCAATAATATGCGTATCCTGTTTCTAACGTTTTTTGAAGAGCATCATTATTCACATAAGCCAACATGAGCAAATCTTTTGATTTAGCCTCTTGAACAACAACTGGAATAAGACCATTCCCTTTCTTAAAATCAAGTTTTTGAAATAATTCTTCATTCAAAATCTAACAAGCACCCCCTGATCTCGTAAAAACCTCTTCAGGATAGGAACGGGATAGTTATTATAATGAAAAACAGAAGCAGCAAGTGCTGCATCAGCTTTTCCTTTCGTAAAGACTTCAACAAAATGAGCCGGTTTTCCTGCACCACCACTCGCTATAACAGGAACGCGAACTAATTCAGATATTGAACGGGTTAACTCCAAATCAAATCCATCTTTAGTACCGTCCTTGTCCATAGAAGTTAATAGAAATTCCCCAGCTCCTAGATCTGCAGCTTCTTTTGCCCATTCAATAGCATTAATGCCCGTAGGTTTTCTACCCCCATAAGTTGTTACTTCAAACCAAATAGGACCATGATCAGTTTTCACTGTGGTAGTAGTAAGATTTCCTGTTTTTCTCCTTTTTGCATCTATAGCTACAACAACACATTGCTGTCCAAAAACTTCGGCTAGATCGCTTATCAATTTTGGATTTTCAACTGCCGCCGTATTTACAGATACTTTATCAGCGCCGCTACATAATATTAGTCTTGCATCAGATACATTCCGGATTCCACCTCCTACTGTAAATGGAATTCTGACTGCTTTAGCTACTCTCTTAACAACATCTCTCAAAAGATCTCTTTTTTCAGAAGAAGCAGTTATATCAAGAAAAACTAATTCATCTGCACCTTGATCAGAATATTTTCTTGCGAGTTCAACAGGATCTCCTGCTTGTTGCAAGTTTACAAAGTTGATTCCTTTTACAACTTTTCCGTGATCCACATCTAGACACGGAATTATTCTTTTAGCTAATGGCAAAAGTTTAAGTTCCCCCAAATTGGCTTAAAGCTTCTTTAAGAGTGAATCTTTCTTCATAGAGTGCTTTGCCAATTACTGCACTATCGACACCAATTTTTTTAAGCTCTATCAAATCGTCTATTTGGCCAATTCCACCCGCAGCAATTATTTTTGCTTCCGGAATTCTACTAGCTTCACCTAATGTTTCAAGATCTGGTCCTGACAAAGTTCCATCTTTTATTATTGAGGTTATGAGAAAAGACGTAATACCCATCTCAACAAACTTATTCAGTGATTCTCTTACCCTCATCATAGTCTTTGTTTTCCAACCTTCAATCATTATATTTCCATTTTTATTATCTAAAGCAACTATTACAACATCTGAACCAAACTGTTTTTGTATTTTAGTCAATGCAAAAGGATTGCTGAATGGCAAAGCTCCCAATATTACTTGATCTATTCCCAAAGAGATCAAGTGTTCCACATCCTTGAAAGTTCTAATTCCGCCTCCAACTTGAATAGGTAAATTTACGCTTTCAGCAATTTTAGAAATGATTGATCGATTATTTCCAGATCCCAAAGCTGCATCAAGATCTATAACATGAAGTTTTTTAGCACCTTCTTCTTGCCATTTTTGAGCTGTTTGTTCAGGGCCACCAAATTGCTCATAAATCTTAGCAGTATTGGGGTCTCCACGCGAAAGTCGAACTATTCTTCCTTTCATTAAGTCAATTGCTGGGATTAATTGTATTTCTGATTCACCTTTTCACTATCTTTGCAAAATTACGTAAGATTTTTAATCCAACAGGCCCAGATTTTTCTGGATGAAATTGGGTTCCAAATACGTTTTTGTGGGCGATCATAGAAACAAATGTTTCACCATATTCGGTCTCTGTAGCTATTATTTTTTTTTCAATAGGAACTGGATACAAAGAGTGAACAAAGTAGACAAAAGACTCATCGTCGACATCTTCTAAGATTTCATTTTGCTGTAATATTTTAAGGTTGTTCCAACCCATGTGAGGTACTTTCACAGATCCTGATAATCTAACATTTTTTCCCTTAAAAATCCCTAAACCACGACCAGGACCTTCATCACTTTCTTGGAATAGTAGTTGTAAGCCTAAACATATTCCTAGCAACGGGGTATCATTAGCCATTATAGTTGTAATAGATTGATAATTAGATTCAAGTTTTCTAGCGGCTGCAGTAAAATGACCAACACCAGGCAAAACTACAGCATCAACCTCATTTAATTGTTTAATAGATTCGTTGATTCTCACAGTTAAACCAACTTCTTCCAGCGCATTTTTTAAGCTAAAAAGATTTCCAACACCATAATCAAGAATTATTACTTCGGGCATCAGATAACTCCCTTGGAACTGGGTACACCAATTCTCTTAGGATCAAATGCAATTGCTTGTCTGAGTGATAAAGCAAGAGCTTTGATGGCAGCTTCTGCCTTGTGATGGTCATTGCTACCATATTGAATAAATATATGTACATTCGCGTTTAGTGAGGTAGCAAATGTCTCGAAAAAATGATTTATGTCTTCAGTAGGCATATCCTCAATTTTTTTCCCTCGTAGTTTAAGGTCAAATTTAAAATATGGCCGCTTAATAAGATCAACAGCTGAAAACGCCAGTGTGCAATCCATTGGAACAAACGCATTTCCAAATCTGACTATGTTTTCTCTAGTTCCTAAAGCTTTGTTTAATGCTTCCCCTAAACAGAGCGCAAGATCTTCAATTGAATGATGACGCAGATCACCTGTAACTGTAGCTGTAATGTCGATTAGACTATGAGTTGCTAGAGAAGTAAGTAAATGATCTAAGAAGGATATTCCTGTGTTTACGTTGGCTTTGCCATTAGCATCAAGGTTTACTTTAACACAAACTTCTGTTTCTCGAGTTTTTCTGTAAACTTCATCTTTTCTCATTTTTTAAATCACCTTAATATTTTTTGTAAGTTTTCAACCAACTTCTCGTTCATCCAAGGGAGTCCAACTGTAGTTCTTAGACAATTATCAAGATGTAATACTTTCCCTATTTTCTTAATCAGCAAACCTTTATTCAATAAGGTCTGATAAACCATTTCATAAGGTTTGTTGACTGAAAAAAACACAAAATTCGCTTGTGAATTAAATGCTTTTATGCCATTTATCTGGTTAAGCTTTTTTATCAGTTTTTCTCTTTCCCTTTTTAGTTCATCAACTGATTGGGATACAATACTGAAGTTTTCCATAAGCTTTTTGCCCATATTCAAAGTAAAAGAGCTTACCGGAAAAGGAAGAGGAGTTTTTTCATTAAGAATATTGGATAATGTCGAATTTGTTACCACATAACCAAGTCGTAATGCGGCAAGTCCAAAAGCTTTGGAGAAAGTTCTTAAAATAATTAAATTTTCAAAGTCATTAACTGCTGAAATAAGTGAATAATTAGCATATTCAGCATAAGCTTCATCCAAAACTACTATGCCCGGAAATTTATTAATTAAAGTTTCAATTTCATCTTTATTAAATTGAGTTCCTGTCGGATTATTAGGTGAACATAAATATAATAAACTAGTTTTAGTTGAAAAAGAAGAAAGAAGTTGTGGGATATTTAATCTAAAATTTTCCAACAGAGGTATTGCCAGATAATTTGCACCTTGACGTTTTGCACAGTATTTAAAAACAGGAAAGGTTGGAGCGATAGAAACTGCGGTTTCACCTTTTTCTAAAAAAAGTCTCGAAATTCTATCTATCAATTCATCACTAGCATTTCCTATAACAATACTATCAAAAGGAACTTTTAATTGTCTACTAATACTTTGTTTAAGTTTATTTTGCTCCTCTTGAGGATAAATTCTTAGATCACATTCATCAGCAACCACTTTTATAATATCGGCGAGTATTTTTTTTGATAGAAATAGATTTTCGTTAAAATTTAACTTCACGATTTCAGTGGGTAAAAGTCCTAGTCGTTTGGCTATTTTTTCGGTAGATTCTCCAATAGTATAACTTTCAATTTCTTGGAGTTTTTTTAATTTTTCTTTTATGTAATTATTGGATATTATTCCCATTTTCAAGCCTCGCTTTGATAGCCAGATAGTGATTAGGAAGATCTTCTGCTTGGGTCATAACTTCCAGTTGATTGTTTAATTGTATTAATCCTTTCTTTGAACCTTCAACAACACTAACTCTTCTTGCAAAGTCTAGAGAAGACAATCCTGAAAATACATGACCATATCCCCCTGTAGGTAGAACATGATTTGTTCCACTACCATAGTCACTTAGTGCAACTGGACTAAAGGAACCAACAAGAATTATACCAGATGTAGTAAATTTTGCAGCAAGTTCTGCAGAGTTTTCAGTAATTATTTCAAGATGTTCTGGGGCAAAAATGTTTGCTAATTCAACAGCTTTATCAATTTTATCACACGTAATTATGAAGCCATAGTTTCTTAATGATTCCAGAACAAGACAACTACGATTTATAGTCGGAGTTAGTTTTGATAGCCAATTTTGCACTTCAATTCCAAGTTTCTTTGAAGTAGTGATTAACCCAACACTACTATCACATCCATGTTCTGCTTGAGATATCATATCTAGTGCTATAAATTTTGGATTTGCTGTTTTATCCGCTACTATTAGAACCTCACTTGGACCTGCTGGCATATCAATAGCAACATCTCGGGAAGCTAGAATTTTCGCCATGGTGATGTATTTGTTTCCAGGACCAACGATTTTTTTTACAGATTTTATTGTTTTGGTACCATATGCCAACGCACCTATTGCTTGAGCTCCTCCGACTTTATAGATTTCATTTACACCACAAATATCAGCAGCGACAAGGACTAATGGATTAATAGATTTATCTCTATTAGGTGGAGAACAAACTACTATTCTAGATACGCCAGCTACTTTTGCTGGAACTACCGTCATAATCAAAGTACTAGGATAAGACGCCTGTCCGCCCGGGACATAGCAACCTACACTTTCTATTGATTTTAGAAAATTAGTTATTTTAATATTATTAATGGTGGTAGTAATTTTTTCTCGGTTAAATAAAAGAGATTCGAAAGCAATTACTTTATCTTTCATTGTTTTCAGTGCAAAAATCTGTTTTTTATTGACCTGAGTATAAGCTTTTTGAATCTCTTTTGTTGAAACCCTTATTTCTTCTTTGGATAGTTTGATATTATCAAATTTTTCGGTAAGTTCTATTAGAGCAAGATCTCCATTTCTGGCAACAGTTTCAAGTATTTTTTTAATTCTTTTTTCCAGTTCGCTATCTAGTTGATAATTCTGAACTTGTCTTTTAAACCAAGCAGGAGGTAATGCTGAAGAATCCCATATCTTATTTAAGACTTGGTTGGACACCTATTTTCTTCTCTCCTGATTACATCTTCTAAAGCTAAAACTTGTCTTGGTTCATAGACAACTATACCCTGAGCAAGTTTTCGGATCTTGGGCAATAGACGTATAAAACAATCTTTTTCAAGTATTGTATTAACTGATACCCAGGATGTATCTGCAAGAGGAGCTATTGTTGGATTTTTCAGGGCAGGTATTCCATCGAGTAATTTTTGGAGATTTATTTTTTTTACGTTTACAAATATATGAATTCTTTTTGATCCATCAACTACACCTTTCAATAGAGTTAATATATCATAGATTTTTTCTTTGGCATTCTTGTTTTGAAGAGCATCTTTATTGGCTATCAATACTGCTGATGATTCTAAGACAGTATCAATTATTTTCAAGTTGTTGGCATCAATTGTTGAACCTGTTTCTGTTACATCAATAATACAATCAGAATTTTCAGGAGGTTTTGCTTCTGTCGCACCAAAAGAAAGGAATATTTTTGCTCTTGAATTTTCACCTTTTTTCCACCAAGGAGTAACCAAAACTGGTGATGCTTTCCCAAAACGTTTTTTGTAGGAAGGAGTATTCTGGATATATTCAGAGGCTATATTCAAATATTCAGTAGAGACACGAAAATTTTTGCCTTTACTCCACAAATCCTCCATAAGATCAGAGATAGAAGACTTCCCTGATTTTTTAGGAATAGCCACAACTAATTTTATTTTTCCATACTCTAAATTCTGTAGAATCTCAACATCTGCACCAGTTTCCTTAACCCAATCCTTTCCAGTTATACCCACATCTTGAAGGCCTTCACTTACGAAAATAGGTATTTCTTGAGGCCTAAGAATTTTTAATTCAATTCTGGAATCGTTGATTGTGGGTCTATATGTACGTTCTTGACCGGATATATTATAACCTGCTCTTTGTAGGATATTGAATGTAGCTTTTCCCAAAGATCCTGCGGGAATTGCAAATTTTATTTTATTCATTAATAATCACCTAATTAACACAATATATATTCCGATAGTTGCAGTTTCTAAATACTATAAAAATGAACTTTTTGATATTAAAATAATTTTTTATTTGAACTGCTATCAATGATAAAAATGAGCCTTCTAATTTGTACTTATCAGATACAACCGTTTTTATGAACACGATTCCTCATTTTCCATCACTTAAAGGCACCTTAGGTGCTCTTTCTATTAAATCTATCTACCTAAGATTAAAAATATAGTAGTTTTTAAGAGTCAAGCAAATCAGCTGATTCCAATTTTCTTTTTTTAATTTGGAAAACCAGGGGAGGTAAAGTAGTTTTTACATGCAATTGAATATCTAATAGACCTTCCAAGATACCTTTCCATATTGTTGGATAAGTAACAAACGGCGTTTTTAACAGAATATATTTATCTTTTAAAAAGAAGTTTCCAAAGCCTTGAATATTTAATCTTTCAAAAATCATTTCCCAATTCTCCATTTGAGATGTTTGAATATTTAATGTTGTTTCCAAAGATATTTTTAAGGCATTACCCATTTCTTGACCTATTAAGCCCCATTTTTCTTTGGGAATTTGATTAAATAGGATATTAATTAACTCCACATTAACAAACGCGATTCTGCTTATACCACAATAATACTCACCAGGAAATCGCCAGTCTTGAATCATCATACTTTTGTAAACAGATAGCATTTTTGAAATGAGGGGTTTAATCCCAAATTCTTTTCCTTCTTGTATTAAAGAGTCAACAAACTCTCTTTCTTCTTCTTCTAATATAATCGTTGTTCGCTTTGTTTTAGGAGTCTTTGTATTTATCATATGTTCAAATCTTTTCTTTTCGTCCTCTCGCATACTACATATACCTTCAGAAATAGATTATATGCTTTTCTAAATCTTAAAAAAAACAAAAAAGACTTATTACATCCCAAAAGTTTCTAGAAAAGCCGATGAAGAATCTTAAAAGCTGAAATTATGATGCACCCTAGGGTATCTGAGGCAAATTTTTGATTAACTGATAATCTTCTTTTTAATTAGGAAATACATTAAAAATAATCCAGATAAGAAGAGAGCTGAACCAGCAATAACAACGATGAAATAATTCAGGTTTAGGACTTTGGCTAAGACGTAAGAAACATATGTAGGACCAACAAATATCAGAAAAGCAGTAGTCAAAACCAACAAAATTTTCATAAATTTTGAATCCATATCAAACAGTGCCATTGAATCATCTTCGCCATTTTTATTCATTAAACACAAATCCCGTTTTGTATACTTAGTATCCTTTTTCTTTATAATCCTTCTTTTATTTCTTTTCCTAAAAATTTCATTAGTAATTTAAAAACTTGATAACCAGCACCACGATCCGCTTTAAAACCGGTAGTACTACCAAGCAAACATACACCTTCAACGTCACGTTCTTTGGCTAATCCTAATGTAAGACCTGTTCCACCCACTATTTTTCCTTTTTCGTATATGGTTGCTCCCTGTTCTTTAAATTCACTAGCTAACCTCGAAGAGGTTGCAGCAACATAAACATTATCTCTATTATCAGCAATAGGTACACCGCCCATTGTAATTACAAAATTACATCCCAATTTTTTTGTAAAATTAATTATTTCAGCACAAACTTGATAATGTGCCAAAACATCATCAAAGGAAGGCTGAGTTTCTCCAGTCATAATAATGATGTCGTTATTTTCCATTTTTGCAGAATAGAATTCATATTTGGGGAGACTGCAAATGCCTTCCGGGTTAACAGTCACATAATCTGGAAAAGATGGAGAATAAAATTCTGCAAAAAGTTTTGCATCAGAAAAATTGACTAAAAGATGTGCTGCTATTCGTCCGACATTTCCAAACCCTGGAAGCCCCTGAATAAATAATGGATTTTCAAGATTTGGATTAATTATTTCCCGCAAAAAAGGTTTCTCCAATAACTTTTGCACCATTGCTTACAAACAATTAATATAGATTAAAATGTTTTTGCAGAAACAAAAAAGAAACTATTAATATGCAGCAATTAGTAGTACTAAAAGGATTCTAAAAAGAGTAATATAATAAATAAAGCGGGGTGGGGTAGCCAGGATTAACCCGCTGGGCTCATATGAGCTTTTAAGTTCTGAGAGACCCAGAGATCAGTAGTTCAAATCTACTCCCCGCTACTATAATTTTATTGTCCAGAAAATCCACGCTATAATATTTTAAAAAAAATATTCAAACTCTTTCTGTATCGTTCTTCTAAAAATCCAAGGAACATTCTTGATTTCAAAAAAAATAGGTTGAAAATCGCTAATGCAGTTTTTTTCGAATTTTTATTAACCTTTCCCTTTCTCTTCTTTACCAAAATATTTGGTCCATTTGAATTTTCTAGAGTCTCGCTTGAAGTTCAAAGAACTTTTTCGACATTTGCTTGAACATAGTGACAAAAGTGTTCCATCGTTCTTAACGTATATCATTCCTGTCCCTGCAGGAAAATCATGACCGCAAAATGAACATTTTTTAGGTTTTGGCATTGATTTTTCCTCAAAGATTAATTTTATATTTATCTTCTAGTAAGTTTCTTTGCTTCTCTTTCAGTTTCTCTAAGCAATAAAATGTCCTGAACACGTACTGGTCCTTTAACATTTCTAGATATGATACGCCCCTTATCATTTCCGTCTAATACTCTAACTCTCACTTGAGTTATTTCACCAGTAGTCCCTGTGCGACCAATTATTTGGATCACTTCGGCAGGAATAAGTTCGTCTCTTGTTGTTCCAGCATCTTGGCTCATTACTGAGCTCCTCTTTTAACTTGCTCAATCCTTGCTATGATCTCTTTGATTAATCCAGTTGCATCCCCTTCTTTCACGATTACAACTGAAGCTGTGGGAACATCAATACCAACTGAATTGCCTAGTTTAATTTTGTTAGGTACAAACATGTAAGGAATTTTTCTTTCCTCACATAATAGCGGTAAATGCGCAATGACTTCTGGTGGATCAACGTCTTCAGCTATTACTACAAGTTTTGCTTGAGCACGTTCAACAACTTTCGTTGCTTCATTTGTTCCTTTTCTAACGAGTCCAGTCTTTGAAGCTATCTGTAGGGCTTCATAGGCTGCATCTACGATTTCTGTAGGTACTTCATATTTTACATAGAATGGTTTTGACATAAGCCTCACCCTTTAAAGGCACAGTCTTATCGCCACTTCTCATTTATGAAGGTTTCGACTAAGAATTGAACAGTCTTAGCTCATGTATCGCTAATGGCAGAAATGTTTAAATAAAATCTCACGATGACGTTGTTGTTTTCGAGGGAGAATGTGTTTGGAGAAATTGGGCAGAGTGCTTAATGTGACTCCTTCTAATAATATTATTATTAAATCAACTAAAATCCCGAAAATTGGCATAGATGTAGTTGATGAGAAATTAAAAGTTATAGGAAGAACTTTTGACATTATTGGACCGATATCTTCGCCTTATATTGTTGTTAAACCAGTAATTAAAGAACCGAAAAAAATAGTGGGCGAAAAAGTATACTTACATTTCTCAAGAAATAAAAGGAGAAAGAAATATTGAGTGGAGAGAGTAACCTGCAAGAAAAAATAAAAGATACACCCGAAGTATATAGTCAAGAACCTTCGAAGGTTCAAGCATGTCCCGAATGTGGAAGTGCTAGACTAATGCGAGACTATGAGTGTGCAGAAGTTGTATGCATGGATTGTGGAATAGTAGTAGCCGCTAAAATAGCTGATAGAGGACCAGAATGGCGTGCTTTTGATGATGAGCAAAGATCAAAAAGAACTAGAGTTGGAGCCCCATTAACATACACTATTCACGACAAAGGGTTATCAACAACTATTGATTGGCACGATCGTGATGTATATGGGAAAAGTCTTTCACCCGGACAGAAAGCGCAGGTATATCGACTTAGAAAATGGCAGAGAAGAATACGTGTTTCAGATGCTACAGAACGAAATTTGGCTTTTGCATTATCTGAAATCACAAAGATATCAAATAATTTGAGTCTGCCTAAAAGTATTCTTGAGACTGCTTCAGTTATTTATCGAAAAGCAGTAAAAGAACGCCTAATTCGCGGGAGATCAATTCAAGGTGTTACCTCGGCAGCAATTTATTTAGCCTGTAGACAATGCGGATTACCTCGTACTTTAGATGAGATAGCTAACGCGTCTACTGTAAATAAAAAAGAGGTTGGTCGTAGTTATCGATTTTTAATCAGAGAACTCAACTACAAGATTCCTCCATTAAGACCGAGTCAATACATAACAAAATTTTCCAATCAACTCACAATGCAAGGTAAAGTTGAAGAAATTGCTCATAAAATTTTAGCATCAGCTAAAGAACTTAAACTTACTTCAGGTCGAGGACCAACTGGAATTGCAGCAGCTGCAAGTTATGTTGCATCCGTCTTAACTGGGGAAAGAAAAACCCAAAGAGAAATAGCTGAAATTGCACAGGTGACTGAGGTTACGATAAGGAATCGATATAAAGAACTTGTAGAGCGACTAACCTTTGAAATTAGTATTTGACAGAATCAAACTTTTTAAGGACGTATTCTGCTATCTTAGGTTATGCCTTATAAGTTCACATTTGATCTTTCTAAATTACCTAGATTTTTCTTTCATGAACTAACAATAATTTCATATCAAAAAGGTATGCATAAAACATTTTTTAATACCCTACAAGAAGTAATAACAAAATTCAAAATACAAGAAGCAACGGGATTAAATCTTTCAGACGCTATTATTCTAATTCAAGACCTCATTGACTTACAAGGCATAAATCTAATGCAAAGAAAAAAATTCTTAAAAACAAAGAAGAGAGCACTTTTTCTTCCACATTGTACTAGAAAATTCATGGATAATAGATGCCAAGCAACTTTTGATTCAGATATTCCCACGTATAATTGTCAACATTGCTCAGAGGATTGTTTAGTTAGCAAAGCAAATCGATTAGCTGTGGAGAAAGGTTATGATGTGTATGTTGTTCCAGGTGGTTCATGTGTACCCAAAATTGTAAAAAATTCAAGGTATGAAGGGGCAATTGGAATTGCTTGTGGCGAAGAGATGAAAATGTCTGGTGAGGTTCTAGGAAGTATGGAAGTAGCTGGACAAGCTATTCCTTTGATTAAAAATGGGTGTGCAAATACAGCTTTTAATTTAGAAACTTTGGAAAAAACTCTTTAAATATTTATAGATAAATGATTATTTAACGAGTTCTCTTTTCTTCCATCTAAGGTTCTTGCGTTTACATTTTCTACATTTTGTAGCAGTTGCAGCATTTCTGACACCACAAAACCTGCAGATTTTCATATGAAGTCGTGCTTTTTGTGCTATTGCCTTCTTTATTGGATCCAGTACTGGCATTTGATGAACCTCAAAGTTAACTAAGAGTCAGATAGTTATCTTTCAAATATACTTTTTGTATAATTTACTTGTTTATAAATACTGCAAAAATAAGTTATAAAAATCAAGCTATGCATCGATTATTTGACGAACCAAATTCGCTATATCATTAGGTTTTTCAACTGTTTGTACTCCAGAATTATTAAAGGCAAGTATTTTGTGTTCCACAGAGCCTGTTTGTCCCTGTATTATCGCCCCAGCATGGCCCATTCGTTTTTCAGGAGGTGCTGAACGACCAGCAACATATGCCACTATTGGTTTGGAATAGTTACTAGTTTTTACAAATTCAGCAGTTTTTTCTTCTAGATTTCCACCAATTTCTCCAATTATAACTATAACCTTGGTTTGAGGATCATCTCTGAAAAGTTTTAAACAGTCAATATACGAGATACCAATTATGGGGTCACCTCCGATACCAATACATGTTGATTGGCCTAATTTTTTTTGGCTCAAAATAGAAGCTATTTCGTAAGTTAATGTTCCACTTCTAGAAATTATACCTACACTTCCTGATTTAAAAACATGATCAGGCATTATTCCAAGTTTACAGCTTTTTGGAGTTATTAGTCCAGGACAATTAGGGCCAATTATGATACAATTATTTTGTGAGGCGTGTTCTATTATCTTTATTGTATCTCTAATAGGTATATGTTCAGTTATAATTGCAATAAGCTTGATACCGTTGTCTATAGCTTCACAGGCAGCATTTGCTGCAAATTGAGCAGGAACAAATAATATTGATGTGTTTGGCGAGTATTTTTTTTGGGCTTCTTTAACCGTATTAAAAACAGGGATATCATACACATGTTGGTCTCCTTTTCCAGGACTTACTCCTGCTACAATTTTTGTCCCATAGGACTTCATTAAATTTGTATGAAGAGAACCTTGGAACCCAGTGATTCCTTGAACCAAAACTCGCGTATTATGATCAATTAGGATTCCCATACTAACTTTCTATCCTAGAAATTTCAATCGCTCGAATAGCTGCATCTTCCATATTATCAAATACCTCAATTGTGTTTGCTATAAGAAGTTTTTTTCCTTGCTCTTCATTTGTACCAATGAGTCTAACAATTACGGGTTTTGTAGCTTTTTCTTCATCAATTGAGGAAATAATAGCATTAGCAACTTCATCACAGCGAGTTAAGCCTCCTAGGATATTTACAAATAAAACTTTTGTTTGAGTATCATTCAACACAATTTTGATCGCTATAATAATTTTTTCTATAGAAGCCCCTCCACCTAGATCTAAGAAATTAGCGGGTTTTCCACCGTAATATGTTATTGTATCTAGAGTTGCTAGTACTAATCCTGCACCATTTCCAATAATGCCTATTTCACCATCAAGTTTAACGTATACTAAACCTGCTTTTTTTGCCTTAAGTTCTATAGATGTAAATTCTCTTCCCACATCAAAAGATTTTTTTCTATATTCAGGCTGTCTGAAAAGTGCATTATCATCAATTATTATTCGAGAATCTAGAGCTACAAAATCACCATTACTGGTTTCTACAAGAGGATTTAATTCAATAAGTTCTGTGTCATAATCTTCAACTATTTGATATACTGTTACGAAAATATTCGCTATTGAGTTAAGTGTTATTCCTACATAACCTAATTTTGAGCCAATTTTCTTAGCTTCAGAAAAACTTAACCCCTTTTTGGAATTAATAATTAATTTCACAATCTTTTGAGGAAATTCTATTGATGTTTTCTCAATGTCTACTCCTCCATTTTCAGAAGTAATAGCAACGTAACTTCGTTGGTTTCTATCTATAGTAATCCCAAAGTAGAGTTCTTTGATAAAAACAATTTTTTCTTCAATTAACACTCTACTAACTATTTCATTTTTTATTTTTGAGCCCATTAGTGTTTGGAAGTATTTCTTTGTCTGTTTAATCGAGGAACTAAATAAAATACCTCCAGCTTTTTGTCTTCCAGACACTAAAATTTGAGATTTAATTGCGTGAGGTAAAACAAGTTTGTTAACAGATTCATTTTGAAAAATATGATTGGTAAAAAGAACCCCTTTTGGAACTAAAATACCATATTTTGACAAAATATTTTTTGCCTCATATTCATATAACTTCAAAAATCTTCACCGATTAGCGAGAAGTTAATTATGGCTGAAGTTTTTATACCATACGTTCGAGGTAAATTATTTTCTTAAAACGAAAAAAATAGATTACAAATAATTTTTGCTAGAAAGATAAATATAAAAAAGTAGAAAGAAAAGAGAGAGTAATAGTTACAAATTGGAAAAGCTAGATAGGTTAGCCAAAGACAAATATTTTGTTAAAATAGTTGCGTTATAAAGCGATCTGGATACTACATTAACAGTTTAATAGAGAAACGATTAAAAATACAGAAAAATAATATTTTTTTTAAAATTTTTGGTATGAGATATAATTCCGAAGTAACACCAAAATGTATTTATTTACGGACAAAAAAGCTTAACGAGCCAAATTAATGTGGAAACTAGGAGTGAAGCTGATGTCAGAATCCGATTCAGTGCTAATCGGAAGAGAATCAATTATGAACTATGTATTAGCTTGTATTAACTTCATTTCATGGTGGAACAAAAGAAGTTAGTGTTAAAGACACGTGGAAAAGCTATTAGTCGAGCAATTGATGTGGTAGAAGTGGTAAGACACCGATTTCTGCCAGACTTAAAGGTTTCAAGAATCGGTATTGGAACGGATCAACTTCCACCTCGAGAAGGATACAAAACCTCTAACGTGAGCACAATTGAGATAACCTTAAAAAGATAACATCATTGATTCAAAGTAGACATTAATCACGCCATTGGACCTCCATAAATTGGGAGAGGACACGTATGAAAACTGAACTATGCAGTTTCTGTTTAAAGAGTGGTATGCTATGCCAAAAATGTTCAACTAAAGTTAAGGATGGAGAAATCAGCAAATTAGATTTAAAAATTGCACGATTACTATTGTCCTTGGAAGAGAAATATCCATCTCTCCAAAATATTAGTTTTTTTAAAGCAGTTGATGTTGGAAGAACATTAGCAATTGTTGTTGGACATGGTGATGTACCCCGATTACTTGGCTATGGAGGTAAAATTGTTAAGACTATTAGTGAAAAAAGTGGTAAATCTATTCGCATTTTGGAGCAAGGAGTCGATGATCGAAAGTTTCTCGAAGATTTATTCATGCCGCTTAACATTCTAACTATAAATACCATTTGGTTACCTGACGGAACAACCGAAACGAGAGTAATTTTAAAACGTAAACGTGGATTGCAACTTCCTTTTGACCTCAAAGCCATTAAGGAAATAGCTGAAAAAGTAAGAAAAATCGCTTTGCGTATCGAATTTGCCTATTAGAGGAGCAAATAATTCGTGAAAATAGATGCGATTATCGATGTAGCAAGAAGTCATTTTTCTAGTGATGTAACTCCAAAATTAAATGGAAAAGAAGTATCTCTCCTCGGATGGGTTCAAGAGATACGAGATTTAGGTGGAATTCGTTTCATAATATTACAGGACAGAACAGGAACCATTCAAATTACAATACCAAAAAAAAGAGTCAGCAAGGATGTTTTATCTAAATCTGATATTGTTCAAAAAAGGTATAGTATTAGCGTTACAGGAACTGTAAAAGAAACAAAAATGTCGCCTAGAGGTTTTGAAATTATTCCAACAGAAATAAAAATCTTAGGAACAGCTGAACCCCAATTACCGTTAGATATTACAGGAAAAACTCCAGCCAATATAGAAGCTCGTTTGGATGCAAGATCATTAGATCTTTGCTTAGAACAAAATGTTGCGATATTTACAATTCAACACCATGCAGTCGAGGCTATAAGAAATTATCTCTTCAAAGAAGGATTTTTGGAAGTCCACACTCCACGAATTATTGCGTCAGCTACTGAGGGGGGTGCTGAATTGTTTTCTGTCGATTATTTTGGTGAAGAAGCTTTTCTGGCACAGAGTCCACAATTGTATAAAGAACAATTAGTTATGAGTCTTGAGAAGGTTTTTGAAGTCGGTCCTTTTTTCAGAGCAGAAGATTCCCATACAAGGAGACATTTAAGTGAATTCATTTCTGTTGATATTGAACAAGCTTTTTCTGATTACAAAGGAGTAATGAAGCTTCTTGAAAATGTAATTGAACAAGTTTGTCGTAAAGTAAATAATAATTGTAAACGAGAATTGGATATACTAAATAACATTTTAGAAATACCATCAATACCTTTCAAGAGGATTACTTACAACCAAGTGTTAATCGATTTAAAAGAAGAAGGAATAAAAATTGAATGGGGTGAAGATATACCCACTGAAGCTCTTAGAATATTAGGAAAAATATATCCACAGTTCTATTTTATTACTGAATGGCCTACTAATTCAAAAGCTTTTTACATAAAACCTTGTTCTAATGCTCCAGAAAAATGTGAAGGATTCGACCTTATGTGGAAATGGCTTGAACTCGTTTCTGGAGGATCAAGAATTGCTAGAAAAGAACTACTTATTGAACGACTTACACAAAAAGGCTTAGATCCTGAAAGTTTTAAGCACCATCTTAAAGCTTTCGACTATGGAATGCCACCACATGCAGGATGGGCTATTGGTTTGGAAAGACTTACCATGTTACTTACTGGAAAAAAAAATATTCGGGAAGTGTCACTCTATCCTAGAGATAGGATGAGATTAACCCCATAACATATACTTATAAAAAAATGGATAATTGTTCTCTATCTTTTTTATAGAAGGAGATTTCAGAAGAGATATAACGAGGAATAACTAGAAATATTCTAGGAAGAGAAATAATTGAAAAGAAAGCTAAGTTTGATATTTTTTTCAGCTGTGCTTTTAATAATAATATTCAATTTTTCGTTTACTAATGCAACTGATCCCTTAGAATTTTCTGAAAAAAGATCTGAAATTGTTGAAAAGGTTCAGGGAGAGATTTTTTCGGTTGAAATTGGATTTAAAAATACTGGAAAAAATGAAGGCAGATGGAACATCAGTATTGTTTTTGAGGGAAAGGAGTGGTCTCAAGTAGGAAATTCACAATATTTAGAACTTGAGCCCAATGAAGAGAAAATAGTAAGTTGGACAGGGATTGTTCCAAACGATGCGCCACTTGATACGCTAGCAAGACTTGTAGTTTATTTTGAAGATTCGTTTAAAGCACTAAACTGGTGGATACAAGTTGTACCAGAAGCAGAGTTAACTATAAAATCAAGTTGTGTAAAATGATCTGAATTAAGCAAGTTCAAATTTTCTGTTTTTTAAAAAAAATATCTAATGATCAAAAAATATTTTTAAAAGTCAATATTTTTTCAAGTTTAATTCGGGTATTTTTGAAATCGATCAAGAAATAAAAGAAGTGAAAATAATAGATTTTAAAAATGCAATAATAATAGTAATCCTGATAAGGGAAAAGACCTATGTACAGACGAAAACAATATGGAGATTTATTATTATGTCTAAAATTTACAATATCGCAACGCTTAAAGGTGATGGGATAGGACCAGAAGTAACCAATTCAACAATAAAAGTAATTAATGCTTTAGTAGAAACTACTGATTTTAAAATCAACTTTGAGTATGGGGACGCAGGGTTTTATTGTATAGAAAAATATGGAACAAACTTACCTGAAGAGACCGTAGATCTCCTTAAAAAAACTGATGCTTGCCTTAAGGGTCCAATGACAACACCTCAAACACCAGGAGCTCCAGTTAGTGCTGCTGTTCAAATAAGAAAGATGTTCGATTTATTTGCAAATGTTAGACCTTGTCGTTCTTTTCCAAATGTTGAAGCTTTAAAATCTAATATTGATTTAATAGTTGTTAGGGAAAACACAGAAGGGATGTATTCAGGTATTGAATATGAGTTATCTCCAGGAGTGGGCATAGCTCTCAGAATAATTACAAGAGAAGCATCCTTAAAAGTTGCAGAGTATGCCTTTAAATTAGCATCCAAAAGAAAAAAGCATTTGACATATGTTCATAAAGGCAATATTTTGAGGTTAACCGGAAAAATTTTCAAAGATGCAGTTAAGTCACTAGCTCCAAAGTATCCAGAAGTCAAAGTTGATGAAGCACATATTGATGCTATGACTATGCATCTTATTAAAAAACCAGAATTTTATGATGTGATTGTTACGACAAACTTGTTTGGTGACGTATTATCTGATGAAGCAGCTCAAGTTACTGGCAGTTTAGGTTTAGCAGCTGGTGCTAATATCGGAAAAAGTTATGGTATGTTCGAACCTGTGCATGGGTCGGCTCCAAAATACACAGGGCAAAACGTGGTAAATCCCACAGCAACAATAATGGCAGGTGCTATGATGATGGAATATTTAGGTGAAAAACAGGCAGCAGCTAAAATAGAAAGAGCAGTTATCGAAGTATTAAAAGATGGAAAAATTCGAACTAAAGACCTTGGGGGTTCCTCAACTACTAGTGAAGTGAGTGATGAAATAGCAAAAAAAATTAGGACTCTTTAGGAAGAAAAACTATCATCACTCTTTTTTCCGCAGAACAGATCAATATAAGTATTAAAATTTGCATGTAGTTCTATCGAATTATTAGAAGTTAATTTTACGTTTATGTTTACAAACATTAAAACTGCATTTTTCTTGATAATTGACTTTAAGCTTTCAGCTTTTTCATTCCAAACAATCACAGGTAATTCTCCTGTTTTATCAAATACTATAAAACGGAGAACTATGCCTTCACTTGAGTCACTTCTAGAAAATTTTGAATCTGGAAAAACTTTTTTGACTGTACCTATAAGATGAACTGTTGCTAGTTTGGGGGTAATGTCTCCAATTTTTGTGGAAAAATTTTTGATAGAAGGATAATCTTTCAGATTAACATTATTTTTCAAAAGAGTTATTTTGCTTTTTTGGCCAATGTGTAACTCAACATTACCTTTTGGATCTTCACGGGTATAACCTTGGGAGAAAAGAATTATTTGACCAGGTTTTAATTTATTAGATTCCACTAATTCAGTTTTCTCATTCCACATAACAACGCGAAGCAGATTATTCTTATCAGAAATAATCAAACTCACTAATTTTCCAGGATGATTACCTTGAAAGAATTTTATGGGAAAGATTGCAACTATCCTTCCTATTAGTGAGATATTATATAAACCAGGAATAATATCAGAAATTGAGAGTTTTCCATCAAAAGTTTTCTTAAACTCACTCTTAACTCCATATCGAGCCCCAATCAATCGCAGAAGTGTGTCATCATTAATTAGATTACTAGTTTTTTCCTTTTCGATTGCCAATTCTTCACATATTTTTTCACGATTTAATTCAGAATGTTTTGATAAAATCGCTTCAATAATCTTTTCGCTAGTCATATTTACATTTCAAATGGTTAGATATTGTAAGCAATATAAATTTCTTGTTTTTATAAAATAGCACTAAAAATAAAAAGCAGAACCAAATAGATTTCAAATAGAAAAGGACCTAAAAATAAAAAAACTAAATATGGACTCATATATTTAAAAAAAATAATTGATAAACTATTTCTTATTTTTTTGCTCTTCATCACTTGCATAATATGAGTATAAGAAAATTAAAGCTAAAGCAATAAATGTTGAAGCCATAAGAATATATTCGAATGTAAGGAAATATGCACTTAAATCCATTAAGATCACCCTTTTCTTAATACTCATTAGTATATTGATATTTAAGTAGTAGCTTTTTTCCATTCATTCATTAAAGAAGCATATAAATCATTGCTTTCTTCTATCGTTTCATACCAACCAAGATTTTGTGCGATTTTTTGTGCAATTAGATGATAACAAAAATGTATTTTTTTATCTAAGACACGATAGTAAAAATCGTCGCAAGTGCAAAAATCAGCTTCAGGAATTACTAAATATTCTCTTTCGCGTCCAATAACTATCCATACAATTTTGCATCCAGGCTTGAAAAAATATTTTTTCACTCGATTACTTTTGAGTGTATCAAAAGCTTTTGTAAATCTCGGTCCAAAAAGATTGTATAATTTACCAAGATTTACTCCAGAAAGTTTTCCTTCTTTTTTCGCTTCGCTACATATCGAGGTTAGTTTTGTTATTTCTGAGTTATCACTCATTTGAACACCAATATTGTATTACCAATGAAATAGGAAAAAACTAAAGAGAATTAGTTTATATCTATGGGTTCACCCTCAGGAGTTTCTGTGGGTTCAATTTTTGGCAATATCACTTCTAATACACCATTTTTGTACGATGATCTTGCTTCTTTTACTTTTACTTTAGTTTGAAGGTGGACTTCTTTGTAATATTTTGATTTAGTTGTGTTAACAGATATTGTAATACTGTCTTCGTTTCCAAGAAGTTTAATATCACTCTTTTCTACTCCCGGTAATTCTACAACAACATGGACCTCGCCACTAGTTTCCATGACATCTACGAGTGGTTCTCGCTCTTTTTTTATTTCAGGACCTTCTAGACTTTTTTTGATATTTCCGAATTGTCGAACTTCCGGTTTGCCATCTGGCCCTATTTTCATGCTATAACCATACACAAAAGGGCCCCATTCTTTTATAGTGCTACCATCTTTAAGTTTGCGTTCTTTTATGTAATCTTTAGGAACTTTTTGGGTAAAACTTTTGAATTTTTCTTCCATCATTTTTTCCATTTCATGAAGCATACGATCGATATCACCAAAAAAAGGATCACGCGAAACATGTTTGCGTCGTTTTGTAAACCAATCTGGATAATCTTTATCGTCTGATGACATAATCTTCCACTATAGAAAAAATGAGTGGGGCTTTCTATAAATTTTTTGTTCAAGTAATATTAAGGTTAAGATTTAAACATAAGGTATACAACAAAATTTATTTGTTTGCAAAACACTATTGTCAAAGTTTTTTCACCAAGTTGAGAATTTTCTTGTGAATTTCAATATTTCCAGAGGCAATAAAGTTAACTCTGGTTTTTGGATCTAATTTCGCTTCCAATGGAGAATTTTCAATATCAGTTAGAATTCCACCAGACTCTTTAAGTATTAGGTAGCCAGCAGCCATATCAGTTGTTCGAAGTTTTCCGCGAATATCTACAAAAGCCCCTATCTTGCTATCTGCTACATAACAGAGTTCTAGAGCGTTTGCACCAAAATGACGGATATGATTGGATTCTTTGATTAAATTTCTAATTTTTGGAATAAACGTTTCAATTTCAGAAGTATTGGTGTCTAGACCCACTATTGTATCCATTAAAGATCCACAATCTGAAGTAGTTATTTTTTTTCCATTGCAATAAGCTCCATTATTTTTTTGGGCAAAATAAGTAAAATCATGAAAAAGATCGATGACCATACCAACACTAACGTTTGATAAGATGGGTTTTTTTGAAATAGCAATAGATGAACAGAAAAAAGGGATTCCATGCATCAAATTAGTAGTGCCATCTATTGGATCAATAGTTATGTAGAAGTGTTGAGAATTGTTGTAAAAATTTTTTATACCTGATTCTTCACTAATTAAAGTAAAAGATATGTCATGCTTTTGAAATGTCTCAATAATTGCTTTCTCTGCAACTAAATCCACTAGTTGTATTGAATCACCTCCAGCACCTTTACCTAAATCAGGTTGAGGTTCAGATAAAGTTTCTAGACAAGAAGATACATTGAGTTTAATCTCTTCTTTGCAAATATTCAAAAGTTCTAACCAATCAATTCTAGATGACAAGTATACCCTTTTCCTATTTAGTCAACTACTTTATTCTTTATGATAAACATATTATTAGTTTTAGTATAAGCTTAATCCCGTTTTTCTATCTCAGAGAGAATATCTGCAGTTATTATTAGAAGATATTAGTTGTATTTCATAAAGAATAAATCAAATTTAATCAGAAGTTCAGATGATGATTAATGGTTGACGATAAAGAAATTCCATGCACTAATTGTAGTTTGTGGAAGAAAAAGGTAAAGGAATTTATTTGTAATCCAAATAGTTGCGAAGCACTTTCAGAATGGTTATTGAAAGCAGAAGATCAAATCATATATGAAGTTCGATTTAGAGAGAGCCAATATATTGTATAATCAAATAAGAATTCAATAATTAAGATTAAGTTATCTAAATAGAATCAAATAATTTTTTTAATGATTAAAAGTGTTAAGGTTTAATTAAAGAAAAAAAGAGCAAAAGACAGTAGCGAAAATTATAAAGATTGACAAGATTTAAGGTTGCCATTTTTCTTGAAGATATTTTGGAATTTCTGAAGAATCACGTGGTCCAACTTGAACTTTCCAGCCACTAAGTTCTTCGATTTCTCCACTTATTCTTGATGCTTTACCAGGTATAATGAGTATTTTATGTGCAACCTTTGTTTCCATATTGGCTTCTTTAAGTGCTTCTGCAACAGTTTCAGCAGTCAGTTTTCTTCCTGCGACTCCACTGTCTACTGCGGAACCTTCAGTATCAACTACAATTAAATATGCATTAAGCTTGGAATTTTCTATATCTGAAGCAACGGTATAATAAGTTAGAGCGAAGTTTGTAGTAAAGAACACTGGCGAATTTTCGTTTGGTGTTCCAAAAATCTTCAAACCTGAGTCAACAGCAACTGGTTTACGCGGATCAGTGTAAATGTTTTGCCTTAATACAGTTATTGGAAGAAGAGACCAACCATCATTTCCGTGAAGCACAAGTATATCAGCAAAACGAACAATTAGACTGGAAGCTAGATATGCTTCACGCCATTTTATGACCTCATCAGCTGTTGAACCTTTTTCATTCCAAACAACCATTGGGATTCCTATTAATGGAAAACCAACAAGTTCTTCACCATTTTTTGTAGCTGATCTGCGTAGCATAGTAAAGTTGTTTAGAGTATCTGATAGACCTTCATTTGCAAATGTCCCTGGATCAAGAACTAAATCTTCAACACCATAAGCTAGAAGTGTTTTAGTTAAAGAAACTAGCATGTTTAAATCGTTTGGAGCAGAAACTACAAGAGGGCACTTATACATTAAAGATAATTCAGCCATAGATTTCCAGTTTTCTTGAGTTGCTGAGTATATTAGTGATCTATTCTTTGGTGCAGCCATTAAACCTGCTTCTATAACATTTGAGTTAAGAGAACAAAGAATTAGGGGTAATTTTGATTTTTCAACTATTTTTTTAACAACTGTTTTGAATTTTTCAGGATCGTTTGAAGTAGAGCGTACAGCAATCATGTCGAGTTTTAGTGTGTAGCCAATATATTCATAGTGCCATTCTTCAGTTTTCTTTATTCTTATCAGAAGTTCTTCTTCGCTCATCTCATCAGTTACGTCAATAGCAATTGCTGTAGGATTAGAGTAAGTAAATTCATGCCGATACATTACAAGTTTTCCACCCAGATGGACTGCTTTATCGCCTATACCAACAATAACTTCTTTAACTGGGGGTTTTAGCATTTCTTTTAGTTTAGCATACGATTTGGAGTTTTGTTCTTTTAATAGAGGTAGACATTTATCGATTTGAACTTCGCGATTAACTATTTTTGTGGCAAAAGCCATACAGTTTTCTTCGCCACATTCTTTGCAATTAGTTTTAGGAAGTAGTTTGTAAATATCAATAGGACTTAATTCTTTTTTACCAGCTTTGCCTTTTTGAGTCATTTATATTGCATTCCTTTAAGATTTAATTGAAAGCCAATCGAGATATTTCTCAGGATTAGCTTTTTTACCTAGGGTTAAGTTTTTCACAATATCTTTTAGTGTTTTTACAGCAGCTGGATGCATCATCATAAAGAGATCTACACCAGCTAACAAAAGTGTCAATGCAGTAGTTAATTCCCATAAGGGACCTCTTAGTTCACGCGGTTCCCATTCTTGAGACATTTTTAGCCACGCTTCCCGGGCAGCCCATGCATTTGTAGTTCCTGAGGACATTGGATGTGCGAGTTCAGTATCACCCATAAGTCCTGCAAGTCTAGCTCGTTCCATATTAGTGAACGCATAATCTAGCCCATAGCCCAAAGCTGCGGTGGTCAAATCCATAACGATATCTTTCTTGTCTAGAAAATCATACATTCTTCGGTTCAATTCTCGAGCTAGATTTAAGTCCATAGGAGTAAAAGATAGGGCGGCGTGTCCATTTTTCTTCACAAATTTTGCACATCTTTCTACATCCATATCTTGGGTTATTGAACTAATTAGAAAACGTTCTCCGGAAAATGTTTCGGCGATCTCTTCAAAAACATCTGCATCCTTAATTGGATCTCCGCAACCTCCAATAACCAATGGTACATCTACAGCTTGCAAAATTTCTTCTACTGTTTTAACAGCATCTTTTGGAGTTGCATCTTTTAGAAGTGGATCAATACTAATTAAGTGGACAGTCACCATGTCTGCTCCAAATTTTTCAACTGCAAGTTTTGCCCATGCGGCAGGATCATCAACGACTTCTCTGACATGCATTTTTACGGCTTTGGATAATGGAACTTTCATATCGAAAACATCTAGTGTAAGTACAGGTGGATGAGGTAATTTGGTTTCAAAAGTGTAAAAAGCAGGTGAGGTTTCGCCACCTATAACAAGTGATCTTCCTCGGCTTCCACCTTCACTTTTAGTAGCTCCTAGTTTAACTTCTGCGATTTTACCAGAATAAGATTGTATTGGAGGTAAAAAGTCCGTTTTTAGGATATTAACAGGTTTAGATAGGGAGCTCTTTTCTAATAGTTTAGGAAGAAGTTTTCTTGCCATACCAGGTTCGAATCTAAGTTCCATTTCTCCGACTTCTAGTTCAAAGTCTTCTATTTCTATCTCTTGAAAGTTGGCAAGTAAATCCAAAATATCTGGGTTTAAGGATATTCCGGAATTATCTTCTTTCTTGTTATGGTGAGGCATTAAGTTCACTGCTTTTTAGTTTTTTCGTTCTTAATGGTTTTGATAATGACTTTATTGGCGTATATTTTTGCGTCTTTTAGAATTATTTTGAAACCACCAGCAGTTATTGGCAAGGTTGATGCTGACATAACTGGTAATGCTAAATCTTCTACTGAAGATTCAATATTAGTTTCTTGGGTAAGTTCGTTTTTATCTGTTTCCCACTTTTCTACTATTGGATGATTTTTCTCTTTTAGAAAAGCTTTCAAGGAATCGATATCTTTAACGTTTTCTTCAGTTGCTATTTTATCAACAACTTCTTTTGGAATGAAGTCTTTTACTCGTTCTTTGACTTCTTTAGGGAGCCAGACTATCCGGTTCCATCCACCGTCTGCATCTAAGAATTTTGTAGATCGCATGTATTCAATAGACATACCATGGAATCCGTCTATTTGTCGTCCACCGGCTGTAGAATCGGCAAGTGTTGAAAAGGGTAACCCATTTACGGTTGCTCCTTTGAAACTTCTGTTAACTACTCCTAATCCGTCAACTTCAGGAATGTAGAATGCTACAGCTTCAAAACATCCACATGATGTGTGTGGATGGTCAAAAGCAGTGTATAACCAGACTTGTTCTACATCTCCTAATGTTTTCTTTTTGACGACCTCATTTACTCCTGAAAATTCACCTTTTTCTGCGTTTAATAGTTCGCCTCTTTCAATGGCAAAAACTGGACCTTTTGGATCGATGCTAGCTGATGCACGTCCATCAAACCAAGATATTGCACCACAGTTTGAGTATCTTTGGGGTGAAATAACACATACGTGGCAGGGAGCAAATGATTGACAGAGCATACAGCCGTAAAATTTGTCTACTTCTTCATCTTTTAGTCCTCTTGCTCTTGCATCTCGAGTTTCATAGTCTTGCAAAGCTTGTGGATAAAGTTCTTGAACTTTTGTTGGATCAGTAATGAAGGTTATTTGTACTTTTTCAATTATATTTAGTTCACTTTTGAATAAGGTATATAGAACTTTTCCAATGTATTGGAGTGAGTTTAGACCTTTCTGGAAAGCTTTTTTGCCTATTCGTATCCAGATGTCATAACGCTGGTTCAGGTGCATTAAGCCTTCAATATAATTCAGATAACCGTGTATTCGTCTTTCTATAACACCTTCGAGTTGTTGGTCAAGAGTTGATCCGGCAGCTTCTACTAGTATGCCTAAAGGATAGGCTTTTCCTTCAGCCATATCTTTAATGTCTGGACCGATTATGGTTATTTTTCCATCTTCAATTTCAGTTAGGGGTTTTACTTTTGCTAGTTCGAACTTTTCCTTCATTGAAGGACCACCTAGTTCTACTTGCATATCTTTTCTTCGGATTCTTTCTCCTTCGTATATTACGCCAACTTCTACGGGTATATCTTTAAACATTGACATTTTTTTTATTGTCCTCCTTCAAATTTTGAAATCATGACTTTAAGATTCTCAGCCCAAATTTTAACTCCCGCATTAGGAAAAGACCAACACGCATGCGGATGAAACTTATTATCCAAAGTAACCGTACGCAACTCAGGCGCAAAATGCATAAGCCCAGACAAAATCAAACCCTCCATATAATACGGAAGACCAACAAACAAAGCTAAATCATATGGGCCTTTACCATCAAGTCCTTGCCAATCCGGATCAACAAGACGATTACCAATATCCATAGCCGACATAAAACCAGCAGGCCTATAACCTCTTTTCAAAAATTCGCCAACCATATGAGCAGTTGCTACAACCGGAACTTTTGAGGCTTTAGCAAAATCAATCAAGATATTCAATAAGCAGTTTACCATCCAAATTTCGCGTAACAGCCTCACTACCAACAACAAGAATTGGCCTAGCCGCTCGCTTAATCAAAGACACAGCTACTTCAGGTTTTGTTATCGCCATAGCCTTCTTTGTTGCAGATCCTTCAGCACATTGCCAGGGTTCACATGACATTTTCCATTAACTCCTTTTTTTCCTTATCATTCTAGGAAGAAGGGTCGGATCAGGAATAATTGTTTCTTTCCAACCTTTCTCCTTAAGAATCTTTAGTATATCATCTTTCATTGTCATAGGAATATCAGCCGGTGTCCTCACAAACTTATCCAAGTCTTGAGGAATAATACCATAAAATCGTTTGCTCAAATCAATATAATGTGAAAGTTTAATCGATCTTCCCTTCCAAGTATCATTGGGTCTAATACATAATTTAGCTATAGTAACCATGGCTTCTTCTTTTGTTTCAACAGTTTGGAATAAATGTTCTGGAGTTGGACCAACATTAACTTTGTCACCTGAACGAGCATCGAAAACTTCCCAGTCTTCTTTTTTATCTTCTCTTCCTAGAAGCATACGATTGTATTTGCTTCCATGTGGGCCAACAAGCACTGGAATACCTAAACTTTCGACTCCTGCTGCAATTGAGGCTGCTTTTTGGGAGTATGCACCCCAAGCTAAACCAACAGCTCCTATTCGATTATGTATATAATCGGCTATTTCTTCATAATTTCCTCTTAATGGTCTTTTTGCAAAGATGTTAGCAACTTTAATTGCTGCACCTGCAATATGCGAATTTGCAACGCATGAACCAACATTGAGCACTCCGCCAGCAGCAAAATCCCCTGTAAACTCTTCATATAGTGTTTGGCCTTCTTCGTTTTTGTAAGAACCAGCAGACATTGCTGAACATCCTGAAGTTACAACTATGAATCTTCTT
Organism: Candidatus Bathyarchaeota archaeon; assembly: GCA_963714725.1. Classification (GTDB taxonomy): domain Archaea; phylum Thermoproteota; class Bathyarchaeia; order Bathyarchaeales; family Bathycorpusculaceae; genus AD8-1. Next base: position 165,444 of record CAVQPF010000003.1, read on the forward strand.
TTAGCAAATTCTCTGCATATATCATAGACGTCTTTGCCACCCTTAGGATAGTTTGAACAGCCTACAACTGCTAGTATTCCAGGTATTTCACCGAGTACAATTGGACTACCAACATTTCTAATTTCAACATCCTGAACTGCACCCCGGCCGCAACGACAAAAATTAGTTTCTTCAACCATTTTTTTCTCTCCAGCCTTCACTATAAAACTATGTATAGAGAGTTTGACTGGACAGACTTGTTCACAACGACCACATCCTATGCAAGATTCATATAAGTCAGTTAGTTTAGCTATTGAACCCTCAGCGGCAACTGTTAAGGCTTCAGATATTTCCAGGTCTTGAGGACAAGATCTTTGACATAGATTACAATGTCTACAGGTTTTAGCTAACTCTTTTATTTCTTCAATTTCAGGAAGAACATTAAAGTTTCTACGTTTTGGAGCTACCTGTTGTGCTACTTTTACTGCAACTTCACCAACTTTTTCAGGATCAAGAATTAAAACACCAGAGACTTTACCTGTTACTAAATCAGAAATAATCTCTTCTGTCGGATCATTTGTTCGATCCTTGAAACCCATACAATTCTTCTCTGAAGCCGCAATCACTGGAGCTTTGACACGTTCAGCTTCATTGAAGATATCTGTTCGAACACATTGTTCGTCTAGAATGACTACGTCAGCAAATCCACTTCTTATAAATCTAAGTTGCCAAGAAATTGGACCAACAATTTTTCCTCGTTTCCAGTTTCGAGTAATATCAAAAGCAGTACAACATAAACCTACTACTTCGAGATTATCCTCTAGACCGTTATCTCTCATGAAATCTATAACACCAATTGAGGGAACTACATTATGTCCAATAGCCATAATAACAGGTTTTGATGTATCGACCGTTCCTATTCCCATCTCAATTAGAGGGGCTTCAGGATCAGCTTTTGGGAAATCTAATGTTGATATTTGAGCAATATCACCAATTTCCATTCCTATTTGGTCCATTCTCCCAGCATGGAAAGTTTTTGATTCAAAATCCAGATTGTTACCTTCTTGACCAGTGTGCACAGCTGAAAGACAATGAGTTATTTGTGTCTCGCAATAATCTAGAACTTCCTCTAAGTCGCCTAAAGTTTCAGGTTTTATCCCAGTTATAAGTCGTGTAACTGGCGCTTCTACTTTAATATTTAAACCACCAATATCCAGGGCATAACGACGACCATATTTTTCTATAAGATGATCAATCATATGTCGAGAATGAGCTGTGTGAGTTGCAGCTCCTATGCTAGAAGCCAAGAGTGCTCTACGTGATGATTGAGCTTCCATCGTAATTCCACAAGCCCCACGTTTGCCTCCTGTTAAATCACATTTGCCAAAAGTGCAATTACAACAAAGATCACAAGCTGGCAAATAAAATGGTTTATACTTATTGAGGAGTTTCATATCCCAGTCTCTAAGGTCTGTTAAACCGGGCATAGGAGTAGGACCCATAGGTTCCTCCCAAGAGTCATCAACAAGCTTTCCGACTGATAATTCAAGATTTTTAATGAGACCAGCGCTGGTCTTCATTTCACCAATTTTAACTCGAACATTTTTTCTGGTCAATTTGAAACCTCTATAGGTTTGGATAAAAAATCAAACAAAACAGTCTTTTTAAACGTTTCCAGATTATTTTTAAAAATTCAATAATCTAAGTAATACGAAAAAAAAGAATAAATTATAAATATTTAGCATTAGTCAAAATTTTCTTTACAGAATCGTACGCTTCGTTGTCTGAAGGTAAATCTAGCAAGGATTTTCCGTTAAGAACATAATCGTCTAAGAGAGGGTCATTCACAATTTTTCCTAGATATTTAAAATTTAGAGAATTTTCAACTTGATTAGCAAGATCACCGGGAAATCGATAACCGCCAATGAGATAAAAATTATTGTATTCGATGTCTACCTCTTTTGCAATGCGTTGAGCTCTTTTTACATGATCTACGGATTTTTTTGAGTGATCAAGAATATCAAAAATATCGTCAACTTTAGAGGTTATTCTTCTGTTTAAGTGTTCTAAACCAGCAGGTGAGTCAATAAGAACGTACTTGTAGTTTTTTGTTAAAGACGCCAATGCACCTTTTAGAGCAGAATTGGGCATACAATAACAGCCTTCTACCCATTTTGTTCCAAGAGCAAGAAAATCAAAGTTATCACTTTCATATAGACCCTCCGCCCAAATTTTGCTTTCTATTCTCTCAGTTGGAGGAACCCCAACAGTAGTTCCCCCTTTTGTTATAAAGGTCTTAACGATTAATTCAGCAATCGTACTTTTTCCTTCAGCTTTAAGGTCAATACCCACCATTTCTGAGAGGTTCTGATCTGGATCCGCATCTACCAAAAGCAAAGGAGATTGCCCATTTTCAATAAAACACTTTGCCATAAGAGCTACAAAACTTGATTTACCAGTTCCGCCTCTTCCAATAGTAACAAGAGTTTTCAATATAATATCATCTCGATTTCATATTTTTATTAAGTAATTTTTCTGAAATAGCATCTATAGTCTTTACAGCCTCAAGTTCCTTGAAACTAAGAGGAGACACACCTTGCATATCTTTTTCAATAACACCTTGATCAAAAGGAATAAAATCAAGGATCTCTAAATCATTTTTTTCTGCAAATTCTATAATTGCCCTTTTTTGAAGATCATTCATAACTCTATTGGCTACTAGATAAATCTGTTTCATTCCTGCAGTTTTAGCGAAATCTTTAATTCTTTTTGCAATTTCAAGCGCTTTTAGATTTGAATCAGCAACGACAAGCAGAACATCAACATGGCTTGCTGTGCCCCTTCCAATATGTTCAACACCTGCCTCCATATCAAGTACAACAGCCTCATCTCTTTCAACTATTAAATGACGTAACAACTCACGAATAACTGCGTTAGGAGCACACATACAACCGGATCCCATAGACTGAACAGTGCCCATGACCATCATATTAACTCCAAAAGGAGTAAGCATTGAATAATCTCGCACAATATCATCCACACTAAAAGTCAACTTATAAACTCCTGAATAGCCCGTGTTTGTTTTTGAGTCAACAAGTTTTTTATTCTCAGATATAGGTGTAATCTTTCGAGCTTCTTCTGCTGATAACCCTAAAGTCAATCCGAGATTCGGAGAAGAGTCAGCATCAATAGCAATTGTTTTCAACCCTCTTTCAGCAAATCCTTTTGCAAGACCCGCAGAAATCAACGTTTTCCCAACTCCACCCTTACCAGAAATCGCGATCTTCATTTTTCATCTGATTTGTTTTTAGGTAATTTATGATTTATTTACATTTCCTAAAAAAAATAAAAGACTATTATATAAAAAAACAAAAAAAGATAAAAGCACAAGTACAAAAGATTTTTTAATATCAATCCCTTCCCCTTTTAGCCGAGATGATTTTTCAATGAAAATATTACACGAATTTGTTCCGACTCGAAAATTTCTAAAATTAGCTGAAGAAACCAAAGATTTAGTAGACGGATGGAACGTTACAGATAGTGCTGCTGGTTTTCCTGCTCCTGCTGGTACGGTTGTAAGTTGTATACTAAAATCGAAATATCCAGATAAAATAGTGATTCCAATATTTATCCTCCACTACAAAGGTCCAGTAGAAGTGGGAGGTTTGGCTTTAGCATCGGATATCATTGGTCTGGATGGATTAGCACTTACGATGGGTGATAAACCTGCATATGGGGAACCTATTAAAATGCTTCCGTCTTCAGAGAAAGCAAGAGAGTTTCTACGAACTAAAGTAAAACTAAAAAATCTAAAGTTAGGCTGTCTAATTTCGGCAAGACGATCTGCTGAAGATAATATTGAAAGAGTAAGAGGCGATTGGGACTTTGTTGCCTTTATGAGGCTTGAAGACAAATCATTTCCTACATTGGAAAAAGTAGCTAAAGAGTGTAAAAGATTAAACAAACCAATTTATTCATACTTCTTAGTAGGAACACCAAAAAATGCAGAGATAGTAAAAATGATCGGTTGGCCAGTAACAACTACAATGGATAAAGTAGAAGAATACGCTACAAAATTAGATGGTCTTGTTGATGGTATAATTGCAACTTGTGCAGGCGATCCTAAGGGTGATTTAGAGCTATTAGGAAAACTTCAAAAATTCAGAACCTGACATAGCTGTCAAGTTTATTATTCTTATTCTTTTTTCTTTTATTGTCTTAAGGTAAATTTAGTAGAATAATCAATCAAGAATTTTTACTATTTTGGTTGTATCGTAATCTATCTTTTCTTTTTTGAAACCTTTTTTTTCAGCCAAATTTAGCATTTTATGATTTTCAGAAATGACATCACTATAAATATATTTGACACCCATATCACGTGCAATATCAATAATACGATCAACAAGTTCGGATCCTAAACCTTTGCCTTGCCACAAATCATTGACTAGTACTGCAAATTCACCATCATTACCGCCCACATCAATAATTAAGCGGGCAACACCAATAATCTGTTTAGTTTCCTTTTGGAATTCAGCAATTATCGCGATTTCACGATCATTATCCAAATTGCAAAATCTCACCAACTTTTCATGTGACAACTCTTTAATTATATCAAAAAACCTAAACCGTTTAGTCTCTGCCGAAAGAGAAGAAAAAAGAGCATTAAATAGAGATTCGTCTTCAGGTTTTATTGGTCTAAGCAAAACTTTTTCGTCATCCTTAGTTTTCCATTGAGAAATATATCTCCGAGGATAAGGAGCGATTACAAGATGTTCACAAAAACCAGTTTTTCGATCTTTTTGTTCGAGATCAACAACTATACGGGCGTCAACTGCTACAGCACTCTTCTGATCGACAATAAGAGGGTTTATATCAATTTCTTTGATTTCGGGAAAATCGATAACAAGTTGTGAAAACTTTGCTAAAATCTTTTCTAGGAGTTTGACATTTAAAGGGAATTCACTAGCAGCGGCATGTTTGTAAATTAAAGTATTCTCCATAAGTCTTTTTGCGAGAACTTGATTTAGAGGCGGAAAACCTATTGCAATATCTTTAAACAATTCAGTGTTTGTTCCACCTGTACCAAAGAGAATAACGGATCCAAATTGAGAATCTTTTTTGCATCCAATAATCAACTCGTATCCATTCTTTTGCACCATTGGCTGAATAGCTATTCCTTGGAATTCTGCGCCAGGTTTAAGTCTATTAAAATTAATCAATAATTTATCATATGAAGCTTGAACATCCGCAGGTGAACAAACATTGAGAATAACCGCTTCATTCTTTGTTTTGTGAATAATTTGTGGAGATATAAGTTTCATAACAACTGGATAGCCAAGCTCAGCTGATTTTATTTTTGCTTCTTCAGGAGAGGATATAATCTCAGTTTTTATAGTTGAAATATTGTACATTTCAAGAAAATGTAAAGAATCTAATAAACTAAGAGTTTGTTTTCCTGTGCATATTGAACGTTTGAGAATTTCTTTTAAAGATTTTGAATCAGCTTTCTCTATAGATAGTTCTTCAGGGGTTTGATACAAAAGTTCCAAATTTTGAGTATAGCTATACATATACATAAATGTGGAAACAGCTTGTTCAGGTGTTGTAAAAACTGGAATACCATTACGCTGAAGTAATTTACATGCTTTTCGGCTTTGAGTATCTTCACTCATAAAAGAGGCTAGAATTGGCTTATTTGTTTGTTTTGCTGCATTTACAAGGATATTAGCCACATCTATAGGATCAGCTGCTGCTTGAGGTGCATAAATTAATAAAAATCCGTTACTGTTATTATCTTTTAAGCATATATCAATAACATCTCTAAACCGTTCTGGACTAGCTTCTTCAAATATATCCACAGGATTTGTTGTATTACAATATGGAGGCAACACATTCTTCAAATTTTGTATTGTTGAATCAGTCAAATTAGAGATTTTTCCACCTCTATCTGCTAAATGATCTGTTGCCATTATTGCAGGACCACCTGCATTAGTGATAATGGTAAGATTTGAGCCGGATGGATTAGATTGCATAGCTAAGGCCTCTGCACAATTGAAAAGATCCATAATAGCTCCAACTCGAACAATTCCTGCACGCCTAAAAGCAGAATCATAAACAGCGTCCTCTCCACTTAAACTACCACTATGTGATAGTGTTGAAGCTCCACTTTCTTTGGAGCGACCAGCCTTAACTACAACAATAGGTTTAGTTCGAGCAAAAGCTCTTGCAGCACTCATAAACTTTCTAGCGTGCTTTATAGACTCAACATAAAGCACTATACTCCTAGTTTTTGAATCAGCGCCAAAATAATCAATTAAGTCACCAAAATCCACATCAAGCATTGAGCCTGTAGAAACTACAGCACTAAATCCAACTCCAGATTCTTTAGCCCAATCCAAAGCTGAAGAACATAAAGCAGCACTCTGAGATAGAAAAGCAATATTTCCAGGCAAAGCCAAAGTACCTGCAAAAGTAGCATACAGATTAATGCTTGGTCTCAAAACACCAAAACTATTAGGACCAATAATACGCATATTGAATTTTTGTTTATGTTCAATTATTTTTTTTTCAAACTCAATCCCTTCAGCTCCCACCTCCCTAAAACCAGCAGAGTTAATAATTAAACCTGAAACACCAGCTTCTCCACATTCTTCAACTATCTGAGGGATAGTATGCGCAGGAGTAGCAATGATAGCCAAATCAATTTTTTTGGGAATTTTACTAATACTCGGATATGCCGGAATTCCCTGTACAGTTTGTCTAAACATATTTACAGGATAGACCCCTCCTTTAAAACCCACACCAATTAAATTTCTAAGAATTTTGGCACCAATTGATCCTTTCCTCTCAGAAGCACCTATAACTGCAATTCGTTCTAGGATTAAAAATATGGTTAAGGTTATCTATCCCCAAGATTGGTCGGTCTCCAATTCAAAGAAGTATTCTTTTGAATATCTTTATAACCAATTATTTGTTTTTAAAACCTTCCCGAATTAACTAATTATACGTCTTGCTGAATTAAGTTGATATAACAGCAATGCAGAGTTTCCTATAAAAGGTGCAAAAATAATTAACAATCAGCTTTATAAAATGAGAATAAAGGATAGTTTGGATAAAAAAAGCGTTCCATAAGCAGATGGAGGTAAATCAAAATAATAGAAACCATAAAAATTATCGCAGTTGAAGGATTACCACTAATAAAAAAGGGAGATAAAATAGCTAATTTAATAGTGAAAGCATTAAAAGAGGAAAAAAAGAACTTACAAGAAAAAGATGTGATTGTCATTACCCATGTTGCAGTCTCAAAAGCAGAGGGAAACGTTGTTAATCTCGATGAAATTTTGCCATCAAAAAGAGCAAAAGAGGTAGCAATAAAAACTGAGAAAGAGCCAGCTTTAGTTGAGGTTATTCTAAGAGAGACCAAAGAGATAGTTCGAATGCGTCGTAACAGTATCATAACTGAACATAATTGTGGTATGGTATGTGCGAATGCAGGAGTAGACAGATCAAATGTTAAAGGAGAAAGAAATGTTGTATTACTTCCTGAAAACGCTAATAATTCAGCAAAAAAAATTAAACAAGAAATATTTGCTCTGACAGGCTGTAATGTAGCAGTAATAATCTCAGATACACAAGGTCGACCTTTAAGGATAGGAGAAATTAATGTTGCAATAGGTATAGCTGGAATAAAACCTATTAGAGATAGAAGGGGAGAAAAAGACTTATTTGGTTATGTTTTAAGAATGAAAAGAACTGCAATTGCAGATGAATTGGCTTCTGCTGCGGAATTGGTAATAGGTCAAGCAAATGAAGGAATACCAGCTGCTATAATAAGAGGGTATAAGTATCAAACATCAAAAAGAGTTTCTGCAAATGAATTATTCAGACCAAAAGAGAAAGACTTGTTTAGACAATAAAAGGCTGTAAAAAAGAATACAATAGGCACATAGTCACATATTTGAAGGAATAGAAAATGGTAGAAGTTAAAACACCTAAAGATTTTTTTGAAAAAATATTACCTGAAAGGTTTAATCCAGAAAAAGCTGAAGGTGTTGATGTTATCGTTAACATAAATATCTCTGGAGATAATGGAGGAAAATGGATAATTATAATAAAAAATCAATTATTAGAAATTAAAAATGGAATCCATAATTGTCCGACACTTTCCTTGACCATAAAAGAGAAGGATTATTTAGATATAATAAATGGCAAATTAAGTGGTGAAAAAGCATTTTTTTCTGGGAAATTGAAACTAAAGGGAAATATTACACAAGCTTTAAGACTAAAAGAGGCAGGCATCTTTTAAAATAATCCAATAATTAAAATGATAATGAAAATATAAATTAATGTTAAATAAATTCACCAACTATAACAACAAGGAAGCAAAAGTAAAAGGATCCAAAGAAATGTTAAGAGAAATTGTTAAAGATTTTGAGTTACAAGAAGGACTTTCAGTGGAAGCTCTAATAACTCAAATGGAAAACGCATGGGGTTTTACTGCAGGTAAACTTTCAAACAGCATAAATATTTTGGAACAAATGATAAAAGATAAGAATTGTACAAAATTTCTTTCTTTCACAGCAAATTTAGTTTCAACAGGAACTCGCGGTGTTTTTAAAGAACTGGTAAAACGAAAAATGGTGGATCTCGTAATCACAACATGCGGCACTTTAGACCATGATATAGCAAGATGTTGGAAAAATTATTACAAAGGATCATTTGTAATGAATGATAGTATTCTTCATAAAAAAGGAATAAATCGATTAGGAAATGTACTAGTTCCTAATGATAGTTATGGAGTAATAATAGAGAATAAAATTCAAAAACTGCTTGCAACTCTATGGAAAGATGGAATAAGAGAACTTTCAACGAAGCAATATTGTAAAGAAATAGGAACGCGTATTTGTAATGAAAGTTCGATTTTGTATTGGGCAGCAAAAAATAGTATACCTGTTTTTGTTCCAGGAATTACTGATGGAGCAGTAGGGTATCAGACATGGCTGTTTAGTCAAGATCATAAGTTTAAAATTGATTTGCTAAAAGATTCAGGAGAAATAAATGATATTGTTTTTTCTGCAAAGAAGACAGGAGCTTTGATTGTGGGTGGAGGAATTGCGAAACATCATACAATATGGTGGAATCAATTTAAAAATGGTCTAGATTATGCTGTGTATCTAAGCACAGCAGAAGAATGGGATGGTAGTCTATCAGGAGCCAGACCTAGGGAAGCCATATCATGGGGTAAAATAAATGAAAAAGCAAAACAAATAATGGTTGAAGGAGATGCAACGATATTATTACCTCTAATGATTAGTTCAGTTCTAAATAGAATCAAAATTAAACAATAGAGCTAAATAACCATGATAGATCTGGTGGCTGATTTCGCGATTTAACACGTTCATTGAGTGCATGAGTTAATAATGGCAAAGCTATAGTCGCATCGCAATAGCAAACGGCCCTCTTTCCTAAATTATCAATCTTACCCCAGCTTACAGCTTCTTCTAAAGTACATCCTGACAAACCACCCCATTGTGGCGAATCAGTAGTTATTTGAATAGCATATTTATGTGGATAATAAAACTCTTGTAAGCTTTTACGTAAATGGCCATCCCTACCTGGAACACCTTTATCCTCAGTCCTAGGTGAAACAGAAATGGCAATTAGTTGAGTAATGTCTTTAGGAACGCCTCCACCAATATAAATAACACCTACATCTTTAGTTTTTTCGCCGATGCTTACAAACTGATCAAATTCTTTTACAGAATCCAATATCACGTTATGACCCTGATTTTTCGCCATCAAAAAAGCTTCGCCATAGGCACTATCTATCATCGCTGGACTAAAAACAGGTACACCATTTTCTGCAGCAACTGCAACTATGCTATTAACTGATTTTTTAGTTAAAAATTTCCCTAAAAGATAGAAAAATTCAACCGAGGAATAAGGAAAATCGTTTTTTAAGGTCAAAATAAATTCTGTTAAAAGTTCTTCCATTTTTCTATAATCAATTTCTTTACCGTAGACGTCATAGTATCTGTTTAAATCTTCTTTCAGAAGTTCTTGATCATTAACTATGTGACTTCCTTGCCAATAACTGTAACCCATAGCATCAATAATATCTTCTGATACATTAGCACCAGTTGAAACTATAACATCAATAAATCGTTTTTCGATCAACCAGTTAACCAGTTTCCATTGTCCTGCTGTACTCATTGAACCAGAAAGACCTAAAACAATGGTCAAATCTTTGTCTTTAATCATACTTTCCCAAACATCAACAGCTTCTCCTAGTTTTCTCCCTTGGTAAGCAGTATTTCCCATTTCATCTAGAAGCTGTGATATTTTTTTTTCTTTAACTTCAATAGCTTTTACTTTTTTATTAAGAAATGATTTTTTCATTAGTTAGCACCCACTTTTAGATAGAATAGCATATATTTGAAATTTATTATCACTATTCCAAAAAAGATAACAAAAAAAGAAGATATTTAGTATCTGACAACGGAAAAAAAAATTTAAATAATTCCTAAAAAATATGGAAATTAAGGTAATACAAATAAAATGGAAGGTTGTCTACATTCTATCTGGAGCAAATACACCAATTAAATTGAGAGCATTGGAAATGACTATTTTTATCGCTTCTGTTAAAAAGATTCTGGCATCTCTAAGTTCTGTTGTCTCCGCTTTAATAACTGGAAACGCATTATAGAAAGAATTAAATTTATCTGCTAGAGCATTGACATAATCTGCAATAATATTTGGTTTTAAATATTCTGCAGCTTCTAGGAAAACATCTGGAAAATTTGATAGAAAAAGAACTAATTCATGTTCAAGTTTTTTTTCTAATAAACCAAAATTTGGGATATCTGTCTGATTTTTTATTTTACGCAATATACTGCAAGCTCTTGCATGAGTGTATTGAGCGTATGGAGCACTATTAGTTTCAAAATTCAATACTTTATCCCAAGTAAAAATTACAGGTTTTAAAGGATCAACATCAATAAGTGCATAACGCACAGCACCAATTCCGACAAATTTTGCGATTTTTTGTTTTTCCTTATCCGAAAGAGAAGGTGAACGTTTTGAAACTTCTTTATAAGCTCTTTCAATAGCTTCATCTAACACTTCATCAAAAGTTATATAGTGTCCTCTACGACTTGACATTTTATAACCTGGTAAAGAAACTAGATTATATGCAAAATGAACAAAATTATCCGCGAATTCTTGGTCACCTAAAGCATAAAGAGCTAACTTTAATTGTAATTGAGCTAAAGACTGTTCCATACCAATTACATTTATAACTTTTTCAGCTCGAGTGAATTTCCATTGAGTATAAGCAACATCACGAGTAGTATAAAGAGTTGTACCATCTGATCGTATAAGAGTTAAAGATGGAATCTCATAATCTTCATTCAAACCTAATTTAGATTTAAGAGATAATGAAAGCGCTACCTTCTCTGAGTTGAATGCTAAAATATCACCTTCAGAATATACAAATGGAGAAGATCGAAGTTTTTTTAGAACATCAGAAACTTTCTTACTCCAAACTAAATCGCTTTCCCAATCCCATGAGTCATAAAAAATTTTTATTCTATCCAGAGTTTTCTTAAATCCTTTCAAACAAAGTTCACTAACAGTTCTTACAAGGTTTTTAGCTTTTAGAGTACCATTTTCATAATCAAGGTTAAGTTTACTTATATCCTCCTCAGGATTTATTTCACTTCCAATTTTCTCAGACAGATCAAAAAAAAGAGTTGGAAATTTTTGGTTTAGCTCCTCACTAATAGATAACCATTCATCAAGAGAAGATTTTATTTTAAATAATTCTTCAGATGAGGGGCCAAGAGTTAATTCGCTTATTTTTTTTCTCAGACGGTTAATTTCAACCAAACAACAGGTAATTGTATATATTTTTCCAACGTAGTGATCTGATTTTTCAGTGGGTTGTGGTCTACTTAATTTATCATACCCATAAGCAACAACTGATGATTGGCGACCAACATCATCTATGTAATAATGACGAAAAACAAAGTGACCTCTTTTATCTAAAATTCGTGCTAAAGCATCGCCCAATAGCGGATTTCTCGCTTGACCAATATGGATTGGATGAAGAGGGTTAACACTTGTATGTTCAATTATTATTTTTTTAGGATTACTAGTTTTCACGAAACCATATTTTTTTTTCAATTTTTTAATTGATAAAATGGTTAGATTTGAAAATTTTGAGAAATTTAAATAAAAATTTATGTAGCCTCCATTAGGAACAACTTTCTCGACTAAATCAAAATTTGAAGTATCAATCATAGAAACCAAAGAAATAGCAACATCTTGAGGTTTCTTTTTTAATGTTTTACCTAGTTCAAAACATATTGACGATGCAAGTTGTCCAAAATCAATATTTGGAGGTTTTCTTAGGTTTAAGTTGATAAGATTTGTGCTAGGAAGAAAATTATTCGCAGCTTTAAGGAGGAGGCTTTTGGATTCCTCACGAAATTTTTCAAATGGATTTTCTGAAATCATTGGTAAATATCATATCCAGATAGAGAGAGTTTTTTTAAGAGGTATATTTTAATTTGGAAAGCGTCGCTTATGTGTTTATGGATGTAAGCTATTATGAAAACACCAATAGTTTTTTCTGAAAAGTGTTTGAATTATGGCGTCTGGCATATTGAAGGACCACAAAGGGTAAAAAAAGCTTACGAATTCTTAATTGAGAAAAAATATTCTTTTTTAGAGCCAGAACCTGCTTCCGACGACGATTTACTTCGTGCTCATGAAAGTGAATACGTTTGGAATCTTAAAAAAAGTCTAGTTGATGATTCTGATACACCAGCTTATGATAATATTTTTGAATATGCACGTTTGTCAGCTGGAGGAGCCATTCTAGCAGCTAAAACAGAGGGATTTTCATTGATGCGACCACCAGGGCATCATGCTGGATCAAATGGATCAGCATTGGATGTTAATTCGAGAGGTTTTTGTTATCTAAACAATATAGCAATTGCTATAAAAGCAGTTAACAAATCTGCATTAATAATAGATATTGATGGACATCATGGAAATGGGACTCAAGAAATTTTCCAAGGTGATTCTAAGATTCAGTATATTTCACTACATAGATTTCCACATTACCCAGGAACTGGAGAAAAGTCGATTGGTAACTGTTTGAATTTTCCTCTTGAAGCTGATTGTGGGGAAAAAAAATATTTAGAAACTTTTGAACACGCATTAAAAATGATTGAAATAGATAAGTTTGAAATTGTAGCTATTTCCGCGGGTTTTGATACTCACAAAGGAGATTTAGCATCTCTCGGTTTAACTGAAAAAAGTTTCAGGTTATTAGGTAGAAAAATTGCTAGCTTAAAAAAAGGTACGTTCTTCGTTTTGGAAGGAGGATATAATGGAAGCAAAAATGGAAGAGATATTGATCAATTCTTAACGGGATATGAAGAGAAAAAACAAGCAAGTTCTTAAATTCAGAAAAGCATAGTATCTATTTCTTAGTTTGTTGATTATTTTTGCTACTTGCTTTTTTATTCAACGCTTCAAGTTTTTCAGTAACTCTCATTGATCTTTTTTCAGCTTCAGCCAATAAAGGTTTCCAGTTTTTTGTTTTCACAGTATTAGATAGATGATCAGTTGCATCTGGCAGTTTTTCCAAAGCTTTGTCAAATCTTTTTTCAGCTTCCTCGTCAGTTGATACTATATCTAAAGCTTCTTCAGGACAAAACTCTACACAATTAGGCTCACCTTCGCAAAGATCACACGCAATAGCTTTGCCTGTATCAGTATGTAGCATAATTCCTCCATGAGGACATGCTTGAACGCACCAATCACAACCCATACATTTTTTATCGTTTATCATTAAAATACCGTCTTCCTCAGATTGACTTAAGGCATCTTCTGGACACGCGGCTACACATTTTGCGTCTTCACAAAACCTACAAGCTAAGGCAAAATTGAATACGGGCGACATTCGAACAACACGTATTCTTGAACGGATTGGATTCCAGACTTTTTCACCTTTTTCTAAGGTACAAGCATATTCACAGATTCCACACCCAGTACATTTAAGGGGATCAACTGAAACGAATTTTCTTGATTTAAATTTGGAAGGTCTCATTACTTTATCAAGTCCTGTTTGAAGCAACTAAATATTCACTTACACAATACATGCATTTAACAATTATTTATTAGTAAAAAAATTGTTCGATAATATTCAAAAAAGTATTGAAGGTAGTCATATTTGGTTAATTTTTATTTATAAAATATTCAAATCATTAGTAAAGAAAAACTTTAGTTAGGTAATATTGATAACAAATAAGCTTTGAATTGATTAAATTAATCGATTTTACAAAATCCGTGCTACATTTGGTGCGGAGGGTGGGATTTGAACCCACGAACCCCTACAGGATAGGCGCCTCAGGCCTACGCCTTTGACCTGGCTTGGCAACCCCCGCAAAGCACCTAATTTAGTCTGAAGATAGACGCGTAGCAATTATTAGAAAGAGTATCCTATTAAAAGTCTTTACTTTAGTTATGAAGTTATATCGAAATTAATTTTAATAAAAAAAAGTTAAAAAGAAAAACAATAAAAAAGCTTGAAAACTAACTTGATAAGAATAGAAGTTAGTTTATCAATTTAAGATAAAAAAAAAGAGTATTAATAATTGAATATATTCAAGCAAAAAACGTTCAACCAAAACAGTTCTCTTATATCCAACTTTTTCTAAATATTTGGTTATAGGGAAAAAAAATGAGTTCAACCTCCAAGAAAATTATTCCAAAAGAGTGTAAAGAATGCGAAGCAAATCGTGATAAAATACAATGTTGGAATAGAGAAAAAATGTTAGAAACATTGTTGAATAGTAGTGAATCTGTGAAAGAAAATTGGAGTGAAACAGAGTTACCCATAATTGCTGAAAAAATATTAAAAAATTATGAAAAAATAGGCAATATGGAACATCTAGAAGGCAAAGATTTACCTTCAAAAAAAATAGTTATTGATGTACTAGAGGATCTCTTCAGAATTCTGTTCCCAGGATACTTAGGCAAAGAGGAAATAACAAAAATAAACATAAAAAAAATACTAAATGAAACCCTATTGTCAGTATATAATCGATTAACAAACGAAATTGAAAAAAGCTTAAAATATATTTGTCGGAAAATTGTTGAGTGCCCTAAAGATGTATGCCGAAAAAGAGCTAAAGTTGTGACAAAAGAACTCATAGAAAAGATCCCTAAAATAAGACTACTTCTTAGTGGAGATATTGAAGCAGCATTTAAAGGAGATCCAGCAGCTGCCAGTATTGAAGAAATAGTATTAAGTTATCCTTGTGTATTAGCAATAACCACTTACAGATTAGCACATGAATTGTACAAACAAGGAGTGCCTTTGATTCCGAGGATCATGAGTGAACATGTTCATTCATTAACTGGAATTGATATTCACCCAGGTGCTAAAATAGGTGAAAACTTTTTCATAGATCATGGAACTGGAGTCGTTATAGGTGAAACCACAGAAATTGGGAACAATGTAAAAATTTATCAAGGAGTTACTTTAGGAGCTTTGAGTTTTCCAAAAGACAAGAAGGGCAGAGTAATTCGAGGAATAAAAAGACATCCTACAATAGGAAATAATGTAGTAATCTATTCTGGTGCAACGCTTCTAGGAGCGAATGCAAAAGTTGGGAACAATGCAGTAATTGGAGGAAATGTTTGGTTAACAACACCTGTAGCGGCAAACACGAAGATAACCTTGGCACGACCAGAGTTGAAGATTAAAAAAAAGATTTAACTAAAGGAGTCTAAAATCTTCTTTAACTGTTGTTATTACAACATGAGTATTTGTTCTTTCAAGATATGGTAAAGATAGCAAATATTTTGTAAAACGACCAAGCTCCTCACGATTCTTGAATTTTGCAATAATCAGTGCATCAGTTAAACCAGTTATGTCATAAACGCCACAAACATGGGGATCCTTAGCTATCTCAGCTTCCATTTCAACAAGTTTGCCTCTTGAAACAGTCACCTCTGTTAAGACAGTAAGTTGATACCCTAATTTTTCTTGATCTAAAATTGCAGAGTATCCTTTAATTAGACCAATATCTTCCATTTTCTTTATTCTTGAAAGCACAGTACCTACAGAGACTCCGATTCTTTTGGCAATTTGTCTGCTTGAAAAGCGAGCATCTTCCAATAAATTTTTTAATATTTTTTTATCGGTTTCATTCAGTGTCATAATACTTCCCCAGTTGTACATTTTTTCAACCAAAATAACTTTTTATAGTCATCCTTTTGTTTATCAGCGAATTACATTTATATAAGTTTAGATTCTCCAAAAAAACAAAAAAAAGTTACCCACTTAAAAAGTGGAAGTTTATTCAATAAAAAAACAGAGGAATATTAAATTACTAGATTAAGAACCAGTACCAAGGTGCAATAAATGGAGAAAAAATATGATACAATTCTCGTTCTGGATTTTGGAGGTCAATATTGTCACCTCATAGGAAGAAGAATTAGGGAAAATGGAGTTTACTCAGAAATTGTACCTCATGATATAAAAATAGAAGAAATAAAAAAGTTAGATAAAAAAATAAATATTAAAGGCTTAATTCTTTCAGGAGGTCCATCAAGTGTTTATGAAAGAGACGCCCCAAAAATGGATAATAGAATCCTAACTATGGGTTTACCGATTTTGGGTTTATGTTATGGTCTACAGCTTATCGCTCATATTACTCAAGGAAAAGTCAAAGCTGCTAATCGTAAAGAGTATGGAACAGCTTTTGTTTCAATTAACAAAAATGTAGGAATTTTGAAGGGATTAGGTAAAAAAGAGAAAGTTTGGATGAGTCATGGAGACACAGTTTATGAGCCTTCACCAGATTACGAAATCTTAGCTTACACAAAGAACTGTCCAGTGGCTGCTTTTAAGCATAGAAAAAAGCAAATTTATGGATTACAATGGCATCCAGAGGTAATTCACACTAAAAATGGTTCAAAAATGTTAAAAAACTTTATATTTGAAGTTTGTAAGGCCGAGTCAAATTGGAAAATGGAAGACATAATTGAAAAAATGATTAAAGAAATAAAAGTAGCCGTTGGTGATGAAAACGCGATAATTGGACTTAGTGGGGGAATAGATTCTAGTGTTGCAACAGCTCTTGCCGCTATAGCAATAGAAGATAAACTCACAGCAGTTTTTGTTGACCACGGTTTTATGCGAGAAGGCGAACCTGAACAAGTGAGAAAAACTTTTCAAAAATTAAAGAGTAAATTTGTGGTCGCAGAAGCTCAAAATAGATTTATGAAGAGATTACAAAAAATAGTCGAACCAGAAGAGAAGAGGAAAATAATTGGTGAGGAATTTATTAGAGTTTTTGAAGAAAAAGCATCCACGAGTAATGCGAGTGTTCTCATTCAAGGAACCATCTACCCTGATAGAATTGAATCTGGTTTTAGCAAAAATTCAAAAAAGATTAAATCGCATCATAATGTTGCTGGTTTGCCTTCAAAAATAAAATTTAAGAAGATTTTAGAACCATTAAGAGATTTGTATAAAGATGAAGTTAGAAAAGTTGCTAAAATTTTGGATTTACCTGAAGAACTTGTTAACAGACAACCTTTTCCAGGACCAGGATTAGCGGTGAGGATTATAGGCAATTTGAATAAAGAAAAAAATGATATACTAAAAAAAGCAGACCAAATAGTTAGAATTGAAATTGAAAAAGCTAAATTAGAGAACAAATTATGGCAATATTTTGCAGTCCTAACAGACACAAAAGCCACGGGAGTAAGAGGGGATTCCAGAGCATATGGTTATGTAGTTGCTATAAGAGCTGTAGAAAGTCGGGAAGCCATGACGGCAAGTTTTGCAAAAATATCTTATTCAATTCTTGAAAAAATTTCAACTAGAATAACTAATGAAATACCTCAAGTCACGCGTGTAGTCTATGATATTACTCACAAGCCTCCTGCAACTATAGAATGGGAATAAAAAAGATTAACAGAGCGTCCAAACTTAAGAATAACATTAGTCTTTAAAGGTAGAGATAAAGATGAAAGCATTAATTCTAGCAGGTGGTTTTGGTACTAGATTAAGACCAATCAGTTGCTCAAGACCAAAAACTCTGTTTCCAATAATTAACAAACCATTATTGGAGGGAATTTTTGAAAGACTATCAGAAAATAACATTACAGAAGCTATTATGGCTGTTAATAGTTTGACAGAGTTTTACATTAGAAAACAAAAACTCAAAAAACACGGATTAAAAATAAGATATTCAATAGATCCACCAAAAAGGCCTCTTGGGACAGCAGGACCAATAAAAAAAGCTGAAAAGCTAATTGGAAAAACGGATTCATTCTTAGTCCTCAATGGAGATATTTTTGCTGATGTAAAATATAGAGAAATTATAGAAACTCATAAAGAAAATGAAGCTTTAGCAACGATAGTATTAAAAAAAGTCAAGGATCCATCAAGATATGGATCTGTGGAAATCACAAAAAATAATCGAATAAAACAATTTATCGAGAAACCTAAAAAAGGATTGGCGCCAACCAACCTAATTAACGCTGGAATTTATTTGCTGAATTCCAAAGTTCTGGAATATATTGAAAAAAATAGATATGTTTCAATGGAAAGAGAGATCTTTCCAAAACTAGTTGGGGAAAAAAAGCTGTTTGGTTATCATATGCAAGGTTTATGGATGGATATTGGTAAACCGGCAGAATATCTAGAAGCAAATAAAATTTTGCTAGAAGCGCATTATAAAAACAAAAAAATTAACAATAAAAAGTATAAAACAAAAAATTATGTTGCTATTGATATTGGTGTAAAAATTGGAGCAAAAACAGTAATTGGTCCTTATACAGTATTAGGAAAAAATGTATCAATTGGAAAACTTGTACAAATTAGTAAATCGGTTATTCTGCCTGATTCTGAAATCCAAGATGGCACAAAAATAAATGAATCCATTATTGGTGAAGGAGTTTTTATTGGAAAAAATGTTAGAATCGGTAGAGGATGTATAATTGGAGATTTTGCAAAAATAAGAGATAATGTTTCTCTTCCAGAAGGAGCCGAAGTATGTCCTGGAAAAGAGATCAGTGAAAACATATTAAAATCGAACATAGTCTGTTAAGTATGAGGAAATAGAAATTGGGTCTAAAAAAACTGTTTGGAACTAATGGAATACGCGGATTGGTTAACAAAGAATTAACAACAGAAATGGTAATTAATATTGGTGCAGCAATCGGGACATTTTTTAAAGGTGAAAACCTGATTGTAGGTCACGATGCGAGAACTAGTGGTCCTATGTTCTCTAACGCAATAATCGCAGGACTTACATCTACAGGATGTAACGTCTTTTTTGCAGGCCTATCACCAACCCCTTCATTACAATACGCAATTAAAAACCATCAAATGAGTGGTGGTATAATAATAACAGCGTCTCATAATCCCCCAGAATATAATGGTATAAAGGTAATCTGGAAAGATGGCATAGAAATCGCTCACTCACAAGAAACCAAAATAGAAGAGATTTATTTTAATAATAATCAAAAACTTGCTGAATGGAATAAACTAGGGTCCAAACATGAGTTATCTGGAATTAATTCCGAATATATTAGCGGAATAAAAAAACATGTTGATGTGTTAAAAATTGTTGAGAAAAAGTTCCATGTCGTTGTGGATGCGGGTAATAGCGTAGGAGGAATAACAACACCATATCTCCTTCAACAATTAGGATGTAAAGTCACAACAATAAACGCCAATATCGACGGAACCTTCCCAGGACGATTACCAGAACCTAAACCAGAAACTCTCAAAGATTTATCAGCGACAGTAAAAGCAATAAAAGCAGATTTAGGCGTAGCCTTTGATGGGGATGCAGACAGATCAATATTTGTTGATGAAAAGGGCGAAATTCATTGGGGAGACAAAACATTTGCTTTGATAATAAAACACTTTCTAATTAAAAATCCGAACGAAAAAATAATAACACCTGTTAGTTCTTCAACATTAGTAAAAGATACAGTTGAATTCTATAAAGGTAAATTAATCTGGACAAAAGTTGGAAGTGTAACAGTTTCACAAACAATGAAAGAAGAAAACGCTAAATTGGGTGGAGAAGAAAATGGAGGAGTTTTCTATGGACCACATCAAGCTGTTCGAGATGGAGCTATGACAACAGCATTACTTTTAGAGATAATGGCTAAAACTGATAAAAAATTATCTTCTTTAATCAAGGAACAACCGCAATACTATATTGAAAAAGGAAAAGTCAGTTGTATAGAAGAAAAGAAAAAAGAATGTATGAACAAAATGCTCCAATTAGTAAAAAAAGAAAAAATATCAACAATTGATGGAATAAAAATTTGGTTTGATGATAAAAGTGCAATCTTGATTAGACCAAGTGGAACCGAACCTGCAATTAGATTATATGCGGAAGCAAAAAATAGAAAAAGGGCTCTAAAATTGATTGAAGAATTTGAATTAAAACTTAAAGAAATACTTCCAACTATTGAATAGAAAAAACAAAACTTAGAGATAGTTGGAGAAAAAACTTAATGCCTTCAGTTCTTGGTATAAAACCAGATGATATAAATTCTATAGAAAAAAGAGCAAAATATACAATTTGTATAATTGGTTGTGGACATAGGGGAATTCAATTTGCTATAGCTTTTGCAGAAGCAGGTTTTAAAGTGGTTTGCACCGATGAAGATCAAAATTTATTAAGACTACTAGCAAAGGGAAAAATACCTTATTTTGGTTACGAAATGGAAAAAAGAATAAACAGCAATATAAAAAGAGGAAAAATAAAAACTGAAAATGACATTAAAACGGCTGCGTCTAATAGTGAAGTTGTTATTTTAGCTATTTCACCTAAAATCAACACCAGAAAGAAATTAAGTTTTTCAAAGATTGAACGCAGTTGTAAACGAGTTGGTGAAATACTTAATCAAGACATGTTGTTTATTTATGGAGGTATAGCAAGTTTAGGTTATCTAGATAACATTAAAGAAATACTTGAAAATGCGTCAGGATTAAAAGCAACTAAAGATTTTGGCTTAGTTTATAGTCCTATTCAATTTGAAAATAATCAGTTTTCAGAAGTATTCATAAATAATAAACTTACTCTTGCTGGAAGCAATAAAAGCACTTTGAACTCTGCTAATTTAATATTCCAGACTATTATGAAAAACGAGATTGATTTAGTAGTAGATTTTAGGAAACTGGAAGCAGCAGTATTATTTTCAATTATTAAAAATGACGTATACTTGGCATTTGCAAATGAAATAGCCATGTTTTGCGAAAAAAAGAATTTAGATTATTTTGAAGTCATAAAAATAGTCGAGAAACATAAACCATTCGAAATTCAAAGAATAGGAATAACAAAAGAGGAAAAAAATAAGTTCTTCATGTTTCTTGAAAATGAAGATAATAGTGGCACTAATGTTAAACTGTGTAGTACAGCTAGGAAAATAAATGAAGGATTAATGATTCATTCAACTAAACTAGCTCAAAAAGCACTTCGAGCTTGTGGAAAAACGCTAAGAAGAGCAAAGATTTCTGTTTTTGGGTCAATTAAACCTAAAACAGTTGCTGAAGAATTTATTAAATTACTAGAAAAAAAAGGAGCAAAAACAAGTTTATATGATCCTTTTTGCCCAAAAGGATATTTGAAAGAAGATTCAAAACATTTTAAGAAGAATTTAAATGAAGCAGTTGAAGGTGCAGATTGTTTAATAATATTGAATGCGCATACAAAAATTGATAAATTAAATTTCAAAAAATTGAGTGCCAGAATGAAGATGCCTGCAGCTATTATTGATATAGCGGGAGTTATTGAACGAAAAAAAACTGAAAGAGAAGGTTTTGTATTTTATGGATTAGGAAGAGGTTCTGAAAAGTGAAAAAACTAGGAGTAGCTGTAATTGGTACTGGTTTCTGGGGAAAAAATCATGCTAGAGTATACAAGGAATTAGAATCAACTGAACTCATAGCAGTTTGTGATGTGAATCCAGAAAGAGCAAAAAATATAGCAAATCAATTTGGAGTAGAAGCGTATACAAATACATCTCGAATGTTAAAAAACAATAGAATTGAAGCAGTAAATATCTGCACTTGGTCTACTAAACTTGCAAAAGAAGCGCTTACAGCATTAAAAATGAAAAAACATGTTTTGGTTGAAAAACCGATGGCAACAAACACAAAACAAGCGCAAAGATTGATAAAAATAGCAGAAGAAAACTCTGTTTGTTTAACTGTCGGTTTTCTTATGAGATTTATTCCAGGGTTACAGAAAATTAGAGAAGCTGTTAAGAGTAAAAAAATTGGAGATATAGTTTGTGCTTCTGCAAAAAGAGTTTCCCAGTGGCCAGAAAGAATAGGAGATGTAGGGGTAGTCAAAGATACCGCGATTCATGATATAGATATTATGAAATATCTAACTGATGAAGATCCTGTAGGGGTTTATGCAAAAGCAGGTAATATGAAACATAGAAGCTTTGAAGATTATGCCCAAATAATGCTAGCATATAAGGATGGAAAAAGCGCTTTTATTGAATCAAATTGGCTAACGCCTTATAAAACTCGTAAATTGGTTATCACAGGAAGCGAGGCAATTATGAAACTAGATTATATTACTCAAGAATTATGGATTGAAAAAAAGAAAAAAACGGTACAACCAAAATATCAATTCAAAGAACCCTTGAAACTTGAGTTGCAGCATTTCGTAAATTGTATAACCAAAAATGAAAAACCATTAATTTCAGGAATTGATGGATTAAAAGCTTTAAAAATTGCAGAAGCTGCTTTAAAGGCTTCATCAAAAAATAGATTAATAAAATTGAAATGGTAAAAAAGACAATTTTTAACGTTTTAATCGGAAAGGATTTCCCTCGAAAACAATTTTTTCTGGAAATTTATTTTTCCATTTTTTTAAGAAAGGAAGATCCTCAGATTCTTTTCTTAACTCGTCAGGCAACATTTCCGGAATTTCGTCTCGAATCGGATACCAACGCAAGCATTTTGAACAAACAATTACCCCTTCAACAATTTCTTCATCTTCAATGAAAACATGAAGATCTAGAGGATGATATTTATCTATAGGACAAGCCAAAATGTCCATTAAGTTTTTTTTCATTTCTCTTCATTATAATACAGAATAATTAGAATTATTAAAAGCTGTCTGGAATCTGCAAAACATGAATATCCAAAACCACCTGATACCAATTTGGGCCGATACTTCGAATAATACGAGAGGTTGGAATATTGAAAGCTATACCTAAACTATTAAGTTTTTCACTAACCTTAAATTTTGTTTTATCCAAGACACTAATTTTTTTCTTTCCATATTCAAAATCATAATAATGAATCCATCCCCCAGATTTTTTAAGTGAGAGTATAGCTGAGGATAAATATTCATAAGATTTCTCTGGAAGGGGCATAAGAATGCGATCAGCGATACCACATAATTTATTTTTTTGAATTATTTTGGCATCTCCAAGTATTGGAATTACTTTGTTAAAAACTCGATTGATTCGGACATTTTTTTTCATGAATTTAATAGCTGCGGGATTAATATCGATCGAATATACTTTTGTAAGTTCGTTTCTCTTTGCAATTAATATTGAGAAACAACCTACTCCTGCAAACATATTTACGATAACTTCTTTTGGCATAACCTTTTTCGCTATTCTCAATCTTTCATGGGAAAGTCTAGGAGAAAAATAACAGGTTTCAATATTAACTGAGAATAAACAGCCATGTTCTTTATGAAGAGTTTGAGTATGTTTTTCTCCTAGAATATAATTTAATTTTCGAAGTCTAAAAAGGCCATCGATAGAACTTGATTGGAAAAAAATAGTTTTAACATTTTTGTGAATGTCCAAGAGAGATTGACCAAAATTTGCAAGTTCCTCTAATGAGTGTGAAGTATTAGGAAGTGATCTAATTATCCCAATATCTCCAATAATATCAAGAGAGTTAGATAAGCCAAAAGTCTGAGAAGGAGAAAAAACAGATTTTTTTTTCAATTAAATACCAAGCCTTAACTTTGATATTATAAATGGTCACAGGAAACATTTAAAAGTAGAATACTTTTTCCTTTGTAAAAGTGGGTATGTCAATGGAAGGATCAGGAATTATGTATGAATGCATGAGATGCAGTTCAACAGTGCCTTCTGAAGAATTGGAACTTCGAGGCGGAGAAATAAAGTGCATTATTTGTGGTTATAGAATTCTGAAAAAAGTGAAACCTCCAGTAGTTAGAAGAATTAAATCCAGATAGGAAATTATGGTACTCTTAGAGTTACATTTAGATATTTCTAGAAAAAGTCGTCATCTCTAAGTCTTCTTAGAGCTTTTACTCTTAGCTTTACTGATGGACTAGGAACATTTTCTGGTTTTATTTCAACTGTCTTGCGCTTTACAGTTTCACCACAGATTCCTTTAGGTAGCAGTCGCCTCTTATAGCACATTGCATATGAACAATTTTCAACTTTGCAGATCTCTTCAGTCGTTCTACACCACACATTATTTTGGCGGTATAAAGCCGAGTTTTTTACGCATTTAAAAGAGCTACAGGTTGGAGAACAATTTTTTGCTTGAGACAAAAATATAAACCCCTTTATATCAATCATAAAAATTTTTTGAGATTTCTTACTTAAGAACGATATTTGCTAAAAGTCATATAAACTTTTTTATTCTTTACTCATAATCAAAAATATTAAAAAAGTTGAAAGCAACAAATAGTTTAT
This sequence comes from Candidatus Bathyarchaeota archaeon, assembly GCA_963714725.1. Lineage (GTDB taxonomy): Archaea > Thermoproteota > Bathyarchaeia > Bathyarchaeales > Bathycorpusculaceae > AD8-1. The sequence continues at coordinate 190,182 of CAVQPF010000003.1, forward strand.
GTTTTATAAGTTATTTGTAAAACAGTTTTTATTAAACCGCAGCGTTAGTACTTTTCTAAATACTTCAGCGGATGTTTCATGAAAATATGGAAAAACAGATTCCCTTACCACTACTAAATGCCTTAAAAAAGCAGAAATATCATTTAGTAGGAAACCATTCAGCGGTTAAAAGATGCAAATGGTTAAATGAATCTTTAACAAAAAACAGGGCTTGTTATAAACAAAAGTTTTATGGTATTAAAAGTCACCAATGTATCCAGATGTCTCCCTCACTTTTTTGTTGTAATCAACAATGCTTATTTTGTTGGAGAGCCCAAAACGATGACTTAGATATAAAATGGGATGAAAAAAAAATTCTTATGCGAGATCCACCAGAAAAAATTTACAATGGAATTTTAAAAGCACAAAATTCCATTTTAAGTGGGTATGCTGGAAATAAACATCTAGACTGGAAAAAATTTGGCGAAGCTTCAACACCGAAACACGTAGCGCTGAGTCTTACTGGAGAACCAACATTATATGAATTGCTTGGTGAGTTGATTCAATTACTACATAAAAAGGGATTAACAACATTTCTCGTATCAAATGGCACTATTCCAGCTAAATTGTTAGATTTAGAGAAGGAGCCTTCACAACTCTATATATCATTTTGTGCGTCCAATGAAGAAAATTATAACCGTGTATGTCGACCACAAAATTCTGCTTCTTGGAATAGATTAATGGAAACTTTAAGTCTGCTACCAAGTTTTAATTGTCCCACAGTAATAAGAATGACTTTAGTGGATGGTTATAACATGAAAAATGTTGATGAATATGCAAAAATTATTGAGAAAGCTTCTCCCACTTATATTGAAACCAAAGCATACATGCATGTTGGTTTTTCTGGGCTCCGTCTGAGTTATGATAGAATGCCTTCTTATGAGAAGATAAAACATTTTTCAGCTGAATTAGCAGAGAAAACAGGGTATAAAATCATAGATGACTCAACTGAGAGCAGGGTTGTACTATTAAGCAAGAACAAAAACCCAATTCGTTTCGATAAATCCTAAAAAATGGCACCTGTAGCTAGACAAAAGCAATAACCAAAAAAACAGTAAAAATACAAAAGATCAAAGCGCATTTTTAATTCAATATAAATTTTCTCAAATTTCTTATAGAGAGTAAACATAAAAAATAAGTAGCTGATATTAACAGAACTCGAGGATAGGTGAAAACGTGTCAGGTTTAAAAGCAATTCTTAGAGATGCAAAAAAAGAGCTAATTAAGAAGAACAAGGTCCGTGAGGAAACTCAAAAAAACATGAGAAAAGCTCAAAGACTTTCTAAACAGGCAATATTAAGGATTCACCGAAAGAAAAATGTAGAAGCTGAATCATTAATTAAAAAAGCAAAAGAAATTATTGCAGAACTTCAGATTAGATCACAAGATTTTCCTGACATTGTATTTACTGGAATGTTTAGTGATGTACTTCAAGAATATTCGGAGGCCAATATATTTCTCAATTTAATTCAAAATAACCGATTTATCACACCTAATGAACTTAACGTTCCTTTTATAGAGTATATTTTGGGTTTAGCGGATGTTATAGGCGAATATAGGCGATTATCTTTGGATGTGATAAGGGATAATTTAGTTGAAAAAAGTGAAAAATATTTAACAATAATGGAGGAGATTTATTTGGAGTTGTTAGCAATGGATGAAGCATATATGTTAGTGTCAGGACTTAGAAGAAAATGTGATGTTGCTCGCAAGATTATTGAGATTACGCGTGGAGATATCACTCAAGAGGTTAGAAGAAAGTCACTAGAGAAATATTTACGAAAGTTTGAAAAAAATCAAAAGAAGAACTAAATATAAATTGAGCATCAATTCTCATCAAAATATTTGTGTAATATTCTATTTTAAAAAAGAAAGAAACAAATAAGGAGTAGGTTAATACGTATTGAAAAATTTTCATATTATTAAGAACAACAAGTTGGTATTATAATGGAAATTTCATTTGAAGAATTCCAAAAAATTGATATTAGAATTGGAAAAATCATTAACGCAAATCAAATTATTGGTTCAAAAAATCTCATAAAAATCTCGGTTGATTTTGGTGACATAAAAAAACAATCAGTTAGCGGATTGTTACAATGGTATAAACCTGAAGAGCTCGTTAACAAGATGGGCGTCTTTATTATTAACCTTAAAAATCGTAAAGTTATGGGAATTGAATCTCAATGCATGATATTAGCAGCTGAAGATAGCAAAGGTAACGTAGTAGTTCTTCAACCAGAAAAAGAAATCGAAAGTGGAAGTAGAATTCGATAAAAAAACAAAAATAATACACCAGAGTTAACACTTTTTTCAGTCCATTTTTTGAAGAAAAATATGGAAATAAAAAAGAAGCCCCCCTTAATTGTTAGATTTATAGATTACATACAAAAATTTTAAATGTAAAATTTCATTTTATAAAAAATCTTTTTTCAATTAAATCCTTTTAAAGAAGTCAAAGATCATAAAGGAAAAAAAAAAAAAAAAAAAAAAAAAAAAAAAGGGAGAGAGGAGAGAGAGGGAGAGGGAGGGAGGGAGGAGAGAGAGGGAGGGGAGGGAGGGGGAGGAGGGGAGGGAGGGAGGAGGGAGGGAGGAAGGAGGAGGAGGAGGGAGGGAGGGAGGGAGGGAGGGAGGGAGGAGAGAGGAGGGAGGGAGAGAGAGAGGGAGAGAGAGAGAGAGGGAGAGAGAGAGAGAGAGAGAGAGAAAAAAAAAAAAAAAAAAAAAAAAAAAAAAAAAAAAAAAAAAAAAAGAAGAGAGAGAGAGAGAGCGTCCGATAGGGACGGACAACGGACGGTCCCGGGTCTGTCGAAGGCCGAGTGCAGCTCGACGAGTGTCGTCTCGGTAGTGATTCCTCAAGCGGACAGTCATTTCAGTCGAGCAGCATTGTGGGGCAAGCAGCGGGCGATCGTGGTCACTGCATCGCACCGGTTCTGCGGTGGGGAGCTGAATGTTCTGCGTCGTGGTCGATGCTCAGCCGGTCGAGCGTTCTGGGACGCTCCGCCGAGCAGGCGTACGTGCCTGATTCAGGAGTGGTTCAGCGGTCATCGGACGAGGTGTGGTTCTTGAGCGGTTTCACGCTCTCCTGTCGTCAGACGGCGACGATCTCGAGATGATCATCGAGGCCGACCAGGTCGGCGGCGTTACCGTATACAGACGGGCATCGTCCGCGTGCGCCGTTGCAGCGATCAGCAGGTCAAACGCCCGCGACCGGGGTTGTCGCCTGGCATGTGCCACCGCAGCGGCAAGACGCCCGTAGCTTGCGGCAACTTCGTCGTCGATGGGGAGCGCATCGAAACTGCGTTGCAGCATCGTCAACCGTCTCAGCCGTTCTGTCGCGGGTTGTATCGTCAGCGGTCACCATGACACCGAAGTGCAGTTCGGCGAGTGAGACCACGCTGATCGCCAGTTCGCCGTCGAGGGCGGGCGAAGGTCTGTCGCGATGAGCACGCTGGTATCGAGTAGCGCCTTCATGCTTCGTCCCAGGGGTTGCTGATCGACTGATCGATGAGGTCGTGGTCTCGTTGCCAGTTCGCATCTGGAGGCCCCCGAAACAGGTCAGCGATCGCGTCCCAGGTCTGCCACCGCTTCGGCGTGACTGGAACCATTCGGGCAGCGAGTCGCCCGGCAACGGTGATGTCAATCTGTTCTCCACTCTCGACGCGTCGAATCAGTTCTGATGCGTCTTGACGAAGTTCCCGCAGTCCGACACTTTCCATGAGCCTAGTGTAGCACAAGTGCCTACCGAGCATTTCCTGATTGGTCATGCCGTCAGCCACCATGGTCATCGAGGCACCCCACTGCGGCGTCACGAAATGACGGTGTGGACGCTCACTCGCCGTCAGGTTATCCTGACATGCATGAGTGTGATCGTGGTACCGGATGCCCTACCGCAAGAGCCGTTGGCGGCGCTGCGCGTCCTGACCGACAGCGAGCACGAACTCGAGCGGATTCGTCGCGAGCAAGTCATCGCCGCCCGATCCGCCGGCGCATCGTGGCAACAGATCGGCGACGCCCTCGGCGTCACCCGGCAATCGGCATGGGAGAGCTTCACCGCCACTACACGAGAGGCATTGGCCTCCAATGTGGATGCAAACAGCACCCTCGACGAAGACGACGCACTCGAACTCGCTGTCGAAGAGGTACGAGCAGTACGTCGTCGCCGCGCGACGAGTTGATCGGTCACCTCAGGCGTGCGTGTCATCCTCGACGCGAACGTGTTCGTGTCCGCTGCCATCCAGCGCGGTGCGTCGCATCGAATCGTCGCGGCGTGGTTGGCGGGGACTGCCGACTTCGAAGTGGTGATGTGCCCGGAACTCCTCGGTGAGGTTCGCGAGGTCCTCACGACTCGGCCTCGTCTCCGAAAGTGGATCAGTCTGCAGAACGCGACGTTGTTCGTTGAAACGATCGAGGCGGTCGTCGATCTCGTCGAGGACCCCGGCGAGGTCGAGACCGAGACACGCGACCCGAACGACGACTACCTCATCGCACTCGCAAGAACTCACGATGTCGATGTCGTCGTCTCAGGCGACAAAGACCTCCTGGAATGGAACGAGCAGCGTCCACCAGTCATGACACCCGCCGATTTCGAGGATCGTGGCAGCACTGCATAACTCCGCTCCCGCGCCGCGAGCGACTTCTTCGGCGTCTGAAGTCCGAACGTCAACCTGACTAGCCATCACCCACCGCTGTAACGAGCGACACCGGGCGATCGGATCGCTCGTAACGCCGGGAGTGTCACGCGGACCAGAGCGTTTCGGTGCGCGATATCGCTCGGGCATGGAGCACGGCTCGACCGATCGAAAGCGCCGGTATTCGTGGTCGGGATCTCGATGCGGCGCTCGTTCAGCACAACTGAGGTCTGCACCGAGATCGGCCCTACTTCCAGTTGAGCGGACGCAGCTCGTGTGTCCCATCCATGCCTTTGAGTTCGGCAACGATCGGCGTTCCAAACACGAACTCGGCGTCGTTGATCATGTCCACTGTCGACGCTGATACGAGTATCTGGCCGCCATCTGCTGCGGCGGCAACCCGAGCGGCCTTGTTTACCGTGAGACCCAGATAATCGGATGAGGACCGCACCACGTCACCGGTGTGGATCCCGATCCGGAGGTCGAGATGTGGGCCTCGGCCGTCGGTTGCCGAATGCTGCATGTCGATCGCGGCTCGAAGCGCCGACGTGCCGGCGGAGAACACGTACATCCCTCCATCGCCGAGCGTCTTGATCACTTCTCCTCCGTTGTGAACCACGATGCGTTCTACCGCTGAGAAGTGGTCGGTGATGATCTCCGACCACGCCCGGTCGCCCATCGACTGAGACAGCGAGGTGGACCCGACGACGTCGGTGAACAGCAACGACGCAGTGCCGACGGTTCCGTCGAGGTCGTCGTCGCTCCCGGCGTCGGGCTCGATGGAGGTCAGCAGATTGGTGAGGGTCGAGGTCAGATTGACCCCAAGTACCTGTTCGTCGGCGACAGGGATCGAAAAATGGATCTGGATGAGTTTCCAGACATAGTCCTCGAGCACGAAGACCATCGTCATACGGAACACGAAGACCTGCCCATTGACGAGGGTCCGTTCCTGCTCGACGGCAGCCCACCCGGTCTCTCCGTTCTCGTAGGCCTCGATCCGCAGCAGCGACGCCTCTGCCACACGCCAGGAGTCCGTCTGATTGTCGAGCCACGCCTGCACCGTGGCGTCGAAGCCCTGCCCCCACTCGTCTCGGTCGCTGCCGATCTGACGCACGAACTCCGATTTGGAGTGCAGCGCCTTCATGGCATCGATATCCAGCGCGACCCGTGCATCCAGGAACCTCCGGACGACAGCTTCGAGTTCTTTCGATGGGTGCATGGAACCCTCCAGGTTCGACAGTGGACGGGTCGGGAGTCGCAACGTAGCCCAACACCCATCCCCATGCGCTCCGGGTCGCGGTGATGACCGGCGAATTCGTCGAGGCCTGGATTGATGGCCGCGACTCATAACGCGAGCGCCGTAACCCGAGCAGCGCCTTCGAACGGCCACTCGGGTATGGCCCATATCCAGCACTCCATGATCGCGGGCCGCAACGTGTCCGATAGGGGGACACCTACCGGACAGCGGCCTGCCGCATCCGACACCGCTCGGACCTGTTCCTCAGATGTCTCGGTTGAGGTTCCTCAACCGGACACGTTGGAAGGTGGTCATGTGAGCGGTGCTGACTCGACGTACCCGAGCTACTTCGCCGGTAGCCGAGTGCGCTCCGAGCCGAGGCGGTAGCGCAGATGAGCGCTCACATCGAGTCGGCCGCGATCGCGATCATCTCCTCGATGTCGTCGGTCGAGTAGTACGGGTCGACGCCGTCGCCGACCCGGATGTCGACTACCAGGAACGACATGAGCACGTCGTTGTCGAGGACGAACGCGTTGTGCAGGCGCCACTCGGCCGAACCGC
>CAVQPF010000004.1:0-69401 GCA_963714725.1 Candidatus Bathyarchaeota archaeon
CTTCAAAGTTTTCTTTGGTAGACCAAACAAAGAAGCTAAAAATATTAAAGTCTAAATAACCAAAACTAGAGGATAAGGAATCTTCATGAAATACTACTCAGAAGAGGAATCAAAAGAACTTAGATTAGCTTTTGAAGAGAAAATTCTCAGCTGGCATCAAGTTACTAAAAAAATCATGTTTGGATGCCCTTGTTATAAGACCAATGAGAAACTATTTGCTTTCTTAGTTACAAAAGGTCTTGTACTAACTAAACTAAATCAAGCTCAAAGAGAAGAACTATCAGAAAAATATGATACTTCCTATTTTCAAGCAGGCAAAAAGACTGTTAGAAATTGGTTAAAGATTACTATTATCAAAAAAACAGAGTTAGATCAATTAATGTCATTTGTTAAGAAGAGCTATGATAATGCAATTTTAAATTCAAAGCAAACTTAATTCAAGGCACATATTCTTTTTTTAGTAAAGTTTTCTAAGGGTAGAACAAACAAAGAGCCAATATCTTTAGCTACTCAAAACTTTGCTAATTAACTCAGCTGACTTCAAATCTCCATCAACAGAAATACTAGCATATGAAACCTTCTTTCCAAAAATAGCCACAACTTCTCTAGCAAGAAGTTAGGAGTAGTCTTAGAAAACTTCATCCTCACACCAGCATTATGACGCTCACACCTACCAGCAACAGCAACCTCTTGCTCAAAATGATTCTCCAAAGGAAAATACAAAAAAGGCTTACGTAAAGCAGTTAACTCCAAAGTAACAGTACCACCACCAGTAACAATAGCAACATCACAAGCAGCTAAATGCTTGTAAAGCTCAGGCAAATAACCACGATATAATCAATAGCAGTGGCCAAATACGAGTTTGGCACTGGCAGGATGCAGAATTTCATCTAATAGCAAATAAGGAATGGAGAATGGTTGAAAACACTTACGGAAACACAATAGTAGGGGAACCCATGGGAAACACCATGGTCAACAATCTAAGAATAGATGATGTAGATCATGATGGTGTCTTAGAAATAGTAACAGGAGGATTTACTTATGATGGCGAAAAAATCAATTCCCAGCTAAAAATATGGAACTGGAACAATCAACAATTAGTTTGTGAAGGAGGCAAAGAATGGAAAACTGATGATGTTAATGAAGTAAAAGCTATCTCCCTAGATGATGTGGACAAAGATGGCCAACTGGATATTATAACAGCTGGATTAGTAGGAGCTTATGGCGGTTTTGGCGATGTTGATGTCCCTCCAGAACTAGCTCAATTAAGAGTATGGAACTGGAATGGAGAAGAATTAATCCAAAAGTATAATGAAGAGTGGACTGTGGGTGAAGGCGTTATTGCCTGGAATGTCCAAACAGGAGATGTTGACAATGATGGAACAGTTGAGATCATTGCAGTAGGATGCATGTATATTTCTGCTTTATGTGATCCTGATCTAAGAATATACTCCATTGCTTCAGATCAAAATCCAATAATGTTTTATGGCATAATAGTTGCTACTATTGTAATCTTAGTAATTGCAGCTATACTTATTTTCAAGAGAAAGAAGTAAGCCTCAACTAATTTCTCTTCTATGGTTTTTCATCCAAGTTTTCTAGGCAAGAAGGATATAAGACACCAAAACAACAAAGTAGAATCTTTTAGGATGGTATAATTTCAGATCTAAACCTCTTTAAACAATAAACAAAAGAAACAAAAAACACAACACTAACAAGCATCAACAACAAACCAAGAGCAGAATTGTTATGATTCAAAAATAAAAACAAACTAAAAGATAAGAATATAAAACTTAGAAAGAACAAACCCAAAATAGACTTACCCTTTAATTCTCCCCACAAACAAAACAACTCTTCAAGAGCTTTACTTTAATTAAGGTAGCAAGTTCCATAATTGTTTTTCTAAGTTTTCCTAGACTCATAATTGTTTTTGAAGGGTCCTTTTATACTATTTCACTTGACCAGACCAGTAACCACAATTTATGAAGCGAATATTATGGTAAAGATTCCATGTCAAGTCTGCAACATAAAAGGCACCCTCCAGAAGGTTGGTAACAACTACTACAGAATAAGACATTATGAAGGATCCTTTAACAAGAAACTAAAATTCCACTACCACCAAAACACCAAACAGTATGCCTAAAGCATTTAGAGAAACTTAAAGAACAAAACATGTTGGTCAACACAATCTTTGACCAAAACCCTAAAAACACTAAAGATAACATTGACCTAAAAGAACACAAACAACCCATTAAACAACAAAACATAAGGGCGAGTAGCTCAGTACAGATAGAGCATCACCCTCCTAAGTTGGGGGTCGTGGGTTCGAATCCCCCTTGCCTATAGGACACTACAAAAAGAGGCTTTAGAACTATTCCTAATAATTTGTTATCTAATTATGCCGAGTTGTTAAGCTTAAATATTGAGAAATCAGACAAAAAGTGTAAAAAAAACCATTATCCAATATAAAAGAGATGGTAATAACTACTTTAATAGCGATTAATCTCACGTTAATGTTTATTATACCTATTGTAATCTATTATTTGATTTACAAGGATATCTAATTTTCTAAGTTTTCTATTACTCTATTGACCCGAATATTGTCGAAGTCTTGGTTTTATTCATCCAACTATTAGCAAAAAATCAGCGTTAGCTCAGCTCGGCAAAATGGAGATTTACGTTTCTGGAATTTTTGAAAATGATCAATCAGTTGGAGTTTATGGATTTGCAACTGCTGAAGTGGTGAGTGAAACCTCAATATTTTCGAGTAAATCTGATAGAACTTATTTTCCTCCTAATGAAGAAATTTTAGTCACAATTGTATTTAGAGATATTTCAGTAGATGATTGGAATTGGATTGGAAAACTTGGAAATCTTAAAACTAATATTTACATTTCAGAAACTGATGTTTTGGTTTGTCCTCTTTTTGATGGCGATGGAATAGTGACCCCACAAACAACTTGTTCAATTTGTGGTGAAACAGGATTCGCAGATTGTCCTGATTGTGATCTAAATTTCGTTGATAGTGGCGGCTAAGGACCAATAATAATTGGGATAGTAGCGTTATTATTGGATTAGTAATAGCTGTAATAGTATTTGATAAAGAGAAAAAAACCTCAGAAAGTGATTTGAGAAAAGTCTCTTTTTATGAATTTCAAAATTGGGTTGTGCAAAAGTTTTCAGGTAAGACTTCATCAGTAAGGGATTCTCGTTTTGGAATAGACGATTATACCTATGCTGGAGATCCTATTCAAATCAAACAATTTGATGACATAGGCAAAAGTGAAGTCTATAAGTTTGCCAATAAGTTAAGCAAGAAAAAATTACGAAGTGGAATAATTGTAGCTTTTAGTTTTAAAAAAGATATTTTTGATGGAAAAATTGGAGCTAAACAACGCTACCATCTTGAAATTAAAACAACAACTATTAAAGAATTAATCAATAAAATAAAATAACTATTGACTCTTTTTTTGCTTCTTATAAGAAATTAAGTACGTATTATGGCAAAATCTTATATTCATCATATAGCTTATTGCACGAGTTATGGGGGAATATGTTATCAGAAAAAAAATTATGGCAACAATTTTGTTTATGTTTTTAATAATTATGTCGTTTTCACAAATTTCTTCAACTCAAGCGGTTGGTGAAGGAGAGTGGATTAAAAATTATAGAATTGAAGACCTGGTTTCTGGTCAACTAGTGAAGGAAGTAGATTTTTCAAATAATATTAACATAAATTACGCTTCTCTTTTTGAAGGGGCTGAAGTTAATATAACGTTAACTGTTGTATTAGAAACTACAGCAAGTTTTGCAAAACTAAATCTGCGAACAAACTTACAACATTCAAATCTTGAACAATTATATTGGACCCTTCAATCCCCAGATTATGTACTCTTAGATTACAATCCCAATTCAGCAAAAGTTGAGTTCAATCAAGTAAGAGGAACCCTTGTAATGTCATTAGTAGGGAAAATTCCAATAACAGTAGTTTCAGACATACCTGTAGATTACACTTTTGTTACACTTTATGGACCAAGTGGGGAGATACTTGATACTATTACTGAAAGTGTGGTAACAGCTGAATTAGATGAGTTCCTAAGTCTCTATGAATTAAAAGAAGAGAAACTGCAATCACTAAAGGACAGTGGAGTTGCTACTGGATATGTAGAACTCTACGAGAATATGCTCGAACAAGCTCAATATGAAGCAGACCAAGGGCAGGTCACTAGCGCCATTCAGTTACTAAATTCGTTGTCAGTATCCGCCGAACCAGTATCTGGAATCATGGAAGCTCTTTTCTTACCAATAGCAGGTGTGCTTGGAGTACTAGCAGCAATCTTTGCGTTCTTATTCTTTAAAGGAAGAGGACAAATACAATACTTGCTCTTGGTTGTTGAAGATCAAATAAAAGATCTTGAAGGCTTAACACTTCGAGTATCAAAGATTGACCGATCAATTGGAACAAGATTGGAAGGCGTTAGAGATCGATTAAAAAGTTTAATAGGAATGTGATAACACGAGAATCTATCAAAATAGCGTACAAGTCATAGGTCTTGGCTCAGCAGGAACCAATATCGTAGAGGCATTTATGAATCATCAAAAAACAATGCAACTAATCAAAAACGATATCACACGACTATCCCTATTAGCGATTGATATTGCAGATCCAGAAATCCGACAACTACATGAAAGCTATGAAAAAATCTCAAAAGCAATGATAAAAGCTGGAATACCAAGTGAAAGAATGAAATTAGTAGCTCAATCAGTAAAGTTTCCGACTGCTGAAGCTATGTTTGATTTCATTAATCTGAAATACAACGAATATTTAGTCAACGAAGGAGCTATATTAACCTTCAAACCTTGGCTAAATTCAAAAATGGCTATTCCCCCAATGGCTGGAGGAGCAGGGAGAAGAAGAGCACTAGCCAAAGCAATATACGCATTAAACTACTACCAGCTCGGTATAATTAGAACCTTTATAAATACATTTAAAGAACAAGCGCTTTCATCAATAATCACTCCAACAGTTATCGTGATTTATGGGCTTGGTGGAGGCACAGGGAGTGGTATATTTTTTGATTTCACTAGACATCTGAGAAAAGTCCTAGGATCAGGAGTTGCAATCATTGCGCTAGTAATAGCGCCATGCACTGGAGATGATCCACCGGCAAAAGGATGCTCAGCCTTTGTAGCAATGAACGAGCTTTCATTGTTACTAAATCGGGAATATAATGACTATGTCTGCAAAAAATACGGAGACTATTATCGAAATCCACTGAATGCTCTAATTTATCTACCCCTACTACCAGCTTATACTAAAGTAGGAAACATTGTTACAGCCAGAAAAGAAATTGACAAAATGATCGTTGACATGCTCTATGTTCTAATGGATTTCGATTTAGCAGATCTTATGGGCGGAATAGGAACCGAAGTTGGGTTAACAGATAACCATGTTCATACATTGGGAATGGTAAAAGTAATTTATCCAATGGATCAGTACATCTCTGCTTTCAAAATTAATTTCGAAGAACTCCAATTATTATACAATCATAGACAAGAAAAACTTGAAATAATAAATAAAATTCAAAAAATAATCAGAGTAAACAATCAAGCTTCTAGAGACCTTTATAAAAACTATTTAATAACGACTGGAACCTACCAAGAAGAACAATTTGAAGAAAAAATTAAAGGAATTATTCATACTAATCCTAGGCTTGAAGAAGATTTAACGCTACATGTAAAAGGAATTGAAATACAATCAAAAGACTACGTAGATGAAATAATGAGGTATCTAAAAACAATCAAGATGATGAACAAAATTGGACCAATTGAAAATGCTATAATCAAATTAACACTACAAAAGAAAGGTTCTAGAAAATTAACAAATCTACAAAGTTTGTTAAATAAATTCACAAAAACATACCTGGATTTCCCTAAAAGCAAAGCAGATATTTTTGAGAGGTTAAAACAATTAATTCCCAGTTCACAAATATTTACTGTAAGACAGAAAAGAATTCTAAGAGATTTTATGAATATAGCCGAACTTGCGGAAAGATCACTTAAGACGCTAAGAGCATATGATGAAGCCAGATATTTTGTTGAAGCCTTAGTACAATATTATGAAGTTCTTCCAGATGCGGAAACTCAGTTGCAAGAACTTAGAGATATTCAGTCTGAATTAGGAATTATCTATTTGATTGTACAGTTAGTACTTCGAACTCCAATTGACGAAGCAAAGATGATTGATGAATATACAACCTACTTAAATGGAATAATCGAAAGGTACATGGCCAAAAAGGGTGTTGTTGATTGTGAACTAATGCGAATAGAAGAAACAAAGAAAAGAAAAGAATTCGATAAATTAAAACAAGAACGATCAATTAAGAAACTCTTTAGCATGAAAAAGTATGCAAAACAACAAATTCGTCAACTTGAAAGTGATCTTCATAGACTTGCTGAAGAAGAATCGTACATATGTGATCAACTTGGTAATCTGGATGGCACAATTAAGATGTATGAGCAATTATCAAAGAAAGTAGAGATTACATCTGATTATCGTAAGCGATTAAACAAGATAGTGGATCTTCATGAAGAATTTGAAAATAGGATGATTGAACTTCGCAAACCCAAAAGTTACTATGAAAAATCAGCAGAACTTACAGAAAAAGAACAAGTAAAAATAATTTTCAAGATTCTATTGGAAAAAGAAGATACATTAACTAAAGATGAGATCATTGACGAAATACTGGATATGGAACACTACAAAGATTACATGAAAAGTTTGATAAGAGTTTTTAAAACGCCGAGTATAATGGGATTTAAACCCACTTATAAATCAGATTATATTTGGGTGACTATTGAAGCACCTCCAAAATTATGGAGTGAAGATCTAAACCAAGAACTATATACCGCTTTAGCAGGATATGTAACAAGCGAAGTATCAAGAACAATAACGGTTAGAGTCGTTGAAGGAAGAGATGAATGGGTAACAAGAGTATTAGTTGTTGGTGGAAGAGGAAAAGCAAACCATCTTGAGGCTTTCGATGAGATGCAACTATTATACAGCAAATCTAACAATTTCGAAAGAAATCTTTCTAGATCTTATTTGTTAGAACATGGTGTATCATCTGTCGAAGTTATTGACGAAATAAAATATCGTCTTGCGAAGTTATCGGAAATAAACAACAATGACAAAAAATAACAATTGTTACTACTGGGAATTAAATCATTACTTCGGAATTTAATTCCTTAACAATAGCTTCCCACTCTTTCTTTTTAATTAATCCTTTTTTAAGGGCATTATCTTTCACAGTTTGTAATTTTTTCGTGGTTGGCACAAAAACATCTGCAAGTTCAAAACCTCCAACAAAAAGTACTATGTCAATTCTATCCTCTTCATAATCTCGATAGATTGGTTCGCTAATTTGTATTGATTTTAGTTTATTTTTTCTTTAAACCAGTTAGCCACAGATAGTTCAATATTATTTTTTGATAGCATTTTTTTTAGTTTGTAGGTATTCGAACAATAGCGTAAATTATAACAGAAGCAGTAGACAATTTGAAGTTTAGAAGAGGGTTAGACAAAGCAGCGCTGAGAATATTTTCTAAAGAACCATAAACACCCATACTTGCACCTGAAGCTAGCAAAACAGTGTAAATTTTAATATTAAATGCTCTTGTCAGCTCAGAAATTTCTTCTACAAATGATTTTTTTTGTTGAATTAAATCCAAAAGAAAGTTAATAACAACATTTCCCTTTATTAAGGATCCATTTCTGTTGATTCCAACAAACTTTTCAAGTTGATCTCTTTCTAACAAGCACTAAAGACGCATAATCTTTTGATAAACATAATCCAACTGAAGAAAAAGCATTAAAATGTGCGTCAGATGGTTTGTAACTTGAGAGGGTAGAATTCCAAAAAGCTATAGAATTTGTGTTTGTTTCTTTGAACTTTGAAATTAAAGTTGGTGTTAGGGCACTTCCGAAACCGTCCCATAAAGAAGAAAGCATTAGTACTCCTCTTATTTTGTCAATAGGTACTATTATTTAATTTTGCCATTAGATCATTATCATTAATAAAACTCGGTAGAACTTGATGCCAAAAATGAGTATCAACATTCTTTTCCAAACTTAAAATGTTATTCTGATTAATCATAGTTTGATTCCACTCCTTAACATCTTTGCTGAATTTACTAATGAACACAGGATATACAAAATCATCTTTTTCGATTTGAGAAATATTTTGTAAAATAATTTTTGATGTATATTCTCCAATACAAAGAATCATTTGTTTGGAATTTTTTCTTTTCACAATATCTGTATTATTTTTAATAATATTAGAATTTTCAAGTTTTTCCTTGTTTTTAGGCTTGTTTTTATTAACCATTTGTCTTTTCCACGATAAGCTTTAAGAATACATTAGTAAGATAAGGTTTTAGGTAATCTGCATTTGAATTCAAAGAAGTCACGTTTATCTCAAATTCGAGACTGGAATAGAAAAAGAAAGCAAAAAAGTGAAGAGAAGAAACGAGTTATTGAAGCAATAAAATCAAGAAAGTCTGTGGCTGACAAAGCGGATAGAAATAGTTCAAGAACCGGTTAGTGAAGAGGTAGAAGATTTAGTTCCAGATTCTGTTGCTGACAAAGCAGATGTGGAAAGTCACAAACGATTAGTGAAGAGGTAGAAGATTTAGTTCCAGATTCTGTTGCTGACAAAGCAGATGTGGAAATGTCACAAACGATTACTGAAGAGGTAAAAGATTTAGTTCCAGATTCTGTTGCTGACAAAGCAGATGTGGAAATGTCACAAACGATTACTGAAGAGGTAAAAGATTTAGTTCCAGATTCTGTTGCTGACAAAGCAGATGTGGAAATGTCACAAACGATTACTGAAGAGGTAAAAGATTTAGTTCCAGATTCTGTTGCTGACAAAGCAGATGTGGAAATGTCACAAACGATTACTGAAGAGGTAAAAGATTTAGTTCCAGATTCTGTTGCTGACAAAGCAGATGTGGAAACGTCACAAAAGCGCAGATTGGGCGTTCGAAGTTTATTTAAAAACCAAAGGCAAAAAAAGAGGAAGATAAAGAGTAGACGTGAACCTGAATGGATGAGAATTTTCACTTTAGCTATTACACTTGTTAGCATGCTTTTAGCGTTGTCTATTATGCCCCTCTTCCCACAACCCCTACCGGCAGTTCTTGCGTTTTCTAATCGCTTTTGTTACATTAAAAAAACCCGTATTGGGAATGCCTGTAGGAGGACTGTTAATTGGATTAGGATTGATGTACAATTTAGCAAAATTAAATTTTATCGTGATGCTAGGGGAACTGAAATCCGTTGGATAGTTGTTTTCCTTTTTATTATTTTGTTTACTGGACTGCCTATTGTTTTTCGTGATCGAAAATCAGCAATTGTAATTAACTTGGGTATTATTGCAGCAATTTACACTTTTTTCCAACCAAACATTTTTTCTTGCAATACCTCTAATTTTTAGTTCTATCGTTTTATTCAAGAAAATTTCGTTTTTATCTAGTAATTTACTATGTTTTGCTCTCTAGTGCCTCTTCAGATAATGCAATATTTGAAATATGTTACTCAGATAGCACGATTTGATTGGTGGATTGAAGCCGGTTCAAGTCCACCACTTTATGTACCATTAACTCAGGTATTTCGCAGATGTTCAAGATTCTATGCTTCAATTTAGATTGTATGACACTTCTAAAGTTGTATCTGCAATATCTGAACAACTGTCCTCAGATCCACCAATTATGGAACATACCGTAATGGAGATGATATCTCATTATGTTGACTCTCTTCCAGGAATTATTTTATTCATAGTGATGATAGTAGGTATTGTTTCAGCTCTCGTTCTTTTTGTACGAACAACTTTTTCACAAACAAATTTAGGAGAAGCTGATAAAATTCTTCCAATAATTACTGGAACTTCTGCTACCATTACCTTTTTTGTATTAGCCAATAGTCTACAAGAACCATTAGCTTTTAGAGTTGATTTAAACGCATCAGCTATGGCTTTAGGGACATTTGCAACTCTTATTTTTACAATTCCCACATTTTTTATGGATCAAGCCCCAAAAGAACGAGCAACAGTGGACATGATTGAGAACAAATGTAAAACTCTTATTGGAAAAAATCCTGATTTTTGAGGAAGATCTAAAAACTGCAAAAATCGCTATTCCAATCTCTTTTTCATCTCTTGAAACAAGATCAATGATTTCTAAGGGACAAACTTGAAGATATTAACAGTAAAAACTCAAGAAGTTTATTAGTTCCCTCAGAAATCGATGAAGTATTAAAAGAACTGAACAATATAGAAAAAACAATAGACAATTTGTAACCAGAGTTACACGCTATCTTATCAGAATATCAAATATTCGCAAATTGTGAAGTTTCAAAATGGAAAGGACAATTTGAAAACATTGGAATTAAGATAAAAAATAATAACATAATACCCTTTGAAAGAGGTACTACTCTAGAAAAAAGACTTGAAAGTATAAAAGCAGATAATCGAAGTTGCTAGAGACAATTTCTGAAGAAATAATTGAAGTTACTGATCAGATTTATAATGGAATTTGTTTGCTTTTTGATCCGATCTCTTCCAAAAAATAGTCAATCAATAATTTTTGCTCGTTCAAGCAGCTAAACGAAAACGTTACTCCATGGAATGCGCTCAAGACTCTTTATGTTTCATTAATCAATATGAAAAAGAACTACGAGTGTACAAATATCTAATTCAATAGAGAACCTAGAATTACCTCTTTAAAAACGTTAAATAATTTTAGCAAGAAAAATGAAAAACTGTCAAAAGCTTTAGGTGACGATTACACGAACTAATTGTTTTAGCGCAAAAAGGTGAGAACTACATCTATTAACGTTGACAAAGATAATTTTAGTATACTATGTGTAATTACAATAAAGAAGGTATTTGATTCCTGTGTTGCGATTACACAGAAAATATTTTCACTTCTTTTCGAAAATCTTAGGATGAAGGAAAAAACTGTTGAAAGTTTGATGCCCCCTGAAGGTTTTATGTGGGGAAAGAATCTTGAAATAAAAGAAAAAATGATTTCAACCATTAAGATGTTAAAAAATACAACAAAAATAAAATCTTCTATAGTTTTAGAACAATTACCTTCCTTATTATCTATAGCAGAAGATGGTATGGAAACCGTAATTGCTTATAATGAAAAAGAAGAGCTTCTTTTGAACTATCCAATTGCAGAAATTGTTGTAGAAGAAAAACTGAAGAAAAACAAACAAGTAACTGCAAAAGATCTTCCATTTGATCCTAAATATTCGTTGGAATACCTAAAACTTTTCCATAGCAAAAGATATAATGAATCCAATTTTGATAAAACAAATAATACTCTTACTAGCAAAAAATAGTATTTATTATTATATTACCAAAAATCTAGTCTACTTTTTTCTTTATAGAATATGTGATTTTTCTAACTCTTACTGTATTATACATTCTACCCTAAAAAATAGGTTATTCTTTGTATTGAAAATAATGTTTAGACACAACCCTTAAGATTTATAGGGGTGACTTAATAGTCTTGGATGATGAGCTTAAGAGTCGTAGAGCTCAGGCTGTGATAATGACTCGACGGGCGAACTGACAATTTAAGATGCAGAAAAAATATTCTGCAATTGATTGCGTTAAAAGGGTTATAAAAATGAGAGGTGAACAAAAATCGAATTAAAAATTGATGCTTCAGAACTGAAGAATGAAGGAAAAGAAACTATTGCTAATTTGGTAGATTATATAAAAAATAAAACGAACGCTGATGTTAATGTTGAATCTCGAATAATTACTGCTACTATTGAGACTGAGGGGACCTCAAAGAAGTATGTGCGTTTGTTAATCAAAAAATTTCTTCATAAGTTTGAGCTTAAAGAATATTATAGAGTTCTAAGTGATAGTGACAATTCTTTAAAAATTAAAGAAAGAAAAATTTATGAAGAATAAGCTCTAAATAACTTATACTTTACATTTATTTTTTTATTTTTTTGTTAAAGTTTTTTCTCAATTCTTAAATTTTTGGTTTTTTGAGTAAACAATTAGAGAAACATATAAAAGATAACAGTGTTTTTATGCAAAGAAAGGCGTAAAATAATCATGAAATGCCAAATATGTGGACAAGAGACATTTTTACCTTTTCAATGTCCATACTGTGGCGGACTATTTTGCTCCAATCATCGTTTACCGGAAAGTCATAATTGTTCAAAAATGGAATTAGTTCGTGAATCCAAAAGAAAAAATACCATGGTATTTAGCGAACCAAATTCATTTAAATATCAAGTTAGTTATGGAGAAACCCCTCAATCAAAAAAAAATATTTATTTTGGTTATACTGAACTCAAACATTTGACTCTAGGGACCTTATTAGTTGTCGGTGTAGGATTATCTATAGGCGCATCAGCTGGTCAAGAAATACTAAATATGCTTATTTTGGCAGCCATTTTGACTACTTCTTTTTTTATTCATGAAATTGCTCATAAGGTGATTGCACAAAAAAGTGGTTTATGGGCAGAGTTCCGTTTGACTCTATTGGGAAGTATGTTAACCGTTGTGTTTATGATGTTACCTGGGCCTTTCAAAATAATTTCTCCTGGAGCTGTAATGATTTCTGGGCCTGCAAAACAAGACGATATAGGAAAAATTTCAATCGCAGGTCCATTGACAAATATCGTGCTTTCAAGCGGTTTTTTGGGTCTATCATTTATATTTCCTTTTTACACTTGGATTTTTGCTGTTGGAGCTTTAATCAATTCGTATATCGCTCTCTTTAATCTTATTCCGTTTGGTATTTTAGATGGTTTTAAGATTTTTAATTGGAATAAGACAATATGGTCAGTTTCTTTTGTTCTTAGTGCAGTTCTTCTGATTATTTCTTATTCTTTTTATTAAATGAATTACATCTTAATTTAAAGAAAAATATCTACTTTAAAAAAACTATTTTTTAAAATAGAACTATGAATAACTTTATTTTGACTTTATTTAGCAAAGAAGTATTGATTGTATTTAATTAAATTATATTAATTCAATTGTAACATGGACTTCTTCAGGTACACGAATACGCATTATTCTTCTCATTACACGTTCTTCTGAATCAATATCAATTAAACGTTTATGAATACGCATTTCCCATCTGTCCCATGTAGGTGTTCCTTCTCCAGAAGGGGCTTTCAAAGTTGGTACTCTAAGTCTTTTTGTAGGTAGGGGTACGGGACCATTAATTTTAGCGCCTGTTTTTTGGGCGATTGCTTTAAGTTCTCCACATACATCTTCAAGTTTTAAATAATCTGTGCTTGTTAAGCGTATTCTCGCTTTTCGAACCATTTTTCGCCCATCAATCCTAATATATTTACGTTTTAAGTAACTACCTTAGAGACTTAAGCGAAACATAAAAACTTATCGACACTTTTTTGATTACCTATTGCAATATCTAAAAGATGAATATGGATATTTTTTGTGAAATGTTACTAGGACAGATTTCTGAAAACCAAGAATTTACCAGAAGTCTAATAAGCTTAAAAAAACTTTTGACTACAGATTTCTAAAAGCTGGAGTAGTAGAATATGGATGAAAATTATGGGGACCTCTTTCCTACTGAAAAAGTAAAGGAAGGTAGTGCAGAAGTTTTTGTACCTAAACTAGATGCTTTTGTATTAAACTCTTCAGAGTATGCACCTTCTAAAGCTCCAGTTTTTTATAATCCAGTTATGGAATTAAACCGAGATATTGCTATTTTGGCTGTAAAGAGCTATCAAAAATTGCTTAATAAAAAAATTTCTATTTGTGAACCATTAACTAGTTCAGGTATCAGAAGTGTTCGTTTAGGTGTTGAAGTCTCTGATATTAGCCAAATTGTTATTGGGGATATTAATCAAAAAGCAATTCAATTGGCTAATCTTAATGTAAGTTTGAATGGATTGGAATCTATTATATCGGTAAATCATATGGAAGCTAATTTTCTTTTAAGTCAATATGGTTTCCCTCGGAAAAGATTTGACGTAATTGATGTGGATCCTTTTGGATCTCCTGTACCTTATTTGGATACTAGTCTTAGAGCTTTGCGTAATAGTGGTTTATTAGCTTTGACTGCAACTGATTTGGCTCCTTTATGTGGAGTGCATTCAAGAGCCTGTCAAAGAAAATATGGAGGAAAACCTTTGAGGACCGAATATTGTCATGAACTAGCTGTTCGACTTTTAGTTGGGTGTGTTGCTGCTACTGCTGCTAAATACGATATTGGAATTAGAGTGTTATTTAGCCATTCTAATGATCATTATATTCGTGTTTATGTTCAGATAAAATATGGTGCCAAAAAAGCAGACTCAAGTATTTCAAATTTAGGTTATATTCTTCATTGTTTTAATTGTTTTCATCGAGAATTTACAAAAAAACCTTTTTCTAAAAAAATTGAAAATTGTCCTGAGTGCGATTCTAAAATGAGTTGGGCGGGGCCTCTCTGGTTGGGACACATTTTTGATGAACATTTTTGCGATTTATTAGCTGAAGAAAATAGACATGTTGCTTTTAGAAATAGTAGAAAAATAAGCAATATGATTAATCTTGTCAAAACTGAAGCTACTGAATCAGCGACTTATTTTGTTATTGATAAGATTTGTGATAAATTATCTCTTCCTGTTCCTTCAGTTTTTTCATTGATTAACAGACTTCATGAAAAAGGATTTCGAGCCATTCCAACTCATTTTAATTCAAGAGGGTTAAGATCAGATGCTCCGGCACTAATAATCCAAGAACTTATAAAAGAAATAGTTACACAAAAAATCCAATAAGAAATATTAAAGAACAAAATACTAAATCTTTTTTGGTATCTATCTAAACTTTGGTATTCATAGTAGTTAGTGCCTACTTGTATACTCAACTTATGTGCTATCAAAAAGTCTCACCTTTAGTAGTTGATCTAATAGTAGATTATGCAATGTATCTATCTGGTGGATGTTCCTTGCTGGTACATTTTTCTCTATTAGCATCATGCTCCAATGTCTGCAAACTATTCGTACATGGGTTACCTCTGTTCTACATAATAGAGGGTATAAACAACGTCATGGTCTACTCAAACTTTGGGGCTATAGTAGATGGGGTTGTAGTTTTTATGATAAACAAAAACCCCCTACACAGCCATATTAGCCATAAAGATATTTTCCGTATTCTTCATATTTATAGGAGACATCGAACGTAGTAGCCAACATAACAAGCCTTGGCGTCTTTATCACATTTGCCCGGTAGTCCAACTTATCCTTTGATATATCTTCGATACAAAAAACCAAACCTAACAAGACCCTTCAAAGTACCCCTAAACATCAAAAAATTCCCAGTAATCCCATTTCTAGGGTTTATTATCTTGTTTACTTATGCTTACCCAATTTGACCTCTTTCGTCCTAACCTTTGGAGGAGCACTATTAGGTATTGGAACAATAGTTTTTATCATCTACAAAAAACAAAAAACCTAACACCCCAAAATCTTTCATTCAAACAAAATAAGCCAACAAAAATAAGAATAAAAACAATATTGAAATCTTCTATCCATTATTAACAACCTTAAAAAATATTCAATCACTACCAAATATCACGCAGATATTAAACTCAAAAAAGTTCATCAAATTATCAATAGTGAACTATATATTAGTAGAAAATTAATGTTAGTAAACACAAAGAGTGTGCTGAAATGAAAGATAGTATTGCAGTTATTGGAGCCGGAATGATGGGTGGAGCAATAATAACAAGCCTAAAAAAAAGTGGCTGCTCCAACAAGATAATGGCTTCTGATATTCGAACTAATAGACTCAAAGAACTAGAAAAAATGAACATATTAACAACTACAAATAATCGAGAAGCTGCTTCTTCTTCAGATATAATTTTTATTAGTGTTAAACCAACTGATATCGAAAATGTCCTAAAAACAATTAGTGACAAAGTTGCTGGAAAACTAGTGATTTCAGTAGCAGCAACTGTTACACTAAAATTTTTAGAAAGATTTATTCCTACAGCGAAAGTTGTTAGAATAATGCCTAACGTAGCTGCCTTGGTTCAAGCTTCTTATACAGCTTATTGTTGTGGAGAAAATGTAACTCAGAAAGATAAAAAAAGAGTTATTGAACTTTTAAATTTCTTAGGTATTTGTGAGGAAGTTAATGAGAAATATATGGATGCAATAACAGCGCTTAGTGGCAGTGGTCCTGGATATCTTTCGATAATTATTGAAAGTTTAATGTATGCAGGTTTGAAAGTAGGATTACCCAGAAATATCGCTTTAAATAGTTCGGCTCAAACGGTTTTGGGAACAGGTAAACTTGTTTTAGATCTTCAAGAACATCCCGCAAAAATAAAAGACATGGTTACAACACCTGGCGGCACAACTATTGAAGCGATTTATGAGCTTGAAGGTAGTCAAATTAGACAAGCATTAATGAATGCAGTTGAACAAGCTGCGAAAAAGAGTCAATTGATCCGCGAAAAACTTAAAATGTAATTACTTTTGTAAAAAATGATTATTGAAATGTTTGAAGCCGTGATCTTTGATTGGGATGGTACTTTAGCCAATACAAAAAAAATATTAGTAGAAGCATTTCAAAAGGCTCTTAAAGAAATTAATTGCAAAATAAACAATACTTTTGTTGAGCCATTAATTGGAATTGGATCAATTGAAACTTTTAAAGAGATATTAAAATATAAAAAAATAAATTTTGATAATAGTTTACTTGAATCTCTTGTTAGGAAAAAAGTTCAATTTTCAATAGAGTTAAGTGAAGATATAACATTATTTGATGGTTCTATGGATTTGTTACGTTCTCTATTGGGTAAAGTAAAAATCGGATTAGCTTCAATGAACAATAGAACCTTTATAAATTTAATGATAAACAAATTTGATTTATGTAATCTTTTTGATATAGTTATAACCGCTAACGAAATTACTAATGCTAAACCTCATCCTGAAATTTTTCTAAAAAGCGCGAAAAAACTTTGTGTAATCCCCGAAAAATGTATAGTTTTTGAAGATTCCATTTTTGGTATCCAAGCAGCTAAACAAGCGAGAATGTCTTGCATAGCAGTTCTCAACGGGTTTAATTATGGTAAGGATTTAGCAAAATATTTTCCAGATATTATTGTCAATTCATTGAAGGAAAAACAAAAAATATTAAATTTTATTTTTAAGTAATAAAGAATTTAAATATTCCACTATAAAATTACTCTTATTAAGCTTTTTCAACCACTGTTTTTTGAATAGAAGATTCTTTCATAAGAGTTATTTATCCTTGATCCAAGAATATATGTTGGGAGAGGAAAATGGGAGAAGATGAGCTAATCGTGATTAGAAAATGTCTTTGTGATCATTTTATGCAAAGACACTATACTCAAAGACGATTAGATATTCTTAATGGATTTGAGTATGTTCTAACTAGATGCATTAATTGCCATAAAATTCTGAATTTAGAGGCCAGAAGAATAAATGATGCAATAAAAACTTCGAATAATGAAAAAAAATTATTTACTATATTGCGTAATTTATGTAAAAATATTAAAAAAACAGTTAGAAAAAATAATTATTAATTGATTTCTAATTAGAATACCGATGGTTTATCGTAATTATTTAAATACCATTTATTTAAAACAACCTTATTCCATATAATAATAGGATAAGAAAAAAGAGATTTATAGTACAAAATTTAAACTGAATAGCTAAAATAAATCACCGCAATTATAACATTTTTATTTAATAGTCTAAAACAGTTTTTTATACATTTGCGACTTAATAGATTCATAAAAGTGAGATGCATTACTTTTGGTAAATAATTTTATTAACAGATGGGATAACAATGAAAAAGATTCATCTATTTTATCAAGGATTAAAGAGTCAGGTAAACCTTCTCAAGGTCTAAAACAACAAATTGCCACAGTTATTCAGAAAATAGAGGTTCAAAAGAATAAGCTGAATAATGCTTCACAAAGATTCGAACAACGTGATTCGACACTTTTTAATCGAATAACTAAAGCTTTAACAGAAAGAGATACAATGCGTGCAAATGTATTAGCGAGTGAACTTGCAGAAATACGAAAAGTTGAAAAAATGTTGATGCATGCAGGACTTGCTTTGGAAAGCGTATCTATTAGATTAAAAACAGTTTCAGAATTAGGCGAGGTCATGACTGTTTTAGCACCTGCAGCAGGTGTATTAAATAGTATTCGTGGCGGAATGTCAGGTATATTTCCAGAAGCGGGTAGAGAAATTGAGAACATTGGCTCCCTTCTAAATGATATTGTTAGTACAACTAACCAAGATATGCGAAGTCCAGTAGACATTAAATCAGCTGGTTTAGAGGCCACAAAAATCTTAAAAGAAGCAGAAGAAACTGCAAGTAAAAAGTTAAGAGAACAATTTCCAGAAGTTTCGAATAATATCAAGATTGATGAAAAAATGGATATAATTACCTAAATTATAAATTAGTTAATACTATTTCTTTTTCATTTTTAGCTTTTTTATTTTTATTATTTAACATCATATTCTTCTCATAAAAAAGATATTATAGTGAACAATTTATTAAATCATAAATACTCTATTTTTTAATTAAGCTCAATTTTTTTTAAAATTAGTATTAAATGAATACGTTTTTCATCAAGATGATTAAACCTTTTAGCCTTTTATATAATTAAAACAGCTTAATGCTTCACTTTCACTCTACTCTCTCACCTATACCCTTTAGTCGCTTCTAAAAATGATTTAAAAAGATTTCAAACCTATTCTCGTAACAAATAAAATATACTATACAGGAAACCAAAAGTTTGTACCAAAATACTATCTTAAAAACTGCCGAACATGGAGAATTACTTTCCTTAAACTCTCAAAATTTAAGTCAATTATTTCCAGGATTTGCTATTGGCGACTTTGCAGTACTCTATGGATCTAAATCGGTTTCATCACTATCTTCCCTTTTATGCGTTAGAGCACAATTACCTCCTCAACTAGGGGGGTTAGGAAGTAGTGTAATTTTTGTCGATGGTGGAAATAGCTTTAAACTTTATCAGACAGCACGTCTTGCAAAATTACACAATCTTAATCCTGATACAATTTTAAAAAAAATCCATATTGCAAGGGCTTTTACTGCGTATCAAATGACATCACTTATACTTGAAAAACTAAAAGAAACAGTTACTAAATATAACGCTAATTTAGTTATAATATCTGACATTCTAACTTATTATAGCGATAATAATATTGACAAAGAAGAAGCTTATCAGATTTATAAACAAGTTTTAAGTTACCTATCAAATTTTGTGAAAGAAAACAATATCATTTTAATTGTCACAGAAAACGGGAATCCTAGAAACAAAGAATTACACGAGTTAACACTTAAAAAAGCTGATACAGTAATATCCATTAATCATTCAAAATACGAACACGAGTTTAACTTAGAAAAACACTCAAGATATGTTTTAGGAACTGCCGATTTTCCTTCTGAAAATTTAGAACTACCTCAATTTTCTCAATCCGCTCAAACATCATTAAAAGCTTTTACAAAATGATCAAAACATTGACAAAAATAAGAGAAGTGAATTAGAAAATAACTACCACTCATCAAGTTGTTTTTCAACTTCAAATTTAGATACAATTCCCATATTGTTTTTATTTTTATTTCTATGAATTGATTCATCAGAGGTTAAAGAAACAAAAATATGTAAGATGTGATTATTTTCAGAAAGGTTAAGCTGACTATTTAATTTATATATATCATCTGGAAATATCCATTCTATTTCAGAGATGATTTCATCAAGTTCATTTTGATTAATTTGACTACAATCTTTCTTTCTAATATTAATTTCAGTCAAGCGTTGAAATTGGTCATTTCCTTCACTGACGAAAACTAAGTATTTATTGTTAAATATGCTGAATTCTCCTTTGTGGCTTTTTACTCTTTAACCTTGGCAAGATCAGCTTAATAAAAGGATTAGTAGATAACTAAAATCTAAAATAAAAAAGTTTTAACTTTTTGTTTCTTACTTCAATTAATATACTGTTATGAACGAATCTATATTCTGAACCCGAGACGATCAAATGTTAATGTTTTAACTTACTTACTAAATTTCTAACAAATATGTTCTAAAAATTTATAATTGCTGAAATCTGTTTATAACTCATTTCTTTTTTCGATATATTACTTTATTAGAAATTTTGTTTATATTAATTCTTGAGATAAGTGATTCAGGGAAAACAGATGAAAAAAAGAATGACACAGAAAGAGTTTAGTAGATTTTATACAGTAATCTGGCAAAGAGGACCACAAGTGCGATATCAAAACCCTGACTCTTGGTTGAATAACAATTTGTCAAAAGGACCTCTTTAATTTATTTTCATGTCCTTCTTTCTTAATTTTTGAAAAAATAGAACTGCGTTAATAAGGGAAAAATCTTTTTTTAAGAATATTTTATTTATAATTGATTACAT
This sequence comes from Candidatus Bathyarchaeota archaeon, assembly GCA_963714725.1. GTDB lineage: Archaea > Thermoproteota > Bathyarchaeia > Bathyarchaeales > Bathycorpusculaceae > AD8-1. Next base: position 20,495 of record CAVQPF010000004.1, read on the forward strand.
TAGTTTTTGTTGAATTTTTGTGTTTGTAGGTTTTTCACTTTCAGGTTTAGGTAAAATATTTTTACTACAGATTTTTTCTTTTTTTAGACAACTATAACATACACACTCAAAGGGCAAGATCTTTTGTTGTGCATGATTCATTATACTTGCAACTAGAACACGGAAAATTCTTATTACATATAATACATTTTTGAAGAAAACAAATCTTTTCATCATTTAAGACGATTGATAGAGCGTCAATAAGTTTCTTGATATTGTTATAATTGCTAATTCTATAAATACCCTGAGCGCGATCGTATTCTAAACCAAGTCGCAATAATTCAATAAATTGGTTTTTTTCTACTCTAGGAAGTGTAAAAGAGTTCTTATTTAATACAAGCAATTTTTTTATTCCATTACAGCTTATTCATTTTTTTTATGAGATCTATTTCATTAAGTTCAAAATCAAGAGATGCAGCTATAGATTTTGTTTTTTCTTTTTCTAACATAATCTTAATGAATGGTAGCATTTCTTCTTTTGCTGTGAATTTTGACACATGTAATACGTGCGCAATTTTTGAAGAAACGGAATCTAATATTGTTCTTTGATTTTTTGTCCAAAAAAGCTTCATAATTCTTATTGGAGGATATATAAACTCGAAAGGTTCAAACGAGTTAGACGAAACTGCTGCAGATTCAGCAATAAGATTAAAAAAATATTTTAATAAATTCCAATTTTCAGTTCCCACTCTACCTCTGAACATGTCTGCTTTGGATAATAAATCATAAGCAATAGCCAAATCTTCTAAATTAGAATAACGACGAGGTAAATTATCGCTAAAGGAAAGAAGAAAATCATCATAGTTAACATTTGAATAATTAAGTATCGAGGCTGCCTCTTTATGTGATTTAGAAGAAAAAACACCTTTGAGAGTATCGAACATACTAATATCTTTGGTTCTGTTAGTAAGAAACGAAGTGTCTTGAAGCGTTAAGACTTTTCCTTTAATAGTTATGCTTTGTAAATCATTTATTGCCGCTCTAACATCTCCTCTGCAATTTATGGCAATTCTCTCTAAAGCTTCAAATTCTGCTTCAATATTTTCGCTTCCGCAGATTCTTTTTAACATAGTAATTATTAATGGTAGTCGAATTTGTTGAAAACGTATTACTTCGCATACTTTTTTTAGTGGTTTGATCTTTTGAAGATCAGGATCATTAGCAGCCATCATAACTGGAACTAAAGATTGGGTTACGATTTTTATTATTGCTGGAATTCCTCCGCCGATCTTGTTGACCAAACACTCCATCCACTTCATCTAAAAATAAAATATTTCCTTTAGAATGAGAAGTAATTTTGTCAAGTTTGGAATGAAATTTTGTGAACTTATCAAGAGCTGTATATGAAGTTGCAGGTTTAGCTATTTTATTTATTGCATTCTTAGTTCTAGTATCACTTGCATTCATTTCAATAATAGAATAGCCAAATTGGAGAGCAGCTGCGTTTATTAATGCTGTTTTTCCTACTCCTGCTGGCCCATATAATAAGACAGCTTTTTTTCTACGTTTTTTATTAGATAACCAAGCAATAAAAGCAGTTTTAGCTTCTTTGTTACCTAATACTTCAGAAATGTTTTTTGGTCGATATTTTTCAACCCACAAATGGTTAATATTCAATTATTAGTCACTTTCTAATTTTTTGAATTTTGAAAATTGTGCTAACAATGCACTAAGCTGAATATCACTATTAGCACCTTGAGTTAAGCGATAATCATATTCTCCAATTAAATTGGTTAATTCTGCTTTCTGAGAATCAGTCAGGTAAGATACTTTCATTACTTCTCTTTGAATTTGACTGACTATTTCTGAACCTGAAAAACCATACTGGCCAATAAGATCATACATCATTTTTCTTGCTTCTACAAAATTTCCGCTTAGAGCTCTGGTGAGCATTAGTTGAACTTGCTTTGGACTGGCTTCCCCTACTACTTGAAGTACTATTTTTTCTGTTATTTCTCCTTCTCCATAAGCAGCTGATGTTTGCAAAGCATTAATTGCATATCTTAAATCTCCATTAGAGTACTCAATTATTTTTTCTGCAATTTCTGCAGATATCACTAATTCCTCTTTTTCTGCAATATTTTTAATATGGTCTACCATAGCTTTTTTGTTAAGCTTAGAAAAACGAAATATGGCACATCGACTTTGGATAGGTTCTATAATTTTATTAGAGTAATTGCATATCAAAATAAATCTGCTTGTACGCGAACTTGTTTCCATTATTCTTCTAAGAGCTGTTTGAGCTGGTTTTGTCATTTGATCACTTTCATCTAAAACGATAAGTGCAAAGGGCACATTTCCAAAACTTGCTCTGCTATAACGTGAAAAACCTTTAATTCTATCTCGAACTGTGTTTATTCCTCTCTCGTCAGAAGCATTTAGTTCCAAAGTAAACGTTTTCCAGTTTTCTCCAAATAATTCTCGTGCAATACATAAAGCTACTGTGGTTTTTCCAGTACCAGGAATTCCAGATAATAAAAGGTGTGGCATTGTTTTAGGATTTTTTAAAAAAGCTTGGATACTTTCGACAATGTGTTTTAATCCCACAATTTCGTTTAATTTTTTTGGTCGATACTTTTCAACCCACATAAGTTCATCTTTATTTAACAATTGGTAAGTCTCCGATAACTGTACGATTTAACCTGTCAAACTGATCTAATTTGTTTTTCTATACTACTTAATAATTTTTGACAATTCCAGCTAAATTTTTTAGATATTTAATAGTTTTTTAATTTTGAGTTATTTCAAAACTAGTTCAGATATGGATCTTTTTGAAATAATACTACTCTAATAAACGTAGGGCACTAATTTCTTTGTTTTCTTTTTATATTCTTTATAGTATTTTCCAAATGCTGAAATGAGCATCTTTTCTTCAATTTCAATACGCATGAGCAAAAAAAATGAAGATAAACCTATTATTAAAACACCATAAAAACTAGATAACAATAATGCAATTCCCAGATTTCTTAATATTTCTCCTAGATACAGAGGATGTCGAATGTATTTGTAGATTCCATCCATTAGTAGCTGGTGATCTTTTATTATCTTCAGTTTTGAAGTTTCAAAAAGAGAGTTAAATCCTGCTCTTTTTCTTAATTCTAATCTTGCTTTCACTCGTATGCCTCCGCCTAAAATTATCAAAATTAATCCTGAAATTCCTATAAACTTGAAACTAAAACCTTGCAAAAATGTGAAATCAAGTATTATAGTAATAAAACCTAAAAGACTTAATCCGAGAAAAGGAGTAATTGTCCAATCCTCTTTAGATATTTTTTCTTTGCTAATTTTATTGAACCATCCTCTTAGAAATAACTATTCATATTAATAAAAGACAGAGAATAAGTAGGTTTTATAAAAAATTAACTTTTTAATTTATTTAGACATTTTTTATGTTTAATATACAAAAATGTTCAAAAAATATTTGTTAAATTAACTTCTTTTTTTGAAAAATTTTTTAACCCAATAATTTTTTCTTTAAATGGTATGTTAATGGATTTCTTATGGATTTACAAATAGGGTCATTTGGATTCAAACAAACATTGTGGGTTTGTAACGTAGCACAATTGTAAGTAACATATGGCTTAATTATACCTCCTCTTCGACCTGCCAAGTTTTCTATTTGATATCGTGTTTTTTCTTCTTTAAAATCACTTACTTTTGAAAACAAATTTACAATTGAATCGATTTCTACTCCCTGTTGAACTAAATATGTAACCAAAGTGAATCGTTCAACATGTGAAAGATGTTGCCCATTTGTTGCTCTTTCAATAAGAGAAGAAATACAAGGTGGATACTCTGATTCAATTGCTTTGACTTTAATATCAATTTTTTCAAATTGTTGTTTTCATTTTTTGATATTCGGCATTAAGTTCATCAATGTCTTTTTGTAATTCTAATGGAAGATTTGGAATTTTTTGTTTTATATTTTTTTCTATATTCTCAACAAGCTGATTTTTAACTTCTTCTTGAAGAAGTCTTGCCAATTCAACGGGGTTAACCAGGATCCGTCCATTTTCAATTGACCTATTGATAAGTTTCCAGGTGATTATGGAATAATCTTCCTCTTGAAGTATCTGAAGATAGTAGAAAAATGAATTGAAAGTGATGTTGATCCCTCATAAGTTTTGTACTAGTTGGGTCCAGTTGAAAGTTTTAGCAATTTCGACTATGACTTCTGAATGTTTTTCGCTTGTTTAAGATATCTTTTATTTTTTGTGCTTCGAACAAAGCAAAGCGTTTGGGTTAATTTATTATCATCAATTCCAGCACAGTAAAGCAGTGCAAGAGCGTACGAGACTATTTCGAGTTTCATAGTCTTTATTTGCTTCTTGTTAGTTTTTCGGATTAAGATTAAAACTTGATAATACTCGTTCTTTTGCTAGTTTTCTAATTTCTGGCAATTTCTGATAGTTCTTTAAAATCTAAACCCAATTGAATAATATATTCCTTGCTTGGGGTAGGAAAGGATACTTCACCAAATCTGCAGCAGTTATCGGCACCAAATCAACTCTTGTTATAGTTTTTTCAAAGAAATTGTATCAAATTTAAAAAATAGTGAGTCTTTACTATAATTATTTTGTTTAGAGTTAGTTATTAATTTCTACCCTTATTATTGCTTTGGAATAAATATTTTTGAATTTAAAAAAATATTTGAAGTTTTTCTGAGACACTAATTAAAGGTTATTTTAATTTCTATAATAGTATTTAACAAAGAAAGAATTTGGAAAGGTTGATGAATTATCTGTGACTTTAGATCATTTTTTACTTCCAAATGAAATTATGATAGATGCAGCAGGATGGAGCGATCTTATATTGGGTGTGGTAATTGGAGCAATAAGACCACCAAATCCTAGATTGTTGGACCGCAGAATTCCTACATCATCTTTTCAACCTCCAAATTTTGAAAATAAAAAATACTTACTTGATTCAGTTAAAATTGCTGATGAAATAATTGAAGTAATGAAACCAGATGAAGAAACTCATTTCCGAGTCTGTTCAGGTTATATTCTTTCAAATATTCGTAAGCATTTGCAAAATAAAGGTTATCGCGTAGAGGAAATGGAAACAAGTGCTCATCTCCAAGAAATGGTTGAAAGAAGTTATGCTAGATGGTGCATTGAAGTTGGTGTCCCAGAAGACATACTTCGAGAAAAACGACGTTTTTGGACTCTTTTAGATTGGGTAGCTGAAAAACCTCGATTAAGAGAGCGTTTAGTGAAAACGGGTTGGGCAAGTTGGAAAAGAAAGTGGCGTGAAGAGATATTTAAGAAAAAATCTAATTTGTCTAAATAGAACTTTAAATTTAGCTCATTTATATCGCTTTTTTCCTTTTTTCCCATTCAGTTTTGGTTTTATTAATAACATCTTCCATGTTAGCTGGTTCAGAAAAATCTTTAATAGCGCTCGTCAACTCATATTTAATAATTGAATTCATTTCATTAAGCCGTAATGGCTCTTTCCTGGCAGCTTGATAAAGTGTTAATGATCTCATTCCAAACCTAATCATCAAATTCTCAAGTTCGTTTCTTAAACTTCCTAATTGATCTTTGCTTTGTTTCATTAATTTGTTAAACTCGTCTGCGCCTGGCATTTTATTACCTTCTGTCATACCTTCAATCACCATTTTAAATTGAACCATATCTTTACCCGGTCCCATTTTAGCCTTTTCCTTTTGATTTATAAAACAATACGTAGGTTGTACATCCAATTTTTTTTTCAAAAAATTTTTTTTTAAGATTTTTAACTTATTTCTAAATCTGATATTAGTTATTCAAATTCAAGAAAACCTTTTAACCCTTTTTTAATTTCTTGATGATCGAATAAAAATTTTTTTATTTTTCCATTAACGCTTCAACATATTCTTAAATTCATAACCCATTTCAAAATATGTTTTAGCTTTAGAAATCACAATGTTTATCAAGCTAGAATTAACAGTTCGAATAACGATGTACATTATGAAATTAGTTATATTGCTGTAAAACTTACGACTTTATTATTCTGTGAAAATATAATTGGAGGTGAATATATGACCAAGGTTGGAGAACTATATGTATGTAAGATTTGTGGAAATGCAGTTGAAGTTGTCATTGCTGGATCGGGAAGACTTGTTTGTTGTGGACTATCAATGGAAATCATAGAAGATGATGAATAGAAAAAATATATCTATAAACTTTTTAAAAATCTGATATAATAAAAACTTTGAATTTTTTTTATATTTATCTCTGTTACACTTTTATTAAAAACAGATTATTCTTAACAATTTTAATCAAAGCTTTATAGCAAATTAAAAAAAAGACCAAAAATAAAAAGCGTTATAATTTACCACAAGATTTTATGGCTTTTAGTTTATATTAATATCTCAAAATAGCGCCTTTTAATTAAATTTTTTAAAAAAATTTAAAAAGAATTTTAATTCGAACTTATTATAATATCACTCAAAAGGTGGAATAATGCGAATTGTACTAAGGTTAGGCGGCTCTGTATTAGCTTCTCCAATAAATACTGATTTAATAAGTAAATATGCCAACGTCGTTCAAACCTTAAAAAAACAAAACAAAGAAATTGTAGTGGTTGTTGGTGGGGGTACTCTGGCTAGAGAATTTATTGGTATTGCTAAAGAATTGAATTTAGAAGAAAGAGACCAAGATGAAATAGCTATATCTATTTCTCGTGTTTTTGCCCAATTGTTTCTTAAGAAGATAGGTTCAATTGGAGCTGATAAGATTGCTCTAACATTTGAAGATATTAATAATTGTTTTAAGCAAAGGAAAATTGCTGTAATGGGTGGTTTAAGACCTGGTATAACAACAGATGCTGTAGCGGCTTTAGTTGCTAAACATATTCAAGCCGATGTAATAATAAAAGGAACAAATCAAGATGGCGTTTATAATAAAGATCCAAAAAAGTATTGTGACGCAATCAAACTTGATAGATTATCCTATAGTGATTTACCTGATATTTTCCCAGAAAATAAACATAAAGCCGGTATTCATCAAATAATTGATCCCGAAGCTATTAAACTCTTAAAAAATGAACCAATAAGATTGATTATTGTTAATGGATTTAATCCGAATAATATTTTGGCTGCAGTTCATGGGGAAAAAATAGGAACTCAAATTAGCTAATATCTTTTTAAAAATAGGAGTATGCAATAGGTTCTTTCATTGATTTTGAAAAATTTTAGTGTTTAATTTATTTAATTAACATGAATAGAACTTAAAAAATTGAACTAATAACTTTAAGATTTTTTCATTTATACAAAGATTAGAACTAAGAATTAATCTTCTTAAAAAATAATCTTGTTTCTCCCTTCGTTTGAATGTCCAAAGCTTTTACTTTTGCAACTATTGGAAAATCTTCTACCACTTTTCCCATAGTAAGACAATGTTGAATAGGAAGATCTACGGCAATTGCTCTAACCGTTTGAGCATCAACCCTAGCTGCCCGTGAAACTACATCTAAATCATGCTCGTTGGTAAAATTAAAAAGAAAGATGTTATCTGCTTGACGATAGATACTTTCTTGAATTGTATCTGGCTGATTGGTAATAAAAGTAGTAAATATTCCAAAATGTCGCATTCTAGTCACAATATCTTCCCAATATGTCTCTCTAAGATACAAGTGAGCTTCTTCAGCAAATAGAAAAACAGCTTTTAATTTCCAACAGGTAAGTAAGTCAACAAGTTTTCCTAAAACAAATTCAACTATTATTTGTCTATCAATAGTTGAAGTGTTTCGCAGATTTATTACAATTGCACCTCCATTTTCTTTGGATCTGATCATACATTCACTTAAAAAATTAGATTCAGATTCTTCATTAGTAAAAAAACCAGAATTGACAAGAGCATGATACCGCGATGATAATGCATCCCGTACATGTTGATTACAATTCAAATTTCTTATAGCTTCCCCTAAGTCATACAAAGTTAATTGATTTCTATCACGAAGCATTTTCCATATTCGTCGAAATTCCCTAGATGATGCTCCTGGTAACTTTAAAGCATGAATCATTATGCCCATAATTACATTTAGATGAAGTTGATTTAGTGAAACTCTAAAATTCTTAGAAGGAATTAATTCATGAATTTTATTGTAGTATTTGTTTTTTTCTCCATTAGTTGATAATCCCAAACTAGAATATTCTCCGTTTAAATCGAAAATTACAACTGTTGCCCTGAAATCAATCAAACTTGACATCAATAATTTTGATATATGAGATTTGCCACACCCTTTTTTTCCAGTTATGATATTTAATCGGCCATCCAAAGATGATGCGTCTATAGTTAACAAAGAAGAATCTTTTGTTACACCAAGTGTTATAGGTCGCGTTCCATCAACTTTTGCAATTTTTAATAATTCTGGAATAGGTAATTTCTTAATAACAGATTTTGATCGAGAAGGCAACCAAGAAGTACTAGGACTCAGTAATTTGTTTTTAAAAGTAGCCCTGATTTTGCAAATCAATAAACTAGCATCTTGAATATACATAGTGTGAGGCGCTATTTCTAAGGGATCAATGTCTTCACCCTGAAATAATTCCCCATCTTCTGGGAGTGTACGGAGTAATTCTTCGAGAACACCTGGTATGCTGGCAAATTGAACATCAATAACTTGGGCAATTAATGCTTTTACAGGAAATGAGTCTTCAATTAGCAGATAATCTCCCTTCTCAATGTTTTCGTTTGGAAAACTAATAATTTGAATCATATTTCCATCTTTCTTGTAGAGCTTCATTATTATATCTCTCCTTTGCCAAATGGGCCAAACAAAATTTTGTGCATATCTGGTCTATTTATTAATCGAATTCCATGTTTAGTTGTCAGAAAATGCTTAACAGCCACTACTTCATTAGCAGTAAAAGTACATAATACATGAGCTAATCGGAGTGTTTCTGGATAACCATGTATGAGATAGTCATTTCCTAAGAGTTTCTCAACTGCTTTTTTTCTATTTTCAAAAGCAGTTTCTTTATCAATATCCATTCTAAATGCATAATTTGATTTGTTAAGTTTAGCGACATAAATGTCGCCTAGTAAAACTATGGGCAATTTAGCGTTTATGCCAGTTGTTTCTAATAGATATGGGGTTTTATAATTCGGAAGTCTATCTGTTATAAGATATCCATTACTTCTTAATTTTGTCATTTTAGAAAATGCTAAGATTGTGTTTTTGTTCTCTCTAGCTTGATAGAGAATATTTTTCATGTGTCGAAGAGATGAGTCATTTGTTACTGAAGTCAATGATCCGTCAAATAGAATTAATCCACCTTTGATTTGTTTTACCATTTTATTTTGTAGCCATCTTTCAAGCAAAGATGCTATATGCATTGGAATTTGCAACAAATTTGGTTTATTGAAATGTCTTTCAATTTGTATTTTAAAACATGCTCTTTCTAGTGCATTAATGATTTGATTTCGGTTTCTTTCAGTAATGTGAAATATAAATGGTCCAATTCGGTTGTATACGTATTTTTTATTTTGTCTTTGTATGTTTGCTCCTCGTATTGCAATTAGAATACCTTTGCTTGTTTCCCCGATTTTTATTGTTGATGTATCTACTGCTCCTATTGTTGTATTTTGATAGCTAGGATTTAGGTATATCGGGTATTTTCTTATTTGTAAAGACGAGTCATACATGTTGTTATCATTTATTTGTTGTAAATGTTGTTGATTTAGTTGCAAGTATTGGTGATTTAATCGGTTTAATGAATTGAGGCTTTGTTCAAATAGTCTTTTTGGTAATGTTAGATCCATGTTTTGTTGAGAAAAGTTATATTTTTGGGTTGTTGTTATAGTATGTTGTTCAATCACCAAGATTCACCAATAGTCAATAATCGATGGTGGAAATATTTAAGTATTGTGCATGTACAAGATGTGCAATACAATATGCAACAGGTGATAACTTGACACAAAAACCGCAAAAAACACCTATTCGCGTAAAGATGAAAATTGGCGAGATCGAGATCGAAATCGAAAGCCAAGAAGAACAATTGCAGTTTGCAGTAGAACAAATACTTTCAACAATAACCAGCAAATTCAAAGATACAAATTTAATTTCAACTGAAAGGCCTATACAAATGCCTCGAGCTGAAACATGCAAAGGTATAATACAAAAATTATGGGACGAAAATTGGTTTACCAACCATCGAGGTTTAAGTGAAGTTCACAGCGAAATGGCGCGTCGAGGATTTCATTATGATCGTACAGCGGTGGCTCACGCCTTAATTGATCTAGTAAAAGATGGAATTCTCACTCGCGACGGAAAACCAAGACGCTATCAGTATGCCCAAAAAAGACCGCCATCAAAATAAAAAGTATCTAACCTTCATACTTTTCTCAATATTTCAATAAATTTTTTTATATTTAAAAAACTTGAATCAAAACTTTTTGCTATAAAAACTGTTATCTATAACTTATCAACCTTCTTGAGTTTGGTGTATAGTTTGAAGTTTACTGGACGAGATATAATCTCGATTGAAGATTTTTCAAGAAAAGAAATTGATTATATTTTACAAGTTAGTAAAAAAATGGAGTCAATTGTTGCAAAAGGTTCTGACTTATTGAAAGGAAAAATATTAGCAACATTATTTTTTGAACCGAGTACACGTACAAGATTAAGTTTTGAAGCAGCAATGCTAAAATTAGGAGGATCAACAATCGGATTTGCCAATGCTGATATTTCATCTGTTAAAAAGGGAGAAAATCTTTCTGATACAATTCGAACAATTGAAAATTATGCAGAAGCGATAGCATTACGACATCCTCTTGAAGGATCTGCAAGATTAGCAGCAGAATTTTCAAAAATACCTATTTTAAATGCTGGTAGTGGAGCAGAAGAACACCCCACTCAAGCTTTGATGGATTTATATACTATACAAAAAGAAAAAGGCACAATAGATAACTTAAAAATTGCCTTAGTAGGAGATTTAAGATATGGAAGAACAGTTCACTCACTTGCTTGTGCTCTTTCTCTGTATAATATCGAATTATTTTTAATTTCTCCAGAATCACTAAGAATGCGAAAAGACTTGGTTCATTCAATAAAAAATAAGATATCAATTATTGAAGACAAAAATCTTGAGAAAATAATACCCCAAATCGATGTTTTATATGTTACTAGAATACAAAAAGAACGATTTCCAGATCCCGCTGAATATTCCAAAGTAAAAGGTGTATATAAAATAGACCTAAATACTATTAAAGATGGAAAAGAAAATCTCATTCTCCTTCATCCCCTTCCTAGATTAGATGAAATTTCTCCAGAGATAGACAAAACTTCTCAAGCAAAATATTTTCAACAAGTTGGAAATGGTATTGTTGTTAGAATGGCTTTATTATCGCTTGTTCTGGGAAAATAAACAAATTATGTAAACTTAAATCGATCGAATTTAATCATTTGACTCAATGAACCACAAGAAGGACATTTTTGGAGAGCATCAAGCCATCCTTTTTTACAATTTTTACAATAAGAAATAACTCTATTATAAGTAAAAAATTCTAGCCAATTATTTTTAACTAATTTCCGAGTAACTTCATAAAGCTCCTCTGCGCTCTTAATATTTCCAGCTTCAATTATGTAGAGGCATCCTCCAGTGTTTAGATTTATTAATTCTTGTTCGCTCTGAATTGATTCAGTAACAATATTTGACAAATCATTTTGAAGTTCAATTCTTTTTGAAGTTGAAAAATAAGGATTATCTCTTGTTCCTAAAAATTTTACTTTTGCAACTCCGAATCTTTCTATCTCCAAAAAAGCTAATCTTTTAGATGCTTCCTTGCTAGGTAAAACCACTGAAAATAATCTTTTTCCATATTTTCTGCCAAGTTTCCGTTTGAATTTTATAGTATTTTCTACTATTTCTTTTGCAAATATGCTGTTTTCCTCCTCATCGCTTTTTTTTCCAGTGAAATTCTCAACAGCTTCTTTGAAACCAGCAAACTTTATTATTCGAGAGCATTGTTCAAATCTAAAATAAGTATCTCCTTTTGTTTTTTGATTAATAAATGGTAGCGATTTTTTTCCAATCTGTTTTAATGTGTTATATTTTATTCGTAAGGCACGAGCTGAAAGCTCTAATCTTTCTTTCAAAATATCAAAAAACTTATTTTTGTCATTTTCACTTTCATGAACAATACGCGGTAAATTTAACACTACACTTCCTAAACAACCTGTGCGTAAAGTATCTGTTTCCCAATCTCCAGACAAATCCGTTGAAAGCTTTATTCCTGAAGATGAAAAAACTTTCCATTTTGTTTTTCCTACTGAAGTATTTTCAAAATATATATTTCCTCTTTCGTATGCTAAATGATGAGCTTTTTCTAGAATTTTTAATGAATTTTTATCCTTAAATGCTTTTTCAGATAATCTAACTATTATTTTTGGATTAAGCAAAGGTTGAATTATATTCTCTTCAGAAATTATTTCAAGAATAAGCAAAGCTAATAATTGGCTTTCTTCTATGAAATTTCCATACTTTCTGATTGTTTTTTTTTCTTCTTCTATTATATTTATATCTTTTAATATTTCAGGAATTAAAAGATCTAAACTAATTGTTGTATCCACATTTTGAGAGACATTGATTAAAAATCTTTTTAAACTATCCTTTATTTTTTTTCGATCTTCAATTTTTACGAAAGGTGAAAGAAACACATTTAGACTTTCAAGATTTTGTGTTAAATTAACTTCTTTTTTACATTGCAACAGTACGTTTATAGTTACAGTTAAAGCAGAATCAAAATCTTTGGGTGGATATATATCTACTGTTGTTGGTAGCTTGATTCCACATTCATAAAAATATCTTATATCATGTACAATTTCGCTCGGTTTTAATATCCAAGTGCCCAAATTTTCAATGTGAATGGCCCCTGACAAATGTGCATCTGCAATATCTCTTGGAAAAATATTTAACAATGTATATTCTTCAAAAACTTTTTTTCCTGCATCAGAAAGAATACTATTAGAATCTTTTGCAGTTTTTTTTGAATTTAATAAATCAGTAACCTCTTGTACAGGCATACCTAGTCTTGTAAGTTTATGACGATAACTTTCATGTCCTTTTTCAACTAAAATTGTGTTTACAATTTCTCTTACCAAAGGGGCAGTAATGTACTTAGTTTTGGCTTTTTGTAATCTTTTTTCTGCTTCTTTGGCAGTTTTTTGAGCAAGATCAGTCGGTACATTTGCTTCTTTAATAAGAGATTTTGCTATTTTATTATGGTCAAATTCTTCTAAAGTAAAATGCGAAGTGCGAATAAGCATTCCGCGACTACCTATAGCTCTTTTTTCAATTTTATCTGAAATATCTAAAACCATTTTGCCTAAATCTGTTGCAAAATACTTTTTTGAACTTACATCCGCTTCAACTAGATTTGAATCAAGCAAAAATTTTAAATGGTACGCAAATTTTCCCGCATCTCTGCTAGGATTCATTTTAAGAGATATCATCAATTCTGTGTAAGACAAAGATCCTTTATCAAATAAAAAATTTAGAATCTGTAGCCTAAGGGGTGATGAAACAGCCTTTAGAACTTTAACACCTCGTGAACGACGAGGACTTTTAACCAAATATATTCCCCCTTTAATTTTCCTGTGAATAATATTAGAACCAAAGTTTAAACTTTAGCTATTTTATTTTTATTTTAAATTGAGGCAATATTGATGTTTATTTGTTTGAATAAACCAATACCATTTAATAAGATAGTATACGGAATAATTGAGTTAGAGGCTGTTATAAATGCAAGCAATAGTTGTTCAATTTACTTTTGGAATCGTAGCATTTGATGAGAAACATGATTTTAAAGAAATAATATTATATAAAAAAGATCCTGAATTTGCGGCCGAAATCATAATTAATAATGAAAATGGAAAACTTTCTCCTGAAATAGAGTCTTTGGTTAGATCATTGCAAATTAAAAATTTTGATGAATTTTTATTTGAAAATATTAACATAGTTAAAGCGATCAGGAAATCTATGAATATTGCTGTTGAACTGGCTCCTAATTCTGAATTTCGGGACTTACATTCTAAAATGGAACAAATTGCGATTGAATCAGGTTTTATTAAAACAAATGAAGAATTGGTTTTATGGAATCGCAATTTAAGTATGGCCATTGCTAAATTAAAAATAAAGACGTCTTCTGAACATAGAGATTTAATTATAGCTCAAGCGATTCAAACTTTAGACGATTTAGACCGAACAGTCAATTTGTTTATGAGTCGACTTAGAGAATGGTACGGAGTTCATTTTCCCAGAACTAGATCGCTTAGTAGATAAACATGAAACATATGCACGTCTTATTGAGATATTAGGTGATAGAGACAATTTTTCTATATCCAATCTTGAAAAAACATCAATGCAAAAAGAACGAGCTTCTAAACTATCCGAAGCGGCTACTAACTCTATGGGTGCAGAATTAAAAGCTGTTGACCTAAATCAGATTCGAATATTAAGCAAAGATGTACTGAGTTTATATGAATTAAGAAAAGGAATGGAAAAATATGTTGATTCAACTATGGAATCAGTTGCTCCTAACACACGAGCAGTCGCCGGTGCATTACTCGGAGCGCGCTTAATTTCGATTGCTGGTAGCCTAAAAAATTTAGCGATGAGGCCTGCTAGTACCATACAAGTTTTGGGAGCCGAGAAAGCCTTATTTCGTTCATTAAAAACAGGAGCCCGTCCGCCGAAACATGGTTTGATCTTCCAACATGCGTTATTACATGACGCGAAAAGATGGCAAAGAGGGAAAATTGCACGTGCACTTGCTGGTAAAATAGCAATAGCTGTGAGAACTGATGCTTTTAACGGAAAATTTGTGGGTGATTCTTTAAAAGAAGCAGTAGAAAAAAGACTTGAAGAGATAAAAAGAAAATACAAAGATCCTCCACCACCTAAAGAAAAGACAGTTCAGCCGGAACGAAATAAACCAAGTTATAGACAGAGAAGGCCTCACTTTAGCAAGAGTAAATGGAGAAAAAATAAACGTGCCCGCAAGAGTTAGGTCACATCCAAAATTTCCTGATGTATATCAAGTAAATTTGCCTGAGCTTGGAGTCCGATTAGCGACAAAAAATTTAACTCCTGGACGAAACGTTTACGGTGAAAAACTGGTTCTTCATAAACAAATTGAATATCGTGTTTGGGATGCTTTTAGAAGCAAGTTGGCAGCTTCTATACTTAACGGAATTACTTTTATACCCATAAAATCTGATCAAGTAATTCTTTATTTAGGTGCTGCTTCTGGTACAACACCAAGTCATATTTCCGATATGGTAGGCGCCAAAGGTCATGTGTATTGTGTTGAATTTGCTTCAAGATCAATACGTGATTTAGTCAACAATGTATGTATTCATAGACTAAATATGACTCCTTTTGTAGAAGATGCTCGGTTACCTGAGAAATATGCTGTTTTTATTCCAAAGAAAGTCGATGTAATATACTGTGATGTTGCTCAACCTGAACAAGCTAAACTTCTATCAGACAATGCTGATATGCTTTTGAAAGAAGAAGGTTGGATAATGTTAGCTGTAAAAGCTTCTAGTATTGATGTGACAAAAGACCCAACTACCATCTTTAAACAAGAAGCCACAATTCTAAAAAATCGTGGTTTTAAAATTAAAGAAATGATTAATTTAGCACCTTATGATAAAGCTCATGCAATGATTATAGCACAAAAATAATCATAGAAAATTAACCATTTTTTTGAAAAGATGCTATTCCTCATATTTTTCAGAGGCACCTTATTACTTGACGGCTATAATTGTAGTTCGTTCTAAAAAGTTCTATTTGTTTTGTGCCTTTTTCGTTTTTTATCCTTTTTGCAGGTTTCCATGATTTTCTTACACAATTAGGATATTCGCTATTATTTTCTATCCAACTTCTTAAGAAAACTTATAGTTTTTTTATCTGATAAATAACCACTACCAAAATCTCCGTATTTACTTCTAAGTTTCTTGATTTGATTATCACTGTTTACTTTAGCTATTATTGAAGCTGCAGAAACTACTGGAAATATTTCATCAGCTTTATGTTTTGAAACTATTTGAGGATTTATTGTTAAATATTCTTGAATATGTTGTTTGAATCGTTTTTCATTAACGTCAGCGGCGTCGACAAAAGCTTTATCCGGTTTTAGTTTTTCGATTATTTGGGCCATTGTTTTTGCTTCTAATCTATTGAGTTTGTGTAGTTTTCTTTTTGATTCCACAACTTTGTCAATTTCTCTTGGTTCTACATTTATTGTTGTGTACTTTTCAGCTATGGTTTTTATTTCAGAGATAATTTTTTCGCGTTTTTTAGGTGAAAGTTTTTTGGAATCTTTCACTCCCAATCTTCAGGAGAAGAGACAAGTTTTTCTTTATTAATTAGATAACCTGCTATAACTAACGGACCAATGACACAACCTCTTCCAGCTTCATCAATACCAGCGATTAACACTTTATACCAACTAAAAAACAGCGATTAATAATTTGAATTCATCAATATTAGATTGAATAATATCTATTTTGTACTCTGAAACATTTGTTCTTCTATATTTAACCATAAGAACATAATAATTCGTCTTAAATTAAATCCTTTTTGTACATTCCATATGAAAAAGTTTTTTTGTTCAGTTTAATATCAAAAAATTTCTTCTTTTTATTATAGTTCAAGTAAAAATTATGGTGCAGCGGGCCGGATTTGAACCAGCGAACCCCTACGGGAAAGGATATCTCATAGAGGCCAATTCAGGCTAAATTCGATCTTGAGTCCTTCACCTTTGACCTGGCTTGGTTACCGCTGCACAAACATTAGAGTCTTCTGTTCTCTTTCTTATTAATCATTTCCTGATTCAATATTATATTTTTTCTAGGAATTATCCCAAAAAGTAAAAACACATTAAATTGGTTATTAGATATTATTCTTTATGTTTACAAAGCATACAGTAATCTTTGGTAATAGTAATCAAATGAGTGAAATAGCTACTTCTAGTATTGATCTGATGATCACATCGCCCCCTTATCCTATGATAAAAATGTGGGATAATCAGTTTTCGATTCTAAATCCACAATTATTGCAGCTCTGGAAAGATCTAGAGCTTTCTCAAAGTGAAGAATCTTTAAAAAAGATTTATCAACTTATGCATGCTTCCTTGGAGTATACTTGGAGTGAAACATATAGAGTTTTAGTTAAAGGAGGAATAGCTTGCATCAATATTGGGGATGCTACTAGAAAAATTATTAACAAATTTAGACTATTTCCTAATCACTCAAAAATTATTGAATTATGTGAAAAAATTGGTTTCACAACATTACCTTATATATTATGGAAAAAAACAACTACTAAACCACAATATAGAGGACAAAATATTTTCTTAGGATCAGGATTTCTCCCTCCTAATGCATATGTAACTTTGGATTGTGAATTTATTCTTATTTTCAGGAAAGGAGAACTGCGAAAATTTAAACCTAAAGATAAAATTCGTTATCAAAGCTCGTTTACAAAAGAACAAAGAAATGAATGGTTTTCTCAGATATGGACAATAAAAGGAATGCGACAAAAAAATAATTTGGTTGAAAGAAGAATTGCATCTTTTCCTGAAGAAATAGTGAAAAGGCTAATCAGAATGTTTAGTGTAAAAAACGATACAATCCTTGATCCCTTTTTAGGTTCAGGTACTACAATTAAGATAGCGATGAAAAACCAAAGAAATAGTATAGGTTATGAAATAGACAAAACTTTATTTCCACTTCTCAAAGAAAACTTAAAATCTGAACAAAAATCAATCCAGCTAAACTTTTTTAATCAATAATATTATTTGATTTTATTCATTATAGCTTTATCAAATTCCAATAAAAGTCAAAGAAAGTTTGCTGAAATATACAAAAAAGTTTATATTCGTGCACCGTAGCATGTGTTTGTGCTCTTTAATAATATAATCCTCTTTTTCGATTTGGTTACTAATCCAAGATCGGAGGAAACATGTCATTTGAGAAAAAATCTATCATATAAACCACAGGGCAGATACAAAAAATTTGCGTTTTGGGAGAATGATAAAATTTGATTGAAATTCAGAAAGAAGATATTCATAATTTATTGCAAAATTTCTTTAAAGAAAAAGGTCTTGTAAGGCAACATCTAGATTCTTATAACGAATTTATTGACCATGGTTTACAAGAAGTAGTAGATGAAATAGGAGAAATCCCTGTTGAAATTCCTGAAAATCCATACAAGGTTAAACTTGGTCAAATATGGGTTATTGATCCCCAATCACGAATAACGGGACCCTATGCTACTGAAGTTGATGGAACTAAACATGAAATTTATCCTATGGAAGCTAGACTTAGAAATCTTGCTTATGCTGCCCCAGTAGCTCTAGAAATGACTCCAATTATTGATGGAAGAGAGCAAGATACTGAATTAGTATTTATTGGAAATATACCTGTGATGTTGAAATCAAAGCTATGTTTTCTTTCACAACTATCTAAAGATGAACTTGTTGGTGCAGGAGAAGATCCAGATGATCCAGGAGGTTACTTTGTAGTTAATGGCTCTGAAAGAGTTATTGTTGCTATGGAGGATCTGGCTCCTAATCGTATTATTGTTGATATTGATGAAAAAGGAACAAAGCCAGTTTATCAAGCTAAAATATTTTCGACAACAGTAGGTTTTAGAGCTAGAATTGAATTAAAACTGAAGTCAGATGGTGTTATTTATGTTACAATGCCTGGTGTACCTACAGAGATTCCTTTTGTCGTTATTATGCGAGCATTAAATTTAGAAAAAGATATTGATATCGCTGAAGCCGTAACTCTTGATAAAGAGCTTCAAAGTCAACTTAATGGATCTTTTGAAAAAGCTATTGGTGTAGACACATCAAGCGACGCTTTACTATTTATAGGAAATCGTGTAGCACATGGCCAAGTAGAAGAGTATAGATTACAAAAAGCTGAAACGGCACTTGATAAAAATTTTCTTCCACACTTGGGTAGAACTAAAAGAAATCGCAAAGAGAAAAGTATCTTTTTAGGTGAAATGGCATATAGAGTTCTTCAAGTAAGTATGGGTAATCGAAAAATTGATGATAAAGACCATTTCAAAAATAAGCGTCTAAGATTAGCAGGTCCTCTTCTAGCAGATCTATTTCGTGTAGCATTCAGAAATTTGACTCGTGATATTAAATATCAACTTGAACGCATAGGTGTTAAGGGTCCGATAATTACTGTATCCGCAGCAATTCGTCCTGGCATAATTACTGAAAGATTCCAACATGCATTAGCAACAGGAAATTGGGGACGTGGAAGAGTTGGAATAACTCAACTTTTGGATAGAACAAATTACATTTCCACAATTAGTCATCTGCGTAGACTCCAATCACCATTGAGTAGAAGTCAACCAAACTTTGAAGCGCGAGATCTTCATCCTACTCATTGGGGAAGACTTTGTCCAAACGAAACCCCTGAAGGATCTAATTGTGGTTTAGTAAAAAATCTAGCGTTATCTGCATCTATTTCAGTTGGTGTTAACCCCGAAAAAATTAAACAACTGCTTTTTGAAATGGGAACAATACCAGCTTATGAGGCTACTCTTGATCTGAGACTTCAAGGTGCAAAAGTTTTTGTCGATGGCAATATAATAGGATACTGCGATTCTCCTGAAGAGATAGTTAAAAGCTTCCGAGAAAAAAGACGTGCCAGCGAAATCTCAACTGAAGCAAACATTACATATTATTCCAAACTAAAAACTGAAGGCGAAGAAGTTCATGCAAATTGTGATCAAGGAAGAGTAAGACGTCCACTTATAATTGTAGAAAATGGAATACCCAAACTCAAATCTGAACATATAGAAAAAATCGCCCTCGGAGAATGGAATTGGGAAGATCTAATAAAAAATGGATTAATTGAATATATAGATGCAGAAGAAGAAGAAAATGCCCATATATCGTTATCTTTAGATAAAGTCAAATCCAAAAATTCTCACGTTGAAATAGCAACTTATACAATTCTAGGAATATGTGCTTCTACTATACCCTATCCTGAGCATAACCAATCCCCTCGTAACTCCTATCAATCAGCAATGGCAAAACAAGCATTAGGAGTATATGGTACAAACTTCAATAATAGAGTGGATACTCGTTCTCATATCTTACATTACCCTCAAATTCCATTAGTAGAAACAGAATTAATGGAAGTAATAGGCTACAAACAACGACCTACTGGACAAAATTGTGTTGTAGCAGTGCTTTCTTTTGAAGGATATAATATGGAAGATGCTATTATTTTTAATAAAGCCTCAATTGAAAGAGGTTTAGCGCGTTCCACTTTTTATAGAATATATGAAGGTGAATGTAGACAATATTTAGGTGGTTTAAAAGATAAATTTACTGTACCTGAACCGGGAACACGTGGTTATAGAGGCGAACAATATTATAGACTATTAGAACCTGACGGTATAATCAGTTTAGAATCAGCAGTAGTGGGAGGAGATGTTCTTATTGGCAGAATTAGTCCGCCAAGATTTCTGGAAGAATATAAAGAATTTGAAGTTAAAGGACCTTCAATGCGTGACACCTCATCAGATATGCGGCCTTCAGAAACAGGTATCGTTGATGGGATTTTCATAACAGCTTCTAGCCAAGGTAGCAAATTAGTAAAAGTAAAAGTTCGAGATCAGCGTATTCCAGAGTTAGGCGATAAATTTGCTTCTCGTCATGGTCAAAAAGGAGTTATAGGTCTTATTGTTCCACAAGAAGATCTACCCTTTACTGATCAAGGTATAGTTCCAGATTTGATAATTAATCCTCATGCTATTCCTTCAAGAATGACTATTGGACAGTTTATCGAATCACTTGCTGGAAAAGCTGCTGCTGCAAGAGGCAAACCAGCTGATGGAACTCCCTTTTCAAATGAGTCTCCTAGTGAAATAAGAAAAAACTTAATTCAACTTGGGTATAGCCATACTGGAAGTGAAGTATTTTATAACGGGACAACCGGAGAAAAATTTGTAGCTGACATTTTTGTTGGAATTGTTTATTATCAAAAATTGCATCACATGGTTGCTGATAAAGTACATGCTCGAGCACGTGGACAAGTGCAAATGCTAACTAGACAACCAACAGAAGGCCGAGCAAGAGGTGGAGGTCTTCGTTTCGGGGAAATGGAACGAGACTGTCTAATTGGTCATGGTGCTTCGATGCTACTAAGAGATAGATTACTTGAGGAATCTGACAAATACACTTTATATGTTTGTGAAAACTGTGGTCAGATAGCTTATTTTGATATGAAACAAAGGAAATACACATGTAAGATTTGCGATGAACGGGCAAGAGTTTCCCCAGTAATTGTATCATACGCTTTTAAGTTGTTACTCCAAGAACTCCAGAGTTTGTGCGTAACACCAAAATTAAAACTTAAGGAGAAAGCATAGAAATGAGTACAGAAGAATCTATTCATAAAGTTGTTGATTCAATTTCTTTTGGTTTAATTTCACCACAAGATTTACGAAAACAATCAGTTGTAGAAATACAAACACCAGACACATATGATGAAGATGGTGCCCCGATTACTTCAGGTTTGATGGACGGACGATTAGGTACTCTAGAACCTAGACAAAGATGTAAAACCTGCGGAAATACTGCAATTCGTTGTCCTGGACATTTTGGTCATATCGAACTTGCAGTGCCTATAGTACATATTGCATTTGCAAAAAAAATCCAAGAACTATTAAAATCTACCTGCAGAAGTTGTGGAAGAATTCTTTATTCTGACGAAGCTATAATAAAAGTTGAAGGAAAAATCAAAAAATTTAAAAAATTACTAGGTGATACTCCTTCTATTGTATACAAACAAATCATTAAAGATATTAAAGCTAAACAATGTCCTCATTGTGCAGCTGATCAATTCAAGATTACTTATGAAAAACCAACCAAGTTTATAGAGCATACTGAAGTTGGATCTGAAATATTAACTCCAAGCATGATAAGAGAAAGATTAGAACGTATTTCTGATGAAGATTTAGAACTACTAGGTTTTAATCCCTCTGTTGCCAGACCTGAATGGATGGTTCTTCAAGTTCAACCTGTTCCTCCAGTTTATGTCCGCCCTTCTATTACCCTAGAATCAGGGATTCGATCTGAAGATGACTTGACTCACAAACTGGTTGATATTATTCGAATTAATCAAAGACTAAAAGAGAATATGGAAGCAGGTGCCCCTACTCTAATCATTCAAGACCTTTCAGAGCTTTTGCAATATCATGTTACTACATATTTTAACAATGAATCTTCAGGAATTCCACCCGCAAGACACCGTTCTGGAAGAGCCTTAAAGACTTTATCACAACGGTTAAAAGGAAAAGAAGGTCGATTTAGAAGCAATCTTTCAGGAAAAAGAGTGGATTTCTCTGCTCGTACTGTTATTTCTCCTGATCCTAATCTAGACATAAACGAAGTTGGAGTTCCAAAAGCCATAGCCCAAGCGATTGTCAGTACCCGAAAAAGTTACTGCGTGGAATATGGAAGAAATGAAAAAACTAGTAATAAATGGACCTGAAAATTATCCTGGAGCTCTTTATATAATAAGACCTGATGGGAAACGTATAAGATTAGAATTCGTTATTGATCGTGAAAAGATTGCTGAAGTCCATAGAATTTGGATTTGTTGTCGAACGACATTTAAAAAACGGTGACATTGCAATTTTTAACCGTCAACCTTCCTTACATCGGATGTCTATAATGGCTCACTATGTCAGAGTGCTTGCCTTACAAAACTTTCCGTTTACACTTATGTGTTTGTCCTCCATACAACGCTGACTTTGATGGCGATGAAATGAATCTTCACATTCCACAAAGTGAAGAAGCTAGAACCGAAGCATTATTGTTAATGCAAGTTCAAGATCAAATACTATCTCCAAGATTTGGTGGTCCAATAATAGGTGCAATCAGAGATTTTATTACAGGTGCTTATTACTTTACTAAAAAATCAAATTATTTGACCAGGACTGAACTTGCAAGATTACTTACAACAACAGGCTATATTGGTTCTATTCCGAAACCAGAAATCACAAAGCCTGAGACATTATGGTCAGGAAAACAAATTTTCAGTCTTTTTACTTCCAAAAACATTAAATTATGTTCTAAAAGCAAACATTTGCCAAGGTTGCACTACATGTGAAGAAGAAGAATGTAAATACGATGCTTATGTAGTTATTAAAAATGGAGAACTTACAAAGGGCATTATCGATCGTAAATCTATAGGCTCTGAACAATCTGAAAGTCTTCTGCACAGAATCATAAATGATTATGGAACTGAGGCTGGAAGAGAATTCTTAAACAATATAACACGTCTTCTGAAACTTTTCATAACGATGCGTGGTTTTTCTTATACTTATGATGAATTGGTTCTATCCCCTAAAGCAGTAAATAAAATTAATAAAACAATGGAAAAATTACAGAAGAAAATAGATGATCATATCTCAAATTTCGAAAAAGGAACTTTACCACGGCTTCCCAGGTCAAACACTTGAAGAATCATTTGAAATTTATGTCATGCATGAACTTGCTACTGCAAGAGATGAAGCAGGAAAAATTGCAGATCTAGATTTTACTTTAGACAACGCTGGCATAGTTATGACACGAACAGGCGCTAGAGGTTCTAACCTCAACATTGGGCAGATGGTTGCTTGTGTAGGACAACAATCAGTTCGAGGTAAAAGAATAATGAGAGGTTATGCAGGTCGTGCACTTCCCCACTTCTCCAAAGATGACCCGAGACCTAAGAGCAAGAGGTTTTGTTTATGCTTCATATCAAAGTGGATTGGATGCCGTTGAATTCTTTTTCCACGCTATGGGAGGCCGCGAAGGATTAGTTGATACCGCTGTCAGAACACAACAAAGTGGTTACATGCAAAGACGATTAATTAATGCTCTTGAGCATATTCGATTGGAATATGATGGTACAGTAAGAGATTCAGCAGGAGATATAATTCAATTTAAGTATGGTGAAGACGGTGTTGATCCATCTAAAAGCGATCACGGTCAAGCAGTAAACGTAAAAAGACTTTTGAGTCAAATCAAAATTGGTGAAGAAAAGGGAGAATTCGCTTCAGCTGATTTTATAAAGAAACAACTTAAGAAGGTTGAAGATCAAATTACGCCTAATCTTACTGACCAATTAAAACAGAATTTGTCTAAAACAAAACTTACGAAAAAAGCTGTTGAAAAAACTGTTAATTTAACCGCTGAGCAATATAAACGTGCTTTAATGGAACCTGGAGAGGCTGTTGGAATTGTTTCTGCACAATCAATTGGTGAACCGGGTACGCAAATGACTCTTAGAACTTTCCACTATGCTGGAGTTAAAGAACAAAACGTTACCTTAGGTTTACCTAGACTTATTGAAATCGTTGATGCTAGACGAATTCCTTCGACACCGATTATGACAATTTACTTGAAATCAACATATAAGAAAAATCAAAGAAGCTGCAGTTGAAATTGCCCGAAAGATAATTTATACCGATTTAGAGCTTATTTCCTCAGCAATATATGAAGATGCTATACGCGAAGAAATTGTGGTTGATCTGAATAAACTGATGATGGAAGATAGGGCAATTACCTTGGATGACATTAAAAATCAACTAAAAGCTCCGCACGCAACAATCGAAATAAAAGAGGATACAATTTATATAAAACCTGAAAAACCCGAAAATATTAAGAAACTGCTTAATAAGATACCGGCTTTGCCTGTTAAAGGAGTACCAGATATTAAGCGTGTATTAGTAACTGAAGAACATGGTGAATGGGTTATACGAACTGATGGTTCAAATCTTTCCAAAGTTCTTGAAATCGATGGTGTTGATACTTCACGAACTACTACTAACAACGTTCATGAAATTGCTGCAACTTTAGGAATTGAAGCTTCAAGAAATTCTTTGGTAAATGAAGCTAAAGGCGTTTTGGATGATCAAGGATTAGATGTTGATATTCGTCATGTTATGTTGGTAGCAGATATGATGGTTTCAACTGGAGAAGTTCAACAGATTGGTAGACATGGAATTAGTGGTAAGAAAGCAAGTGTTTTAGCGAGGGCAGCATTCGAAATTACTGTTCCTAATATTGTTGAGGCTGCAGTTAAAGGCGAGAGTGACCCATTAGCAGGAGTAACAGAAAATGTTATTGTAGGTCAATCAATTCCAATTGGAACTGGATTAGTAGAATTATATATGTCGATGTTTGAAAAACAAAATAATAAAGAAGGAAAAACTGAGAAATGATAGATTTGACAAAAGCAATAGGGACAGCAGTTAAAACTGGCAAAGTATCTTTTGGAGCAAATACGGCAATTCAAAATGCAAAAAATGGTAAGGCAAAGTTAATAGTAATAGCTTCGAACTGTCCAAAAGAAATAAAAGAACAGATAGAATATTATGGTGAAATCTCCAAAATACCAATAATAACTTACAAAGGTGACGCAATAGAAATGGCGGCAGCATGCAATAAATTATTTGTTATTTCAGCATTAAGTATAAAAGAACCAGGAGATTCAGAAATTCTAAAAATATCTGAAACTGAGAAGACAAAAGAAGACATTGGAGGCAGTTGATTACGTCTGGGATTAAAATTTCGAATGATGAAATGCGATATATCGCCTTATTTGAAAGTATTAGTGGAGCTGGCGTTAAAGATTGTATAATTGATGAAGAGCAAGGAAGAGCAATTTTTATAGTGAATAAGGGACAAGTGGGCGTAGCAATAGGTAGAGGTGGTCGAAATATTCACACCCTTGAAAGAATGACTGGAAAAAAACATGAAATAATAGAATACTCTGAGGATCCTATCCAGTTTATAAAGAATGCGTTAAAACCCGCGGGAGTTAGAGAAGTTCGTGTAACTGAAAGGATGGATGGAAAAAAGATGGCTGTTGTAACTGTTAATCAAAAAGATAAAGGTGTTGCTATTGGTAAAAATGGGAAAAATGCTGAACGTCTAAGATTTTTAGCAAAAAGATATTTTGATATTCAAAATGTAAGTATTACCTAATTGATAAAAAATAATATCCTCTTTCATATTATTTATTAAATAAATAAGACCTACTATTTTGATGCATTTAGTATTATTTTTTTAAGCTATAATAGTTTGAAGCTAGAATAAAATTAATCTTTATTCTATAAAAAATTAAATAAACTTCTTTTTAATTAATCTGTTTTAGTAGGCTTTTTTAGTTGCCACATTAGTTTAACTTGAACTCTTTTAATTAATCCCTCTCTCTCTAATGAGATTAAACTTCTATGAATCGACGAATACTCTTTTGTTTTATATTCTATTAATTTTCCAAATACCATTTCTGCAATTTCTTTGGTAGTCATATCTTGCTTGATATTCAAGATTTCCAAAATTTTTTTCTGGTTTTTAGAAATACGAACCATTTTTTCACCAAAAATCTTTTTTAATATACAATTTAATATCTGTAAGAATATTATACTTACCCATTAGCCCTAAATAATTTTATTATTACTTGTATTTTAATTGTACTTATCTTTGAATTTATTATTATACTATTCAGGCAGAGTATTCAAACGAATTTATTGATTAATTATTGAATTGAAGACTTTTTATTCACTGTATGCACATTTGATATTATTTTTTTTTGCACATTTCATACAAAGAACTGGATCACATAATGTGGTTGAGAGGTATTTTTCTCCGCCATCGGGTGCCATCGACACGATAATTCCTCTATCTACTTCTTTTGCTTTTTTTAGTGCTGTGTGAAATATTGCTCCTGAACTTGGACCAACAAATATTCCTTCTTGGAGAGCTAGTAGTCTTGAAGTTTCTTCTGCATCTTTTAGGTTAACTTCATTTATTTCATCTACTTGATTTTTGTTCCAAATTGCTGGTATATATTGCGTTTTTAAATTCTTTAATCCTTGAATTTTTTCTCCAATCTTTGGTTGAACCCCAATAATTCGGATAGATGGATTGTATTCTTTTAGTTTTTTGGATACTCCCATCAGGGTTCCTGTAGTTCCTATTCCAGCTATAAAATGTGTAATCTTTCCCTTAGTATCCTTCCAAATTTCTTCAGCTGTTGTTTCATAATGAGCTAGTATATTTGAATTATTTGCAAATTGGTAGGGCATATAGTATTTGTTTGGAGTTTGCATCACAATTTTTCTTGCCAAGTCTTCGGCTCCATCCATTCCTTTAGAACCTTGACTAAAGATGATTTTTGCTCCAAAAGCATTGATAATTTTTCTTCTTTCCAATGTCATTGTTTCAGGCATTACTAAAACTAGTTTGTATCCTTTTATGCGACAAACTAATGCTAATCCTATGCCAGTGTTTCCACTAGTAGGTTCAATTACTATTTTATCTTTGGTAAGGGTACCTTTTTTTTCTGCTTGCTCAATCATATATTTCGCTATTCTGTCCTTTACTGAACCACCAATGTTTAATTTTTCTAATTTTATGTAAATTTTTACTCCTAATTTATTAGAAAAATTATTAATCTGCACCAATGGAGTGTTACCAATAAGTTCTAAAATATTTTTAGCTATCATTTATTATTGCACATCGATATGTTTTCATTAATCTAACTTGTTTTCTATCTTTTAACAAGAATCACATTGTTTTAAAATATGGTTATCATAATTAAATGACTTTTTGCTCACATTTTAATCATTTATGTTGATTACTACAAATAGTACTTTTTATCGATTAAATATTCAAAGGAGGAAATTGATAACTCCTGTCTTTTTGCATTCTATTTCTTTTTTTTATTTTTGAAGTGATTATTAGGGTAATAAAATTGTTTATAAACAGGATGTTCTTTGAAACGCAAAGTTGTTTCAGATCTTTCAACTGTCCCGCTTGGGAGACGCATGCATATAGAATTAACTATTGCTCCAGCTGATATTAATCTAACTCCATCTAATAATTCACCTTTTGTAACTCCTGACGCAGCAAAAACAAGTTCTTGACCCTTTGCTAATTCTTCTTGGCAATAAGTTTTTTCAGTATCGATCCCTATTTTTTTTAATCTTTCCAATCTTTTTTTGTCATCTTTTTTATCTTTCCAAACCTTAACCATCATTGTCCCGCCTAAGCATTTTACGGCTGTAGCTGCTATTGTTGCTTCTGGTCCTGCTCCTGCCCCTATAAGTAGGTCAACACCTGATTCAGGGATACATGACACAACTGCTGCTGCTATATCCCCGTCTGGAATTAGGATGATCCTTACTCCCAGTTTTCTAAGAATTTGGAGCATTTTGTTATGTCTTTCTCTATCTAACATGATAACTGTTAAGTTGCTGATTGCTATTCTTTTCTCTTTAGCAATTGTATTAACAATTGTTTCTAGAGGCATATCAAAAGATATTTTTCCTATTGAATGATAATCAGTTGCAATTTTTAAGTAATAACCATCGTCAGGTAATACTTGAAAACAGCCTTTTGGTGCACATGCTATAGCAGATATGGCATCTTTTCTACCTAAAGAAACTGCAGTAGTTCCATCAACCGGATCAACAACAAATTCTACTTTAGGTCCTCGACCTGTTCCTACTTTTTCTCTATAAGCAAAAGCTGGTGCGTGGTCTTTAGGGCCTTCACATGAAATTATTTCGCCATCTAAATCTGTTTGTGCCAAAACAGCCCTTGAAAATTCTACTGCTTTGGCATCTACTATTTCTTTATTTCCTTGTCCTATATGAAGCGCTGCCCCTACTGCTCCTGCAACCGTGATTCTAGTTAGAGAAGGTGCTATAGCTCTTAATGAAACCATTTCTATAATCTCCTCTTCTAAGAATTTTATAATGTTTTCAAATAATTAAGTTATGTGTATTGATATTCACTGAATATTAGATAATTATCCAATTAAACGATTCCTAACCAGCTACCGGCAGATTTTCCAAAATAAACTAAGATTGTAAACACAAAGAATCTTGGTAATGAAGCTCAAAACAATAAAAGTTACTAGTCGTGTTTTTAGGAATCCGCAGACAAAAGCAAGGAGCTCTACAGGTAATACTGGAATCGCTCCAAATATCGTATATATTATCCATCCCCATTTTTTCCAGACAAAGGTCATCTCTTCGAGATCATTTTTACTCATCTTTTTTTCGATATATGGTCTCCCCAGACGGTAAGCAAAAATATAGTTTATTATCATACCTATTGTGAAACCTGCTGTTGCTATGATTATTAGCGCTATAGGATTTACTCCAAAAAGAGCCGCAGCTGCAACAAGTGCAGGGCTACCTAAGGGAATAATTGTTCCAGCTATTATTGTCGCAATAAAAATTCCTAGTAAACCATAATCTAAAAAAATTTTCTCTGTGTCAGTAAAAAATTTCGATTCTGAAATATCAAAAAAATGAAATATCCAAATGGCTATAACCGCTAAAATAGCTGCAATTATAGCAATTTTTAATGCAGATTGCATCCATTTTGTCTTTAATAAATCTCTAAAGCTATATTTTTGATTTTTTTCTTCGATTTTATCAGGTTTTTTGTATTTTCCATTTTCATTCATTAAAGTTTTTCCTGATAAGTTCTAATATTATTTCCTTTCAATATAGTATTATACATTAATAATAAAATTACTTACAATAGTGAAAAATCAGTATTTTTTATTTTTCCTTTAAGATCTACACTAACAGTAAATCCTTCAGCCCATTTATGTCCTTCTAAATCTATTGGACATGTTCCTCGTACTATCCACCCGTCTGTTTGTTTTTCGACCATAGCAATGTCGATTTTATCTGTTTCTTTCTTTTTCTTCAGATAATCTATCACTATTTCGCTGGCTGAATCTTTAGAAATTTCTGGCAATTATCTTTTTCCTCCACACTCTTACTCACTTCTAAGATTTATCAGCATTAAACATTATGAATAATTGATATTGATTAATAAGAAATATTTTTTCTCTATTCAAATTTTCGAGTAGAAAATTAATAACTAACAGATAATTCATTGCGATAATATTAGTAAATAACCTCTCAATAATATTATTTATTTCTAAATATGAATGGGCTCGGTGGGATTTGAACCCACGATCTCCGGCTCCGAAGGCCGACACCTTAATCCGTGCTAGGCTACAAGCCCAATATATTAGTTAATATTGAAGAACAATTAAGAGATTAAAAGATTTACGAAAATTCTTATTAACCAACAAGGTATTTAGTCTGATATTAATTTAGTTTGGGCTGATAGCTCAGCACGGCTGGAGCGTTCGACTGATAATCGAAAGGTCGCCGGTTCAAATCCGGCTCGGCCCATTTTTTCTGTTAATCAACATAACTACAGTACTTCTTATGCAGTAAAATTAGTCAAAAATAATTCAAATATTTAAAATTTTAAGTAAACTTTTGATCTGACTCTTAGCTTAAATAATTGCTCTAATAACAGTAAATGGTAACTGCTTGAGTTGATTCAATGAGTTTGTGTGTTAACCCATCATATGAAAAGCTATTACCTCAAATGTCTAATAAAGAATTTGAAGAACTTAAAAGCTCTATTCAAATTGAGGGTCAACATTATCCAATCATCGCAAATGAGGATCTAGAAGTTCTAGATGGTCATCATCGTTTTAGAGCTTGTAATGAATTAGGTTTGGAACCTGATTTTGAAATTCGAAAATTTGAAGACAAGTTAACTGAAAAGAAATTTGTAATTGAATCAAATTTACGACGACGTCATTTAACTTCTTTTCAATTAGTTGAATTAGGAGTTCCATTATTAGAAATAGAAAAAGCTATGTCAAAAAAAAGACAAAAAGAAGCCGGAAAAAAAGGAAGAAATATACAATTAGGCTTAGCGTCACCTGACGCTACCCCAAAAATAAATACGGGGAAAGCAACAGCAATAGTTGCTGAAAAGATAGGTTTATCTGCACGAACTTTTGAAAGAGGTAAAAAAATACTTGAAAAAGCTACTGAAGAGGAAAAACAGAAACTAAGAGATGGTAAAACTAGTATTTCAAAGGTTTATTATGATATTGTCCAACCTACGTCAAAGATTAAACAAAATTTTCAAGCTAATAATCAATCTGAAGAAAATTCATTATTGACTCATAATGAAACTGAATTATTAGTTTTTTTGAAAAAATTAAAAAATGAAGAACTTTTTTGTCCTTCCTGTGGCTCTAGAATGTTTGAGTGCACTCATTGTCATAAAACTATTCAAAATCTGCTAAAAAAAGCGAATAAATTAAATAAAAATTAAAATAACTATTTTTGCTCATTGTGTTTCGGAGAAATTATTTAAAGAAAATGATTTTGTACTCTTAACTTGATATTTTTCTATTTGCTCTTTTTTGCATTATTATTTTGAGTTTTAATTTTAAAAAAAAATTTTAATAATAAATGAAATAAGAGTATTTTTTTTAAAATCGGTTATTTATCTGATGATTTCTGACAATATTCGTCGCATAATAGTAATGCCATCTCTAATTTTTAGTTTTTTTTCCCCCAACCTTTTTCGGTATCCTATTGGTACTTCAACTATTTTATAACCTCTCTTTATTATTTGATGATTAATTTCAACTTCTATATCAAATCCTTGGGATTTTAAGCTCCCCTTTTTTATTGCTTTAGTTCGGATAACTCGTAAACCTGTCAAAGGATCCACTAAAGATACTCCATTAAATAAACTGTGAGAAAAAGATAACAGTTTGTTTCCTATGTAAAAAGATTTTTTTACAGCTTTAGATTCTACATTTCCACTAAATCTGTTACCGCACACCATTCCTACTTCTGAATTTTTTTCAAGTATTTCTATCATTTTGGGAACATATTTTGCTGGATATGTATAGTCTGCATCAGTTAGAATAATATATTTTATTTCAGGATCTAAATTGTTTATCGCTTTGATAATAGCGTTTCCTTTTCCAACACCATCTTGGAACTCGATTTCCGCTCCCAAATTTTTAGCGATTTGTACAGTTCTATCTTTGCTTTTTCCATCAATTACAAGAACTTTCATAATCCCCAAGTGATCAATAAAGTCAGTTAAAGTGGGGCCTATTCCCTTTTCTTCATTTAGAGCAGCAACTATTAATTGAGTTGAATAAAGTTGTTCAATTACTTGAGTTTTAAGTAACACGATATCTTCTTCCTTTGAGTCTATCTGTTGTCTTGATTATTCAGAAATGAGTTATAAACGAGCTTTCCTTAAGGAAATACATCAAAAGTTGATACATTATAAAATTGGTCTATGTTTTTTAAATAAAAAAATAGTTGTTAATATTAAAAAAATTACTTAATGCCCATTTATTTCTATATATTTAAAAATTATTTTTATTGAGTTTTTTGCTTTCCTCAATAATTTTCTATCTCAAGGCTTCGATATTTTCCACAATGTGATCCTCCTGAATTGGAACATCGATAGCTTTCAACATCAAAATAAGGGCAACTGCGCCAAAATTTGCAATAATTTTTCAATTTGTTTTGAATCTTTTTTAATAGCGATTCAATAGGATTTGCAGATATTGTCTTTTTTTGAGTAGTTTTTCTACGAGTAGACATTTCTCTTAACCCTATATATTGTCTCTTACGATACTATTTAGATCTTAGTTCTTTTTTTCTAATATTCTTAAATGGAAATAATTATCCTGAACAAAAATATCAAAATTAGTTCTTTACCAAAAAGTAAACAGTACTCAAAAACTGAATTAATCAAGATTTTGACAATAACAATTGGAAATATGAATTTATTGACTAGAATTATTATTGTTTTTGATTCATGATTTGGAAATACACAAGTTGTTGCAGAAAGTATTGGAAAACAAATCAACTAAATAGAAAAAGATCCAGTGCTGATTAAGAAAATAAATAATGCAAAACCAAGTGATGTTTTAAATTATGATATTATTTTAATTGGTTCTCCAAATGATATGGGCGATCCCACTAGAAAAGTCAAAAATTTTATAGCTAATTTAGGGAAGTTGAAAATTGATAGTAAAAAATAGCAGTTTTTTGATACTTATTTCTGAAAAAATGACATATTGGTCCATCTAAAAAGAAATTATTAATATTAAAGTAGCTTGCAGCTTGATAATGTGCTCTTAAGTTTATGACTGAAGGCCATTTTGATCGGGTAGACTCTTCTTTGTAAGAAATCAGGAATATTAAGGGATTACCAAGACAATAATAATAACATGAAGGTGTATCAAATTATTCGAAGCCAGATATTTTATATCAATTCGGAGACTTTTTTTATATTATATGAAGTGTAAGACAAAGAACTAAATTGTATTCTTAAGGAATAAATATTGTTTTGAGAACTTCTTAGCAAAGTTTAGAGGTGATTGTTTGAAGAAATATATGATTTTATACATGGGGCCTGTATCGGCTGAAGAGCAGATGAATGTTAGTGACGAAGAGAAGCAGAAAGGAATGGAACCTTGGTTTGCTTGGTTTAAGAAACTTGGAAAATCTCTTGTTGAGGGAGGAATACCATTGATCAATGGTATGCGTTTTACAAAAGATGATTTGGTTCATACAAAAACAGAAGTAACTGGATATTCAATAGTAAAAGCTGATGATTGGGAAGCTCTAAAGGTTTTGCTTTTTGATCATCCACATTATTTGATACCTAATTCGAGTCTTGAAGTTTTTGAAATGATGCCAATAAATTTATGATACTGTTTTTATCTACGAAGAACTCTTTTTTGCATATTATTGCAAAAATTCTTTTATTTTTTTATTAATTTTTTCAATTTTTTTATTATACAAAGTAAAG
The DNA here is from genome assembly GCA_963714725.1 of Candidatus Bathyarchaeota archaeon. GTDB lineage: Archaea > Thermoproteota > Bathyarchaeia > Bathyarchaeales > Bathycorpusculaceae > AD8-1. The sequence goes on from CAVQPF010000004.1 coordinate 54,250, forward strand.
ACCTTTTTTTGTTTTCTTAAAATATCACACTTCTAATATACTCTAAGATCTTATCTCTGAAATAAAAATTGGACCTTTCCCTTTTTTCTTGGTAATCAATAATACTGAATAAATCCCTTTAAGTGAAGTTGTGTGACGTAAACATTTTTGGAATTAATAAATTTTTTAGATACTACGAAAAAGCATTATTAGCGTATTTGCATTTTGAGATTTAGCATTTCACCTTTTTTAAATCCCATATTATTATAAAATTGCACTAAGTCCCAATCATTCCAGTTGACTAAAGTATATACGATGTTTACTCCCTCTATTTTTGATTTCTTAGGTTCTCTAGCTTCTGGAATTATTTCTTTTCCACTAAGCTTAAAATTTTCAATTAATGCTTGAAATAATGTTCTTCCAATACCACGACGTTGATATTCTGGGTCAACTCCTAATGTGTCAATCCATCCAATAGTATCCGGTACACCGAATTCCCAACCGCTAACATAACCCATTATGAACCCAACTACTTTACCTTCCAACTTTGCAACTAAAGCGGGACGAGGATAAATGTCAGTATATGCAATTTTTTGTTTCCAATAGTTTCGTCTTTCTTTTCCTAAGACTTTTCTGTCAATTTCTACTATGGCATCTAGGTCATTTTCATTTAAAACTCTGATTTTTATTTTATTATTTATTTCAATTTCACCTCAATTATTATATGATTGGTTTACAAGATAAAATTTATTATTAGGTCAATTTCTAAATGATTTGAAAAGTCTAACCAAAATTTTTATAACTACTTTCTGTTCTTTGCAAATAAAAAATTTTGTGAAGAAAACTTTTTTTAGTATCACTTATTATCTTTTTCCCTTTTTAGTTCTAAAAAAAACGGATTTATTTTTGTGTAAAATGGACAGGTTAAAATTAGAATGATGTTACTTGCCTTATTTCTATCTCTGATTTTAGTAAATGTAAAACCTGATTTGAATATGATGTCTTAAATAATAAGATTTATAAGTTATTTAATAAGAACTAACGTTATAAGGAATAATAGATGTTCAAAAGAAGACTATTTACTTCAATCATAGTAATTTCAATAATATTTGCTACTCTGTCTTTTATATTGACTCAAAATGTTTATGCTGCAACCATTTTCTCAGATACTTATGAAACAGCAGATTATTCAGCCTGGACAGGTACAATTGAAAATACAAACAGTACAATGGATATTTCTTCATCAATAAGTTATGAAAGTACTTATTCAGCTGTATGCAGTTTAACCTCGGTTTGGAACACGTATGCTTTTGCTTACTATACTCTGTCATCTGAGAGTACGCTATATCATAGAGAATACCTTCAAGTATCTGGTTTACCTAATTCTGGAGTTGGAACTGACCTTTTTGGAATAATGGATGATCCTCGAACATCTCATTTAGGTACGATAGGCATCGATAACAATGGCTCAGATTACCGCTGGATTCTTAAATATTACAATAATACAGTTAAAGATAACTTAGAGTATTCTACAGCAGTTGAATTAAAGCAAGGCACTTGGTACTACGTCGAAATTATGGTTAAATCTGGAAATGGTACAGGACAAGTGAAGGTTTGGATTGCAGAAAACGGCACTTATATAGATGAAAGTTCTCCAACAATTGAACTCAATAACATCATAAATAATGACCTTCTTATTCAAACAGTATTCTTTGGAGGATTTGTAACTGGAGGCGCCTATCCTCAAAACATATATTCAGATAATGTGGTAGCATCTACAACATGGATCGGTCCAACAGATTATCAAAAACCAACAATAGGAGATATTTCAACAAGTAATACATTATTAGGGCAAGAAGTACAGGTTAGTAGTAGCATAGTAGACAATTTAGGAATTGATTTTGTTATTCCTAGTTGGAATAATACTGGTACATGGCAAAACCAAACTACCCTAGATGCTCTTGATAGTAATAATTTTGAAGCTATTTTTACTGGAACATGGAATAATACAGCGGGAACAATTGTTTCAATAATCTTTTATGCTAGTGATACCTCAAACAACTGGGCTGCTAGTAATCAAGTTGATATCACCTTGACTGAACCAGCTCCAACAAGTACGCCTACTCCAACACCCACTCCAACAAGTACGCCTACTCCAACACCCACTCCAACAAGTACGCCTACTCCAACACCCACTCCAACAAGTACGCCTACTCCAACACCCACTCCAACAAGTACGCCTACTCCAACACCCACTCCAACAAGTACGCCTACTCCAACACCTGAACCAGTACCTGGCTTACCTACAGAAGCGATAATCGGGATAGTAGTGATAATAATTCTCGCAATAGCTTTTATTGTTTTACGAATTCTAACAAAAAAAGCTTAGAAATCTAAATAATATTCTATTTTCCTAATTTTTCATATCACCCGTGACCTTTTCCATTTTTTTAATTAGGACTTTGTCTATCATAAGAAAGCTAAGTAATTATTTAACTAACCAGAAGCTTGGGATGGGAATTGCATCCCCTGCATGTATAGATATCTTCCTCAAAAACCCCATTTTTTCTAATTATCATTAATTTTTTTAATACTATTACAACTAAAATCAAATTACCAATAATAGACAGCCAAAACAAAATGAAGGAAATAAAAAATCTACCATTTTTCAACAATTAGGTGTAATTCATGTTCTTCCCAAGCTTCAATTAAACTATCATACTTATCCAAACCATTCTCAAATTTTAGGAATACTAAATGACACACGATAATAATCGTTTTCAAACTTGAACCTGAAAACTGAAGAAGAGCTATCCCATTTATCTAATAAAGTATTATAATCCAAAGATCTGGTAGAAAAATTACCAGCTTCTATTTCCCAAGACATATCATCAAAACTATGGAAAAAACCGCCTATATAATTGCAATAATACACTTTGATAGAATCATTTATGTTATCAGAGAAATCAGCCCAAATCGTTTTTCCATAAATAATTGGCTCAGAGTCTAAACTCCAATTCGTGGAGTGATCATGAATATCTAGTTCATTAGGCTCTTTTGTTGGGACTGTGCCATAAACTAGATAGGCTAGGAGAGATAAAACGAATAATATTGAAATAATTGTAAATAAATAATTAAAACGGTTTTTCATGTTATCGTTAAGCTCCGATTTTATTATAAATCTAGCTTTTACTAAATATGTTTTTGGGATATTTATAAATATAAATTTAATCTATACCTAAATTTTTTTTAAAGTTATGGTTTTTTCTTCATTTTACGTATTGCTATGTATCGTGGGCAATTTCTGAAAGAATCTGATTTACAAGATTTCTGAATAGTGGTTAGATCTGGTTTCCAAGGGGACAAGCTACCAGTAGCTATACAAGTTTGTCTATTCTGTGAGAAAAATATACATTCTATTTTGTTTTCACCTTCCACACTTTTTTTAGCATAATATAAAACCATTTCTGTCGAGATGTTTTTCATATCTTGAAATAAAATCCATTTTATCATTGTATACTAAAGAAAGAACTACCATGATTATCCTCCCACATATAAAGAAGGTAGGTCCCTGATGCAAGAGTAATGTTAAAATTCAAAGTCACTGTTATCTCTGAACAACCAGGCAATACGGCTAAAGCCAAACCTGTATAATCTTTATGCTCAAACCATTCACGCTCATCAAAATCAGTATGCAAAATAAGAGTTCTATTATCATTAACAATACCTGCCCCATCAATTTTGGTAGTTCTACTGGTTAATGCTTTTACATCAACAGATAGAACAAGAGGATTATTACTCACAACCGACACATTAGTAATTTCACTTCTTAATGGAAACATTGGAACGATAAAAGCAACTAAAAATGCGCAAATAAGAAAAAAACTGACAATAGTTGATAGTGGAATCAAAATAACATAAAGTGCTACGAATCTTTTTCTATATTTTTGTACATTTTTCCAATCAAGACCCAATATGCCAATTGTAAGAAAGGTTACTCCGCTTATTATAAGTGGAATTCCAAGTTGTTCTAAATCCAAAGTTACTAATATGCTTAGTGAATCTATTAAATTCAAATATAAACTTGCAATGATGAGTCCTAAAATTGTAATTCCTAGGCACGTAAAAAGTAAGAAAAAAATTTTAGAGTGTCTCATCAATAAATCTCTTTGAGTTCACATTAGTTTGTTTAGGCTAAAAAAGTAGATATGATTTCTGAATCTTTGATCAGTTTTTGTTTTTGGGTACCTTTTTTATTTAAAAATGGTTGAGGTGAGGTAGCCTTGTTCGGAATGGGTACATTATTCTTATCTAACGCAGACTTTCCCATTTTTTCTAGTTACTGAGCTAAAACTTTTCTTGAGTGTATAACTTGTTTTCCTTTATCTTTGTTTATAGAAATTTTTTCAACCTTATTACACCAAGGTATGGTAATTTCTTCCTCAGCGAAAGCATTTGCTACTTCTTTCATGATTTCAAAATCTGTTACTTTATTGCTCTCTTTAACAAGGGAAATTCGATAATTATATTTCTCATTTCTTGTCAATCAAGTTATTTATTAGCTTTATACGTTATTTAAGATTTTATTGTGGTGTTCTCTCTATTCTTTTTCTGAAGAGTCATACCACTTATAAAGTTCTTCTATAGCTTTGTGAGAGTATCCATTTTGTTTTAATAAACCGTTTAAATTATTTTTTGTGTTGGAACTTGAATCTTTATTTTTCATTACTTATTTTTTCACGCTCTATAAATCAAAAGTTTAACTATGGATTTATTCTCTAGATTATTTTTATAGATTCTTACTCTAGAAGAATATTTCCTTTTTTGATATATTATTTAATAATAACCTATTATTTAGGCTAAAACTGGAGACTTTTGGGTATGAAAAGATTATTTAAAAATTGTGTAGTCTTTCTATTTTCTCAATTTTATTCTATACTATAAACAGCTGGGAATATTTCATTTGATTCTAACAAATAAGATTTTCAGATTTTTTTAATGAGTTTGATCTGAGTGTTGAATTTTATATTACGAAAATCGATATATTCCAAAAACAAACCTCTCACTTATATCTTAATATTCAATACACTATTTGATATGCGAAATAGAGGATTGTCCCTTGAGAAAAAAAGGATTAACAGTTTGGATTTTCAGCACTCTTACCGTAGTAACTATGATGCACCTTATCGACTCTGTAAACGCACTATTTTTCACCAACCAAATCCAATTGTTGCAACTCTACCCCTTAGCAAACACGTTTCTAACCCAGATGTCAATACAAACCTATTTTTATATATCAGCTGGAGCATCCGCAATTCTTTGGGGCATAACATGTATACTTGCTTTTGACAATCCTGTTGAAACATTTCTCAACCACATATTAACTGATGCACAACAACAAAAAACAAAAGAAAACCAAATTGTAGAGGATAATGGGGAACTTTTTGATTTAATGTATGAAAAAATGGAGTCAGATAGTGAGGTATTGTTACAGGTTAAGGATTTGATTCGTAATGTTAGAACTGAAGTGAGGGATATAGCGCCAATCAAGGAATCTATGGAAAAAACAAAAAGGGATTTGAATAAAATTACTAAGCAATTAGTTGCTTTGGAAGAACAAGTGCTCTTTCCGCTTTTGTGTACTTCTTGTAAAAAGCCTATTAGGGCTGATTTTAAGGTTTGTCCTTATTGTAGTGAGCTTTTGAGGCTTCCTGAGGTTACTATTTCGCGTAATCGTGATATTAAAATAAAATAATTCAGATTTATTTTTTTTAAGTTTCGGCGGATTTTATTTCGGTGGAAGTTGAAGTTGGATTTCTTGGTTTGTGTTTACCGGATTGATAAGTGGATAAAAATCTTTGTTGTTAACATCTATTAGATGAGGGGTATCTCCTATTCCATCATTGTCTAGGTCTTCACCAACATAATTACTCCAATAATTACCCTCCAAACCGTTATCCCATTTGTTGACTGTAAAGTCGGGGTCAGATTGGAGCCAGTTTGCTTTAAAGAAGTTATTATGATAAAACGTGTTTGTTCCGGTATGGTCAAATGTAGGTTCAAAGTAGGCATAGTTTGTAAAGTTGTTGGCAACAAATATGTTGTTGTTTGTTTGTCCTATCATTGATATTAGTTTTTGTCCCTTACAGTTGATGTTGTTGTCAAAGATTAGGTTGCTGCATGAATCTTGAAAATTGAAAACTACAAATCCCCCGGATATTTGGTTGTTTAATATTTTGTTTTGGTGAGAATTTATGAATGTTAGAGATAATTGGCTTTGTTCTATGATGCAATTGTTTGAGTCAATAAGGTGGATTGTTCCTTTTGTGTTTTTGAGTTGGATGTTGTTTGAGTATTTTATTGTTGTTGATTGAAATCTGCTATCTAATATTGTGCTATCAAAAGAGTTGAGAAGATGGAGTTCACAGTTAAAATTGGGAATAAATGCTATGTTTTTTATGGTTGTGTTTGTAGCTGTGATTTCAAAGTAGCCTGGAGCATAGCCAGCTCTGCCTTGTTCGTTTGCAGATTTTAGAGATGTGTTGTTTGCGTCAAGAGTTATGTTGTTTTTTTGTATGTAGAACTCGTTAAAACTAAAGCTTTTTTGTATAGTGTAGATGTTTTGTTGTTTTAATATTGGAACTTCTGGTGGGGTTATTGTGCCGTTTGGTTTTATTGTTATTGTTGGATAGTCGACTGGATATTTGCTATTACTTGATGATGGATACCGAGGTTGAGAGTATGTAAAGAAATATGCAATTATTATTATTGTGATAAATGTTGCAAGTTTTATCCAGTCGCTTGTTGCTATTTTTTTTCGCCTTCCATTTTTATCTGTTTTGCTCTTTAAGATTTAAAAGAAATTTATTAGATATTATTTTTTGCTCTTTCTCACTAGTTATCTTTAACTTTCTTTTTTTTGGATAAAACTATGTTTTGGTGATGGTTTTGTATACAACTTGTTATGAGGTAAAGTAGCATGTTCAGAAAGGGATTTTTTCAACATCATTTGTAACCTTTCCCCTTTTTTTTAGTATTGTATTGAATTAGCTACGGTGTGTTTATCTTTATATTTATAAATTTTTTCGTAACTAAATGAGTCAATTCTTCAGTGGAAAAGTAAAAACTCAACCAAGTATGTCAAACTATGTGTGATTATATTCTAAAGAGATTGAAAATTATGCTTTGTAATTGAAAATTATCTTTACAAGTTTTTCCGTTAAAGTTGGTGAATAATATTGAAGATGTCTAGGTCCCATGTCAATATACTTGTCAAATTCCTCTTTTTTCATTTTTATATCTTTGAGAAATAAATTTAATGCTGACTCCAGATTTTCTGATTTTGAACTTTCCAATTTTTGCATAGCTTCCTCTCTAGTCATTTGACCGGCCATTATGAGTCTAGCAAATTTCAAACGATCTAAATCCAAATCTGGAAATCGACGTTTTTGAATATATTTTTGGATAAGATGAATTTTGCAGTCCATATGTTCTGAATCTTCAGGAGTTTCCCATTCGAGCTCTTTTGTTATTATGTCATTAATAGCTTTGTAGTTCCAATCAACATAATCTGCAAGCTGAAGCCAAACATAAGAAATTAGTTTTTTTCTTCCTGTTAATCGGAAGAGAACGTGACCAACCTTTCTACGAAAACTATAGGTTGAAACCATCCTTTTGCACTCAGCAGCTATAGGTTCACCTTTGAGTACAGATCTCATATGAGCTCTTGATCCATGTTCAGACATTTCATGAGTACCTAATAATTCTGTTCTTTTTGAAGTACCACTTATTATGAGTGGGAAATCATACATTTTTGCTACTTTGTAAATACCTACTCCTATTGCTCTCATACATACTGAACAAGGGTAACCAGTTTTTCTAACGAATAGAGCAAAAAGCTGATTCATAAGGTCCTTTTTAAATCGATAATAGACATGCTCAACTCCAAGTTTTCTGCATGTTTTTTCTATATTGTTTTTTGCATAATCTGAGAGATAGCCATTATCTAAAGTGTAGGCCAGGCAATTAAGTCCCAACTCCTTTTTTGCTACGTAGAGCACAAAGGTGCTATCTTTACCTCCTGAGAAAGGAATAAGGGCATCAAATTCTTTATGCTTTTTTTTTGCTGTAGAACTTATATTCTGTAAAATTTTCTTTCTTTCTGGTAGACCAGTTTTCCATCCTTTTGTCCATTTATCATATTGATTGCAGTTTGAGCACACACCTTTGTTATCGAAAATTATTTTTGGATAGGAATCTGGTAACACACAACGTGTGCATAATTTATGGTACAAGCGAGCTACCTTCTATTACAAGAATTTTGGTCTTTAATAAAAATTTTATTACTACACGGGATGTTTCCTGTTTCGATAAGTTTGAGTTGGGTATTGAACCTTTTCCCTTTTTTCTTAAATAATTTCACCTTTCTTCTTAAATAATCCGGTTTGTAATTGGTCTTAGAATAGTCTATTTGAAGTGTGTTTATTTAATGAATGCTGTAGCTCTTTTTTCTGGTGGGAAAGATTCTCTTTACGCTCTACAACTTGCTGAAAAACAAGGAGTCACTATTAATCATTTGCTGACTCTACTTCCAACTCTCCCTTGGCCTTCTCCTCATGCTAAAAATTTAGAATCTCTAAAAATTTTAGCAGAATCAATGAAGAAAAAGCTTACAATCGTTGATTTTAAGCAAGAAGGAGCATTTATTGAGGCTCTCCAAAGCCTTGAGGTTGATACTTTAGTAGCAGGTGACATTTATGTTGAGGCTCACAGGTTGGGCCTTGAAAAGGTTTGTAGTGAGGTTGGATTAAATTTGCTTGAGCCTCTCTATGGTAGAGATACCTTGGAGCTTTTCTTTGAAATATTCAATTCTGGGTTTGAGGCTTTAATTACTGGTGTGAACCTGAAGTTTTTGGGGGAAGAATTGTTAGGGTTTGTTGTTAGTGAAAAGACACTTGATAGTTTTCTGTCAAAGATTAAGAGTGTTGATCCTTTGGGTGAGAATGGCGAGTTTCATACTTTGGTTCTTGATTGTCCTCTTTATTCAAAATCTTTCAAGTTGTTGTCTTCAGAGAGGAAGATTGCTAATGATATGGCTTATCTTACTGTATCGATTATTTGATGATGTTGTCAAAGAGTGTTAAATATTTTCATAAAAAAATTTATGCAATTACCTTAATGCTTTTTTTGTAACCTTTAGTATTCAATTTCCTGTTGAATATCTTTTCATTTATTGGTTTTGTTACCTTGTTATGTTATTTGATATGGATGGTTCATTTGAAACTTTAAGAAAATACACAATTTAGAAATTATCGAAAAAGCAATAGTTCAAGGTATTATTAACTACTATAAATCGGGAACATATCAGAATGCAAGAACAAAAAAAATTAACACGAGATATTATAATTAATACGCTTATTAACACTTTAAAACCCCTTGATTGCATTCAAGCCTTTTGGGAAGGCGGGGCTGCTGCTTTTAATCGCATCGATAAATGGTCTGATATTGATTTATACATACTTTCAGAAGAAAACAAAATTAACCAAACCTTCATAGAAGTAGAAAATGCATTATCTTCTTTATCTCCAATAATCCAAAAATTTGAGGTACTTGCCTCTCCTTATCTTAATGTTAGACAAGTTTTCTATAGGTTAAGAAATTCAAGCAAGTATTTGCTAATTGATCTTGTTCTTCTAACTCACAAAAGTCCTGAAAAATTCGTTGACTTCCAAATTCATGGAGATATACTATTTTATTTCAACAAAACAACTTATCTAAAACCAGCCAAAATTAATATGCAGGATCTTAAAACACAACTAAAAAGTAGATTAAAAAGATTGAAATCAAAATTTGAAATGTTCAACTGTTTTGTTCAGAAAGAAATCAACAGAAAAAATTTTGTTGAAGCATCAGCTCTTTATCAAAAGATTACTCTATTAACTTTAATTGATGTTCTGAGAATCAAGTATACTCCTTTCCATCATGATTTTAAGGTCCATTACATAAGTTATGAGCTTCCAAAAAAAATTGTCAAAGAATTAGAGTGTTTATCCTTTATTCAAAATGATACAGACCTCCAAGAAAAATATTGTCAAGCAACAAAATGGATAATTGAACTGTTTGTCGATGAGTAGGTAAATTTTTTAAACAAAACTCCTTGTTATAGCATATGCTTGCGTAATGAAAAAAGATGGTGCTAAAGTAAGACCTTGGAGTTAGAAAAGTGTATATTCATCCATCATTTTCTGAAGTTTTTCAAGTTGCGCTTGAAAAAGTATTGGAAATCACTATGGTATGGAGCTAATTCAAAAAGGGATTGGAACGACCTTCACGTTGGTGTTTCTTAAAAAGAAAATGACACAATGGATGTTCCTTTGGGGTTATGGGATAATTTCACATCCATATTTTGTGTTGATGTCACCCGCGCAAATTTCCCTTTTTTTATTATTCTTTGATTGTTAAGTTGAGTTAACTATCTGCTAATTTTTTCTTCTGAAAAACATTTAATATTGATGGTAATATTGGTTGGAGATTAAAAAAAGTTGAATAAAATGACAAAAACCATATTTCTAAAGTTATTGGAGGCATTTGCCTCAAAAAAGAAAAATAAGCTTCTACTTTGTTTTTTGTTATTTTTTTCTTTTTCAGTTTTATGTCAACCACTTTTAACTCAACAAGTTTCAGCAGTAGGACTAAATGATGTGGACTATGGTCTTTTTTGCATATGGAACGATACTGATAAACCCGAATTTCTTCAACGCGTTGCTGAGGGAAAATTCGATGTTTTGCTGCCTAAAATTGGGTCATGGAACACGGATAACACTCTAAGTTTTGCTCCAGCTTCAAGAATAAACGATTTTATTTCAAAAGTGAAAAACGTTAATCCTAACATAAAAATTATTGCTTGGTTTTCTTCGAGTCCGGATGTTATGCCTGATTTGTCAACACCTCGCTTAGACAGAAATGTATAGGTGAGGTTGTGGACTTAATGAATTATGCTAATTGGGATGGAGTTCTTGATGACACTGAAAAGTATGTTGGAACTAAATCAGATCAGTTACAGTATTTTACTGATTGTGCTGGTGTTATTGAAGGTATGGGTTTTGTTTATTATCCTTGGATGTGGTACAAAAACTTGCCTTCTGTTAATTCTCAAAGATCTGCTGTTGGTGCTTATGGTAGCTTATTCGTTTTTTGAAACTGAATGGAAGAGTGCTTTGGATATTTCTCAAGAAAATGCTGATGTTGCGTTTTCATGGTATTTAATAGTTGACAATTATTTGGATAGACCAACTTTGGGTCAACAGCTTGAGTTTCTTGGATGAAAAGATCGCGGAAAGATGGTGTTGATTATTATTCAAAGATGGATATTTTGGGTCTTTATTATTATAAAAGTATATCAGAGGCTGATTGGGATGTTTGGACTAATTGGATAAACTCTAATTCAAATCCTTCTCCAACGTCAATTGCTACTCCAACACCAGTAACGTCAATTGCTACTCCAACACCAGTAACGTCAATTGCTACTCCAACACCAGTAACGTCAATTGCTACTCCAACACCAGCAACGGATAAAACAATAATTTTTAATGAAAACTTTGATAATGGACTTTCAGGATGGAACTTATATCTTAAAGGCATAGGAAATACAGCATTTTTCACACAAAAATTTGAAAACGAAAATTCTCATAGCAACCTCAAAGTAACAAGCTTTCCGATAAAGACTTACCCAACTGGATTCATTATAGTTTCACACTATACCCAATATTCTTTAAATGTTGGCGAAACTTTGAATTTGCAATTTGAATATTATGGTGAACCTTTGCAAGCCAGTGTACATACTTGGAGTGAAAATAAGGCAAGTTGGACAGGTGGAGTTTGGCAAGATTTACCACCGATATCAGATTGGACCACAAAAAGTCTATCGTATACAGCCGTTAAACAAAGTGCTATTGTTGAAGTAAGATTTTGGGCAAAGGAAGTTGGAGATTTAAAAATTGACAATATACATGTATCAACTTCCTCACTTACAGTTCCTTCTCCAACTCCTACAATCACACCAACACCCACTCCGACTCCAAAACCTACATCAACAGCTTCGTCCAATCTGCTTTCGAATTCCTTCAAGTTTTACAAAACTGCTGGAATGATTGCCACCGCATTAGTTGAAGATTTTGAAATTATTTCATATAATAATCCTTCAGCAAATGAAAGGGAATCAGCTATGTACTATCAAAATTTTTATAATCCTGTTGCTGGAGAAACTTATAGATTTAGAGTGGATTATCTTTCGTCGATGGAATCAAAACTAATTTTGATAGCTTACGATGAGAATTCGTTTATGCAAGTATCTTGGCTTAGTCTATTGCCGTCTGCGGATTGGGTTACTTCAGAATGGGTTGAAATAATTATTCCAATAGGTGTTACGCGTTTGAGATGTGATGTAAGATTGTACAATGCTGGTTCTGGAAATATAGTATTCAAAAACCCAGAGTTGGTTGAAAAGTAATGGTTGGAAAATAACAAACTTAGAGGAGTACCAAATGTTCCAGTAAACTCTTTTTTTCAATATTACTTGTAACCTTTCCCATTTTTTATATTAATATTATTGTTTTTGAAGAAAAAATTTTAGTGAGTAATCACAAAACAGTCTTAAAGCGGTTAGTTTTTAGTTTAATCGTAGTTTGATGTACATGAAGGATTTATGGCGTGACCCATTCCATGTAGTGTTGGAAGTGGAAAACCGTAAATGCAGGATAGTTAAAAAGTGTGCATCTCTTGGACTTAAACACCTCAAGGTTATTGATGTTAGGAGTTCGACAAGTAACTCGGTTAAGCATCTTGTTGAGTTGGATCCTGAAGAGGTAAAAAAGGTTAGGAATCCGCCTTCTGAATTTAGGGCACTTGTGTCAAGGGGGACGATTGGAAGCAAAGCCTCTGTTTGGTTGGAGAGTGAAGGTTGTGAGGTTTGCAATACGATTTTGTCATGTGACGCATTTTTAGTGTCAGGCAAGAGTGTGGAGAGTTCTGCGATTATGTACAGTTTTATGGTACCTAGTTTTGAGGCATATCAGAAAATTGTGTCAGTAATGGAGGGTTCCGGGTTTAAAATAACTGTGCTTAAGATGCGGAAGTTTGAATCGCAAAGAAGTTTTTTGACAAAGAAGCAAGAGAAAATTTTCTGGTTAGCTTTGAAGGGGGGTTTTTTTGAATATCCACGAAAAATTAACATGGCTGAACTTGCGGCCAAGTTGGGGATAAGTACATCTACTTTGTCAGAGACTATTAGGCGTGGCTTGCGTAGGTTGTTGGAACATCATTTTGAAAGTGAATCGTGACCTTGGCTGGAATATGACAGAGTTTGTGGAAGTTGTTTTTAGGTGTGAATAACACACTTGAATTAAATCCCTTAAATGTTCGGGGCAATATCTATATGTTTTAGCGACTAACTGCATAAACACGGTGTAAATTTATGAATCAAAAACAAATGTTCTGTTATCAATGTGAACAAACGGCCCAAGGACAAGGATGCACAGTTTTAGGTGTTTGCGGAAAAACCCCTGACGTTGCTGCACTTCAAGATTTATTACTTTATACTCTAAAGGGTTTGGCACAAGTAGCTATTGAAGCAAAAAAAATTGGAATCCAAGATGAGGAAACCAACGTTTTCACATGTGAAGCATTGTTCTCGCTTCTGACAAACGTAAATTTTGATCCTAAAGCAATCACAGTTTACATCAGAAAGACTGTTAAGTTACGTGATGAACTAACGAAAAAAGCGAAGTTGGTTGGAGAGTGTAATTTATCTACGTTTGATTGTGGTGCTGCCAATTTGGTTTTGGAGAAATCCTCTGAAGGTCTAATGGCTCAAGCTAAACGTGTTGGATTGAAAATTGAAGCGAATATTAATGAAGATATTTTATCACTCAAATCCTTATTGACTTACGGGATCTATGGTGTAGCTTCTTACACTTATCATGCATATACTTTAGACAAAAAGGATGAAAAAGTTTTTGACTTTATTAACGAAGGTCTTGCCGCTACAATGGATAACTCGCTAGGCGTTAATGACCTGGTCGGTCTAGCTTTGAAATGTGGTGAGATTAACATTCGTGCTATGGAACTCCTAGATGCAGGAAACACTGATGCTTTTGGTCACCCAACCCCAACAAAAGTACCTCTTGGTGCAAAAAAAGGCAAAGCCATTTTGGTTTCAGGTCACGATCTCAAAGATTTAGAAGAACTACTTAAACAAACCGAAGGAAAAGGTATTAATGTGTACACTCATGGAGAAATGCTACCTGCACATGGTTATCCAAAACTGAAAAAATATTCTCATCTTTATGGTCATTATGGAACAGCTTGGCAGAATCAACGAAAGGAATTTATGAATTTTCCAGGTGCAATTTTGATGACCACAAACTGTATTCAAAAACCAATGGAATACTATAAAGAGAACCTCTTTACTTCTGGTCCAGTGGGTTGGCCTGGAGTTACCCACGTCTCTGGATTCGATTTTGGAGTGGTCGTTGATAAAGCGTTGGAGTTACCTGGATTTGTTGAAGATAAAAGCGGTAAAACTGTGATTGTTGGTTTTGCTAGGAATGCTGTATTATCAGTAGCTGGTGCGGTTGTTGAGGCTGTTCAAAAAGGACATATAACGGCTTTCTTCTTGGTTGGTGGTTGTGATGGCGCAAAACCTGGACGGAATTATTATACTGAGTTTGTTGAGAAATCACCAAATGATTCGGTTATTCTGACTTTGGCTTGTGGAAAATTTAGGTTCTTTGATAAAGATTTAGGCGAGATCGATGGTATTCCAAGATTGTTAGATATTGGACAGTGCAATGATGCTTATTCTGCTGTTAAAATTGCTCAGGCTTTTGGAGAAGTCTTCCAAACCGATATTAACGGGTTACCTTTGTTTTTTATTCTTTCATGGTATGAGCAAAAGGCTGTGCTATTTTGTTGTCTTGCTTCTACTTGGGTGTAAGAAATATTCGGTTAGGACCCAGCCTACCGGCATTTATCACTCCGAATGTACTCAAGGTTCTAATTGAAACATTCAACATTATGCCGATTAAGACACCTACTGAAGATTTGAAAGCGATTTTAGGATAAATCCTCCTCTTTTTTCTTTTTTATTCTTTTTTCTCCTTTAGTGTAACCTATGG
>CAVQPF010000005.1:0-120017 GCA_963714725.1 Candidatus Bathyarchaeota archaeon
AATGTCTATTGTGATGCCTTCGCAAAGAAAAAACATCGAAAGCGCCAGTTATACAGTTTATTTTTTATATCCAAATGAACAATAAATAACTGGTTAAAATGCTAAAACCAAACCAGATTTTATTCTTGATTTTACTTTTATTTTGTGTATCCAGTCTCTTTCCTTTAGCATTAGCACACACACCACTTGGTCCAAGCGATGAAATTCACAGTTTCGAAACAGCTTTTGATGTTCCCAACCCGACCAAGTCTTGGGCCCTATACAGAGAATTACACGATGAAGGCGAAGCCGAATTTTTCAAGGTACACCTAAATCCTGGAGAAAGACTCAGATTAAATTTGTTTATAAAAGAAAATAAAGAAGTTTTTGCCCCCCAATTGATAATAGTTGAAAAAGACCTACCAAACCCTGATTCTTTGCCTTCCTTTATAGAGCTCCCTGAAGGTTTTGGAGGACGTTTAGTAGAACCTGAAATCGCTGAAACACCAGAATATGAGCCATTTACACCTACAAGCTACTTTTATCTTGCAGATGTTGACGAAACTACCCAAACAGAGGGCGACTATTACGTAATTGTTTATGAACCAAACTTAAATGAAGGAAAATACGGAATAGCTATTGGATACAAAGAAGAATTCACTATTTCAGAATGGTTACTGATTCCTTTTGACGTTATAGGTATTCACCAATGGGAAGGTCAATCTTTAATTTTAATTATAGCACCTTTACTACTAACTTTAGTTTTTGGTCTTACGTTATTAGCTTGGAAATCACTAATCAAATTAAATATTTTTACAATAGTTGGAATTTTCGCCGGGCTTTTGTATGTTGGAACTGGTTTCATGTTATTTTTACAAATGTTCATGGCTATTTTTGGATCAACCTTTAACTCACTAGCTTTTCTCACTGTTGTATTTGGAGCCTTACCAATAATTCTAGGTTTTGTCTTGTTAAGAAAAATTATTCAATTTAAGGGAGAACTAAAAACAGCAGATCGCATTATCTTAGCTATTTTGGGTTTTGCAGGTTTGTTTGTTTGGTCAGGTCTTCTTTTAGGCCCAGTTTTAGTTATTGTTGCTAGTGTTTTACCAAACAAAGCTTTTAAAAAAACAAAATAAACCAAATTATAGTAAAAGAAAACGCATAATTTTATTATTTTAATAAAATAACATATTCTTGTGTTGTTAATGAAATCTTTGTTGATTTTATATTCATATCATCATAAAAACACCGAGAAGATAGCTAAGGCTTTCGCTAAAGTTCTTGATGCACAAATAAAAAATCCACAAAAAACAAATCCTGAAGAGCTTCAAGAGTATGAATTAATAGGGTTTGGTGCAGGAATAGATAGTGGAAAACACTCTAACGTTCTTTTGGATTTCGCCGGCAGTCTGCCTCCAGTAAACAATAAGAACTCGTTCATTTTCTCAACCGCTGCAATGACAGGAGAAAAAAAACGTGGAAAAGACCACTCAAACCTTAGGAAAAAACTGGAATCCAAGGGGTATATAGTTGTTGATGAATTTCAATGCAAAGGGTTCAATACTAATAGTTTTATGAGATTTTTTGGTGGAATGAATAAAGGCAGACCTAATGCTGAAGACCTCAAAAATGCTGAAGACTTTGCTCGAAAACTAAAACTGTAATTGTAAAGGAAATGAAGGATGAAAAAACTTGAGCAAAGCTACATTTATCCAATAAGAATAGACTGTTGTTAATTGCAGAATATATCCACCCCTGGGCGTACTGTTAAGAACGCTTATGCTTCCTAAACACAATATTTTCTCCCAGTCATTATCATCACATAATCTTTTTTTTTGGAAACTCTAATAACTAGTTATATGAACTTTAGCAATTAACTAAACGTTTTTTCAAATTCAGAATTTTCCTTCGCCAGTCATTTGAAGAAATCCCTCTATGGCTCCTTTTTAATCAAAGATAAACCTGTTTTTTTAATAGAAGAATTTTTACAGAATCTCGCTTTCCTATCAGGCCATTCAATGTGTAAAATAAATCGTTTCAGATAATTTCCTTCCAAATCCAAGTTTGGAGAAAAAAGAGATCTGTCAACTCATAGAAGCAGGTTATCAATACGTTTGCGATTAAAAACGGCAACAAAATCTTTAGAAAACCAAAAATTTAATGCTAAAAATCAATTATATCTCCAGAATAAACCCCAGTCATTTTTACTTATAAAGGTGCGGGGGGTGGGATTCGAACCCACGAACGCCTGCGCGACAGGGTCCTAAGCCCTGCTCCTTTGACCGGCTGGGAGACCCCCGCATTTAATCTATTAAGATTTGAAAGTATTGATACCAACAGTATTGTGATTTTATTAGAGTTGTAGTGTTGTTCCTTATTCTTGTTGTTTACGTGGCTGCTTAATTAGCTGATTTGTGTTGTTTGATATTTGCAATGATTGATTAGTGTGCAGATATATTACTTTTACCAGAAAGAATACATCTTTCAAATTCAGAATAGGTTATTGCCTTATTCTATGGTTATTAGATTTGTTCTGTTACTATACATAGCTGCGCATTGTTTTCTGTTACAGTTACGATTCAATTAATAAATTCGTGTACTTAGCTTTGTAATAATCTAAATCTTTGATTTGTTTTTTTTCAATATTCAGGATTTGTTTCATTGTTTTGCAAAAAATATCTCAGAGTTGGTGGTTTGTTAGTTGTAAATAATAGTCATGGAGATGCCAGTACGTCTTTTCTAGACGAAGACTATAGCTTTGTTGGTGTTTTAATAAAAGAAGTGGAAGTAAATACACATTTTCAGATAGGAATCTTGGCTCTTATTTTATTCTTAAAAAACATAAAGAGATAACAAAAGAATACTTATTGAAAATACAAAAAGGAATAGGATATACAAAAACTGCATCAGTTTATCTTTTTAAGAGAATTGAATATTCTATTGTCTAGGAAGTTTTCTTGATTTGAGTAGACAAAGATCTAATAACCATCAAAACCAGATAATAATAAAAAAATAAAACATAAAAAAGGGATAAAAAAGTCAGAATGTAGATTGCAACGCTACTTAGACTTTTTATCTTTCTTTCCTTTTTTACCTCTCTTCTTAACCTCAGTCATGCCCTATTTAATGCAGAAAACCTCAGACAAACTTACTAATAATCCTCTTTTTCATAGTCATCTTCTGGCCAATCTTCGTCTGTCCATTCTTCTTCTTCAAAGATCATACATCATGACCTCCTAATAGCGCATGAATAACCACTTGGATATAAACTTTATTTATCAAAGTTTTCTATGATTCTAACTTACTTTTTAGATGATTTGATAAAAATTGTAAGTTTAGTCTGATATGTTTCTTCAACAAACACAATACCGTCATCATAAACTTCTCTATTACCTTCTTCTTGAAAGCTCATAAGCTAAAACCTCACGTAAATATTATGCGTGAAGAACTAGAATATACCCATTTTTACATTAAAATAAAGCTCTAGAATTAATTTGTTTATTAAATAATGTCTTAGAAGGACCTGTTTTTGCCTATATATGCATAAATGATTTAGTTATTTTTTTCAATCATAGTTTTCTTGGGTAGAGCAAACAAAGAACACAATAAACAAGTTAGGATAAATCAGTTAGAACCAAATTATTCTTTACTTAATCTTTCTCTACAATCATTCTCTGAAATAAGTGGCTGAGCAACAATCTTTAATAAATCCTCAGAAATAATTCCATCCTTAATAAGACTAAAACCAAGCTCCTCAAGAGCCTTAAAAACCTCGTTAGCCTTACCCTTTTTCTTCAGGCAACATATCTGCATGAGGACGCAATACTGAACCAGCAAACTCAACATTAGCTTTCTGACATATCTCTTTAGCTTATGCGGTCAACCAAATCAAAATTACCCTTCTCCCACCAACCACAAACAGAAACCAAAACAATCTTCTTAATTCTCACATCATCATGAAACTGGATTTGAGTACGCTCCTTCTTAAATTTTAAAATAGGATTCATCAGAGGCATAAACCTATTGAGCAAGTTCTGCATTTCACTAGGCAAAGGCAAATAAACAGGTATCCCCAAAACAAGAATATCAACTTCCCTAAGTTTAGGGTAAACTGTTGCATACTGTCATTTATGTGACATTTACCGGCATTCCTATACCAGCAGGCAAATTCACCTATACAGGGATTACATCCAAGCTGTTTTGAATAGAGCAAGTTTACTTCTGCCCCTGCTTCTCTCATACCATTGATAAAAGGCTCTAAAACCTTTGCTGTGTACCCTTTTTTTTTTTCTCACACTGCCATTTATGACTAACACATGCATCGGAATTTCACACATTCTACTTATATTCTAACTTCTTTTAATTATTTACCAAAGTTTCTACTATCCAGAATTGATCCTTAATGGTCATTAAATACTACTTCAAGACCACTGGTCACCAACTATAATTATTGAAGTGAAAGGGTCTTTTTAAGTTTCTAGTGGTCACCTGGTCACCAATTGCAATTATTGAGGTGAAAGGTAGATGACTAAAATTAAGTGTGTGAAGCTTGAGTGTCCAGTATGCCATAAGGTTGGTTCATGTCAACTGTTTTTCAACAATAAAGATGAAGTTAGGTATTGTAGGGTACGTCATTACATTGGATTAAATGAGTTGAGGAAGCCTCAGTTCAAGTATCATAAAATAAATGATTTATTATTAGTGAAAACTTTATATGAAAATCAAGGATACCAATTTAAAACAGCTAAGGTACATGACGGGTCACACTCAGGTGTTGACCAAGTATCGTGACCATAATGTCAAAGGTTTGGGCTCTATTCAGAAAAGTAGGTGCCTCGGTAGCCTAGCCTGGTGGGGCACCGCCTTGGTAAGGCGGTGGTCGCGGGATCAAAGCCCGCCCGAGGCTCCACTCCAACTCTTTTAATTAAAATTTTGGGTTCGAAATAAGATTTTTAATTTTTTACATTTTGAAATTTTATTTAACTTTTAAAGTAAAAATATTCTTCAGTTCTACCTATTTTTCATATTAGTATCTCAATAACCGTTATGCGCCAAAATTGGTATATTAATTTATATATATACCAAAATCTATCAGATACAGAGGATATCATGGCTTTAGTTGATCCTGCAATACTAATAGCAGTTGTATTAGTGGTAATTATCTCTTCAATAACAATAATTTACGCAATGAGAAAAAGGGATGAAAAACCTGAAAAAACAATAAACAACACTAAAGTTCAACCTAATTTAACAGGTTTACCTTTTAGAGTTACAAAAAGCGTGAAATTAAACGATGCATCACAAGCTAAAAATGAACTTCGAATTCTTGATGTAGAAAGAGAAATTTTAAGCGATGCAATAAGAAGGTTATATGAAGCTCATGGCGAAGGTAAAATTTCTGAAACAGAAAGAGATAATCTTGCTGAATCCTATAAATCGAGAATGAAGGCTATTAGAGAATCAATATCTAAAGATGAAACAATTGTGACATTACATGAGCTTGAAAGTATGCAAGAAGATCTAATGAAACTCTTTAGTGAACGTTTTGGAGATCTAACCACTAAAGTTGAAGATTTGAGATCAAAAATTAGTTTAGAGCCAATAAAAGAAGTCAAGGTTCGTATCCCAAAATCGTTGGACTCTATAGAAGAACAAACAGATGACTTAAAAATAAGTAATACAAAGAAACGTCGCAAATCGACAATTGAGACAACAAGTTCAAAGAGTGAAGCTGAGAAAAGAATAGAAGCAATTACAAGCGAAGTAGAAAAAGTATTGGATAAATTAGGACAGATTGAGATTGAATCATAGTTTAAATTGGGTTGAGAAAGCGAAAAAAGAAGTGGCAAAAGCAGCTGTTAAGCATGTCGAAGATGGTTTCGTTATTGGTTTAGGTAGTGGAAGTACAGTTGCCTACGCTATAGAAGAACTTGGAAAAAAAGTCAAAAAAGAAAAAATTGTTATCTGGGGTATACCCACATCGTATCAAGCTTTTTTATTAGCAACTATGTATGGCATAAAAATTACTACATTTGAAGAACATCCAATAATCGACTTAACAATAGATGGGGCAGATCAAATAAACCCTCAACTCAACTTGATAAAAGGTATGGGCGGTGCGTTAACTCGTGAAAAAATTGTGGCATCCGCATCAAAAATGAACATCATAATAGCTGATGAAAATAAAAAAGTAACAAATCTGGGTGATGCGAATCATCCGGTTCCTATTGAAGTGTTGCCTTTTGCTCTTTCTTTAGTAAAAAACCAAATAGAGCTAATTGGTGGAAAAATTGTTATTAGAGAAGGTACTGGCAAGGTAGGGCCTGTAATAACTGATAATGGAAATGCAATCATTGATGCTAATTTTGGAATAATAAATAATCCAAAAGAACTAAATATAAAATTGAAATTGATTACTGGCGTTCTTGAAACAGGACTTTTTATTGATTCTACCGATATAGTTTATCTTGGAACCCCTACTCACGTAGAAAAAATTGAACATAAATAATCTTTTTAATTAATTCAAATCTTTCTTACTATTTCCTCCTATGATATCGATAAATAACCTTAAATTGGGCCGTCTTTATCAGGAATAAACTGAAAATAAATAGCCGGGGTAGCCTAGCTTGGCTAGGGCGCCAGACTCATAATCTGGAGAACAAAGGTGGCCTAACGCCCTATGTCCAGAAGTCGCGGGCTCGAATCCCGCCCCCGGCACCAAGAAACATAACACTGAGAAAAACTGTTTTCAACTAACGTCCATGTTCTATTAAAAAAAATTAATTGCTGAAGCATAAAACTTTGATGCTTGTTTGGAAAATGCTTAATTAAGAGCCTTGCTTATTGCACTGCAGACGGAAAGATGAATTATGAGTGATCAAATTTCAAAGTTACCACCTCAAGTTCAGGAACGATTATTACGCTTTCAACAATTACAGCAAACTATGCAATCAGTATTAGCTCAAAAGCAACAAATAGAACTGGAGAAAACAGAGGTTGAACAAACATTGAATGAACTTCAAAAAACTGCAGATGATGCTGTAATCTACAAAACTGCAGGATCTCTACTAATTAAAGCCGAAAAAACTAAGCTTACTGAAGAGTTAGTTGACAGAAAAGAACTTCTTAATACAAGAAGCACTGTGATAGCTAGGCAAGAAGAAAGATTGCGTGTTCAAGTAAAAGAAGCTCAAACTAAACTTGAAGCTGATCTCAAGCCAGTTTCTCAATAAATAAAGTAGTATACTACTTGGGTGAAATTAGTGGAAAAGCTGGGATTGCCCGAGCTAACCACTGATCAATTGGAACTTTTATCTAAAACTGTGGAAACCGCAGCAAAAAAATACGTTCTCTCTAAAGTTTCTTCGAAATTGGTGGAAACTTTACAAATAATTGTGGAGACTACTGGTGAAAAACCTGTAACTGTTGTAGTTGAAGTAATTCTCGTCTTGTCTCCAAAAGCTAAAAATGCAAATGCTGATGTAATAGCAAAAGAAGCGGTTAAAGAAGCGATTAAAACTTCTGGAATTTATTTGAGAAATTTAAAATGAATTTTTTTAATATTCTTAATCTATTAGATAAGACAAATGCGACTTCAATTCTTCTTTTATGTCATCCTAATGCTGATCCTGATGCTTTGGGTTCGGCATATGCCTTTCAAAATTTGTTGCATAAACTTAGAGCAAATCTGAGTGTAGTTATTGGAGCTGAACAAGGAATTAGTCGTTTATCAAAACATTTTATGACTTATGTTCCAATAACCTATGAGCTTACTCCTGATGTGTCGGATTTTGACATTATAGTTTTGTTAGATACAAATACAATTCAACAACTTGGAAAATTTATTAATAATAAAAAAAGACCAAATGCTCCAATAATTGTTGTGGACCATCATGCAATCCATCCTGAAACAAAATTAATAGCGAAATTATGTATAGTAGATGACTCTTCTCCCTCTACCTGTGAACTAATTTATGGATTCTATAAAGAAATGAACATTAAACCAGATTTAGACGTAGCTAACGCCCTATTTCTTGGAATAGCTTTTGATACACGTCATTTTATTTTGGGAAATTCTAATACTTTTAAAACAATTTCTGAACTCTGTGATATAGGTGTGGATCCTCAAAAGGCATTAACTTCTTTATCAATGTCCATGAGTTTTTCTGAAAGAATGGCAAGAATTAAAGCTTCTAGTCGATCTCGAATAACGACAATTAGCAAATGGATAATTGTTGTTTCAGAGGTTAGCTCTTATCAGGCTTCTGCAGCGCGTGCAATTATAGATTTGGGAGCACATATGGCTGCTGTAGGGGGTAAAAAAGGCGAGATAATTGAAATGAGTTTTCGTTGTACGAACAAGTTTAGTGAAGATACGGGTATTCACTTAGGAAAAGATATTGCTCAACCATTAGGTGAATATCTTCACGGATTGGGTGGTGGCCATTCCTTAGCTGCTGGATTAAATGGTAAGGGTGAAATGGAAAAAGGATTTGAAGAGTGTTTGTTGCTTATTAGAAAAATGTTGGAAAAACCATTGTGAATAGGTACAATTAAATGTTAAAAATGATGCTTTAGACAGGCAGGCAAGATAAATATGCCCATAATAGAGATCGAAAATCTCACCTATACATATCCAGGTGGAAAAATTCCTTCAATCGATAACATCTCCCTTAAAGTGAATAAGGGAGAATTTGTTTTAATTACAGGTCCCAGTGGTTGTGGAAAAACTACCTTGTG
The DNA here is from genome assembly GCA_963714725.1 of Candidatus Bathyarchaeota archaeon. Lineage (GTDB taxonomy): Archaea > Thermoproteota > Bathyarchaeia > Bathyarchaeales > Bathycorpusculaceae > AD8-1. The sequence goes on from CAVQPF010000005.1 coordinate 8,722, forward strand.
TAGATGTTTCAATGGTCTTGTACCAAATTTTTATCAAGGTGAACTCAAAGGAGAAATAACCGTAAATGGTTTGAAAACCTCTTCAAAACAAACCTATGAATTAGCTAAATATGTTGGTCTAGTTTTTCAAAACCCTGAAAATCAGCTTTTTGCCCTTTCTATTGAAAAAGACGTTGCTTTTGGATTAGAAAACCTCGGTGTGGAAAGGAAAGAAATTAGGAAAAGAGTTGATTGGGCGTTAAAACAGGTAGGTATTTATGATCTAAGAGAAAGATCACCCCATGAAGTTTCTGGTGGTCAACAACAACGAGTCGCTATTGCTTCAGTTCTTGCAATGCGTCCTGAATTGATAGTTTTAGATGAACCAACATCTTTTCTAGATCCTCTTAGTGCTGAAAAAATATTCCAAGTGATACATGACCTAAATACAAAATTGGGAATAACAGTAATTCTAGTTGAACACAGACTAGATCTAACTGCAAGATATGCTAGTCGAATAATTATCATGGATAAAGGAAAAATTTGTCTCGACGGAAACCCACGCGAAATATTAACATCTGACGAAACTCGATTACTTGGAGTAGGAATACCTAAAGCTACACTCCTATATCAGATGCTTACTAAAGCTGGATTTAACATTGGCACCACTGTTCCCCTTAGTTCAGAAGAAATAGCTATTTTCTTAGAGGAGTTCTTGAAAACTAAATGATAGAAGTAGACAATGTTTCTTTTGAATATCCCAATAATGTTAAAGCGTTAAGAGATGTCTCCCTGCTTGTTAAAGAAGGCGAATTTGTAGCTATAATGGGTCAAAATGGGGCTGGAAAAACCACACTTGTAAAACATTTCAACGGACTTTTGAAACCATCAAAAGGAGTTGTTCGTATTGATAATGTTGAAACAACAAAAACCAGTGTTGCCACTTTAGCAAAAGATGCAGGGTTTGTTTTTCAAAATCCAGATCATCAACTTTTTAGCGAAACAGTCGAAGAAGAAATTGCTTTCGCATTGAAAAATTTTGGTTTTGCAAAAGATATAGTAGAGAAAAGAATTACATGGGCTTTAAATCTTCTAGGATTATCGCAATATCGAAAAACGTCTCCTTTTCTTCTTAGTGGTGGGGAAAGAAAACGAGTTGCTCTAGCTTCCGTTTTAGCTTGGAATCCAAAAACATTAATTTTAGATGAGCCGACAATTGGTCAAGATCATCGACAAAAAGAGAATTTGAGACAATTCATAATTCAAATGCAGACCCAGAAAAAAACAGTTGTTATAGTTACGCATGACGTAGAGTTTGTGGCTGAATGCAATCCTAGAGTTTTATTAATGAAAGATGGAAAAATTGTGGCTGATGGTGAAGGGAAAAAAATTCTCACTGATCCAGAAATTTTAACTCAATCATCTATAGTTTTACCTCAAATTGCTCAAATATTTCACTCATTATCCCAATTTGATCTCCCAAAAAATGTCATTGATTTATACGATGCTAAGAACGTCTTGCTCAATGTCTTGGAGAAAAGAAAATGAGTGTTTTTGATGGCTTAAAATTCCGGAAAGTTTACTCTCCAATTCATAATTTAGATCCGAGAATGAAATTCTTTTATGTTTGTGTAATTTTTGTGGTAGCCATTCTTTTCAATCAGCTTCTAGTTTTATTATCTCTATTTTTAATGCCTATTCCTTTTGTTCTTTTAGCTGGAGTTCAAAAAGAATGGTTGCGTTCTTTGCGGGGAGCTGCATTTTTAGCGACTTTTATTTTCATAGTTAATATCGCCTCTAACTATTTTATGTCAGGTTATGTTTTATCTGTAATCGATATTGAATCAGCTATTGCAATGACATTGAGATTTGTGGTTTTAGTTGAGTCATTTTCAGTTTTCTTTTTGACTACATCACCAGATCATCTTGGATTAGCTTTGGAGCAAACTCATATTCCCTACGAATTTGCTTTTGCTTTTACTACAGCTGTACGTTTCGTTCCAGTATTGGCCGAAGAAGCTCAAACAATAATGGATGCACAAAAAGCTAGAGGTCTAGAATTAGAAAAAGGTGGTTTTCTAAAAAGAATACGTAATTATATACCCATTCTAATTCCTTTGATTGTGAGTGCTATTCGACGAAGTCTCGAATTGGCTGAAGCAATGGAGTCTAGGGCTTGGGGTGCCACTAAAAATCGTACAAACCTTTACGAATTAAGATTGCATCGTGGAGATTTTATTCTTTTAGCTATTAGTCTTTTGATTCTGATAGTTGCGATTTATTTACGTCTTTACATCTCTGTACCTATGATTAGTAGCTTGATATTTTGATTTTTCTCATATTCTGAAAAAATACTTTTTGCAGGAAACACCTAAAGATTGTATAAAGATTGTAAATACATATAGCTTATTAAGACTTGAGACACAATGTGTTTTTGAAAGTGTATATCTACTGTTCACTCTTAGGAGGAAAAGGCAGACGATAAAAAAGCGGCGAGCAGAAACTTTAAATGTTCTTAAGAAGTCATCCGAATCTCCTTTGCTTAGTGATATCTTTAAAAAACCAACAATGTTCCAGGAAATTTATGCAATCCGTGAACCTTATGTATATGCTGCAATAGTTCGAGATAAAGAAACGCAAAAAATACGTTATGAAATACTAGAACCTACTCTTGATTCAAAGGAAATTAATTATCTTAATGAAATCAAAACCTTCCTGATGGATGAACTAGACGTAAATATGAAAGAAATAGAAAACAAAGTTAAAGCAGAAAAATACTTGAAACAAAAAATTAAAGATTTGATAAAAAAATATCGATTGAAAATTCCTAATGAAGCAATTGATAAACTCACTTACTATATTGTTAGAGATTTTATTGGATATGGCAAAATTGATCCATTAATGAATGATCCGTTAATCGAAGACATCTCTACAGATGGTGTAAATATACCACTATATATTTGGCATAGAGAATTTGAATCCCTTCCTACAAATATAATTTTTGAGAACGCTGTTGAATTAAACTCGTTTGTAGTTCGTTTAGCTTATTTATCTGGGAAAAATATTTCGATAGCTGCTCCTATACTTGATGCATCACTTCCAGATGGAAGTCGTATTCAATTAACTTATGGTAAAGAAATTACAAGACGAGGATCAACTTTTACTATTAGACGCTTTAAAGCTGATCCACTTACAATTTCAGATTTAATATTATTTAACACGTTACCTTCTAGCATGGCTGCATACTTATGGTATCTGATCGAGAATCGTGCATCAGTTATGGTCGCTGGTGGCGTAGCTTGTGGAAAAACAACCACTCTAAATGGTTTATCAATTTTTATTAAACCTGAAATGAAAATTGTTAGTGTTGAAGACACTCAAGAAATTAATCTCCCCCACGAAAACTGGATACCTTCAGTTGTAAGAGCAGGTTTTAATGACGATAAACAGAATAATACCATAACTCTTTTCGATCTCTTGAAAGCAGCAGTTAGACAAAGACCTGACTATATAATAGTCGGCGAAGTACGTGGTGCAGAAGCCTATACTCTATTTCAAGCAATGGCTACTGGCCATTTGGGTATGTGCACAATACATGCTGAATCAGTTGACTCTGTTATTAATCGACTAGAATCTGAACCAATGAATATTCCTCGAACGCTTGTAGCAATGACAGATATTATTTTGATAATGGAAAGAACTGAAGTCAATGGTAAACCAGCAAGACGTGTGAAAGTAGTAACTGAAATTAATGGTGTTGAAAAAACAACAAATGATATTTTAACGAAAGAAGTATTCAACTGGAACCCAAAATTCGACAAATTCTCCTCTTTGAAAGATAGTATTCTTCTAGAGAAACATAAATTGAAAATGGGTCTAAGTGCTGAAGATATAACAAATGAATTAAAAAATAGAGAAATTGTTCTTGATTGGATAGTTAAACAAGGTATTAGAAATCAGATCGAAGTAGCTAATGTCATTCGAGAATATTATTCAAATCCTAATCGCGTTATTCAAAAAGCCAAGATGGGATTGAAATGAAAAAGCAAATATCTGAAAAATTTCGTTCCTTTAGCAGAAAATTACATGGTGATTCTTCAACATTTCCAAAAAGGAAACAAAATTCTTCTGATAATAAGCTGAAAAAAGATTTTGATAACTCATTAACAATTTCATATAACTTAATGGGCAATAAAATTTTGAAATTTATTCCACTGTTTAAAGATTTGGATCAAACTATATTGAAATCAGGATTAAAATATAATTTTAAGGCATATATTAGTTTAACGATTCTTTCTTCTCTTTTGATTACTATCATAGTCGGATCATTTTTACCCATTACTCTCTTCTTTCTTCTCAATATGTCGTTTGTTTCTGCTTTACTATTTGGTATAGGAGGCGCTTTATTTTCATTTGCTCTTTCAATTTTTGGGTTTTATCTCTATCCTGTTTATCGTGCAGATAAACGGAAAAGAGAACTAGATGATGAGATGCCTTTTACTGTTGGTTACATGTCTATTCTAGCAACTGCTGGAGTTTCTTCTGAAAAGATATTCTCTTCACTTTCAACATTAAATGATCCTCTAGCAGCTTCTGCTGAAGCTAAAGAAGTAATTGCCAATATTAGCTTATTTGGTTTGGATATAATTTCAGCATTAGAAAAAGTATCTTCCCGAACTTCTTCTTTAAGATTTAAGGATATTATAGAAGGAATAATATCTTCAATTCATTCAGGAGGAGATCTTGGAACTTATTTGCGCGGAAAATTTAAATCTGCAATGAAATTCAAAAAACTAAGTCTGAAAAAATATTCCGACAATTTATCCGTTTTATCTGAAGTCTATGTAGCTTTACTGTTGACTGGACCTTTAATACTTGTTATTTTAGTGTCGGTTATGTCGGCATTAGGAGGTAGTGATATGGGTTTACTTAACCCTGAACTTTTGCTAAGTTTACTTACTTATTTAGCAATTCCAATTCTAGGCACAATATTCTTGATTATTTTAGATACAGTATCCCCTAAATGGTAGATTAAATTGCCAAAAATAAAAAATAACACAAAAAAAACGACAATAGTCACTTCATTACTTATAGGTCTACTAATAGTAGTTTTTGGTTATACTACTGTAGGATTTAATTCATCAATAGACGATTTTGTATTCGTTTCACTTCTCGTATTGATCACTCCAATCACAATTTTAACTACTATTGATTATCAATGGAGAAAAGCAATTGATGAACATTTGCCTGATCTATTCAGAAGTATAGTTCAAGCTCAGGAAGTAGGTATGACTCTTCCCCAAGCTTTAGAAGAAGCATCTAAACGAGATTATGGTCCATTAACTAAAGAATTACAAAAAATGACTGTGCAAATGTCTTGGGGCTCTTCATTTGAAGAAGCTCTAATAGTATTTGAAAACCGAGTAGGTACTGTACTGACTCAAAGAACAATACCTATGATAATCGAAGCTAGTCGTTCAGGGGGTCACGCAGAGCAAGTCTTTGATCCTCTAAGCAAGTTCATTGAGACAACAAATATACTAGAAAAAGAGCGTAAAAATCAAACAAGACCTTATATTGCAATAATATACGTAGCCCTTTTTGTTTTCATTTTCACTATCATTATATTGTTTAATACTTTCTTTACTGATATTGAAGGTGTAGCACTCTTTTCAATGTCTACTACATCACCTCTAGTTCTGCAGCGAATTTTTTTGCATTTAACAATAGTTCAAGGATTTTTTAGCGGACTTGTCGCAGGAAAAATGGGTGAAGGTTCAATAAATTCTGGATTAAAACACAGTGTAATAATGATGTTAATAGGTTATTTAGCTCTGAGATTTTTTTTATGAGGTGAAAGAATGAATAAACAATTTAAAAAATTTTTTAAAAATAAAAGGGCTATAACACCTGTGCTTAGTCATCTTTTGCTCACAATAGTAGCTGTTTCAGTTATGTCTTTAGCTACCTCAGCAACTTTTATCATAACAACCAATCTTCGAGAGACAATGGGAGAACGTTTGCTAGTTGAAGATGTATGGTTCGATGAAGGAAGTAGCAACGTAAGTATTTATGTTAGAAATGTTGGAAGAGTTTCTATTCAAGTTGCTGCAGTTTATGTGAATAAGGTCGGCCAATTATTCAATTCTCCTTTCAACTTGGAAATCAATGAAAATGATTGGCTTATAGTTGATTATAACTGGATTTCTGGTGAATCATATTATATTGATTTATTAACAAATAGGGGGACCCATATTGCAAGCTATTACAAAGCTCCTTAGGAATAAAAAACGTGGAATTAGTACGGTTATAGTCGTTATGCTAAGTCTAGTTTTAATAGTGACAATTGTTGGTAACGTAATTCTTTGGAGTTACCAAATGAATCAAGTTGATTGGGAAAAAATGCAAGAAAGCATTAAAATAGTTGATGTTCAAAAAACGGAGTTAGGTGCTTTATTCACCTTTCAAAATGAAGGCTCCTTGACTTCTCATGTTACATCCTTATGGATTAATAATTCAACAACACATCAAAGATATGAAATAGAGACTTTTATCTCACCTGGAGAAACAACGACAATACTATTTGATAATATAATACTTCCTTATGAACCCTTTACAACAAAAGTTTCTACTGAAAGAGGGAATCTCTCAGTTTTTTCATTAGATTAGGCTTCCAGTATTTTCTTCAATTTTTCAATAACTTGAGTTTGATTTTTTGCCTCTATTATTTGAATTTTATATAACTCGGCCATTTTCTTTCCGTTATCGTTAATCTTTGGTATAGCTATTAATAGTGATCTGTTTGGGGTTACATCAAATATTTTGGCAAATAAAGTTACTACTGGTTGTTCTAAGACAATTTCTTCTGAAGTTACTATGTCAATAACCATTGATTCTTTTGATTTGGATCCTTTAAAAGCTATAATATCAAATGTGTATTCTGTTCCAGATTTTCCATTAATTTTTGCTGAACTTTTGACTTTCCACCCATTTTCTGTTAAAAATTTGTTTATTCCGATATTTATAAGTGGACTATTTGATGATCCTTTTTTTGAAGTTTCTTTTACTCTATAAGAGAAAACATTTTTCAAATTTATTTCTTCAAAAGTTGAAATTGAACCACATTTTCTGCAGAAATGTGAAGGCGTAGGTATATCGAAATTTTTTTCACAATTATTGCATTTACACCAAACCCCTGCTTTTTTATAATCAAAGTCAGCTTTATTCAGCTCCCCTCCACACTTGGGACAAACTAGTTTTTTTTCTTTGCGAAATTTTTGTTCTACATCCATATATCCACATTTAATATGTTCAATCAATGAACTTTTTTCAATATCAAAAGAGTTGCAATATGGACAATTATAGCGAGTAGTTGAATGATGAGAATTGCATTTCGGACAAAGAACCATTTTATCATAAAGTTCTTTTACCAAGACTCCGGTCTCAGCTATTTCTTCTAATATTGGTTCAATTTTTACATCAGGATCAACAAACTTCTCGACTATCGGATAACTATTAGTACACTTCTTTTCTAGATCATAAACTGGTTTAATTTCTGTAATATTATCTTGGCGAATTCTATCTATTACTTTCTGAGCGTTAGACTCTTTATTTACTTTATTTGCTGCTTTTTTATGAGTTTTCACCATTTCCCTTCACCTTGAGTTTAGGCATTAATATTTCTGATAGTTATTTTTGAATGGTTTCTGAGACAGACATGTACTGATTTGTACAAATTAGGTTTAAACATTTCTGAAATATTAATTTGGATTTTATTTTGAACTGAAACTGAATTCAAACATTTCCATTTTATACTATTAGTGAACAATTGTTTACTCTCTAATTTTCTGTTACCTTTGGTTTAATACGAATTATGATTTTAAATATAGGGTTTAGGTCTTGGTAATTTTAACTTGTGATTAATATTTATCCTTAGGGTCTAATTTTTTAATAAGAACTTGTATTCAAACAGTAAATTATTGTGTGAAATGAAATTGATAACAGATTGTATTCGTTTTGGTCCAGCAGGGATTCCAGAAAGATTTAAAAAAATTATAAGTCACATATCTGATGTTCCTGGTCTGTTACATGCAGAGGGTCTTACCGCTTTTGAATACCCAGCTGTGCGTTGGGGTCAGAAACCTCAAATAAGAAAAGAATCAGCCGAAAAACTTGGAATTCAAGCATCAAAAAATGATGTTGTTTTAAGTATTCATGGTTCTTATTTCTTGAATCTTTGTGGAAAAGAGGATATTGTTGAAGCAAGCAAACGTAGAATAATTGCTTGTGCACAAGCTGCTAAATGGATGAAAGCATATGTAGTAGTTTTTCATCCAGGCTTTTATGGTAAAATGGGTAGGAAAGATGCTTTAAAAAAATGTGTAATAGAATTAAGAGACATCGTAGAAACTATGAACGGTTTGGGAATAAAGGAAGTTAAACTTGGACCAGAAACTATGGGAAAAACTTCTCAAGTTGGTTCATTAGCTGATATCTTAACTTTTTGTGAAGAAGTGGAACAAACCCATTTAGTTATTGATTGGGGTCATTTACATGCTAGACATAATGGTCTTCTTAAAGAAGTTGACGATTTTCGATCTATTATTAATACTGTCGAACAACGATTGGGAACACAAGCTATTAGAAATATGCATTGTCACTTTTCAAAAATTGAATTTACTACTAAAGGTGAAAGATGCCATCACATCCTAGAAAACAAAAATTATGGACCTGATTTTCATTTATTATCTGAAGTATTAGTTGAATACAAAATGCGTCCTGTAATAATAAGTGAAACCCCACTTCTTGATTTGGATTCTATATTAATGCGTGATACGCTAAATATAGCTATAAATAGTTAAATCTTTTCGATACATTTTTTATATCAACTACTAATCATTTTCAGGGAATGCCATTGGCTAGATTGAAAGGCTTTCAAAAACTCATATCTCCAGATAAAGCCATGAATAAATGGCTTAATATATTAAAAATCCACAAATGTGAAGAGACAACAATTCCAATCAAAGAATCTCTCAACCGCGTTTTATCTTCAGACTTAATTGTAAAGGAAGACCTTCCAAGGTTTGATAAATCTGCTGTGGATGGATATGCTATTTTATCTATTGATACAATTGGAGCATCTCAATTTAAGTCCAAAAGTCTCAATTTAACAACTGCACAAAAAATTTCTTCCAAACAAGCAATACCAGTTTGGACTGGAAATCCCATTCCTGATGGTGCAGATACAGTAGTGATGATCGAAAACACAAAAAAAACCAATTCCAGCTTAGAAATTTATATACAATTACCAAAATGGGCCAATGTATCAAAAAAAGGCGAAGATGTTAAAGCAGGTGAAATTGGTTTGAAATCAGGGACTAGATTAAAACCACACCATCTAGCTCTGATAGCAGCCTTAGGCTATACATCGATAAAGGTAACACGGAAACCAAAAATTGCTATTCTTGCAACTGGAAACGAACTTGTAGATTCAGGAAGATCTCTTTCCACCGGTCAGATTTTCGAATCAAACCGGATAACAATTTCAGGCTTGTGCAAAGAACTTGATTGTGAACCAATAGATCTAGGTATAGCTAAAGATAATGTAAAAGATTTATCTGAAAAAATTAAACTAGGTTTAAAAAATTGTGATGCCCTTATTACAACAGGTGGAACTAGTGTAGGTCAATTTGATCTTTTGCCTGATGTAATTAACAAGATTGGTAATCCTGGTGTTATTGCTCATGGGATGGCATTACGACCTGCAATGCCAACTGGTCTCGCTGTTGCTGAAGGAAAACCAATTCTTATTCTTTCCGGAAATCCAGTTGCTGCAATTATCGGTTTTGAAGTTTTCATGAGACCTTTAATAAGCAAAATGTTGGGTTCAAATTCTGATAAAAGATATACAATTACTGGAATCATGAATAGAAAAGTTGCAACTAGACTAGGTAGACAGACTTATCTTCGTGTTCGAGTTATCCAGAAGAATATGGAATTTATTGTGGAGCCAATAAGTGCAAGAGGTTCAGGTATAATCTCATCAATGACAAGAGCTAATGGTTTTGTTGTTGTGCCTTCTAATAGAGAAGGAATTCGAAAAGATGAGCTAGTAACAGTTCAATTATTTGGAAAAGTGGAGAAGCCAATTAAAGATGTTTAAAGAATTAATGACTTTTGATAATGCTAAAAAATTATTAATTGCCCAACTCAACCCTGAACCTTTAGGTACAGAAAAAATCCCTTTAATAGATGCATATTATAGAATCCTTGGTGAAGATGTAATTACTACGATAAATATTCCCCCTTTTGACAGATCAACTGTGGATGGTTATGCTGTAATAGCTGATGATACTTATGGAGCTGAAGAAAATAAACCAACTACTCTATCTATTATTGGAACAATAAATGTTGGGGAGCCCCCAAACATAGAAATCAAAAAAAATAAAACAGTTGAAATTGTAACAGGTGCACCCATTCCTGAAGGAGCTGATTCTGTAGTAATGGTAGAAAACACGCAGAAACAAGAGGATTCTCTCTTAATTTATCGAGCAGTAACCCGTGATGAAAATATCATGAAAAAAGGAACTGACCTAACCAAAGGTGAAAAAATTCTTAAGGCTGGTCAACTTTTGGGTGCACCTGAAATTGGAGTTCTAGCCGCAATAGGAATGGACTATGTAACTGTGTTAAAAATACCTATAGTATCAGTCATATCTACAGGAGCAGAGATAACCGAACCAGGAAAAGAGTTAGGTCCTGGTAAAATTTATGATATTAATGCTTACAGTCTGAGTGCTGCAGTTAAAGAAAGTGGTGGCAAATCTATTTGCCTAGGAGTTATACCTGATAACGAAGTTGCGCTAGAGACTGCTTTGAAAGACGCATTAGTTTCCTCTGATATAATAGTAACTTCAGGTGGTGTTTCTGTTGGTCCGAAAGATTACACACCAAAAATTGTAAACTCTTTAGGTAAACCAGGTGTAATTATTTCAGGAATAGCTGTTAAGCCGGGAAAACCTACTACTATAGCTTTTATAGGAAAAAAACCAATTTTTTCTCTTCCTGGGCATCCAACATCTGCTCTGTTGATATTTTATCTGCTAGTCCGACCGGTTATCCAACGTTTGGCAGGAACTAAAATAGTATCTGACAAAACTGTCAAAGCCAATCTAACTACAAAGCTATTTTCAGCAAAAGGCAGAAAAACCTTTGTTACAGTTAGTCTATCAAGAGATAAAAATCAAAAAATAACAGCTCTACCGATACAGACTGGTGCATCAGGGGCAATAACTACTCTATCAAAAGCTGATGGATTTATTGAAATCCCAGCTAATCAACAATTTATTGACTCAAATGAGGAAGTAACGGTAACATTATTAACAAGCAAAAAAGTTTAGATGAACCCTTAGAAAACACTAAAAGAAGGAATCCAATCATGAGCAACTTAGAACTATTAGTCTCCCAATCTAATGTTTTTAATGGCATACAACAATCTTTTGATAAAGCAAAGTATACCATTTTAGGTGTTCCGTTTGATGTAACAAGCACTTACCGTACAGGCGCTCGATTTGGGCCTACAGCAATTCGCCAAGCTTCTTTAAATATAGAAACTTATAGTCTTCGATCAAATTTTGACACAGAATTGCTTCCAATAGTCGATTTAGGTGATATTCATGTTTCTAGTGATCCTGAAAAAACAATCAATATGTTAGACTTGGTGGCTAAAGATCTCTTAATCGCGAAAAAAATGCCTATTGCGATTGGTGGTGAACACACTATCACATTAGGAATTTTAAAAGGTCTTATATCCAAACCTGAAAAAACAGCAATTGTAGTATTTGATGCTCATCTTGATTTAAGAAAAGAATTTTTGGGTCTTTCTCTTTCTCATACAACTTTCATGCGCTTGATAAATGAAACCATTAAACCTGCAAAAATAATTGAAGTTGGCACCCGTGCTGTTTGCAAAGAAGAGTTGGATTATTCAAAAAAAAATGGAATTGATTACATTACATCACATAAAATAAGAAAAAAAGGAACTTCTGAGATAATTAAAGAAATAAAACATACTATATTTTCTTATGAAAATGTCTATATTTCTGTAGATATGGACGTTCTAGATCCAGCATACGCTCCTGGCGTTCAAAATCCTGAACCAGAAGGAATCAAAACAAGTGAGCTCATAGATATTTTATGCTCATTAGGTGATCGCAGAATTATTGGCTTTGATGTTGTAGAAGTTGCACCAATTTATGATACTGGGATAACAGCTATTTCTGCTGCAAAAATCATTCTCGAATTACTAAGCTCGATTGAAAAAATTACAAATTGAATAAATAAGTTTTAAGGTTAATTATTTTTTCTTAAGTTTCGCAACAAAAAACCCATTACTATTATGTAAATTTGGAAAAAACCTTTGGCATTCCTTCAAACCTCTAAAGCCAGGAAGTCCAATATTAGGTTTTATTTCGACTAAAGAAAACTCAGCATTTTCTTTCAAGAATTTTTCAATAATCATTTCATTTTCTTCAATTGTGATACTACAGGTTGAATAAACTAAAAAGCCTCCATGTTTAATCATATCTGCACAATTGCTAATCATTTGCCATTGTATGTTTGCCATTTTATCAATAGATTGCAAGGAAATCCTCCATTTAGCTGATGGTTGTTTAGCAAAAACCCCAGTGCTTGTGCATGGAGGATCTAAAACTATGATATCTGCCTTTTTTCTAAAGGGTAACGAAGTACATATATCAGCGATTATTTGATTAGCTATTTTAACACCCATTTGCATAATTTCTTTTTTCCACACTTTGCTTCTCCGTACTGAATAGTCAATTGAATAAATAAGGCCTTGATTTCTCATGAGCTGAGCCAAGTAAGTTGTCTTAGTACCTGGGGCAGAACATACATCAAAAACAGTTATTCCAGGTTTTGGATTAGCAATTTCTGCTGCAAAACAACTTGCCTTATCTTGAATATAGAACAATCCCTTTTGAAAACTAGATATTTGAGTCAAAGGCTGTTTTGTTCCAATGACTTCATAAACGTATTTTAAAAATTCAACTTTCTTTAATTCCACACTATCTTCTGAAAGGTTTTTCAAAATTTCTATTTCAGAACCTTTTAGTGTATTTATCCGAATATAATCTGGCGGTAAATTCATGTTTGCTTCAAGAAAACTTATAGTTTGACTTTTTCCTAGAATTTTAATACAGTATTCTACAAACCATATAGGATGAAATGTTCGAAAAGCTATTTTTTCTATTTCATTTAATTTATCTAAAATTATAGATATCTCTTGTGTTAGTATCAATCCCAAAATATTTTCAATTTCTCTAACCATTTTCCATCCTAAAATAGATCTACCTATTTTAGCTATTTTTTCCGCCTCTTTTAGATCTACTTTCAACCAATTTCTGGTAATTCTTGTCTGATAGACAAAAAGCTGTAAAAATGATTGAAGCCTCAAATTTAAATCATTAAATATTTCAGGGTTAATAAACTGTTTAATAAATACGTCAATTTGATTTTTTCTCCTAACAGTTTCACATACAAGTCTATACGCATATCGAATAGAGTTCGGATCTTCCACTTGTAGTTGCTCAATGGTTTTTGACAACGCCATTTGTTCACTAAGTTTTTGCATTTCAATCCAACTTAAAGCTTCAATAGCAACTTTCCAAGCTTCCTTCAACATCAAATATCACAAAGACTAATGCAGTAGATATCTAAATAAAATCTCCTACTTTTACTTGGATCTTATTATTGACTATTGGTTTGAAAACCTATTGTATTTTTCCAACTATCATTTGTTATCTATAAATGAAAAATTAGATGACAACTATTATTTTATCTCACTTAAACTGACTAATTTTTAATAACAAACTATCCTCCGAATAATTCATAAACTGCTTTGCATCAAAATACTGTGTTAATTGAGTTGGATAAAAATGGATGATTGGGAACTTATAATTATTGGTGCTGGTCCTGCTGGTCTAGCCGCCGCAATTTACGCTGCTAGAAGTGGATTAAAAACTCTTATTATAGAAGAAAAAATGGCTGGGGGCACAACTGCTGATGCACCAATTATAGAAAATTATCCCGGATTTTCAAAGATATCTGGTGCTGAATTAGCTGAAAAAATGGTTCTCCAATGCAGACAATTGGGAGTGACCTTTCATGAGTTGGAATCTGCAATAGAATTAATCATTACTGAAAAAGAGAAAATAGTCAAAACAAACAAAACTAGCTACACTTCCAAAGCACTTCTAATAGCAACAGGATCCCATTATAAAGAAATTGGAGTAAAAGGCGAAAAAAAATTCAAAGGAAGAGGTGTAAGTTATTGTGGAGTTTGTGATGGACCTTTATTTAAAGGAAAACGAGTTCTAGTTGTAGGTGGCGGAAACACTTCAGCGACAACAACTCTTTATTTATCAGGTATAGTATCTGAAGTATTTGTTGTTCACCGAAGGGAAGCTTTTCGCGCTGAACGAGCTTTAGTAAAAGATATACAAACTAAAAAAAACATCAAGATATTTTGGAACAGTGAAATTCAAGAAATAATAGGTGACAAACTCGTAACTCAAGTTATTCTATATAATAAAAAAACCAAAGAAATTAAAACGCTTGAAGTTGATGCGGTTTTTGTACAAATTGGTGAAGCTCCAAATAATCAAATAGTCCAAAATAGTGGCTTAAATCTCAATGATAAAGGATACATAATAACTGATTCTTCTCAACTTACAAATATACTTGGTGTTTATGCTGCCGGAGATCTTACAAATCATTCTGTTAAACAAATTGGAACTGCAGTAGGTCAAGGTATTACAGCTGCTCTTGAAGCTTATAGCTACATAAAACGACCTTATTACCGAAAATAGAGGGAAAACATTATATCATTAAAAACCCTCTTTCATGATTTCATAAGTTAAGCTAGTACGCTTACAGCGTCAAATAACACTAAGAAAAGAAGGATTTCATGATGAGTGAAGAATGTCTCGCTGTAGTAAAAATTAATCAAGACCTTTGTAGTAGATGCAGTGTATGTTACTCAATTTGCCCATATGAGGCAATAAAACGTGATTCTGAAACAGGTGAAGTAGCAATTGACATTCAAGAATGTCAAGTTTGTGGAATATGTTCTAGTGCCTGCCCGGTATCTGCAATAGAAATGGCATACTATGATTACGATCACCTTTTAGATTATGTTGAGTGTTCAAGGAAGAAAGATCCCAGCGACACACTAGTTTTAATGTGTCGAGGTAACTCACCTTCAACTTGTGAAACTGAAGAAATTCTAGCAGATCAAGGTATAAAAGTTGAGAATTATATTCCTTTAAGATTACCCTGTTCAGGAAGAATCCCGACAGATTTTATTTTCAAAACTTTGAATTCAGGTATTAAAAATATACTTTCAATTCAATGTGAAGATAAATTCTGCAGATACAAAGAAGGCACAAAAATCAATACCCGAAGACTTCAATTGAGTAAAAATGTCCTAGAACAGTTAGGATATGATAAAAATGTCCTCCGAGTAGTAAAATACTCTCGAAAAGCAGTTTATGACACATCTAAATGTGTGGGATGTGACAAATGTGTTTTCATATGTCCATATGATGCGATTAAGGCTGAGCCTTTTGCTACACCGACTATTCTTGAGGAAGAATGCGTTGGTTGTGGTGCTTGCGCTTTAGTTTGTCCTCATGAAGCCATTGAAGTAAAAGGGTTCGAGTTCGAAGAAGTTATAAAACGATACGCCAAATCAGCCTCTAAAATAAAATCTGGTAACAACAAACCAGCATTACTTGCTTTTATATGTCAATGGTCAGATTTTTCAGACTTAGACGATCCTAATAGTTCGTTTAAAAACAAGAATGTCATGACCTTAGAGATTCCATGTTTTAAATCTTTAGATCCTGTTCATATCATTAATGCACTACAATGTGGCTTTGATGGAGTTATGGGAATCGTATGTTCTCCCGATGATTGTAAACTTGAAGAAGGTAGAGATACTGCCGATCGTAATTTAGAAGTGTTAAGGACCGTATTGAAAAAAATGAATCTAATTGACCGTTTTGAATATTGTGAAGCCTCACCCAGATGTGCTGGTGAACTTAAACAAAAAATAGACGAATTCAATAAGAAACTATCAACTTTACCTACTTGTTGTAGTAATAAAGGAGGAAGAAAAATGACTTACAAAATTCTGGCTATTGAAGAACTTGCTCCGAAGACAAAAATGTTTGAAGTATCTGCTCCACATATAGCTGCCAAAGCTGAACCAGGTCAATTTGTAATAGTGATTCTTGGTGAGAATGGTGAACGTATACCTCTAACAATCTGCGGCTATGATAAAGAAAAAGGAACAGTTTCTTTTGCTTTTCATGAAGTTGGCAAGACCACTAAAGAGTTAGGTCAATTACAAGTAGGTGATGTTTTAGCAAATCTCACTGGACCTTTAGGGAATCCTTCTGAAATAAAAAAATACGGAAAAGTTTTATGTGTTGGTGGAAGCGTAATGATTGCTCCCCTTTTGCTGCAAGTAAAGGCTATGAAGGAAGCTGGTAACAACGTGACTACTATTTTAGGCGCAAGGATAAAAGACGGGTTATTAATGCGAGAAAAAGCAAAATCTCTAAGCGACAAGCTTTACACCGCAACAGACGATGGATCTTTTGGATATAAAGGCCTAGATTTCCTTGTAGAAATCCTAAAAAATGAAAAATTTGACCGTTGTGTAGTTATGGGACCTGTTGTAATGATGAAAGAGGTTAGTGAAATAACAAAACCATATGCTCTTCCCACGATTGTAACCGCTACACCGATAATGATTGACGGAATGGGAATGTGTGGTGTATGCCGAGTGACAGTTTCAGGAAAAATGCTTTTTGGATGTGTTGACGGTCCAGAATTTGATGGACACAAAGTTGATTTTGATGAACTTGTTCAACGTCAGCGATTATTCCTTCCAGAAGAACGAGTAAGTTCTCTATTATGGGAAAAAGACATTGGAGGTTGTAAGTGTGGTAGACACAAAGACTAAACCTAAAATCAAAAAAATAGAAGTTAAGATGCCCAAGCAAAACCCCAAAGTTAGGGTTAAAAACTTTAGTGAAGTTGCTCTAGGATACAATGAAGAACAAGCACTCGAAGAAGCTACTAGGTGTTTACAATGTGTGAAACCCCAATGTGTAGCAGGGTGTCCTGTTGAGGTGCCAATACCTGAATTTATTAAGTGTATTAAAGAAAAAAAATATTCCGAAGGCATCGTCACTATAAAATCTAAAAATGCTCTTCCTGCTGTTTGTGGAAGAGTTTGTCCACAAGAGGAACAATGTCAAGCAAAATGTGTTCTTGGAAAAATTGGAGATCCAGTTAGTGTAGGACGATTAGAGCGTTACCTAGCTGATTGGGAACGGGATAATGGTTTTCAGTTACCAGAAAAAACACCTCCAACTGGCAAAAAAGTAGCTATAGTTGGTGCTGGTCCTGCTGGGCTTACTGCAGCTGCTGATTTGATTAAACTTGGTCATGAAGTAACTATGTTCGAAGCTCTTCATTTACCAGGAGGAGTATTGATCTATGGAATTCCTGAATTTCGTTTACCCAAAGCAATTGTTAGAAATGAAGTGCAATACATCCAAGAAATAGGCGTAGATTTACGTGTAGGAAACTTGGTTGGGAGAATCCACACAATTCCAGAACTCATGAAAGCTGGTACAGATTCAGTATTCATAGGTTCAGGAGCTGGTTTACCCAGATTTATGGGGATACCTGGAGAGAACCTAGGAGGTATTTATTCTGCAAACGAATTTTTAATTCGAAATAACTTAATGAAAGCATTTGATTTCCCAGAGTACGATACTCCTATGCGTATTGGTAAACATGTTGTTGTTATAGGAGGCGGCAACGTTGCCATGGATTGTGCTCGTTCATCCATGCGTTTGGGTGCTGATGTTTGTTTGCTTTACAGACGGTCCCGTGATGAGTTACCTGCAAGACAAGAGGAAATCGAAAATGCTGAAGAAGAAGGTTTAGTTTGCAAATTTTTAGCAGCACCTCTAAAGTTTACTGGTGACGAAAAAGGTTGGGTAAAATCTATGGATTGTATAGCCATGGAACTAGGTCCACCCGATGATTCAGGAAGACGTAGACCCGTTCCAATTAAAGGCTCTGAGTTTACTATGGAAACAGACACTGTAATTATTGCGATTGGTCAAACTCCTAATCCTATTATTCAAATGACTACCGATGGTCTCGAAGTAAATCCTAAACGAGGGACGATTCTTGTTGACGAAAACGGAAAAACAAGCATAGACGGAGTTTATGCTGGAGGCGACGTTGTCACAGGAGCTGCAACAGTTATTAGCGCGATGGGTGCAGGAAAAACAGCAGCCAAAGCTATGCACAAATACTTAATGAGCAAAAAATAGGGTAAATAAATTTTTTCCCTTTATTTTCTTTAATTTATTTTATTCAAATATACAAAAACACTTTTTTCAAATTAACAAAAAAACCTATATCTGTTAAATTATATTCCGTTTAACAGGTTATACAAGTGAAACTAGATCTAATGAGAGACCTCATCAAAATATTTGCACTTGTAACCATGACAATAGACCATATTGGATATACATTATATCCCGATCTGGTTATTCTTAGAATAATTGGGAGACTTGCTTTTCCTCTTTTTGCCTACTTAATAGCTCTAGGATTAAATAGTACTAAAAAACCAAAAAAATATCTCCTAACCCTATTAATTTTCGGATTTATCTCTCAACTTCCTTATTTCCTCGTTTTTAATATTGAACCTTTTGAACGATTGAATATCTTTTTTTCTTTATTTTTGGGCGGATTAACTATACAATATTTCAAAAAACGAAGTCTTCTTGCTTTTGCTCCTATTTTCGTGTCTTTAATTCTCAATACTGAAGGATCATTTTATGTAGTTTTAACTGTTCTTTTTATGCATCTATTATTGGAAGATAAAAAAATTGGTATTATAAGTTTATTTGCACTAAATCTTCCTTTACTATTAGGAGATTTTCAAGGATTGGCGCTACTCGCTCTTCCAATAGTTTTATTACATCAGGAAAATAGGTTAAAAATTGAACTTAATATAAACGTTACCTCAATATTATACAGCATACGAAAATACTTTTTTTACATTTATTATCCCCTACATTTGACATTACTATTCTTGATAGTATCAAACTTTTTTTGATCATTTAATTCAATTCTAAACAAATTCAATATTAATTATCGGTTAGATTATTTGAGTATCAATAAGTGGATATGTGAAAATATTATTACTTCCAATTATGGCCTATACTTAATGGTGTTAGTTTATGGTTGGGAAAGATAAAAAATGGTTTAAATTCTGGCCTATCAATGTACCATATACTATAGATTATCCTATAGTGTCTCTTCAAGATCTTTTAAGAAAGACTGCGAAAAAATATCCTGACCAAATCGCTATTATTTACTTTAATGATGAAATCACTTATGGCGAATTAAATATTTTGTCAGATCAGTTCGCTGCTGGGCTATCCAAAGTTAATATCAAGAAAGGTGATCGTGTTGCACTTTTTCTAAATAATATTCCCCAGTTTATAATTGCATATTTTGGTATATTAAAAATTGGCGCAGTTGTTACTACAATAAGTCCCATGCATAAAGAACGTGAGGTTAATTACCAGTTAATAAATTCAGGAGCAAAGAGTATTGTAACATTAAACTCACTTTATCCAATTATTGAAAAAATCAAACAAAAAACTAAACTAGAAAATGTGATACTGACTAATTCAAATTGTCAATTAATTAATACCCCATCTCGTCTAGAAAGTTTAACTGGTAAAAAAAATGTGTTTTCTTTTAAAGAAATTCTCGAAAAGAATTCTACTTCTCCCCTTCCACGAATAAAAATCAATCCAAAACTTGATCTTGCAGTTCTTCAATATACAGGAGGAACAACTGGCACAACTAAAGGTGCTATGCTTACTCATATGAATCTAGTCTCTAACACAATAATGTTTGCAACTTGGATAAAAGCCAAAAAAGCATACGAAAGATTTCTCACTGCACTACCGTTATTTCACATTTATGGTATGACCACAAGTATGAATGTACCAATAAGTCTGGCTGCAACAATGATTTTAGTTCCAAAATTTGATTCTACTAAAATATTAGAAACAATTCAGAAACAACAAATTACAATTTTTTGTGGAGTACCTACAATGTACTCTGTATTGTTAACAAATCCAAAGATAGAAAACTTTGATTTAACTAGTATACGTGTTTGTATTTCTGGTGCATCACCTCTTCCTCCTTATGTGCAGAAAAAATTTATGACAATAACCAATGGTTTTCTTGCTGAAGGATATGGGCTTACAGAAGCATCACCTGTTACTCACTGCAATCCCATTGATAAAACAATGAAAAACCTGAGAATTGGATCAATAGGTTTACCTCTACCTAATACAGATGCAAAAATTCTTGACGTAAACAACTACAATAAAGAACTTAGAGTGGACGAAAAAGGTGAATTAGCAATTAAAGGACCCCAAGTAATGCTTGGCTATTGGCAAAATTCAGATGAAACTGCTCTTGTACTCAAAGATGGCTGGCTTCTAACGGGTGATATTGGAAAAATGGACAAAGATGGTTATTTTTACATAACTGATCGAAAAAAAGATTTAATCAAATACAAAGACTACAGTATTTATCCTAGAGAACTCGAAGATATACTATATGAACACCCAGCAGTAAAACTTTGTGCAGTTATTGGAAAACCTATCCCGATTTTAGGCCAAATTCCAAAAGCGTTTATCGTATTAAAGGATGAAACAAAGATTTCTAAAACAAAACTATTGGCTTTTGTTAACGAAAAAGTTGCACCCTATAAAGCCATAAAAGAAGTGGAATTTAGAAAGACTTTGCCTATCAGTTCAGTAGGGAAAGTATTGAGAAGAATACTCCAAAATGAGGAGAAAAAAGAGTAAAACAGGTCCTATTAAAATTAAATTCGTTTTGAATACAACCATGTTCCAACTCTTTTAGCTGCCAAAAAGCTTGACCATGTTACTAAACCCAGTAATTTACTATCTTCAGGAAAAAATCTTTTAAAACCCATAACAAGTTTTTCGTCTACTTTGCAAGGAGAAATAGCTACCAATAAAGCAAGTTGAGCTGCAATTCGTTTTGATTCAACCAATTTTTGAGTTGGCAACTCAATCCATTGTCTGCTAACTCCGGGATTTTCTCCCATCCAGGAGTCAATATATTCTTTTACGCAATAGCGAACTTCTGAATCTATTGATATATTTCCTACCTCTTCAACTGCTGATGCAAAACGAGCAAAAGCTCCTGAAACATTAGAACTACCTTTTGCCCAACTAAACTCAATTGGTAAATCTGCTTTAGGCAAAAACTTCAATGAATCCCCCAGAGATTTAGATCTTTTAACTGCACGTGAAAAAAGTCTACCGGCTACAATTTTCAAAATCCCGCCTAACCACGAAATATTTGATGGTAATGGTGTTTCACTAAGAAAAAAATTTGTGATTCGATTAATATAATGATAAAAAACAACTGTACCAATAATTTCAGGTTCAAACTCTTTGGAAAAAGGCAAATCATAATTTATCCTAGATTCTGGTGAAAGTGTGGATAATGTCCATTTTACTATTTTTCTTATTTTATAATCAGAAATTTGATCATATTTACCCTTACAAAGGGCGTCAGCTATTCCTTTCTCCCCTGTAGCATAAAGCATTATTGAGTGCGCATCCACACAATATGGGCAGCTATTTAGAACTGAAACTGAGACAGCAACTGCTTCTTTATAACTTCTAGGAACAACACCAACAAGCTCAGATTCACGACTTGCCATCCAGACTCCTGCTAACAGTTTTGGAAAAGATGAGTGTATTGAAAAAGGCTCTACTATTTTGCCAAAATCTCGTTTTATTTGACTGTATACTTCTACAACTAATGGATCTGTAACTTTTTTTTCAACTGACTTAAGATATTTTATTCCCAAAAAAACACCATAAATCCAAAAATATTTTGTTTAACTACCTTAAAAGATATTATACACACTTATTTTAAACAAACTGATAGAAAATCATCAAGAAAATAATGTATCTACTTTACCTGAATAATATCAAAATGTATAAGAGATTTGTTAACTTTTGATTTAGAGTTGGCTTGTATTGCGCATTAAAATCAATGTTTTTGGTATCGTTCAAGGTGTAGGTTTTCGTCCATTTATTTATCGAACAGCAAAAAAATATCGATTAAATGGATATGTTCGAAATAGAGGTGATGCCGGCGTTGAAATTTTATTAGAAGGAGCAGAAAAAGGAATAAACTTTTTTCAGTTAGATCTAAAAACAAATTCTCCGCCTATAGCTCAGATTCATAAGATTATTTCTACCTCAATTATAGGTGAGAATCAATATACTGATTTTACTATTAACAAAAGCTCTTCACAAAATAATTTATCCGGTTCAATTATACCTCCAGATTTATCCATTTGTAATGAATGTCTCGTTGAGTTAAGAAATCCTAAAAATCTTAGATATGAATATTTTTTTATTACTTGTACTAATTGTGGACCAAGATTTACAATAATAGAACGATTACCCTATGATCGAGTTAACACAACTATGAATAAATTTCCTCTTATTGGTGAATGTAAAGAAGAGTATAGGGATCCGAAAAACAGACGTTTTCATGCTCAAACTGTAGCATGTCCAACTTGTGGTCCAAGAGTTTTTTTAACATCATCAAATGGCAAAGAAATTTGCAGCAAAGATCCTGTGAGGGCAGCTGGTAAATTACTTTCTGAAGGTTTCATAGTTGCAATAAAAGGTTATGGAGGTTTTCATATTGCCTCTTCTTCAATTAAAAATACACCCTTAAAAAAACTTAGAATAGTTAAGCATAGACGATCAAAACCATTTGCTGTAATGACTAAAAATTTAGATGTAGCTAAAACTTTGGCTGACATTAATCCCATAGAAGAAAAACTGCTAACCTCTTTTGCTAGACCCATAGTATTATTGAATAAGAAATCAAGTTTTCCTCTATCATCCCTTGTTGCACCAGACCTTCATAATTTGGGTATAATGCTACCTTATACTGCGTTACATTATATGCTCTTTGATAAAGTTTCTGATCAAGCATTTGTTATGACTAGTGCCAACCCGCCAAACCAACCAATAATAAAAGACAATGATGTAGCATTAAATAGACTAAATGGAATAGTTGATTATTTCTTGTTTCATAACCGAGAAATTGCTCATCGTTGCGATGATTCGGTATTAAGAGTTCACGGTGAAAATCCATTATTTTTAAGAAGAAGTAGAGGCTATTCTCCCAGACCAATCATTTTAAATGAAAAAACTCACTGCTCTATCGTTGGTTTAGGCGGTGAACTGAATAATACTTCCTGTATTCTTCAAGATAACAAAGCATTCATTAGTCAACATATAGGTGACATTGAAAACATTGAAACAAGAGCATTTCTAGAAAAAGCAACAGCACATTTGATCCAATTAACAAATAGCAAAATTGAGACAATTGCGTGCGATTTACATCCGAAATTCGCAACTACACATCTTGCTAAAAAATTAGCTGACTTCAATAATTGGGAACTAATTCAGGTACAACATCATCATGCTCATGTCGCTGCACTAATGCTTGAACACTCAATAAGTGAAATGGTTGGAATTGTCTGTGATGGATATGGATATGGAATAAATGCAGAAGCTTGGGGTGGAGAAATCTTTTTTTCTACTCGTAACTCAAATAATTTTGAACGACTCGGTCACCTAGAAAAACAACCTTTGCTAGGAGGCGATCTGGCAACTCGCTTTCCAATTCGCATGGCAGCAGGAATACTTCATAAAAAAATAGACATTACAAATTGGCTTTTAGAAAACTCCAAATATTTACCTCATACTAAAACTGAAACAGAACTAATACTCACCCAATTATCAACAAAAGATAATATACCCGAAACAACCAGTTGCGGTAGAATCTTGGACGCCGTTGCTGCAATTTTAGGGGTAAGTTTTGAACGCAGTTATGAAGGTGAACCAGCTGTTAAACTTGAATCTATTGCAATTAAAGGTAAAAATATTTTAAATCAAAAACCATTGATAAAAAACCATATTTTATTAACAACTCAACTACTTTTGTCAATTTTTAAGTATCGCAAACAATACACTGCAAAAGATTTGGCTTATTCTGCTCATGCATATTTAGCAGAAGGTTTAGCCAAAATAGCTATAGAAAACGCTTCAGAGAAAGGTATAAAAAATATTGGCTTCTCAGGCGGAGTAGCAAGCAACAAAATCATGTCAGATATCATACGAAAAAATGTCGAATCTGAAAATTTGAATTTTATAGTACACAAACAAATTCCTCCGGGCGATGGAGGCTTATCTTTTGGTCAAGCAGTTGTAGGTGGCTTTTTTAAGTCTTAGACCATAACCAATTTATCAGGGGTCTCCTCGAATTAAACTGATTCAAAATGTGTTTAGCAATTCCAGCACGTGTTATAAGCATTGAAGGCGATAAAGCCCAAGTAGATTTCGGACAAGGTGTCCTAAAAGGAGTCAATATAACTCTGGTGGAAACTACAGTCGGTGATTATGTGCTAGTCCATGCAGGTTATGCTATTCAAACTATAGATGAAAAAGAAGCACTTGAGACAATCAATCTGTGGAATGAGATTTTATCGTCTGGAATTAAATAATACGCATTAAGTTGATTTTTAGCATGACTGAACGATTAAGATTCAGAGAACCAGAATTAGCAAAAAAAATTGCGCAAAAGATAAAAAAAATAGCGCCTGAAGATGAAATTATAAAATTTTGCCACGTTTGTGGTACTCACGAATGGACTATAACTCACTACGGTTTACGAAGCCTTTTACCATCAAATATTGAAGTTATAGCTGGACCAGGTTGTCCTGTTTGTATTGTTCCTGCCGCTGAAATTGATGAAGCAGTTCAAATTGCCCAAAAAGGTGTTGTTATCACTTGTTTTGGGGATGTTTTAAGGGTTCCTGGAAGTCAAAAATCTCTCTTGGAAGCAAAAGCTGAAGGTGCTGATGTCCGAATAGTTTATGGTGTATCAGATGCAGTGAGATTAGCAAGAGCTGAACCAAATAAAGAGTTTGTCTTTTTTGCAGTTGGTTTTGAAACCACTGCTCCAACAACTGCAGTTGAAGTTCTTAAAAAACCACCTATAAATTTTAGCTTTTTATCCGCACATCGTTTGATTCCACCAGCAATGGAGTTACTTTTAGGAGTAGGAGATCTGCAAATCGATGGATTTCTAGCTCCAGGCCATGTTAGTGTAATCATTGGAATGAAACCTTATGAATTATTTCCAAAAGTTTATCGTATGCCAACAGTGGTGGCTGGGTTTGAACCTATTGATGTACTTATGGGAATTTACATGCTCTTAAAACAAAATAAAGAAAAGAAACCACGATTAGAAAATGAATATTCTCGAATGGTTAATTGGGAAGGCAACACTAAAGCTATACACGTAATGGATAAAGCCTTCAAAGTTATCGGCTCAAATTGGAGAGGTATTGGTAGATTACCTGACTCAGCTCTTAAACTAAGAAAAGAGCTAGAAGTTTATGATGCAAATGAAAAATTTAACGTTCATGTAGAACAGGGTAGAGACATTTTGCTTGGATGTGAATGTCATCTAGTTATTATTGGCAAGATAAAACCTGATGAATGTCAGATGTTTATGAAAGCCTGTACCCCGCAAAAGCCTGTTGGAGCATGTATGGTTAGCAGTGAAGGTACTTGTCGAGTTTGGGCAACGACCTCTACTAGATCTATAAAAATCTAGTATGACAACATACGGTTCTTAATTTTTTGGCAAAGTATAAAGGTTAAAAGTTCATATCAAATTGCAAGTGGCAAAGAATGAGTGGTGAAACCGAAAAAAAGTATAGTGGATCGTGTATTGATTGCAAATCACAGTTAGATCTGTTTGAAGTCGATTTTGAAAAGGGTCAACGCATAATGCATTGCACTAATTGCAGTTTATATCATTTCTACAAGAAAGACTTTTTTGGAAATTGGAAACTCAAAAAAGCTGGCCGCGTATCTGATTTTTGGAAGAACTCCAAATAATTAATTAGTTCCTCAAAAACGATTTCAACAAATCCTTGGAACTGGATCCCCAATAGGTCTAGCGATAATTCTATTGCCTCCAACAGTAGTTTTCATCCCTACTCCGATAAATTCTTTCGTTACCTCGCCTATTATTTCAGCATCTTTTCCTTCATCAGTACTCCTGAGAAGATCTAAAACTTGGTATGCTTTTTCTTCAACAACTCCTATCGCAATTTTTCCCTCATTTCCAATTTCAAGTGGATCCAACCCCAACATCTCACATGCAGCTCTAACATCTTCTCTAATTGGTAATTTATCTTCGTGGATCAAAATCCCTACTTTTGATTTTTCACTAAATTCATTTAAACACTCAGCTAATCCACCTCTGGTAGGATCTTTGATTGATACTATTCCACCGATTTTTCCAAGTATTTTTTGAATCAACATGTTCAAAGGCTTAACATCAGACTCTATTTTGCTTCCAAATTTTAATCCTTGTTGAGCTGATAATATTGCAATTCCATGGTCGCCTATGTTTCCTGACAAAATTATTTTATTACTTTCTCTCAAGTTAGAGTCAAGAAGCCATCTTTTTGTGAAATCTTTTTGATATTGTTTGACAACTTGTAAATTACTTTCAGTTGCTTTCGTTCTTCTACCTATACCTGAAACATTCATAACGCACCCTCCTAGAGTTCCTCTTTCCACCACTTTGGTATCTCCAGTTATAATTCCTACTTTAGCTTGAATGCACATTTTTCTCATGCTAATTAAAATCTTTTCAAAATCAGAAAGCGCAAATCCTTCTTCTAAAATGATTCCACATGCTAGAGCATAGGGTTCAGCGCCTAAAGCTGCAATGTCGTTAACTGTTCCTGATATTGCTATGTGCCCAATGTTTCCACCGGGGAAAAATAATGGTTTAACAGCGTGTGAATCGCTCTTCAGAACTATGTCTCCAATTGCTGCAGCATCATCCATTGCTTGAAGAGGAACTTCTGCTTTTTCTGCGTTATCAATGTTCTTGAAGTATTTTACAATGTAGTTTTTTACTAAATCATGCATTACTATTCCTCCAGCGCCATGTAACATAGTAACTTTTTCATTATTCCCCTTCATTTTATTATCAATCCTTTTTTGATCTACTAAATACAACTGAGTTAAAAATAAACAGATCGAATAAATGCTAAAATTTTGATCCTTAGAAATATTAGTTAATTTTTTTTATTCTAATCAGAATTACATCGTTAAATATTGAAAAGCCTTCTTATCTCAGTCTAAAACTGAGTTAGGATATGGAAAGCCATATAAATCGCCCTTACGCAGATGAATTGCGCAGTTGGAGAGATATGAAGTGCCAAAATGGGGATACTCCATAATAACAGAAGACTTAGACCCTGAAAAAACAGCGAAAGCTAGTGGTCGCGAGATTAGAGTATCCCAGAAATCGTCTAGAGAGGTATGCGCAACTATTAGGGGGATGAAATTAACCTTAGCAAAGCGATACCTGCGGGAAGTTATCAAAAAGGAAAAACCCGTTCCATTTCGGAGACATACAAAGAAAACTGCCCATCGTCGTGGGCTTGAGAAAACTTTTGCTGGAAGATACCCTGTAAAGGCAGCACAAAAGATCCTTCAAGTAGTTGAGGGTGCTGAAGCTAATGCCGAGAATAAAGGTTTGGATATAGAACGACTTAAAATATTTCATGCAGCTGCTTATCCAGGTATGAAAATTAAACGTTTTACACCTCGAGCTCATGGTAGAGCTTCTCCAAAAAATGAAACCACAACACACATCGAGATTGTTTTAACGGAGAAACCTGGACAAGGAGAAGGATTTTAGTGTCTATTGTTAAACGATTTATAACTGAAGCTATTAAAAAAACAGAAATCGACGAATTTTTACAAAAAAAACTCGAACGTTCAGGTTATGGTGGAGTAGATATTTCTAAGACTCCATTAGGAACTCACATCGTAATTTATGCTATGCGTCCAGGTTTAGTTATTGGACGTGGTGGGGAAACCATAAAAGAACTTGCAGTAACACTTGAACAAAATTTCAAATTACCAAATCCGCAGATATCTGTTTCAGAAATTGAAGTTCCAGAATTCAACGCTTTTGTAGTGGCGTCCAGAGTCTCTTCTGCTCTGCAAAGAGGTATACATTTTAGACGAGCTGGTTATTGGGCGTTAAATCAAGTGATGGAAGCTGGAGCTTTAGGAGTAGAAATAGTAATAAGTGGAAAACTGCGAACTGAACGTGCAAGATTCGAGAAATTCCGTGCAGGTACTTTTCCGAGAGTAGGCGATCCTGCATTAAAAAATATGAAAAAATCTGAAGTTCACGTTCAATTAAAACCTGGAATATTAGGCGTTCGCGTAACAATTATGCCTTCTAATGTTATATTTCCAGATAAAATTACAATTATTGAGCCTTCACCTCCAGAGGAGAAACCGATAATTGTGGAGACTAAAATAGAAAAACTTCCAGAATCTAAAGTGAAAGTCGAAGAGGTTCCTGTGGAGAAAGTTGGTGTTGTAGAGCCTAAGGTTGTTGAGGCTAAACCTGTTGTTAAGGTGGCTGCTAAGGTTCCTGTGGAGAAAGTTGGTGTTGTAGAGCCTAAGGTTGTTGAGGCTAAACCTGTTGTTAAGGTGGCTGCTAAGGTTCCTGTGGAGAAAGTTGGTGTTGTAGAGCCTAAGGTTGTTGAGGCTAAACCTGTTGTTAAGGTGGCTGCTAAGGTTCCTGTGGAGAAAGTTGGTGTTGTAGAGCCTAAGGTTGTTGAGGCTAAACCTGTTGTTAAGGTGGCTGCTAAGGTTCCTGTGGAGAAAGTTGGTGTTGTAGAGCCTAAGGTTGTTGAGGCTAAACCTGTTGTTAAGGTGGCTGCTAAGGTTCCTGTGGAGAAAGTTGGTGTTGTAGAGCCTAAGGTTGTTGAGGCTAAACCTGTTGTTAAGGTGGCTGCTAAGGTTCCTGTGGAGAAAGTTGGTGTTGTAGAGCCTAAGGTTGTTGAGGCTAAACCTGTTGTTAAGGTGGCCAAAAAGAAATCACTTAAT
The DNA here is from genome assembly GCA_963714725.1 of Candidatus Bathyarchaeota archaeon. GTDB lineage: Archaea > Thermoproteota > Bathyarchaeia > Bathyarchaeales > Bathycorpusculaceae > AD8-1. Next base: position 37,911 of record CAVQPF010000005.1, read on the forward strand.
ACGTCATTAACATCATCTGAGGACACAAAAAAGGTAATAAACGATACAAAAGAGGCGAAATAGTTAATGCCCATACTGAGATTAAAAAATATTAGCAATATGTCCTCAGAAGAACGACATAAAAATCTGTTAGAGTTGAGAGTTGAATTAGCACGATTAAAAACTATGGTTCGTGCAGGTGGTGCAGTTGAAAAACCCGGGAGAATTAGGCAACTGCGTAAAACTATTGCTCAAATATTAACAATTGAAAATGAATATATGCATGGTATTAGGGTAGTAAAAGAAAAAAAAGTAAATAAACCCAAACAAAAAAAACAAAAGGAGACACAAACTAAGTGAAGATAACCCCTAATATCCTTAAACGAGAATTTATAGGACTTGAAAGTACAATATCGCAGAGTAGTCATTTTGATTATATTGGACTTCGAGGGAAAGTAATCAAGGAAACTAAGAATACTTTTACTATTTTACATGAAGCAAAACCTAAGAATATAATCAAAAACTCAGCAATTTTTAGATTTAACCTTAATGACGGACAAACCGTTGAAATTGATGGCAATCTCCTAGTTGGAAGACCTGAAGATCGTCTTAAGAAAAAAATAAAGAGGTTATGGTAATGTCTTTAACATTTAAGAAACCCAAAAAATCATGTAATGACAAAAATTGTCCTTTCCACGGCACTCTTTCTGTAAGAGGTCGTGTTTTCGAAGGTATTGTATCAACTTCAAAAATGGATAAAACTGTTATCGTAGAACGTGAATACCTTCAATTCTCACCAAAATATGTTAGATATGAAAAAAGAAGCGGTCATATACCCTCTCATAATCCCCCTTGCATAAATGCTAAGGAAGGAGAACAAGTAAAAATTGTAGAATGTCGTCCTCTAAGTAAAACTGTCTCTTTTGTTATTGTAGAGAAATTGGAGACAAAATAGATGGCTGCTAAAGCAAAACAAAGAGCCCTTATTGCAAAAGGTATGCTTTCACACGGAGAAAAACTCTCAAAAGGACTTATTCCAGGATCAGTTTTAAAATGTGCAGATAACACTGGAGCACGTGTATTGCGTTTAATTCAGGTTATAGGTTATAAAGGACGATTAAGACGTTATCCTTCCGCTTCTGTTGGCGATAGAATAACAATCTCTGTTAGACAGGGTTCACCAGAAATGAGAAAGAAGATGTTTCAAGCAGTAATTGTAAGGCAAAGAAAACCATATCGACGAATTGATGGTGTTTGGATCCAATTTGAAGATAATGCTGCTGCAATAATAACTCCTGATGGAGAAATGAAAGGATCCGAAATTCGTGGACCTGTTGCTAGAGAAGCTGCTGAAAGATGGCCAAGAGTTGCGAGTGCCGCTCGTACAATCGTATAGGTGAAATAGTATGCAAAAAAAAATACCTGTAACAAAACCTGGAAAACAACGAAAAATGCTATATAATGCACCTCTACATCTTCGCCAAAAGATTATGGCTGCTCATCTTTCACCAGAGCTTATTTCTTCAAAAGGAATAAAATCTCTTCCAATACGCAAAGGTGATACAATACAAGTAGTTCGCGGCGATAACAAGGGCTTTGAAGGTAAAATTAGTAGAGTAGATCTGAAACGGTATCGCATCTTTATTGAAGGATTAACTCGCGAAAAAGTTGATGGAACTAACATATTCGTTTCAGTACATCCCTCAAAGGTAATTATAAAAAAACTTAACCTAGACGATAAATGGCGTAAGGCTATTGTTGAAAGAAAGAAACCACTTGATCAATTAAAAAAAGCTAAACAAATTGGATCAAAACCTAAAACATTAACGAAGAAATCTTCAGATCAATCAATCGTTGAAAATAAAGTGAAGAAATCTGAGAAAACTAAAAAAATAACAAAAAAAGAAGTGGGTTCTAACACTGTAAAAAAAACGCGTTCTAAACGCAAAACTGAATTAAAAATAAAAGAAGGTAAGTAAATTTGGGTAAGAAAGGAAAAACTGGAAGATTAAAACGAAATCCAGCTCCGAGATTCTGGCCGATTCCAAGGAAACAATTTACTTGGGTGATAAAACCCTCACCTGGGTCGCACTCTCTCAAAAACTGTTTACCTCTATCGCTTGTAATTCGCGATATTCTCGAGCTAGCTAAAACCAGAAAAGAAGCAAAAAAAATAGTTACACAAGGAAAAGTCTATGTTGATGGAAAAGTAAGACGTAAAGATGATTTTCCAGTTGGTTTGATGGATGTAATCTCTTTTAACGGCTTGAATAAATCCTATCGACTAGTTCCTTCACACAAAGGCTTATTTGTGAATCCTATCGACTCTGAAGAAGCTAAATTCAAACTATTTAGAGTTGAAAATAAAACTATTCTGAAAAATAATAATATTCAATATGCATTTCATGATGGCTCAACTATTCTATTTAAAACTGAAGATATAACAAAACTTCCACAAGTTAGCTATGAAACTTTTGATGTTCTAAAACTCAGTATTCCAGAAAAAGAAGTTATTGAACAATTGAAGACTAAGGAAGATAATATTGCTATAATAACTGGCGGTAAAAACATTGGAAAATATGGAAAAATTGTTGAAATCGAAAAAACAGTGGCAAAAAAGCGTAGAAACGCATTAGTCATGATAGAAGATACATCTGGCAACCGATATCAAACAATAATGGATTTCATATTTGTAATAGGAAAATCAAAATCTATAATCTCTTTAACGGAGGAAACATCCAATGACTGAGCAGATCCCAATCAAACCACAGAAGATCCAGCCAATGCTTCAACCTAGAATTGATAAGGTTGTAGTTAATCTGAATGTTGGAAAATCCGGTGCTCCACTAGAAAATGCTTCAAATGTTTTATTGGAAATAACTGGTCAGAAACCTGTAAAGAAAAACGCAAAGAAAACTATACGCGAATTTGGGATAAGACAAGGTGAGCCCATAGCTTGTGTAGTTACCTTAAGAAAACAACCCGCAATCGATTTCCTGAAAAAAGTATTACCAGTTATTGAAAACAAATTTTCTCGTTCATCTTTTGATAAACAAGGCAATTTTGCTTTTGGATTAAAAGAACATATAGAAATTGCAGGAGTTAAATACGATCCTAATGTTGGTATTTTCGGTATGGATATTTGTGTGACAGTAAACCGACCGGGTAATAGAGTGAAAATTAGAAGAAATCGCAAGACACATATTGGTAATAGTCATTTGCTCACTCCCAATGACTCAATTGCATTTATAAAACAGATTCTAGAGGTTGAAATTGCATAAACTGGAAGGATGACATATGGCTAAACAACAAATAAAGAAAGAAAGAACTTATGGAAAAGGTTCAAGACCTTGTGTGAGATGCGGATCCTACGGTCCTATAATACGGCGTTACAATTTATATCTCTGTAGACACTGTTTTAGAGAAGCAGCACCAAAACTTGGATTCAAAAAATATGAGTAGGCGAAAATGAAATGGATACACTTACAAATGGTTTAATCACGATCATAAATAATGAAATGCGCAACAAGCGTGAATGCATCATTAGCCCTGCCTCTAAACTCTTAGGTCAAGTGCTAAGAATAATGCAACTAAATGGGTATTTGGGTGAATTTGAATTCATTGATGACGGTCGATCTGGAAAATTTAAAGTACAACTCTTGGGTCGAATAAACAAGTGCAGTTCAATAAAGCCGCGATTTGCTGTAAAAACTGGAGCATTTGAAAACTGGGAAAAACAGTTCTTACCTTCCAGAGATTTTGGAATGATGATAGTTACGACTTCTCAGGGCGTACTATCTCATAGGACTGCTGAAGAAAAAAATATTGGAGGAAGGTTATTAGCCTTCGTCTACTAGCGAGGTACTTTTTATGCGATTACCAGAAATTTCTAAAACAATTCAAGTTCCAGAAGGTGTAGATATAAGTATTACTGATAGGAAAGTTACTGTAACAGGCACTAAAGGAACTCTGATTCGCGATTTTTCACATGCAGCTGTTTCACTTGAATGTGAGAATCGATTAGTTCGAATTTGGGCTAAATGGCCTAGAAAGAAAGAAACTGCTCTGATAGGTACAATTCAGTCTCATATATTAAATATGATAACTGGTGTTGAAAAAGGATTTTCTTATAAACTGAAAATTGTGTTTTCTCACTTTCCAATGTCGGTAAAGGATCAAGGCGAGTTTGTTATAATTGAAAATTTCACTGGAGAAAGAAATATTCGAAAAGCTAAGAAAATTGGTGATGTCAAAGTTGATGTTCAAGGTGAAGATATAACTATTGAAGGTCTAAATTTGGAAAATGTGAGTCAAACTGCTGCAAATATCGAGCAAGCAACCAAAGTTAAAAATAAAGATCCTCGAGTTTTCTTGGATGGAGTTTATGTTTTCGAACGAAACGAGGGAATGACATAATGGCGGAAAGAAAAACATCATTGCCTCAAAAACCACTTAGAGTAAGAAAACGAGCAAAAGAGAATAAGCCAGATTTTGTTCGGCCTGAAAGTTGGAGATACGTAAGAATTGGAAAAAGTTGGCGTAGACCTACTGGTTTAGACCATAAAGTACGAAGAAAACTTAAGGGGTGGCCTCAAGGAGTTAGCGTTGGTTATAAGGGACCCAAAATAGCTAGAGGACTTCATCCTTCTGGTTATCGAGAGGTACTAGTGCATAATATTGGAGAACTTTCTCTTGTCGATACAAAAACTCAAGCTGCTCGTATTAGTCACACAGTTGGCAAAAGAAAAAAGATTGAAATGATTAAAGAAGCGAAAACTCGTAACATTTACGTATTAAACCCCAAAATTGCTATTAATCCAGATAAAGAGAAAGATGAATCCATAGTTGACGAGAAACAACCAATCGAAGAAATAGAAGAAATTATGGATGAAAATACAGATCAACTAGAAAATAAAACTAGTGGAGATGAAAAAGATCAATGACAAATCTTAGTAATCAAAGAAGGTTAGCAGCACAAATAATGAAAATTGGTCAAAATAGAGTGTGGATTGACCCTGCAAGAGTAGATGATGTTGATACTGCAATTACTCGAGAAGAGGTTAGAAAATTAATTCATGAAAAAATAATAGTTTCAAGACCAGAAGCAGGTGTTAGTAGATCTAGAGCAAAGGTAATTATTGAAAAGAAACGAAAAGGACGCCGTAGCGGTCCAGGAAGCAAAACTGGAAGTCCAAAAGCTACAATCACTAAGAAAGATGCATGGATAATACGTATTCGTTCTCTTCGTAAGAGGCTTAGAGAATTAAAAGCAAGTAGAATTATTACAGAATCTACTTACAGAAAAATATACATGATTGCTGGTAGTGGAAAATATGAGTCAATTGCAGATTTAGAACGCTACCTAAAAACTAATGATCTGTGGAGGAATCGTTAATGGGTAGAAAATCCACTTATCGAGTACCTCTAAGAAGAAGAAGAGAAGGGAAAACTGACTATCATGCTCGCAAAGCTATGGTAGTTTCAGAAAGACCAAGACTTGTTCCAAGGTTCTCAGCAAAAAATGTTTCAGTTCAAATTATTATTTCCAAAATGAATGGTGATGTAGTCCTAGCTTCAGCTCATAGTAGAGAGTTAAAGAAAAAATATGGCTGGAAAGCTCCAACAGGAAATATTCCCGCAGCATACTTGACAGGTTTAATCTGTGGATTAAAAGCAAAAAATAACGTTGTGGATAATGCAATATTGGATATAGGGTTAATTAATCCGACTAAAGGATCTAAAATATTTGCTGCTTTAAGCGGAGTAGTAGATGCAGGGATTAGTGTGCCTCATAATGAGAATAAAATAATTAAAGAAAGACTAGAAGGGAAACATATTGCAAATTATGGGCGTCTATTAGAAACAGATTCAGAAGAATATTCTGCAAAATTCTCAAAATATCTGGAACAAAAAATTTCTCCCCAAGATCTTTCCAATCATTTCACGAAAATAAAATCTGCTATTATTAGTTCATATGAGAAAGGTGACAAACAAGAATGAGTTATAAAAGAAGAGGAAGGGACACTGCGGAAGAATGGATCCCTAAAACTAGATTGGGAAAGCTAGTACATGAGGGTACAATCGCTTCAATTGATGAAGTTTTTCTAAGTGGTTTGAAGATTTCTGAACCGCAAATAGTTAATGCATTACTTCCAGATCTACAAGAAGAAGTAATAGATGTGAACTTGGTTCAAAAACAAACAGACGCAGGTGAAAAATCTAGATTTAAAGCTATAGTAGCTGTTGGAAATCGAGATGGTTACATTGGTTTAGGATCTGGAAAAGCAAGTCAAGTTCGAACAGCGATAGAGAAGGGTGCAGCTTCTGCAAGACTCAATATTCTCCCTGTTAAACGCGGATGCGGAAGTTGGGAATGTGGATGTGGAAAAACTCACTCAATTCCATTTCAGATTGAAGGAAAATGCGGTGGTGTTAGAGTAATTATTGTTCCCGGACCAAGAGGCTTAGGACTAGCTACAAGTGAAGTAGCAAAAACTATTTTGGGTTTAGCTGGTGTTAAAGATCTTTGGATACGAAGTTATGGTTCAACTAGAACAGTTCCATCCTACGCCGGCGCCGTTTTTGATGCTCTAAGAAAAACTTATAGTTTAATTACTCAAGCAGACTGGGTGAAATAGTTGACAGAAAAAGTTGAGAAGCCAAAGTGTTTTGTAGTTGTAAAAATAAGAGGAACAATTAGAGCTAAACGAGAAGCTAGCGAAACTCTTGATATGCTAAATATGAAAAAGACTCACAATGCTGTGGTTATCGATAATCGTCCATCATTTATTGGAATGTTATACCGAGTACAAAATTATGTAACTTGGGGTGAAATTACAGAAGAAACACTAGTAAAGATGCTAACAAAGCGTGGAAGACTTGCTGGCAACAAACGATTTACAGATGAATACGCTAAAGAAATTGGTTATGAATCGATAGCTGGTTTAGCAAATGCTCTTTTTAACTGCAAAGTTGAATACTGGAAAATACCAAATATCCAGACAAACTTTAAACTTCATCCACCAAAGAAAGGTTTTAAGGGAAAAACCAAGAAAAGCTTTGCTGCTGGAGGAGAAGCTGGATATCGCAAAGAAAAAATTAATGATCTTATTCTGAAAATGATCTAAAAAAATCTTCTATTTTTTCCTAAATTCATTTGCGATACCTTTTAAAGCGACTATGAAAATTGCCTTTGTAACCAGGAGGAAAAAAAATGAGTACTAAATGGCGAAGAAGCAAAAAACATTTGAAATGGCTATCTTCAAAAACCTCAGATGAAACTAACATGAAAAATCATCCAAGATTTACTCATTTTGAACCTTTACGTGCTACAAGAACAGGCTATCCTCCAAATCTTCGATCATCACAGTATTATACTCAAAGAAAATGGAAATCTCCTACTCCTCTAATTGACGTTTTTCAAGAAGAGAATTGGATTACAATAATTGTTGAAATCGCAGGTTTTAATAAGGAAACTTTCAAAATAGATGTGAAAGACCAGAAATTAACACTATCTGCAAAGGGAAATGATCGCAGATACTACAAAAGTTTAAATCTGCCGAAGGTAGTGATTCCAAACGTTATATCAACAAAGTACAATAATGGTGTACTTCAAATCAAACTTAAAAAAGCAAAAAAAGTTAAATCTTGATAACTGAGCTGATAAAATATGCCTCATAAACTAAGAAAAACTAGAAAAACACGAGGTTCTAGAACCTGCGGCTGGGGTAAAATAGGTCAACACAGAGGCGCTGGTTGCAGAGGACATAGAAAAGTAGGACGCCATAAACATTTATGGAGTTATGTTTCTGCTAAAGAACCAAACTATTTTGGAAAACACGGATTCACTTCACCTCAAAGTCTAAATTTAAAAGAAAATGTAATCAACATTTCTACTCTTGATGAAATTTCTGAAAAGATTTCAGTTGAAAAAGAGAAAGGCAAATTATATGTGGACCTATCAAATCTAGGATTCACAAAATTGTTGGGTTCTGGAAAACTAACTAAACAATTAACCGTTAATGTGCCTTCTTGTTCAAAAACTGCTGCAGAAAAGATTAAGAAAGCCGGCGGGCAAGTATTAATTCAATCTCAGGGACAAGGAGAGTAACTATTAGGCAATGGCTGGACGCTTTCTCAATCTTTTCAAGCCTCTTGCAAGAATACTGCCTGAAATTAAAGTTCCTGAACGTAAAGTTGGATTTAATGAAAAGCTTTTCTGGACCGCCATAGTTCTTATAATTTATTTAGTAATGACTGAGGTTCCACTTTATGGCATACCTTCAGAACAAACAGATAATTTTGGAGCTTTGAGGGTAATCTTTGCCTCAAATCGTGGCACTTTAATGGAATTGGGTATTGGTCCAATCGTGACAGCAGGATTAATACTCCAGTTGCTCGTCGGATCTTCTATTATTCAAGCTAATATGTCTGATCATCAAGATCGAGGTCTATTTACAGTTGCTAGTAAATTCTTCTCGATTCTTCTTACTGGAGTTCAGGCTGCTGCATACATAATCAGTGGTATGTATGGATCTCTTCCAACAGCTACAACTGTTATTATTTTTACACAACTAATAGGAGCTGGAATAATTGTAATGTTAATGGACGAATTAGTTCAAAAAGGTTGGGGCCTTGGCAGTGGAATTAGTTTATTTATTATGGCAGGAGTTGCACAAAATATTCTTTGGCAAACTTTCAATCCTGGTACTGGGTTATTTGTTGGGTCACTCTCCTTATTCTTTAATGGCCAACAAACAATAACTGATTGGATAATTGGTGCTGGTGTTTATCCCTCATTAATTGGATTCATAGCAACTATTGGTGCTTTTGTTATCATAATTTATCTAGAGGGAGTCCGAGTTGAGTTACCTATGACTTATGCTGGTTACAAAGGTTTTCGAAGTAGATATCCAATTAAGCTCTTGTATGTTTCTAATCTTCCCGTAATATTTGCTTCTGCATTATTTGCAAACGTCTACTTCTTTACTCAGCTTCTATGGAGCACTCAAGGTCAACCGCTTCCAGGAACAAATATCCTATTTCAGATCACAGGAGACTACAATGCTACCGAATCTGGTATTCAAGCAGTTGGTGGTCTAGCTTATTTTGTTACACCACCCAATACTCTTCAAGGGGTTGTAGCTGAACCTTTGAGAGCTTCAATTTATTTAGTCATTCTTGTTGCTTTTTGTGCTGTTTTCTCACTTATTTGGCTTGAAGTTGGAGGATTAGGAGCATCAAAAGTGGCACAACAACTTATGGATTCAGGAATGCAGATTCCAGGATATAGGCGATCCAGTAAACCCATAGAAGCAATTCTCAAACGTTACATTCCAGTCGTTACAGTATTAGGGGGAATAATTGTAGGGTTAGTGGCTGGAATATCCGATTTCTTAGGAGTATTTGGTTCTGGTACTGGTATCTTACTTTCAGTTGGAATTATATACCAATATTATGAATTATTAATGCGCGAAAGAGCAGCTGAAATGTTTCCGGCTTTTAGACGTATTCTAGGAGAATAAATTAAACAGTAAAAATGGTTATTAATAAGAAAACGAGATAGGCTAACCGAAATGAAGTGCAAGGAGAAATAAGATGATAGATATCACAATAATTCCAATAGCAACCTTAGTAATAATGCTACTAGCGATTACAATTTCATTTATCAATATGACTATTAATCGATTGTTAATAACGCGGATGTGCGGTTGGAAAGAATATAGGGTTATGCAAAAAGAAACTTCTGAATATCGATCTCAATTGATGAATGCAACCCGTGCAAAAGATCAAAAACTAATAGCGAAATTGAAAAAGAAAGAAGCACAAATAAACAAAATGCAAACAAAGATGATGAAACCCCAGATGATTTTAATGCCAATTTCTTTTAGTTACATAATAATTTGGTATTTGTTTTTAATCCCAACATATGGATCCATCTCAGTAGCTTATCTGCCTGGTCTTTTTGCTGATGGATTACCTGTTGTGTACTGGTATATGATTTGTTCATTCTTTTTCGGAACTCTTGCCTCTAGAATTATAGGTATTACTCCCATTACCTAAAAATTAAGTGTGGGTTATTTATGAGTAATAAAGAGCAAAAAGAGGTAACTCCAGAAAAAAAAATTGTTGTTTGCATATCTGGACTGGCGGGAACTGGAAAAAGTACCCTATCAAAAAAAATTGCTACAAAATATAACCTAATATATTATTCTGGAGGCGATGCGCTAAGAGCTCTAGCGGCAGAAGAAGGTTATGATTCAAATGCGCCTGGGTGGTGGGAAAGTCCCGAAGGTCTTGGCTTTCTAGAAAAGAGAGAAAAAAATTTAGAATACGATAAATTAGTTGATGAAAAACTTCGAGAATTTGCAAAACGAGGTAATGTTTTATTGGACAGTTGGACGGTTCCTTGGTTAATTAATTATGGGTTTAAAATATGGTTATTAGCCTCTATTGATAAGAGAGCTGAAAGAATTGCGCATCGAGATAAAATGAGTAAATCAAAAGCTCTTGAAGTTTTGAAAGAAAAAGAAACTAAAACAAAAAGCATATACAAAAAACTATATGGATTCAAATTAGGTGAAGATTTTACTCCATTCAATCTAGTTTTGGATACTGAAAAATTGAACGCGAAAGAAGTATTTGACGTTTTATGTAAAGTAATGGAAAATATAATTTTGGCAGACAAAGATCAATCTACTTGATTTTTTGTATTTTTTTTAAAAAAATATCGCAAATAATCTGCTGGACCTTGCTATATCCTTATTTCTTTCTAATTGACAAAACCTTTTTACTCTTTTGAGAGGAACAATTTAGCATTTTTCCAGTGATCTTTTACAATTAGCAAGTTGCCATATGGACTTCCATGAAGAGAATATGCAATATAACATAAGTAATTGCATTGTGAGCATGTGTTATACGTTTTACGAAGTGAATTGAATTCTTTGCTATTCCACATTTTAGGTAAATCAAATATGGTGGCTGCAATATTTTGATTATGGCACCCTGCAATTCTGCCCAAATGATCTATAACTAAAAAATTTTTAAGTGCTTGACAATTCCACACTCTTTTTTCTTCCGAAAACAGACTTCTAAGAGCTTTCAATACTTTATCCGTTATCAAAATTTTATTATTATTTTTTCTCATTTCAATCAATGTGTCACAAAGTTTTACCATTGCTTGTTTGTCTCTAATAACGAATTTATCGTTGGATTTACCAATTCGAAAAAGTTGATTTTCATCACTACTTTGATCATATGAATATAAGCAGTACCAGACTGGTATTCCTCTTTCAGTGAAATATTTTGTAATATCAACAATCTCATATAGGTTAAACTGAGAAATTGTTGGAGTAACACATACATTTATTTTTTCTTTTTTTAAAATTTCAACGGTATTCATGGCTCTCTTCCAAGCACCAGGTACGTCTTTAATAAAATCATGTTTTGTCTCATCCAAACTATCTATAGAAATTGCAACAAAATCCACATTGCGCAAGGCTTCAATTTTTTTTATTGCCATACTTCCATTATCATAAACTGTTGTGATAAATCGCTCTGATGAATACTCAATTATTTCTTTTACATCATTCCTCAAAAGAGGGTCTCCTCCAGATAAAACAATATCTACAATACCCATATTTTTGAGAATATCCAATCCTTGTTTTACTTCCTGAGTTGAAAGTTCTTTTTGGTCCTGTTCCTTCCAAACATTGCAACCTTTGCATCTGTAATTACATTTTCTAGTAATCAGCCATTGAGCATGGTGTGGCCTATTTGGGGTAAGCGCGTTTATTGCAATTCTAGAAGCTCTTCGAAGTTTTAAATTCAAGTATGTGGCACCACGATTTATTTTGATTGTTTAATAGACCTATTTGAACATTTATATAAGTAATCAGAGGAAAAAAATCCTAAAACTTAATATTTCTAGTTTAGTATCTCTTCAAATTTTTTTATATTAAAAAAATATTTAATCCAAATTGAGTTTTCTATTTTAAGCTCAAGAGGCATTTTTTTTCGCAAAAACTTCGTTGGAGATAACCAATCTTAATTAATAGAAAAACATTGAATGAATAATATGCTAATAGACGTTATAGTCCTAACGAAAAATAGTGAACTACACTTGGAGAAATGTCTAAAAGCAATTTATGAAAACATTCCGATTAATAATTTGTTGATAGTTGATGGCTTTTCAACTGATAAAACAATGAATATAGTTCTGAATTATAAAAAAAAATATGATAATGTTTTGATAATACAAGATGATGGCAATCGAGCCACTTCTAGGCAAAAAGGAATACAACAGGTAAAAACTGAATGGTTTATGTTTGTTGATAGCGATGTTGTTCTTTGTAAAGATTGGTATATAAAAGCTAAACCATTTTTAAAAAAAAATGTCGGTCTTGTTTGGGGGATAGAAGTATGGTCTACTCTTCGTAATCAAAAAACGCTTAAGGCATTTCTATTAGTTACAAGAAAAATATTTCAAATTCGTGGAGGAACACATGATACTTTGATTCGAACAAAATTAGTTAAAGATATTGTTATTCCAGAGAAACTCCACGTTTTTGAAGATACTTACATTAAAGATTGGGTAACTGAGAAAGGGTATTTATCGGTTCCATGTTATAGTCCATTTTGTATTCATTATCGCCCCCAAAAAGTTTGGACCGTGAAAGGTAGTTTAGCTATCATTATGGAATCTCTCAAACTTGGAAGATTATCCTTAATAACTCAATTATCACTAGCATACGGATTTTACGGAATATACTCTATATACCAACTATTAATTCACAAAAATATGGCAACCGGTTAAAGCAGCAATAATTTTTTTCTATTATTTTTAGTTGGTTCTATTAGAAGACTAAATATATTATTATTTTCCAATAGTTCTATATTGCCAAATCTAATTAAAGAACAAAGCTGGCTAGTTTGAGGTACTTAAATGCAGACCATAGATGTTGTAATGATAACCAAAAATAGTGATTTTATGCTTAAGAGGTGTATAGAATCTATCTACGCTAATTTGCCAGTCGAAAACTTGATAATAGTTGATGGTTTCTCGACTGATAAAACTCTGAGCATCATAAATAGGTTAAACAAGAAATTTAAAACCATTAAAGTTGTTAGTTTAGAAGGATCAAGAGCCTTAGCCCGAGAAACTGGTATTCGTAATGTAAAAACAAAGTGGTTTATGTTTGTTGATAGTGATATTATTTTAAGCAAAAACTGGTTTAAAACAGCTGAAAAACAATTAAGAGAAGACGTAGGCGCTCTTTGGGGTGTTAATATTGATGTTGTACCTGGAATTAAAGATAAATGGTTCATACGATTACAGAGTTTTGTAGCTAATTACTGTTTTAGTATTCGTGGGGGTACTCATGACACTTTAATTCGTTTTGAAGCAGTTAAAGACATAAAAATACCTGATTATTTACAAGCTTATGAAGACGCGTTTATAATAAATTACATTAAGAAAAAAGGATATCAAACAATAATTGGGAAAGAACTTTATTGTTTTCACTATAAACCTTCAGAAAATTGGAATAGAAAGAAGGGGCTTTCCCACGCTATCGATGAGGTAAGATGTGGTCTGGTATATTCTCACGCATATAAATTTGCGCTTTTTTATCCTTTCTTTATGTTTTTCTGGTTTCTCCAATTTACACTTCAAATTACCAAAAATATCTTATGATCTAATTGCTTTCCAGAGATGATCAGCTTTAGGTCTTATCAAAACTCTTTTTTTACCATTTTCTAATACAATAATCCTTAACTTAGGATCCTGTAAAAATTCGCCTATAACTTTTGCTTGAATTCCTTTACTTTCTAATTTTTTAATGATTTCGTTGGTGTACTTCGGATTGGCTGAAATTAGTAAAGCCCCTGAACTTATTAGTTGTAAAGGATCAATCCGAAAATATTTACATATTTCGAAAGTTTCAGCTCTTATTGAGATTTTATTCTTAATTATTTTTACTCCTACTTTTGATGCGTCTGCAATTTCATGAATTCCACCAATTATCCCCCCCTCTGTAGGATCATGCATAGCGTGAACTCCTCCAGTTTGAAAAGCTATTAACGCATCTTTTACAATGCTTATTTCTTTGTAGAATTTTTTAGCATTTTTTATCGTATTAAATTGTATTTTTTTTCTTAATATTTTTTCTTTATCTGTTGCAAGAATGGCTGTACCTTCTATTCCTGCACTTTTAGTGAGAATAATATTATCTCCTGGTTTTGCTCCGCTTGCAGTTACATACTTTTTTTTATCGGTAAAACCTATTACGCATCCCACGACTATTGGTTTATTTAGACCAATTGTTGATTCGCAATGGCCTCCTACTATTGCAATTCCGACTTCTTTTGCAGCTTTATGCATTTGGATACTTATGTCTTCAATTAGTTTACTGTCTGCGTTTTCTGGAAGTAGGATGCATGAAAACATAAAAGATGGTTCGACTCCAAAAGTGGCAACATCGTTAGCGTTAACATTGACCGCTAACCATCCAATTTTTTCAAAAGCGCCTGAGACAGGATCCATTGAAACGATGAGGTTTTTGTCTCCCAGATCTAAAATTGCTCCATCGATTCCAGTTTTTGGGCCTATAATTATCTCTTTGCGTTTAATACCTAAATTCTTAAAAACAATTTCATTAAGTAATTTGACTGGAATTTTTCCGGGAGGCAGTTTCATTTTTTTTAACCTCATTATACGCTATTCTCTATCTTTTTAAGCAGTGAAAATTTAACCTTAATAGTTTTTCCAAAACTTTATTGGTAATTAACAACATTATCTTACTTCAAAAATTGTTTTCTCACTATTAAAAAATGAGTTCATATTTACTATTTATTTCTCTTAGATTTGGTTTGTAATATTTTTTAGAACAAAAGTTGATATACACTTGAGTAACATCAAAAGATAGTGTTGGATTGACTTGAGATGGATGAATCAGAAAAACACGATTTTGCATTAGAATTTTATAGTAGACAAAGAGCGATGAAAGAATTCAGCTCAAGAGAACAAAATATGTTGCTTAATTCAAAGGTAGCTGTTGTTGGTGTTGGAGGTTTGGGGACGGTTTCTTCACTTTATCTTACGCTTGCTGGAGTTGGAAACCTTAGATTAATTGATCAAGATACTGTTGAACTGAAAAACCTCCATAGACAAATCCTTTACAAACCCTCTGATTTACATTATCCAAAAGCTGAGATCGCGTCAAATCAGCTTGAAAAAATGAATCCACTGGTTAAAACCGAAGCAGTATCTGAAAATATTAATTCAAGTAACGTTGAAGAACTCTTAGAAGGAGTAGACTGTGTAGTTGATGGTTTAGATAACATGTCAACACGATATTTAATTAATCGAACATGTGTAAAGATGAAAATTCCTTATGTTTTTGGGGCAGCAATTGGTTTAGAGGGTAATCTTTCAGTTTTTTCTCCTCCTGATACAGGGTGTCTGAAGTGTCTTTTACCTGAAGTATCAGATAAAGAATTGATGACTTGTGAAACTCGTGGAGTTGTTGGTGCCACCCCAGGAATAATCGGTTCTATGCAAGCTTTAGAAGCTGTAAAGATTATTACTGGAATAGGTTCTCCTTTAAAAGGAAAACTCATGGTTTGCGATTTTAGTGATATGTATTTTACGACAATCGATATTTCAAAAAATGCGACATGTCCCGTTTGCCAATCAATTGAAGCTAAAAAGGTGCCAGGAGAAAAACTTGTTTGGCTATGCGGTAGAGAAACTGCCAACATTAATCCAAAAACTCCTTTGAATTTAGATTTGAGTGAATTAACAAAGATAGTTCAAGAGGAGTTTAAATTAAAGTTAAAATCGCGTCTTGCAATAATTTTTTTTTATAAGGACTTAGAGGTTAGCTTATTTAAAGGTGGTAGAATGTTGATCAAGAATGTTGATTCTGAAAAGACCGCTATGAATGTTTACAGAACTATCCTTAATAAATTAAAAATTCAACCTGAAGAGAATTAGTTTATAGCTATCTGATAGTATTACTTTGGTGCTCCGGCCGGGATTCGAACCCGGGCCCACGGCGTGAGAGGCCGTAATACTTGACCGGACTATACTACCGGAGCTCTGGATAGTACTACTTTTCGGCGTTTTCGATAGATTGCTACTTCGTCTTTTTCGCTGTATCTTACATATTCAAATCCAGCTTCTATTAATTTGTTTTCATCCTTCAGGTTTATTGCATGTGCAACGTGCCAGTCATCATTTTCAAAGTATACTAGATGAGTATATATTTCTGTGTTTTTTATTTTTTTATGACCTAGTAATCTCATTGCGCGTAGGATATCTTTGGTTTGGTGATCTTCTGTTGTTGCTTTCCAATGTCTGAATATGTATAGTTTTATTTTTTGTGTGAGTAGAGATTAGAGTAGTGCAGAGGAGAGTTTAAAGAAAAGACAATACAAGAGAAGACCAGACAATTTAATTATATACAATATTAGGAAAGAGAGAGAATATTAAATTCCAAACATTCCATAAATAATAAACTACAGAGAAAAAATATTGAATTAACTTAGTTTTAGAGAGAGATTAACGATGAAAGTTCTATTCATTGAACCGCCTAAGGATATATGGTTCGTTATGGGAGAGTATCTACCACCACCATACGGAATTATCCAACTTGCAGCTTACCTTGAAAGAGAAGTCAAAAACGTAGAGATTAAAGTGTTGGATTGTAACGCTCAACAGCTCGATTGGAAGGGTATGAAACAGCAGATTAAATACTTCAATCCAGATATTGTAGCTTGCAGTGCATTGGCAACATGCAACACATACACAGTTCTAAGAACATTAGAGACTGCAAAAAGAGTTAATCCAAATATTCTAACTGTCGCTGGTGGTCAACATTTTACGGCAACAGCCCAAGAGAGTCTGAAAGCGTACCCTGAAATCGACGTTATAGTGCGAGGAGAGGGTGAAGTAACCTTTGCAGACCTTGTCAAAATAGTAGATGGGGGATCAACATTTTCAAAAATAAAGGGAATATCATTTAGACATAACGGAGAGATTTTACATAATTCCTTAAGGCCTCTAATTGAGGATCTTAACGATTTACCCTATCCAGGATATCATTTTGTTAAAGATTTTGTTCATAAGTATCACTTTAGTGCAATGTCTGGTCTTAGGATGCCTTATGTCTTAATTGAGGGATCTAGGGGTTGTCCGCATCGTTGTACGTTTTGTTCTCAATGGTGTTTCTGGCAAGGTTTGTGGCGAAAGAAGTCTCCTAAACGTATTGCGGATGAAATAGAATTTTGTTTTCAGAATTATGGAAGTCGGTTCATTTGGTTGACGGATGATAACTTTGGAGTAGGTAAAAGGGCTGATGAACTAGCCAACGAAATTATACAGAAAGGGATTTCTGAAGATTTGATGTGGTTTACCCAAGCAAGATGTGATGATATCATCAAACATCAGGACGCCTTGCCTAAATTGCGCAGGTCAGGTCTTCGTTGGGTTCTTCTGGGAGTTGAAAATTCAAAGCAATCAACGCTTGAAACTTTCAGGAAGAATATTACTCCTGAAGACGCTAAGAAAGCGGTTATGCTCCTAAAAAAGAATGACATTTTCGCGCATGCGATGTTCATAGTAGGTGAACGTAAAGATACAGCGGAGTCAATTGAAGAATCAAGAAAGTTTATTAAAGAATTGGATCCAGACTTTGTTATATTCGGTATTCTTACACCATTTCCTGGAACTGAACTTTTCGAAGAAGCAAAAGAGAATATGTGGATAGAAGATTCTAATTGGAGCAATTATGATATGGCGCATGCAATAATGCCAACGGAAACTTTGTCAAGGAAAGAAGTGCAGGAAGAACTCTACAAATGTTATAGAAGCTTTTATGGTTCATGGAAAAGAAGATTTCAAGGATTATTTTCTAGAAATGATTTGAAAAGAAGAGTTTACTGGCATATGCTAAGTCAAGGCATAATTAAACAACTTAGAGACCTTATTTAGTGCATACATGTAAATTTTCAATTTTTCGATAAAAAAAGGGTAGATAGGAAGAATCAAGAAAAAATTAACTTTGTCGTTTGCGTGTTAGATTATATACTGCCCCCGCAAGAATCAAAATACCCATGATCACAATAAAAAAGGGCCAGATCTCCAATGTAATTCCTGTTATCCAAAATATTCCCGCTACAATTATTATAATTCCGAAAACGAGCCCAAAGATGGCTCCACCATTCGGGAGCCCAAAACACTCATCCTCCATACGTTTTCCAACATTTTCACCCCAAACCTCTGCACGTTTGCCAAATTCTTCCGCTCCATCCTCTAGGCGTTTCTCCCAGTTTTCCTCTCTTTGTAGAGTAATTTTTGCACCACACTTCACACAAGTCTCTGCTGCCTCTTCGTTTTTAGTTCCACATTTAGAACAGTAAACCATAGTTAACACTCTAAATACATTTCGTCTTGTTTACTATAAAAGCTATTCTTCGTCACTTACAAGCTGAAATATCTCACTCTTCAATACTGCCTTCGGGTCCAGCTTGAACTGTGCCGCCAATAGGATGATGATACACGTAGTCTGGAGAAACAACCTTGCGTACAATATCCCACTTATCTGTGTTGAAGGCTTTAATGAATTGGGTTACTACAATTTTATGTTTTTCACTTGTGTCCTTCACACATTTTTTCTCATTGTTGGTATTTACATTATTTTGTTATTTAAAATATTTGAATAGGAAAAAGATTAGAATTTACTCCTTGAAAAAAATGGGGAGGTCGCGGGTGATATCTCCACTATGGCAAGGGTTCAAATCTGTCCTCTATCTGAATAGGACCGGTGTGCGAATACAAACAGGGCAAATTAAGTGAAAGAGACTAAAGGAATTATTGTTGGATTATTTTTAATCCTTTTTCCTTTTTAATCTCTCTTATCAAAAGAGAACTTGATTGCTTTCTTTGGACAATTGTCAACACATGATCCACATAAAATACACTCAGAATTCTCCATATTTGATTTTTGTACCATTTCATTTACGTTTAGGCTCATCGGACACTTTTTTGTACAAACATTGCAATTCACACATTCATTTTTATTTGAGGTTAATTGAAGAGCTTTCCAGTTTACAGAGTTGCGTATTTTTCTCCCAACTATCATAAATGGTGCCATCCAGCATATAGTGTGACACGAAGCTCTCCTTCCACCAACCAAAGCGATCAAAGCTATAATTCCAGCAATAGCAACAAACATTATCACAGACTCAAAGCCAGTAATTGATAAGCCAAAGTAGGTTTGATATAGTGGATCAATTACTATTCCCCCAGCCTGAACAAACATTAACACTATTACAGTTACCCAAGGTACCCAAATGACGTATTTTATCCAGTTTTTCCTACCGTTTCCAAATGGTTTGTTTCTGATTTTCATACATAATTCTTGTGTAGCTCCAGCAGGACATATCCAACCACAAAAAGCTCTCCCCGCAAATAATGAAGTAAAAAATAAACCAGCAAAAGCAAGAAAACTACCCGCTATAATACCTTCAGCAGCTCCCATTATGATTAAGTAGGGAGAGAAATAGTAGTAAATGAAAGGAAAGAGGGCAAACATTAACAGCGTAATTCCATTTCTGATTTTTTGTCGATTCAATCTTTTTCACCGCTAATTGTGTTTTTCTTTTTTAGAAGATTTTTGATTTCTTGTTGAGTAATATCTAGTTTGAGACTTCCATTTTTACCCTCAACTTCAAGCATTACTCCTTCAACAAGTGAAACGTTTCTTAGTTTTCCCAAGAATCCCTCAAAGAAGATATGCCCATTTTCTTTGTTTGGAAAGGATATGCTTCTAACAGAGTCTTGAGATTTCATTTCTATTGAAAATGAATGTTCTTCAATTCTTTTACCCATCTTAGATCACTAAATCAGATGTAACCTTAGAAAAAATGATAAAGTAACCTCAACAGAAAATATGAAATATCATAATCAATTATGAAAGCTTGGGTAATAATTGGAAGGTAATTTGGTGGTTAGATGAAGGATTATAGTAGTTTAATGTTTGAGCTTTCAAGTGTTGATCGTTTAGATATTCTAAAGCTTTTAAGAAAAACACCATTAAAACTATCACATATCTCTAAGAGGTTGGATTTTACTGTTCAGGAAACCTCTCGTAACATTTCTAGATTAAGCGATGCACATATTATTGCTAAGAATGTTGATGGAACCTTTAGTTTAACATCTTATGGTGAGGAGGCTTTCAATTTGTTGTCAGGTTATAAGGTTCTTTTTAAGAATAGAAATTATTTTTTGAATCATGATTTGTCTAAGTTGCCTGGGTATTTTAGGAATTGTTTGGGTATTCTTGAGGATTTTGTTTTGGTTGATGATGTTATGGTTATGTTCAATAACATTGAGAATATGATTGCTAAAGCTAAAAAGTTTGTTTGGATCGTATCAGATCAGATTTTGGCTAGTACAATTCCTTATTTGGTTGAAGCCTTGAATAGAGAAGTTGAGTTTAAGCTGTTGCTCCCTAGGAAGTTTTTACCTACTGATAATATGAGAAATCTTGTTAGTAATCCTGCTTTTGAGAAAGCAAGCAGAGCCAAAAAGTTGGATATGAGGTTTTTGGATGATGTCAATGTCTTTTTGTGTTTGTCAGAAAGTGAGGTTTCTGCTTTGGCTTTTTTGGATTCTTCAAATAAACTTGATTACCGAGGTTTTAAATCCACTACGGATTCAGCTATTGAGTGGTCTAAGACACTCTATTCCTATTACAGGAGTATTTCATCATCCCAGATTCCGGATCAACTATTTCGCTAATCAAAAATTTTTTTGGATATGTGCTTTTAGGCTAAGAAACCGTATCAAAACTGTTTCAAATCTGTCCTCTATCTGAATTGGACCGGTGTGCGAACATAAACTGGTTATGTTGAAATAATTCCATGAAAAATTGGAGAAGGAATTAAAAACTGTGTTTTGAGGATGCTTTTGTATCCCATAACAGTTGTTAGCAAAAACTTTATCCACAAATTTTTACCAGAGTTTACCTCATGCAAACTTTCTTTTTCAATGGGGATTAAAAATAGCTCTAAAAAATCCTATAGGAACAAATGTTCTTCCAGATAGACAAGAATATAATACTCAAGAAAAAGGTAACATAATATATGATGTACTATGTAAATTCTGGTAAAGATTATTTCCTATAGATTTTTAAATTCTGTTCTTACTATGGAGAAGACTTTAGAGAAGAAAAATAATGGGTGGAAACGGTTTCTGTAAAGAAACGGAAACTGAGGGTAACTTAGAGAAAAATAAGATTTCCAAGTGAAAGATCTTATATTATACACATATAATATACCTTTCAAAACAGGGATTTTTTATGTCAGAAGAACAGCTAAGACAATTGGCAAGAAAAAGAGCACAGGCAAAAATTGGTTTCTATGTTCATCTTGTAATCTATGTTATTATTAATGTTTTTCTTTTTTTGCTTTGGTATATGACTTCTGAAACAACTGAGTTTCCTTGGTTTATTTTTCCGTTGGTTGGTTGGGGTATTGGTTTGGTAGCTCATGGAGTTTATACTTTCTATGGTAGTAGTACAGGTTTGGAAGATAGTATGACTGAACGTGAACTTGCCAAATTAAAAGCTCAAGGATCCAACTAAGACATGAAAGTAATGGCAATTAACAGTAGTCTGCGAGGCGGAGGCCAGAGCAGAACCGAATTGATGTTGGCCCAATTAGTCAAAGGTATGCGCGAAGCCGGAGCCGAGGTCGAGGTCGTGAATTTGCGTAAAAAGAAAATCAAGTACTGTATCGGCTGCTTTACTTGCATGACCAAGACACCCGGCAAGTGTGTGTTCAATGATGATATGACGGAGGAGTTGTTCCCCAAGTGGTTGGAGTCCGATCTAGTCATCTATGCCACGCCACTTTTCCATTATACTGTGAACGCTCCAATGAAGATATTCATAGAGCGTACGTGGCCGGTTTGTCTGCCATTTTTTGAGAAACGCAGCGATGGCAGGTGGCGCCACCCCTTGCGTCACAAACCGCCAGCAGCCATCATCCTTTCCGTATGCGGATTTTTTGACGAATCAGTGTTTGGTGCATTGTCAAATTATGCAAATTTCCTGTGGGGCAAAAACCTAATAGCTGAAATCTACCGACCAGCCGGGATGAATATGACACAACCAGGATTTGAAGATAAACGAAACGATATCCTCGAAGCCATCCGACAGGCAGGACGTGAATTGATCGAGTCTAGAAAGATCTCTCCAGAAACGATGGCACGAATCACACAACCACTTGATCACGCAGACACTGTTGCAGAGATTGCCAACCTGTTCTGGAAGACCTGCATCGCTGAGGGAATAACCCCTAGAACCTTTGAGGAAAAAGGTATAATACCACGCCCAGAGTCTATTGAAAGTTTTATGAACATCATGTCTATGGGATTTAACTCTCAGGCAGCGGGTGACACCCAGGCGATACTGCAATTCACGTTTTCCGGTGAAGTGGAGGGCTCGTGCTATTTCACGATTGATAAGGGAACCATTAAGGCAACAACGGGAACTGCCGAGAAGAACGACCTTACCATTAACACTCCCTTCGAATTGTGGATGGACATTATTACTGGCAAAGCTAGCGGCACGCAGATGTTCATGGAAGGAAAGTATCGCGCCGAAGGTAACATATCGTTAATGAGAGTGTTTTCAGGGCTTTCAGATATGGAGGCCGAATCACTAAAAGAGGAAATCATAGCAAAGGATACAATGGAGATGATAAAACTGGATAAGCAAAGTTTGACATGCCGTGAAATTATTTCAGGAATGCCTACCACCTTCAAAGCCGAGGCGGCTGGAGACTTGAAGGCTATCATTTATTATAAAGTGACAGGCGAGGAGCCAGGTGACTACTATCTAGAGATAACGAATGGGACTTGTGCCTTCCACGAGGGAACGCCTGCGTCGCCATCATTGACTATCGAGACACCCTCCGAAGTGTGGGTAGCAATCAGTATGGGTAAGTTGGATGGGCAACAGGCCTTCATGGAACAGAAGTACAAAGCGTTCGGTGACTTTAACCTGCTGATGAAGCTGAACAGTTTTTTTAGTGCTCTGGAAGTCTGACACTTAGGAGGAGTAATATGTCAAACCCTATGAATCTCACCCTTCGTCAAATGCTCGAAGGGATGACGTTGACCTTTGACGCCGTGGCAG
The DNA here is from genome assembly GCA_963714725.1 of Candidatus Bathyarchaeota archaeon. Classification (GTDB taxonomy): domain Archaea; phylum Thermoproteota; class Bathyarchaeia; order Bathyarchaeales; family Bathycorpusculaceae; genus AD8-1. Next base: position 61,094 of record CAVQPF010000005.1, read on the forward strand.
CGGGTGATATGGACGCCACGATTCAATTCAACGTGACCGGAGCGGAACTCGGCACCTATTACCTGCGCATCGCTGAGGGCGACTGTGCGTTCCAACTGGGCACTGCCAAGGCTCCCTCGTTGATCATCACCACTCCATCCGATGTCTGGTTGAAGATCAGCCGCGGGGAGTTGGAGGCTCAGAGTGCGCTGATGCAGGGGTTGTACCAGGTACAAGGCGACTTTAGCCTGCTTATGCGGATGAGTACCCTGTTCAAGACTCTTGAAAGCACATCCGATGGAGCATCGGCCTACGCAGCCCCGCTAGACCAGCGTCCTGCTGGTCCAATAGCGCTCACCGGTATGACCTGGATGATGGTGGCCTTTATCCCGTGGATACTTTATTGGATTACATTTTCCATCCCTGGTGTAAATCCATGGTTTAGCGTCGGTCTCCCGTTCCTGTTGGCACTGTTAATAGTCATCTACCGTCGGGTGTTCGACAAGCCTACCTGGATGGAATGGGGTGGGTTAGGGTTCTTTACGTTGGCCGGTATATTGACACTTGTCGGAAATTCCACTTTTGCGACTTGGGGATCAGTTATTAGCTCCATTGTCATGGGTACGTTGTGGTTGGGCACACTGGTTTTTATCGATATGCCCCTATCTGCTAATTACTCTAAGTGGGCCTACAACAAACGAATGTGGCGTACCAGCCTTTTTATTCATCCGAATACTGTCATCAGCCTGATGTGGGGTTGGCAGTTTCTTGTAGCATCGCTATTTGGGGGCGGAGCTATTTTGCTCCCACATTTAGTAACCGTTCTGACTGTGATTCGCTTCCTGCTGCTAGTTCCCACCTTTATCTTCACATTTACCTACCAGAAAGGAGCAGATAGCCGTCCTATCGCCAATGTGAATAAGGCGCTCGCACAAATGCGCATTTGGGCAATAGTCGGACTCGTTGTCATGGTGGGAATAATCTTGACGATTTGGTTTGCACTGTGACTTTCAAGAAAAATGTCTGAACATTATTACTCAAAAAAACAACCTATAAGTTTTTTAGAAAAATGGGGGGGTTTTCGATTGATATCTCCGCTGTGGTTGGAGTTAGAATCCCAGCACCCCACCAAAAAGCTTATTTTAACAAATAGAACCTAATTATGCTACTCAAATTTTTTAGCTATTTCATCAAGTTTAATGGTTGCTTGTTTGATTACTTCTTTAGCTTCTGTGACAGCTTCTTCTGTGTATTTTTCACGCAAATTATCCATAAGGTTCCAACTTGCTTTCATGAACCTCTTTCCTTCTTCTAGTAGTTCATTTACTTTTTCAGGATAGGAATTGAACCATGGCGACATAGAGAAAGGAGGTCTAAAACCGCCGAATCTCCTGCGGATTTCCTTTCTTCTCTTAATATGTTCCTGTAGAAACAATTTACCTTCATCAGTTAAGGCATAACGTTTCATGCCTGTCTCTTGTTCTGGTGCTACTTTGGTATAGCTTTTATCTTGAAGCCATGCTAGTAAGGGATATATGGATCCTGGGCTAGGTTTCCATCGTCCTTCGGTCTCTTTTTCGATTTCGTTCATAATTTCCGATCCAGACCTTGGTTTTTCATTAAGCAATTTTAACACTGAATATTTCAAGTAACCTTTTGGAACTGATGCCATGTGTCTCATCCAGTGACCAAAATGATGGTTATGTGAGTTTTTCATATTTTTCACCTCTTATTTAATCGATATTGATATCATATATGATACCTATGTTGATATCGATATTGATATATATAAGAGTATCTGAATCATCAATTTTGCGAATGCGTTTTGATATATCAAAAAAAAGTGAAGATGGAGCAGGAGAAAACATCAACCAAATCAGCTACTTCGAAATAATCAAAGTTAAAAAAACTACAGAATCGTCTTCAAAGTAAAATAAAATAACGCTTACACTTTGTCCACATCAAACAAAAAGCAAAGATGCCCAGGTACAGTAGATTCACACACACCCTAAAAAATCAGTCTAAAAGTATTAATCTAACCTGTCGCAAACCTAAACTATTACGATATCTATCAGTGCGCTACGTAAAAGTCGAATGAGGAAAAAACACAATTGTCGAAAAATAACGCGACAAAGTCAAGTGGCAGAAACATCCTTCGCATTCTTTCCTTCATCAGACCTTATCGTTTACAATCATTAGTTGCAGTGATTGTACTTCTAATAGCGGTTCTTATCGAGCTCATCCAACCTCGACTAATTCAAAGAGTAATTGATGAAGGAATAGGTCAAGGTGACCTTACAGTCATCACTGTAACAGTCGGAATAATGATTATCCTATCAATAATCGAAGCAGGCATCACCATTGCGAATACTTACATCTCGGTAAAAGTCGCACAAAGCTTTGCGCATGACGTGCGATCCTCCGTATTTCGTCAGATTCAGAAGTTCAGCTTCGGAAACCTAGACAAGTTTCAGACAGGAGAATTGGTAGTCCGGCTTTCAAGCGATGTTAACATTACCCAAATGATCATCATGATGCTCCTGCGCATGTTCATCAGAGCCCCCCTCATGATCGTCGGAAGCATAGTGATGATGCTAACCATTAACTTGGAACTAGCAAAAATCATGCTCATTCTCCTTCCTTTAACCTTGATCATTGCAATCGTCTTTGTTGCGAAAGGTCAACCTTTCTTCCTTGGAGTACAGCGTCGTTTGGATAAACTGAACATGGTTCTTCAAGAGAACCTTGCAGGTATACGTGTTGTTAAAAGCTTTGTCAGAACGGACAGAGAAATAAAGAGATTTGGTGACGCTAACCAAGATTTATATTCGCAACAAGTTAAGGTCACCACTTTGTTCTCAATCCTTTTCCCAACTATGTTGCTAATTATCAACATGAGCATTTTAGGTGTGATTTGGTTTGGAGGTCAACAAGCCATAGCAGGAACCTTTACGATCGGCGAACTTGTCGCTTTCACAAACTACCTGTTAACAAGCATATTTCCGCTCCTCTTCTTTTCCATAATGGCAGCCCAACTCTCTGCAGCTGATGCCTCTGCCAAACGAATTTATGAAGTGCTTGATTCAAAACCGAAAATCGCAGAGAAACCGGACGCTATCCCTCTTAAGGACATTAAGGGCAGAATCGCTTTCGAGAACGTTTGTTTTAGCTACACTGAAGACTGTAAGGAACCAGTTCTCAGCCAAATCAACTTTGTCGCAGAACCTGGTAAAACCATAGCGATACTAGGCGCAACAGGTTCAGGAAAGTCCACGCTTGTAAACCTGATACCAAGATTTTACGATACCACCAAAGGACGAGTCACCATTGATGGAATAGATGTGCGCGATGTTACGATACAATCCCTAAGAGAAAACATTGCAGTCTCATTACAAGAGCCTATACTATTTTCTGGTACTCTGAAAGAAAACATTGCCTACGGAAAACCTGACGCTTCAGCCGATGATATAAACTCAGTCGCCAAAGCAAGTCAAACCCTAGACTTCATTAAAAGCCTACCGAAAGGCTACGAGAGTGATGTAGGATACAGGGGAGCAGGATTATCAGGAGGTCAAAAACAGAGAATCGCAATAGCCAGAGCCTTGATGGTCAAGCCAAAGATACTAATCCTTGACGACAGCACCAGTAGCGTCGATGTACAAACAGAAGCCAAGATTCAAGAAGCCTTAGAAAAAATAATGGGCAAATCCACCATCTTCATAATAGCACAACGCATAAGCACTGTTCTAAAAGCTGACAAAATCATAGTTCTAGAAAAAGGAAAGATTGCTGCAATAGGTGATCACACCCAACTAATCAGAGAAAGTCCAATTTACAAAGAGATTTATGATTCTCAACTCGGAGGAAGCAAAAAAACATGAGCTCATCAGGTCCCCGAGGCGAATCATCAGCCCAGCCAAAACGAGGATTCCGTGGGGGTCTACCAGGACCACACAGAGGTCCCGGAACAATTGGAAAGGCTAAGAACCCTCGCTTAACCCTAAAACGACTTCTCGGTTACATGCTTCCTTACAAGACAGAACTGGTAGCCATTGGAGTCTTGGTGACTATCAGTTCACTATTAAACCTGGTTGGACCGTACTATATCGGTGTTGCTGTTGACAGCTTTATATCCGTAGGAGACCTCTTAGGCTTGCTCGGAATAGTGCAGCTTCTCTTAGCTATTTACGTTGGTGCATGGTCTACTCAAGCAATTCAAGGTGTACTCATGGCTCGTGTTTCCCAGCGAGTTTTGAAAGGTCTTAGAAAAGACTTGTTTGAGCATCTTCAAATCTTGAGCCTGAGCTATTTTGACCGAAGTACTCAAGGAGAATTAATGAGTCGACTCACAAATGACGTTGAAGCTGTAAATCAAGCTTTGAGTCAGAGCTTCATCCAACTGATTTCCAGCTTTCTCAGTCTAATCGGGATACTCGTTGCCATGTTTTTGCTCAACGTCTGGCTTGCACTGGGAAGCCTTATGGTATTGCCTTTGATGGTATTGGTAACAGTGTTAATTGGACGCAAAACTTTGTCCGGATTTAGAAACGTGCAGAGAAGCATGGGCAAGCTCAACTCGAGAATTGAAGAGACCGTGAGCAATCAAAGAGTCGTTACTGCTTTTGGTACTCAAGGAAGAATTATCTCGGCGTTTGACGCTGAAAACTCCGTTCTAAGAGATCAAGCGACAACTGCAACGACCTGGGCTTTCACGATAATGCCTTTAGTGAATGTTATGAGCACATTCAGCATCGCAATTGTTGCAGGGATAGGCGGGTGGCTGGCACTCCAAGGAGCTGTCACAGTTGGTATTATCACAAGCTTTATCTTTTACTCGAGAAACTTTGTTCAACCTCTCCGCCAACTAGCAGGACTCTATAACAGCGTGCAATCAGCCCTTGCTGGCGCTGAAAGAATTTTTGAGGTTGTCAACACAAAGTCAGAAATAACTGATCAGCCAGATGCTAAACCTCTCGGTTTAATTCATGGCGATGTCGTTTTCGATAACGTAAATTTCAGTTACATACCAAATGTGCCGGTTTTGAAGAACATGAGTTTCCATGCTCAGCCCGGTCAAACGGTCGCGTTTGTAGGGCCAACAGGGGCAGGCAAGACAACCATGATTAATGTTATGGGTAGATTCTATGATATTCAGAGCGGTAGTATAAGAGTAGATGATGTAGATATTAGAGAGGTTACACGAGAGAGCCTACGTAAGCAGTTGGGTACCGTGCTCCAGGATAATTTTCTTTTCGCTGATACTGTGATGGAAAATATTCGATACGGTAATCCTTCAGCTAGAGATGAAGATTGTATAGCCGCTGCTAAACTTGCAAACGCAGACCAATGGATAACCAGACTGCCCAATGGATACGGTACGATGCTGAGTGAAAGAGGCAGCAACTTAAGTCAGGGACAGAGGCAACTTCTTGCTATTGCTCGTGCTGTTGTTGCAGATCCGAAGATATTGATTTTGGATGAGGCAACAAGTAATGTGGATACTCGCACCGAAATGAGAATTCAGGAAGCTTTGCTTAGGCTGATGAAGAATAGGACAAGCTTTGTCATCGCCCACAGACTTAGCACGATTAGGAAAGCAGACCAAGTGCTCGTGATAAAAGGTGGAGAAATCATTGAGCGTGGAACCCATGATTCATTGTTGAAAGCGAAGGGTTTCTACTACAGACTCTATAACAGCCAATTTAGAGGAACAAACAAATCATAAGGCAAACAAGTGCGCAAACGAGTTTTTTTTTAAAAAGAGCCTTCTAAATTTTAACAAAAGAGAAGATAATCAGGAGAAAACACCATTCTTGTCTTGCTATAACCAAAACCAACTTGTTTAGACCTAATTTTTACTTATTGAAAAAGATTTTAGAACTAAAAAAAAATAACCAAATCGACTAAAACAAAATTCAATATCTATTGCAACAGAAAAATTAAAAAAAGAACCACTCCAATTATTTGAATAGATAAGAAGGCTAAATAAACGAAAAAGAATTTCTTTATTCAACTCAACACGCGTTTTCGATTCGTTTGGTTAAGAGGTTTCTAACTTTGCAATATATTTTTCTTTTATTGGCAGTTACTTTTGCTTTTTCTTTGGGACTAGGTTTCTTATTTGAGAAGTACATCAAGATGCCTTGGATGTTTTCCGCTTTATTTTTAGGTATTATTTTTTCTTCCTTTGGTCTCTTTCAATCAACAATTCAAGATGAAACTTTTACGGCGTTATCTACAATGGGTATGTTGTTCCTGCTCTTTATGATTGGTTTTAATATTGATATCAAACAAATAAAACGCTATGGTAAGCACATTCTAAAGGGCGCAATCATAATTGTAGGTCTTGAAGCTAGTATTGTTGGGGCAATTCTTTTCTTTTTGTTTCCTGTGCAGATAGGGAATTCGGCATTGGTTGCTGCAGTTGTAGCGCTTTCCTTTGCAACCGTTGGAGAGGCTGTTCTTTTACCAATTCTAGCAAAATATAACCTGCTTAAAACTAGATTTGGTCAACTCACTTTGGGAATAGGAACCTTAGATGACATCCTAGAAGTTTTAACCCTGATAATGATACCCTTTCTACCATTATTTCTTCCATCTCTTCAAATTAAAAATTTTCCAGAACCAACATTTGTTATATTGGATTTAATTGGTATTTTTTTACTTACTATTATCTTAGTAAAATTAGCATCAAGAATAAAACATCTTTTGAGTAACAACATCAGTTTAAGTTTTATTCGTCCACTTTTAATCATGTTAATATTTTTCTCTTTTGTTGTTGTAGGCAGTTTTGTTTTTGAAAGTTTGGCTGCTATAAGCGCGATTTTTGGGGGAATTGTTGCAAAAAGTCTATTACCTGTTGAAAATTTTCAGAATGATGAAAAAATTGTTAATTTCTTAGGATACATTTTCCTGTCACCAATATTTTTCTTAAGTGTAGGTGCTAGTATGTCTCTTTCCACGATTTTTGTGTATCCATTTATAATAGTTGTTATTATTTTTTCTACATTTGGAGCGAAATTGTCTGGATCTTATTTATTATTTCATAACCTTCTTGGAAAGAAGCATTCCTTGCTTTTGGGGCTTGGCCTGAGTGTACGATTTAGTTCGGGTCTTATTGTTCAATATGTTTTACTTACCTCGGGTTTGATTACACTAGATCTGTATTCATCATTAATAGCCTCAGCAGTGGTAATGACACCGATAATATTGCTTGTGCTTCCTTGGGCTTTGGGCAGAGAAAAAGATAACTTGAGCAAATAGAAAAAACTATTTTTTAAATATCAAATGAGCTTTTAATAACAACTTACTCAGGTTTTAATATCAGAGACAAAGAAAATGATTTAAGATTTCTAACTAAAATTTACCAAAATATTTCTTGAGAGGTAGATCTAAAACTATGACAAAAAATAACCGCGAAAAATCTGGAATTTGTGGTATTTGCAGTGCAGGTTGTGGAATAATTGCCACATATGATGAAAATGATAAAATTATTTCCGTCAGATCGGATATAACTTCTCCAATTGGACATATTTGCAGAATTGGAGAGCACTCTCCACAAATCATTTATTCAAAAAATCGATTGAAATACCCATTAAAAAGAGTTGGTCCAAAAGGAACCTATGATTTTGAAAGAATTAGCTGGGATGAAGCATATGATATTATAGTAAATCGGTTAACTTTAATTAAAGAAAAATATGGTCCTGAATCAAACTCTATCTATACGGGTGTAGGGAGCTTCGAGAGAGCTTTTTGTGATATTTATCAACCAAAAGACGTTGCGGTGTCTTCTGCTTGTAGTGTTCTTTTTCCTTTTGGATCTCCTAATGCGATGGGTGTTGGAGCCCTTTGTTATGTATCATATGGAATGATAGCGCCACATCTTACAATGGGAAAAATGTTAATTGATATGTATAATGATATTGAAAATTCTGAGCTAATAGTAGTTTGGGGGACTAATCCTGCAACTGATCTGCCTCCAATAGATTTAGAGCGTATATTGGAGGCTAAAAGCCGAGGTGCAGAAATTATCATCATTGATCCTAGACGAACTCAAACAGTCAAACTCTCAGAAGGCCAATGGATTCCAATAAGACCTGGAACTGATGGTGCTTTAGCACTTGGTATGTGCAATGTAATCATTGAGGAAGAACTCTATGATGAAGAATTTATCTTAAATTGGGTTTATGGATTCAAGGAATTTTCAAATTATGTGCAACATTTTAGACCCGAAGTTGTAGAGCCAATAACAGGCATACCCTCCAAAACTATTGTGGAATTGGCCCGAAAACTTACTCGAGCAAATGGTGCAAGCAAATTAATGTACACAGGAATGGAGTATAGTGCTTCTGGAGTACAAGGAATTAGAGCTTCAATTGTTTTATGGGCTCTAGCTGGTCAACTCGATGTTCCAGGAGGCATGTGTTTTAGAATGTCTCAGAATAGTTTTAAAATCAACCCTAATAATCATGTAAAAAATCCTGGTACTCTAAACAAAAGAATTGGGAATGATAAATTTCCAATTTACATCAAATACCGAGATGAAGCGCATGCAATCTCCCTCCCTAAATCAGTTCTAGAAGGAGTTCCTTATCATATAAAATCTCTAATCCTTTTAGGAGGCTCAATAATTACATCTTGGCCAAATCCAGATTTATGGAAAAAAACACTAAAATCTTTAGATTTTTTAGTTTGCATCGATCGACAACTCACAGCAGATGCAGCATATGCTGACATTGTCCTTCCAGCATCCACATACTACGAAATAGTTTCGTATGTGGTATATGGATCACTCTTTAAAATTCGAGAGAGGATGATTCCTCCAATTGGTGAATCAAGAAGCGACATATTCATAATAGCTGAATTAGCGAAAAGATTAGGTTATGGACATCTTTATCCACAAAATGAAGAAGAACTTCTTCGACATGCTCTCGTTGGTTCGGGTTTTACTCTAGAGCAAGTTAAAAACTCAGGTGGAATTATAACCAAACCAACATCAATTATGCAATATAAAAAATGGGAAAAAGGGTTATTAAGAAAAGACGGAAAACCTGGTTTTGATACGCCAACAGGAAAGTTTGAAATCTATTCTACAATTTTAGAAGAGTATGGATATGATCCACTGCCCAAATATACAGAACCTCCTGAAAGCCCAGTTTCTAGACCAGATATTGCCAAAAAATATCCTTTAGTATTCAATTCCGGCAGTCGTACTAGGACAAGTATCCACACTCAACACCATGGAATTAAAGGATTAAATAAAAACCATTTAGAACCAACAGTTCTTTTGAATAGTTATGATGCTAGTAAAAGAAAGATTAAAAATGGGCAAATGGTCCACATTCGGACTATTCGAGGTGCAGTAAATATGCGCGCAATAGTTACAGATGATATTATAGAAGGAGCTATTGATGCAAATCATGCGGGTGGGAGTCCTATAGGCCCTAAATCTTGGAAGAACACAAATGTTAATGTGTTGACTGATATCAACCAGTTTGATCCAATTTCTGGGTTTCCTATTTACAAATCTCTGTTATGTGAAGTTGAAAAAATAGGTAGTTTAGTGAACTCATCAGAAATAATCTCTGATGAAATCACAGAAGATGAACTAAAATATACAAAATTTTCATCTCCTCAGAAATTAATATATTTAGATTATAATGCTACAACCCCTTTATCCGAGCCTGTAAAGAGGGTGATGAAGGAAGTTATGGAAATCTATTCTAATCCTTCAAGTGTCCATAAAGGAGGAAAAATAGCTCGTTCATTAATGGATACTGCTAGAAGACAAGTTGCCCAGGCAATAAACTGTACTGCTAAACGTATTATATTCACTGGAAGTGGTTCGGAGGCAAATAATTTAGCTATCAAGGGTGTAGTTTATTCAGACAAGGAAAATCGAAAACATATTATAACTTCTAAGATTGAGCATCCTTCTGTGATAGAAACCTGTAAAGAACTTACAAAAAGAGGTTTTAAAGTAACTTATCTTGATGTTGATAAATCTGGTAGAATCAATCCAGATGATCTTAGTAATTCAATTGATGAAAATACAGTATTAATTAGTTTAATGATGGTGAATAATATTACTGGAGTAATTCAGCCGATTAAAGAACTTGCTGAAATCGCTCATAAGCATAACGTTCTATTTCATACAGATGCAATTCAAGCTTTGGGAAAAATTGAAGTAGATGTTTTAAAATTAAACGTTGATCTGTTGACTTTATCTGCACACAAAATTCAAGGTCCCAAAGGTGTAGGTGCGTTATACAGAAAAAGGGGAATTAACATTGAACCATTAATTAATGGTGGTGGTCAAGAATTTGGAGTACGATCAGGAACTGAAAACCTGATAGGTATAGTTGGATTTGGTGAAGCAGCAAAAGGTATTCCTGTTTCCTTAAAAAAGATGGCTAAACTTGTGTCGATTCGTAAATTTTTAGAAAAAGGGTTATCTTCTATCTTTAAAGATTATTTTATCAATGGAGAAAATTCTAAGCGTGTGCCAAATACCTCAAGTGTAACAGTACCTGGTTATAGAGGTGAATCTATTCTGTTGGCAATGAGCAGACGAGGAATTTTTTTCTCTTCTGGTTCAGCGTGCAGTGCTGGATCTGCTAAACCATCACATGTTTTACTATCTATGGGTTTAACTGAGGAAGAAGCCCATTGTTCACTGCGTTTTTCGTTCAGCACCGATCAAACAAAAGAAGATATCAAACTTTTATTAACAGAATTGCAAAAAATCGTGAAAAATTCTAAGAACATAATTAAATTTGTTCCATGTAGATGAGGTTATTATTCCATGAATACTAATAAAACAATTAATAACACCATAGAAAACACCCAGTTTTTAAAAGAATTTAACCGTGATGTTTTGCTTGGGTTGTCAAATTCCAATAAAAGTCTTCCTTGCAAATATATTTATGATGAAGAAGGAAGTAGATTATTTAAGAAAATAACAGAACTGCCAGAATATTATCTAACCCGATCTGAGCTTCAAATTTTTTCTGAAAATGGCGATTTTTTTGGAAGTCTATTTAGAAATTTGATATGTAATATAGTTGAATTTGGAGTCGGCGATGGACAAAAAACAAAAATACTCCTTAGACATCTTAAGAAAAATAAAATAACTTTTCGATATTATCCGGTTGATATTTCTTCAAGTGCGATGGATGATTTAATATCTGCTCTTAAAAGCGATTTTAATGATTTAGAGTCAACTGGACTTGTTGCTGATTATTCATGTGATTTAACTTGTTTAAAGAATATGAAAACTGGTACTAATTTGGTTTTGTTTCTGGGTTCTAATGTTGGAAATATGGATTTTAGTAGTTCTATTACTTTTCTTAAAAATATTAGAAGATCTCTAAATATAGGAGACTATTTGCTTATTGGATTTGATCTAAAAAAAGATCCAATACTGCTTCAGAATGCATATAATGATTCTCAAGGAATAAGTGAAAAATTCAATAAAAATTTGCTTAATCGAATTAACAAAGAATTAGGGGGCAATTTTGATCTTAGTCTATTTGATTATTTATCAATTTACGATAAAAAAGAGGGTGCAATTATAAGTAAGTTGATTAGTAAGAAACAACAAAAAGTAAAAATTAACTCTCTAAATAAAGTGTTTTCTTTTGCCAAAGGTGAGGCAATTCTCACTGAATCATCTTATAAATATAATCAAAACGATATTTTCTATATTTCTCAAAAATCTGGTTTTTCAATTATAGAAAACCTTTATGATGAAAAGCATTTTTTCACCAACTCCTTATGGCAACTAAAATAAAATAACTGGATTAAGTTTTTTTTATATTAGTTACTTCATTGATAAAGGCCGAAACCTATGTTAAACTCATTATTTATTACTAAATAATAGCAAAAAAGTAATCTCAATAAGTCTAAAGAAAGTCATTAATTTAAAAAAAAATATTAGGTGGTTATTTTACCCTTTTAGGGTCCACCAGGGCCGCCCTTTGATTTTGAGGCGGATATTACGTCATCAATTCTCATTATCATTGCAGCAGACTCAGCGGCTGATTTAAATGCCTGTACTTTAACCACAGTTGGCTCGATAACCCCTTTTTCAATGCTATCCATGATTCCTCCCTTAAATACGTCAACGCCTTTGTATTCGCCATTCGTTTTTTCGTGAGCAGCTCTGAGTTCCACAATAATATCAATAGATTGTAAACCTGCATTTTCTGCTAGAGTTTTAGGAATTATTTCTGTTGCGTCTGCAAAGGCTTCTATTGCCAATTGTTCTCTTCCCCCAACTTTTGGAGCATATTTGCGTAGTTCTTTAGCGACTTCGATCTCTACCGCACCGCCACCTGCAACAATCTTGTTATTTTCAATAACATCTGATACAACTGATAAAGAATCAGTCATTGCTCTTTCAGCTTCGTCAACCAACCTTTCAAGTCCAGCACGTATCAATATTGCGACAGCATGTGGATCTTTGCATTGTTCAACAAATATCATTTTATCGTCTCCTATTTTACGTTCTTCAACTATGCCTGCTTTTCCTAAATCTGTAGATTTTATGTCATCTAAGTTTGAGACTATTTTCCCACCTGTAGCTTTTGCGAGTTTTTCCATGTCCGACTCTTTTATTCTTCTTGCAGCAATTATGCCATCTTTAGCCAAGAAATGTTGGACCATATCGTCTATTCCTTTCTGACAAAATACAACATTTGCTCCTGAAGCTTTAATTTTTTCAGCCATTCCTTTCAAAGTATTTGTTTCTTGATCTAGAAATGCTTTCATTTGATTTGGGTCACGAATCCTGATTTCAGCGCTCATTTCAGTTTTTTCAATTTCTAATGCCGAATCTAAAAGTGCAATTTTTGCCTTTTTAGCATTTTTTGGCATTCCAGAATGAACAATTTCTTTATCAATAATTATGCCATTAACAAGTTGAGTTTCCAGAAGACTTTTTCCAGTTTTCTTTACCAGTTGAATATTATCGATATCTGCTATTTTTTTGCCTCCACGGTCTTCAGTGATTTGCATCACTGAGTCTATGGATATCTGTGCAAGATGCTCTTTGGCTGCACCCACTGCTTTGCTACCCATTGAAGTTAAAGCAATTTTCAGCAGAGTTTTTCTATCTTTAATGTCGACTGATATTGATACCTTGTTTATGATTTCTATAGCTTTTTGTGCTGCTTTTCGATAACCGCTAACTATAATGATTGGATGAATGTTTTGGTCAAGTAGCTCTTCACCTTTTTTAAGAAGTTCGCTAGCTAACACCACTGTTGTTGTTGTTCCATCACCGACCATATCATCTTGTGTTTTAGCAATCTCTACCATCATTTTAGCTGCTGGATGTTCAACATCTATCTCATCTAAAATAGCTGCGCCATCATTTGTTATCGTTATATCGCCTAAACCATCAATAAGCATTTTATCCATGCCACGGGGTCCAAGCGTAGTTTTTAATACTTCACCGATTACCTTAGCGGCAGTTATGTTATTTCTCTGTGCTTCTTTTCCTTTGCTTCTAGTTGTTCCATCTTTTAAAATTAATACTGGCTGTCCTGAACCTGTTGTTGTTAAATATGCCATTTTTTATCACATTTTTCCTTGTAGAACCTTTCTAATCGGAAATAAGCAGAAAAGCAACGGAAATATAAACTTTTACCTTATAAATTCTACGTGTATACTTACAGATTTTATTTTAAACATGTTACAAGAACCTCTTTGTTCTTCTAAAGAAAACGATTTACTTCTTCTCTGTAAAGAATACAAGTTTAATGTTAGATCTTTTTGCTCCAGAATAAAAAATGTGTTTTGTTTATGTTTTTGTATCCATTTATCGGTGAAAAAGCCCTTATTTTTATTGTTTGTCACAGGTTTTAGGTACCGATTGCGGCGTAGAATCGATCTTTTCCTGTCTTTTTTACTTTTGCGAACATTCCCCCAGCGATATAGCCTAACCAATTTTGTTCTTGTATGCTGAGGTTAGCCTCTTGGCTTGTTGCGGCTTTTTCTCTTGAAATTGCTCCCATAGTTACAAGTTTTGTTTTAATACTAGATTCAAGTCCATAAATAATTCCATTACATATCATTTCTTTTCCTCCCTTTTTTATTTGATTATTTTGCAATAAAATAGAAAATCCCATTGCCTCTAGGCAGGTTATCAAAATAAAACTCTATTTATTACTGCTACTTTATATATGAAAACTAGTATTTATAATTTTGAATCAAAATCTATTTTTTCTCTAATAAAAAAATGAAAATAATATTGTAATAATCTCAATCCATAGTATCCTGTGATTGTGAATTTTTTTCATGATTTTCACTCAATGTTTAACCACAACAGTTTAATTTACCGAGTTTTTTGTTGTAATTTCAGTGCTAATATTGACAGTAAAAATTCTTTTTTTTACAAGTCTTAGAGAAATTACGGGTAAGAAAGAAGAAGTATTGGATTTGTCAATATTAGATAATCCAACAGTGAATAAGATTCTTGGTATTTTATCAAAATATTATGGTAAACAGTTCGTAGAATATGTTTACGATCTCAAAACTTGTAATGTACGAGGATTTCTTCAGTTTTTAATAAATGGAAAAAGTGTTTCAACTCTAAATGGGCTGAATACAAAACTTTCTGATGGCGATATTTTAGCTATTTTACCTCCAGTTGGAGGGGGTTAAATAAAAAATAGAGTCTTTATTTCTAGAATGCCCAAAAAGGTGTTTTCTTTCGCATAAATTCTGCATACTCCTTTAGCAGTTTTTGTTCATCTTCAGTGAGTTTATCCAAGTGTTTTGTTAGCAATATTTTTGTGTCCTCTTCAGGAACTCTTACATAAAGTATGTCTTTTTCAAAGATATGTCTCCCAAAAATAGGTTTATCCATCGAAATAGCTACTTCCATTCCTTTTTTTGCTTCTGATACCGCTTTTCCTTTATCCTGGATTTGCTGAACTCCTCCTAAAACTGCTCCATCTTCCATCCTTAATAACGAATTTTTTTGTATGATTCTACCTGATATGATTTCTACACCAAATATGGCAGGCTTAGCTCGTCTAAAAACATAACCCGGCATTACCTTAATTTTTCCAGGTTTTGTAAGTCTTTCATATTCTTGTTCGTTTTTTGATTCCTTTTTGGATTTAAACCACTCCAAATAACTATCTATCAAATTATAGATTATTGGTTCCCTGAAGATTTTTACACCAATGTTTGTTGCGTTTTCTTCAGCGTCAGGCAGAACTTTTACGTTAAATGCTAAAACAACTCCCAATAATGGATCATGAGTTTTTACTACTGAAGCTTCAGTTACATCGCGTTTTGAAACGTCACCAACGTCTGCAATTTTTATTTTAACTTCATTTTGCTTTAAAATTTCAGAAATAGCTTCTAATGACCCTAATGTGTCTGCTTTTAATATTACACCTTTAATTTCTGTTGCTATTCTGATTTTTCCAATTTCTTCAGTAACTTGTGCAACATATTTTTCTGGTTTTTCTCCTGTAGGAACTGAATATAATGGTGCTCCTGCAAGAGCCCCTTCCAAATTAGATGCTACTATCTTCACTCCAGAAGCCGCATAAACACGTGAAACAGAAGAGAATCTGTCTCTAGGATCTCTTATTTCGTCCAAGGGTTTTGGGACTAGTATTGCTCTAATATGCGTTATTATTGGCTTTTCTTTTCCTCCAACGACAATAAGATCGTCTTTTTTTAATGTCCCATCATATATTATTGTATTAAGTGTTAATCCCAATCCAGGTTCTTCTTTAATCTCGAGAACTGACCCCCTAGCAGGACCTTCAGTTGTGTTTAATTTTTTCTTAAGATAAACTTGAGCAAGACCAACTAAAACCATAAGTAGCTCGTTTATTCCTTCTCCAGTTTTTGCACTAGTAGGGACCAATGCAATAGTTGATGTGAAATCTTTAATCCGGTCAAAACGATCAGTGCTAGATCCGTGACGTGAGAAGGTACCCATGATCTCATATAGCTTATTATCCAAGGTTTCTTTGACAATTGGTCGTTGAGTTGTATAGGATTTACTAAAAGATGTTGATATTTGAGGTACCCATCCTGGTATTCGATCTATTTTATTTACTGCAACTATAAATGGTGTTTTTCGCACTTTTAGAATTTCTATGCATTCAAGGGTTTGAGCCTCAAATCCTTTTAGTACATCAATAACAAGAATTGCTATGTCTGCTACGCTGCCTCCTCTTCGTCTTAAATTGGTGAATGCTTCATGACCCGGAGTATCAACAACTAATAAACCTGGGATTTGAATTTCGCCTTTAAGAGATGACAGCAATGGACCAATTAGTTTTTTTAGAGTTTCAACGGGAAAAAAACTTGCTCCAATATGTTGGGTTATCCCTCCTGCCTCTCTGGCTTGGACTGTAGTTTTCCTAATTCTATCTAATAGTAAAGTTTTACCCGTGTCTACATGACCGAGTACGCAAACTATAGGTTGACGAATAGGCATCAGGAATACATCTCACATTCTTGTTTTTCATAATAGTAACTAATTCAAAATAAGGATTCATTAGTTTATAAACACTAAGCTATAAGATTATAAAGACATTGATTGAAAACAATTTTGATGAACTTTTACTATGTTTGTAAGTATCTTTTAATAGTGGAAATTAAGCTTTAGAAAGCTGTTATTCCTTTGTTTTTATAAGAATCATAAATAAACCAAGAATCAATATTACTATTCCTACAAAACCAAAAATGCCAGTAAATGTTCCTAAAGTGTTAGTGCTGGAGAATGTAAAATAGAGAAATAGTATTCCAATTATTGCGATAATGATCCCAAAAAGTTTAGCTGACATTGAAAGCAAAAAAGTTTCTCCTTCACTCATAATAGATCTTTCCTAATGACCAATAGATGTGTTCATTAATTAGAACAAGGAGACTTATTATAAATTTCTCTTGTAAGTTAGTTTATTTGAGTTTTGTTGGGAGATATTTATCCACGATATATGTTAAACCATAACGAGCATAAGCTTCTAGTTCTGCTTTTCTTTTTATTTTTAGGAATATTTTGATTTCTTTTTGCCAAAGTGGATCTTCTTGATATCTTGGATCTTTTTGTAGTTCATGGAGTCTTTTTATGTCTACTTCATCTAGTGGGTCTGATGGTAGTTTATATTTTACAATATCAGACGCCCAAACTCCACTCCACTTTGCATCCGGAGTGTTTAAATTTCTAAGATGAGCCGCATTTGCTGATCCAGATATTATTACCATAGCTATATGCATTCCCCAAGGATCACCATCAGTGAAAATGAATACAGGAATTTTTAGTTCATCGGAAAGCCTCCTTAGAAAATACCTTGTTTGTCTTGGAGCTTGTCCAGAAGTCAACACTAAAATTGATTTGTGTTTTATGTGTACTTTTTCTTCGATAAATCTTGTAAATAATCCACCTTTCTCTATTGCAATAATTTTATCTGCAGAAGTATCGATAAACTTAGATGTGGTCAAGGCTGGACCGATTAGGACTCCATCTGGATGAGCGGATAGATTTAGTGTTTTTCCTTCATATCCAGGAACTGTATATTCTATTGTCAGATCACCAAAAACAGCTGAACGTTCTTCTGGGAATATATGAAATTCTTCTCTTGCATGACCTGTTGCAGTTTCTAAATCTGTAATTATATTATTTGATTCTTGTTGATTCTTGAAAGTCATGTTATAGGCTTGTGCAGAATAATAAACATCTCTTAAGGTTGATGTTTTTCTATGAGAAGTAAGTTCGTTAGAAAAAAGTGCTGCCCACGCCATTTGAGTAAAGGGTTTTACGTGCCGAATATTTCTTGCACTTCTAGTTACTGTTTTTTCGCCTAAAATGTATTGGCGAAGATTATGATCATAATTAATATTTTCTGTGGAACGACTTGGCATGCTGATTGTTGGAAAAACTCCGTTATCTAATTGATTATACATTTTGGTGCCTAACTTTTTCAAACTGTCCATTATTTCAGTTTGTTTATCACTGATAACGTTTTTACTCTTCTTTTCCATACTTTCTCACACTTGCTATTAATTTCTTAATGTCGGGGCGGGTTTCTTTCCCTGCGAGATTGGTTGAGAATTCAGCTATTCTAGGTAAATATTTTTCAAAAATGCTTATTCTTTTTCTCTCTTTGTTAACATGTTCCCGCTTGGACATAAACTGGTGAATTTTTCGGCTAACTTCTCTTAGTGCATTTGCAACTTCTCGTCTAACTTCTGATCTATCTGAAATAAACTCTTTTCCTACTGTCTTATAAGGCACTTTTGTGCTGCAGATGTGTACTACTATTGCAATTGGCATATCGGAAGTAACTTTGTATCTGCGCCAATTAATTGCATTTATTACTTTGTATGATACATCACTTGCTTCATCATATAAAAGAGGAATTTTATTTGCAAACCGATATATTTGAAAAGAGTTCTTTCTAGCGATTTCTCCTCCATAAGCTATTCCCATCTCTATTATGAAGGGGTGACCAGCATAAGTAGAAGGTTTACGTTCACTAACAACAAGATATTCAGGTTTTAATTCCTTCATTATTCCTGCTTTAAGAAGATCTTGACCTAGCGGAGATAAACAACTAGCATCAGGGGGAAGGAACTCTTTAAATTTCTTTAAGTTTTGAGTAAGAGAGACAATTTCTTCGTGGGAAAGTTTCTTAGTTTTTTTAGTTGGAGGTAATCCTGTAAATGCTAAAAACTTTTTTGCTGTAATATCACCAACTCTATGAAAATGATTTTTTAGAAAATCAACAAGTTGTTTATGAGGGCTAATATAAATTAATCTTTGAAGCATCTCAACATCAACCCCATATGGGTGTGGTAATGTCTCTTTTGGTGGGTCAGGCATTTTTGTTGTAGCTCGAGTAAATCTGTATAATCTTCCTTTAGGATCAACGAAAGTAAGATTTGCGTAAGGATTAACCATCGCCGTTTGTTTAAAATACTCCAATATTTTAGGCATGGCTCTTAAATAATCCCCTTCAATAAAGAATTCAACTATGGTTCCTCGCCATTGTTCTTTATTGATCAATACTTTTCTTTCAATTATTATTGGACGATTTCTTTGAATATCAATCATTAATTTAAAAGAGTAAATCTTAGCTTGACCGGTACTTGATGAAATTGCTGCCGGTTTATGTGTCATTATTTGTCCATATAAAACAGCCATTTTGCCTCCTAAACCAAAAGTTCCCCTCATTTGTTTTAGTTTATATTTTGAACCATACAATACTTGTCCAAAAGCTGAAGGAATAAATCTAGGTTGTATTCCTGACCCGTTATCCTCTACTCTGAGTTTGAAAACTTGTGACTCGTTTCCTTCTTTTCCAATAGGTTGGAGCCTAACATATATGTCTGGGGGTATCTTTAGGCTTTCAGCTGCATCTAGCGAGTTTTCAACTAATTCTCTTATAGCAGCAAAAATAGCTCTTGATGGATTAGTGAAACCTGCAATGTCGCGATTTCTGTAGAAGAAATCCGAAGCACTTATTTCCTGGAAAGATGATTGCGACATTTAACCTCCACCAATATTAACTCTACTCTTTTATTTTGCCTACGATATGTTTTTGGTCATTCTTTAAGTTAACTACGCTTTTTCTCTTTTTTATTTTTTTTATAGTAGTCATTTATTCCTTTTATGAACTTATTTTAACTACTTTTAATTTCGTTTTTATTTTTCACGTAAACTTGTGTAATAATACTCTCCAATTTCCTTTTGAAAAATATCCATTTTTGAGCTTTCTTTGTTAACTCTGGGACGTCTAGTTGTGGCATCTCTGCGGAATGTTACGCCCATATCTTTCAAAAAATTATTCATTCCTTCTCTTAACGTACACGGAGGTTGTGCTACACCTTTTACACCAGGATTACCACTAAAAACCATAAGTCGATCTGCTATGAAATCTTGGGTTACAACATCGTGTTCAACGACAAAAGCAGGTATATTGTTTGCTTCCACAACTCTTCTTATTGTTTTTGCCGTATTCAATCTTTCTTCAACATCTAGATAAGCACTTGGTTCGTCGAGCAAAAAAATATCAGCCTTTCTCGATAAACAAGCAGCAATAGCGACTTTTTGTAATTCTCCTCCGCTTAGTTCTAAAACGCTTCTTTCGAAAAGCAAATTAATTTTTAAGGGTTGAATTATTTCTGTCATATACCAGCTTGATGTAAAAGTCCCTTTTGCTATATTCATAAGAAGTTCCTGAACTGTTCCTTTATAATCAGCTGCAATATATTGGGGTTTATAACTTACGTTTAATTGTGGAAATTTTTGTTTATTTTCTACTTTTTCAAGTCCCGCCAAAACTTTAACAAAAGTTGTCTTTCCAATTCCATTAGGTCCAAGAATTCCAATTATTTCTCCTCGTTTTATTTCTCCTTGTTTAGCTTCGAGTTTAAATCCCTTGAAGGTCTTTTCAAAATTATCCCATTTAAGAAGTGGTTCTCCTGTATTCTCAATAATAGAGGGAGGTTTTGAATGGAAAATTATCGGAGTTTTTCTAAATTTAATATTTTCATCGGGAATGTATCCCTGTAAATAAATGTTAATTCCAACTCTAACTCCATGAACATGTGAGACAACACCATATACACTTGGTTCACCGTAAAAAACGCATATTTGATCTGATAGATAATCGATAATAGCTAAGTCATGTTCTGCAATTATTATTATTTTTTGTTCCTCTTTCAGAGTTCGAATTGCTTTGGCTACTTGTAATCTTTGTTTAACATCAAGATAACTTGATGGCTCATCGAAAAGATATACATCTGCTTCTCGGCTCAAAGCTGCAGCTACAGCTACTCTTTGTAGTTCTCCTCCACTAAGAACATCCAATGATCTATTCCATATTTTTTCAAGTTCAAGATCTTTCTTAAGTTTGGCCAAGATTCCTCTTTGATCTGTTTTTTCTAAAAGATCTTTTACCTTTCCAGAAATAGCTTGGGGAATTTTGTCAACATATTGAGGTTTATGAGTTATTTTTAGGTTTTTTTCGCTTGTTTTTTGGAAATAGTCTTGAAGAGTTGATCCTCTGTAATGTTGGATAATTTGATTCCATTCTGGAGGGTTGCTATGGTTTCCAAGATTAGGTTTAATTTCTCCAGATAATACCTTAAGAGTAGTTGTTTTACCTATTCCATTTTTTCCCAATAGCCCTAAAACAGTTCCTGGAGAAGGTGTAGGCAACCTGAAAAGTTTGAACATATTTTCTCCAAAACGGTGGCTGCAGTCTTTTTCAAGTTCATCCGGAAGATTTACTATTGAAATAGCTTTAAAGGGACATTTTTTCACACATATCCCGCAGCCACTACATAAGATCTCTGATATTATTGCTTTGTCTTCTTCTACTCTTATTGCTTCTACTTTACTACGTACCATTGGACAGAATTTTATACATATCTGACCGCATTTTCTAACTTTACATTTATCAGAATCTAATACAGCAACTCGAGTCATCGTAAACTCAATAATGAAGTTAGATTCTGAGTTATAAATGTGGACCCGAAAATCCATCGTAAATAATTAGCAAAAAATTATAAAATATAACAAAAAAATATTTAGTTTTTATTTAGGATTACCATTCATCTTCTTCCCAATCTTCATCTTTTTCATCTGTCCATACTTCTTCCTCAATCATTCTTTTCACCTCCAATTTTTCTTCAAAGTTTTATGTATTACTTTGTTTTTGGATAAATACTGTGATTTTGCCAACTACTATTCTGCTGGTTTTAAGTTGAAACAATGATTTTTGTTCTTTTCTTGTATAAAAAGAATTGGTTTTATTCTCCAAGTTATTTATTCTATATTTGATTTTAGTATTGTTATTTTTGTTGTATGAGGACTTTATGTCTAATTTTATCAAAACATACTTTGAGAAAAAATAACACAATGATTAAATTTGGTTAAGATATTTACCACTTGGGATGATGTGAGGCGACGGCTTCGAGCTTTTAGCTGTGAGAAAAGCCAAAAATCTTCGCTGACCCATTTTGAGTTTGTTAATATTCTTAATCTTTTTTTGGTGTTAGCTTTCATTTTTAGAAAACAGAAATAAGGTTGGTGGAACTACTCTAAAGAGGGTTCAGAAATTTGATTGATGATTTTAATCTGATAATAACAACTCTAAGAAGTACTGAGAGACAAGCATTGTCTGAAATGAGTTATCTTTTGAAAGATGAATTGGATGATCCTGAACCATTTATAGAAAAAACGGGAATAAGGGGGTTATTAATCGCTAAAGTATCTCTTGATCCTCTTGAGGTAATTGAAAAGCTCCGAAAAATGATACTTGAATATCCTTACAGGTTGCGTTATACTCTTAGAGTTATTCCTATTCAAAAAGTTGTGAAAACTAGTCTAGAAGAAATACGTCGAGTGTCATTAGAACTTGGGCAAAAAATCGGAGAAGATAGTAGTTTTAGAGTCACAATAGAAAAACGTTTTACTTCTTTTCATTCAAGAGACCTAATTGAAGCAGCTGCAAGTGGAATAAAAAGAAAAATCAGCTTAATCTAATCCTGATAAAGTTTTATTAATTGAAGTATTAGGCGGGGTCACAGGAGTATCTCTTATAAAACCCCAAGATATCTTGGCTGTTACTAAAGAAAAAATGCTTTAATTCTAAAATTTAGTGGAAAGTAACGCCATCTTCTCTAGGATAATATCTCTTATGGAATTTCTAATATTATTTTCTTTCATTACTGCTTCAATTTCTTTTTGTTTTATCTCAAAAACATTAGGAATTTTTTCTTGTTTGTAGTCTGAAAATTCGAGAACTTTTTCATCCGGTTTACTGCCAATTTTTTTTGAAATTGCCAAAAGGACGCTATTTATTCTCTCAATATCTTTAGCTACTATTATAAGTGCAATATTTGCAGAATCATTTTTTACTCCAATTTTTTTTATAGCTTTTTTAATTTGGTGTTGTGTGGATGCATAAAGCAAAGTTTCCATTTCAATGCTTTTTGAGATATTCTGTTGATTTCTAAATCCAAGTTGAGCGTTTAGAATTGCAAAGAATAGATGCTGCCAAGTGGCAACTACTGAAGCGTCAAAGAATTGAATCCACACATCTTTAGGTGTGTTTTCCCTTATTTTCTTTATAAACTCTTTAGAATCGTCTATTTTCAGATTTCTATATCCTGTAATTTGAACATATTCTCTGGTTTTTTCTAAGTATTTTATCAATCTTTTTCCTCATTAATTTCTTTAAGAAATTTATTCATCAGAGTTTTTGTTAAACTTGATTTTTTTAACTTTATTTCTTTGTTTTTAATAGCGTTTGTATTGTTAGTTTGTTCCCAAAGTTTTCTAGATGTTTCTTTAATATCCCAAGGGAAAATTATCCAATACTTTGTAATCTTTTCATAAAAGTTGGGTTCAATTTTGCTTTGGGGTTTTTTGTATAATGTCGCAATTTTTAATGTTGATGGTTTTTTTTGTAAAATATGGTTTTGGGCAACCTGCAAACTTTTTCCTGAGTCTGCAACATCGTCAACTAGGAGTATTTTCTTAGATTCAATTTGTTCTGTTAGTTTCTGGGTTAATATTGGTTTTTTTCTTGTTCTACAAAGATCTAAATAAAATTCTACTCTTATTGTAGTTATATTAGAAACTTCTAAGAGGTCTGATAACAATCTTGCTGGAATCCATCCGCCTCTTGTTATGGCTATTATTGTATCTGGTATGAATTTATCTAACAATATCTTTTCAGCTTGATTGATAAGCATTTTATGTATTTGTTTCCAAGAAGGGACCTCAAATTTGAGTTTATCTTTCATAAATGGTCATCTTTTCAATAAGGTATTCTAATTATCCTGGTTGGTTTTATATTCCATATTTTCGGTCTTTAAAATAATAAATTAGTTATTTTTTTGATTCTGGATCTATTACTCTTAGTCTATTTTGTTTATTTTTGAATTATTTTAGCTTTTTTTGTACAACTTTATTATTTTTTATTATTTTTTTTATTTCTTGAGTTAATAATGGTAGAAAAGTGCCAATATCTGAGACTAAACCTGCAGCTTGGGTTGAACCTCTGTCTAATAGTTTTGTTACAGATGCAGGATTGATATCCAAGCAAACTAGTTTAACTGTTGAAGGTAGCATGTTTCCCACACCTATTGCGTGCAGTGTTGAGGCTAGCATTAGAACCATGTTTACATCTTTTAGTTGTTTTTTGTACTCGTTTTGAGCTGTGACTACATCTGTTATTACATCTGGTAATGGTCCATCGTCTCTTATGGATCCTGCTAATACGTATGGTATCTCTTTTTTGACGCATTCATAGATTATTCCACTTTTTAATACTCCCTTTTTTACAGCTTCATTTAGGCTTCCTGCCTTGTATATCTCATTTATTGCTACGAGATGATTTCTACATCCTCTTATTGCAGGTGTAGCTTCTTTTAGGGATATTCCTAATGATGTTTTCATCAAATCTCCTTCGACATCATGAACTGCTAATGCGTTGCCTGATAATAGTACATCAACAAATCCTTCTCTTATCAGAGTTGCAAGGGCCTTTGCAGCTCCTGTGTGAACTAATGCTGGACCTGCTACAACAGCAATTTTTCCGCCTGATTTTTTTAGTTTATAGATGTCTTCAGCTATTTGTCTAATTACTGCCATTGCAGGTTTTTCGCTTGAAGCGCCACTACTCATAAATCTGAAAATTCCAGTATTATCTCTAGATCTCTCTGGAGGTTTAACATGTACGCCATCCTCACCGATTACTATTAAATCGCCTTTTTTTACATCCCTTATTGGTTTACAATGGGCTTTTTTGTTTTTAGAATCTACTACTATGACTTTGTCCATCATTGTGCCCTCTACTAAGATCCATTTGTTTTTGTAGTATATTTGAGTAGGATTGTTTGTTGTTGAGTAAAAATCATCTGGAAAAACCATGTCTGCTGGAGCTGGTGCAACCGTTACTTCATTTATCTCGAAAGGAACTGCTCCCAATGGTATTATTTCGTCTAAGATGTCCGCTAGATGTTGTGGTGTTTTTCCTTTCACGAGAATTCTGGCGTAGCTATGACTGCTTTTATGTTTTCCTACGTTGAATTCTAAGGTGTCAAAGTCTCCACCTAACTCCATTATTCTATTCCATATTCTAGTGAGAATCATCGAATCAATTAAGTGGCCTTTAATCTTGATTTCTTTATGATTTATTTCGTTGCTTTCTTGTTTATCTATCATCATGATTCCCTTTTTGTAAATTGGTTTGTTGATGATTTGAATATATTAACAAAAAAGGATTACTGTATTAAAAGGAACTTCTTTTTACTTCCTTTCTTTGTTTTTGTAGACTATTCTTAATGAAAGAAATTTGGATAGGTTTTATGAGTATCTATTCTTCTATGTTTGAACTTGAGCTTAATTGTCGTTGTGTCGTAATATATCGGAAACAAAAGTACTGTGAAAAACGTCCTTTATATCACAAGAAATGTGTCATAAATCGTAATATAGGTTAAATCTTTTAAGTCAAATGTGGTATAATCATAGTAAATAATTAGATGTGAGTTGGTGAAATTTGAGTAAAAATGGAGATGAGGAGAAGGTTAAACGTATCCTAACTGGTCCCAAGCTTTCTGCAGTTAAAGCTATGCTTGAGAAAGATCATTCAATTGATTGCATGTTTCTATTGCACATGGGTCGTGGCAAATGGAAAGAAGCCAAAGATTTTATGAGAAACAACGAGTTGACGCTTAGTGATGGCACTTTTAGGTCGAGAATGATTGAAATTGAGCAGCTTGGTTTGGCTAAAAGTCAAAGAATTGATCCTCTGAAAAAGTATTATGTCATAACAGAGACTGGTGAAAAGATAGCAAATCTTCTTCTTGGATTTTTTGATGAAATTGATGTCTAGATCTAACATCTTTTTCGTCTAATTGTAGTACAGTTTCTTTTTTCAACGTTTATTTAAACTTGTTTTTTGTCTTTTTTTATGTTTTTGTGTTTTTTTGTTTTACACATAATTAATATGGTGTATTAAGTCATAAGACTTAAATTACTTGCTCAATCTACCAATAATATCAATCCCAAAAGGAGGGATAAAAGAGAAAAATGAAAACATTACGAAAAATAAGGAAAAACGATAAAGCCCTAAGCCCCGTAGTCGCATCAATCATACTCATCGCAGTCACAGTCGCAGTCAGCATCGCTGTAGCCGCATGGATGGGATCTCTAACAACAGGTTTCATGGAAACTCATACTGTTACAGTCACTAGTGTTGATTTTACTGCATCATCCGGAGTTCTCAATGATCAAATTGATTTAGCAGTGAAGAACACAGGAACTAGTTCAGTAACCATAGCAAGTGCAAAGGTAAACGGTAGTCCAGTTACAATAGCTGCAGCAACCTCACTAACAATTGCTGATGGTGGATCCGATACTATTACTCTAAGCGGCACTGATGCTGCTTGGATAGCAGGAAATGCATACAAGATGGACCTTTACGACGCTAGTGGACAAGCTAGTTGGCTCATATCAGGCAACAGCCGCATAAATTTCCCTTTGTTTAGAAAAATTTAGGGGTAGGGTGAAACAAACCACTCCAAACTCCCCTCTCTTTAGTTTCCTCTTTGGAGGTGTAAAAAGAAAAATGGTAGTAGAAATAAAAGAATATGAATCGGCAGAACAAATAGAAGAAACTCTCGATAGAGACATATCCCATACAAAAAGTACTCTAGGTGAATACTTGCGAAGATTAGATGAGATTCGCTCGTTAGCTGAGAAATCAAAGAAAATCCGCGAAGTAGTCATGAAACTAGCTGGCAAAAAAGCTTCAGGTGAAAGCTTAGGTGAAATCTCTATGGGTAATCTGAATATTGTTTTAGATGCTAACCCTTTTGATGAACTAACAGCAATTGAATCTGTAGTGCGAAGCCATCAAGAAAGACTATTGGTTCTTCAAAAAGCTAGAGAATCATTAAAATGGCTAGATCAACTTGGCGACACTGACGGCTTAAAATACTTAGTTGTGGAAACAGAAGGAGTCCCAGAGCGTATTCTATTCAAAATATCTTGATATTATAAAAAAATTAAAAATAGGAGCCAGAAACAATGAACAGCACAATATATGCATCTGCTCTCAAAAATACAATAGATGAAATCAAAAACATATGTCCAGAAGTGTCAGAAACCTTTGTCTTCAAAGACTCAGATATTATTGCCAAAACTGATTCTTCATCTATGAAAACCCTAGATCAGGCTATACTTGCCTTTAATTCAATTGAAAAAGAAGCAAAAACAGTATGTGGCTTAAAGTCAATTAGAATTGAAGGTAAAAAAGGCAAAATAAACCTGACAAGCATGGAAAAATTCAATTTTGCAACTGTTCTGACAAATAAAGCAGACGAAAAATATGTGAATTCTCTAACAAGAGTGCTGGTTCCTACAGTTACCAAACTTGTAGATAATATACAACAAAATTTACCCAAAAGTGAAGTTGAAAATAAAACACTTCCTGAACCAGTTAAAGAACCTCCCAGACCTGTTGAAAAAATACCAGATACTCTAAATGATTATTCTGTAAACGAAACACCAATAGTTGAATTAATTGAAATTCCTGCAAGTGAAAAAGTCCAAATCGCTGAAGAAATACAAGATACAGAAATTATCAAAAACGAATCACAAGATGAAACATCAAAAATGGAATTTGAAGATGACCCTTTTCTCACTGAACCTCCAGTAACACAGTTAATTGTTGAAAAATTAAGTGGTCTACTAGTACCATCAGACACAGTGCGAATAGACAAGGAAATAATAGAAAAATGGAGCGAACTCTACGAGGGTAAAAAAATTGAAATGCTTCACATTGAAAATATAAATGGAAAAAATACTCAAAGCAAATTTAGAAGCATAAAGAGTTCGAAACATGCTGGAAAAGGTGTAATTCGTATCCCAGAAAAAATACAATTTGAATTGGAAACTTCAAAAGGTGAACTAGTCACAATCAAACCAATAATAATTTAGAGGAAAAAATAATGACCAACAAAAAACAAAGCATCCAAGAAACTGAGACTCCAGTAATTGTTGAAAACGAACTATCGACTCCAGCTATTGAGGAAGACACACTATTCAAAAATCTAAACAATAATCTTGTGAACCTGAATAAACTCAAAGGCGTATTGGGATATATTATACGAAATGCTTCTTCCGCTACAATAGACCTTAAGGAACCAGAAAAACTAGTTGAATACGCAATTTTCACATCACAAGTATTGGATTCAAGCATGGAACTTGCAGAATTATTTGAGTTAGGTGATCTGGACACAATACTTATTGAAGGTGAAGAACTCAAAGTTCTGATTATGATAATCAAAGAAAACAAAATTAATATTTTCATGAAGAAAAGCGTTGATTACATAGAACTTGCAAAAAAAGTTTCACCCTAGATACCCTTTTTTTATAATTTTTTCTAAAGTCTATCTTTTAGGTTTTTTCTTTAACCTAGTTTAAAAACCTTAAAATAATATTTTAGTTGACAAATTATGGTTTCAATAAAGTGAACCTATTATAATAAACACATTAGCGAGATACTATGAGTCATATTGGTTTTTCATTTTATCAACAGTTAACCTTTAATTTAATCTTGTCTTTTCGTTGGTTATTCAAAGTTGTCTTTATTATATGATATTCCATATATAAAAGATTCAAATCTAATGATAAAGTTCAAAAACTTTAACAAATTAACGTTAACAATTCAACTTTGATCATGATGGAGAACTAAATTATATGCATAAAAAATTATTGATACCTGGGCCAACAGAAGTTAGTAAAGAAATATTAAGTGAACAATCTCGCTATCTTATAGGGCACAGAGAAAAGGAATTTTCAGATCTCTATGGTGGAATAAAGAGTAAACTTACTACTTTTTTCGATTTGTCTGACAATTATTATACTTCTGTAACTACTTCTTCGGGAACTTTATGGTTTGATATTGTTGGGAGAAGTATTGTAAAAGAAAAAGCTCTTGTGTGCGTAAATGGTGCTTTTTCTTCACGATTTGCTAAAACGATTCAGTCTTGTGGAAAAAAAGTCGATACTATTGAAGTAGATTGGGGTAAAGCGATAAAAACTAAAATGGTGGCTGAGAAACTCGAATCAAAAAAATATGATACTGTTGTTATGTGTCATAATGAATCATCAACTGGGGTGAGAAATCCCATTTATGAAGTTGGAAATCTAATTCGAAGCACTTATCCTGACATACTTTTTGCAGTTGATAGTGTGTCCTCATTGGCTGGTGATAAAATTCTTCCTACCATTATCGGATGTGATGTTATTTTCGCTTCATCACAAAAATGTTTTGCGTTACCTCCAGGACTTGCTATTGGGATAGTATCTGATAGAGCATTAAAGAGAGCAACTAATGTATCCAATCGAGGTTCATATACAGATTTGGTTAAAATATTTGATTTTGAAAAAAAGAAACAAACACCATTTACTCCAAATATCTCCCTTCTCTACGCTTTGGACAAACGCATGGATCTTTTGATAAACGAAACTTATGATAATGTTTATGAAAGGCACCAGGAAATGGCTAAATGTACTCGTGATTGGGCAAAAACACATTTTGAATTGTTTCCTGAACCTGGTTTTGAATCAGTTACATTAACTTGCATAAAAAATACTCTTGAAAAGAATATTAAAGAATTAATTGAAAAACTAGCTTTAAGAGGTTTTATAATCTCAAATGGTTATGGAAAGTTGAAAGAAAAGACTTTTAGAATTGGTCATATGGGCGAATGGAATACTATTGAAGTAAAAAAGGTTCTAGATATTATTGATGATATTTGGGGTTTTTAACAATTAACTTTAAAGTTATGTTTAATTTGATAATTCTTGAAGAGGGTCCACTTTATTAATGTGCGAAAATAAAATACTCCTATTTTCTATATTTTCCTCTAAAAACAAGGTTAACATACAAACAAATAATCAGTTTTTAAAGAAGTTATTATTTTTAAGCGAGAATTATGCGAGCTGAGCTAATTGGTGGAGATCAGACCTTTCAAAGCTATTCGCTATTCCCAAAAAGCGGGTCCAATTGCTAATCTAGTAACTCAACCATATGATAAAATTGATCCCTTATTGCAACAGGCTTATTATGATAAATCATTTTTCAATTATTGTCGCTTAATTTTGCCCCTAGATAATAACAAGTATACATCAGCTAGAGAGCGAATTCTTGATTGGATGAGCAAAGGAATCTTGATGAAAGACGAAGAACCAGCAATATTTGTGTACAGACAAGAATTTCAATTCGATGGAAAAAATTTATTCAGAATTGGATTAATAGCGGCTCTTCGTCTCTATCAATATAGTGAAAATATGGTTTTTCCACATGAAGTTACTTATAAAGAACCTAAAACTGATCGAATAAATATGTTGGAATCAGTTCAAAAAGACCTTGAACCTGTTTTTTTTGTTTATTCTGATCCTGAGAAAATAACAATTAAATTCTTTTCAAAAATAATTAAAACTTTATCTATAATTAATTTTAAAGATTCGTTAGGAATAACGCATACTCTCTGGAAAGTATCTGATCTTCAAGATCTTGAATTCATAAGGGATGCCCTTAACGATAAAATACTTGTTATTGCTGATGGCCATCACAGATATGAGAGCGCTTTAACTTATAGAGATCTTAAACAAAAAAATGTAAAATTCGAAAAAGATTCGGCTTTCAATTTTCATATGTCTTATCTAGTTCCGGTTGAAGAAGACGGTTTAATAGTTTTACCCACTCACAGAGCTTTAAAAGAATTTAAGCTAACTCCTACAATATTAACAAAACTAAAAGAATACTTTGAAATTCAATCGATTGATCCGATTGCTGAATCTTTAGAAGCTTTCCTAAAAGCTAACTCTAGAAGACACGTTTTTTGTATTTATGATGGTGAAAAAGCTTACGGTTTAATTCTAAAAAATCCAAATAAAGTCTCTAAAATCATTAATCCTACCTGTCAAACAGAGGGTTGTCTTCTTGATGTTGCTATTTTGCGCGATATTGTGTTTAGAAGAGTGCTATGTATTGGAAAATTAAAAATGCATAAAGATATTCTTTATGTTGAATCCACAATTGATGCCCTTAAAAAAGTTGATAAAGGGGAGGCAAAATTAGCTTTTTTAGTTAATCCTGTTGATCCAAAAATAGTTTGGAAAATTGCACAGAAAAAATTACGATTACCTGAAAAATCAACAGATTTTTATCCAAAACCTTGTTCTGGATTGATGATGATGAACATCTCTGAAGATGAGATACTCTAAGCTAAAGTTTTTTTAAAAAAAACTAGTTTTAATTAAAATACCGTTATATTTTCGATAAATTCTATATTTATCCATGATTTAGGAAACAGGTTTTAGTATTGTTACTTTTAGTGGTATTGCTATTTTATGTACTTCGTTTTGCGTCTTTTGAATCGTTTTTTGCAGACTACACTACAAAAATGGAAGGTTTCACCTTGATAGGTAATCTTGTATTTTGCTGTTCCTTCATCTAACACCATGCCGCAAACGGGATCTCTTATCATTTCCTTTGTCTTTACCTCTTGGAAAGAATCTATGGTATCTGCTTATTATGGTTAGTGGTTAGGCGAAGGTTTGAATTAGTGGGGCTTCTGTTATTTCTTCTATTGTTGTTTTGGTTAATCTTTTGATGTTGTTAAAACCTGAAATTTCTCCGTAACCTACCAATGTTATTGCAGTTCCATCTTTTCCCATTCGAGCTGTTCTTCCAATTCTATGGAAATATACTGGTGCTTCCATTGGCACATCATAGTTGATGATATGCGTAATTCCTTGAATATCAAGACCTCTTGAAGCAACATCTGTTGCAGCAATTAGATCTAGTTTTCCTTCTCTAAATTCGTTTATTACACGAGTTCTTTGGGATTGTGTAAAACCTGCGTGAAGTGCCCTAATGTTATATCCAGCCCTTCTTAGTTTGTCGGAAAGATTGCTTGTTCCTCGTCGTGTTTTGCAGAATATTATTGCTCTATCTACTTGATTTTTTTCTAATATATCATTGAGGATTCTGAATTTGTTATGAGGATTTACGAGCATATAAAATTGTTTCATTTGTACAAGTGCGATTTCGTCTTTGCTCACAAGTATTTTTTCCGGATTGTTCATGTATTTGTTGCATATGTTAATTACTGATCTGTCTATAGTGGCTGAAAAAAGGCTTGTTTGTCTACTTGAGGGAGTTTTTGAAAGAATATGATCAATATCTTCGATAAATCCCATATCTAACATTCTGTCTGCTTCATCTAGTACTACCATTTTTATTGAAAATAAGTTTAGTTGACGTCTTTCGATTAGATCTATAGTTCTTCCGGGTGTACCAACAACAATATGAATTCCTCGTGATAAAGCGTGAATCTGTTTATTGATAGGTTCTCCACCATATATTGCTAAAACCTTTAGTTTCAAATGTTTTGCAAAACTCTTAATGTTTTTTGCCACTTGAATTGCAAGTTCGCGAGTAGGTACCAAAACCAAACCTTGAACTTCTCTAATTTTTGGATTTATTTTTTCAACCATTGGTACTCCAAAGGCTGCAGTTTTACCTGTTCCAGTACGTGCTTGTCCTATGACATCTTTGCCGTCTAGTAATGGCAATATTGCCTGTGCTTGGATAGGAAAAAGACTTTCAAATCCAAGGTCATTTATGCTTCTCAAAACTTCCCTACTCAGAGGTAAGTCATTGAAAGATTGAATACTCATATATTTTATTTCTCCTGCCACAGTTTTGTTTTCATGTAGCATTTTCAAAAAGCTAATAGAAGCTTACTAAAGTAACATGATTAATGTGACATACCCACTGCTCGGATTCATATATAAAAAGGTTTACTCATCTTTCAATCGAGAAAACCATTATTCTGGTTCAATTTAAGAAAATAGCCGTGGAAAAAAGAATTTATTAAAGGCGGACAAGTTTTTTATAAAATTCAATTAGTTACTCTATTTTAATAAGATTAATCTGGAAAAGTTTTGACCATCTTTTTCCTGTAATAAATATTCTGTCTTTTTCTGAGTCATATGCAATTCCATTAAGAACCTTAGTTGAATCCTGACTATCCTCATTGTTTATTCCTGTCATATCGATCCAACCCTCTACTATTCCTGTTTCCGGGTTAATTATTGCTATTTTATCTTGGTACCATATGTTTGCATAAATTTTCCCCTGAATATATTCCAGCTCATTTAAGTTTATTACAGGTTCTTTATCCACCACTTCTATTTGCTTTACAGTTTCAAAAGTTTCAGGATCTAAAAAGTACAAAGTTGAAGTTCCATCACTCATAATCAGATGAATACCGTTATTTGTAATTCCCCATCCCTCAGTTGGGTAACTAAACTCAGATACAAGCTGGAAGGTTTCTTTTTCATAAATAAAACCTATGTTAGATATCCATGTGAGTTGTATGATTTTATCCTTCATAATTGTAATACCTTCACCAAAATATTGGTCTTCTAAATCAATAAACTCTAATACATTGCCTGTTTTAAGGTCAACTTTTCTAAGAGTAGACTCCCCAAAAAGTCCTGTACTTTCAAATAAAAAACCATCAATAAATTCTAGTCCTTGAGTGAAAGCCATTTCATCATGATTATAAGATTCAATAATTTTATATGTATATAATGTTGGATTTTGTTGTTTAGGGTCATTGGTTATTAAAACCAATGCTATAGCGCTTATTGCAATTAGAATTATAAATGCGAAAAATGCTATTTGTTTTTTCCTTATTTCTGTTACCAGCCTTTTATGATGAGAAATCAGTTAATTATTGTAATATCTTGCTTTTATGAAAGTTACTTATTTGCTTTCTTTTTTTAGGTTAAACTATTTTGTTTACGCTTTATAATGGTTTTAGTTAAGGAATTTGAATTAATGGAGTTATTGTTAATATTAAAGGAGCAATTAAGAGTGCGGTCATATTGGTTAACTTCATAAAAATAGTTAGTGAAGGTCCTGCGACATCTTTTAAAGGATCACCAATTGTATCTCCTACTACTGAAGCTGTATGCATGGGTGTTCCCTTTACCCAGAATCCGATATCTTCTATGCTCTTTTTTGTATTATCCCATAATGCTCCTCCAAAACTGAAAAATGATGCCAGAAGAGCTGCTGTGCATGTTCCGCCTAATAACATGCCTCCTAATGCTGTTGCTCCAAATACTATACCCACCAAAATGGGTGATGCTAAAGTCACAAAAGTTGGTAAAACCATTTTTCTTAAAGCATTTTTTGTACTTATATCAATACATTTATCATAATCTGGTTTTGATTTTCCTTCCAAAATTTTGGGGTCAGCTTTAAATTGTCTTCTGACTTCGTTAACCATTTCAAGAGCTCCTTTTGCAGTTGCCCCGACTGTAAACGATGAAAAAAGAAAAGGAACTACTGCTCCCATTAAGATGCCAAAGATAAATGTTTGATTAAGTCCCATTGACCATAGACCAACTACTTGACTGTAGGTAGCAAAAAGTACGACTGTTGAAACGGTTCCTGATGCTATTGCAAACGCTTTGGCATAGGCTTTAGTAGTATTGCCTGTAGAATCTAGTTTATCCAATGTTTTATCAGCGTACGCAGATGGTCCTGCCATTTGTTCTATTCCTTGTGCATTATCGCTAATTGGCCCAAATGCGTCACCGGCCATTACTATCCCAATAGCCAAGTCGGTTCCCAAATTTGCTGCAACAACGCCATAAATCGAGCCGTTTGTTATTATGTATGAAAATATCGTTGCTCCGATCATCGATAGAAACGGTACAAAAGGACTTTGCAATCCATATGATATGCCAGTTATAATGTTCATGGCAACTCCCCTTTTTGATGCTTTAGCCATTTCTCTGACAGGTTTTCCAGTCATTCCAATATAATATTGAACCACAAGACCTACTGCAATACTTGCTACTATGCCGCTTAATGCACAATAAAATATTCGTATATCATTAAGAATCCAAATTGAGGCAAAATATGCGCCTACTATTGCAACTGCAGATGTAGAAAATAAACCGATATTAAAAGAGGTTATTGGTTTGAAGTTTTTCCAACCTCTGACGATAAAAATGCCAATAATAGTAGCAATAACTCCTATGATGCCTAATGCAAATGGAAACATTAGTGCATTCTCTCTAGCTGTTCCAACAAAAAGGCTCCATCCAACTATCATAGCTGTTACGTAATCATCACTAATAGATTCAAATAAATCAGACCCTCTGCCAGCACAGTCTCCGACATTGTCGCCTACTTGATCTGCTATAACTGCTGGATTTCTAATATCATCTTCAGGTATATTTTCTTCAATTTTTCCAACTAAGTCTGCGCCAATATCTGCTGCTTTTGTAAATATTCCCCCTCCTAATTGTGCAAAGAGGGCTGCGAGACTAGCTCCAAATCCATATCCAATTAGTAAATTCGGGTCTTTATAGCCATGTAAAAGATATAATAGGCTTATTCCAAAAAGATTTAACCCTACAACTGTTAATCCCATTACAGATCCTCCTCTGAAGGCAAGAGTGAACGCTTTTGCTGGATTTGTGAATGCTGCTCTGGCTGTTCTGACGTTTGCTCGAACTGCAACGTTCATCCCAATATATGCGGCAACCATCGAAAGTAATGCACCACTGTAAAATGAGATTATGACTTCAGCAGATTGGAAGATTATTGCTAAAGGTATTGATAAAATGAAAACAAAGAGTAAAATGGTTTTATATTGTCGCTTGATGAATGTTTTGGCTCCATTCCTGATGTATCTAGCAACCTTGCGCATTTCAGGAGTTCCAGGATCTTGACGATAAATGTATAGCGTCAATAGTGCTACTATTATCATAGCTAACATTCCAGTGACCAAAGAAATCCATACTAGTAACACTTTTTTCTACATCCCTAAATATCAATTATTTTTTTGTAAATGACTGGCAATCCTACTAAATCTCGATTTATTAAAGCTTTTAATTTAAATTAATGTTTTTTACGTAACTTTTGTACACTTAATACTATCAACCCAGAAGACAAAATTTTAAAATCTCTGAACTTTCCAAGTTATCTTGATTCTATTAATAATCTGCTGATTTATTTTGGTTTATTAAGTCAGACAATTTACAGAGGATCTCTAATTATCTGCAAACATTTTTTTTACATTGAAACAAAAATTTTTGAGACTCATTTTCCTTTTTTGAAGAGTAGAGGTACCCCGACTAGAGGAAGTGACATCATCCATAATTCTACATTATGTCCAAGAAACCAAGCATACCATGTGCTCCATTTTGCGTCAGTTCCCAGAAATAACCATATTGCGTAATTAATAATGAAATAAAGACCAACTCCAGTAATTAACACACCTATTTTGTGTAAGTCCAATTCATCCAAAGAGTTAACACCCCACGATTTCTTTATGATGGAAACACCGTATAGAGCTAAAGCTAGCAATCCAATTGAGGTTAAACCAAAACTTAGAATATGCTCTGGGTACGATGTAACATATTCTATTCCATTGCGTGTTATGGCACCCATCCAATTGCCAGTGTTATTTATCCAGAGAACAAAGACATAGTAAACGCCTGAGATTAATCCCCATTTAATAGCTCCTTTTACAGGTTTGTTTGGATTTAATTCCAAAAATAGTTTTGTAAGAACTATGGGAATTCCAATAGCTTCGATCATAACTGGTAATGTACTTTCAACAAAATTTCCTAAACCAAATGTTATGGTTTCAGTTCCAACAACTACTGATAAACCCCAGATCACAACTGGGATTAAAGATAAGAAACAAACTATCTCACCTAATAATATCCAACGTATAGACATGAACAATTCAGGTTTTGTTAGATCCTTCTTTAAAATGAAGAATAATACAGTTATAACAGCTATTAGAGCTGCCATGGTCCTAAAACTCATACCTAATGCGCCCGAAGTGTCAGTTAGTGAAATCCAGAAGTAATCTCTATAGATGTTGAATGCGCCTCTAAGAAAATGATACGCAGTGAACAACAACCATGTTAGCGTTAAAATAAGGAAACCGATTTTTAATGATGAATTTTCTTTATTCATTAATCCCACTTGTCAATACTACGTTTATTTTTAAATCAGTATATTATTTTTTCTGTAATTTTTTTTGTATCTGTTATTTTTTATTTTATTAGACAACTTAGTAGCTCGTCGTTAGTTTTATTAATTGATTAAACAATATTGAATTTTAAGGAGAGATTTTTATTGAAATTGACTAATGGTCAAGTAAAAGTGTACCTTTTTGCTGTTGAAGGTGTGGGCGCTGTTTTTTTTGGTATATTTTTAACAGTTTATTTACTTGGCTTACGGGATCTTCCAGGTGATATGGTTTATCATTCAGAACCCGTTTTTAGAATGCTGCTTTCTATTTTTGGATCTTTGTTAATTGCGTTTGCATTTATTGCATTTATTCTTTCAATCATTGTGAACAAAAAAAATTAATGATTCGGGTTAGTCTTATTTTTTTGTATCAGAATTTAAAAGTAGTAAGTATTATATATTGATATATGCGATAATCTGGTGTGTACCTGTGTTTGAGATATTCAAGGGATTAACATGATGAAATCAAATCAACAAATTGCTGATGAAAACCTAAAAATAAAGAAAAAAATTATCACTCCCACAAAAAGAGGAAAAACCACAACTCAAAATCTCAAAAAAAATGAAGAAACCGTATTTTCAATATTAACCTCCCTTTCTGATAAAGAAAAAAACCTTCTTGTCAGAAAAAAATCAATTACTTGATGTAGAAGAATCCCTCAAAAAAAGAATAATCAAAGAAATAGAAGCAAAAAAAACTAATATATTAGATCTTCAAACGGAAATTCCTAAAGTTAAAAAAAGAATTGAAGATCTAGCAAAAATCCTTGAAATACCTGTTGTTAAATAATCATTTAGTATTCAACTAACTTAAGAAATATGGTTAGGAGTTGCAAAACTCATGATTATTCCTAGTGCTATGTTTTTCTTATAATTTGCATTGAAGAATAAAATAACTCTTGGACAAAAATAATCATGGTTTATTCTAATCCGATTTTACTTTAATTATTTATATCTACTTCTGTTTTACTTCTATGAAACCAATTTTTATTAATTTTTTTGCTCAGCCTTTTTTTTCATCATTAACATCATAATTTTTAGTATTTAATATTAAATTGAGATTTATTTTTCTATTAGCCATTTTACATTTTCAAAATTATACTTTTCAATCAAAGGCTCAACAACCTTAGAAGCACAATCATCATCAATTTCAATCCCGACCACTAAATCACCCACACAATAAACAACAGCAACACACTGATCATCAGAATTAGACTTGATAATACAAGAATCACCTTCACCAGAAATAATCCAAGATTTCCCACTGTCCTCAACAAAATTAGCCCTACAAACTACCTCCCCAACAGTTCTTGGAGAATCCTGTGTATTACAATAAACAAACATAATACTATACCTTCAACTTAAACAAAAAAAACTTGAAAAGAAATAGATTTTTTATCTTTCTAACTCTTTTCTAATCTGCTGAACTTCCTCTTTTGAAATTTCGCCTTTAGCATATCTTTCGGCTAAGATCTCTGAAGCCCTACCTCTACTTTGATAACTTGGAGTACTATGAGAATTACAACTGTGTCTTGAAGAAATCAAGAAATAGTAAATTGCTATTGCTCCAAAGATAAAACATAAAGGAACAAAGAACATCATTCCCCAACCCCAACCAAACCACATCAAACAACATTCACCCCCACAAAGAGACTGTCTAAGAGATCAAGTCCTTTTTAATCTCAAGAAATTCTTCTCTTGTTATTTCTCCCTTAGCATACCTTTCTTGCAGGATCTCTAATGCTGATCTATTGCTAGTTTTTTCTTGTTGAACATGCTCATGAGGATGACTGCAAGTTGACTGTGCTAGCCAAGGGAACATTCCTAAACCACAAAACATACACATTTTTTTTACCTCAATTTTTTAACATAAAGAAAAAGGGAGTTTACCAGCCCCAGCAGCCAAAACCTCTTTGACTATAACCATTATAACCAAAACCATAGTGACCATTCTCTTCCATATACTCAACCATTGAATCAAACCAAGGCTGATTTTCAACCTCAACCCAATGCTGCTCCATATACGCTGTCATATCATCAAACCACGTCTCATCCTCAATACCTGTCCATCTGCCTTCCATGTGTTCGCGCATATCTGTCCACCAATCTTCCTCTCCAGTATTGGTTGTGTAACCCATCAGACCACCAAAAAAGCCTTTAGTGCCAAAGTTATGAGCAAGTGTTAATCCTATTGTTACTGTTGCTATGGCAGCAACTGTTGTGAGTATTATGGCAATTTTTAATGTTTTCATTTTTTCCATCACCATATATAACATTGTTATGGTGTCTTAAGTAGGTTGGGTGAAACAAAACTGAAACAGATTTGAAACAGAATTTATCATCAAAATATAGTTAAAAACTATTGATTGGAATTGCACCCCATACCCACTGAGACAACTCCATCAAAAAACTACTTTTATTCTAAACGGAGGAGGTGGGATTCGATCCCGCTATCAATTGGATATCACCCGCTTAATTTTCCCTTTTTTTTTAGTTATGTTTAGGTGGATTCTTTGATAGATATCGCCAATTTGAAAGGATTTCTCTTAGTTTCTTGAAGAGCTATATTTTGTTTCTTACTAATCTCTATTAGTAAAATAAGAGCCTCTTCAAAAGGAACTGAGAGAACTGGATCGAAGGATTTTCAACCTTTTTTATTATATCTCTGTTTTGAATATTTTTTAAAATTAGAAAGATTTTTCTCCTTTAATCTAGTTTTTCTGTCAAATTTAGGGTTATTTTTATAGGATATTGAATATCTATTGTAAGGATCGTAAACGGAAATAAATAGCGATTAATATTATCGAATGGAGAAATAATTATGCCTTTACGTAGTGATATTAAAAAAATTATGATTATTGGTTCCGGACCGATTGTTATTGGTCAAGCTTGTGAGTTCGATTATTCTGGTACTCAAGCATGTAAGGCTTTGAAATCGTTAGGTTACCAGATTGTGTTGGTTAACTCAAATCCGGCAACAATTATGACTGATCCCGATATGGCGGATGTCACTTATATCGAACCCCTTAATCTTGAGACGATGATTAAAATCATCGAGAAAGAACGACCGGATGCTTTATTGCCCAATTTAGGGGGACAGACAGGACTTAATCTGAGTTCTAGCTTGTCAAGTTGTGGTGCCTTGGACAAATACAATGTAAAAGTAATCGGTGTAGATCTAGAAGCTATCCATCGAGGTGAAGACCGTTTGGCTTTCAAAGAAACGATGATAGAACTGGGTATCGCTACTGCTCAGAGTAAAATTGCATACACTGTTGAGGATGCCGAATTAGTTGCTGCCGAGCTGGGCTATCCAGTCATTGTCCGACCGGCATTTACAATGGGTGGTACCGGCGGAGGTCTGGCATATAATGTTGAGGAATTACGCGTAATTACTAGTCGAGGTATCGCTGCTAGTATGGTTGGCCAAGTATTAATCGAAGAATCTGTAGAAGGCTGGGAGGAACTGGAACTTGAAGTCATCCGAGATTCCAAGAACCAGATTATTACCGTTTGTTTTATTGAAAACGTAGATGCTATGGGTGTCCACACCGGCGATTCTTTCTGTACTGCTCCTATGCTTACTATTAATGAATTGTTACAAAAACGACTTCAGGAGTATTCTTACAAAGTAGTAGAAAAACTCGGGATTATTGGTGGTACTAACATACAATTTGCACACAACCCAAAAACAGGAAGGGTAGTAATAATTGAGATTAATCCACGCACTTCACGTTCTTCTGCTCTGGCTTCGAAAGCCACTGGTTTTCCCATTGCACTAATCTCAGCCAAATTAGCCGCAGGTATGACTTTAGACGAGTTACCATATTGGCGAGAGGGTACCCTGGAAAAATATTCTCCTTCTGGTGACTACGTGGTGGTTAAGTTTGCCCGTTGGGCTTTTGAGAAATTCCGTGATGCAGAGGATCGACTTGGTACCCAAATGCGCGCTGTCGGTGAGGTTATGAGTATTGGCAAAAATTATAAAGAAGCTTTCCAGAAGGCTATTCGATCTCTGGAGATAGGACGGTTCGGGCTGGGATTTGCCAAAGACTTCAATGAAAGATCACTTGAAGAATTAATGAAAATGCTAATATACGCTACCAGTGAACGGCAATTTATTATGTATGAAGCCCTGCGCAAAGGCGCGGATATTCAGGAGCTTTATCTCAAAACTTTTATTAAACCTTGGTTCATCCAGCAAATGAAAGAACTGGTGGAAGAAGAAGAGAAAATCATTAGTTATAAAGGCAGAAAACTACCAGGTGATTTGCTTATTCAGGCTAAGAAAGATGGCTTTGCTGATAAATATTTAGCTAAATTGCTTGCTATAGATGAGGCGAAGGTGCGCAAACAACGTGTTGAGTTAGGATTATTGGAATCATGGGATGTTATTCCAGTTAGTGGGACAAAAAATGCTAGGTATTACTACTCAACGTATAATGTACCTGATAAGACCTCAGTTAGCCAAGCGGCCAAAAGTGATGGTTTTAGGTGGCGGGCCTAACCGGATTGGTCAGGGTATCGAATTTGATTATTGCTGTGTTCACGCCGCCTTTGCTCTGCGCGACATGGGTTTTGAGACCATTATGGTAAACTGCAATCCTGAGACAGTGTCTACTGACTACGATACTTCAGATAAACTATATTTCGAGCCGCTGACCGTTGAGGACGTCTTGAGTATTTATCAAAAAGAGAAACCTATTGGAGCTATCGTTCAATTTGGCGGACAAACACCACTAAATATCGCTGCTGAACTGGAGAAATTTGGCGTAAAAATCCTTGGGACATCGGTTAACTCGATTGATATCGCCTCTGACCGCGGTCGTTTCAGTCAAATGATGCAGAAATACGGCATTCCAATGCCAGAGTCGGGTACCGCCATAAATCTTAAAGAGGCATTAGTGGTAGCAAAACGTATCGGCTACCCGCTTATCGTACGCCCTTCCTACGTGCTCGGCGGTCGCGGTATGGAAATAGTCCATGATGAAGATGAGTTGAAATTGTATGTAACAGCAGCTGTCGATATCACGCCTGACCGCCATATCCTCATCGATCGCTACCTAGAGAACGCTATCGAGGCTGAAGCCGATGCCCTATCTGATGGAAGTTCAGTCTTTATTCCGACAGTTATGGAACATATCGAATATGCCGGAGTTCACTCCGGAGATGCAGCCTGCGCAATTCCATCGGTTACTATAATGAAGAAGCATATTGATACTATTGAAGAATATACTCGGCGTATAGCTCAGGAGCTAAAAGTAACCGGAGTAATGAATATCCAATATGCTATCTGCAAGGATATAGTCTATGTTCTCGAAGCAAACCCGCGTGCCTCCAGAACCGTTCCGCTTGTATCTAAAGTATGCAATATATCTATGGCAAATTTAGCCACGCGCTTGATGATGGGAAAGAAAATTAAGGATTTAAACCTGCGAAAACGGTCAATTCCACATATTGGAGTTAAAGAAGCGGTATTTCCTTTCAATATGTTTCCGGAAGTCGACCCTGTACTTGGTCCGGAAATGAAATCAACTGGTGAAGTGCTCGGCATTGCTGAATCTTTTGGTCTGGCTTATTGGAAAGCTCAAGAGGCAATAAACCCGTTACCGACAAAGGGAACTGTACTAATAACTGTCGCTAAACCTGATCGTTACTCTTTGGAAGAAGTAGCCAGACAATTCATTAAAGCGGGTTTCAAGATAAAGGCTACGAAAGGTACACATACTTTTTTGGCCAACTATGGTATCGTTTCTGAACTCATTCTCAAGGAACATGAAGGACGACCCAATATCACTGACGCTATTAAAAATAAAGAGATACAGCTTGTGATAAATACGCCTTCAGGTAAATTGAGCAAATATGATGATTCGTATCTACGTAAAGCAGCTATAAAATATAAAGTGCCATATATCACATCATTGACAGCCGCTATGGCCGCAGTCAGAGGTATTACTGCATATTGTGCGGGAAAATCAGCTGTCAAATCCATTCAGCAATACCATGCAAAACGATAATAAAAGAGTAAACGAACGCAATCTAGGGAAAAGATGCCATAGAAAGATAGTTTAATAATTTGATTTACCAGAGTCAAATACTAATAACGATTTTACAGCTTATTTCATAAAAATA
The DNA here is from genome assembly GCA_963714725.1 of Candidatus Bathyarchaeota archaeon. Classification (GTDB taxonomy): domain Archaea; phylum Thermoproteota; class Bathyarchaeia; order Bathyarchaeales; family Bathycorpusculaceae; genus AD8-1. Next base: position 104,344 of record CAVQPF010000005.1, read on the forward strand.
ACCTCTAAAACTTTCAAAGTGTCCCAGGTTTATCGCCAGCGGGCGAGGCGAATTCGAACTCTGTGCCAAGTGGAGATATCACCCGATCAATTTTATCTTTTTTCAGTTTGCATAAAAGTTAAGCTGATTCAAATTTATTATTGAAGATCTTCCAGTATTATACTATACCATATGCAATAATGAGGGAAGGAATGTGACGAGAAAGCAAAATACATTAAGCCAAGCTTTAGTTAACTTGAAACAGAAAAACCCGACCTGTTTACACTAACAGGACAAGACCAATTAATTTCGTTGGCGCGATTATTTTTGTCTTTTTTACTAAATGAAGCGTTAAAAATAAAAAAAATTAAAGAAACAAGAATTAACTGTGTTTTATGCATGTGACGCTACAGTCACAAGCGTTTATACTGCCCCAGAGTGTATTATATATTACGAGATAATATTGAGGTTTTTGAATGTTTTACTTTAGGAACGTACAGAACAAATTCAATGAACGAATTGTAAAATCAAAGGGGTCTTTAACCATACGAATTGACAATCGCGTTCAACAGAGAGCAGCATATGTAACAATATGTTTACTTCTAGTCGCTATTCTTGGTACCATGTTTAATAATTTAGTTTTGAGTGGACCTGTTGCTTACGCTAATTCCATTAGGGGAGATGGAGTTGAGATTTACTGGGATCAAGATTGTACAAACAGAACATTTTCGCTTGAATGGGGGGTAATCAAACCAGGGTCAAACCATACTGTTATGGTTTATGTTAGGAATGAAAGCAATTCAGCGGTTTCTTTGTGGATTACAACTGCAAACTGGAAACCCTCAGTCTCCTCGGATTACATGACGCTAATCGAGACATACTCGGGCAGAATTCTTAACTTGAATGAAGTGATTCCTATGTACCTAATTCTAGATGTCTCCAATGCCATAAGCGAAATAACCGATTTTAGCTTCGATATAGTAATAACCACATCAGGCTAGTATTCACCTTCCCCCAAAACTGGCCCAGTATCACTGCAGTGATTGGAATCTAAGAAAAAATTGCTTTTGAAGAGTGTTTATTGCGAAAGCCACTCACGGCAGTTTTTAGGGTATGTGTTTCTGTGATTTACCAATTACTATAATTTAAAACTGTGTTGAAATACCATTTAATCAAGGATAATATTAAATTATATAAAAACCATGTTGGCACCTGAATGAGGTCTCAGATTAGTTTTTAGCTTTGTTCCACTCGTTTTCAAAACTTGTTCCTAGTACACCTATAAGGTTGTTATTGTTTGTCCAAAGAGAAGGACTTTCGCCTAATCCGCTTTCTTTGGAGGTGGTAATCAACGCTTCTTTGGCATCGGACATTATGAAGTGATTCAAAGGGTCAGAATGAAACTTGATGTAAACCGAAGTTGGATTGATGAGTCGTTTCACTTTTTGTGCAAGTAAAATGTCGCTACTTTCCCCTTCAAAGATCAATCGAATCTGAGCTCCTTTCTTTATTGCCCGCTTGCATTCATCTGATAACTGTGCCAAAACCGGTATGATTCTTATCTTGTCTGCAACCAACGCGACTTCTTTTTTCGCGTTTTTGATCATTAATGCAGTTTTAGCCATAATTGATTTCTTTTCTGCTATCAATATGTAGAGGCTTTCATTTTCTGGAGGTGGGAGCTTCCAGTCTTGAATGGCTATTTTTCGGACTATATTTCTCATACCTTTTAATCGTGCATCAAATTTGATTTTTTCTTCAGATACTATGGAGTTTAAGGCAGCTGAAATAGGTGTGGCCCGGATTTTCATTGGTTTGCCCATTAATCTTTCAATCAGCCCCATTTTTTCGAGTGACGGTAGAGTTCTATAAACCTCTTCTCTGCGCACTTTTGAAAACTTTGATATCTGTTTTGCCACAGGTTTTTCGAGTTTAAGTATTGCTAAGTAAACCTTTGCCTGATTAAGACTTAACCCCAAACTAAGAAGGAGATCTGTATTTTCATTTTTGAACATTAAAAGCGCTCATTAATTTTTATTTGGTTCTCGAATAGTTCATCTGTGGTATATGATATATTGGTAGTCTATAATATTAATTATGAAATCATAATCTTTATTTGAGATTTTTCTATTCAAATTTTACACAAAAAAATGATCATGAGACAAGAGAAGTGTCTTATAATGGCTATTTTATCATAGGAGAAATTAGAAATAGCTAAAAAGACTAACCAAGATTTAGCGGTTTTAGATGATTTAGTAATACCTGACTATATAAACCAAACAATGCGGCTAAAAAGCCGCGAAGAATTCAAAAAAACATTAAGTATACAATACAATGGTTTTCCTGATGTTCATCGAACTGTTGAAGACATTATCGCTGAGGGTTACAAAGTATGGGTTCGAGTAAAAATTACTGGAACACACGCAAGCAAATATGGGTGATTACTCCTACTGGCAAAAAATTTGTTATAGCTGCTGTTCCTATGTGTCGTGTAGTTGAGGGTAAAATTATTGAAGGATGGTCGGTTTGGGACCGTTTAAGTTTATTCAAACAACTTGGAGTAATCGAATAAAAGGGATTTTCTGATGAATCGCCACAGAAATAATTAGGAATCTAATCTACACCTTCTTCTTGAAGTTACCATTTCTCTAAATAAGAAAATTATGTGAAGAAAAGGGATTTGATATTGACGTTCAAGAGAAAATCTAAAGAACGTGTGAGAACTAATCAATATGTGAAGTCTAATGCTCCAAAAAATTGCGCTATTGACAGGAATATTTTTGATAGTGATAGCAACTGTTTTGTTGGATGGAAACTGGGAAGCAGATATTTTTCCAGTAATCTTGGGTTTGGTAGGAATATTCGTTATAGCCGTTTTTTTCCTAAGCAAGAAGAAAAAGTGGCTAGTATCAAACGAATAATAGTCTTTACAATAAATTTTTTTTGTCAGAATTACTATAAATACGCCAAAGTATGGATTTAATCATTTGTTTCAGTTGGAGTTTTTTTGAGGTGTATCTTGTTTCAGTACCTATGTTGTTTTATTGGTTAAAAAAAATTATAGAATTTAGTAAGTAGAAGCTAAGATTTAGAAACAATCCTATCGGAAGGGGAAATTCCAGCTCCGACTCCCCTCATAAAACCTTAACTTGGGATAGTATGGAAGAAGGACTTGTTACCCTAAGGCCTTTATTCGTATAAGGCGATCTTAAAATGTAGTTATTGGGGAAATGAAAGAAGCGTGTATCTATTCTTTTTTGGCCATCCATATTTTTATGGCTTCTTCTACGGCACGGGTTAAGTCGCCTTTTTTTCCGGCGAATCTTTCGACGGTTTTTAGCCTGAGCTGCTTTTCCAGCTGATCTGGGATCTTCACGCTTATGCGACCCATTTTTTATTTAGGTTAAATTATGAATTATTAGGTTTTGTGATTAGGGTATAGTTATTACTACATTTCCCTTTTTGTGTCCTTTATCGACATACTTGTGAGCTTCAGCGGTTTGTTCAAATGGATAGGTTCTATCTATGACCGCTTTCAGCTTTCCATCTTCAATAAGTTCTTTGAGGAAAACTAAATCTTCAACTTTTTCTCCTCCTATCTTATCATGAACCGACATGAATTTTCCCATAGGCGTTAATGCTTTATTGCGATTTGATTTCGAGACTTTTGCAACAGCATCAAAGATTATATCATATCGCGATTCTCTTTTTGTAAAATCTTCTTTTGTGTAATCAACGACATTGTCAGCTCCCAGAGATCTTACCAATTCTAAATTAGTGGTACTAGATACTCCGGTAACTTCTGCTCCAAAGTACTTGGCAAGCTGCACCGCATAACTACCTACGCTTCCAGAAGCACCATATATGAGAACTTTTTGTCCACTCTGAATATTCCCTTTTCTAAGAAACCTTAATGCATGAGCTCCACCAGTAGGAATTCCAGCAGCGGCTTGCTCATAGGTCATATTAGATGGTTTTATTGCCATAATTCCATTTTCAGGCAGAGTTTTGTACTCGGCGTACGCACCACCAAAACCGGTAGATGCAAAAACCTGATCACCCTTTTTAAATAGTTTTACGTCTTTGCCGATTGCTTCAATTTCCCCAGAAAGCTCCATTCCTAATATTTTTTTTCTTGGTCCTGTGATACCAAGAGCTATTCGAGCCATGAGCCACATTCCACGAGGGACGTCGAAACTTCGCATTCTAGAGTCACCTCGATGCACTGTGGTTGCATAAACTTTTACAAGTACTTCATTATCTTTGGGGGTTGGTTTTTCTACTTCTTTGAGTTGGAGAACTTCTGGGGGTCCGTATTTTTCATATACGATCGCTTTCATTTTCATGTTTGGTAATGTTTCTATAAGGGTTATAATCTTATCCCTCGAAATTAAATTTGAAAATTTAGAAAATACCTCTGGAGAATTAGGTTTCTTGGTAGACTCTGATTGAAAATACCAGTGTTAGTAGAGAGAATAGAACCATTAACAAGGTAGCCCACCAATTAGCTAATGGGTCATGAAAACCCACGTCTGCTATTTGCCCTAAAGCTACAATAATAAACGCGAACTGCATTATGATGAAAATGATGTCCAATCCCATTATTCCTATGAGTCCATATCTTTTACCTAATAGATACAGGGCTGCGAAGATGCCTAATATTGTATATATTAGTAGGACCGTAAATGCGCTTTCAATATCATTGAAGTGATATTGATCCATTCCTACTATGTATCCACCAAAGAGCAATCGAAACAGTAGTGTTACAATTAAAGCCTTGCCATTCCATGTGATTTCCATAGTAGGTCATCTTCTTTGTTTTTAACGGATCCTTTAGTCGTTTTTGGTTTTGCTTTGATTGATTACGAATCGATTGCAGATGCCTTAAATCCTTTAACTATAAGCCATACTGCAAGAACCATTTCTTGTATACCTATTATGGCGGCCATATAAGTTGCATCTTCCACGCCAAACAAAAGCAATGGGGTTGCAGCTAGGAACACGCCACCTCCAATTAGACCTAAAAGGGATAACCATCGGGGAATAAGTTTTGATTTATAAAACAAATAATTTACTATCACAGCGCTCAGTGCGAAAGGAAAGTCCAGCAGAATACTACTCCAATCAAATACTCCAAGTAATAAAGTACCTGAAGTTTCAAAATAGGTAGTAACTGGAGCTGATGTATTTACAAATTCGTGACTTAATGAAAATATTGCTAATAAGATAATTGCAGAAAAAATAAAGAAAAGAGCCTCAAAAACTCTACTGACAACATATCCAAGAGCCAAACTTTCATTCTGTTTTTTTATGATTGGAAACAGTGCAATAGGAATGCCTGCAATTGCAGCAGCGGTGGTTAACATAAAGAGTACTGAAATTAATACTTGGGTTTCATTTGTGGAAACAACGGTAAGATAATCCGAGTCATAAATTGACCAAAAAAATAGGCCACTTACTAAAGTTGCAACAGTGGCAATTATAAATAATGTTCCCACAATTACTGAGGTTTTTCGGTTTGAATCCATTTTTATTCTTCCTTAGTGAAATTTCGTATGTGCATTGATGCTATAAAAGTTTTTATGCATACAACAGAGTCTAATTTTGAAAAAAATATGTTTTGGTGATGCTCTTGTATACAATTTGTTACTAAGTGAGGTAGTCTCGGTCGAAATGGGCCTATTATTATTGTTTAAACTCAATTTTTTTTCCTTTTTTATTTTTTTTAGAAAAACATATTCTGTGTTTAACAAAAATTTAGCAGATATTTTTTTAGTTTTCTTGAGCGGAACAAGCAAAGAACCTAAAAGTAAAATTCTTTTAGGATGACAGACAAAAAAGAAGATAAGAGTACATGGGCTATTGGTAGATCAATCACCCCAGAATTATCAATAACATTGTTATTTAACATTTTGCAAAAAACCATGATACATAATTGAAAAAAACTGTTTTTTAGAGTATTTTACTAAAATACGGTCAATTTTTGCTTTATTTTGATAAATGAACTTTCTGCGGGCGAGGTGGGATTCGAACCCACGACCCCCACCTTAGGAGGGTGATGCTCTATCCGTGCTGAGCTACTCGCCCATCTGTTTTGTTGTTTTGAGTGTTGTTTGTGTTCTTTTAGGTCAATGTTATCTTTATTGTTTTTAGGGTTTTGGTCAAAGATTGTGTTGACCAACATGTTTTGTTCTCTAAGTTTCTCCAGTTTTTGGAGTGCATAGGCTTTGGTGTTTTGGTGGTAGTGGAATTTTAGTTTCTTGTTATAGGATCCTTGGTAGTGTCTTATTCTGTAGTAGTTGTTACCAACCTTTTGGAGAGTGCCTTTTAGGTTGCATATTTGACAGGTAATCTTTACCATACTATTCACTTCATAAATTGTATTTGCTGGTCTGGTCAAGTCTAGGTTGGAGATAAAGACCCTTGAAAACTATTTCTGGAGGGTTAGGAAACTTTATTTAAAAATTGGATCTTCTTCATATTTCCATTTTGTACTTTTTCCATATGCTATGGCTTCTATGAGAATATTGCGTACTTTATGGGGATCTTTGATATTCTTTAAATCAGGATGCATCCATCTATCTCCTCCATATTCAACCCACTCAGGATTTGGAATGTGAATGCTTCCTGTACCTTTAGATTTATTGTATTTCATTTCTATATCTCCACAAACTGCGCTCAAATTAATTATCCATGGTTTTTTTACGTATGCAGCTTTATAGATGATTACTCTTTTGTTTGTAATTAGATATTCAGCATCTTTTGCCCTAGTATAGGTAAAAAGTGGTAATTGTATTATTATTCCACAAGATACTATTGCTAGGATGATGTATGTGAGATTTGTTACTGATACGCTCCACATTAGAAATGGTGGAATTACAAAAACTATTGCTAAAACCAGTAATATTGCTGTAATTAGGATTGGAATAATTTTTGCTTTAACTTTGCTTTTAGGGGCTTTTGGGTCTGGTTTTCTGTGCCATAACACTTTCTCTGTGGAAGTTAGATGGTCTGTTATTTTTGATATTTTAATAACCACCTGAACAACAGTCACTTTTAGTTATGTGTTATCTGATTTTAAATTTTTAGATAGCCAACTTGCTTACTTTGTGTTCTTGTTTGCTCTACCAAAGAAAACTTACTAGAATACGGTATGAAACTTATTTCCTATACTTTTTCTTTTAAACCACACCAGTTTAGTTATGTTCCAATGGAAACATGTCATTTACAACTTGCTTAGCATTATCTAAAGAATCACCAGTGTGTAAAGACAAAACTGTAACAATATTTCCATTATGATCCTCAACAATTTGTTGCATTACAGCTTCAGCACCTTCATTAATACCTCCAGAAGTAACCACCAACACAGTTTCAATTTCTTCAAGATCCTCTATTCTTTCCAAGTGTCTCTTAATAGAAGCACTGGGAGACCCACCATACACTGGAGAACCTAAAACTAAAAGAGAGTATTTAGTTAGATCTGTGGGAGCTTGATCACTTGCTGTGGTTATCTCAACTCTCCACCCATTTTCTACAAGTCCATCTCCTAATGCGTAAATCACATCTTCAGTGAAAGATGAAAAACCTGGATGATAAATTATTAGAGCAGTTGCAGAACCATTAGGATTTAATACTTTAATTTCACTGACAAAGTCACTATCTGCTTTGATTAAAACAAAAACAGAAACACTAGCTACAATCAAAACCACTGCAATTAGACTAATTAGTAATATTTTTTTCCATTTTGTTTCTGGTAAGAGTTTCAAGAATTATGACACCTTTATGAATTTACAAATTAACTGTGATATTATTAATTAATTTTATTGAGAAAACTTTGTCATACGGTATGAACTTTGGAATGTTATCTTAATTTGAAGACTGCTTTTGGTTTTTTTCTAAAGTAGTAAACTAGAAATTCATGCTTACATTGTGGATTTCTACATTCTTTTTTCATTTTCACAATATCTTCATAAACATCAAATTTTTTAGGTTCATCAGTTGAAACATCAGGATGGTATTCATCTATTATGGGAACTTTGAGTTGCCAATTACATTTTTGACAATAGACTTCACACATTCTTTGATTCATACTTTATTCTATTTCCTATTGACATATATGACTTGCATTTGTTGTTTTTGTGTACTCTCCCCTGCTCTGAGGGTAAGTTTCTTCTAATACCTTAAATTTTATTATCAATGATTTTGAGCAGTTGTTTAGAGTTGTGTAATCTTTGTGTGTTTAGAATATGTGATGCTTGTGGAAAACAGGATGCTAATTTTTGTTGTAGTAAATGTGATATTCATTATTGTTATTTTTGTAATATTGAATCAGCTAGGGTAGGTGCTAAAAAGATTGATGAATGTCCAATGTGTCATTGTAAGCTAAGGTAATTTTTGTTTTGCACAGATTCTTTGGTTGTTCTACCCAAGAAAACTTAGCTGAAAGACAGGTTAGGTGGTTGATATGAAGTCTCAAAATCACATCCTAGCCATTTCTCTGCAAGTTCTTTTGCCTGTTTTTCAAACTCTTTTGCTTTTTGAACTGATATGTCAGTGTAGGCTGGGTGTTTGAGGTAAGCATGAGCAATTTCATGAGCTATCTTGCAAATAGAAGTATCTTTTTGGACTAATACAAGAAAATTCTTTTTTATTTCAGGTATGGGGAGACAGCAATCCATTGCTTCTTCAAACTGAATATTTTCTATTACAAAAGTGTAGATGTCTTTGGGTAGTTTTTGTAGAGTCTTTATTATCTTTATTTTTAGCTTGGTGTCAAGTTTTAGGTTTAATTCTTCACTTATCTTTTCAATAGTTTTTGTCAATTCTTCATCATTAAATAGTCTTGGTCAGAATGTTATTAACATTAGGGTTTTTAGACTTTTTATGGCTTTTTGGTTTGGATCTTAGATCACTCTACCCCCGAAAACTTAGCTTGTATTCATAAAAAACATATAGTTTTTTTCAAACAACTTAACTGGTAGAAAAAAGAGGTTATCTTTTGGCAGAGCAAAGGAATTGGCTTGTAGCAGGAAAACCCTTACCAGCATTAATTCTGCTTATTGGCATCATTATAGCACCAATTAGTGTACCCTATGCATTTTCAAGAACAGAGTTTCAGTACTTAAACAATATAGAGATAAGGACATATCCAAATTTGACTAGTAGTTTTTTGAGTATTATACCTAGCCTCTTATTGGCTGTGTTTGGATTTCTTTTGTATTATGGCAGAATAAATCTGAGCAGTAGAGCTTTAGTGTTAAGGTACTCTGTTCTTTTGGTAATCTTTGCAGTTTTGGGAATTGTTTCTCCTTTAATTGTTGGTATGGGAACTTTTTTTATTCCTTCAGGTTCTTTTTGGATGTTTATTCCTCTTTGGTTATCTAGTCCTTTGGGTGTTTTTTCTATAAGTCATGTCATTAATGGAATGTTTGGATTATATGTAAGTAAAAGGGAATTGAATGTAAAACACTCCAGGTTTTTTGGTTATCTTTTTGTGGGTTTTGTAGTTTTTGGAGTCATTTTTGTAACATTAGCTATTTTGTTTCTTTATTGGAAAATTACTGGTTTAGAGATGGTTTACCTCTTGCAAACTACACTTTTTATGAGCTGTTTTCTCTTGTTTTGTTTTCTAGGCGGACCAATATTTGTTACAGTTGGAATGTTAGGGCTTGGAAGGATTTATCTTAAGAATAATCAGAATTTGTTTACTGTGTTTGCTTTGTTAGCTATTATTGTTATTCCCTTGGGCATCTTTGTTTTATTTTGTTATAGTATTGCAAGTACTTTAACAGTTGGATTATGAAATCACTATAAAAAATTAGAATTAATTAAGTATCAACTTTGATCAACTAACTTATTTTTTGTGCTCTTTGTTTGTTCTGCCAAAAGAAAACTTGAGTTAGGAACTAGTCTGTTTCCCTGTTTGATTATGGGACCTCAAAAGATGCATGATAGTAAACTCGTCCAGCTCCATATTCATGTGTAAAAGCAAATATTTTGTCTGAATCCCAGTAAGCAATGGCTTCAGCTTCATTACTTAGTGAACCAATTGCAGCATTGCTACTCAACCCTGTGTACAATACCTCGTTTGATACTAAGGTAGTATCAAATGGATTATCGAAAGCAACACGTGAAGAACCCACCCTGTTTAAGTAAATACTAGCTCCAAACCAATCTTCTATACTACCAAGATCTGTACTGCAAGAGAGCTTCTTTGAGTAAGATACTAAATAACTTTGAGTTCCAGCTACGAGAACAACATTTCCTCCATTGTTAATATAATCTCTTATTAAGGTTTCATGATGTGGTTCAACAGCATAATAAGCAAAGATAACTACAACGTCATAATCTGATAGATCATCTGGTACATCACCTTTTAGAGTAATTTCAAAACCTGAATCCTCCAAAATAGCATTTATCAAGTTATAGCAACTTTCTCTTCTTGCTTCTGACCACCACTCCCAATCAACTCCATCAGTTGTATGATGTGCTTCATAATTGTCTTTCCAGTTTATGTATAATGCTGATTTGCCTTCTTGTGCAGCCCATCTTATGCCTCCAGCTAGGAGTTGTAATGAAGGAGTAAATGATGAGTTAGTTTGGATGGTGGGAGTTGGTGAAGGTGTGGGGGTTCTTGTGTCAGTTTTTTTGTTGATTGTTATTATAAAGTTTGAAGCTGGAGCACTTAGTGATATTGTCATCCAAGCGTTTAGCGTATGGATTCCAGGTGGTATACTATAGTTATGGTCGCTAAATGTTACATATTTCTGGTAGTCTGTATCATTTACCTTAAATTCAAATTCTTGAAAATAATTCACTGTGGCATGGTTTTCTACTGTGAAGTTAAAGTTTATTGTTTCCCCTGGATATAAGCTAAAACCTACTGGGTATTCAAGTATTTCAAGTGGTTCTTTAACTTCTACTGGAACCTCGATAGATTGTCTAGCATATGCTGCAAAAATACTTCCTGAAATAATTAAGATTAAAAATAAACCAAATAAGCATATTCTGAGTTTATGTTTTGCTTGATTTGAATTTTCCATTTGTTTTTTCCCTGTACATTAGAGATCTAAATTGGATAAAAAGGGTTTTTGTAAAGCTATTTTGACTAAAAAAGCCTGTTTTGGTCAAGAAAGATTGACTGAACTAGGTCAATAAACCTTGACTAACCAGTTTGAGTCTTTGTTTGTTCTACCAAAGAAAACTTTACTAAAAAAGAATATGTGCCTTGAATTAAGTTTGCTTTGAATTCAAAATTGCATTATCATAGCTCTTCTTAACAAATGACATTAATTGATCTAAGTCTGTTTTTTTGATAATAGTAATCTTTAACCAATTTCTAACAGTCTTTTTGCCTGCTTGAAAATAGGAAGTATCATATTTTTCTGATAGTTCTTCTCTTTGAGCTTGATTTAGTTTAGTTAGTACAAGACCTTTTGTAACTAAGAAAGCAAATAGTTTCTCATTTGTTTTATAGCAAGGATATCCAAACATGATTTTTTTAGTAATCTGATGCCAGCTGAGAATTTTCTCTTCAAAAGCTAATCTAAGTTCTTTTGATTCCTCTTCTGAGTAATATTTCACAAAGATTCCTGTCCTTTGTTTTGGTTATTTAGACTTTAATATTTTAGCTTCTTTGTTTGTTCTACCCATATTGAAAACAGGAAAAAGTATAGTTATTTGATCTGCTTCTTGATATAAAATATGGAAATTAAAATCCTCAGTAAAGGAGAAATAGAAAAAGTCAGAGGTATCAGTAGAAATGAGGTGATATAGCAAGTTTACTATTTTGAATCTGGTAAGCTTGTTCTTAAAGATGAATTTCATGATATGAAAGGTTGGAATCCTGGTGAACTTGAAAGGTGTATTATTCATCTCTATGATATTTATGATAGAAATGGAACTCTGTTTGGAGCTTTTATAGAAAATAGATTAATTGGACTCTCTGTCTTGTAATCCAAATTTATTGGAAATGGTAAGGATCAGCTTCAATTGTATTTCCATCAGGTGGATAGTAATTATAGACATATGGGAGTTGGTGGAAAATTGTTTCAAGAAGTTATAAAGAGGGCTAAAGGTTTGGGTGTTAAGAGTTTGTATATTTCTGCTACTCCTTCAAAGAATACTATTGGTTTTTATTTTCATATGGGTTGCAGGTTGGTTTCTGAAGTAAATCAGGAATTGTTTTGTTTAGAGCCTAAGGATATTCATTTAGAATTAATTCTTTGAAAGGATATTCATTTAGAATTAATTCTTTGATTTTCTTTATTATAATTAGATTTTACTTGGTTGCTCTTGGTGTTCTTTGTTTGCTCTACCAAAGAAAACTTAGATTGTGGAAAACATAGCTAAATCATTTTTGTATATATAGGTAAAAATAGGTTCTTCTAAGACATTATTTAGTAAACCAGTTATTTCTAGGGCTTTGTTTAATGGAAAAACGAGTATATTCTAGTTCTTAATGCATAGTATTTGCGTGAGGTTTTGGTTTATGAGCTTTCAAGAAGATTTAGTTGATAGAGAATTTAGTGATGATGGTATTGTGTTTGTTGAGGAAACCTATCAGACTAAACTTACAATTTTTATTAAATCATCTGAAAAGTTAAGTTTGAATCATAGAAAACTTAGGAATACGGTATGAACTTTATTTCCTGTACTTCTTGAAGTATGCTAATTTTTTTTCAGTAAATACAAGAAGAATACTATGGCAGTTCCTAAGACTACTATTATGATTGATGCTCCTACTATTGCTTGTGCCTCTAGCGGTGTTGGGAATGCAAATTGTGGGGTTAGACCATCATTTGGTTGAGGTGTTGCTGTTGGGCCATAATCTATCCATTCTTTAGCTTCTTCAATAGTTGAAAATAATGGTGAGATATATGTTTCAAGATAGTTTTCTGAAACAATATAATTACTTCCTACTTGCTCTATGTAAAATCCTCTATATTCATAAATCCAAGGTGTAGGCATTGGAGTTGGTGAGGGAATTGGAGAATCTGTGTTTTGTTCAACAATTACTCTATACTTTTCTGTATTAGTGCTTGTAATAATTCTCAAATAGAAGCTCCCAGCGTGGTCATGAATATAACTAGTTCCACTAACACGGTCACCAGAGTCAGAAATGGAAGAGAAGCTTCCATTGATAAAATCAATGTAATAATTAATTGATCCTTCTGGGAAGGTAGTAATCTGTAGGAAGTAATCTGTAAAATAAAAAAGCAAATCCATTATATCAGCTTCCCATCTTATTCTCCACTCAACATGGTCACAAGTGAAAGAATCTGTATTAACACTATTTTCACCAGTAAATGTTGCTACTTGACTCCAATTACCAGAAGTAGGAGTTGGTTGTGCCTTTACATTTAAAACTGCCAAAGATGAGATAATTAGTAAAACAATAATTATGCTAATAGCAGCTCTGTAATGATTGCTTTTGCTCATCACTTATCCAATATTACTTAGTGTTGTTTTGTGTTTAAGGGTTCTTGTAAAGAAAACTTGGTCAACTAGCAGTCAAACAACCTTGACTAACTACCAATCTTCAAATTAGAAATCATTTTTATTTCTCTAATAACATTTATAGAGCTATGTTTCAAGGTTACCTTTTTCTATGTCAATCAACATCTCTCAATGACTGCATAAAAAACAAAAGAATTACTTGCTCAGAAAATCAAGTGAATATTGCTAAAGAAGTTCAAGCTGGAGTACTAGTTTTTCTTTTAAACTCTGAATTAAATACATTAATAGGTCCATTTACTGCTTCAGATGAAATGAAAACTGGACTGCAACCTGGAGCTTGGAATACTTCTATTGATAACAAAAGTTTTTCAGGCAATATATTAGTGACGTGGGAAAGTCTTCATGAACTAAAAAATGCCACTGATAAAATATCATTTTTGAGCAACCTCAATAATTGTAAACTAACTCATTCTCAGATTCAGGAACTTTTAGAAGTACTTAATAATTCACCTAAATACAATAAACAACTTAACTGATGGGCCTTCAATTTTTGAATATGTTTGCTTATTGAGATCTTAGATCACTCTGCCCAAGAAAACTTCACTATCTTACTGATTAGCAACTAGATAAAAACGTTAAAGTGTGATGTTGTTTGGTTTCTGGTTCCTTCATGAAATATTACAGTTAGTGTTAATTCATGCTGTCCATTAGGAACATTGTATAGGTTAATTGTGAATGTTTTTTGTAGATCCATTGTATATTGGTTTTTACTTATCGGTATCCATCTTTCTCCAGAAAATAAGTTGCTTGTGCAGAATGCTTTTTCTACTATCCATTTGTATGCTCCTGCATTGATTATTATTTCAATTGTGTTTGTTGTAAAGTTTTCATTCTGGTTTGGATGTAATAGTTCTACGCTGAAGTCTGTTTGGCAATCTGGTTTTGTTCTGTACATGTTTCCCCAAGGTGTTACTATGATATCTATTGCTAATGGTTCTACTGGTGTTGGGTTAGGTGTGGGGGTTATTTGTGTTGGTTTGTTTTCTTCTGTATTATTGTAGTTGTTTGAGCTAATGTAGATACTTGTTGCTGAGAGAAGGAGGGTGAAAATAATGATGATAGTAAATACTAAGAATTGTTTTTTCATTTACTAGTGACCTTGTTAATTATGTTTAGAAGGAGGTATTAGTTCTACTCATGGAACATTTTGTTCCATCAAAGGAACAGTGTTCTTTGTTTGCTCTACCCCCAAGAAAACTTGGATGAAAGCACCTCAGTAGAAAGATAGAAATCAAGTGTTATACATACTATTAACTGAATAGTTATGCCTGGTTCAACTGAAGAGGGTATTGCTCTTGCTTACTTGTTTTTGAAGGCTAAGCAAGATAGGGCTGTTGAGCAGAAGAAGAAGCTTAAGAAGCTGGATAAGAAAGTGAAGAAGCTTAGACAGTTTAGGAAGAGATAGCTCTCTTTTACCTATAAGACTTGCTAAAAAAATGTTTAAGATTAGTTATAGATATTTTAATTTGATGGAAAATATAGTTTTTAATTCTAAGCAACCCTCATAAGGATCTTTTGTTGTTTTCTAGTTTGTGATTTTACAATGAAAATAGTGAAGGTAGATAGTGTAGTTCTTTTTGATAATCCTCATGGAGTGGAAGCTAAGATACTTTATGATAAAGAAGATTGTAAAACCGTTTTTCTGAGTCTCAAACCTAACCAGGCTTTAAAGCTTCACACTACTCCTATTGATGTTTTTTTTATATTCTTGAGGGTAGGGGTAATGTTGTTATTGGAGAAGAGACGCAAGAGGTTACTAGAAATATGCTAATTGAGAGTCCTAAAGGTATTCCTCATTTGCTTGATAATACTGGTGTTGGATTGTTTCAGGTGTTGGTTGTCCAGCTTCCCAAGACTAAGTAATTTATTGTTAATTTTGAGATTCAATAAAAAAATAAGAAATTATTTCTTTTTCTCAAGTGCTTTAACTAGCTTTTCAAGTCCAGCATAAACAGCTCCTCCTCCAACAATTCCCCCTACCATTATCAAAACACCTGCAACCAAAATTGCTATTTCAATATCCATTTCTCCACCTCCCTCAAAGCATGTAATACAACAGAGTTATGTCTTACTTTCTATTAATAATTTCATCCAATTTTTATTGGGTAGAACAAACAAAGAACACTTATATCTTCTTATTTTGTTTTCTTTGTTTGTTCTACCCCTAGAAAACTAAA
>CAVQPF010000006.1:0-150268 GCA_963714725.1 Candidatus Bathyarchaeota archaeon
GAAGGGTGTTCATTGTCTTGTACGAGCGTGTGCGGGCCACTTGCAGCAGCAAGTGATGAAACTGCGAAAATTTCGTCTTGTCGTCATTGAAACACAAACTCAACGTGCTCTTTTTTCTCTACCCATCTCTCGCTTCCTCCTCCTTATCCTCCACGCGCATCTATCATCTTCCCCAAATTTTCCAACAAACCGACATTCTATTTCAAAACAAAGGCTCTCTTGTATGCGATTGCCAATGGTGCGGAATATATATTTGATTTCGACGACGATAACGAATTAATGAATAATGTTGATTTAGTTGAACTTACAAAGTCAGAGAACAAGAATTCTCCCTTCTCAAAAGTTCGAGTACCCAACACGAAGAACTGCACGTCGTTTAATCCGTACGTACCGTTCAAGGCGACCGAAGCGGGGTTGTGGGCACGAGGTGTCCCACTCGACGACATTAACACGTGTCATAATTTCGATAACCAATACTGCGAATTGGATTTAAACGACAAGTCGCCCATCAAGATTGGCGTCTACCAGTCGCTAGCGAATCACGATCCCGACGTCGACGCGATATGGAGATTGACGAGGAAAATTCCCGTCGACTTTGCCGAACAGTCGACGCAGGGATTGCCCGTGGCCGTTCCATCCAATTCTTTCGCTCCGTTCAACGCGCAGGCAACGATCTTCCACAAGTCGGCATTCTGGGGATTGTTTTTACCGACGACGGTACACAGTCGCGTTAGCGATATATGGAGATCGTACATCGATCAAGCGCTGTTCAAGCACGCAGGCTTGGGCGTCGTTTTCTTCGGTCCGATCGTGACGCAGTTCCGGAACGTGCACAGTTACTTGGCCGATTTCGATGCCGAGAAGCCCTTGTACGAACGCGCTGGCGAACTCGTACGGTACCTGTCGAACGATTGGTCCCCAACCGACAATAATAACAACAAAGGTAAAGCCGGCAGCACGGAATTCGCCAACGCTTTCGTGAAGTTGTACATCGATCTGTACGAACGCGGTATCGTTGAACTCCTAGACGTCGATCTTGTTACGGAATGGGTACGAACGCTGGAGGACATTGGGTACGAGTTCCCGAAACTGTTGAAGGATGATGATTCTCTTCCTTTGATCAAATGCGACATGTAGCTAGAAGAACATAAAGCGTTCTCTTGGTTACTTTTTTTGAAAGGATGACTAATGACGACGATCCGAGCTTCGTCAGGAGAGAAGCTTTCGTGGGAGCTAAATCCGTCTCTGGTCTGCCAGACGCTCCGAGCGCTGCATCGGTAATTGTGATAGTCCTCGAAATGTCGATAATGGCGAAGAGCTGCGTCATCCATGTGTCCAATTTAACAAGGTATTCTGAATTCTAGGAACTAGGAAACCTTTTGATTGTATTTTTGATATAGTCAATTCTTCAACTGGAATAGTAATTGAATCAGCGGCATCATGTAAAGAGCTTGCTATAATATTGCACTCCTTAATGTGTCCAATGTGTTCCACAGTTGAAAGGCAACAGCACAATTTTGGCTCTGGGTTTTGTCTTCTAGGATTTGTTCCAGCTGAAGTAATTTTAATAACAAATGATGTCTGGTTCATTCAATTAAACTCAGAACAAATAAACTCACTAGATAAACACCTATCAAAAACCCAAAAAAAATTCTATTAACACTTTTAAATTCAAGAATTCATTCTTCACATAAGTCCAATTATTAGAACACAGGTTCATATAATTTTTTATAATAAATTATCTGGATTAAAATTTAATCTTTTTCTCTCTCTTACATATTCACTCATATATTCATACGTGCGTGTGTGCGTGTGTATTCTGTCTGTCTCTCTGTCTCTCCCTCTGTCTATGTCTCTATAAAAAATATAATAGCATTTCTAATTCAGCCATTTTAGTCAAATTAATCTTGACTATTTCTTAGTAAATATTCCTTTACAAGAAGGCTTTTCTACTAATAAAATATGATAACTATTGATTTCGATGAACCTGAGAATACCACTATAAAGTCTTAGTTATTTCATTAATTTTGCTTGATGATTACTTTATCAGTGACAATCCAAAATGTTGAAGCACAAGAGAATTCTTGGATATCACTGCCTGAAATGTCTTTTCCACGAATTGGTCTTAGTCTCGCAGAAGTAGACAACAAAATATATGCTCTCGGAGGCGATGGTGAAAGCCCTAATGAAATGTTTGATCCTGACATTAACAATTGGACAGTAATAACACGACATCCCACTGTTAGGTGGAATGAATTCTCAGCAGCAACTGTTTGTCAAAACAAAATATACTTAATAGGTGGAGGAAGAGCCAGCGCAGAAACACATGATGCCAATGAAGCTTATAATCCAGTTAACGACTCTTGGGAAATAAAAGCCCCAATACCCGAATCAAGAGCTGGCTTTTCTGCAAGCACATTTAATAACAAAATCTACGTTTTCGGAGGAGGATGGTATGTGCTTAACCTTGATCCAAATACTGGACCTTTAGGATACTTCACTGTATCATATAACCTCACAGACGTTTATGATCCAAATACTAACTCTTGGAGTTTAGCATCACCAGCCCCAATTCAATTGTATAGTTGCCAATCTGTTGTTTTCGAAGAAAAAATATATGTATTTAGCAAAGGAATTATTCAAGTTTATGATCCAAAAACGGATAGTTGGCTTTCTGAAATTAGAACTAACCTAAATGTTTCTTCAAACGCAAGAATGGTCGCAACAAGTGGGAGATTTGCTCCAAAACGGATTCATATTGTTGATTTTGACAAGCACCATATTTATGATCCAAAGAGTGATTCTTGGATTGATGGTGCTCCTGTGCTAACTTTTCGTTCAAGTTTTGGTTTGGTGGTTGTAAATGACAAACTGTATGCTATTGGAGGTACACCTGGTAATAAAAAGAACGAAGTATATACTCCGTTTTCTTCTTATCCGGATCCTACACCTACTCCAACACTATCCCCAACACCAACTTCAAGTCCTGAACCCACTTATTCTCCTACGCCTACTCCTGAACCAGCGCCTTTCCCAACAACCTTAGCAGTAGCCTCAATAGCAATAATAGCTGTGACAGGAATAGGAATTTTGGTTTACTTCAAGAAATACAAAAAAAAGTAACAGCACACCATTATGTCCAATTATTGGTACACATTGTTCTTATATTTTTATAGATAAAACAAAATCAATTTCACACCAAATTAACTTGAATATTAATACTGAGGCTGTGGAAACAAGGTATAAAAACTCAAATAATTACTGTTATTATGTGGATTCAATGTATAAGTCGTTTTTAGTTAAATTCTTAATTGCTATAATGGTTTTAGGATTTGTAACAATTGGAATCTTAGATTTTGGATCAATTCAAACAGTAAATGCATATTCACTTTCTGTTCCTGAATTCACTATTAAACAGGAAGCTCACCCTTATTATGAACCACCTGTCTACGAAATAGATCCATACACAGGAAATAACTTAACAATCCAATCTGGTTACCATGTGGAAAATAAATCTATAGTGGTCAGAATAAAGAATAACAACAATTTTATCACGCACACCGATAGAGATAGGAACTTAATTGAAGGATTTTATAGAGTTCGAGTTAAAGGACATTTTGGAGACTCTTGGACTCAACTTTTCATTAATGTTTCAGCCTCTGTATATACAGTAAAGTCTTATTCGATAGGAGAAAACGCTGACATAGACATTTTTAGGAGACTTTCTGTTGGTGACATGGTGGATTTTCAAGTCGAGGCGATTTATGGCCATTATTACGATCAGCTAGCTGGTCGTCCAGTATCGCCACTTTGGAAGTTAGATATTGATGAAATGAGCGGTTTTAGCGAAACGCAAACAATAACTATTAGTGAGCTTCAGACACCAACTCCTACACCTACTTCAACTCCTGAACAAGAATCTTTTCCAACAACAATAGCAGTTATTTCAATAGCAATAATAGTGTTAATTGGATTAAGCATCCTTGTTTACTTTAAAAAATACAAAAAAAAGTAATACTAAAAAAAATCAGTATAAGATGGCTTTTGCTGGTTGTAAACTGTGTTTTGGTGATGCTTTTGTATACAAAATTTACTTAACTAACTCAGGTATACTCAGTAAATTATCCATCTCTTGACAGGTTTGGAGAAACCCACTTTACTGAACCGACCAATAAACTTTTTTATTGCTAATAAATGAACAAGTTTATGGGCGGTTCCCTTTCTTAGCCACAAAAAAAAATTATCTTGACAGTGTACGGAGCCAACCCTCACTCTACGGGGTTGGCTACATCAAAATTACAGTGATAAAAGGTATGTCTAATGATTATAAAATATTGATAAGTTAAAATCAAGCTTCTGTTGGTTCGGAGGGTTTAGGCGGAACCGAAGGTCCGCCTCTCCTAATTTTTCGGTATCCCAATTTTTTTCTTTCTCGTAATAATTCTTTATCGCTTCTAAGTTCATCTATTAAGATAGCAATTTTCTCAAAAAGCATTTTTTTATACCTATCACTAGAACGACATTTTTCTACAATATTTTTTTCATGCATTCTATAAAGTGGATTTCCAACAAAAGTCCAAAAAGCCTTATCACTATCAAACCTACCCAATTTCAAATCATAACCAATAAATGTTTTTAATTCATGAAGATTTAAACTCAAAGTATCAGCCAAATCATCATTGGTTTGTTTATCGATTTGTTTGTCAGAAAATCTACTATACAATTCTTTTTGAGTTATTTTCAAAGATTGAAACTGTTTAGGTATTTTACTCTCATCATGAAATTCATTAAACCACTCTACTATTTCCTCATGGGATGGATGCACAAGATCTTCAATTTCTTTAACTAATCCATACGTTACTTTTTGAACATCTTTTTGTTCTCTTTCAATAAGTTTTTTTTCTATTAAATGATCTAGATGTTCTTTTAGAGTTGGTGAACTAATTTTTAATCCGTATTTTTTGAGGGTTCTTAGTAATTCGTTTCGTCTTAGTTTTTTATAAGCTATTAAAGTGAAAAAAATTTCGTGGCAAATATCATCAAGACTGGACTTGCCTTCGCTTATTTCATCAAAATATTTGTTCTTAATACCGTCATCAATTTCCTTCATTTTTATTCTTAACTCCAAAAACCTACCAGTTGGTTGCCTAGTTGCTTAATATTTTTCTTTAATTCTTAAAGTTTGTTGGTGTCCAAAACGATTAAAGGAGGTGAAAAAGAAAGTAGAGAATGTCCTAATTGTCATAGTAAACAAATTTGGAAAGATGGGATAAGAAAAACAAGAAATGGTTTTGTTCAGCGTTTTTTATGTCGTGATTGTGTTTATCGTTTTTCTGATAATCCATATAAACAATGTCAGTCAAATAATAATCACCAATTATGCGTCATAAAGAAGGCGAAAAAATTGGACAACCCAACAAAAATAAAGATTGTTGCGGTTGATAAGAAAAATACTCAGAAAGGACAAATAATACAATTCTGTTTTCATCTGAAAAAACAAGGGTATGCTGAAGCTACAATAAAACTTCGTTATTCTGTGTTAAAAGTTCTCATGGAATAGAGGGGCTGATCTTGGCTGATCCAGAAACTGTTAAAGATGTTATTGCTAGACAACCATGGAGTCAAAATAGGAAAAGGAATGTTATAGCATCATATACAAAATTCTTAAATTATCAAGGTTTAACTTGGAATCCTCCAAAATGCAACGTGATTCGGAAGCTACCATATGTTCCAAAAGAAAAAGAAATTGATAGTTTAGTTGCTGGATGCTCTAGAAACGTTGCTATATTTTTACAGTTGCTTAAAGAGACTGGAATGCGATCAGGAGAAGCTATTGCGATAACTTGGATCGATGTAGATTATCAAAAGAGAACAATTACATGTAATATGCCTGAAAAAGGTAGTAATCCAAGAGTAATAGCCAATATATCAAAAAAACTATTCGATATGCTTAATTCACTACCGAAAAAAAATAAACAAGTTTTTGGATTTACAACACAAAATAGTCTGAAAGCTATGTTTACCAGAGAACGAAAAAGAATTAGCCTATAAACTGCAAAATCCCAGATTGCAAGAAATACACTTCCACACAATGCGTTATTGGAGAGGTACGTTGGAATATCATAGAACTCATGATCTATCTGCGATGTAAAAAAACTGTTGGGTCATAAAGACATTAGAAACACAGAACTTTACATTGATCTTGAAACAAGAGAATATGCTTTCTCAGAAGATAACTTCCACACTGCAATAGCGAATAATGTTAAAGAAGCATGTAAGCTCATTGAGTCTGGTTTTGAGTTTGTTACTGGTGAATATTCAGATGGTGGTAAAATCTTCCGTAAACGAAAATAAGGAGTATGCTGTTAAGTTGTTACCAAGCCACCAAAAAGACCATGAAAGTGGCCGAGATGAGGTAGCCTGGTAGCCTATAGGCCTGTGGGCATCATCCTTGCTGGAGATGGCAGTTAGCCTATCGCCTGGGTTCGAATCCCAGTCTCGGCCCATTCAAGTTAATGAAATATAATCGTATTTCAGTTTTTTTAACAGCAAGACTTAACTGGTGTTTTTCTTATTTTTAATATGTCTCACTGATACATCCATGACGACGGACTCGACAGAGGAAGCAAGGAAACCAAATCTTGCGATACTTATGACGTATTGAGCTCTACCCAATCATGGGACAAGTGAGATCGGGCTTAATATCCCATGCTGAGAGAGCTTAGCCTAGAAAAGCGTACCGCTTCACTATGAAGTTAAGTGTTTGGTTACATGGGAGACAATCCAGCCCGTGAAGAGGAATTTGAAAAATAATAAACTAAATTTTTAAGTTTGGCAGTTCTATATGAGATAATAAATAATTAAGGCTGGCAACAATTTGGATATTGAAAGAAAAATTGAGTTAATATGCAGATCTCCTACTGAAGAAGTGCTAACTCCAAATGGATTGAGAGAACTATTAGAAACTGATGATCATCCAATAGCTTATAATGGTTGGGAGCCATCAGGTTTGGTTCATTTAGGAACTGGTGTAATTTGTGCTTATAAGATGAAAGATTTTGCTGAAGCAGGTTTACAATTTAAAGCTTTTTTAGCAACTTGGCACGCATGGTTAAATAATAAATTTAGTAGTGATTTAACCTTAATTAATAAAGCTGCTGAACTCTTTCGTCATTCTTGGATTTCACTTGGGGTACCTGCTGATAAAGTTCAATTTATTTATTCTGATGAAGAGTATAAAGATTTAGATTTTTGGGCCAAAACCGTAAAAATTGCCAAGACTCTTACAATTGCAAGAACAACAAGAACTTTAGAGATTGCTGGAAGAAAAGAAGCTGAAGCTAGGCATGTGTCTGATTTTCTATATACACCTATGCAAGTTGCAGACATCTTTCAATTAGATGTAAAAATTTGTCAATTAGGTATGGATCAAAGGAAAGCCAATGTTGTTGCTCGTGAAATTGGAGAAAAACTTGGTTATTGGAAACCTACTTGCATCCATCATCATCTATTACAAGGGCTTGAAAAGCCTACTATTTGGCCAATACCTGAGGAGAAAAGAAAGGAAGCATTAGCTTCAGCTAAAATGTCCAAAAGCAAGCCGGAAACTTGTATTTTCATTTATGATTCATTTGAAGAAATAAAGAAAAAAATGAAGAGGGCATTTTGTCCAGACAGAATATCTGAATACAATCCAGTTATCGATATTTGCAAGTACATAATTTTTCGAGAAAATCCAGTTTTCACAATTTCAAGACCCACAAAATTTGGGGGCACTTTGAATTTTGAAAATTTCACAGAGCTAAAAATTGCTTTTGAAAAAGGGGACTTACATCCACAAGATCTAAAAAATGCCGTAGCCAAAGAATTATATAGTATTTTAGAACCTGTCAGACGTTATTTCGCAAATAATCATGATGCAATGGAATGTTTAAATTTAGTAAAAAAAGCAAAAATTACAAGGTAGCCAAAGTTTGTCAACTAGACTTAAGATTAAAGAAGAAAAACTTTACAATCTTGTAACTTCTTTATCTGAAGAGTCTTTGAATGGAACTCCAATAGTAGTAGAAGGAAAAAAAGACATTATAGCTCTTCGTTTGTTGGGTGTAAAAGGAATAATTATCACAGTTAAAACCAAAGGAAAATCTTTTTTTGATGTTATTTCTGAAATTCAAAAAACTAACGTTTCAGAAATAATACTATTTTTAGATTTTGATAAACGAGGAAAAGAAGCAACTAAACGTCTTCAAAAAAATCTGGAACATTTAAAGATTAGATATAACCTAAAGTTTTGGCGTGAATTGTATACTTTAACAAAAAAAGAACTTCAATATATAGAAAGTCTACCTGCCTATTTGTGCAATTTGCACAAGAAAATACTTAGAAAATACAATACCGAATAGTAAGAGTTTCATTGATATTCGAAAAATAATTTTCAACTTGTATTTAATAGTGAATTACTCAAGACAACAATTTGTGAAAATTATAATGGTTCTTAATGATACTTCGAGACTTCGAAGTGATAGTTGACTCGAAAAGTTATTCGTTAAAAACTAGTTATGCTAAACTAAAGAAAAGAAGTTAATAATTTTTGGCTGCATTAATTGGTTAATGCGTTTTTAAATGTTATTAAATCAACATTTAATACTGGTTTTACAGCTTCTGAAATGCGAGAAGCAACTATTTTTTTAATGTTCTTTTCTGCAGCCATATCAACTATTCTTTGAGTGATAATTCCATCAAAAACTATACATTTAACACCTTTTGATTTCTGAAGGTTTTCAGCTAGTTGACTAACAGGTAATCTTTCCATTTGTATTAGTTTTCCATTAAGCAGAACTGCTTCAAGGGTTCCTTCTAGTGCCTTTACAACATTTGAAATTTCTATTGGAATTTCTGGCTTTCTATTCTCTAGCTTTGGTTTTGGTTGTCTGTTGATTGTTATTTTATCCGCTAAAGCTTTGCTTATTTCTTTACAGTTGCATTCTTCAATTTCTTTTCCTCTGGGAGCTCGTCCAACATATTTTATTGTTGCAACTTGCATCAATTCTTTGAATATTAAATCTCCTCCCCTATCACCATCAAGAAGAGCTGTTGACTCTTTTTCTCGCGAAAGTTTTTTTATTGAATCTGGAACTTTTAGCTCCTTCAAGTGCAACTGTATTTGAAATTCCACATCGCATAAGGTTAATGATGTCTGCTCGACCTTCTACAATTATTATTTCTTTAGCATTTTCGAGTCCAGGTCCAGCAGGTAATTCTTCTGGTCCATATTTTCCTACTTTTCCTACTTTCATGGTGTCGGATATTTCTTTATAGACTTCGTCAACCGCTGGGCATAGATTCTATGTTCCATTTATGAAGAATTTCTTTGGCTCGGTCAATATTATCTTTTCTACGTGCTTCACGTAATGTCTTCTATTTTTTCTAAAGTCGAACTTTTGCTGAACATGGACCTACACGATTTATGCTCTCTACACTTGCTGCTATTAGTGCTGTCGATACTCGATCTAGACTTGTTGGAATTGTTATTGTTCCTGCTGTTCTATCATTTTTCGATTGTAATTCGATTTCTATTCTTCCAATTCTTCCTGTTTTTTGGAGTTCTCGTAGATCTAGTTCTGGTCCAAAAAGTCCTTCTGTTTGACCAAAAACTGCTCCTATTACGTCTGGTTTTTCTACTACTCCATCTATTTCAAATTTAGCCTGTGTAACATACTTTATTGTAAATGTTTGGGATGTTCCCGTAATTGTGCACCTCCAATTTGATAGGGATATTTTCTAAGTGAATTTAATCTTTATAACAAAATTATTTGTTATATGTTAAATCAATTGAGATTAGCTTATTTTATCTTTATGAATCACTACTCTTCTTCTTAAGAGTTCAAGATATCTAACTATTCATACATGCTCTTTTCATAGCCAACTTTTATGTGAAGGTTCCAAGAATTCGTAAATAACCAGATGTTCTTGTAGATTCTACCCAGACAAATATTGGTTCGTATTATTAAAGTTTGAGGAGTTTTATTCATAGATTTTAAAGAAGTTATCTTATGATTATTTAGTTTTAGAAAAGTTTTAAAAAAGATATTGTAAATAGTTTTTTTTATCTATATGAATCTAGCATCTATTCTACACTAGCATCATTTGAAAAACCTCTGTTTTCCCAATATCCTTTATAACTTAAATCATTTGATAATTCAATTTCTGTAATCCATTTAATCCATTTATATCCATATTTGCTTTCAGCTACAAGTTGAAATGGGAATCCTCTTTCAGGAGGAAGAATAACATCATTCATTTTATATGCTAAGATTATTTCTTGATTTTTTATATACTCAAGAGGAAGAGAAGTCGAGTAGCCATCATATGCATAAAAAATTACGACTTCACTGTCAGGAGATATTTCAACTTTTTCTAAAATATCTTCCAACAAAAATCCTTCCCACAGAATTGTTACTGACCATCCTTCAACACAATGAAGCGTTGTAACTTTCTGATATTTTTGGAAATCATTAATAATTTCATTATATGAAAATTGAATTGTTTGGTTAACTAGACCTGTAATAGCTAAACCATAAGTAGATTCGTTAATATGCTGGGGGCCTTTAATTGAGTTTTCCCTAAAATTATTTATTGAAGAAAGATCTTTTCCTTCATATTCAAGAATTTCTCCGGGATATAATTTTTGAGGTAAATTTTGTGAGTATATACCTGATCCAATAAAAATAACTGTAACGATCGCTAATAAAACAATTAAAATTTGTTTATACTTACTCAATTATTGCATCTTCTTATTATACTAAGAATTTATAACACCAATATAATTCTTCCCAAAAAATATTTCTAATCAATCAATTAGGCAAAAGGTAGGTCAAAAAAAAGAGATTAAACATTTTCCTATCTTTTGATGAATTTTTTTGAATTAAAGCTCTATTTAGTTAAGAGTATTATTGTTTTAATTTTAAAAAATTAGAGTGCAAATAGTCTGTTGATTATTCAAAATAGCATTCAATCTACTTGGATATCGCCCATTAACTATAAAACATCTTATTTTTGATTGTAAGAGTATTTTTCCTAAGAACTTATCAACACAAGACACTTGACTAAGCTGTACTAATTCGTTAGCAGAGATTTTCTTGACAAATTTAGCTTCAGAAGACTTTTCTAGGATCTTTAGTAAAAAGGCCATCAACATCAGTTATTAATATTAAATTAGTACACTTAATTCCTTTAGCAAGATATGCAGCTATTGAATCTGATGTGACATTCCAAGAGTTTTCTAAAGGATCTTTATTAAACATATAACTGGAAGGTAAAAAAACTGGAATTTTTTTTATTTTTAATATTTTTTTATATTCAACCAATTGATAAAAAGAGGAAGAATTTGGTATAAGCTCGTTTATAATAAAACCGTATTGATCCATCCCTAAAATTGCTATTTTGTGCGAAGTCTCAGGAGTTAATTTGTATCTTTTATCAAAATCTCTACCAACATCCGCAAATTTGCTACCGCCTGGAACAATAAACAAAGAATGTTTTTTAGCAATAGATCCAATTTTGGCACATAATAATCTTAGGGATTTAGGATTTTTTGCTAAACTTCCACCAATTTTTATTATTGTTACCAAATAAAATTTTCTCCTAAAATTTTGTTTAACACCATTAATGCCACTCCAACTGCAGGTGATGCTACATAAACATTGTAATCCAAAATCTGATCTATGTCAATAATTTTAGTGATTCCTAATTGTTTGGCAGCTTTTGCAGCCATAAAATGTTTTCCTATACCAGTCACAACAACAGGGATATCTTTTTTTTCACTACACTTAATTTTAAAATATACTTTTTTTAATTCTTCACTAATTTGATCAATTTGCTTAGAATAAACGTAATTAGCTATTTGGAGAATTTCGTTTTCTCCAATCATTTCTATATCTCCACAAATAACTCTTGCTAATCTTTCCATAGCATTTCTTTTTGTTTTTCCTCTACCATCCGGAGTTTCTGTTGAATATTCTTCTTCAACTATGTTTCCTAAAATGAGATGAATATCTCCTGATTGAGAAAAAAATTCTGATGATACTTTAACCTCACTGCCTCTAAAGGGAATTGAATTTACTATTGCCGCAATATTTGTTCTTAAACAACCCGTATAAACTAATTCTCCCACTCTCAACTTTTCTAAATCAGTTTTTCCAATGGCTGTGATTTTTCCATTAATTATGGGAATAATACTCGTACTAGTACTTCCAACATCCACTACAACACAATTTTTTACTTTCTGTGAAATAAGCCAACCTGTTGCAACCCAGTTAGCTGCAGCTACTTCAATAGGATTAGCTTTAGCTTCTTTAACTGAGATTAGTTCTGTTTTAACATTTAAAACTAAAAAAGGAGTTTTCTTAAAAGCTCTTAAAGCTGAATTAAGAACATGATTCACTCCCTCTCTTTTAGTACTATAAACATCTGATAATTCAGCAGTCATAGTTAATCCCATTGCATCTGGTTCACTATTGATTAGTCGTTTTCGTATTTCTGAAAGAGATTCTGTTAGTTTTCTAGCTTTTTTCCACATTGGAAAATATTCTTTGATAATTTTTATGGATTTTATACTATCTTTTTCAGTATGAATTATCGCTGCTTTTATATTTGCTCCACCTATATCCCAACCTATTATCCTAGTCAGATTAGTTCTCTCCATTGATATCTTGAAACTCTTTTTTAACTTCAAAAAATCTTTTAATTGTCTCTTTTTTTGTTTTTCCTTTAACTGTAATAAGTGCGCAATTATTTCTATATCCCACTATTTGTACTGGCGCTGAAACAATTTTTTCAGATAATCTATTTTTTCTATAGGAGTTATTATATGAACTATTCAACTTTATTTTTAAGAAATAAGAGTATCCATATGTTAGTATTTTAGAAGGAAGATCTTTATTAAAATAACAATCAATTAAATTTTGAGCTAAATTTAGTTTAATTACATTTCTTATTCCAATATATGAGGTGGTTAATCTTGGATTGATTTCTAAGATAACAACATCATGATCTGTAAGAATCAGATCTATCCCTACATATCCTTTCAAACCAGGGAAGCTTTGTATAATTTTTTCTGAAATTTCAAAACATTTTTTCTTAAGAGATGTCTCATAAGGAACAAATCCGCCTTCATAATTAGCATTTTTTTCAGTATCTTCAATTGTTACTATTTGTTTATTTAGACTGATAGCGATAGCCTTATTTCCTGAAGATAATAGACTTACACTAGCAGAATTACCTTTTACATATTCTTGAGCAATAGCATTTTTGCACTTAACCTGATTATTAATTTTGTAAATTGCATTTTTTAAATTTTTTTCATTTCTAACAATACTAATACCTTCGCAACTAGTTCCTGTTGAAGGTTTGAGAATAATGGGTAAGCAAAGTTTTTTCAATATTTTTTCTTTAATGTCTATTAAATTTTCTGATGTTTTGAATCCAATTGTTTTTGGTGTAGTGATATCCATTTTTTCTAATAATTTATTAAACAATAGTTTATCAGAGACTTTTTCAATTTCGCTAATTGAACAATTTAATGAAATTATGCCAGCATATTCAATTATTTTTAAAATACCTTGTAGTATTCCATCTGTTTCTGGCGCAATAATATATGCAGCATCTATATCTTTAGATAATTGCATTATTATCGGTTTAAAATTTTTTAAAGAAGAAATAGGTATGATTTGGTTAGCGTTTATTTGTAATGAATTAAGTTCTAGTATTCTAGAATCAATGATTGTTGTTGTATGGTGTCCAGCTGCCAAAAAATCTGAAATTAAAGTTTTAAGCATTCCTAATCCTTCACAGAGTATGCTATGTGAAAATGATTTGAATGTAAAACCTCCTCCTGAAAAGTACTCATACACTAATATTTTCATTAGTAACAATCCCTAGCTCATTACGATTTTTGATAAGCCATTATTTCTAAATCTTATTTTTCTAATTTCCAGTTTTTAACGTTGATAAGTATTCAACGATTTCAGTAACTTTTTCCTTGGTTATTTGACCATTAATTCTATCTCCAAAAGTACATGCAGCTCCTCTAACACCTGCAATATCTGCACCTAACGATTGGACTTTTGATATTTCTTCTTTTTTTAAAGACCCTGCTAGAGCGGTTATTAATTTGAATTTATTCGCTTCAATAATGAAATTACTTAATTGTTTTTCGTTGAGATAGTCAAAAAGGCTTTTTCCATCTTTAACTGCAGTATCAATCATTGCAACATCCGCCTGAGCTTTTGAAGCGATTTTTGGAACCATAAGTGGATTTATTGATCCAATTTTTTTAGCATCTGCATATCCTGTAATTACAACTTTTATTTTTGAGCTATAATCTTTTACTGATCTGACAATATTTTTTAGAAAGTTTATTGTTTCTTTATTTGTTCTTAATCCTGAAAGGCCGACTTTTATGTAATTTACACCAATAGTAGCTGCTCCTCGAGCCGCTAGGCTTATAGATCCTGGACAATTTGGCATTTCACCTATTGTGCAACTTGTTTCAATATTATTAGGAACGATTTTTACAATATCTTGAATTATCCAAGGAAAATTAGCTCCCAATGGGCCTTCTGTCGGATTTTTCACATCTATTATGTCTGCTCCTCCCGCTATTGACTCGATGGCTTCTTTTTTGTTCTTAGGACTTATTAGCAGTTTCAAATGAATTCAAACAAACTGCGGAACTTTTAAGCCTTTAAAGTTTTTGATTCTATTTATTGAGACTGAAAAAATTTTATTAATAGTAAAAGAGTGAAAACTAACTGGTATAGTTTATTGACTCGTTTTTATAAATTAATAATGTGTAAAAGATGAAAATAATTCCTGTTATAGATATTTTAAACAAAAAAGCAGTTCATGCAAAAGGAGGAAGAAGAAATGAATATCAATACCTCAAAAGTCCTTTATTTACTTCCAATAATCCAATAAATATAGCAATTACTCTTGAAAAATTGGGTTTTAAAGAAATTTATTTGGCAGATCTAGATTCAATTATTAATAATAATACAAACTTTGAAATTTTAGAAAAGATTAGAGATAGTTCAAAAATTGAATTAATTGTTGATGCGGGTGTAAGCAATATGGAATTGGCTAATTGTCTTTTTAATAGAAATGTTAGGAAAGTTGTCGTTGGAACTGAAACCTTAACTTCAATGAGTTTTTTAAAGGATGCTGTTGAGTTCTTCGGGACAAGTAGAATTGTTGTAAGTCTTGATTTGCATGGAGAAAAAATGTTTGCGAATTTTAATCTCGTTGAGATAAAACATCTATTTGATTTTTTAAAAACTATTGAGACTTTTGGGGTTTCTCAAATTATTATTTTAGATTTATTGAGAGTAGGTTGTGAAACTGGTGTAAATACTAAATTTATTAAAGAAATTCTAGAAAAATTTAATATTGACGTATTTGTTGGCGGCGGAATAAGAGGTGTATCCGATTTGATTGAATTAAAAAATCTTGGTGTTTCTGGAGTTTTATTAGGAACTGCTTTATATTCAAATAAAATTAGTATTGAAGAATTGCAAAAAATAATTTGTTAAAGGGCGATATTTTTTATTTTTTTTCAGATTTTATCTGTTTGTATTAAACAAACTAATCCTCCTAGTTGAGTTAATCTTTTACCTGCTGGCAATTGGTTTAAGACTACTCTTGTTTTTACTTTTCTATTTTTAGCAATTTGTAAAATGCTATTTAGTTGATTTTTGTGTTTGCAATCTTTTAGGTAGTTATCAGTTAGTAGTAGATATTCTGGGCGAGATTTAGTTTGTTTTTGATTATCGAGAAATATTTTGCTAATTTCTTCAAAAGAAAACAAAATTTTGTTTTTTGAATTTGAAGAAACCAGATTTCTATCTAAAATAGATATTAGATTATCTGTTTCTTTAATTGCTGTTTCTGATATAAGTTTTTGAAATAAACTATCTCTTATTAACGACCTTACTTTCTCTTTTGTGTTCGTTGATCCTACTATTTTTGAGAAAGAGACTTTATTGTTTCCTTGGGTTAAATAAGAATGGTGTAGTTTTATGTGTGTTAGTAAATAATCTGAAAATTTAGTTTTGGGAGGTGTTGAAATAATTATACTTTTGATTCCTTCCCTAATACTGGGTCTTATGGATTCTATTATTGTTTCGAAAAAACTATAATTGGCTTTGGTGTCTTTTTTTAATCCTTCAAATGGGAAGATTTTCTGAAATTTTGCAATTTGACTAAATATTTTCCAAATCGTTATTTGTTCATTTTCAATCCCTATTAGAAGGGCAACTGGATAACCTCTTTTTACTCTTTTTTTTCTAACCAAAATTTTTTCTCTCATTATTCTGTGAAATAGTGTGGTGATTGAATCATTTCTATTTGTTAGGTTTAATTAATTTCTTTTTTGAATTATATCCATATTCGGAATAGTGATTATTATATATTGATATATTAGATACTTTTGGTGTAAAACAATGTTCGAAATATTTCAAGATCAAGATAATGAACTTATAGAAAAACAAACCACTGGTAATAAAATAAAAAAAATAGCAAAATTCAGCAAATTAAAAACTATGAGGAAAAAAGCTGCTGAAATGAATCAAACAAATGAACAAACCGTGTTTTTCATTTTAAAAAATCTTATTGATGAAGAAAAAGAACTTTTAAATCAAAAGAACCAACTGCTTGACATGGAAGAAACTCTTAAAAAAAGAATTATTAATGAAATTGAAGCGAAAAAAAATAGAGTTAATTATCTGCAAAATGAGC
This sequence comes from Candidatus Bathyarchaeota archaeon, assembly GCA_963714725.1. Taxonomy (GTDB): domain Archaea; phylum Thermoproteota; class Bathyarchaeia; order Bathyarchaeales; family Bathycorpusculaceae; genus AD8-1. The sequence continues at coordinate 16,792 of CAVQPF010000006.1, forward strand.
TTCCTGAGATTAAGCAAAGATGTGAACAGTTGGCAAAAATCCTTGAAATACCTGTTGTAAAATAGGTCAATTGTTTACTTTTTTTTATTTTATTGATCTGTCGACACATTTAAGAAGGACAGGTCCTTGGGTCTTTTTAGGTTGCTAAAATGATTGAAATTAATCAGAAAGCCGATTTTGATATTCAGCTAGTAAAGAATGATCGTCTTTTGGCTTTATTTTATGCTTCATGGTGTCCATTTTGTCAAAGATTCAAGAAAATTTTTAAAGAACATTCTGGAAAAAAAATGTTTGATATGATTCTTTGTGTAAATTTGGATGATTATTCAAATCCTATTTGGGATGACTATTCTATTGAAAATGTTCCAACAGTACTATTTTTTGAGAAAGGAAAAATAGCGAAAAGGTTAGATGGAAAATCAGGATTAGGGTTATCTAAATCTCAATTAATTGATTTATTAGATACTTGTTGAAAATATAGATTATTGATACTTGCAACGTCTTATCAAAAATATCAAAATAGCTACGATTTTTGCGGATTCTACTTATATTTCAGGTATTTTTTTCCTGAATTATTGAGACAATTCTTTTCCTCTAAAATCCTATTAAAAAAGCTTTGCAAAGTAAAGTCATAGAAGCTTTTAATATTTGCTGTAATGAATATTCTTTAAATTTAATAAAAAATTCTGCTTAATTGTATCAATTTAATCTTTTTTTTTAATTTAATTCTAATTTATTTTAGTTTATATTAGAGAATTGTTTAATATTTATATATTAATTTATTAAAATTACTGAGGATAGATACTTCATGGCAGAAGGAATATACTTTATCAATTTTTTATTTATTCCTAATTCACAACTGTTGATTTTTCTTCCTAAGAGGAATTGATTTTGAATATTGAAAAGAAAAAAACATCCAATATTACTGAAAAAAAAGAACTTTTAAGCATTTTTAAGGAAATGTGGCAAAAGAGTAATTCTCCATTGCATAGAATATATGCTTCATGGGAAGATTTAGTAAATCATGTTGAAGTTGAAGAAGACAAAACAGAAGATAGTGAATACATAATACACTCCTGTCCTTATTGTAAAACAACTCAACAAATAAAAAGATCAACAAGAAGATTATTTCCTTATCAAAATTGTATTTCATGTTCTAAATCATTTTTTATTGATAAAGACTATACTCTTAGAAAATTAACTTCTGAGGAAAAAGAAAATATGCCTCACTCATGGATACAAATTATCGATGGAATAGAAAAAAAGAAATTATCTATAGTTTTTAAATTGGATTAATTCCAAATTAAAAAACGTAATATTAACAGTTTAAATTTATTAGTGATACTCATATTTTATTTTTTTTGAAGTTTTTTAGGTTTTTTCCTTCCATCGAGTAAATGCTGAATTGCCATTTTTGGATGGTGTAACATCATCCTTGGTCCAGCATATCTCATTACCTTTTTGGCGTGTACTCTTTTTTCAGGTTCATAACAATGTATTGGACATTTTCCACAAGTAGTTTTGTTTTCTTGGAAAGGACATTTTGTAAGCCGATATTTAGCATATTCTAGTAGTTCGTTACATTCGTTGCATAGCTCTTCTGAAGATTCATGATGATTTTTACAATAAATGTGTACCATAGCATCTATTGTTTTTTTTTCTCTTGTAATTCTGGCATGCTCAGATTGAATATTGTTTTCATTTCTTTCTTGCATTAATTATTTCCCTACATTTTGATGCATATTCGCAGTAATCCAAACAAGAAGCATTTTCGTCTGGTTTCTTCCATTCAGCACCACAGTTATCACATGTAGTAGAATCTTCATCGCTCCAAATCTCCATATCGCTTGCACAAATATGACATTTTACATAACTTGGTGTAGGTCTAAGAAAATCACGTAATCCTGGACATGTTTGAGGGTTTTTTACATTTGTTTTTTCACTCATTTAATTTCACCATTTACTCCAATCATTATATTGTTTATTGGAATTTTTTTATTTGAAGATTCAACAGCTTTTTGAGCTATCCACTTAAGTCCTGAACAACAGGGAACTTCCATATGTGCAACAGTAATACTTTTGATGTTGTGTTGTTTTATGATTTCTGCAAGTTTTTCTGCATATTTTTGAGCATCATCAAATTTTGGACAACCAACTAAAAGTTTTTTACCAGGTACTAATTTTTTATGAAATTCAGGATAAGTTGCAGGCACACAATCAGCAACAACAAGTATATCTGAATCATCAAAGAAATCTGCTTTTGGAGACACCAGATTGAGCATAATTGGCCATTGAGGTTTTTCTTTTTTTTGAACTATCTTTCCAATATTTGCAATGTGTATTTTTGTTGATTCTTCATCAAAAGTATCTGCTTCTCTTTCTATTATGGTCAATGCACCTTGAGGACAATATCCAAGGCAAGCTCCTAAACCATCACAATAAGAATCTTTTACTATTCTAGCTTTTTCATTTACGATTTGAATCGCCCCTTCTGCGCAGTTAGGAATACATTTTCCACAGCCATTGCAGAGTTGCTCATCGATTTTTATTATTTTTCTATTTGCCATCTTTTTAATCTCCTTTTATTAGACAATTTCCACCTTTTGGACAATATTTTTTTGCGTGGTTTTTTACTACGTTAAGTAGTGCTCCAATTGTTTCAGTATTTATTGAGTAAACTCTTTTTTTTCCATGTTTATTGCTTGTAATAAAATTACACTCGAGCAAAGGTTTAAGGTTGTGTGAAATCATACTTTGCTCTTCTCCTAAAACAATGGCAATTTCATTGACGCTCATAGGTTTCTCTATTAGTTTTTCTATTGTTGCTAGGCGTGTTGGGTTTGAAAGACAGGAGAAAAACTTGTAACATGTTTGACTTAATCCTTTTTTCACTTTACCCACCCTATATTTGAATTATTATTCATATGTAAAATAATTCATATAAACTTATCTGTATTAAAAAAAATATAAAAAAAGACTATATTTTTTTCGAGTTTGATATTCTTTTAAATTATAATTGTTTCGTTCCTTTCAGGAATAAATACTTCAGTTATTTTGGAAATCTCATCTGATAATAATTGAGCTTGATCCAAATTTCCGTGCACTAAAATTGTTTTCTTTGGTTTTACTGTGTTTACTAGTTGAATCAATTCTGTCTGATCAGCATGTCCTGATAGCTCAATTTGTTCAACTTCAGCTTTAACATCAATTGTATTTTCTTTGTATTTGAATATTCTATCTTCTTTTGCATGTGTAAGTGGGCTATCTGGGGGAAGGTATCCCGAGGTTATAATAACTGAATCATTTGAATTAGATGCCCATTCAGCTAATAGATGTAGGCTAGCTCCGGCATGTCCAAACCCTGATGTGCAAATAACTATTGCAGGTTCTCTTATTTGAGTAGTCCTGAAAAGGTGTTTAACATGTTTATATTTGAATGGTTTTTCTTGTTGTTGGATTTCGTTATTAAAATATTCTTTATTTTCGTTAAAGTAACCGGTTATCCTCTTAGCTAATGGGGATATTGTGTATACCTTATAGTGAGGTATTATCCCTTTTTTCATTGCTTGATCTATTCTTTTTGCCATTTCCTGACTTCTATGGAATGCAAAAGTTGGAATTAGTATGTTTCCTTTTCTATCAATTGTAGCTTTTATTTTTTCGAAGAATTTATCGACTAGTATCTTTCTATCTTCTCTTATTTTTCCGCCATATGTTGATTCAGTTATTAAAGCATCAGGTTTTTTTGGAAGCTTTGCTAGTTCACAACCGTCTAGAATTTCACTGGGATGGACACAAAAATCTCCTGTGTATAATATCTGTTTTCCTTCAGATTTGACGTGAGTCATTTTAGCTCCTGCCACATGTCCAGCTGAGAACAGATTTATTCCCATACCTGGTAGGGCAGCTGAATTACGACTCCACCAGTTTCTTCTAATTATTTCTACATCCTGATAATTGTGTGAGTAACTTTTCTTCTTTAGAGTTTGAATTTTTATCATGTCTAATAGAAGATCCATAGTAACTTCTCGAGTCATCTTAGAACCTATTATTACTGGTTTTTTTTCAGTTAAATTCAATAAACTGCCTGAGTGATCTAAGTGAGCGTGACTTATTACCACTGCATCAAAATCTGTTGGTAATTGTCTTTTATTTTCTTCATCAATTTTAATTCCATAATCTAAAGCTATTTTGCAATACTCAGTGTCAACTTCTATGCAAGAACCACCGATTTCTTGGGTGCCTCCGTGTAGTTTTATTTTCAAATGGTTATCTCCTTATGTTAGTTAATTATTATGTGTTTTAAGAATTGGATTAAATACATCGACTTTTGACAATAATACTGTTAAAGTTATGATATTTAGTACAATATTTGGTTTCATTAATCACTAGGGTGTTCGATATTAAGGTATTGACTATTTTTTCATTTTATCTAAATTTTATGTAGTAAAATTGATACTTTTTGAACTATTTTATCTGAATAATTTACTTTTTTTCTTTTTTTTATTAGTTTTATTTATTTAGTAGTGGAACCTTTTAATTCATATTTAACCATAATTTATTTGGTGAATTAAAATTGGCGCAAGCATTTGTATTGTTTAATGTTGGATCAGGATCAGAAGACAAAGTTTTAAATGAAGCAAAAAAAATTAAAGGAGTACAAGAAGTTTATGTGTCTTATGGCGTTTATGATCTGCTAGTTAAGATCAAAGCTGATTCGATGGAAGAATTAAAAGAATTAGTTACTCATAAACTTAGAAATATAGAAAATGTTAGATCAACTCTGACATTAATACTAACGGAAGATTAAATACTAAAAGAAAACCTATTCTCAAAACATCTTTAATTCCCAATATTTTTTTTAATATCTTTGGCCTTTTAAATCGCAATAATAAATGGTTCAAAATCATTGAGATTTTTAAGTTAAAATTGAATAAAAATTTTAACTAAAAATGGCTTTTTATTTTTGGTTTTTTTGATTTAATAAAATAATTGTTTACTATAATGATTAATAATTTAGTTTTAGGGTTCATAATCGTTATTACCAGTTGAAGTGTGAGATTTATTTAGGTAATAATCTTGACTGAATTAGTTTCAACAAGCCCAATAGTAACATCATTGGAGTATTCAGCATTAACGGAAAAAATTGTTAATCGAAAAACTATTGTTCATGAAGTTAATCTTGATCCAACTATGATCCGAATTGCAGGAGAAAAACTAAAATTACAGCTTTTTGCAAAATTTGGTTTGTTTAAACCCAAATCTGATGAAATTCAATTTATTTCTTCAGATCTTTATTATGAACCATATTTAGTTATAAATGGAAAATATTTTATTGATTATTATCGAAAATGTGCTTACTCTATAAAAATTGACGAAGAAGTTAATGAAGTAGTTCTACTTGAGAAAACTTTTCAGCCTAAGCAGACAAATTCGGGTAAGAAATCTAAACAAATAGAGATTAAGGGTGAAGAAAGACTTACTAGTGAAGCTAAAGCCTTTATGGTTTTAGATAAAGATGGTAATAAAGCTATAATAGATAACATACAATCAGCGCCTTCTGCTAAGAACTCAAAATCTGTTATTAAAAAATTTAAGATAAAAGAGTTACCAAAAGATTTTGAAATAAATCTTTTAAGAAATAAAATTGCTAGACGTCCTAAAGATTCGAGTAAGATCATTCAAGAGATCTTTGAAGTAAGTGAACGTACAGTTATTTATGCTCCAAGATTTAAGCTCCACTATAAAAATACAAAGACAAATGAAGAGAAAGCCTTAATTTTAGATGGTATAACTTCGAAAAGGTTATAATTATATTATTTTATATTTTATTTTTTAAAAATACTGTTTTTACCAAAGTTATCTTTATATAAATATTCTATTATTGCAAGAATAATTTTTTGAGTTAACCCATCTTCAATTACTATTATTGCGTCATTATCTCTAATTTGTTCAAAAATTATATCTAGTTTATCTTGAATTGCGTTAGTATTTACTTCTTTTAAATATGGTGTTATTAAGTCTAATACTGTTTTTTTATTCCATTGATCAAAGAGTTTTTTGGTCTTTAAGTTTTGTTCGATTTGGTTTCTTAATTCAATCCAAGTATATGGTTCTCTTAGTTCTGAGTTAATTAAAACTGGTTTGAATTTTATAGATTTAACCATTTGACCTCAATCTCTTTTTATACATAGTCTAGTGCACTTTTCAATCTAGATATTTCTTTTACAATGTCGTTGTTCTTTTTATTTATTTTAGCAAATAATAAGGCAACTAATATTTTTGAGCTTCTATTCGTTTTTAATTAGTACCTATTCAGTTGTATAAATTATTGAATTTTTTTTCTAACTGTATTGTGATTGTTATTTCTTATTAAAATAAATCTAGAAAATATACTCATTAAACGATGCAAAGATTTTTTATATAAATTTGTTTTTTTTCCGAAAAAATTGTATATTTTGATCAAAAGTAATTGGCTTAACTGTACTTTTTTCTAAATTGAGTAGGTACAGCGTTATTTAGAATAGTCTTTGGGGTATGTGGTTATTAAACCAGGAGTCAGGATTTTGATATCGTACTTTTGGTCCTCTTTGCCAGATTACTATATAGAAATTATCAAATTCTTCTCGGGACATTTTTTTTTTCATTTGTTCAACCTTGATCTATAGAGTCGCAAGAGTTAATATAAATGAAATTTCGGAACGAGAATATATCGAATGTCGATATCTCTGATTATAAACTTAAAAAATTTATTATTGATTTTTAGTACAGCTTATTCTGAACAACTAACAATGTTCTTTTAGACTTTTTTAATAATTCAGACTTCTTATTAAAATTGATTTTTGGTTATCTACTTGAAAGTTATATTTAAATTATTATAGCTAAAGTTTATAGGGAACTTAATCGATTTTATTTTAAATTTCAATGAGATAATTCTCATTCACTACAGTAGTTTCCGTAATAACCTACATTAAAAACCGATGTAAATAAATGGTTAATAATTCATTAAAAATTCTACTTTATATCTTGGTTGTTTTGATTATTAGTTAACTTATTTTTTTCAGTTATTATTTCTTCTTCAATTTTTTCAAGTTCTCTTTCATGATTCAAAAGGTAGAGATCATTCTTTAATAGATAAGCATCATAATTTAATTGTTTTTTCATCATTGCTATTATCTCAATTTCTAGTTTTCGCTTGGTTTGAAGGAATTCAAGTTTACTTATTTTATTATCAGGGATAACTTTCACCTTTTTCTTAGGGATCTAATTTTCAGATTTAATTAAAACTATTTTAATAATTATAGGTTGCAGAAAAAAATTCTATTAAATTACACAAATATCTAATAAATCTCACTATTTTCTATTTAGATTACGTCTTGTAAATAAACCTTAATACTGGTAATTTTCTATAAATCACAGTTTCTTTGATTAGTGAAAAAGTTAATTAACAATTTTTCTATGAGCTTTATTTTTAATGTCTCATGTTAGGTTTATTTTGGTCAATTGTAATAATCGTTTGAAAGAACATGGTTAATCTAGCGGTTATAGGTGCAGGAATTGGAGGGTGTTCTGCTGCATATTTTGCACACAAATATATTCCAAATTTAAAAGTAACTATTTTTGAAATGAACAACAGGATTGGAGGAAGAGTATTCACATTTAATCAAGAAAAAGTGAATAATGAATTAGGTGCAGCTTTTTTCAATCCTATGAACAAGACCGTCTGTAATCTTGTAAGTGAAATGGGTCTTGAAGTGCAAAAATTAGAGGACCATATGGACATTGCAGTATGGAATGGTACTGAGATTATTTTCAGGGCAAATCAGTCTATGTTTTATATGATGTTAAAATTGTTCTCTAAATACAAACTTAGTATACTAAAACTACTTTTTAGTTTAAGAGAAACGAATAAAAAAATAAAAAAAATGTATCTTCACGAAGAAAAGTCAACAGAGCTATGGGAGCTTTTTGAGAGTATTGGTCTTGACAAATGGTATAAAAGGTCATTTGATCAGATTCTATTAGAACTTGGTATTGATAAAAAATTAATAGATGAGTTTATTACACCTATTACCAGGATAATATATTCTCAAAATGCTGACCTTGGTGGCTTTGCAGGGATCTCCTCATTACTAGGAGTTTATGGCGATGAAATGTATTCTCTCAGAGAAGGTAATGAGATTTTGCCAAAAAAACTTCTTAGAGCATCTACTGCTAAAGTTAAATTAGCAAATAAAGTGACAAGTATTGAGAAAACATCTAAGGATCGTTTTCGGATCTTAGTTGGAAAAAATGCTTATTTTTTTGATAATGTTATTGTTGCTACTCCCCTTGAAGGGGCTGATATAACATTTGAATGGGATTCAATACGAAAATTACAAACACGCAAATTTCAGAAAATTTACATCCGATTAATGAAAGGAGTAGTTAATTCAAGATTTTTTAATTTAGACACTAATACAAAATTGCCCTCTATTATACTAACTTCAAAGGAAGCAGATCCCATAACTCGGTTTTCTATCACACAATCATCAAAAAATGATTCCTTTGTTACTATTACTTCAACCGAGCCTATAAGCAATGATCTTTTAGTTGATTTATTTAAAACCGAACAAATAGTTTCGGATCATACTTGGGAGAGCGGCATATCCTATTTTTAATCCAATACAAGAAAATTCCTTCTCTTTGTCTAGATAGTGGACTATTTTACCTTAATGCGATAGAATCTGCTGCCTCTAGTATGGAATCGTCAACTTTTGCTGCTTCTAATATTATAAAAAAAATAAAGAAACAATTATCCTCCAAATAATTTTTGTAGTTTTAATATAAACTTAGAAAAAATAAAAAATATTTATCGGGATGCTATCGCTATTTCAATATTTGTCTGAAAGACTCATATTGAAACCGGAAAATTAGCTTGTTTTTTCGGGGTATTGTAACAAAAATTCTATACAAAGATTGTTAAGTTAAATGTAAAACATTGAATATTCAACAAACCCAACTGTTAACGCAATTAATGTTCCTGCAAGCGTTTGGGCGAAAGTGTGGTTTTTTAATTTTATTCTCGACCAACCTACTAAACCTACAATCAAAGATAATGGGAGAGCATTTATTCCAAATACAAAAATGAGTGAAAAAATTGGTCCAGTTACGCCAGCGCAATGTACACTAACCTTCCAGAATAAATTAACAAACATAAGGATAATTGATACAATTATATACCCTAATGCCAATAAAGCCAGTATTTTGGTGTTAGTAACTAAGAATATTATAGCGGCAAATGAATAACTGGCTATTGCAATTAGGAAAAATGGGGTTCTTGAATTTCTTTTTGAAACATATAAATCAACAATATTCTTTCGATAAAAATATAATATCGATAAAAAAGGAAGAAAAGCAAAGCAAAAAAAACAGAGTAGAATGCTATAAGGAGCAGAAAGTAAACCTAAACCAATAGGTGACCAAAGAGAAAAAGCTACAGTTGCTACTATGGCCATTGTGGGAGGCGCAATAAATATTGAGATGAAATTTGCTAAATGGTAACCACTTTTTTTTGAATTTTGATTAATGGATGTCTTATTTTCAAACATTATTTTGCATTCTTTCTTTTCAATTTAATATAAATCAAAAAATATGTTTGCTGGGACCTTTAAGTACATCAAATTAAAGGAAAAAAATAAACAAAACAGTAAAACTACTTTGTTACTTTTAGTTTTTTTTACTTAAAGATCCTTTCAGCCATATTTTTCTGAATTTCTATAACGCTGATTTATTCCCCTGGTATATAAAAAGTTTCTGAATTTATTATCCTTTTTTCTAATTTTAAACGCTCAGATATTTCTCTTCTATATTACTTCACTTCTTGAAAGTAACTCGCTTCAGGGAAGTCAGACTGGTTCTTATTAAACAGTTTTTTTTCAACCTTGAACAATAATTCTTTCCTCTTTTTGCCAGCAATAGCTATTAAATCCATTTTTCGAAGACAATAAGTTATCTTCTGAGCTAACCTAATCGAAACTCTCAGTTTTTTTGCTAAAAATTTATTGGTAAAAGATTCATTCATATCAAATGGTAAAAATCTAAGAAAAGCATGACTATTTTCAAAAACAACTCTATCCAGAACCTTCAACAATTTTCTATCTTTAATTCTAACGCCCCTTCTTCTCCAACTTCCAGTACCATCATTACACCTTAACTTCTTCTTCTTCAATCAACAAAACTTCAAACGAAAAATTCGTATGCTTAACCAAATCGGATAGATGTACCAACTCGTAAAAAAGATCAACAATTTCCCCTTTTTTGGAGATTTTCTTCTATTAATCACATTGCCTACCTGAGATACATAAATTATCCATTTGAACTTAGCAATAGGATAAACTAACCGAACACGATTATCTACAACCAATTTATTTAGTTTCTTCTTAATAGCAGAAAAATTTTTAGTTTGAATTTCAATCAACAAATTATCTCTAAGAATATCTATTACAAAACCATCGTTTACTTTAACCTCAAGCTCATCTTCTGAAATTGAATACCACTTTTTAAGTTCAGAATGCAATGAATATTCTTTCATCAAATAGTCAAATAACAAAACAAATAATAAAATTACCCACAGAAAACATAAAAACTAAAAATCGCAAAATCCTATGAACGAATTTAAAGCTTAACCGATAAACTTTTCTACAGATGTTGGTATCTCGAATAACACACCTACTAGTTAATTAAACAAAGTTACAATAAATAGTAAATAACTGAAGGAAAAGCAACTGATTAAAGTCTAAAATGATAGCAAAATCGTTTCAATTAGGCTTCAGCCAAAGTTTCTGTGCTTCTAATTCCTTCAATACCATTAATTTTGCTGGTAACCGCTCTTAACTCTTTATAATCTGCTACCTCAACAAAAATAGCTATATCAAACCTGCCATGCGTTAAATATGCTTTTTTAACACTACCAATCTCCTTAACTTCGGAAAGAATGCTGTGAGCTTTGATGCGTACAACTTTCAACAATATGCAAGCGTTCAACATTTTGCTTAGCCTCTATCCTCTACCTCGACTAAGGTTTCTGTGAATACTAAACCAGCAAATTTATTCATCCTTAGCACTGTAGTATCTAAAGCTTTAAGATCTGAAGCTTCCAGATCTACAACAACATCATACCTTCCAAGAACTGGAAATATACGTTTAATACCTTTTAGTTGACCTAAAAACTCAACAACGTCTTCAAATCTGCCATGTGAAGTTCTTATTAAAATACATGCGGATAACAAAAAAATTGACCTCAAACTATTATAATGCAATAATAGTTAATAAAAGAAACTGTGATAAAAACAAGATCTTTAGAATCGACAGAGGAACACATTTTGTACAAAATATAACTTTAGATTTTTGGTTCTCCTTTCTGATTTAAAATTTTTTGTTATTTTTTTAAAAAAACTCTAAAAATGACAATTTACCATCTATTAAACCTGACAATGTCTTATTAAACAGTAATTATTTTTTCCTTTAATTAACTTGGATAAAAATGGAACTACCATTTTAGCATGAGCAGTTTAGAAAAAAATATTTTTTTTAAATAAAAACTATTTCTTTCTGATTTTTAACAGGATATTCAATTGCAGAAAGCCACATAATCTCAAAATAATTAACCGCCAAAGTTACCTGAGAAGCATTATTAGACCATAGTGCAGAGGATCCTGCAAAAGCTGAAACTGCTGAAGTAATCAACAATACTTCCTTCTCATCAATAATAATCATCACAACTGGGGGTGACTTTAGAACATATTTGACATTTTTTTTGTATTCAGGCCAATAACCCTGCAAGACTTTTTCTTCAGTATCTTTTTCTGTAATTAGCTGTAAAGTTACTCCTCTATTTCCAGCCTTAATTATTGTAGATTTAAGGGACTCTCGAGAATTAATCAGCCTATTTTTAGCTGTTATAACCCTCACGCTTTTTTTTGATAGTTGTATTAATTGTTTAAGTTTTTTAACAAATCTTTCTTTTTTTGGTATTACCACAAAAAAGTCTTCTTGCATAAAATTTTTGTTTTGCTCATTTTTATGTTTTTTAATAACTTTTTTTGAGATTTTTTCTATTTCGCGAGTTTTTTTATTTCTGCGTTCCATTAAGAACGAGATTAAGTCACTTAGAGGTATAGCTTTGTATTTTGTTGGGATGTCGAGAATTTTTTCTATAATTCCCATGTCTTTAATCTCGGATAAAACTCTGTAAATTTCTTGCCTTGCTATATTTGACTCTGATGCGATTCCTTTTACTGTTGAACTTTCTGTTTTTAATAGTGTTAGGTATACTTTGGCTTGTAGTTGAGTTAATCCTAATTCGTGTAGGCATTGAACATCTTCTTTTTTAATGCTCAACTTTTTTTTACCTCTGTTATATATTGTTTAGATTTGGTTATTAGTTTTGTGTGTCACAAAGTGTCTTTGTTGCAAGTGACATGTGGTTGAGAGGGTCTTTGGGGAATATTGATCTTTACAAATAGTTGTCGTTAACTGTTTGTTCAACAATTTTCTCCTTTCCTATAATTGACCCAATATCCCAGCAAACCAATTTTATTGATCTAAAACTTTTTTTGTGAAAACTGTGTTTTGATGATTTTTATGTATATGTTTGCTTCTTTGTTTTAATTTTTACATTTAATTATTTAATTGGGGGTTGGAGTCTTGGAATAATCAGCCTTATATTTGATTAGAAAGTGTCTATTAAACAGTAATTTCAAGTTGGAATACTATTTCTATTGTTTTTCTAAACCACTTGTTTATAGTAAGTTTGGTGATTTTGGAAACAAGGATTTTATAATTTCTAAATAAAAAATAGAAAAACAAGAAATAGATTTAATTAAATATTAATTTTATTAACCTATTCATAAATAAACCAAGTTTTATTTCAAAGGTGAACATTGATTAAGAAAAACCACTCAAATATAGTGGACCTTCAAAATAAGATCACAAAAATGTGCAAAAAAATAGTTGGATCTTCCAAAATAACGGGAATTTGCATTTTTGGTAATTACATTTTAAATCCTGAAAACGACAAAACAGCAATTGAGATTTTGTTAATAGTTCAAAGTTTTCGACCACAACTATTGAATTATTTTAGAGTGCTTGATAAAAGAAATCTTTTAATAATTGCCGTTGATCAGCAAATTTTTGGTAAAGACGTTGATCACGCATTTCTGGGTCGAGCATTAGCTGGGATACTAATTTTTCCCTACATTAGCTTAGTTGGGGCTGATTATCTTATCAGGGAAGAAATTAAACTTAAAAAACATTTGATTTTAGAATTGTTAAAAAACGCAGTAGCTAATTTCCCTAAACTCTATCAGTCTCTTCGTTTTAAACCCAAATATTTTATGTATGAATCTATGCTAAATCGGGCTCAGTTTTATCCAACTGTAATAAGTAATTTGAGATTTTTTATTAAAGAAAAAGAAAACAAAGAAATTATAGATTCAGTTCTACAAAACTATCTTAAGGCATTAAAAGAACTCGAAAGAGACGGAAAAGTTGCTTTTTTAGATGGTTATGTAAAAATCTCGGAAGAATTGGAGGCTATAAATAATAACTCAAGAATTCGATTAATAAATATTTCAAAGATTATTCCTCAAGCTCTTTTGACCACAATAATAGGGTTACGACCTCAGGTTATAGATTTTTTTTCTTCATTAACTCATGCCGATTTTAGATCCCAAAAATTAAAAAATAAAAACAATTTTTTTTATTTTCAGAAGATTTTGAATCCACAACAGTACCTATACGTTCTTACGTCTCAGGGTCTTGTCTCACAATTTAAGACTGGAGGTATTTATTTCTTCATTAGAAAGGTGTTTTCTGATTCGCCCGATGATAAAATCGAAATTGAAGCATACGCTGGATTGCTTAATGACGTGTATTTGATTAAGATCCAATCTAAAACAAATGAAAAGAGAGCCATTGTGAAACGATTCAGAAACTGGTCAAGTTTCAAATGGGTTTCCCTTAACTTGCTAGCAATAGGAACTAAAAGTTTTTCTGTTTCTGGGCTTTCTCGTCTTGAGCGAGAAGTTACCATAAATGAACTTTTGTATTCTAAGGGTTTTAAGGTTCCAAAGATACTCTACATTAGCCATAGTAAACGATTAGTATTAATGGAATACATTTATGGCGATAGTTTTGACAAGCTTCTCAAACAATTTGCAATAAGCAAAAATTCGAAAAAATCCCAAATCATACTTGAGAAAGTAAAACAAATTGGTGAATTATTTGCGAGAATACACAGTTTAGATGTATCTTTGGGAGATACAAAACCTGAGAACTGGATGTTGGATAAGAAAAATAATATTTATTTGATAGATCTTGAACAAGCTTCTATGAAAGGAGACAAAACTTGGGACATAGCCGAATTTCTATATTATTCAGGTCATTATATGCCACCATTTACTGGATATAAAAAAGCTATCGAGATGGCACAAGAATTTATTAAGGGATACATAACAGCAGGAGGCGATACTAAAAATGTAAAAAAAGCTGGTGCCGCAAAATACACACGAGTTTTCAATGTTTTCACACCACCCCGAATACTATCAACATTATCAAGTATATGTAGCAAAGTTGAGGATTTTAGATAAAGGAATTATCAGTATTAGCAGTTATTTAGAAAACCCAAATAGTTGGGGTGTTTCTATTGGGTTTAGCGTCTTGGAATACCCGCTTTCTATTTAGTTAGATATTGCCTGATTAAACAGTAATGTTTTAGAATGAACTTTTTTAGTTAAGTGTTAACTTATTTTATTTTAATTTCTTTTAAGTTTTGTGTGTCATCAAGTGTCTTTGTTACAAGTTATTATAAACCTAAAAAACTAACGTTATATTATAAAATTAAAGGAAAAAATAAAAATGACAAAAAACAAAACAGTAATAACTAATTTTATTCTTATGTTTGCACTGCTTTTTTCGCTAATTGCTTTACCAACTGCTATCGCACAGCCAGGCTTAATAATGAATCTTCCTGGCTCAGAAGGAATTCCACATCCAGTCCTTACTGGAACTGGCACAGACATTGACCTGAATGGTGGTCCTGGTGGAGGAGAACTAATAGAATTATGGGTCAAGTATCCAAACCGAGCTGAATTCAACTATATAGATACCTACACTACAACATCTAGTGGCGACCTTGACGTTTACGACTTCGACTTTAACGAGACAGGCAGTTTCTTTCTTTACTGGGCTTATCCTGTTAATGCATCGATAAGTAACATTGAGGAGGCCATTGTATCTGAGCCTACACCAATAACTTTTCCGTCATTTATACTGCTCAGTATCGCACCTAATCCTGGGGGTGTTGGTCAAACAATGTTCGTTAACGCTTTCCTGACCAAACCGATGGCAGGCGCGGCTATGAGTATAGGTGGTAGCACGGGTAACCATTACTACGATATATTCATAGACATCACGCGACCTGACGGAACTACCTTCACTATTGGTCCAAAAGTCTCTGATCCTGTAGGAGGAACCTGGGATAGCTTCACACCTACCCAAGTTGGAACCTACACTGCACAAGCTCGATACACTGGACAAAGCGAATGTGACGGACAACCCATCAAGTCAGGCACTTACGAAATAACGTATCTACCCGATGAAAGCCCAATAGTGACCTTCACTGTACAGGAAGAACCAGCAGAAGGATGGAATTCAGCTCCCCTCCCGACTGAGTACTGGTCGCGTCCAATAACCTCAGTAAATTGGTGGTGGGGAGCTGAGCTTGGCTCAAACTGGTGGGGACTTAACGCTCCTGCGTTTACAGATACTGGTGGATATGATGCCACTGGGAACGTTCAACCTTATGGTAAAGCGCCGAACAGTCCTCACATTATGTGGACAAAAGCTACACAGCCAGGAGGTCAACCAGGCGGGGAAATCCCCTCTGATTCAGAAGGTCAATTTACGTCAACATCGATACTTAACCGACACTGGGAACCGATAATCCTTAACGGAATGCTCTTCTATCAACATTATTCTCAACCTTCTAATCCTAGAGCTGATCAAACATGGGTTGCTGTAGACATACGCACAGGAGAAACGTTATGGGAAAGAAGTCGTGGTGACACAGGCAGCGAGACACTAAGGGGCGGTACAATACAGAAGTTCCATACGATTCAAGAGTACGGAAGCTTCGCTTATCTATGGGCTACTGGTTCTGGAGGAATGGCCTACTGTTATGATCCATTCACCGGAGCACTTATGGCGGAAGTTGAAGGCGCTAATTGGGGTTCAGCTATAGTAGATAATCACCCTGACTCCTATACACAAGCTGGATCATTGTTACGCTATTATTCCAGTGGCGGTAATCTTGTTATGTGGAACTCATCAAAAATGGGCTTTGACAACGACGTTTCAGGGTCACGTGACTGGGATGATGGAATAGAATGGGCGATTCCTTGGGACTCTTACCCCGCGGGAACACCACGAAGCGTTAGAGTAACAAGCAACGAGATAATACTTCTTCTTGATGTACCTACATATCTAGGTGGCTTTAGTTACGAGAGCATAGGTTATACGACTTCGGCAGCCGTCAACGCAAGGACAGGAGCTCTGCTATGGGGACCAATAACCCACACTGTACCCGAGTTGCATGATGTTAGTGTGTTAGCCGCGCGTGACGGGGCGTACGTTTTGCACGACAAAGATTTGAATGAGCTATATTGCTACTCGACTGAGAATGGAGCGAAGCTATGGGGTCCAGTTGCACTTCCATATTCCCCTTGGGGTGCTATGGAAGCAGCTACGGAGGTCTATGGTGACTATGTTCTTCATTGGGATTTTGGCGGTAACGTTATAGGTCTTGACAAGAAAAATGGAACCATTCTGTGGACTTGGACTCGTGGAAGCTCTGAAATGGTGACTCCCTACGGAGTTTATCCCCTTTGGGGTTTTGGGTCACATAGTATTGCTGATGGAAAGATATTCCTCTCTGAAGGTAGCATGTACGATGTGCCTTTGCATCCTGCTAAGCGGATTGTATTAGATGTTGCTACTGGCGAGGAGGTCTGGAGCATTCTGAGTTACAGTGGGCGTGCACCTGGTGCAATTGCAGATGGCTATATGCTTGAATGGAACAGTTTTAGTGGCGAAATAATCTGTTTTGGCATGGGGCCTAGCGCAATTAGTGTAGAGGCTAATCCAAGTGTTTCAGTAGAAGGAAGTAGCGTACTAGTACAGGGCATGGTTACTGATATCTCTCCAGGAACAGAAGTGTATAATAGGGAAGCTCGTTTTCCACAAGGCGTTCCAGCAATATCTGATGAAGATCAAGCTAAGTGGATGGAGTACGTGTATATGCAACAGCCAAAACCTACTGATGCCACCGGCGTTGAAGTCACGCTAACAGTGCTTGATCCGAATGGCAATGTTTACGATGTTGCCACAGCTACAAGCGACGTAGACGGATTTTTCAAAGCTGCGTTTACTCCGCAGGTTTCAGGCGAATACACTATCACCGCTAGCTTCGCTGGTTCTGAGTCTTACTGGCCTTCTGATGCAAAAACCGCTATAAACGTAGAGCAAGCACCTGAAGCAACACCCGCACCTGAAGCAACACCCGCACCAATGACTGACACATACATTACAGGATCTACCATCGCAATACTTGCAGGGATAGCAATTGCAGTATTCTTAATACTTCGCAAAAAATAAACACACAACAAAAACTAAAATCTAATCTTCCCCCACCTTTTTTCGGGGTAAAAATAATTAAAAAATATGAGAATGGAGAAATAAGGCTGAGAGGATCTTTGGGTATTTGATCTTTACAAATAGTTGTCGTTAGCTGTTTGTTCACAATCTTTCTCCTTTAAATTTAGCCTAAGGATCCCAGCAAACCACTTTTTTATGAAAAAAGAATTATTTTTTAAACTGTGTTTTGGCGATGTTTTTGTATACTCAATAATAAAAAAGGTTTTTTAATCATCTGACTTAAAACTTGCTTTCTTTTGCATTAGACTATGTTTTGTTAAACAGTAATTATAGCTTAAAATTTTAGAAAATTAAAGTAGGAGGGGTATTTCTACCCCAGGTTGGTGTGTTGGAAGTAACCCGCCTTCTGTTGTTTGTGGCATTCGGCTAATCGGGCTACCCGCGCTTTCCGGTAGATTCCTCATCAGCGTCTGTTTGCCCTTTCCACTTGCAGGACGGCCGTTTCACCGTTTCACACCCAGCACACTCAGCAACTTAGCATGTCTCATGACCATATTCTAGGTGGACGTTTCGTTTCTGCTCCGTTGCCAAGGCTCTCACCTTACCCCCTAGAGGGACTGCAATTCTACATGTGGGCGGAGTTTCCTCAAGCCCAAATCCTTTAGAGCCCGAAAGCCACACACCAACTCGCCAACCTACAAGAATTATTACTCCGCAACCAATAAGAATTTCTTTGATTTTATACACAATAATGAAAAAACAATTATTTCTAATTACGGGTACTCCCTCAGTAGGAAAAACTACAGTAGCTTTAGCGTTGACAGAAATATTTGATGCCTTATATCTAAACCTTAGTTGTCTTGCTTTATCATTTGATTTATCTGAAGAGTTTGATACTGAAAGGAAGACAACAATAGTTAATGAAAAAAAAATGCGACAAAAAATACGAGATCTTATCGATTCAACAAACAAAAATACTATTCTAGTTGATGGTCATTATGCAGCTTCAGTTGTTCCTAAAGAAAAAGTGACAAAAGCTTTTGTTCTTCGTAGAAACCCTATTGAACTTAAAAAATTAATGAAAAAACGAAAATTTGAAGGAAACAAATTATGGGAAAATCTTGAATCAGAAATTCTCGATGTTTGTCTCATAGAAACACTATCTGAATTAGAAAAAACCCAAGTTTGCGAATTAGATATTTCTGGAAAAAAATTAGAAGTTGTAATAAATTTAATTCTATCAATCACTAATAACAAAATACAGTGTACCTTTGGAAACGTAGATTGGCTAGATATGCTAGAAAAAAAAGGATTACTTGATGAATATCTAAAAAAATAATTTATCCTAAACTTCTAACCATTTTATGTTGAGTTAATAAAGTAATTTTTCTTCTATTTGAATAAGCTTTAGCATGATCACTAAATTTTCCTCCAATCATTATCGGATTAGACAAACCAACATCATCTGAAGCAGTATCTAAACCAATAATTACATTAACCCCAATTGTTCTATTCCATTCGCGAATCCATACACCTTGTTCTCTTCGCCCTTTTTGAACTATTAGATCAAAACGTCTAGAAATTCCGCTGTTCCCTTCTAAAATAGCATTTTCATTTTTTAGTTTAAACCCTTCCTTTTTAAAAAACTGTAACGACATATCAAATAAACGCTGTCTTAGGTTAGCTCTTTTTTCTATGCTCATAACATTATACTTATCATTCATCCTTATCTATATGTTTATGGAAAATCTTTCGGATGAAAAAAAATGTCAATTAAAATAATTATTGTTTGTAGTAGATGTGGCGGACTCCTGCTTTCAAATGCTGACCAAAAAACTAAATCTTGCCAATATTGCGGAATCCGAATTATAGTAGAAAAAGCAAAAAAATTAGCAACCGCAAAAACTGCTCTTGAAGCATCCAAAATTTTAAAAAAAATTAAGACAAAAAACAAATTTAATAAAACAACAATAATTTAACTTACTCGTTTAATCATTTCACACGCTTTGCATAAATCCGATGACGCTGGTTCTCCACATATACTACAATTTCTAAAAAAGTTTTTTTTATCCAATTGATTTACTGTTAATCTAATTTTTTCCATCGTTTTAAATACAGTAAACTTTGTTCCTGCATGTTTTTGCTCCATATAATTTAACATCGAACGCACATCATTTCGTAACGCTTCTGAAGCATAAGGACAAGGTGTATCCTGAAATTGGATATTTTTCACATATGCATATAACGCACATTCTTTTTCTAGAATTTCACACAAAGGTTTAACTTTTCTAACAAAACAAGAATGACCAATATCACTAACTGGTCTTCCAGTAATTAATCTAGCTGTATCTCCATGAAAAATATTCAAAAGAATTGTCTGAACTTCATCATCCAAAGTATGCCCTGTAGCTACCTTGTCAGCATCGACTAAACGAGCTGCATAATTTATTGCTTTTCTTCGCAACACTCCACAAAATGCACAAGAGGATAATTTATCATTATTCTTTCTTCTGGAGATGATCTCATCAAGAGTAAAACCATAAAGATCAGCAAAAGAAACAATTTCGTAATCAACTCCCAATTGTTTACAGTTTGAAATAGCTATCTTCAAAGCTTCATCTCTATAATTTTGAATCCCTTCATCAATAATAATAGCAATTATTGACGAATTTTTTTTAGTTTCTTCATTTTTTGATAATATATGTAAAAGACTTACGCTGTCTTTTCCTCCAGATAAAGCAACTGCAATTCTATCATCAAATCTAAACATTTTATATTTATTAATCGTATTTTTTACTTTAGATTCTATTGAATCAATAAAACACTTTTTACATAATTTCTCTCCAGAATAAATTCTAGAAAAAAAAGCAGATCTACTCTTGCAAGCACTACATAATTTAAAACTTTTAGTTTTCTTCATAATATTTTCCTTTGTTATTTTTTTTAATTAATAAGCTACCTAAATAAACTATATTGCTTAGATTCATAAAAGAGATTGAAAATTAATGGCTCCTAAACTTGAAAGAAAAAATGATTACAAAGAAATAATATATGATAACAATCGATGGACTTTATTCTCAAAATACAGAATTAATGCAAAAAAAATTCTTTATGCTCTAATAAAATCTAAATTGACTCCTTCAATTTTTGGTAGTGTTGCTAGGGGTGACGTAACTAAAAATAGTGATATTGATGTAATAATTCCTGAGGTAATCTCTTCTTTTCAAATTATATCTTCGCTAGAAAGGTTAGATATCCCAGTACAAAATAAGTACATAATTCAAGCCACACCAAATCAAGCTATTAAAGCATATATTGAAATAGACTCAATAACAACAATTTCCTTCCCCCTAACTAGGCTTCAAAAAGTTGAAAGAGAATTCTACAAATTTGGAGGCGAAATAAATCTAGAACAAATAGATTCGAATAAAAGAGTAAATGGAGTAGATAAACGATTAATGTTAATAGAACCGACAAAAACAGGTCATATAGAACGCAGAATAGTGGATATAGAAGATCATGTCGCAAAAATTATTGGAATTTCAACTCAAACAGTACTAAATAGAGTAAATATACTGCAAAAAAGAGAAGAAACGGGTAAAACTGGCGTTTTTATAAAAAAAATTGTTCCAACTAACTTCACGTTTGAATTAGTCTTAAAAAAATTAGCAGATACCAATCCTGCAATCAGAAGAAAACTAAAAAAAAGCATTTAACTTTTTTAGTATAGTATTTCTTCAATGTGAACAAAATATCCAAAAAACTTTATTTATTAACTTTTGTAAAATCTATCCAAAAGCTCTAAAGCAAGATTTCTAACAGTTAATCTTATTTTGTTAAGTTCTCCTTTCGTGGGTTTTCCTCTGATGTCGCCCATCCTACCTTTTGTGCTACGTTCTTCTGATCCATGGAACTCGCTAAGAATATACATTTCATTTAGTATGGTAAAACCTATATGAGCAAAAAATTGACCCACATATTTTCCTACAGGGATTGCTTCATCAAGTCCTGTATGTGGTCCTGAATATGTACAGAATATTAACACGTTTTTTTTAGGGACTTTAGGAGATCCTGTTTTAATTTTTTTTTGTTTTCTATATACATCAAATTTTTTTTTCAAAAATTCTGTAACCTGCTTTGGAGGATGCCATTGAATAGATGGGCAACCAATGCAGACGAGATCATAATCAAAATAATCTATTTCTTCCGCCTCAGATATGTTAATTATAGAAACCTCTATTCCTGCATCTTCTAAACCATTATTTATTGCATTAGCTACTTTTTTTGTATTACCGGTACTGGAATAGTATAATATTAGAGCATTCATCAAAGTTATTTTTGCCTATAATGTACTAAATAGAAAAAATAATAAACATGGCAATCTTTTTTTTAATTTTATGATCAACGTTCTGGTAGTCTTTTTTTTATGTTACTTTCAAAGCTTATAGTGCAAAAAAATAAAAAAAGTAAATTTTTTTAGGATCTATTCCTCAGGATAGTATATTAACTCTTTTTCTTCCAGCAACGCTTTTAACTTATCAACTGCTTCATAGACCTGTTCTTCTTTTTTAGCGCCTACACAAACAAGTTTTCCAGCTGAAAAAATTAGAAAAACAACTTTAGGTTCAGCCATTCTAAAAACAGCTCCAGGGAACTGTTCAGGCTCATACATAATCCGTTCAAGTTTATACACCAAAGGTTCAAGATCAATTTCTCCTCCTAAGGTTGCAGAAGCAACAATATTTTGGATAATAACAACAGGCTTTTCTTTTATCTGAATACCTCCTCCCTTGAGTTCTTTGACAACTTTTTCAACAGCATTTCTAGATTCTTTTTCAGATTTTGCGCCAGTACACACCATTTTTCCGGTCCCGAAAATTAATGTAGCTGTCTTAGGTTTTTTAAGACGAAAAACTAAACCTGGAAAAACACTTGGATTATATTCGGTTTGAGGAAACTTTTCTACAATTTCCTGTAAATCTATTTTTTGGTTCAATGATACTGAAGCAACAATATTTTGAATTTTTATTTCTGGTTTCTTTGCGCTCATTGGACTTCCCAAATTATCTTAAATTTAACTAAAGAGGAGTATATAACGTAATCCATTTCTAAACTCTTTAATTCTATTATCTTCCTCAAAACTAAAATAATGCTATAACTCTTGAACTGATTCCCTCATTATCCATCTAATATTTCTTCTAATTATACTATCATTTTCAAGAAAACCTGTAGCATAAATAACTTTTAGTCCAATATCTGGTTAATTTAACATAGTCTTCATTATTTTTTGACAATTTACCAGAAAAATTGATAAATACCAATTACTACATCAGATAGCCTTAGAGGAATTTAAATGGCAAGTAAAATACTAGTAAAAGACCTGATGTCAACAGCTGTTGAAAAATTCGAAAATTACACGACCGTAGATGTAATAGTCAAAGCTATGTCATTACAAAGACAAAAACTACGTGATGGTTGAACAAAGTGGAATACCAACAGGAATCATAACAACCCGAGACATTATCGTTCGGATGTTAACACAAGGTTTAGATCCTACAATAAAAATCGCTAGAGAAATTTATACTAATCCTTTGGTTGTTATTGAACAAACAGAAACTGTCGAAGAAGCTGCTAAACTTATGCAAGATTGGCAAATCAAACACTTACCAGTAACAGACAAAGGCAAACTTGTGGGAATGATTACCTATCTAGATATCGCCTTTAACGTACCATCATTGTTACCCGCTATGAAAAAACTGTATACTCAATAGAATTAAAACAGGCAAAATAGAATATAGTCAATTTAGCTTAAACCCATAAACCTTCCAAAAAAATTAGATGAAGGTGGGTTTTGCTTTACCCTTTTTTTTACTTAAACATGCTTTTATAAAACCAGCATATACCGGTGAAGGTTTTCCTGGACGGCTTTTAAATTCTCCATGAAATTGAGAAGCAAAGAAGAAATATTGATTTGGTAATTCTAAAATTTCCATTCTTCTTCCATCTGTACTCTTACCTGAAAAAACTAATCCATTATTTTTTAGAATATCTAAATAATCCAAGTTAACTTCAAACCTGTGACGATGCCTTTCATAAATACTATTCATTTTATACAAAGAATGTGCCATAGTTCCGAGATCTAAAACAATTTTGTGAGATCCTAACCTCATTGTTGCTCCTTTATCTTTAATATTCACGCTGCTCAGGCATAATATCAATTATCTGATGCGGAGAATCAGAAGTAATCTCTGCACTATTAGCAAGTTTAAGACCACAAACATTTCTCGCATACTCAATAACTGCAAGCTGAAAACCAAAACATATACCCAAGAAAGGAATATCCTGAACTCTAGCAAAATTTATTGCAGCAATTTTTCCTTCACTACCACGAGAACCAAAACCATAAGGAATAAAAATACCATCAAAATTTCCTAAATCTTTAACACATTGAGGATCTTTTTCAAACTTTTCAGATTCAAGATATGAAATACACACTTGAGTATCAATCTCTGCTCCTCCATGAATTAGAGCTTCTTTCATACTAACATAACTATCTGATAATCCAGCATATTTTCCTACCAATGCTATATTGACTGTGTGTTTTGGTTTAATTATTGATTTCACAAAATTAACCCAATTTTGATAATCCTTTTCGACACATTCATAATCTAATCTTTTGCAAATAAAATCACCCATACCTTGCTTATTTAGAATAAGTGGAACCTGATAAACAGATTTAGCATTATAAGAACAAAAAACTGCTTCCTCAGGAATTGTTCCAAATAAAGCTATTTTCCGCAAAGCAGCAGCATCAATCATATATGGACTTCGAGCAACTATAGTATCAGGTTGAATACCAATTCTGCGCAATTCATTTACGCTATGCTGCAATGGTTTTGTTTTTAATTCACTAGTTACATCCAAAACAGGAACCAAAGCAACATGAACATATAACGTATTTTCAAAACCTTCTTCTATCCTCATTTGTCGGATAGCTTCTAGGAAGGGTAATCCTTCAATATCTCCAACTGTTCCGCCAACTTCAGTTAAAACTATATCAACATTATCTGATTTTCCTACAGCCTTTATTCTTTTTTTTATTTCGTTGGTTACATGTGGAACTATTTGAACACATCTTCCTAAAAAATCGCCTCTCCTTTCTTTTTCAATTACATTTCTGAAAACAAGACCGGTTGTCAAATTATTTTCTTGTTTTAATCTCAAATCTAAAAATCGTTCGTACCATCCTAAATCTAAATCAGTTTCTCCACCATCCTCAGTCACAAAGACTTCTCCATGCATATAGGGATTCATTGTTCCTGCATCAACGTTAACATACGGATCAATTTTTATGACAGTAGAATTAAGTCCTCTGATTGAAGCATTTTTCCGATAGAAGAAGTAAGAATACCTTTACCCACCGAGCTTAAAACACCACCAGTTACGAAAATGTACTTTACCATAGCTATTTCCTCACGTTAACCAACAATTTCACTGAAATTTAATATAACTCTTTGCTTCCTTAATAGAAAAACCTTTGTTAGTCTCTTTTTTTTCAAAAAAAACATTAGAATTATTTTTTGTTAGCCCAAACCCAAAAATTTTAATTTAAAAGGAGTATATTTACTTGTTGATTATTAATGCCTCATGCTTACGTGTTAATAAATGTAGAATCTGGTGGAGAAGACGAAGTCTTAATTGCTTTAGAAAAAATCAACAATGTCGAAGAATCGTATTTTTCATACGGAATTTATGATATAATTATTAAAGTAAAGGCTGAATCTATGGAAAAACTTAAAGAAATGGTTACTAACAAAATAAGATCTTTAAATCAAGTGCGATCAACTTTAACATTGATTATGCTTAAAGATTAACTCTTCTGGTGAAAATATATTTATTCAATATTTAATTTTAAGGGATACACTTTCAAAATATTTCAATTTAACTTATTTTAATATTAGCTATAAAAACAAAATAACTTACTTAATATAATCAAAGTGTGAGAGTGTCTTAATGCAAAAATCATATAGTAGAATACTTGGAATTGTTGGAAAACCAAATACAGGTAAATCAACATTCTTTAGTGCTGCTACTCTTGCTTTAGTTGAAATTGCCAACTATCCTTTTACTACGATAAAACCTAATCATGGAATTGGATATGTTAAGACTCCATGTGTGCATCTTGAATTAAGCGTAATTGATAATCCAAAAAATTCTATTTGTAAAAATAATTCACGTTTAATTCCAATTGATCTTATAGATATAGCCGGTATTGTTCCAGGAGCTTGGGAAGGAAAGGGACTGGGAAATAAATTTCTAGATGAAATTAGACGAGCGGATGCTTTAATTCATGTTGTAGATGTTTCTGGTTGTACCGATTCAGAAGGAAGATTGTGTAAACCGGGTGAACATGATCCTCTTGAAGATATAAAATTTTTAGAGCAAGAAATCAACCTTTGGATACTATCAATTATAAAAAAAGATTGGCCAAAAATATGTCGAACATCTGAAGTAGAGTCAACAAATCTTGCTAAACTTTTAGAAGAAAGACTAAGCGGTTTATCAATAAAGCTAAATCATATCACAAAAGCAATTAGATTATCCGGATTAAATATTAAAAAACCAACTAATTGGACCGAACAAGATCTAATAGAATTAATAAATAGTATACGAAAAATTTCCAAACCAATGCTAATAATAGCAAACAAAATAGATCTTCCTTATTCTCAAGAAAATCTTGATAGAATCTTAAAGTTAGATTATATTGTAATACCTTGTTGTGCAGAAGCTGAACTTGCTTTAAGAAGAGCTTCAGAAAAAAAATTAATTAATTATACTCCTGGTGATAATACTTTTGAAATATTGGATTCAAAAAATTTGACTCAGGGTCAATTAAAAGCATTAGAACTCATCCGAAGAGAAATATTATTAAAACATGGAAGTACAGGAGTCCAAAAAGCGTTAAACTACGCCTACTTAACTCTCCTAAATATGATAGCTGTATATCCAGTCGAAGATTTAGAACACCTTTCAGATCACAACGGTAGAGTTCTACCTGATGTATATTTCGTTCCTAAGGGAACAACCGCTAAACAATTCGCTTATTTGATCCATACAGAGCTTGGTGAAAACTTTATTTATGCTATGGATGCACGAGACAAAAGAAGAATAGGTGAAAATAATATTTTAAAAGATCAGGATATAATTTCAATAATAAGTGCCAAAAAAAGGAGTTAATTTTTATGTACCAAATCGTCTTTTTCGAATCTGAAAAGTGCGCATAGCTCTTAATAGATCTATTAACCGAAAATCTGGCCAGTATACATCCAAGAAAAGCAAGTTCACTATAAGCAGATTGCCAAAGCAAAAATCCACTTAATCTTTCTTCTCCCGAAGTCCTTATTATCAAATCTGGTTCTTGATTAGGCATATGAGATGTGTACAAATATTTTTCAAAAGTTGCTTCGTTAATATCATCCACTTTTAAGTCACCTTTTTTAACTTTTTTAGCAATATTTTTAGTTGCATTCAATATTTCTGCTCTACCTCCATATGCAAAAGCAAAATTTAAAAATTGATTTTTATAATTAGCAGTTGCAATTTCAACTTCTGAAATAAGATTCTGCAAACTTTCCGGAAGCAAATTTACTTGACCAATTACTTTAACATGAACTTTATTTCGGTGTATTCGCTCATTTGTTAATAATTTTCGGAATTTTTCTTCAGCAATTTTCATAATTTCTTCAATTTCTTCTGGAATACGATTAAAGTTCTCGGTAGAAAATGTGTAAAGAGTAACAAATTTAACTCCCAATAGTTCACACCACTCCAAAACATTTTCAACTGTATCAGCACCTTTTTTGTGTCCTAACCACGGATTACGTTCCTTTTCAGAAGCCCATCGCCTATTTCCATCCATAATAATAGCTATATGTTCAAGTTTAGGACCATTTTTAACTTGAAACCATAACCATTTTTCATAAAGTTTGTAAGCTCCTATTATTGAAAGGAATTTTTTAAGCAAATATAAACCCTCAATTCTCAATGGAAATTGAACAAGATATAGAGGTAAAATTTTGATTGTTTCAATTAAAGTTTACTATTCAGTATTCTAAAAGAAAACGTACCTTGGTAACCTTTTATAAATCTTCTAATACTTCTTCTAAATCTTCATTTAGCCTTTTTGATTCTTTGAAGAAATTTCTTTTTGATCTATAAATAATAACAATTAACAAAAGTGATGCTATAATAATAAGAATTCCCACTATTATTGTAAATATCAAATTTTGAAAAACCAAATCGTCTATGCTTATTGCTGGTTCAATTAAAATGTTTGCAGTTGAATCTAAAATCCAACGAGACCAAGTAACAGAGATAATTAGTGCAACATTCCTTAACAATCGTGGATTTCGATCAAAATATAATCTAATACTTCTCCCAAAAAGAATTATGCCGATTCCAACAACCATTAGATCTCTAATTCCTTTAATAAAAAATCCAGCTAATGTTGGAAGTTCACTTATCCAACCTGCCA
The DNA here is from genome assembly GCA_963714725.1 of Candidatus Bathyarchaeota archaeon. Lineage (GTDB taxonomy): Archaea > Thermoproteota > Bathyarchaeia > Bathyarchaeales > Bathycorpusculaceae > AD8-1. The sequence goes on from CAVQPF010000006.1 coordinate 45,020, forward strand.
CATCTGTTGGCAAAGGTTGAGTAGCATTAGTTGCAGCATTAGAAATTCCTAAATATACACTTACGAAAACGCAAAGTATTCCTGCAATAATTGCATAATTTGAGATTTGTACAGGTAAGGCGGGAGGTGAATATTCTCGGGCCCAATTGTAAAAATTTTTAACTCCTCTGTCAACTCCAAAACCTTTTATTAGCAAAACTCCTCCTAAAACAAAAATAATTGCAATATAATAATAATTCAATACTTCAGAAATATAAAAAACTCCGAAAAGGAAAAGCAAAAGACCAGGTACTCCTAGAGCTAAACGAGCATACCTTGGATTTTCCCAAATAAGTTTAATGTACCTCGAAAATAATGCAGCTGTTTCTTCAATTGATTCGCTATGTTTTATTACAATTCTACGGACCGAAGAAACTGGAACTCTAGATTCTATTAATGGTAGAATTGCTTCATCTGAATATCCGTCAGAAACTAATATGACTTCACTAGCGGAAAAAGTTTTTAATAAACTGTTTAATTCTGAAACTAGTTTTCGATCTGCTCTAACTCCTCCACGTTGTAATCCAGAAATAGTTGCTACTTCTACAGTTTCATCAGGTTGTTGTTCTTTTTGTAAACGATCATAAAGCCGAATTGCTTCAAACATTGCATTAGCATCTGGTTCTTCAGGATCATTCAAAGCCAAAGAAACGGCAGAATTTAAGTTAGATTCTCTACCAATAAGCGGCGTCTGTATTTTAGCTTTGACTTCCAGATCTCCGTCTCTATCAACACATAAAATAAGGATGCGCTTTTCCTTTTGTTGCTCATCTTTATTGCTAATGGTCATCTGTCAATAATCCTTTTCAATAATCTTTTTGATTATTCTTCAATTTTTTTAGTTTTATTATCCGATTCGTTTAGAATTTTAAATTCTTCCAAACTAAGTTTTTTTCCATTTTTAAGTTTAATTTGAGCTTCAGATTTAATTTTTTCCTTTAATTTTTTTTCAGTTTCTCTTTTTCTGTTTTCATCTTGTTCTTTTATTATCTTTCTAAGTGTATTTTTCTTATCCACCAATTTTTTTATTTCATCTTGAAGTGGTTTTTGTTCATTTTTTTCTTTTAAATAAGCAAAATGAAGTTGATCTGCTTTATCTTTTATATTATTTAATTCATCGATGTTTAAGGACATTGCTTTATGCGTTTCTTGACTTTTTTTAGCAATCTCTGTAAGTTCCTTGTGAGTTATTTCGGTAATTTTTTCAAGTTCATTAATTTCTGATTGTATCTTAAAGACTATCATTTTTTGTTTATCTATTTTCTTGTATTTGTTTAGTTGAGTTCCAATTAATTTAACTTGTTCAACTAATTGTTTTTCTTCATCTAGTTCAAGTGTGGTAGTCTGTATTTTCCACTCGAGATCATTAAACTCTTTTTGCAATTCTATACTTTTTCTATTAGGTAATTTATCCTTAAAAGAATCAATTTTTTGTCTATGTTTTTTTATTTCCTCTATTTTACTACTAATTTCTTGACGAATTAAATCTCTTTTTTGTTTATACTTTTTTACTTTTTCGTTTAATTTGTCTCTATCTTTTTTTTGTTCACTGATTTTTTGGCGTAATTCTTTGAATTTGAGGTTAAATTTATCTCTTTTTTCAAGGAGTAATCTAATGTTTTCATTTTGTGTATATTTTTTTTCTCTGAATAGATTAAGTTCTTGATCTATTTCGTTTAACTCGTTTGAGTTCTTTTTGATTAATCACATGATATCCTCTGTTATCATTTACATAAATTACTTGCTATTTTCAAATTAATATTTGGTTCTTTTAGAATAATGTTCTTCTATTTCAATCTCTTGATATATTTATCTACAAAATAGAACTTAAGTTCTTGTAAGTGAAAAAACTAATGTTTTAATACTATGTTAGCTGTACTTTTGAGAGACCAAAGATGCAGTACAATTACGATGATCTATTGAAACGAGCTTGTTCTCAGATGCCTGAAGTATCAACTAAACGTGAACGTTTAGAGTTACCCCGTTTATATATAAATATTGTAGGAATGAGAACAATAATTTCAAATTTTAAAGAAATAGCTGATATCTTAGATCGCGATCCTCAGCATATTCTAAAATTTTTAACTCGTGAAATGGCAACTGCAGCTACTTTTCATGATTCAAGAGCTATTTTTTCTGGAAAATTTAAGAGAGATAGTTTCCAGAGACTTTTAGAGAGATATTTACAAAATTATGTAATATGTCCTGTATGTAAACGTCCAGACACAAAAATTGCAAAAGATAAACGATTAATTTTTCTAGATTGCAATGCTTGTGGTGCACGATCATCAGTTAAACAATTATAAGAGCGACCCAAGACTTGGAAGTTTATTTTAATTTAAAAAAAGAAGGCAAAAATGTTTTACTGGCAATTTGTGATGAAGAACTTCTTGGTAAGACGCTAAGAGAAGGCAAAGTAGTCTTTAAAATATCTGAAGATTTTTACAAAGGTAAAAAAATATCTGTTGACCAAGCCATAAGTATGATTGAAAACTCGACAATTATTAATCTCATAGGAAATGAGTGTGTAAAAAAAGCAATAGAAAATGGGTATGTTCACCCTGAAGCAGTAATTAAAATTGAAGGAATCTCACATGCACAGATTATCAAATTTTAATGAAAACAAATAATGTTTTATCTTTAAGAGAATAACACATAACCATGATATTTGATGTCGTAAAGTTGTTCAAGTGATAATACATGTTGAAGGAGCTTTTTGGATTTATTTCTTCAGGAAATATTGCGGGAATACCAACAATTTTTGTTATTACTATTCCTTTTATTTTAGGACTAATTATTGGTTTTTTATAAAAAAATTTTTTAAAATAATATTATTTGTTGGTATAGCAACTGTTATAGCTAGTTATCTAGGTTTTTTTACCATTAATCTTTCTATACTTAAAGAAATAGCTGATATTTACGGACCCGAAGTTATACACTAATGGACAATATTAATGAGTGTATTACCAATAGGATTAGGTTTCGTAGTAGGATTAGTTTTAGGCTTTTTAATCGGTTAAAAAATCAAAAATATTTACATCTATTATTGATTTATAGACTGATAGGACTTTCAAACCTTATTTTAAGTATTCAGTTTTGAGTTTATATCACTTTTTTTTCAAATCTATTTTTAATGTTGTTTTTCAATAATGTTTGATTTATAACAAGAATAATAATTAATGATTTATAGTCAAATATCAACTTAAGGTATTGATGTTTTGGATTAAATACCCGTCAAAAGGATGACTAGTCAAATGAACTTTACTCTTTCAAAAAAAAATTGTCTATTATAATAATAGTCATCATACTTTTTGTTGCAATAAATTCATATTCTATTATAGATCTTAATAATACTATCAGAAATTCAAATCATGGTTCAACGTTTAATTACATTATTTTTAATCAAGATAATATTTACAAAGCAAATAATCAGATTAATAATAAAATAGACTATGAATCAACTAATGCATCTTTTGTATTCAATCAGGCAATAGCAGCTGGTAGTAGTATATTTGTCGAAGAAGGTGAATATCATCTTTCGTCAGATGTTTTAATTTCAAATAAAGAAAATTTATTATTTTATAGTGATAAGGCTAAAATTTTTGGAAATGGAAATAAAGTGATTATCTATGGTGAAGATTATACAACTTCTCAATATAATCAATTAGTGGGATTTGAATTTGTGAATACTACAGTAAGAATTGAAAATTCTTTTTCCACAATAATATCAGATATTATCTTCAAAAATTGTGCAACCGCTCTTGAAGTTGCTAATACAAACACATGGAGTGAAGCAACAAAAATCGTTGATTCACACTTTATAAACTGTACAGAAGCTATTGTTTTTAAAACACCCATAAATAGTGCTAGTGGGTCATATGCTAGTTCAGAAATAAAACGATGTTTCTTTAACATACCTGATAATTCTGTAGGTATCAAAATCGAAAATCTTGCGGAATTTTCTGATTGTCAAATACAAACTATTCGGTTATGGATGGGAGAATATGGAGAAACAAATCAAATTGGTATCTTAGTTAATGGATCAATGTTCCAAACTCTACTGTGGGGTGTTGTTTTTGAATCTTTTGCCGATACTCCTTCAGATCTTTACGCAATGTCAATTGCAGAAAATACTGATCCAGTTCCTATTCTGTCCGAAGGTATTAGTTTTTTAGGTAATTGGACTGCTAAAATTCATAATCCATATAATATTTGGATTCCAGGTAATGGAGGCGTTTTTGCAGAAAAAAATCTACCTATTATTTTAGGTTTAAATGATGTTTTCTCAATACCTGAAAGTTTTCATATTAGACCGCTTAGAATTACTAGCTTTAAATCTATGATTCAAGTTTTAGGGAGTTTTGCAAATAATGAAATTATTACAGTTAGGCTACGTTTATTATTTATAGATAATACATACTCGTCTAAATTTGTCGAAAAGACTTTTTTGAATCCTGATAGTTTGTGGCTAACAGATGATGATTTATTAATCCTTTTACCCTCTCAGAATATTATTTGGGCTATTGAAATAGAAGCAAAATCTAATCTATCACAGTCTAATGCGCAAGTTTTATTCAATGTTTATGGAACCACTAATTGAAATCATTTTTTTCTTAAGCAAATTTTTTGGATCTAGAATACGATTAAGCTCTTTAGGAGATAAAATCTTTTTTTCAATAGCAATATCTTTAACAGAACGTTCTTCTAATAAGGCTTGTTTAGCAATTTTACTTGCTTCCAAATATCCAATATATGGAGTTAAAAAGGTTGCTAAAGAAGGATTCTTATTAAGATATTCTTCACACTTTTTAGAATTTACTTTTATTCCTTGGACACATTTTTTTCTAAAAACTGGCAGGTAATTAGTTAGAATTTGAATTGAAAAAAGAATATTATGCATTATTACAGGACCCATAACGTTAAGATCAAGCTGTCCTGCCTGAACTGCAAAAGATACTGTTAAATCATTTCCTATTACTTGAAATCCAATCATATTCATGCATTCTGCCATTACAGGATTTACTTTGCCCGGCATAATAGATGAACCTGGTTGTACGGCAGGAAGTAATATCTCATTTAGTCCAGTTGTGGGTCCTGAAGACAATAGTCTAAGATCATTTGAAATTCTAATTAGTTCTAATGCTAACTCTTTCAGACCACTTGATACAGTTTGCACTCGTCTGCAACTTTGTAGTGCTTCAAACGGATTATTAGCAGGTATTAAAGGAAAACCGCAAAGAGCTCCTAATTTTTTTATAGCCTCTACTTTATAATGAGGATGTGTGTTGGCTCCTGTTCCGACTGCAGTTCCTCCTAGAGCAACCTCATAAAGATTTACCTGCATTTTTTTTAGTTGATCAGCTGAATTTTTTAGCACAGAGGAATATGCACTAAATTCTTGTCCAATAGTTATTGGAACTGCATCTTGAAGGTGAGTTCTTCCTGACTTTAAAATAGAATAATTTTTTTCTCCTAAATCATCAAATACTGCAGATAGTTCTTCTATTTCTGGGATTAATAATTTAAGAGCCATTAAAATCGAAACATGCAAAGCTGTAGGAAAGGTATCATTCGTTGATTGGCTCATATTTACATGATCATTTGGATTAATTACCTGATAATCTCCTTTTAATTTATGAATAATTTCTAAAGCTCGATTTGCTAAAACCTCATTTACATTCATATTAAATGACGTTCCCGCGCCTGCTTGAAAAACATCAACAACAAATTGATTTAACAAGTTACCTGATAAAATTTCGTCACTTGCTTGAACAATTGCTTTCGCAATTTTGCTATCTAGATTACCTACTTTTTTATTTGTGATTGCTGCTGCTTTTTTGATCATAATATATGCTTTGATAAAACCTTCAGGCACTTTAATTCCACTAACAGGAAAATTTTCTACTGCTCTTAAAGTTTGAATACCATAATATGCATCTGTTGGTATTTTTTTTTCTCCAAGAGGATCAGTTTCAATTCTTGATTCCATTATTTAATCTCCTTTTTACTTTTTGGGTGCAAGTCTTCTCTAATTTTTCTTTTAGTTTTCAATATAGTTTTTGTCACTTTAATTTGCTTTGGGCAAACCAAAGTACATTTATAATGACTACTACAACTCCAAATACCATGTGCTTTTTCTAGAAGGTGCATTTTATCATTAATATTTTTAATTCTTGAATCAAAAATGTATCGATAAGCCCTCAAAAGAGCTGCAGGACCAATAAACTCAGGTTCTATCTCTAATTTTATAGGACAAGCTGCAACACAACATCCACATAATATACACTTTACAGCTTCTTCGATTTTTTGAAGATCCTCAATACTTTGAATCTTTTCTCTTTTTTCTAATTTATTAATTGGTTTATATTTTTTATCTGCATTCAGTTGCTCTATTCTCTTAAAGAAAGGATCTAGATCTACAATTAAATCCTTAATAATTGAATAAAATTTTAATGGTTCAATAAGAATCTCCGAAGTATAATTATAATCTTTTACCAATTTCTGACATGCTAAGGATGGTATTCCATTAATTGTAAGAGCATCTGAACCACATATTCCATGAGAACAACCCATCCGATAAGATAGACTACTATCTTCTTTCCTTCTAATTGAATTTAAACAATCTAAAATTCTTTCATTTAATTTAGTTTGTACAACAAATGTGTCATAGTGGTAGTTTTCATCTCTTTTTGGATCAAATCGAAATACTTTGAATTTTACATTCAAAATTTAATATTTCCTTTTCACTGGTTGGAATTTAGAAATCTTGACTGGATAATAAATAACTCTTAAACCTTCAGAAGTAAAAGATACTAATGTATGTTTTAGCCAATTATTGTCTTCTCTTTTAGTAAAGTCAGTTCTAAAATGTGCACCCCGACTCTCTTTCCGCTTAAAAGCAGAATAGACTATAGATTCTGCTGTTTTTAACATGTTTTTTAATTCAAAAGCTTCCTGTAATTCATAATTAAATTTTTTACTTTTATCCTTTAAAAATAAATTCGTATATTTCTTTTTAAGTTCACGAATTTTATTCAAAGCTACTGAAAGATTTTTTTCGTCCCTAAAAACATTGCATTTTTCTGTCATTAAATCTTGAAGACTATCTCTAATATCATAAACCCTATTATTGCCTTCCTTTTCAAAAAGAAAAAATAATTTATTTTCTGCTATTTTTTCTGTATCTACTGGCAAATTAACAAGGCTATTCTTCATTGAGTACTTAGAAGCCGATTTTCCTGTTCTTAATCCAAAAACAACTAAATCAATCAAAGAATTACATCCTAATCTGTTCGCTCCATGTACACTGACACATGCATTCTCTCCTACTGCATATAAACCATTTACGATTGTTCGGTTTTTATCATTCAAAACTTGACCATAAGTACTAGTTGGAATTCCTCCCATAAAATAATGACATGTTGGTGCTACAGGAACAGGAGCTTCATTTGCAGAGATCCCCAAATAAGTTTGAATAAAGGAAATAACTTCTGGGATTTTTTCTAAAAGTATTTTTTTACTAATATTTCTTAAATCAAGAAAAACATATTTCTCTCCATTTATTCCTCTTCCTTCATTAATTTCAGTAAGAATCGCTCTTGCAATTATATCTCTAGGAGCAAGCTCTTTTAGCAAAGGTGCATATTTTATCATAAATCTCTCATTATCGTTATTTCTAAGAATTCCTCCTTCAGCTCGTGCTGCTTCACTTACCAGAATTCCTAACCCATAAAGTCCAGTAGGATGAAATTGAATGAATTCCATATCTTGAAGAAATAATCCTGAATTTAACGCTAAACCAAATCCATCACCTGTTGAGGAATAGCCGTTAGAAGTAGTTTTAAAAAGTCTACCAGCACCTCCCGTAGCTAACACAACAGTTTTAGCGTGAAAGACAATTGGAATACAGTTCTCTATATTATATCCGGCAACTCCACAACATGTTTCTCCGGAAAATAATAAGCTATGAATGAAAACTTCATTATGTAAAGGTATTTTATTCCTCAAACATTCATCAAAAAGTGAATCCATTATAGCTCTTCCAGTTCTATCAGCAGCATAGCATGCTCTTTTAACAGGCCTTTTTCCAAACCTTTGTGTATGTCCTCCAAATCTCCTTTGCAGAATTTTTCCTACAGAATTTCTACTAAAAGGTACCCCTAGATGTTCTAACATGGATACACAACCTGTCGCTTCTTTTGCTAAAATTTCAGCTACATTTTGATCAGATAAGTAATCACCACCTTTTACGGTATCAAACATGTGCCATTCCCATTTGTCTTCTTCTTCATTTCCTAAACTAGCAGCTATACCTCCTTGAGCTGCAACTGAATGCGACCGAGTTACATGAATTTTACTAACAACTGCCACACTACATTTCTCTGAAGCCTTAAGAGCAGTAATTAATCCAGAAATACCACCACCAATTACAACAACATCGTAAGTGTATATCATTTTTTTAATCCAAAAAATTTAATTTAAGTTGCCTTACTCAAATCTCAAATTTTTCTAAGATTTTTTTATTTTTATTACAAACTATTTCAGCAGTAACATGAAAATATTCCTTTAAACCAGATTTTTCAATTCTAGGTTTAAGCAATTCATCAATTTGAAAAACTCCAGCAGCATCAGACATTAACACTTTAATAGTTATAGGTTTTTTTTTACCTTCGATTATTTCCACTTTTTCTATTGAAAGTGCAGAAATAGAATGAATGTCTATTTTGCCAGCTTTGAAAGGTATTCTTGCTCTCCCCTTATCCATATCTAAAGCATCCGCAACACCTACAATACCCGCTTCTAAAGTTAATGGAATATTTGGTTGTTCATGAGCAACTATAGCATGTAATACTTCAGAGGTAATAATTGCCCTTTCTTCTTCAGAATATATTGAACTAAGAAACTTTTCAATAAAATCATAAGCTAAAAGAGCACTGTATTTTTCATGATCATTTCTTATCACTACCATACCAATATCATGAAAAATTGAGCTGAGAACAACTACAACTTCAGCATCTTCATTTTTCAATCCATAATTTTTAACTATGCTTGGTTCAATATTCAGGTTTAACAAAATTCTGAGTAATTTAAGGGCCAAATTGGCCACAATTTTAACATGGGTAGGTCCATGATCAGTGTAACCCATACGATCAATAGCCATTGTATTAGCGCATTTCCAAAAAACATGCAGTTTTTTATCTTCTCTAATTCTTTCCATGACTTGTTCAAGTTTGATGTTCTTACGAGAAGGAATGTTAAAAATGTACTCCACTTAATCAGACTTCCTAATTACTACTTCATATTATTTTAGAAATTTAAGCTTAGTCACAACTTTATTTTCATAATTCCAATGCACACAGTTTTTGGATGTTAGGTATATGATGCTTTACATACAAATTATTTACGACTAGTTTTAATACTTAACAGTGAGTATTTTGATGAATCTTAATGTCCGATAAAGCTCTTGAAAGAATTAGCCGTAAAGAAAGAATTACCGAAAAAAGAGATAAAATGCTTAATAATGATTTTTCTGCTAATAGAGCGACAATAGAAGAAGTTTTTGACAACGCAACTTTTATGGTAATCTATAAGTTGCTTAAAAAAGGTGTTTTAAACGAACTAAACGGAGTAGTAAATGCTGGAAAAGAATCACGCGTTTATTGGGGAAAAGATCCAGATAATAAAGATTTGGCTGTAAAAATATATTTGACTTCTTCTGCAGAATTCAAGAAAGGTATGGTAAAATACATTCAAGGTGATTATAGATTTAAGAGTGTAAAAAGAGATACTCGATCACTAATTTTCACTTGGGCACAAAAAGAATTTAGAAATTTAGAACAAGCCTATAGATCGAAAATTAATGTTCCAAAACCCATCGTTATTAATAAAAATGTTTTAGTGATGGAATTCATTGGAAAAAATGGAAATAAGGCACCTCTACTTAAACATGTAATTCCAGAAGATCCAGAAAAACTCTACAACACCATACTGGATTATATAAAGAGGCTTTATCAGGTAGCTGATCTTGTTCATGGGGATCTTAGTGAATATAATATCATGATATGGAATGGAAAACCAGTCATGTTTGACATGTCTCAATCTGTTCCTTCAACTCATCCACTTGCAGAATTTATGTTACGCAGAGATTTGGAGAATATTAACAAGTTTTTTAAGCGACATTGCGTTGAAGTTTATTCAGTTGATGAAGTGTTCAAGAAGGTTGTTGAAAGAAATACCTAGTCCAAGACTTTTTGTAAGAATTCCTGGGGAACGAATTGGAGTATTAGTTGGTCCTGAAGGTAGAGTCAAACAATATATAGAAAAAAAACTTATGGTAAAACTCCAAATTGAAAGTGACGCAGGAGGTGTTACAATAATACTCTCAGAAAAAGCAACTGATCCATCAACACTTTTAACAGCAAAAAATGTTGTAACAGCTATTGGAAGAGGATTTTCTCCTGATCACGCATTTCGTTTAATACGCAATGATGATGCAATATTTGATTATATCGATTTACGAATTATTTTTGGGAGATCCGACTCAGATATGCGACGAATGAAAGGGAGAATAATTGGTTCTAATGGAAAAACTAGAAGAATAATTGAAGAATTATCTGAATCTTCTTTAGTTATTTATGGTCACACAATAGGTATTATTGGAACTTTTGAACAAGTTGATATTGCGAGAAATGCTATTCAAATGATTCTTAATGGAAGCCAGCATAATACCGTTTACAAATTTCTACAAAGAAAAAGAAGTGAAATGAAAAAACAAAAAATAAACTTGTGGGAAAACACAGAAAATCTTAAATGATCTACGTATTATCAAAAACGATTTTTATTACAATCTTATAATTACTCACAAACCTTATATTTTTCTATATGTGTTAACAAGACCTAACTAGTATATTGCTGGATTAGCAAAAAAGGCGTTTAAAATGGAATTTTGTTTAAAATGTGGATCACGACTTATACCAAAAAAAACCAAAACTGATAAGAAAGTAGCAATCGCTCTTGTATGTAAAAAGTGTGGATATACAAAAAAAGAAATAAAACAGAAATTATCAAATAATATTTCAAAGAAAACTGAAAATCCTAAAAAATATGTAACGGTAATTACCAAAGAAGAACTTAAACTGAATACTCTCCCAACTTTAAAAGTTGAATGTCCAAAATGTGGAAATAAAAAAGTATATGTCTGGCAGGTTCAAACTCGAGGAGGAGATGAGTCCTCAACTCAATTTATGCGGTGCACAAAATGCGATCATACCTTTAGAGAATACACCTAATTCGAGTAATAAGATTATATATCATAAGCTAAAAAGATCAATATACTATGCACGAAAAAAAATTACTTATTAATTCAATTTTTTTAAGTTTTATTGTAGCGCTATTCACAGCCTTTTACCTAAGTTCATTTGGAATTGATTTAAACACATTTTATGTAGATCTTAGTTCAGCATTAATTACTTGGATGATAATTATGCCATTTATCCTTAAGAGAATTAAATATTTAAACTAATAACAAGAAAGTAAAAAAAATTAAAGGCTCCTAACAGGCATTTAGACATAAATAATAATTAAATATTATCTAAATACCCGTACTCACTCAAGATTTCATCATCTTGATGGGCTACTTAAACCAATGCATGACCCTGATTCGGAAAATCCATTATCATTGTTTTATCCTCCTTGCCGTTGACCTACAAGGTACACATTTCTGCGTTGTCAAAATTTCGCTGGTAATACTTCATATACTCAACTTTTTTCTCCATGGCGTGCAACACCGGTATGTTGAAATTGACCTTTTCAAATTGCTGACTACTGCCAAGTCCACCCGGGCTGAAAACATTGATCTCCATTAATTTATCACCGACAATATCCAGACCAACAAAGAACATACCATCCTGAACAAGCTTAGGTCGTACCATCTCTGCCAAACGTAGGTGCTCGTCGGTTATAAACGCCTGCTTCTTCTGACCGCCTGCATAAATATTGCTGCGGATATCATCAGCAGCGCGGCAACGGCGGAATGCGGCATATTTCCCCTTATACATGAGTGGTTCCCCGTTCATAAGAAAGAGGCGGGTGTCGCCCTCTTCAGCAGCAGGAAGGTACTCTTGAGCAATCACATAGCCATCACGGCTTATGGCATCGACAATTTGGTTCAGGTTGCCAATATCGGATTGTGTCAGAAGAAATACATTGCTGCCACCGGAACCAAGCAGAGGTTTCAGAACTATCTTGCCGCCCTGATCCTTGGCAAAATCCTTGATCTCTTTGCGATCCCGGGTGATCAAAGTAACTGGCCGAACTTCCTCCGGGAAAAGCTGAAAATACATCTTGTTCATGGCACCGGAAAGTCCGATGGGGTCGTTCAGGACAATAACTCCATGGCGCATGGCGACTCGACCAAACATAATCCCAGCGTTTTGCGCCCAGGGACGAGCATTAATGTCGTCCGATGGGTTGCTGCGCAGCATAAGCACATCCAAATCATCAACACTGATTCGTTCTTTTACGGCCTTAGGTCCCTGGAGTTCACTAAGAAAGATTTTCAACGATTTATAATTCTTCTTACTGACACCGCATGCTCGTGCATGAATTTTTTCATCAACATCATAGGCAAAATCGCCAGCACCAATGTACCACACCTGGTGTCCGCGATTCACAGCCTGCATGGCCAGGCGTGTCGTGGTGAATGCCTGGAGTTCCGTCTTTACATCGTTTACAAAGAATCCGATTCTCATAATAATGTCTCTTTTAGAATGTCATTTAAGGTTTGTCCATGCCGGATTGCGTCCAGTCGTTGAGCGGCTTCATCTGTTTGTAGATAGAGCGGTTTCAACTGTGGTTTAGTAAGCACATTACGTGCCGTTAATTCACGAATAATGGGCAGGTGTTGAAAGTTGAACTTCCCGACTAGAAGCTCATCGAAGGAATTCCCTTCCTGCAGATGTTTTATCATGTGCAGCAAGCCCTGCAGATAGACCGCATCTTTTGTCAGACCACCACTTCTGAATATTCGCATAGCTACCACAAATGAGATGCGTTTATCAAAATGACAGGTTTGAGTGAGTTCATGGAACACCTCTTCAAACGTAGCGTTTTTTGTCAGTAAATCAACGGCGATGACTCGACCGGCAAGCAGCCGCAATCGACTGGCACTTAACCCCCCGGATAAATGCTCTGCAAGCACAGCCAACCCTTCCTGAACTTCAGCATAACCGGGAAGTCCACTTCGCAACAGTGCTAATGGCTGACACCCCGCATTGTAATAGGTTAGCAGATGCGTACCAATTTCATGCTCAAGTAAGGGCCTTACCCGAAGGTCCGATACAGCCCGAAGTTCTCCAATGAACAAGCGGTCCTGGGATACAAGCAGGCCGGTTATATCATCTCTAACTATAACCTGTGGATTAAAGTCAGTCTGAATAACCTGATACTCACTAATCAACTTTAACGCGGCATCCTGGAGTTCAAATTGCTTTAGGCCGGTTTGCGGACGCGCACATTTCACCCCGGCCGGAAGGGTTGAAAATATCTCCTTGGCCATGGCCAGAAGCTCTGGTGATACACCACCATGCAATTGCATACTTCCAAAAAAGAATGCTGAGGAATTGCGATCGCGCAACATTGTCAACTGAGTATCCAATTCCTTGCGTTTCTGTTGAAAGAGATTGATCCATACCGGGTCATTAAGCTCGTCAATGGGAATTCTATAGAGGTCGCGTTTCAACAGTGCCGTGTCAAATGGGACTGGTCGATAGAAAAAGCCTGGTTTTTTCTTATATTTTCCTCTCACGAACTCGGCCCAGGCCTGCCTGGCATTAACCGGAGATACCAGATAGAGAAAGTCGATTTTCTCAGCAATGAGCGCAAGCCTTTTATCAATATCCCCTACCTTTCGTGGAACTCCCCTGGGCCCGAGAGCCAGATGGGTTTTGGGACGGAGAGTCGTTTGCCGGTAACAGAATCGATAAACGGTTTTCTTTATACTTTGTGTAATACCGCGGTGCACAAGCCGATGAACCGCCGGATAGTTGTCACCTGTCACAGGGTTACGGTAAACTGGGTCAATTTTCAGACCAAGCCAGAAGCAGTTAAGCCGTTTCTGAACAGAATGGGGGATGAGAATTGGCACCCCGGTATACCTGGGTGACGACTTATACTCAATATCAACCTGTGCAGGAATGCGCTGAATTCGAATCTTGGACAAAGAATTTCGGAATACCTCAATACTTTCAGACGGCATCTGATGGCGGCGTATGACAATTTTGAATTGCGGCCGGCAGATGCCCGTCTGTTCATCCTCAGTCGGAGTGTCTTTACTTTCCCATAGCTCAATAATGAGAAAACCACCGGCATTTCGAGAACATTCTTCAACAATTGCCCTGACCAATTGAGTACAGCCTTTTTGATAGAAGCGCCTCGGATTGGCGATGAGATAAGCCGCTTCGCTTCTGGCAAATTGTTCCAATTCCAGAGTCGTTGATCTGCAGAGACAGAGGAATGGTAGCTTTCTATCCAAATGTAAGGCTCCACCGGACGGCAGTTCCATACGGATATTTTTTCCTGCCTTAAGGTTTTCGATTACTTCATCAATCAGGGTCTGAGTGATACGTTTAGATTCTATCATGTAACTACACTACCATATCTCATGGATCATTTTCAACAAAACAGTTCTGATATTCTGGAAATAATCAGAAAAGGTGGCGGTAACCTCATGGTTCGGCACCCCGGAGAGTTCATCCATAAAGATTTTCTTGACCTCGATGGAGAGAACGCAGACAGATTCCGGATATCGATGGTGCAACCAGGCTGCCATATGACCACCCTTGAATTTGATATTCTCACGAACATCAAGAGGAGTTTCATCAATCCTACCATTCCGCAGTTCATCTATGGTACAATCAATAATGGATCGCCATCTTTCAGGATTACCTGTAGTACCGGTTCCAATATTCACCTGGGGGTTTTGCTCTTCAGGAGCGATTATCCCGCCTCGCCGGTGATTATAGCTATGCAGATCCAGAACCAGGACAACGGGGTTATTGGCAGTCAGCGTCCGAATTGCACAATTCAGGTCATCATAAAATTCGTCATAACTCTCATAAAGCCGGTTGATGACCCTACGGGGGGGTAAATGTTCCCATACCTGAAGCCCCCAAGCGTCTGCCGGTGTCAGGTAAACAGCCTTATCGCGAGAACGATTCAGATCCACTTCAAAACGCGACCTGTTGACGATGATATGATTCGGGAAACGACCCGCCCAGTCATCGGTATACGGATCTTCCTCGTAGCGTCTCTCCTCATCGGTCAGGGCCGAATGATCCAGAAGAAAGCACGGCATTTCATGTCCGGCATGAATTGCTGTGGCAATGATCGGCTCGGCAGGATTAGCTATTCGAAATATATGTTTTTCCAAAGACAGTTTACACAACCTGATATGGTTAAAGTTTAAGAGCTGTTTGTTCAATAAAACTTTCTCCTTTAACTCAAAGATCCCAGCAAACCCTTTTTAGCAAGAAATACTATTGATAAAAAAAGTTCAACAATTCGTGGCCGAGATGAGGTAGCTCGATTCGAATTGTGGTTTAAAAAGGATGCCTAATGATAGGCTCTTAGACGATAAGAATAATAAACTTATCATTTTTACCGTCACACACTCAAGATCCCAATCATTCAAATAGTCTTCGGGGCCAGAATCGTCATTGCCTATAAAATTGAACTAGGTTAACATAAATTAAAACTTTTATGTTTCATTTTAAACACTATAAAAAATAAGGTTTTTTTATCTTATATCTAAAATTTTAGCAAAGTTATAAGTCTAAATCACAGAAAATTTTTTTTAAAAAAATTTCGGTAATTCTTGTTTTTTTCTTATTTCAGCACTTTTTCTTTTAATATTTTTTTTAGGCATTGGAATTTCACTTTTGAAATGAATTTCAAGTGCTTTTCTACATTTTTCAGCGAAATCCTCACTATTCTTATAGTTAGATAAACTTTTCAATAAAGTGAACTCCCCGCTCTATACATTTCTTCTAGATTTTTATATAAAAACCATGTTTCCAGCTTGGATTGTTATCCTGCCGTAATAAAAATATTAAGACAAAAAACTTGTCTTAATATCAAAAAAATTAACTTTTTGATTATTTCATTGATTCTTTAAATTTTTCAGAAAGTGATTTAGTTTTTCCTTTTCCATAATAATTAATTGATGTATTTAATTTAACAGGCAATCCCACCTGTCTCAATAAAGCAAATAATTGTTCTCCAGTTATTTCAGAAATTTTTCCCTCCAAAGCTAATTTTATGAGTAATTTTTTAATTTTATTAGTTTCTTTTGGAAATTGTGAAGCAGATGCATTAAAAACTTCTAATGCTCTATCTTTAAAAAGTTTATCTAGAACTGCTTGAGTATCGATTTTAGCTTCAATTTTTTTTTCTTTTAATAATATTTGTTTCTGCAATTCTTTAAGTCTTTTTTGCCTAATAGTTTCAAGTTCCTTATCACTCATAATAATCATAACTTTGTTTTCAGCTTTTATCTAAACCTTGAATAACCTAATTAAATCTTTTTTAACGATGAATAAAAAAATGTTATATTTGTAAGGTTTTAAAAAAATTTTAGTTATTGCTTTTGATAATTAATAATACTTTATTTGAAGTAATCACTCAATTAGATAATCTACTCGTTATTTTTGTTAATTATTTTTAAAAACTTTAGAATAATAAATTAATAAATATATTATAAATCAATTTTTTGAATATTAAATGCGCATTCATAAGTTAGTTAAGTATCATTAGACTACTCAAATTAAAAAAGGGGATAATCTTTTGAATAATCAAGTTATGCTTAAACGTAGAACTGTGTTAGAAAGAAAAATAATAGAGGCATTTAGCAGTAAAATTTCAGATCTTTCGTCAGAATTGCAAAAAATATTGATAGATGATATGGTTACTGCGTTTGAAAATAGGTTGAATGTGTTAAAAAGAGTAAACCTTGCTAACAGGTTTTGAGTGAAAATGATGGAACTAAATGTAGATCTGTACTACATAAAAGCTTTATACTCTAACATAGAATATGGAAAAAAAAGAGGGCTTTAATTGCGGCGATCTAAACTTGAAATGTATGTAGATATTTTAAAAGTCTTGGCTCAAAGGGGACCATTGAAACTAACGCATGTAATGTACAAAGCTAACGTTAATTGTAGTGTACTTAAGGAATACTTGGATTTCTTGATTAAGCAAAATCTGATAGAAGAACGAACGATCGGCAAACGCAGAGTTGTCTATGCAGTTACTCAAAGAGGAATTACTGTTCTAAAGTATTTCAGGGAACTAAAACAAGTTCTTCCAATAGTTGAAGAATCAAGAAACTTTATGCCAGTTCCATTTTAATCTATTTATTAAACCAAGATATTTTTTCTTTTTTTAAGTTTATTATTTATAATGAGTTAGATAAAATAATTTTAATTAAGCCATGGAGACTATTTGACAATTTTTATTTAGAGTTGATCTTAGTCTAAAATAATTAGTTCTGTTTAGTAAGACTTAATAAATAATACGTCATTAAGTTTTTTGTACATCAGATAAACACATTGGGGAAAGTCTTTGAAAAAAAATGAGCTCCTCTTAAGCAAAAAACCATTAAATGTTCTTGAAAAAATTAAAGAAAATCTTGAGAGGTTAAATGAAAAAATGGAAATTATGATTGAAATACAAAGACATGGTAAAAAAGAAGTAGAAGCATTCCCTGATGCTTCATTAGATGTAATGACATTATTATCAATGCCCGACCATTTAAGAAAAACAGCAATGACAATTTGTAGATGTGGTCGAGCTACGGCACAAGAAATAGCTTCACAAACAAGAAGAGCTCGTGCTGTTGAAAGTGCTTATCTCAATCAACTAGTATTAATGGGATATCTGAAAAAGGAAAGAAAAGGAAGAAAAGCTTACTTTTACGCTGATCGAGAAAACCAGGAGCAAATTTGAAAATGAAAAAAATTATTGCAGTCCATTCTTACAAGGGAGGAACAGGAAAAACTTCATTATCCGTAAATCTTGCAGCTAGTTTAGCTAAACGAGGAAATAAAGTAGCTATCTTGGATCTCGACTTCCGTGCTCCAAGCTTATTCTCAATTCTTAAAATGGAAGATTCCACTGTATGGTTAAATGATTATCTAAATGGTGCATCAACTATTAATAAAATTCTTCAAGATACTAATGGAAAAATTCCAAGTAATGGAAAATTATTCGCAGGTTTGGCAAATCCATCAACTGAAGCAATTAGAGATATGTCAGCAAAAGATAGAAAATGGGAGATGCGTGCATTAGGTAGATTGCTTTCCCTAAGAAATTCTTTATTAAAAGAAGAAGATTTTGATTATATAGTATTTGATACAAGTCCTGGGCTTCAATATTCTTCAATAAATGCTATTGTAGCAGCAGATTTAGTTGTTGTAGCAACAACTGGTGATCGCTCTGATGTAAATGGTACAAGTCGAATGTTACGCGAATTATATAATTTATTTGAAAAGAAAACAGGCGTTGTTATAAATAAAGTTCTAGATGCTGATTTGGACTCTAAAAAAGAAGAACTCAATAGAAGAGCAAAAGATGTTTACCAAGTTCCCTTGTTAGGCTTGGTTCCTTGTTATTGTGAAGTATTAAGAGCTCAAGGAAATATAATATTCGTCCAAGATCGACCTGATCATCCTTTCACTAAAATATTAGACGAAATTGCTACTAGAATAGAAAAGAACGAAAATTTAAATCTTATAAAAAAACTTATAGAACGCTAGAATTCATTACATTCTAAGTTTGTGGTGAATTCTAATTGCAAAAAACAGCAATAATTCTAGCTGGTGGATTTTCAAGTAGATTTGGTTTAGATAAAGGTTTATTAAAAATCGAAAATAAACCACTAATACTCCATGTTGTAGACACTGTTTATCCAATAGTAGAAGAAATACTGATAATAACAAACTCCGAAAAAAGAATCGAAAAATATTCAAAAGAAGTTTTGAACTCAAAAGTGAAGTTCGCTTTAGATCTTCATGATAATATAGGTCCATTGGCCGGAGCTTTAACAGGCTTTAATTATGCAAAAGGAAAATATTCCTTACTAATTCCTTTTGATACACCTCTTATATCTCAAAAAATCATAATACTTTTGTTTAAATTATGTACAAATAAAAGTGCAGTAATACCAAAATGGCCAAATAATCATATTGAACCTTTACATGCAGTTTATAATACAAAAGAAGCTTACATTGCTGCAAATAATGCAATAGCTCAACATGAAACTAAGGTTAGAGCTATAATTCAAAGACTAAATAACATTCAATATATTTCAACCGACTTTATTAAGAAATATGATTCAGATCTACAAACTTTTTTAAATATCAATACTCCTTCAGACTTAATAAAAGCAAAAAATTTTTTTTTGAAGCATCCAAACTTAGTTTAAGTTTAATGTTACTTTTTAAAATATTAAGATTTAATTTAAAATAAATAATTATTTTAGTATTTCTTGTGCGGTTTCTAAATAAATCCTATAGGTCTCAATTGAAAATAGAACCATAACTACTCTTGATATTATTTCCTGTGTTGCTACAAAATCTCTTATGGTGCTTAGCGCAATAATACTCGCCTCTTTTATTGGATACTTATATGTTCCTGTACTAATAGATGGAAACGTTATACTCGAAAATCGATTTTTTAAGGCTAATTTTAAAGAAGATAAATACGCTTTTTTAAGAAATTCTGGTTCTCCATGAAAACCATCACTCCATATTGGTCCGACCGTATGAATAATAAATGATGATTTTAAATTTCCAGCTGAAGTTAAAACCGCTTGACCAGTAGGAAGTCCATCTGGAAATGCATAGCGACGTATTTCTTTACACTCATTGAGTATAATAGGACCTCCCTTCTGATGTATACATCCATCAACTCCTCCTCCACCTAACAGTGAAGAATTAGCTGCATTTACTATAACCTCGGTATCCATCTTAGTAATATCATTTATCATTAATTGAACAACAGTCTTATTGATTTTAAACTTACAATTTATCATATTAATCACTTAACATAACTGAATAGAGATAATATTGCAGATAAAAAATACCAGGTACCAAATCCAACAAAGACAATTAAAGAAAATAATAAAGTTACATTACGAACTTTTTTATTCCAAAATCTACGAGACTTAAAAATTAACACTGCAATAACAGTATACCACGCAAAATCACATAGCCAATGTACAATCGTAAAAATAGAAAAACCAACTATTCCAAAAATTTTAGCGTTTAAAACAAGTGTTGTTCCAACTGTTAACCACCATAAAATAAAACCAGCATTTGCAGCGGTAGTCCAAATTCCTGATAGGAATGAATCATTACGTGAATTTTTATATTCAATTTTTTTATTTCTATTTCTAAACGCATTTAAACCCATAAATATCATTAACAAGCCTCCAACAAGTCCAATAGTTATTGAAGCATAAATAGGAATAGCAAATTGGCTTAACCAAAAATATATTAAAAATATTAATGGAACTTCAACAACTCCATGGCCGAGAGATATCAATAATCCAGCAGATTTCCTTTCTGTTGATCTTTGTATTGTAACAGCAAATAACGGTCCGGGAAGCAATACTCCTGAAAAAGAAATAAGAACAACAGAAATTAAGAAAAAGTAAAAATTCGCAATATACTCTATTTTAATTTCCCTCTAGAGAAAAAAAGTTTAATGAAATACATATTGTTATTCCTATTAGTTGTATACAAAAGCATCACCAAAACACAGTTCTTCAGTAATTAAATTCTTTTATCATTTATAAGTTCATTTTGAATTTTTACAATTTCTGAACTATTTTTTGCTTCAGCATATTTTTCTAAAAGATTTTCGTTTATTTCTAAAAAACTATGTCCCCAAGAAAAAATTGATAATATGTATTTTGCTCTTTTTTTAAAACCTGAAATATATAAACTAGCAGCTAAAGCTTCTACAGTATTCAATTTAGTTGCTTTACCATAGTTTACAGGATTTCCAGCAAATAATATTGGTAAACATCTAGAAGTTCCCTTTACATGTTTTTGTATAACTTTTTCAGCATGTTCCCAACTGCAATCTAAAGCAACAAGTCCATAATCTTTGAGTCTTTCTTTATCTGAAGGGGAAAATGCAATTTCAGAAAAAGGGTTTAACACAATAGCGCGTCTAGGTAAGAATTTTATTTTATTTACAACTCTTACTAGACCAAATCGCTTTAGTTTTAGACCTGTACACCTTTTAGGAGCACATTGATTCGCATGATATACTGTTAATCTAGGATAAGTTTCCACTTCTATTTTGCACCTTGGGGTGACTCATTGGATTTTTAATAATCTGAGGAATCCATTCTAGAAGGTCTGTAGCCAGAAGATGATACCCCATTTTTTCAGCTGCAAAATCTCCTGATAACCCATTAATATAAGCTCCAGCTACAGCAGCCTCAAAAAGATCATTTTTTTGTGCTACTAAACCACCAATAATTCCAGCAAGAACATCGCCAGTTCCACCTACAGTCATTCCTGGATTACCCGAATTATTAATTTTGGTTCTTTCAGAGTCACAAATAATATCTTTTTTTCCTTTTAGTACTATTACAGCATTTAATTTTGATGAAATTTTTCTAACTTCTTTGCTTCTTTTTTCAATATTATCTGGTAATATTTTTCCTGAAAGTTTACCAAATTCCCCAAGATGAGGAGTAAGTACAAACGGATTAGATAAAAATCTCTTAAATGTAGAAAATGCATTAATGCCATCGGCATCTAAAATTAATGGTTTTCCCAATTTTTCAATTTCATTAATACATAATTCAACAAATTCAAGAGTTTCAGTATTTACTCCTAAACCTGGACCCAAAACTATAGCATCTGATTTTTTAATGAAAGGAACTAAAGAGTTTATATTATTTGAACTAACGTGTTTACCTTTAAGCTTAATTGCAATTAAATTAGGAGACATAGAGGCTATTATTGAAGCAGTTTTTTCAGGACTTGCCGTATAAACAATATCAACTCCAATGCGTAATGCACTAAGAGATGCTAAAGCAGGTGCTCCTGAGAACAATTTGTTGCCTCCTATAACTAATAAAGTACCAAAATCTCCCTTGTGAGAATTTAATTCTCTTGCAGAAGAAATTAGAGAAATATCTCCTGGACCTACCAATTTTTCAATTTCTAAAGGCAAACCTATGTCACTTACTATTATTTTTCCACAAAAGGATTTGGCAATAATTAGTCCCGGTTTTAATTTATGAAAAGTTATAGTCATATTAGCTTTTACAGCAGTACCAGAAGTTCCTCCTGTATCTGAGTCTATTCCTGTTGGAATATCAACTGCTACTATTTGGACGTCTAAAGAGTTTATATACTCTACTAATTTTTTAACGGGTTGTCTTAATTTTCCTTTACTTCCTGTTCCAAGTAATGCATCAATTACTAAATCTGCTTTAACATCTAAACTATCTGAACTATCTGAAATTTCTTTAATAGAAATATAATCTTTTAAATTTTTCAAAGCAAACCAATTTTTTAAAGAAGCTTCATGATTAATCCACTTACTTTTACCTGCTATAATTACAGATATCCGATATCCTAAACTTAGTAAATGACGTGCAGCTACAAATCCATCTCCACCATTTCCTCCTAAACCACAAAAAATTGCAATTCTTTTCTTTTCTGGAAAACGAAAAGCAATTTCATGGGCAACGTTTTTTCCTGCATTTTCCATAAGCTGCAGCAAAGAAATACCAAAATATTGACTATTTATTTCCAAAACTCTCATTTGTTTATAGTAATTACTGTATCAGCTTGTATAGAATTATCCATTTTTTAGCACTTAATACAATATTCTAAATAATACAAGATAAGCCTATCCTCAAAAAATAACCCACAGAAGTACTATAAATAAATAAAAAAAATCAATTAATTTAACAATTGTTAATAAAAAAATAATTTTAATCGAATGTGTAGAAATAAGCTATTTATGTTCTAATAAAACAAGTGATCTTTTACAAGTATTGAATATTCTTATCATTATATTTAATTATCGAAATTTCTCGAAATATAAATTCAATTTTTTTTAATTGAAAAAAATTTTTTTTGTTATTAATATTAATATAAAAAAAATATGTTAACCAAATAAACTGAATAATTATGTTATTTACTAAAAATTCAATGAAAAAAAAATTTTATGATATTTGATAATTTTTTTTCCTTTTATTAAAACGAAAAAATTCGAACATATTCAAAAGATATGAAATAGCTAAAAATACAGATAATAATTCATTAAAATAGACATTAAACAGTATTTTTCAGTATTCTTAAATATATGCGAAAACCCCAATCGAAGAAATATTAAATATTATTTGATAGAAATAACCAAATAACTCAGGATTAATATTTCTTCAACGGAACTTGAAGAAAATGTTCTTCAATTAAACATTCTTTCAAATATCCATCTAAAGTATCAGCAGGTACTACTTCAATTGAGTAATCTCTGGGATATATTGAATGATAATAATTTTTTTTGGGGATCACGACTTTTTTAAAACCCCAAGCCTCAGCGGCCTTTATTTTATCATGAACTCCACCTACAGCTGTAATTTGAATTGATCCATTGATACTCAAATTAATTTCACCAGTCACAGCAACATCTTGTCTTATTGATTTACCTTCAATAAGAGAGCATAACAAGATAGCCATTGTAACCCCCGCAGAGGGCCCATCAACACCATACGATTGAGCAAAATCTATATGAGTCATATAATCTTGAGAAATATCTACTCTATATTTCCTTAAAATTACGCTTCTAACTTTGGCAATGCTATCTGAAATGAAAGTTTGACCTTTAGCTACACCAGTAACAGTATAGTATCCATTTAGAGGTTTATCTCTAGGAAGCTCAATTTTTTTAACGAGTTGTGCTTTAACACCTAGAACACTGCCTGTCATTTCACCACTATAAGGATCATTGACTACTGCTAATCCATGTATTTGTCCTAATTTGATCCCCTCTGGTTTAATTTCTAACAGTTTTCCTCTTTCATGCATTTGATGTTCTAGAAGCTGTTTTTGAATAGTTTTACAGTGTTCATTCAAAGCTTCTAAAACGTGACGTTTTAAGACCAAATTACAATTTTCACTTATTGCTAAAGTCGCAGAAGTTTTAATAATAGAGATTAATGGCCTAAATCGAGTAGATAAAGCAGCACGCTTATTACTTCTTCGTCTACCTTCCTCTACTATTTCAATACATGCTTCCCGATCAAATGGAAGCAAATTAAACCGTTTAATTTCTTGAGCAATAAACTGTACATATTTCCTACGATTTTGTAAAGTATTTGGCATATCATTATTCATTCTAACAACTTTGCCATAACCATAAATTCTATCCATTAATGCAGGATGGATTTGTCCTATACTATCAAAATTTCCTGCCCCTACAAGAAATGTTATAGCAGGAACAGGTTCTGTTGCAACTGCCATCGCAGAACTATTTCCTCCAGCCCATCTACCTCGCAAAGTTATCGGAAGTTGTCCATCTTCTAATACAGTTAATAATGTAACTGCCTCTTCAGGATCCAAATTTTTTATCTCATCAATGTATAATATTCCCATTGAACCAATATGAACATCTCCAGCTGTTACCCTTTGATGTTCTGGCGTTCCTAACCCTCCTGTTTGATAGGGATCCCAAGCAACTGATCCAAAAAGTTGAGCACTTTTATGCCCTGTAGCATCAATAAAAGGTGCTCTATTTACTTCATTATCTACTATTAGCTTTGGAACATCACTTTGTCTGGCTCCTCCAACTCCTTTAGCGCCTCCCATTCCACCTAACCTTGAAAACCACCAAATTAATACACTAAAGAAAATTAGGCTTCCACCGGGAATAAATGTTAAAGGAACAAAATTAATGAATCTAGCAATAAAATATTCTGAAAAATTATTATTATAGAAACTTTGAATTGTATCTCCTAAGTAGGGTTGATTTTCCCCCCAAGTTTGCACGGCTTGTATCATAAAATAAAAACCTACACCTAAAAGAAATAATCCTAAACCCAACAAAAGAACTTGAATAGCTTTTATTCCTATTTTTGTTACAAATTTGTGTTTAAGATCTTTTAATTCTTCTTTTTTTAATATTTTTTTTCCTGTTCCTGCTTTATGAATAGAAACCCGAGGTTGACTAGGCAACACTTGATTTTTCCAAGTGCAAACATCAAAGAGTTTAATTCCATTTTCGCTATATACATTAGTAAGTTTTTCAGATAGCGCACGTCCAAGCAATGATTTTCCGGTTCCTGGATCCCCTAATAATAAAAGATAAGGACCAGGGCTAATCATTGTTTTTGCTGATGGCTTATCAGCATCAGGATTATTCCAGCTATTATACCATTGAGTTTTTTCCAAATTTTTCAGTTTGTGAACCCATTCAGTTAGACATAAAAAACATTCATTAAGTGCTGTCTCTTGACCGATAACTTGATTTAATAAACTATCATTTATAGGAAACCCTTCTGTAGTCTTGAATTTTCCCCAATTCCAGCGCACTTTATGGTTGCCTTCTTGTACGCTTTGATTAAAAGTTTCTGACCCTGATCCAAAATACTCAAAAGACAACCCATTTACTCTCCAATACTCAGTAGGAACATGTTTCAAATAATAAAAGCAGTTATTTCAAATTCAATAATATGTATAAAAAAAAACCCATATAAAATTAATACTCCATTACGAAGATTCAAAAATCCTTAAAGTTAAAATAAGGATAAAATTAAGGTTAATTTCATGTTTTTAGCTAAAATCTAGCATGATAAAAATCGAATAAAAACATCGATAATAATCACCAGTTTTTTCTATTATTAAAAATAATTAAATATGCCTAAAAATTGACTAAATCCGAAAATAAGCTTAATTTAAGCTTTAATACATATCCCTAAGAGACTTCCCATGGAGATAACCAGGGCCTCATATAAAGACCGTTGATAATCTCCATGCGAAGATTTAGGTTAGTCTCTTCGATACAAGTTCGAATTTTTTTTAACTTTTCTAAAAATCGTTATATTTTTTATAATTGTTTTTCATTTTTTTTAGTTTTCATAAAGTTGTTATTGTATTTTTTTTTAAAAGTTAATGGTCATTTCTATTTACGATTTTGGAAGAAATATTTTGATTTTATTTTAAGTATCTACATCTCAGATTTTTTTAATTTTATAAATAATGGGTTAAAAATTAGTTTTTTTGAAGAGGATTTTTCTGCTTCAACTAAGTTGATCACCTTTACAGTAGCCTAAACCCACCATTTTCTTATTAGTTCAATATTGCAAAAATACTTTATGGTGACATTAGTGATGACATTAATAATATTAAAAAATATCATCACCTAATAATCACTAACCAATTTTTTAATATTTCTTTACTATAGTACCAGTTAGCTATCTTTCGCTATCAATTAGGTTTTTGTAAGATGTTTACCATATACAGTTTCTGAAGTAAAAATGTTAACAGATAATGATAAACTTAGGCTTCGGCGTTGGCGTAATCGCGGTTTTTACAGTGAAAGAGCATTAGTAACTTTATTGAAAAAAAATGGCTACAAAGCTGTAAGAATTCCTGTAAGTGCTCCTAGTTTAAGTCCGTTACCAGATGTTATAGCACGAAAAAACAATCATGTGTTTGCTTTTGAAGTTAAAAACTCAAGTTATTTTGCTTATTTTCCTAAGCAGCAAATTGATAAGCTATTTAGATTTCTTGACGAATTTTTTCCTATACAAAAAGAGAATAAATATGCAATACTTGCAGCACATCTTAAAAAGAAGTGGCTTTTTAAACGAATAAGTTGGGAAGACTGGGAGAATAATAAAATTCTTGAGAATATTCGATTAACAAGAAGTAATCGGGGAAATTTTAAAATTGAAAAAGTAGATTAATAATTGTAATTTCCTTAATTGAGGTATAGTGTTAAAAAATTTTTATAAAAAAATAATTATATCAATCATCTGCTATGAGATGATAAAAAGATTTTTTAAAATGTTTTATTCTACTAAAGTAACCTTGAAATTGATTTAAAAAATCTTGAAATTGTAAGATTGGAATTATTGGTACTAAATTATAAAACTTATTCCGAATTGGAATTAGTGATAAAATAGCTGGAACAAAAAGTACATTTTCCCAGTTAGTACATTTGATCTTGGTTTTAATATTTGGCAATGAATCCATTAGAGATTTTGTTCTGCTTATTTGGCTAGTAACAATATTATTTAATGAAGAGTGGTTAATCTCTCGATGCCAATGTTTGCAATCTATACATAGAACTATTGGTTTTTTTAACCCTATTATATCTATTTCATTCCTTTTTTTTGCATATGTAAATCTTACATTTTTTTTTACTGAAAAGTTATTTTGTTCCAAAACAATCGCAACTATGCCTTCAAATTCTTGCCAACATAACAAGCTAGTAGAATATTCGATATCCGCACCTAATTCTATTGCTTTAATTGATAACATGATGCGACTATAATTATTTAATTTTATAGAGTTTTCATCTAAAGTAATTATTCTTTCTGAATTAAACTTATTTAAGATTCTCTTGATATGTCTTTTGTCCACTTTAGTTTCTTCACTAATTAAATTTATATCAACAGAATGTTTATTTGTCATTTTTAAGATAGAAAGAGCAATGTTTTTTTCAATGATGTTTTTTAGCCTCAAAGTAGTTATTAAAAATTTTTTAATAGACAATATAAAAATTAATTTTATCAAATTTAATATTGTTCATTAATAAATCTTTATTGATAGATTCCGATTAAACAAGGATAATATTTTTTCTCATTATAGTTAACTTTCAAAATTTTTGACTGATAATATACGCGATTGTTGTCTTTGTTCGAAAAGGAATTGAATAATTATGCAAAAATTGTATAATATTATTAATATTTACACGCATATGTATTTTTTAATCCAACAGTCTACTTCTTTTTAACTATTAATTTTATAATTAGTTGCTTCGATTTATTTCGCAATTAATTTGAAGCTAAAAAATTTAGTATAAGGATCTTTTTGCTTTTTTTAATTACAAATTTATAATTTTATTTATAAAAAGACCAAAATTTTTATGTTGTAGAGAATTATTTACTAGAAAAATTAGCATTTTCTTATAAATAATTCTTTTTTTTAATTAATTTATATACATCGAATCTGTTCGAAATATAAAACTAAAAATCAAAAATATTCATAAAAATTGTCTCTTAAAATTTTTAAATGCGTTAAAAAAAGATCAATTAAATGTAAACGCTCTTTCTATCTAATTCTTTGTTTTGTAGATGCTTTTGAATACGCAAATCAAGATAACAAAGAGACCACATCAGGAAAATCTATTTTTAGAGATTTTATTTTCTCGATTGTTGGTGTGCCATTTGTGTTCCAGCCACGTCTTTTATAAACAGCATCCTTTAAAAGTTCATATTCTCTCTTACGAAACTGTTTTGTTAATGCTATTTTTTCCTCAACTGTTTTATTTTCAGGATTGATACCTAACTTTTCAATTAACTGTTTATCGTATCGGGCACTTCTACTATTATATTCTTCTTTGGTTACAGGTCCAACTGCTCGATAAGGAACAGTGTCTTGATCACGTGTACCTAGTCCCATTCTTACATTAAAGATCCTTTGAAAGTTATAGACTCTTTCACTCATCAATATTATATCCTGTTCGGTAACTTTATTTCCTGTTATGGCAAAGAAGAAGTTAATATAATTCGCTACGTGAGCCATAACTTTTGCTGGTTCTTTAGTATTATTGTTTCCTTCTGGAATTACGTCGTTCCAAGGAAGTTTGCATAATCCATTTAAACTAAACCACGTTCGCCACATTGGAAACCAATGAAGATTTTCAGCTTTTTGCTCAAAAGTTGGCATTAAATTATGTACCATATCTAAAAAGATTAACCATGCTTCATCATGCTGTGCTCCTTTAAGAGTTAGTCCATAACCTCCTTGTTGTGCTAAGGATTCTTTAGTTACGTATTCTGAAAATTCTAAACCTTTTGACTCCATTCCGATATCAGTTAAAATATTCATATTACCGCCATTCTTTTGGAATATTTTTTTCATTTTTCTTATGCCTTTTCCGATAATGACTCCAAAACCATTTCCTCGGGCCATCTGGTGAATAATTTTTAACGCAGTTTCTTTATTTCCAAAAGATAAGTCTAGTCCACCTGTAAATTTGGCGTCAATTATTTCCATTTCATAACATTCCATAGCGAAAGCAAGTGAAGTTCCTACGCTTATAGTATCTAATCCATAAATGTCACAATAATAATTCATTTCAATGACATAATCAGCATCAAAAATTCCACAATTAGATCCTAACCCTGCAATTGTTTCATATTCAGGGCCGTTTACAAATACTTTTTGACCTTTATTAGGTCCTGTTGAAAGCAAGAAGTCCTTAACGACATGCGAACAAGAAAGAGCGCAACCAACCCAACAACCGGCATATCCAGAGTTGAATTTATTCCTATAAACCTCTCTTCCTAACTTTTCTGCTTCATTGTGACTACCATATTTAAAATTATTTACAGGTAATAAATCAAATTTATTCATTATAGGAACTAAATGAGTTGTCCCTACTATGGACATTTCATTTTGTTTTGGATCAAGTTTACGTAATTCATTATTGTATTCGGAAATCACTTGTTTAACAAGATTACTATCTGCAGGATTAATTTTTTCTAAAGTCATTTTTTTTGAATATTTAATTACTATAGCTTTTATTTTCTTGTTTCGAAGAACTGATCCAATTCCTCCTCTCCCCGCTTGTTTGAATCTATGTGTACCTCTTACTGCGTCATACCATGAAACATTGAGGCATCCCATAAGAGTATGTTCGGCACCAGGACCTGTCGAAACAACTGAGATGTAAAGCGGATTCTCTGGACTGTGTTTTTTTGCTAATAGATCTACAACAAGATTAGTTTCTGATGGAAGATCTTGGGCATCTTCAACTATAATTCTTTGATTATCTCCATCAATAAAAATATAGACCTCTGATTTTGATTTACCTTGAATTTCTAATGCATCCCAACCAGAAAATTTTAGATATGGTCCAAAATAGCCCCCTACATTTGAGTCGATTATCATATTAGTAAGGGGAGAAATTGTCATTGCAATGCTTTTTCCTCCTCCTGGAAATCCTGGAATTCCTGAAAGGGGACCTGATGATAAGCATATTTCATTTTCATCATCTGTCCATTTTACCTTCTTATCTTTGGGTAAAGAATTCCACATTAACCAGAGATTAAATCCACGACCGCCAGTAAAAATTTGTTTCATTTTTTTTGAAACTGGTTTACTTTCTATTTTCATTTCTGAAAGATTAACGTAAAGGGTTCTATTATTGTAACCTCTTTCCATTTCTTTTGATTGGTATATTATTTCTGCTAGCGGCATAAGTCCACCTATAATTAATTAGAAACTGATTTAGAAATGAAAGATCATTATAGACTTTTCTATTTAACTGGCTATTTATTATTAGAATTAATTCAGTGAAATCTATTTACATAACATTAGAGTTTTTATGGATAGGTATAATTGTGAAAATTATTGAAAAAGATTTACAAAAAGATTTCGTAAAAATAATTCCAACTTCAGATGATGATCTTTGGCACCTGTATAATGTTATTTATAAAGGTGATGAGGTTTATGCTTATTCTTCAAGAGCACTTAGATCAGAAAATGAGTTGTCTAGACCTAAAAGTGCTGAACGTATTTCTGCTTTCATGGGTGTTAAAGTTGAATTCATTGGATGGGATAAATTTTTAGGGAGATTGAGGGTACATGGTTTAATTTGTCACGCACCTGATAATATTCCAACAGGTGTTCATCATACAATTTCTATATCTTTGAATAAGCCTGTTACAATAGTAAAAAAATTTTGGCCTAAACATATTTTAGATAGATTAGAAAAATCCACTAAAAACGAGAAATCTATTATAATTGTATCAATTGATGATGAGAGTTTTGCTGTTGCACAAACAAAGCAGTATGGAATTGATACAAAAGTTGAGGAGCGTATAAAAATTCCAGGTAAACGTAATCCGGAATTAAGAAAAAAAATTACTAATGAATATTTTAAGCGGGTATTAAAAAGTATAAATCAAACTTGGTCACTTAGCCATAGTCCAATAATCATATTAGGAGTTGGATTTATTAAAAATAATTTTGCTTCATTTCTTTCAAAAGAATCTCCTGAAATATCTAAATCTGTAGCAGATATCAAAAGCGTAAATAATGGAGGTACGGCAGGTATTTTAGAAGCTTTAAGATCCGGGGTTCTATTAAAGGCTTCAAATAAATTACGTATTTTGGAAGAGACAGAAATAATTGAAGAGATAATGAAGAGGTTGGGTAAAGAAGAACATACCGTTCTATATGGAATTGATTTAGTTGAAAATGCTATTAATAAAGGAGCAGTTGAAAGGATAGTAATTGCGGATACTTTGCTTCGAGAAGCTTTTGATGATAATAGATCGAAATTAGATTACCTAATGAAAAAAGTTGAACAACAAAAAGGATTTGTATCTATTGTTAGCACTGAGCATGAAGGTGGTAATAAACTACTTGGTCTAGGTGGAATCGTCGCACTACTTAGATTTCCGCTTTATTCAGAATAAAGAAAATTAGTAGGCTAAAACCTTTCAAGTAGAGAAAATATATAATTACATGTATCTATTCTTTTGCGGTAGATTGGTGTAAATTAATGGAATATCCACCTAAGCCGCCAAAAACTACATTTGGTTGGAAAACACTTTTGATGCCATTAATTGGTATATTAGCTTTTTTTGTTTACATTTACATCTTTCAAGTCGATTTAGTTGCAATTTTTGCTAAACTGCAAACCGCTAATCCAATTATTTATTCGATTGCAGCTCTTGTTAGTATATTAGAAATCTTTTTTTTCTCATTATCTTGGAGAACATTAATCAATTTTCTCAAGGTTAAATTATCTGTATTAAAGGCTAATCTGTTAGTCTGGAGTGGAATCTTTATTGATATAATAGTACCTGCTGAATCTGTAAGTGGAGAAGCATTAAGAGTATATCTAATAGCAAAAGAACAGGGGAACAATACGTGTGGAAGGGTTGTTGCTTCACTAGTAACACATAGAATTTTAGGAATGACAATGAATGTTTCTGTTTTAATTTTAGGATTGAGCTTGATTTATGCTGAAGGCCAAATTGATTCTTTAGTTTTTAATCTGGTTCTTTTTTTAACAGCAGCAATTAGTACAGGACTAATTTTAATGATTTTACTTTCTTTTAAAGAAAAATGGAGTTTAAAAGTAATTGGTTGGCTTGTAAGGATTGGAAAGACGTTAAGTCCGAAACGATGGAAGGAAAAAATATCTTCAATTGGTGATGAAGCTATAAAAATGGCAGGAAGTTTCCATAATTCAATGATTGAATTTAAGAAGAATCCAAAAGCTTTGTTTATTTCTTTAGTATATCTAATTTTGACATGGGTTTTTGCAGTTAGTATTCCTTATTTAGTTTTTATATCTTTGTCACCTACAGGTGAGTCGGTTGCATGGGGTATATTATTAATTACTTCTGGCATAGTTGTTGCTGTCAAATCCATTCCCATCGGGATTCCTTTTGAAGTAGGACTTCCCGAAATAACAATGACTACTATGTTTACCTCTTTAGGTGTTAATTGGGAATTAAGTGCTACAGCAACGATACTCACTAGAGTTATCACTTTGTGGTTTAGATTCTTTGTTAGTTTTATTGCACAACAAATATTACACCTTAAACCTTTTTTAGGAAATAATGAGAATGATAAATATAAAAAAATTATAATTAATTTAGCTCAAATAAAAAAAATATTATTAAATTATACTAAAAAAATCAAATCTATAATTTCAGCATATTGATTATTTCAAGCTAATTTAATGAAAAATCCAGTATTTTATAAATAAATTTAAAAAGAAAGCTATTTTGAGCGTAAAATTAAAAAATGGAAGTAATAAAGCTTGATTTTTAAGGGGTTTTTATATTAATAACAAACGTTTAAAAACACGATACCGGTAAAATAACTTGGTGGGGGAGAGTTGGAAGGCTTAAAGGAAGTTAAACCCAACGAAATAACCATTGTTCAGACTATTGTTGTTTTATTGCGAAACACAACTTGGCGATGTGGAAAACTTGAGAGATCTATTGTAACTCATCTTAGAAGCCGAAGACAAAATTTTGGCAGATCTGAAGTTTCTATTCGGGATATCATGCATCATCTGAATATTAAAGGAGAAAAAAAAGAAGAATGTATTGATGCTATTAAGCGTCTTGATAAAAGAAATATTGTTAGAATTCTTCCACTCTAAATTCTAAAAAATTATTCTATGAGTTTTTTAGCACTTTCTTTCCATTTTCTAGTAATCTTTGGAGAAATTTTGAGCTGGTTGGCAATATTTACTGCAGATTCATTAGCAAGATCATAAACTGTCTTAATTCCTAAATTGGTTAATTGCATCGCTCTTTTTTCTCCGATTCCTTTTACTTGAGTTAATTCAATATCAGGTTTGTTGGGAACGATTTCGGCTGTATTTTTTGTATTGGTTACTTCTGGTTCTATTTTATTTTCGATGTTCTTTTTAATTGATTTTTCAATAGACACAGCATCATTTTTAGGTTCAAGTAAAATAACAGGACTTTGACATGATTGTGCTGGAGTCTTAGGTCTTTGAGAATAACCTAAAATGATTGTTGTTACGCCAAGAAAGATTGTTAATATTACCCATAAAGTTCGTTCATCGTTATTTATGCCTTCTATTTGAATTAGAAAAGGTAGAATTGTAATAGCTAATAACACAATGCCTAAAATGTACATAGTATAGTCTAATCGCATTTTTATTCACTGACTATTAAAATCCCAGTGAGGTCTTAATTAATTTTCTCCTGAATAAAAACTAAGTTTGTGATCTACACTTACTTAGTTTCAATGTTTTTTAAGGGAATTTTTTTGATTAAATTATGTTTCATCAGTAGTTTTGTTGAATTTCTGGCATTTAAAATGATAGTTGTAGCCTTTTCTTGTAATTCTTGCTTACTAGGTTTTATTCTAGCAACACCTTGTTCGATGGATTTGATAGCACAAGCAACTGCTTCTCTAGGATATACTTCCCATTCATCCATTGTTGGCAAAATATTTTTTTCACTAATACCACGTTCTTCAGCAAATAACGCAAGTTCTGTTGCTGCAGCAATGCACATATCATCAGTTACAGTCTTTGCTTTAACATCCAAAACACCACGAAAAATTGCTGGAAAACCTAAACTGTTGTTTACTTGATTGGGAAAATCACTTCTTCCAGTCGCAATTATTTTTGCGCCTCCTTGTTTGGCATCCCAAGGCCAAATTTCTGGAATTGGATTAGCACAAGCAAATACTACGGATTTGTCAGCCATTGTTTTAATCCAATTTTTTTTGATCGTATTAGGACCAGGTTTAGAAGCCGCAATAACTACATCAACACCCTTAAAAGCTTTCGAAATATCTCCTGTTCGACCTTCTGAATTAGTTTTTTGAGTTAAATCATACTTCCAAGGATTTTGTTGCTCTTTAATATCATGTCTGTTGTGATGAATAATTCCTCTTGAATCTACCATAATAATATTACCTGGCTTAATACCCCAGCGAATTAACACGTATGCTGTGCGCATATTTGCAGCTCCAGATCCTACTAGAGTGATTAAACTTTCTGTTGGTTTTTTTCCAACAATTTTTAAAGAATTGATTAGACCTGCCAAAATTACAGTTGCTGTTCCTTGCTGATCATCGTGCCATACTGGAATATTTAATTTATTTCTTGCATTTTCTAAAACTTGAAAACATTTAGGATTTGAAATATCTTCTAAATTTATTCCTCCAAAAGTTGGTTCAAGAAATTCGCAGGTACGTATTATTTCGTCGGGATCTTTAGTTTTTAGGCATATAGGAAATGCATCAACACCCCCTAGGTATTTGAAAAGTAACGCCTTTCCTTCCATTACTGGCATAGCAGCTTCTGGTCCAATGTCTCCTAGACCAAGAACACGTGAACCATCAGAGACTACACCTACATAATTCCAACGATTTGTTAATTCGAATGAACTACTAGGATTTTTTGCTATTTCTCTGCATGCTGCAGCGACGCCTGGAGTATACCATATAGCAAAATCATCACTACTTGAAATTGAACATTTAGGCATTACTTGGACTTTTCCTTCATAAAATCTGTGTAACTGTGGAGAAACTTTTTCAGGTTTTTGTGCATCAACTAAAAGTTTTTTAATATTTGGCTTTGCTGAATTATTTAGAACCATTTTTTAACACCTATATTTAAAAACCATAAATAAAGACAACTGTAGGTATCTACATATAAAAAAAGTAGATAAAAGAAAATGAGGGTTGCTTTTTAAAGCAAAATTTTATTTTTTTAGCTTAATATCTTGGTCGATATCCGCCGCCGCCACCGCCGCGTCTACCGCCGTAACCGCCGCCACCGCCGCCTCTACCGCCGTAACCGCCGCCACCGCCGCCTCTACCGCCGTAACCGCCGCTTCTACCTCTATAAGGGCGTCTTGGCTGGTCGTATTCTTTGCTAGAAACATTATTTTCAGTATTTACTTCTACGTCCATTGGAGTTTCAGATAGTTCTAGTTTTCCATATTTTCCTACATTGAGACGCATATTACCTTTAAAGAGTGTAACATAGCCATTATCAACTTTTACAGTATCACTCTCGTTAACCTTCTCAATATTGTCGTCCCACAAAGTTAGATAAATGGATCCAGTTTCGTCACCTACTAGTGCGTCACACACTTTGTGTGCTGAACCATCTCTACCCATCGGGATATCTCTTATTTCACTCTTAGAAACTACTTTTGCCAGTACATTAACTGCTCTTGACTGAGGAGTTAATTCGCCGACTTTAGCATCCACTGGTTGTCTTTTGTTTTCAAAAAAACCTTCTACTGCCAATCTGATTTAACACCTAATTTTTTTTCTGATTTTATGCTTAATTTTTTTAAGACTAACACATCTTAGAAGAAATGCGACACTTAAGGTTTTTGGTAACTATTTTAGATGTTAAATAAATACTAAATGAACATAAATCAGTTATAGCTTTTATACTCTTTATCTCACCTAATGTTTCCACCAGGTTTTTTTAATTTACTACTTTTTTTAATAAAAAACTGTGTTTTGGTGATGCTTTTGTATACAAATTCAAAATTGTAAGTAAAAAAATTTAATATAGAAGTTCCATAAATTCTGGTTTAATGTTCATGATATCTTCAACATATGCTCTTAAAGGTTCAGCTATACTCCAAGCTTGAGCTATGCACCCTCTAGGTTCATGGGGTAAATCCCCATCAAATATTTCACTAATATATCCAAGACCTGAAGTCAATAGATGAGTATTTAGTATAGACTGTAAAATATTTTGTGAGATAGTATCAACTTTTTGGTTTTCAAATTTTTTCATTTTGAAATATGCCGTTATAAAGGGACCAAGTAACCAAGGCCAAATGGTACCATTATGATATGCTTGATCTCTATTTTTTCGATTTCCAAAATATTTCCCTTTATATCTCAAATCGTTTTTTTCTAATGTTCGTAATCCATATGGTGTAAAAAGCTCGGAAGAAACCAGATCAATAATAGGTTTAAATTGGTTTTTTTGAACGATAGAAAAATCTAAGGCTAAAGGAATTATTTGATTAGGACGAATTGATGAATCAGTGTTAGTATTATTTACTACGTCAAATAAGCAATTTCTTTTATTGTTCCAAAATTTTTTATTAAAACTTTTTTTTGATTTAAAAGCAAGTTCTGAATATTTTTCTGAAATATGGTTATCGCCAAATTTTTGGCCTAATAATTCTGTAATCTTCAGTGCATTATACCAAAGAGATTGTATTTCTACTGCTTTCCCAGATCTTGGCGTAACAGCTTTTCCTTCTACAATTGCATCCATCCACGTAAGTTGAGGGCCATGTTGAATTAAACAATCTTTATCCATACTAATTCCAAAATCAGTTCCTTTCTCAAAAGAGCTAACAATTTCAAGAATTATGCGCCATAACTTTTTTTTGACAAAAGTAAAATCGTTGGTATATTTCAGATACTGTAAAATTGAATTTAAATACCATAAACTAGCGTCAACTGTATTATATCCTCTATCTTCTTGCTGATCTTGTATAAAATTAGGGATTAAACCATTTTTTAGAAGAAGAGAAAAACTGTGTAGAATTTTTTTTGCTGCACTAAATTTTCTAGGAACAAGCAATAATCCAGGTAATGAAATAAAAGTGTCACGACCCCAGGGTCCAAACCAAAAATAGCCAGCTAGTATATGTTTGTTATTTTTTTGATCTTCAACAACGAGATTTTTTGTAGCCATTATAATCCAATTTAACCAACTACTTTCTGGAATTTGATAATAATAGGAATAAAAATTGGTAATCAATTCGCGATATTTTTTTTCTTCATTTTTTAAAGATAATTCAATTTCTTTGTTACTAACACCTATTTCTTGGATAATATCCAAATTTTTTTTATTTATGTTAGATAGGGCGACAATACAAGTTACTATTGAATTTTTAGGTTTGATTTTGAAATTAAAAAATCCTGGTTGTAGGCAATCATCAACGCTGCTTTCCCCTCGTTGATTTTCATGTCTATAGAATATATTTCGTATTAGATTGATATTTTTGATAAATTTTCCTTTTGTTGAAAAAATAGTTAAATTTGAAGTTGGATTAAAAAAATTTAAAGATACAGTATTGTCATTTTGGATTTGTGTATATTGTATTGGATCGTTTTTATTGCTAATTTTATGAAAATTTCTGGAATTTACTAAAGGAAATAATTTAGCAGTTGCATTTTTTTGACTTTTATTGGTAATATTATAGATTAGCACTATCGCATTTTTTTTATTAGGCATGAATATGGTTTTTTTAATTTCAACAACGTTGTTACTATAAACAAAATGTGGAAATGGAGAAATTGAAAATTTTATTAGAGACTTGAATCCTTTTGGATAAATGGTATCTTTAAATTCATTTGCTCCAAAGCGATATGTTTGATTGTCAATGATAATATCTTCATCTATTTTTTCAAGATGAACTGTTCTAGATCCTGGAGGATGAAGAGCAGATATCAACAATCCGTGATATTTTCGCGTGTTAATTCCTAACACAGTTGATGAAGCATATCCACCTATTCCATTTGTTATTAGCCATTCTTTTTTTAGGTTATTTTCTAAAGAAGTTAGATCTCCTGATTTTAGGGAAATTTCTTTAAATTTCATTTATTGTATCAACTTTGCAATATTTTTGTGACGAGGTGAAGCAAAATAGTTTGCAACTGGTTGACATTTTGTTCTAAACATAAGAAAATGAGGTTTTGTTAGAGTGTATTCTGTTAATGTTTCAGCGTAACCCATTCCTTTAGCAAATATTAATTCAGCTTCACTATACGTTTTTAAGAATTCGCGTGAAACTTCTTTTGTTAATAATCCAACAGCATCTGTTCCGGTTGTAATTATGTTATCAGCGATTTTATCCATTCCAGAAATTTCTACATCATTTAATGTTGCATCATTTAAAACGGGTCCACCTTTAACAACATAAGTTACCTTTAAACCCATGTTTTTTAATTGCTCAACCAAAATAGTATCAAAAACTATTTCTCCAGCATTATCAGCCAAGTAAAGGATACTTTGAGCCTTTTTTGCTAAATTATATGCACTATCTATATCATCTATAACTAAATCCTTATTTGCTTCTCGAATTTTTTTTGTTAATTCATTAAAAGAAAAAGTAAATCCAGGAATATCAAATTCCATCAAATTTCCTACAATTGCACATAAAGTGGCTTTCTTAAATCGCTCTTGTTGAGTATAGCCTGTTTCAACATATTTTTTTGCATAGGGTAGTAATTTAACAGCTTTTTTATTACTTTTCTCTTTAACTTGAAAATATGGATCATTATTACCAGTTAATACTTTAATCAATCGATCCCTTTTAGTTCCTAAATCGGCCGGTACAGAAGTTGGTTTAAATTCCCTGCTTAATAGTTTTATAATCTCTTTCATTGTTCGAAAACGTAAAGCTGGATTAGTTGTTCCCATATAGACTTCAGCTTTTGCTCTTGAAAGTAGACAAGATGCACATTCTGCTTCTACTTTCAAAATATTCACTTTTTAGTTTTTTTTATAGCTTCAGCAAAGTTATAAAGTAGTTGATAAGGATTTTTTGCTTTAACTACAGCACTAGCTACTAGAACTCCTTTAGTGCCAAGAGTTATGGCAACAGCTACATCTTCGGGTTTACTTATCCCAGCACCACATAATACAATTGGTTTTTTATTTATTTGTTGAACAAGGTTAATGGTATTTGTAACTATTTCGGGTTTAGCCTTTGAAACTGCGACTCCTGTTCCTATAAGTTCAGGTGGTTCAATGGAAATAATATCAGGATTTAAAGCTGAAATAGCTTTACTTACATTTGGATTATTTACACAAACACATGAAATTAATTTTTCTATTTTAGTTGTGGAAATAATTTTCTCAATTTCTGAAAGTTTTAACTGTTTTTCAGAATGGTTAATAAGTGTGCCAATAGCGCCAGCTTCTTTAATTGATGCCGGTAGAATATGACCTGTATGACTTCCGGGAGATATTGCATCTATATGTTGTGAGAATACAGGAATTTCAACGAGATCTGAAATTAATCTAACATCAACAAATTGGGGTACTACCGCTATTAGAATTCCTGTTTCTTTACTAGCTTTTTCAGCTTGTTTAGCTAGATTGATTGCCTTTTTTCCTGTTGATTCTATATATGTTTTAAAATTTACAATAATAATTGGTTCCTTAAGTGACAGATTCAATTAGATAGCTCACCGAGGTATTGGTTACCTCGAAACATTAATATTTTTGCCTTTTTCTAGGAAATTTTTTTGTTTTTTTATAAAATATTATTATGATTTGTCTATTTTTAAAGATGTGATATAATCTTTTATCATTGTATTATGTTCAAAAGCTATAACTTTCGGAATGGATTCTAAAGAGAAAAATTTTAAAGCACCAATTTCGTTTTCTTGTCTTTTTAGTTTGCCTCCAACTATTTTAACTAGAAAACAGGCTGGAGAATAATCATATTCTACTTCATCTTGAACTCCAATTTCGTGATATTCACCTATCTTGCATACTATAATTACCTCAAGTCCTGTTTCTTCTTTTACTTCGCGAATAACAGTTTCTTCCACAGTTTCTCCAGGATCTAATCTACCACCGGGTAAAGCCCAATAGCCAGAAAAGGGT
The DNA here is from genome assembly GCA_963714725.1 of Candidatus Bathyarchaeota archaeon. Lineage (GTDB taxonomy): Archaea > Thermoproteota > Bathyarchaeia > Bathyarchaeales > Bathycorpusculaceae > AD8-1. Next base: position 85,490 of record CAVQPF010000006.1, read on the forward strand.
TTGGTTAATCGTTTTACTAGCAAGATTTCAGTAGATGATTTTGGAATAATTGCTGTTGCAGTTCTTCCAGAAAACCTTCTTTTCTTTATAGGCTCCATATTTTATCACTTAAAAATAGTGCAGTCTACTATAATAGTAACTATTATTCGGGTAGGAAGACGGCAGCAGCAATAGTAGTCGTCCACAAACCATTCTTATCACCCTTAGCAGACTGAGTAACATTCTGAGTCTTAACAATCATACCACTCATCTTAAACAACTGCTTACGCTCATCCCAAGCCGTCTCAGGATCAAAACTAATACCCATAGTAGTAGCCAACATAGTAGCAGCCAAATCCTCAGCATAATCACCAGCAACCTCATCAGTCTGACCAAAACTATGATGCTCAGACAAATACCCATACTGCTTCTTCCTAGAAGGAATAGCAACACCCACACTAGAAGCAAGCAACCTATTAGACTCATTAGTAGCATTCCTAGCCAACACAACAAAAGTAATCTCGCCAGGAGACAACATCTTCAACCCCCTAGCCCTAGGAACAAGACTACAACCAGGAGGAACAATACTTGAAACATTCACCAAATTACAATAATGAATACCAGCAGCCCTAAGAGCCAACTCAAAACTTTGAAGCTTCTCTTTATGCTTGCCAACACCCTTTGTTAAAAAAAAATGTTTAGGAATCATAATATAATCGCAAAACCAGATTACAAATCACTTAATTAGGGTTTTGATTAATAAAAAGAAAAATAAAAAGAGAAAAGAATAACCGAATCCAAATTTATTGTACTGAGAGGTTAAAAACTGTGAAAGGTCGAAAAAGTGTCTTTAAAGATGAATCAAAACTAGATACTAATTATATTCCAAAGACCTTGCCACACAGGCAAAAAGAACATCGATTATTGATGGAATTTTTTGATTTTTTGTTTCAATTTTCCCAAAAGATGTCTCAGAGGATAATTATAACAGGAGAAGTAGGGACTGGAAAAACTGTTCTAGCACATCGTTTTGGTTCAGATATTACTCTTCAAGCCAACAAACAACACGTAAAATTTCGTTATGTTCACGTTAATTGTAGAGAATATAGAGGAAAAATTTTTTTAATTTTACAACACGTTCTAACAATTTTTCGCCCTAATTTTCCAAAACGTGGATACTCTTCAGAAGAGATATTGGATATGTTATTTCAAACTCTGGATGAGGAAAATACACATATAATATTAACTTTAGATGAATTTGATGCACTTATTAAAAATGAAGGATCGGAAACTGTTTATAAGCTAACTCGACTTCAAGAAATAAGATCTGGAAAACCTCAAAGAATTTCTGTTATTTTCATATTAAGAGATCTTAAGTTAATTTATAATTTAGATGATAGTTCTAGAAGTACCTTGCAAAGAAATATTATTAGACTAGAAAAATATGGAAAAAGTCAACTAGTTGACATATTAAATGAACGTGTTAATATGGCATTTAATCTTTATACAGTTAATGATGATGTCATTAGTTCTATATCTGAAATAGGTTTTTTTGAAACTGGAAATGCAAGATTTGCAATTGATCTATTATGGAGAGCAGGAAAATATGCTGATGCAAATGATCTAGAAGAAATAAACGCAGATTGTGTTAGAAAAGCGGCATCTAGTATAATTCCGACTTATCAAAAAAATGAGTTAAATTCTTATGGTTTACATGAAAAATTATTTTTACTTGCAATTGCAAGATTTTTTAATTGTAACGATAATGTATATGCCTCGATTTCAGAAATAGAAGAAACATATGCAATAGTATGTGAAGAATTCAATGAAACACCCAACAGTCATACTCAAATTTGGAAATATGCCCAATTATTTTCTGCATTAGGAATCTTAAGAATAGAGGTTACTGCTAATATCAAACGTGGAAGATCAACAAAAATATCTTTACCAGCAATTCCTGCTAATGAATTGGAAAAAGAATTAACTTCAGCTTTATGGAAAAATAAAGAGTGAGTACATATGGAATTTGATGAAGTTTTTTCTTCTAAACCTAGAATGAAAATATTAAAAATTATTTCGAGACTGGGTTCACTTAATGTTTCAGATATAGCGCGTAGAATTCATTTAAATTATTCAACTACTAATCAGCACCTATTATTATTAGAAAACGAAAATATTCTTCAACAAAGAGTATATGGGAGAATCAGGATGTATCGTTTCAAGGAAGCCTCACCAAAAGCTATTGCAATTCAAAATTTAATAGATATTTGGGAAAAAACAGACAGTTAATAAATCAAAAAAGTGAGAGAAAAAAAATGACTATGATTGATGTTTCTGGAAAAACAAGTGTTTTAAGAGAAGCTACTGCAATTGGAAATATTTATTTAAAAAGAAAAACACTGGAAATGATTAAAAATAAAAAAATTTTAAAAGGAAATCCACTTTACACTGCTAAAATTGCAGCGATTCTCGCTGCAAAAAAAACCAGTGAAATTATTCCATTATGTCATCCATTACCATTAACAAATGTAGTAGTTGAAGTAAACATTATTGATGATATGACTATTCAAGTTAAAACGACAGTAAAAACAAAAGCTCAAACAGGTGTGGAAATGGAAGCTTTAACCGCAACCTCTATTGGTTTACTGACTATTTGGGATATGGTTAAACAATATGAAAAGGATCTTGAAGGACAGTATCCGAGTACAAAAATTGGCAATATTATTGTTGAAAAAAAATACAAACAGGCGTAATCTTTGAGTAACTCTTCAAATAAACATAAGAAAAAAACTCTTAAAAAATTAAACTTTGCCATTTTTATTTGTAGCACTTCAAGATATAATCAAAATAAAAACCAAATTGAGGATGTATCTGGTGACTATATTGTTAAAAAGATAAGAGAAGCAGGTCATAATGTGAAAATAAAAAAGATCATTGCTGATGATAAAAACTTGATCATTAAAGCCTTAAAAGAAATTTTTTGTTTACCTGATTTACATGCAGCAATCTTTTCTGGAGGGACAGGAGTTAATTCTACGGATATTACTATTGAGACGATCAACCCATTATTAGAAAAAATACTTCCTGGTTTTGGAGAAATTTTTCGACAAATTAGTTTTAGAGAAATTGGATCTGCAGCAATTTTATCAAGGGCTATTGCTGGTATTGTAAAAGATAAAGTAATTTATTGTATTCCTGGTTCACCAAATGCAGTTAGAATATCAGTTGAAAGCCTTATATTGCCTGAGACTGCTCATATCGTCAAACATTTACGGGAATAATAATGGTTTTAATAGATAGTTGTGGGCGGCCTCTTCTAAATCTGAGAATAGCAATAACTTCACGGTGCAATCTTGAGTGTGTTTATTGCCATAAAGAGGGGGAAGAAATCGGTTCATGTTCAAAAGGCATAAAGGATGAAATGGAATTAGATGAAATTATTAGGATTGCTAAAATATCTGTAAGACTTGGGATTTCTAGAATAAAAATTACGGGTGGAGAACCACTTGTTAGAGATGATGTTTGTGAAATTATTAATAGAATATCTAAAATTCATGGCCTTAAAGACCTTTCAATTGCAACAAATGGAATATTATTAAAGAATAAAGCTAAAGAACTCAAAGAAAGTGGATTAAAACGTGTTAACATAAGTCTTCCAACATTAAATCCTCAGATTTATAATGAACTTACAACAGGGAAAATTGAAAATGTTATGATTGGAATTAAAGCTGCGATAGCTGCAGGTTTAAATCCTGTTAAGCTTAACATGGTAGTTCTGAATGGAATAAATGTGAAAGATATTCCTAATATGGTTGAGTATGCAAGAAAAACAGGAGCTATACTGCAATTAATTGAACTAGATCCAATAAATGTAAATAAACAATATTATTCTGATTATCATAAAGTCTTAGATGATCAAGAAGAGAGTTTAAAAAAGCAGGCCTTTAAAATTGATACAAGACGATTTATGCATAATCGGAAAATTTATCGTCTTCAGAATGTTACTGTTGAAGTTGTTCATCCAATTGAGAATAGTGAATTCTGTATGCATTGTACTAGATTACGTGTAACTAGCGATGGAAAGCTTAAACCATGTTTAATGAAAAATGATAATATTATAAACATTATTGCTCCTCTCCGAAAAGGAGCAACTGACAAAGAATTAGAGCGATTGTTTTTAAGAGCCAATCAAATTCGAATTCCATATAATAAGAAATAAACTGAATTCAGCGCTTTATTAAAAATAGAAATAAATCTATTTTTTGGATATAGAAGTTTTTTCTAGAATATTACCTTATGAGAATATGTAACAATCTGAAACAGGACTTAAAACAAACAGTGCGAAGTTCAGTTATAGAAAAAAGTTCTAAAAGAAGGTTATAGAATTGACTTTATGGTTAAATCAAGCAGTATCAAAAAGAAGAGACAAACTAACCATAATGGCTGAAATCTTGGACATTTCTAAAAATGGAACTCTTAAAACGCAAATTATGTATAAAGCAAATTTAAGTTTTGCACAACTTAATGAGTATCTGAGGTTCATGCTTAAAACTCAGTTACTTTGCAAATTTAATGCAAATGGAAAAGATGTGTATGGCGCAACAAAAAAAGGTGAAGATTTTTTGCATCGGCATAGTGAATTAACTGAATTAATTCAAAGTAGAGAAATCTCTAGAAATCAAGTAAAAGTACCTCCTGCTAATCTTTTAAGATAAAGTTTTTTTGTAAAATTACATACAATTTTTTGTTAATTTTTTTTAAATAATTTTGAAAATATTTTTTGTAATATTATCTATATCGGAATAGCATTTTATTAGCGAATTATGCTCTTTTTTTAGAAGGAGAAGGATATAGAGGAGACTGTGTTTCTTATTGGAAAAAAATAAGGGCTTCAGGATTATGTATATCTTGTTTCTCCTTCCTTTTGGTCTTTGTTTTTTATCATGGTTATATTTTCCAGTTTTTGCTGAGTGGTTAATAAAAAATATTTTCGGATATACAAGCAAAACATTTATTGAAAATCATCTTTGGATTGGCATTGTTAGGTTTTTTTACAGTTGGTATACCCTCATAGCAATAGGTTTGGCTGGGATGTGGATAGTTGCAGCTTTTATTGCTAGAAAAAAGGAACTAAGAAAAAGTCAGTCCTTCTATCCTATGGTTTCTTTTGTGATCCCTGCTTTTAATCAGGAAAAAAATATTGCTACTTGCATAAATAGTCTTTTTTTATCAGCAAATAAATATGAAGGATTAACGGAAATTTTAGTTGTCGATGATGGTAGCGATGATTGTACTTATGAAATAGCATGGTCAACTATTATCAATAATCGCAAAATTTATCCTAGAATATGTGGGAAAGTGATTAGACATTCTGTCAATTTAGGTAAAATTGATTCTCTTAAAACTGGAATTAATAGAGCGTTGGGAGGTTTAATTGCAATTGTTGATTCAGACTCTGAATGGACTGAAGAAACACTTACTGGATTAGTAGATTACAAACTATCCAATGGAAAAGGTGCTGTAACAGGATATACCCATCCTAATGGAGAAGGTTCAGAAGGAAACTTTTTGGTAACAATGCAAAGATTAGAGTATAGTCAAGGATTAGGAGTTGGGCGATGTGCTCAAGGATTAGGTGACAATGTAATTGTAATTTCTGGAGCTATTGGAGTTTATGATTCTGACTTACTTCGAGAAGTAATAGATGAGCGAGAAATTAGAAGTGTAACTGAAGATTTAGAAATTACGTTAGAAATGCTCAAAAAAGGAGCTAAAATTGGATATTTAAGCTTTGTAAAAAGTGCAACAGTTGCTCCAACAAAAATAAGTGCTCTATGGCATCAACGTTTGCGTTGGTTTACTGGTTGGTTGCATAATACTCTTTCTATTCATAAAGACTTTATGAGGAAACGTTCTTGGGCGACATCATTAATTTGGTATTGTTATATTTTTGAGTTCGCTGGAGCGATAATGGATTTGATATCTGTTTCTTTGTTCCCATTTTTACTTTGGTTTTCTCCCGATCCAACATTATTTATTTATAATCTATTTGTATTTGTTCCCTATGGATTATTTATTGGATTAATTAGTCAGGCAATAGCTCTGAAGTTTGCTTATGGCAAATCTAAACATAAATTTTTACTTGCTTACACTCCATTTTATCCATTATTACGATTAATTAATGTATTAGCTCGATCTAAGAGTATAATTAATTACTTAACTGGAAATAATGGAAAATGGTATAAGAATTAGACACAATCCATTTAAGTTGTTTTAATTCTCTCTTTTTGGTTGCTTAAATGAAAATTAAAGCTGTATTATTTGATATGTTTGATACATTAATGATTATTGAACATGATCACCAGTTTTATATTCCTTCAGTAAAAATGATGTATAATACTCTGAAAAATCGAGGTCTAAAAGAGTCTTTTACTGTTTTTTTGGATGCCTACACAAAAGCTCGAATTGAATTATATGAAAGAGCAGACATTTACGATGAAGAGCCTCATTTTAATCAACGAATAGTTAAAGCTCTTAATTTTTTAGGTTACAATTATTCTAATAATAGCTTAATTGTAATGGAAAGCACCCTTGCATTTTGCAAAGAATTCATGAAATATGTAAAAATAGATCAGGATACTATAAAGATATTAACTGAATTACATAAAAAATATAAACTTGGAATTGTATCAAATTTTGCAATTCCTGAATGTGTTATTAGTCTTTTAAAAAGAGAAAATATTGAAAGATTTTTTAGTGTAATTATTGTTTCTGGGGCAATTAATAAACGAAAACCCAATAAAAAAATTTTTCAAGCCGCTTTAAACGTATTAAAAGTCGATAGTTCAGAAACAATTTTCGTAGGGGATACCTTAGATGCTGATATTAAAGGTGCTAAGGATTTAGGTATGAAAACTATATTTATTGAAAGACGTATTCAAAAAGAAAGAGACTTAATCATTCCTGATATTAACATAAAAAAATTAAAAGAATTACTTTTTTTCATTAAATAATATTGAGAAAATTTTTTTAATTTGATTTTTTTCTTTCAATCAACTCAATTAATATACCATTCGGATCTTCAATAAAGGCTATTATTGTCCCACTAGAGTCTAAAATAAAAGGTTCATCCGTAATTGTAATTTTGGCTTTTCTCAGATTAGTAATAATTTTGTTCATATCAGTTACTTCAAAAGCTATATGATCAAATAGACGTTGTTCATAATCGGCTTGTTTGAAAGTTTTTTGATTACGATAAAAAGTAAGTTCTAATATAGACCCTTTTCCTTCGGGATCTTTTAGGAAAGCTATTTCGGCATTATTACTGGAAATCTTTTTTCGGTCCAAAACTTCTAAACCTAAAAAATCTTTGTAAAACCTAATAGAACGTTCCATATTATTTGTTCGGATACTAGTATGTGTAAACATTCAAATTCCACGTTAATTCAAGTATTCATCTAGTTTAATATTTAAAAGTGTATCAGCTTTTTGTATGTGGATATTAGTTCTAGGAACATTGATAAAATTAGATTTTTTGAATTTCTTTCTTAACTCTTGCACTTCATTCCACAATTGTCTTAATTTAAAATTTTTAACTGAATATTCTCCGTTAATTTGCTTTACAACTAATTCACTGTCAAGATAGCATGTTACTTCTTCTGACTTTTCTAATGCAAATCTAAGAGCTGCTATTAGAGCTTTATACTCAGATTGATTATTTGTATGTGTACCAATAAATTGGGATTCCTTTTTTTTAATACAACCATCATCAGACAACATCACAAAAGCTATAGCGGCAGGACCAGGATTGCCTCGTGATCCACCATCAGAATAAAATGTTAAATGTTTTAAAATCTAAACCACTCATCCACATCTTTATGTCTTGACAACTATCAAGTTTAAACTTTTAAATTATCTTTTATTCATATCCTTATCTGCTTTAGTTAAAACTTTAGTAATAAAAAAATAATTGGAAAGTTTTTTAATATTAAAAAGTTGAACTTATCAAAGTGTTTACTATGATTAGTAAATCTGTAATAGTATTTTGTCTAATTTTTTTAATATTAAGTTTTAGTTGTTTGGTTTCTGCTTATCCTAATACAAAATGGATTAGTACTTTTGATGGAGGCAATGATGATGAAGCTTATTGTGTTGTGGAGGCTTATGATGGGGGATTTGCCTTGGCTGGAATAACAAATTCTTTTGATCATAATAATTATGATTTTTGGCTAATAAAAACAAATGAAATTGGAGAAGAACAGTGGAATATGACTTATGGTGAATCTGGAGATACTAGACTTATGTCTATGGTAAGGACAGATAATAGTTACGTGTTAGCAGGTAGCATAAAAGATCAAAGTAATGAAACTTGGTTGGATAATAATGACGACGTTTGGCTTGTGAAAACTGATTCTAAAGGAAATATTTTATGGAATAAGACATTCGGCGGATCTGAATATGATAGAGCAAAGTCAATAATTGTAGCTAATGATGGGGGTTATGTTTTAGCTTGTGAAACCCGATCCTTTGGAGGTGGTGGAGCAGATTTTTGGTTAGTTAAAACTGATTCAGATGGTGTTATAGAGTGGAATATGACATATGGTGGAGAAGAAAATGAGTATGGTGGTTCGTTAGTAGTGGATAATAACGAAAATTATTGGATAGCCTGTATTCAACAACCTACCTTAGGTGATGGCCATTTTTGGCTCTTAGAAACTGATTTAGATGGAATTGTAAAAAGTAACCAAAAATACACTATATCTGCACATCATTCATCAACTTCAATAATTAATACTAATAATGGTGATTTGGCTATTGTTTTTAGTTCTCGAGATTCAGGTGAATATAGAGACATAACTCTTATTGTTATAGAAAACGTGAAATTGAATTCGATTATTCCAATTATTTTGGGAGGTATAGTGATTTTTTTGATAATTCTCTTTTTAGTGCTTTATTTTAAACGTAAAAAATATCGCATTTAAATTGATTATTTTTGTTAGTAGTCTATTTAAGCAAAGTTATTAATTGTAATTATTTCTAATTCATAAATATTATTGATATAATAAGTCTAATACTCTGTTTTAATGAAACTACTGAAAAAATCGATATTATATGCTTTAGTTTTTCTTACATTGGTTAGTTTGTTTATTGAATTAGGGCAATCTATCACTGTAAGTGTCAATATTAAACCTGAAAGTGAGATCGAGCAAATATTAAATCTAGAATTTGAAGATCATGTGTTAATACAGATTAGGACCTTAGGTAGTTCAAATAATTTTTCTTCTAAATTATTTCTTCCAAATGGTTCATTGATTGAATTTGGCCAAGAAAATATTATTGATTATAGTTTTATTTGTGATAATGAAGGACAATATATTTTAAAATTCTTCAATAAAGATACCCAAAATGATAAACTAATTACTCTAAATTATGAAATTCAAAATTATATATTTGGAATGCCAAAAATGCTTTTCTTAACATTAATGATTGTAGGAATTTGTTTGGTAGGGGTTGTTATTTTTGTATTCTTGGGAAAAACTTATCATTATTAATGGATTTATTCGATAGATTTTTGTAAATTTTTTTAGAAAAAAGTAGATTCAATAAATAGACCGAAATTATTTTTTTATGTAGTCAATTAGTTTAGGCATTAATTTATAGGCACCATTTATTAATCCCAAACTTCCTTTTTTACAAAATCTCTCAGAAAACTTTTGTGTTTTTTCTGGAGAGTGTGTAGTTCCACCTGAAATTAATAGAGGAACTGGTGTATCACTGTGTACTTTTAGAGAACATGGTGTCGCATGATCACTAGTTATACAGATAATGTGTTCCTCAATAGAGATTTTTTTTAATAGAACTCCAATGAAATGTTTATCGATGTCAGAAATTATCTTAGTTTTTTCACGGCAGTTTCCATCATGGCCTGGTTCATCAGGACCCTTTAAATGAATATAAACACAATCATGGTTTATTAGAGTGTTTAGAAGTTTATCAACCCTAATTTTGCAGTCATACTCAACATCTCCCGAAGGCGGTGGAAGCAAAGTTGCGTCCATTCCAGCTAATTGGCCTATTCCACTTTCAGCATGCATATCAGCTAAAGCCGCAAATTTTACGTTATATTTTTCATTAATGTTGAAAAAGTTTGGAAGCAAATGACCAGCATCCCTAGTGAGCACAACATTCGCTTTGAGTTTTCCCTCTTTTGTTCTCTTTTTATTAATAGGATGGTTTTCCCATATTTCATGTGATTTTTCAATGAATTCATTAACTAATTTAGCAGAAATTATTGATGCATTAGTATCTTCTAAAGGAACGCATTTTTTTAACTTCATGTCCACATTGGTTTGAGCTACACCCAATCCATGAACTATTTTATAAGCTGGATCGCTATTCGATATTTTACTTGAAAGTGAGATTTTTTTATCTTTTATTAATAAAACAGCGCGATGTCCAATGGTATTTTTGAACTGAAAAAGAGCAGAACTAGATTTTAATTTAACTTGATTATTTGCAACTTTTGTAAGTTCTGTAGCTTCTTGAGTCGTTAAAGTTCTAGCTACTCTTCGATCAATTATTTCCTTCCCGTTACCTAATGTTGCAAAATTGCACCTTAACGCTAGATCTCCATCTTTTACTTTTAACCCTGCACCTACTGCTTCGATAATGCCTCTACCCGGACTATACTTAAAGGGATCATAACCTAGTAGAGAAATTACAGCCACATCACTCTCTGGAGCAAAGCCTTTTTTAACAGTATACATTAATCCTGTTTTTCCTCTATTTGCTAGAAGGTCCATATTGGGAGTGACCGCGTATTCTAAAGGAGTGAGATTGCCCAATTCTTTAATTGGTAAATCACCCATGCCGTCTATTGCAATATAGATAAGCTTCAAAATAGGGATTACCTCTTTTTATGCCATAATAAATACAAATCCTATTAAGCTTTATTTCTTTTTTTAATAAGTCATAAATTTTCTGGGTTAATTTCTTTCACAAAACTAAAACTGACTACTTCGAATTAGCTTCGAAAATTTTTTATGTTGAATATGTATTGATTTACTCATGCATTAATTATAAAAGAGATGTTTTGTAGTGGTCAAAAGGAAATAGGCCCGCAACTAAAGTTTGCTTCTTGCAAAACAATATTTTTCAAACAAGACTTTTTTATTGAAATTTTTATTCAATGATTTTACCAAAAAACTAGTTTGATTAAAATGCATCTACTAAACCCTCCAACACATCTCTTATTGATTGAATTAGTCTGTGTTTATTTTTATTGGGTGTTATCTCTAAATTTCTTAATCTTTTAATCCTAAAATATATAGGTGGATGTGGATCTAAACCCAGCCATTCTTGAATACGATAAGATGCTACTCTTTCATAAAGAAGTCTTTGGAACCCAATTTTTTCTAAAGCTCCGGCTAAAATTTTAGGATTTCCAATTTCTTGTGCAGATGCAAGGTCTGCTCTTGCTTCAAAAAATTTTGCTATAAAAAATATTATGCTCATTATAAACCAGAAATACACAAAAAATAGAAAAGAAGAAAAAATAAATGGGAAAACGGGAAAAAGAACATAAAAGCGAAACAGAAATTCAGCTGAAGTTAATCCATATAATATTAAGGGATCTCGACCTTTAAGATGACCAAACTCATGTCCTATAACACTAAGAACTTCAATCTCTTCTAGCTGAACAAGAAGTCCAGTAGTTATTAAAACAACACCTCTACTTGGACTCGGACCCGAAGTTGCCGCATTTGGAACCATTGTATTGGATACTACTATTTTTGGAATTGGAACTTCAAAACGACTAGCGATTTGTTTTATTAGTTCATATACATTAATTTTTTTTGATGACAAATCTTCTGGAGTACATGTTATTCCGTGTTTATTGAAAACTTCGTTGGCTGAGCTACAATCAATTTCTCCTTTTTTAGTTAAAATTTTAGCATATATCTCTTTTTTAATAAGCATTTTTTGTTTTTGAGTAAGGATTTGGTTAACATTTTTTTCTTGATTTAATGGAAGATGATACGTTAGAATATGAATATTAGGATTTTTTTCTGTAATAATCCAATCAGCATTTCGTGAGATGATATTGCTTGAGTAAAAAACAAAGACAAATTGAATTGAAATTAACATTACAGGTGCTATCCATAAGGCATCAGGATAAATTGTGGAAATTAACAAGAAAATAAACATTCCAAGAGTTATGAAAACAACAAAAAATAGAATTTGTGTTTCTAGAAATAGTCTTTTAAAAGACTTCTCTTTTTTTCTAAGTGTTTCTGGAATTATTTTTTCTCCTTCTCTCCAAGCAAAGTATAGTGTTCTTTTTCTTGTTTTTTCTTCAAACACTTGTAAGGCAATGATTATATCTTGTTTTGATAGTTCGATTATTTTCGGGGATACTTCTTCAATAATGGGTTGGATATTTATTTCTAAAGGATTGCTTCCTTTGATATCAATTTGTAATATTGGGTTAGAATTTTTTTCATCAAGAACAACATAGGAAAGCGATGGAATTCCTTCAATTATTTTTCTTGAAAATTGTGCAAATTTTCTTTCTTGAGGAAAAAGATACTGAACATAAATAAAATCAATTAATGTTGGCATATAACTTTGAGGGACTTCGGTAGTGATCTTGTATGTATTGATTGTCATAGAACTCATTTCTTTTATCTGTTGTCAACTGGTTCAAATGTTTCCTTTTTTATAAGCTTTAGCACACTTATTTAATAAATATCACTCATTTATTTTAAAAGGAAATAGAAATTAATTACTTTTTTAGTGAGATATTTACAGCTAGATTTTTTTCTATAGTTTAAAGTTAGTTAAAACAAATTTTGATGATCTGAATTCTTTTAAATTTTTTTGAATTCGGTAATTCGAAAAATCTTTAAATTAAACTTATTGATTTTTAAATTTGATTTTGAGGTATTAATATTGGATTTTAAAAAAATTTTACCTGAGAAAAAATGGAAAAAAATTATTTTTATTTTCGTAGTAATCATGGTTATTTTAAGTATTATTGTTTCAGTTTTTCTCTATTTGGGTATAAATAGTGATGTTGTTAGCGAAATATTTGTAGTTAATGAACACGGAACTTCCAACGCATTATTGATTTATCATCCTGGTTTCAGCTCATTTACAAAAGATGTTTCTTATGCTTATGCCGAAGGACTTGAATTAAACGATTGGAGAGTTGAAATAACTACTGCAAGTGTTGATGCTCCAATTAACATTTCAAAATATGATTTACTCATTTTGGCTTCTCCTGTATACGGAGGATCTCCCAGTCCAACAATAGATCGTCATGTTAATCGAATGGGAGATCTTGAAAAAACAGAGACAGTGATAATAGTTACAGCTGCGGGTAGCCCTGGAAATTCTGTCGAAACAATGAGAGCAATTGTTGATGAATACAATGGAATAAATAATACAGAGCTTATCCTTTTCACTACTGCTCCAAATGAAGGAGATGAAAGCGCAATTAACCTCAGTAAAATAGCTGGAACTAAAATAATCCCCTAATGAAAAAGATTAAAAAGAAATTATATTTTATCGTTTTTCCAAAATTAATTTTTTCTTTAAGATCAAATGGTAGAAGTTTTTAGCAAGCAATTTTTTTTCAATAGCATCAATAGAGCTAATCAATTCTGGTATAGTATGTTTATCCTTTAATCCCTTATTAGTCTCTTACTAGATTTATTTAATTGCATTTAGACACTTATTTTTTATCAATTAAAAAAGACATAGTAACCAATAAAATTGAATGAATCTATAAAAAAAATAATTAAAGTTAATAATTTATTTTTCTAATAAGTAGATTGCGAAAAAGGCTTTAAGCGATGAAATCTGAGAAAATAAGATGTTGGAAAACTAATAATCAACTTTATATTACGTACCATGATGAGGAATGGGGTGTTCCTGTTCATGATGATAGAAAACTTTTTGAGTTTTTAATTCTTGAGACTTTTCAAGCTGGATTAGCATGGGAACTAGTATTAAATAGAAGAGATGCTTTTAGAAAAGTTTTTGATAATTTCGAACCTAAAATTATCGCAAATTACTCTGATAATAAAATAAATAATCTTCTTAGCAATCCTAAGATAATTAGAAATAGATTGAAAATTGAATCTTCTATAAATAATGCTATTCGTGTTTTAGAAATTCAAAAAGAATTTGGTTCTTTCAACGAGTTTATATGGAGTTTTGTTGGAAAAAAAACGATTTACAATAAGTTTGTTACTTTAGGTGACTTGCCATGTAATACAAGGGAGTCAATAAATATGAGTGATGAAATGAAAAAAAGAGGCTTTAAATTTGTTGGCCCAACGATTTGCTATTCTTTTATGCAAGCAGTTGGACTTGTAAATGATCATTTAGTTAATTGTTTTCGAAAAGATGAGATTAAGATTTAATCCAACAACAACTGACTTGAATACAAATACTGTGAATTGTGAAAACAAGAGGTGCGGTAAATTCCTTGAAAGAAGCAGATGCTTTCAAATGACTTTATCGTTTTATTATGGTATAGTGAAGGGATAAGGACCATGACCTACATGATCATTCCATGAAGAAAGAAGTACTCCGATAAATTGAGGATTTTTTCGGGTCACTCTTTGAGTCTAAATTTGTCTTTGTCTACTACGCAATAAAAAAGCTAAAACATATGCTACTAAAAAAGTTGAAGCGAAAATTGTTGATAACGATACTTGAAAAAATGTTAGTTCCATACTAGCTACTAAGAAAATACCATACAAGGTTAAGAGAGCACCTTCAAATAAACCAAAGTTTGCAATGAACCATTGTAGTTGTGTGTTTTTTCTTAAACCTGCAAAAAATCTTAGCAGTCCAAATGTTATTGTAGCTATACCCCAACCACCAGATAGATAAATCACTTCAGAAGAGGAATAGAAAGCAAGCCACCCTGCCATTTGCTCAGACGCAACAAGCAAAACCAAACCTACAACAATATCTCCAATTCCGTTCGCAATTAAGACTTTTTGAAGATACCTATCTGCTATATCCATATGGATATTATCCATAAACAGAGAGATTTATGAATTTGCTAAGTAGCGCGCTATTATTGTTGCTGTTTTGCTTTTCTAGAATTGGACCCGCTAACTATAGCTACCCAATTCAGGTAAGTCCGAAAATCCCCTGAAAGCACCAAAGAAGGCTCTACATAACAATGGAGACTGCATTCTTGGCATTTCTGTGTTTCTTTCCAATTGAATTTGGAGATTGCAGTTTTGATGCTGGTTTCAAAAACCGAAAGGGTAGCCACATATTCATTCCGAACGTAACAGGGTAGGACCAAATTGCCCTCTGGGCTAATGTTAACTGCTACCCAAGGTTTGCAAGCCCAGTTTTTCTCTTTAGCAAAGACTTTAAAATAGCTGACTGAATTTACAAGAGGATACCCCTTCTTCTTCATCTCGACAAGTTTTCTAGCTATCTCTCTGATTTCTTGATTGGCAGGTGCGGACGCCTTGGCGTTGCAGTACTCATGTGCTATGGCCACGGATATTTCTATATTCAATTCCTTTGCCAACTTCACCAAGTCTTCAATCTCATGAATGTTCTCAGCCATTATCGTCGTGTTGATTGTAACAGGAACTTTCTCTTTGGACGCTCTTATGCCTCTTACCGCTTTTCTAAAACAGCCATTAACGCCTCTAATCTTGTCATGAGTTTTTTCTAGGCCATCTAACGAAACATAGATGGCGCCGTTTATGTATGTGGCTATCTCGTCTATTTTGGATTCGAGTAGAGTGCCATTCGTAACGAGGCTTGTGTGCAACGGCAGAGATCTAGAAAAAGCAAGAATTTCCGCCAAATCCTTTCTCAAGAGCGGTTCTCCGCCTTCAAACGCGATCGCGCAAATACCTGAATCATAAATTTGCCTTAGAATTGCTTTTTCTCGCTCTATACTAGAATCCTGGCTGGGTCTCGTCCAGAAGGGGCACATCTTGCATCGAAGATTGCAGTTGTAGGTTAGTTTGTGCCCGCAAAACAGCGGGGCCCTTCTTCGAAAAAAGTTTAAGAATATCCCACGATAGATCCTCAGTCCCAGCCATAACGTTTCTTGATAGCAACCGTTGTTTTTCTCTTCACTGAAATAGTTTGAAAACCGCGCCATTCCCAAGATCACTTAAACATACATTTACAGCCAAACTAATAAAAAAAGTTGTTATTTAGGTTTGGGTTTTGATTTGGGATTGAAATTGGGATTAAATTTTAGTCCAACCAACCAATGATTTCCAGAAGCACGTATGAGTTTCAGATCAGAAAAAGAGCAGCATACACGATTCAGATCATATGTGTGATTTCATATCAGAAAAAAGGTATTATAGAATAATCAAATCAATAATAAGAGGGGTATATAGTCTGTCGAGTATACTACTTTTTTGAGTTTTAATCAACTAAATCAACCGCGAATAATATACTTCTAAAAGGTCAGAGCTAAACTGTTTGAAAGAAAACATATGTCAATTTTAGATATATGTCAGTTTCCAAAACACTGCATATATTGAATATTACGATATTGTAAATATTTAGTTGCGAAATAAACCAATCAATAAACAGAGTGATGGAAAAATGATGGTTCAACAAAGTTTATCCACAAAAAGTGAACTTAGATTAGAAGGATTCCGAGGGAGTCCCTGCGCAGGTTCTTTTAAAGAGCTTCTTTTAGCTTCTATAGATGAATCTTTTTCTGCTATTGGAAAATATGCAAAACATAACATATATTCTCATTTAAAAGAACATCATAATATCTCAAAAGATGAGATCCCTTCAAGAATTAGTGATTTTGCTAAAGCTCTTGAAGAAAGTTACAATCTATGTGGAAAGTTAATTGAGATCAAAATAATGAAGGCTCTTTACGAAAAAATTGCACCTTTTTTGTACTTCCCGCATGGATCTGATCTGTCTTTTGTGAGCTATGTGGAAACATTAAGGTTTCTGGTTTGAATTAATCCGATAAACATTATCAATTTTGCGGGTCATCCCGCAAAAGGGTATCATCTTATTTATAAGTATTTTTAAATATAATTTATTTATGCCAAGATCAGTTATTATTGAATTTTCTCTCGTGATAGAAAGTAACGAAAAAACTGACAACGAAATAATAGCGGAAATTTCTAAAGTATTATCAACAGATGAACTTCTTATACCATGGTGTGACAAGAAGTTAGCAATTAGAATAGATCATAATAAGAATTAAGGAAAACTGGAATAGGTTTATTTTTGAAAAAAGAAATAACCACCTATCTTCCAACTTTGGGAGCGCTATTAAGTTCATTTAGTCTTCTCGGATCAGTTTTACTGGGTTTTGGCGGTTTTAATCTTTTAGATTTTTTTAGTTATTCAATTTCAGGATTTGTATCAAGACCTCAAATAATCTTTCTTACTTTCACATCAATGAGTTTTATTATACTGAGTATAAACTGGCATAAACAATTTCAGCCTTTCAATAATCACAAGTGTATACTGGTATCGTATCTTCTCGTTACCCTTGCTTTTTCTATCACAGCTATTATTGGTTTAACTTCACAAATGAGAAATCCTGATTTCTGGGCACAAACAAATTTTGTAGAAACCAACATAACTCTTCTTTTTAATAATCTGAGCCTGTTATGTTTCTTATCACTTGGAATCTTACAAATAACTCTTTCAGTTTTTTTCTTTAAGAACAAACTCAATAACACGAAGTACTTATCAAAAACAAACAAAAGCGTAATTCTGATCTCTGGTATTCTTTTTTTAATAAAAAGTATACTTGACTATCCGATACTAAAAGAGGCTATCTTTATTCTAAGCTTCATCGCAAAAATTCCAATCCCAAATAATATAATAAGTCTTTTATCTCCACTAATTTTCTTAATTGCACAAATACAACTTGCTATAGTTCTAACTAAAAAATAATCAACAATTGTATTTGAGATTACTTTGTTTTTTCTTTTTTATTAATAATTACTTGAAAATCATAGAACTTAATAATATCGTGTGATTTAAGACAAAAAATGTTGTGACTGATGCGAAAAAAAACAATTATACTTGTAACACTTCTTTTGTTGCTTTTTGTAGAATCAGTTTTAGCTGTGCCAAAAAATAAAGAACCAAAACCTAAAGTCCCAAAACCGCCAAGAAGTCCAAAAATAGATACAATAAGTTTTGTTGAGCAGGCCAATCTTGATGCAGGCAATATCTATCTTGGAACCCAAGAAATAATTGACACTGGAATTCTACATGTTCAAAATGCAATATCTACTGGAATAGTGAGTACTGGAGAATCTCCAATATCAGGATTTAATATTGAAACAACGCTTAGTGGAACCGTGGATCTAAATAAATTTAAAGGAACTTATGAAGGAGATTGGATTTTAACTGGTCAGAGTGGAAGTTTTGAAGGTTCAATTAATGGTAAAGTTGAAGTTGCTTCAATATCTGGGAGATTTAACAGTGAAGGCACTGGCTTATTTAAAGGACAAAAGCTTAAAGGTTCTTTTGAAGGACAAGTAAATGACTACAAAATAGAAATCATCATTAAAGCAATAATAACTTCTAAAAATACCTGAAAAATGCGTCTTTTTTTCCAATTATTATTAATAAGTATATACTAAGGTATGTTTGTTTAATAGTGAGACATGAAAATATGATTATTTGGAAGTGAATAAATGGATTGTATTTTTCTTAATCGTCCGAATTCAGAATTACATTTTTGTCATGCTCAACCAATCAGGCAAAGTGAAGATGTTCAGTTTTATAAACCAACAGAAACTGAACTAAAAAATTTATGTGGAAACGAAAATAATTTTAGTGATTGTCCTCGATATGAAGCGATTCGAGATTTCATTAAAATTAAACAGTAACTTTATTGATTAAATATCAATAAAAAAACTTTCCATATCTAATTTGGTAATATTAGTTATAAATTCTTAAGCAGGTTCAAGGTTAGATCTGGAAAGACCTGAAATAATAAAATCTTTCTTTGTCTTTATGAAAAGATCCCCACTTCTCCTTTACGCAGCCTAATTTCAAACTTTAAAGATCAACAACTAGCAGAAGCAATCCACGCATCTGGATTTCTAAATCTAACCACAGGAGAACTACCCTCACTCTTATGCAATTTCTTATCAATAATTGCTTTAATAACATTAAACAAATCTAAATGAACTTGTGCATCAGTCAAAATATCATAAAAAACTTTTTGGAAATTCTCAAGATGCACACCATACAAACTACACATTTGTGGAGCCATAGCCAAAAAAGTTTTTGCCTGTATCACCATATAACTCGCTTCCCCAAAAGAACAATCCAAAATAGAAATAATCTCTAAAATCTCTTCAATAGATAAGATTTTTTTGTGTTTAATCTTTTCTAATGCCTCCTCAATAGGGTAATATGCATAAGCTAATCGCTTGGAACATTCTCTTTCCCCAATTTTTGATTGGCAAATTTTACTGGCTATCTCATCTAAGTTTCTGGAGTTCTTTTTTGTGTCATGTGAAATTTTTAGAAAACAATCGCTAAAATTTAAAATAGTTATTTTTTCTGATAGTGTATTGTAGAGAGTTGATTTTTGTTTTTCAAGGAAACTAAGACTTTGTAAGAAATTAGCAATATCTTTTGGGGATCCTCTTTTCTCTAACAACTTTGCATTAATCTCCAGGAGATTCAAATGGTTTAGCGAATCTTAATAAACGTTATTATATTTCTGATCAACAAAAATACATATTAGAAATAAGTAGATTTACGATGCCTTACTAAAAAGAAGAAAAATAAAGTTTTATAAAAAATTAAAAAACCTATATAGCAATTAACTTTTTGTTTATACAGCTAATACAGGTTTCTTGAAGACTAAACTCAATCATTCTAGCAACAAAATTCTTACGACAAACACAGCAATTAACTAGAATTTCACGGTTTGGATTAATTAATTTTAATCTAGATTCTAATTCTTTTTTAAAAGCAGGATCCTCCGTGGTTTCCAACGCTTTCTCCAAAAGAGAGTTTAGGATTTGCTGACTTTTTTCCCAAACTTCTTTTGAAACATGGGTTGATTTTGAGAAGCTACCATTAATCTTTTAGGTAAAGTAAAAACAAAATTCGCTGGAAAAATATCCGATACATCTAGGTCAACTACTGCTATGCTAATAAATGAAGGCTTGTTATAGTTTCCAACATTGTAGTTTTTAGTCATATGAAGAGATAGTCGCACATTTTTTTTCCTTCTGATTACGTTAAAGAAATTTTGTCAATCTTGTTACACCAAGGAATAATAATTTCTTCATTGGTAAAAACTTCAGATATTTCTTTTAAAATCTCATCTTTTCTCTTTTTATGGCTCTCTTTAACAAGGGAAAACTCGATAATTACTTTCTTCATTTCACATCTGATACAGATTCAGATTCTGAATAAATATAGAGTTTATGAATTTGAAATTCAGGTTATACTTTATTTGAAAAATAACAGTATCTTATTTTTCTCAATTTACATAAATAATGTATGCTGTCGTAAGATACGTTTTTATTTTAAAAATGACTAATATCACACAATGCGCGAAGAATATAAGAAATCAATCCTAACTGTCATACAATTACTTGTAAACGAAGGTTACACTCCACAAGAAATTTGCAACATTCTAAAATTTAATTACTTAGGCATTTTAGAAGCTGAATTAAAGCAAAAAAATAAAAAAGGGAATTAGAGACACTCAGGATTGCATAGATTTTCAGCTTTTACAGCAGCCCTGCCACAGCATGTGCAAACATAATTTCCATTCTTTATGAGAGGTTTCAGCTTCTCCGTAAGACCATTCTCCTCAACCATTGCGCAAAGATGATCTTCATGTCCAATGTGAGGTTTTTTGTTTGTCATTTTTTTACACCAAATCCTCTTTGGTTTCATCAAATATAAGGTTTTGCAAAAACTCACATAAATCTCAATAATATATTTAATACAATCATTTTAAGAATAAAAATTAATTCAAATAATTCATTATTAATTAATTATCATTCAAATCACAAAATTATATACAACTTTTTTTTGTGAGTTAATTTACCCTTAATTTTCTCCCTACTTTCCACTCTATTTTTTGTTTCATTTTTAAAACCACATTTGGAATTTATAGAAAGGAACGCATTTCAGGTAATTTCCTAATCAGCAACTTTTTTTTCACGATTCTATTAAAGTCGGTTACTTTTTTCTGTTCTATATTATAGTACAAGATGTTCTATGGCTTAGAACTTTATACATTTAAGATCCATTATATGTAGGTGTAGAATAATGAAAAGTCCAATAATACTAACATTAATCGCAATTATTCTTATGAGCGTAGTTATTGGCTCAGGATTTTATATTTCAACCTTAAAAGATGACAAACAACCCACACTAAGCTCACAACTAACTGTTAATAATTTATCAGCCATATCAAACGGAACCGTAACTTTTCAAGCAACTCTAAAAGAGGGCAACATGAGTATTATAGAAGCTGTTTTTGTAAATGGCACAAAATACTTATGGTCTGAGGGCAGCACACAAAACTCTACAATTCTTAAAGGTCAAAGCAAAACTTGGACTAAAAACATTGAAAACCTAATTGAGGGCAACGCAATCTCAGTATTACTAGACGCTACACCAAAATCAGCAAACAACACTACAATAATTACCAAACCTAATAATTCACAACCAGACCTTCTAGATCACTATTACGACTTGTATAGTGGTGTTGAATTATTTGATGAAGGTGTCTTTGCCATAGCAACAAGCAAAAATCCTCTAAGTCAACTACCAATTTCAAGTTTTGACCAAAGCTACTGGGCCTTAATAAAACAAAACATAACAAACACAGCAACCAACCAAGAATTTATCAGCTTTCTGATATCAAGAGGAAACAAACCCACAGGAGGATATAGCCTCGCAATTGAATCCTTTAGCTGGCTTGAATCATATCCTGTAAAGTTTAGATTTCAATTAAACATCACAGATCCAGGAGAAAACGTTATTGTTACACAAGCGATAACCAATCCATTGGTTTTAGTGCCAATAGGAAAGCTTTCTCCTGGAGAATACCAAATCGAGGTTAATGTTGTATGGTTTATTCAAAACTTTGATCAACAAGACAATGTAGAGTATCAACCAGTTATGACCTTTAAAGAGATAGTGTATAAACAAAACCTAACAATAACAAACCCTCAAGGAAACATACCTACGACTACCTTTAAGATAAATGTTAACCAAAACATTTTCTCTGATCTTGTGCTTGCAGTTGACCTCACACAAACCCTCACAAAACAAACAGCACAAAAAATTACAGAATCAATTTTTATTCATGTTAAAGGAGAGAACACCCCACATCAACTAAACACAATAACTTATAACAACAAAGAAATAACTGCAAACTACACTTGGGGTTACAACCAAGAAGATATGAATCACACATTCGAGCTAAAAGCAGATCTTCAAAACCTGATAGTTGAGGTTAATCATTGCTTCTAAAAAAATCTTAGGCAGCAATTATCATTTTGAAATAGCTATTTCTGTTAATTTAATAATAAGTCTCTTTTAAAGATAATACCAACCGGGTATAATAGATAACCTAAAGCAATAGAGTCGGAATCGATTGTATACCCTCTAAAAACATGATTGCATATTGGAAAAAAGCATAAAAGACTAAAAATAAACCTTTAATCCACTATTTCATAATCCCAAAGGGGTACGCCTTCTAAGAAGTAAATAAATAAAGAAGGGCCCGCCTAACAATGCAGTAATAATACCAACAGGTATTTCCGCAGGACTCATAATAGTACGTGCTACTGTATCACACAATATCAAAACTATAGCTCCCAATAAAGAAGCAGATGGAATTAACACTCTATGATCAGGACCAACCAAAATCCTAGTAATATGAGGAATAATTAAACCAACAAAACCAATAATACCGCTAATAGAAACAGCAGCCGCAGTTATCAACGAAGCACAAATCAACATTATTTTTTTAAGCTTTCCAATATCTACCCCCAAATTTTGGGCCTGATCTTCCCCTAATGCGAGTATATTCAAATCTCTACTATAAACAAAAATCACAATACTACCAACTAAAGTTAAAGGTGCAACTATGAAAAAATGATTCCACCCTGTCACTTGAAGACTCCCTAAAATCCAAAAAACAATACCATGTAAAGCCTCACTACCAATTAACTTAACCAAAGAGACAATAGCTGAAAAAAAACTATTCATCGCCACTCCTATTAAAAGCAAAGTCAAAATAGAATTGCTACTGCTACGACTTGCAATACTATAAACTAGGAAAATAGTACCAAGAGCACCAATAAACGCCATTAATGGAATCGAATAAAGATTCCCCAGAAACGAGATTCCAAACCCAAAAGCTATAGCCAAAGAAGCCCCTAAACTGGCCCCAGCAGAAATACCAAGTATGTAAGGATCAGCCATTGGATTTCTAAGTAAGCCTTGTAAAACAACACCTGAACAAGTAAGAGCAATACCCACAAACGCAGCTGCTAAAACACGAGGTAACCTAACTTGGAGAACCACTTCAGTTTCAATAGAAGAAATGTCGCCTTCAATAAAATTGCCTATAAAAGGCACTTCTTTTGTTATGATATTAAATACTCTATCAGCTGGAATCTGCATTGGTCCTATCGATACCGAAAAAATTATTGCAAAAAACAATAATAAAAATAGAATAATTATGATTATTTTCCATCTTGAAAGCCTCTTAAAATACGACTCCTGAAGTTTATCAAAACTAAAAAGAACCACCAACTTTATCTAAGTTTATTAATTATTACATTTGTATTCTTATTTTTCAAACGTTTTTTTGTTATTATTCATAAAGTTCAGGATGAAATATTTGAGCTAACTCTTCCAAACCTTCAACTATTTTAGGTCCTGCAACAGTAATTAGGTTTTCATCTACTTCAAATATTTGATTGTTTTTAACTGCGTCTGTTTCATCCCAGCCAGCTCGTTCCCTCAGAGTCTGTGGAGTTAGACCACAAGCCTCTGACATTACTCCCTTTGAAATTATAATTATCTCTGGATTAGCTTTCAATATTTCCTCTGTAGACGTTTCCATGTATTGTCCTGAAAAACCAGCAAAAACGTTTACACCACCCGACATTAAGATCAACTCATCAACAACTGATCCTGACCCATAACTTGCAAAACCTCCATTAAAATAATATTCAACATAAACTCGGGGTTTTTGCAAATTCTCAGTTAATTTGATTATTTCTTGAGCTTTATTATCCATAGACGCAACAAAAGTCTCTGATTCTTTAGTGTATCCAGTCACTTTTCCTACTAAACTAATATCGTCAAGTAATCCACTAAAGCCTTCGTGGGTTAAGACCACAACCGTTTTTTCAAGTTCGGCTAATTTTTCGGCTGTGGAGAGCTGATAGCCACTCTTTGAGAGAATCAGTTGTGGATCCAAACTCACTACTGTTTCGATGCTTGTTTGAGAAAAAGTCCCTACCGTTGTCAAATCACCATTATCGATCTTTTCTTGAATTTTAGGTGAATAACCTGAATATGTTGGCACACCAACGACTTTGTCTTCTAAGCCTAAAGCGAAAAGAATCTCTGTACAACTTGGAGCAATAGATACTATCCTATCCGCATATTCTTCTATGGTTACGGTTCTTCCTACACCATCAACTACGCTAAATGGAGATGAAAGATTATCAGAATCGAAATTCAATGTGGTTATTACTAAAATTCCAATTAAAATAATGATTATTCCTAATGTTCCTATGATTATTTTCCTGTTCATTTTTTTAACCCGTTTTATTGGATGGTTTATCCAACCATCTACTATTTATTATTTTTGGAAGTATTCGCAACAAAGGCAAATCATTCAAACTATATAAATCTGAGTAATAAAAAAAAAGGAAATTACACTTTAATATTAGCAAAAAGGGACTAAGTTAAAATTTAATTTTTGTTATCGTTTTTATTCTTCAGGTCTTCGTTTAAAGCTACATTTTCCTAACCATTTTCTTATTCGTGACTGGCAATATTCATCAACGTTATTTATGCAATGTGTGAGTTCACATTTTGGTTTACCCAGTTCTTTTACTCTCCTAAACATTTTTACACTTCAAAATAAGATACCCTATTTGTATCTTTTCCTTTTTTAGCCTATCACTTTTTGAATTAATAATTAATTAAAAAATTATGCAAATACTCTTTTTCCTAAACTAGTTAGATTTTTTTAGTTTATTAGTTCATTATTTACTATTAGATCATATTGATAAGTGTATTACGTTTTTGTATAATTATGTTGATTGTGAGTTGCAATTTTTTAAGTTAAAATATTAGTTTTTAGTTCTTTTAGACATTTTTTTCTATTATTTTTAGATTAAAATTTAATCTTTTTCTCCTTTAGTTTCGAGTCTCAGTTTCTGCCAACATTTATAACTAATAGCTTAGGAGCATCCCTCAGAATGTCGGTGTGGACTCAAGAGTCGCATACGTTTAACTCTACCAAAGACCATTCATAAGGTAGTTCAAATAATAAACGTATAAAGGGGGGATAAATAAGCATGAAAAGTAGAGAGTTTTTGGATAAGGATGTTTTTGCTGAAGACGAGAAAATCGGCGAAGTCAAGGAAATTGAAATAGATCCGGAAGAGTGGAAGGTAACTCATCTCGAAGTTGAATTGGAAAAGGACATAGCTGAATCTGTGCTTGGCGTAAAGAAAGGTGGAGTGCGAAACATGTTGGCTATTTCATCGTTAAAGAAAGGTGTTGCTCGCTGGACTGATAGGGGACTTAACATTAAGGTCTCAAAAGGACAACTTCACATGTACCTAAGACCAGTAGTTGAGACTTAGTTCGTTGGGAAAAACGGCAAAAACAATTAAGAAAATTAAGTCAGTTCACAGAAAATTGTATAATTCAAATGCAGAGAACAACAAAGTTGTTGAATATAGAACTGTTGTCAAAACCGATTTCGTTATTTAAAGGAAAATCAGTTGATTCTGTTATGTTAACTCGGAAAACCATTTTTGTCTCTTTACTCGGTTATTATATAATTAACCTTTTTTCTGTGTTTTAATTATAATAGTCGATAAAAACTCAAATATTTGTTTGACTAATATAGAATTAGGTGTTACAATCTTGAAAGTTGGTAACATGAATGGAATGAAAGTAATTACTGCCGATGCTTTCACTCTTGGAGAAGTAGACGGAGCTCATACGGATACAGCTACTTGGCAAATAACCCATTTAGATGTAGAATTAACTAAAGATGCTACAAAGGAACTTAATTTTAAAAAACCTAGGTTTGGAGCTTTAAAAGTTACTTTACCAATTACTGCGGTTAAGCAAGTTGGCGATGTAATGACCCTTAACAAATCTCTTCTTGAATTCAAAAACTTAAAAGAAGTCAAAGCTGAGTAAACAATAAAAAATACGCCATAAGAGTCAAACTGGAGATCGTAATACAGACACCTTTTTAGATAAACGAACTGTACAATCCAACAACAAACACATGATCACACTATGAGTACTCATAAAAAATGTGAAGCTATAGTGCCTAAAACACCATTTATTTTATTTTTTAATTCAGATTGATAATTGTTTAGCTAATCGAAGCATATTTAAATTAATAGATTTTTTAGCTCCAATTGATTGAACCATGGGAATACTCGAAATTTCACCATTTTTCAAGCCTACAACATGGCTTTCGTTTGTATTACACATTAAATCAACTGCTTTTTCTGCAAAAAGACTAGCTAGCAAACGACTACGACCTGAGGGACTACCTCCTCGTTGAGCATATCCTAAAATTGATAAACGAACTTCTGACCCAGTATGTTTCGCAATTTCTTTTGCAATTTCCCCAGTATCTCCAACACCTTCGGCAGCTACAATAATTGCAGTTTGCTTTCCTTTTTTTGAGTTAGTATTTAGAACATTCACAATTTTTTTAATATCATATACCTGTTCAGGAATTAGGATTACCTCAGCACCAACTCCAATACCTACTTGTAGAGCTAAAAAACCTCTTTTTCTACCCATTACTTCAACTACAAATATTCTTTCATGAGATATTGCAGTATCTCGGATTTTATCAATTGATCCTATCGCTGTATTTACTGCAGTATCAAATCCTATAGTTTCATCTGTTCCAAAAACATCATTATCTATAGTTGCTGGAACACCTAACATTTGTATTCCACTTTTTTTATTTAATTCCAAAGCACCTCTAAATGAGCCATCTCCGCCGATCACTATTAAAGATTCTATATTATTTGATTGTAACGTATTTGCAGCTTTTTCAATTCCTTCATCTGTCTTAAAAGGTAAACAGCGTAATGTATGCAGTATCGTTCCTCCTGACTGAACAATTCCACCTACAGCCCTAGGAGTTAGATGTCTTTTACTTTCAGTTAATAAACCATACCAGCCCTTCTCAAAACCTAATATTTTACAATTATGTGAATGGGCAATTCTCACAACAGCCCTTATTGCTGCGTTCATTCCAGGAGCATCTCCTCCAGGTGTAATTACTCCAATATTTTTCATCTTAATTACCTCTAACAAATATTCAAGAAATCGGCAATAATATTGAAGATAAATACTTATCTAAATATATTTAGTTAGCTAAAATTGGAAAAAGAATTAGCTTAAAGTTATTATTTCCAAAAGACATAAATGTCTAAATCGTATCGTAATGGATTTTGTCGGGAGGTAGCTCAGCCTGGCAGAGCTCTCGAGTTAGCTAACGATCGCTTAGCTGATGGAGAAGCTGTAGAGGTCTACCCATGGTAGGCTTCATTCTAGCCTGCAAGGCCACAGATACCGAGCTGTCGCAGGTTCAAATCCTGCTCTCCCGACCAACTAAAATAGTTAAATATTTATAAAACATGCAAAAATTACGTTTCTTAAATTAATTTTGAAATTATTAATAAAAAGAGTTAATTATTTAACAACCATTTTGCGTATAAGAATTAATAAAAAGAGTAAGAAAATAAATTCTGAGGAATATTAAATATGATTACTTGGTTGCTGACTATCGCTAGTGTATTATTGGTAAGTATAATTTCAATAATTGGAATAGCTACATTGTGGCTAAAAGAGCAGCAACTAAAAAAAATTTTATTATATATGGTTAGTTTTTCAGCAGGCGCACTTTTTGGAGATGCTTTCATTCATCTTATTCCTGAAGCTATTGAAGAAACTGGTTTTGGTTTATCTATTTCTCTGTTAATTCTTTTTGGAATTGTGTTTTCATTTATTGTAGAAAAATTTTTGCATTGGAGACATTGCCACATCCCAACATCTAGTGAACACCCTCATTCTTTTGCTTATATGAATCTTTTTGGAGATTCTATTCATAATCTTATTG
Source organism: Candidatus Bathyarchaeota archaeon (assembly GCA_963714725.1). Taxonomy (GTDB): domain Archaea; phylum Thermoproteota; class Bathyarchaeia; order Bathyarchaeales; family Bathycorpusculaceae; genus AD8-1. Next base: position 113,868 of record CAVQPF010000006.1, read on the forward strand.
ATGGGTTAATAATTGGAGGAAGTTTTGTTTTTAGTATTTCATTAGGATTAGCTACAACTCTTGCGGTGATTTTGCATGAAATTCCACAAGAACTAGGGGATTTTGGTGTTTTAATTCATGGTGGTTTTAGTAAGAAAAAAGCTCTTTGGTTTAATCTATTAACTGCATTGACTGCTGTATTTGGAGCCATATTAGCTTTAATTCTTGGTTCAAGCTTGGAAGGCTTTACTCCGTTGCTGCTTTCTTTTGCTGCTGGAAACTTTATCTATATTGCTGGATCAGATCTAATTCCAGAACTACGAAAAGATGAGGCTAACTTAAAAAAATCTGCTATGCAAATAATATCCATTACTCTTGGTGTTTGCACAATGTTATTAATTCTATTATTGGAATAGATATAAAATAAAGGTAATAAAAATTGAATGTTAATTTTTATGGTCTTACACATTCAGCTTTGGGTCTATAAGGTCTTTTTCTTGTTCGTCTCTTTTCATGATATTTACATTCAGTTACTCTTGTTAGTAACCAGCCTTTATCATGATAAACGCAACCACAAGGAAATGTAGTGTGTTCTTTTGTGTTTATTTTCTTGTCAGTCATTTTATCCATCAAATTTAAAGCTATAAGATTATTTGAAATGAAGATACTCACTTTCTTTGGATTTAATAAAATAAAAAAGTTGGGTTTTTTAGGAGAAATAATTCTCTTTTATGGAGCATTTATATCAGAGGGTATCAATAGTGGAGTTCCATCATTACCCACAATCATGATATCTACATCTGGGGCAATCTCTTGTAATCCTTTGATCCATAAGTAAAGTTCAGCTATCTGTGTCTCATTTCCAGATCGACCAGTTGATGCTAGTATTTGTTCAATGGATATTTTTGTTGCATCTGCTTCTATTATTTTTGCTTCAGCATCTCCTGTTGCAATTATTACTGCTTCTTGGGCTTTTGCATCAGCTAAAATTAAGATTCTTTCACTCTCAAGATCAGCTTGGATCTTTTGTTGTTCAGCAACTAGTTTGTCTTCAATAGCTGATGTTAATTTATCAGGATAGGCAATATCGCGCAAATCAAACTCAAAATTTGCAATTACTCCTGCTAGCGATGGCTCATTTGAGACAGCTGCCAACATTGCTGATTCTATTCTGTCTCTAACTTCATCTCTAAATTCAATAGTCTCTAACGCAGTATAACTTTTTGTTACTAATCGAATTGTTTCTTGCAAAATTGATTCAAATGCTGCTTCTTTATAATTAAGTCGCGGATAATTCTGATAAAGTTTCTTTAGATTCGCTGGATTAAGACTCCACCTCACCAAAGTTTGGACTTGCATTTCAAGTTGATCTGATGAGAAGCTAGCAATAGTTGCCTCCCATGAATCAGTTGAATAATAAATAGTCACAGCTGTAACCCAAGGTGGTTTAATAACATAAGTTGGACCAACGATTGGATCTCCGGTTGTTTGTAAAAGGGGATCTACAAGCACTACTGCATCCCCAACTCTAACTTGAATCACCATTGTTAAACCCACGATAACGGATCCAACAAGTAAGGCAATTAAAGCCACTACTAAAATCACTACTTTTCGGGATGGTTGCCAATTAAATTCTACTCGTTCCGTATTCTTCACCTCCTCATTAAATAATCATAGATAATAATTAAAAAACCTATGAAACAAATAAACTAAGTGTTCTTAAATTATTTTTTTTAACTTTAAACATAATTCATGAAAAAAAAATTTACTAAGAATAAAAAAAATTTATTTATATACAACAAGTGTTAATTTTGAAAGTAAATTGATTATATTAATCTAGAAAAAAGGGGTATCATTTATGCACCTGGAAGAAATGAAAAAAGAAATCCAAGAACTTGTTTTAAAAAAAGGATTTTATAATAACCCCGAAGATATTCCAAAAAAACTACTCTTTGCATTTATTGAATTAGGGGAAGCAAGCGATGATTGGAAAAAAGGAGAATCCGAAGAAAAAATAGCTGAGGAATTAATAGACACTATTTTTTACATACTTGATGCTAGTCGATTAGCATGTCCAACAATAAATATGGATATAATGTTTAAGAAAAAACTTGAAAAAAATCTGCAAAGACCTTTTCGATATGGAGAGGGTCATAGAGAAAAATAAGATTATTCTTTGGAAATATTTTTAATACTTTTTAAAGTTGATCGAGTTATGGATTTTATTTATCCTGAATCTGTATCTTTTTCATGCATTAGATGTGGAATTTGTTGTGGCGATATAAACGAAAAAAAGAGACACATTCTGATGTTAAGTGAAGAAGCTAATGAAATAAGTGCAAGAATAGGGAAAAACATTTTAAATTTTGCAGATATCAATGAAAATCAGCCACCCTATCGCTATGAGATGAGGAAGAATGAAAAGGGGATTTGTATATTTTTAAAAGATAATAAATGTGATATTTATTCAAGCAGACCGTTAATTTGTAGATTTTATCCTTTTGAGTTGATTGATCATCCAAATGAAAAATATGAGTTTCTTTTTACTAATGAATGCCCAGGCATATTTAAAGGGAAAAAAATAGGAAAAGAGCATTTTATAAAATTATTTTTGTTAGCGTGTTCAAAGTTTAAAAAACTGTAAATTTGAATACAAGTTATAATTTTATTCTAGAGTAAATTTCTGAATTTGAGTTTGTGTTTTGATTGATAGTTTTAGGTAAACTAGATAATACTGGCTTTGTTTGACTATATGCATATCCACAATCACATTTGAAACCGATAATTTTTCCTTTTTTATGCATAATTGCTGTCCATTTTACTCCACTGCAATTCTGATTGCCTTTGTGAATCTTCCATAAAACAGTTGCATATTTTTTTGTTATAAAAACATGATGTTTAGCTGAGGTAATATACCAAAAGAGGTAACAGACAAAAGACATCCAGATTACAGGTATACCAATTAGTAGAAGGGTCATCATTTTTTCAATCCAGGATTAAATGTAGCTATTAAAGTATAGATGAGATTTTAAGAAACAAAATACTATATTATATATTACGATATAAGTGTTTTGTTTGTGTTAAAATTTAAAAAACATTAATTAAAATTTCCTAAAACATCACTTTTTTCCAAAATATAACTGCAATAATGACACTTCAAAATAAGAGGATCTTCAGTTTTCACATAAAATTTTGGAGTAATTGGCTCATTGCTATTGCTAATACAAGAAGGATTAATACATTTAATAATACCTTCTATTATTTTCGGTAATTTTACTTCAAGTTTTTTTACCACAGAATAATTTTTAATTATATTAATCGAAGCACGAGGTGCAACAAGAGCTATTCTATTTACTTCTTGTGAATTAAGTTCTCGGCCTTCTATTTTCACAATATCTTTTGCACTAAAATTTTTGCTGGGAATATTAATTGCAATTGTTATAATTCTTCTCTCATGACCCGTAATATCTAAAATTTTAATTACATCCAAAGCATAACCTGCACTGATATGATCAATCACTGTACCCTCTTTAATCTTTGAGACTCTAAGGTCTTTTTCACTCATACCCTAATTCGCCAATAATAATATATTCAGAACTATAATAAAATCTTAGTTTTAAAAGTTTCAACTCACAAAATTTGGATTCAATTCCAAAAATGAAACATATTAAGCACAAAAACACTTAATTAATATTCGCATTCATTGATACAAAATGTTCTATTGAAGATATTCACATTTTTCATTGACATAACCCTTTATAATAACAATATAAATCAAATTATAGATTTAAGATAATTAGACAATAATAACAGAAAATTTAGGGACAATAGATATTATGCTTGAGAACTTGTTATTAAATAATTTTAGAAGTCATGAAAAAACGGAAATTAATTTACGTTCAGGGCTAAACGTTTTTTTAGGTGAAGTTGGCGCAGGAAAAACTAGTGTTCTTGAAGCATTATCTTTTGCTCTTTTTGGAAAAATATCGTCAAACATTACTCAAACTGAATTGATAAAAAGAGGCAGTAAACAAGCAAGGGCTATTTTAATTTTCAGAGTTGATTCAGAAAAATATAAAGTTGAAAGAACTATTTTTTTAAAAAAAACTCAGAAAGCTAAACTGTGGATTTATAAAAAAGATTGTTGGAAACTGGCAGTTGAAGGTTCTAATGCTGTATCCAAATCAATTGAAGAACTTTTAGGGGTAGATTCTTCCACTTTTCTTGCTGCAATATATGCTTCACAAGGAGAAATAAAGAAGATGCTTCAAACTCAACCAGGGAAGAGAAGAGAACAATTTGATAAACTATTAGGAATTGATGTTTACGAAAAATTATGGGATACGATGGGACAATCAAAAAGTTCTCTCTTAAAAGAGCTTATTGAAGTACAAAAAGTTGCTAGTGGTTATGAAATATTAACTAGTCAAAAAAAAAGTATTAAAGATGAAATTAAAGAAAATTATTTTGAACTGGAGCTACTTCAAACTTCCTTAAACGATATTAATCAAATAATTTTGCCTAAAGAAAAAATTTTAAAAAATTTAGATGAAATGAAAATTAAACTTGAAACAACTCTAATAAAAATAGATTCAAACAAAAAAAGCATGGAAAAAATTCAAGAAAGAATAGAATTATTAACCGACCAAATTATCCAAACAAAAAAATCTGAAGAGATCTATCAAAAAAATATGAAATATTTAAAAAAAGAAGAAGAGGTTAGAGGAGAAAGAGAAAGAATAGGGAAGGCAATTCAAAAAAAATGCAGTAGTCAAAGATTACTAGATAATGAAAAAAACATTCTTGATGAAAAAAATCAAAAGAGACTAGAATTGGAAGAACAGATAAAAAAATTACCAATTTTTCAAGAAGAAATACAAACTCTTAAAAAAATTAAACTAAAACAATTCAGTTTGAAGCTCGAAAAAAAAGATGTTCAAAGTAAACTAGACGAATCAACTAAAGAACATATTATTCTTTGCCAAAAAATAGAAAATGAATCAGAAAAAATCAAAAGAATAAGCGAATTAGGAGAATGTCCAACATGCTTACAAGAAGTAGAAGAAAATCATAAAGACCATATAAAAAAAGAATCACTTAAAACTCAATTTAATCTAAGTCAACAAATTAAAAAATGGGAAAAAGTGAAGATAAAATTTCTAAAGGAAATAGATTCCATAGATAAACAAATTGAGATTTCTGATGAAGCAACTAAAAGATTTGAAAGATTATTTGTAGAAATTAAGGTTTTAGAAAAAAATAAATCTGAATTAGAAAAAATAATTGAAGACATTTCAAGAATCCAAGATAGAATTTATAGCTTAAATTGGGAATTATCAGGTATATCTGAAACAGAGGAAGATCTTAAAAAAACAGAAAATATGTTTTTTGAAGTTTCTAAAAAAGCAAAAATAGCCAGAGAAGCAGAATTAAAAGTTGCTTCAAAAAATGATTTAGATAAGCGTAAGATTCTTGAAGAAAAAAACCTCCAAAATTTAACTGATGAATATACAAAATTACAAACAGAGTATAGGGAAATTTCAAATATATATAACGCAAAAAATCATGAAAATATTAAGACTGAATTTGATAGTTTAAAGGAAAAAAAAGCTAAAGCAGCTGCAAGTATTATTCTTCTCGAATCATCTATTAAAAAATATGAAACTAAGCTTGAAGATATTAAAAAAAATATTTTAGAAAAAAGCGAAGCAAAAAAGAGAACAAAAATTCTGGATAATGAACTAAAAGTTATGGAAATTATCAGAAATGGATTAAGAGATATTCTTCAACCGGCTATTAGAAAAAATAGTGTATTATCGGTTTCTGAAGAATTTCAAAATTTTTACCAAGCATTATCTAATGATAATATAGACTATGCAGCCATTGATGAAGATGGTAATATTGAAGTTATTCGAAATGGAGAACCTTCACCAATTAATACTTTAAGTGGTGGTGAAACTACATGTGCTGCTTTGGCCTTAAGGTTATCAATTTGCAGTTCTTTAACCAAGAACCAATTATTACTTCTTGATGAACCCACTATTCATTTAGATGAGATTTATAGAGCAAAATTAAGGGATTTTTTAAGAAATTATGTTTTTGAGCAGCTAATTGTTGTTACTCATGATAGCACTTTTGAATCATTACCTGCTCAAATATTTAATATCGAAAAGAAAAAGGGAGATAGCACTGTAACTCCTTTAAAAATTGGAGATTAAATTATTGAAATCATATATAGAATTAAATGCTTCAGATTCAAAATTAGCTACTTTAAAAATTAATAAAGAATTACAGAATCAAGATTTGCTACTAAATCAAATAAAAAACAAAATTATTGTAAAAAGATTAAAACCTAAATGCTCAAGAAAATTATTTGCTGCAGACTCTGGCTATAATAACGCTTACGAGAGCCCTTTTACGGTAATTAAAACGGCTATTGTTGATGACCAAATTAATGTAAAAACCTCAAAAAATATTTATCTTTTTCATGCTAACAATTACAGCTCAGATCGTCTAAAACGACTCTTAATGCAAGTAAATCTTTACCAGTTAATATCTAAAAAAATTCAACAAATAGAAGAAAAGGCTTTATTTTTAGTAGATGGAACAATAACATTATCAGTTTTTTCTCCAACATCAAAAGATACAAAAGAATACAAAAATCTTTTTCAAACATTCTTAGAAGAAAGTTATTGGCCTATTATTCATAATTGTGTGAATAAAGATATTTTATTACTTGGATTTCTTAAGCGCACTGGTAGTACGTTTTTGTGCCGAAATATTGATGTTAAAGATTTGTATGATATCTATGTTATGAATGGGGTACTTTTGGAAAGTGGAGATTATATACCCCCAATTCCTATAATAAATAAGAGTTCTAATAGGTTTATCAATCTTGATTATGTAACTTTTTTTTTGAACCTAAAAGACTGGAATTATCGTTTTGAATTAATCGATCAACAAAAAAATAAATATGTTGAATGTATTGAAAATCTGCTTTTTTGGTCAACAAAAACACATTACGGCATGAATCCCATTTTTAGCAAAGCTGATGAATATTCTAGAGTCACCAGAAGAGATGCTGAAATCATGTTTAATCTTGTTCTATCAGATCTTTCTGAAGATAATAAAGCTAAACTCAGATTAATAGCAAAAAAAAAGACTCACTTTGGTACAAACAAAATAATATTGTAAATAATTAACTAAATGAGATAAGAAAAATGGAAGACAAAAAACAGTTAATTGGAAGTGTCTTAGGTCAATCAAGTCGATCTGAAGAAATATTAATAGTCACTTCATTAGATAAAGCTGGAAAACTTAAAAGAGCTACAATTCTTGCTCATGATACTTTGCATGAAACGATTTTGTTACAAGTTGTCGATAAGATTACAATGTCTGATATTTCTGAGCAAGATCTTTTTTTGATGAGTGAAAATGAGCGATTGGCTTTTAAAATATTGGAGAAATCTCCAATTACTTATGTTTTAAAATCTTTAATTGTTGGTTCAATTCGAGTGGTAGATGGAAAAAAAATTATTTTTGGGAGTCCAAATAGTTTTGTTGCAGATAGCTCTAGGGATGTCAGAAAGTTATCTTTAGAAGAGAAAAAAATGATTTATGATCGCGGATCTTTAGAGGTTGGAACAACTTTTGATGATTCTAAGGTTACTTTGCCAATAAATGGATTACTTCAAAGACATCTTAGCATTATTGGGATGACAGGTTGTGGCAAATCATTTTTAATTGGATTACTATGTGAAGAATTAGCACAACATAAAGCAGCAATTTTGCTTATTGATCCACATAATGAATATCTTCCAATGGCACAAAGTCTTTCAAAAAAAACTAAGAGAATGCTATATGGTTTAGGGACAGCAGTTGGACTAAACAAGTATACTTTGGATGTTAAGAATATATCCGCATCTAATTTTCAACATTTTACTGGAATGGGTGATGGATCAGCAAGTATTCTTGATCAAGCTATTAGAGAATTAAAAAAGAAAAAAATTAGATATTCATTAGATGATATTCTTGAAGTTTTGAATGATAAAATAAATAATTCTTCTAAATCTGAGGCTACAGCTGCTTCTTGGGCTAGGAATTATTTATTAAATCTTTCGTCTTCAGGTTTTTTTGGTACAAGTGAGCCGAAAATTGATGAAATAGTTCAGACTAATCAGGTTTCAGTTATAGCTATGTCTGGAATTAAAGAAAAAATCCAGCAATTTGTTGTTACAAATTTGCTTCAAAGAATTTTTGATGCTAGAAGAAAAGAAAATATTCCACCAATAGTTCTGATAGTTGAAGAGGCACATCGATTTGCCCCATCAGGTTCAAATGTTTCCAGCAGTGATATACTTCGCACTATAGCTACAGAAGGTCGCAAATTTGGAATCTGTTTATTTGTAGCATCTCAAAGACCTAATAGACTTGATTCAACAGTTCTTAGTCAATGTGTTACAAATATTGTAATGAAAATTAAGAATCCTGCTGATTTAGCAAGTGTAAGAGAAAGTGCTGAAAATGCTACTGAAGATGTAATCAATGAACTTCCCAAATTTGAACGAGGAGAAGCATTAGTAATGGGCGAATCTTTTCCTGTATCAATAAGGTTTAAAGTTAAATCAGAAAGAAGAACCAAACATGGTGGAATGAGTGTAGATTATGAAAACATTTGGAAAGAAGAAGCTGAAAAAACTGATTCTGAAGTTTATGATTTTCCTAATGAGTTATAAAATATCGAAGGTTAACAAATGAAAATTGCACTTACAGCTGATTTACATCTGGGTATCCGACAATTCAATAGTAAACAACGCTGGCAAGATTTTCTTGATGCTTACACAAAACTTACAATTAAAGTCAGAGAATTAAAAGTAGACGCATTTGTTATAGCTGGCGATATTTTTAATCAAAGTCGTCCTCATCCAGGGGTAGTTAGAAAATTTCTTAAAGAAACAGCAAAAGTTAATTGTCCAATAATGTTAATTAGAGGAAACCATGATTCACCTCAAATTTTATTTGAAAAATATGGTGGAGATATTTTACATCTAATAAATGATGTATCAAAAATCACGTATTTGAATAAAAAAAATCCAACTTTGAGAATTGATGATGTTAATTTTATAGGTGTTGGTTATGAGAGTTATAATGTACCTAAGGAAATTAAAAAGCAAGTTATTGATTCAATAGATCAATCTTTACTTAATGTTGGAATTTTCCATCAGCTCTTAGATTTTGCTGGTGTCCCTGAGGAACGAGCAGATGTTTCTAGAAATTTTCTTAAGAGTCTAGGGCTAAATCTTATTTTGTTGGGACATTTTCATGTTCCTTATTCTGAAGAATGCATGTTTAATCCTGGATCCCTAGAATATTGGTCTTTTGATCAAGGCGAATTAATAAAATATGATTTGGACACGGAGGAGATTACTATTAAACCAGCTAGACGAACAGGATTTTTTGTTATTGATACAAACACATGTCAAGGAGAATTTATTGATATTAAACCAGCTAGACCTATGTTCAATATCATTTATGAAACTGAAAATTTTTCAGAAGTATTACATATGTCAAAAATTAGGGAACATTTGAAAAAATATGATATTGAAGATGTATTGATAAAAACAGTAATCAAAGGCCAATCAAAATCCGGAAAAACTAGCGTAAAAAGTTTAACACTTAAAAAACCACTTATTCATACGCCAAGTTCAATGCTAAAAACTGTTAAATCAAAATCAAGTAAAAAGGAAATTTTCACAGATTTTGAAGAATATTTGATTCATAATGGTATTGATAATTTAGTTAGTAAATCGATAGTTCTTTGGATCGAAAAGAATAAAGAAAAAATTAGTTCGATGAATGAAAGAGAAGTTCTCGAAAACATAAGAGAAATAATTCGGTCTCAGAAAAAACATTGAAGAATAGTAATTTGTAATATGTAATCTTTAGATTTTATTAAACAAAAAATAACTGAAAGTTGCTGGATTAATTTTGATGATGTAGCGCAAATATTAAGGTCTTAGAGAGTTAAGAAGTTTCATAAATGCTTGATTGTTTGAGATTTTTTTAGTTAAGAGGTATTTAGGAGTCCATTTTTTTCCTCTGCCAGATGAATCAAGATAAACCCCGATAGAATGAGGATATGTATTGTTTATTTCTGGTTTATTTATTACTTCGTTAAGATTTATTCTACGTTTTTTCTGGGTTTGTCCTGATTTTCGATTTCTATAGGTTACTAAGTAATCTATTTGTTTTTTACCTTTATTCTCACAAATAGGTATGTAGATTACCCAATCTATCTCTCGCAGATGAAATTTAATTGAAACCATTTTTCCAATTTAATATTTTTTTTCCTTATTAATTAAATTTCTTCCTTTATTCATAATAAGCCTTTTTTAGAGAAAAAAGAAAAATTGTTTTAAAGTTTCCTAAAAATCTACTGAACAGTTTAAAAAAAAAGAGTTTTTAAAAGATTAAAGCAGATAAGCTTCTGTTATGTATCTTTTTAATACCCCTTGTGTTTGAAAATAGTAAGCGAGTTTAGCTATAGAGTTTTTCATTAACGTAATCCAAGCATCTCTATTTGTATAGAATGTGGGGACAATTAGATATTCTAATTTTGAGTATAGGTCATTAAGTTCCCTCTTTCTTCGTACATCAACACTAACTAGTTCACTTGGATGAGGCCCTATACCCCAACCAGTTATTCCCTCAATACAGCCTTCTATCCACCAACCATCCAAAATGCTAAAATTAATTACTCCATTATGCGCTGCTTTCATTCCACTTGTTCCTGAGGCTTCCATTGGCGGAATAGGAGTATTCAACCATACATCGACTCCTGAAGTTAATTTTGAAGCAAGTTGCATATCATAGTTTTCTAAATAAACAATTTTAATTTGATCTTCAAGCTCTTGGGCATATTGAAAAATCGTTTTTATTAATTGTTTTCCTTCAATATCTCTGGGATGTGCTTTCCCAGCGAAAACCAACTGAATTTTTCCTCTATCGTTTATTTCTAATAGTTTTTGGATTCTTGAAAATATTAACGTTGATCTTTTATATCCAGTGGCTCTTCTCGCAAAACCTATAGTCAATACATTAGGATCTAAGGACACAGAATTGGTGTTTTTTATTAAATTGATTAGAGTATCTTTTGCTTTCATGTGAGCGTTCCATATTTCGATATTTGGAATTTCACTTGCTCGAACAAGAAGAACAGGTTCATTAGCCCAACTGGGTATATATTTATCATAAATTTCTCTAAAAAATTTGCACGTCCAAGTAAAAGAGTGAACACCATTTGTTACTGATCTTATGTAGTGTCCAGGAAATATTTTTTGTGAGTAGTTCATATGAGCTTTTGAGACACCATTGACGTATTTGCTTAAATTTAATGCTAAATAGGTCATATTCAAATTGTCTTGTCCAGCATATTGTTTTACAGTTGAAAGCATATACTGATTTCCAAGAATCTCTTGAAATAGCTCGTATGAGAATTGGTCAAATGCTGCTTCTATCGGAGTGTGGGTAGTAAAAACACATTGATTTTGGACCATTTGAGAATTTAAATTATTTTTCTTCAATAACTCGAGTGTTAAAAGTGCTGACTGGCCTTCATTCATATGATATTTACTTATTTTGAAAGATAATGCTTCTAGAATTCTAGTGCCACCTATTCCTAGTACGATTTCTTGTTTAAGTCTATATTTTTTATCGCCGCCATATAGGTAATCGGTTATTTGTCTATCTTCAGGAGTATTAGTTTCAAGATCAGTATCCAAAAAAAGGATTGGTACTAAACCACCATTTTGACTTCTATGTTCATATAACCAAGCTTGAATCTCAACAGATCGGCCTTCAAGTACTATTGTTACCGTTTTTGGAACGCGAAAAAGAGTTTTTGAAGGATCCCAAATATTAGGGGATTCTTGTTGATCTCCAGTACTTGATATTTTTTGGTTAAAGTAGCCCTTTCGACTTACTAGAGTTAAAGCAACCATCTGCAATTTTAAATCTGCACTAGCTTTTACTATATCACCAGCAAGAACACCTAAACCCCCGCTATAAGTTGGAATATTATTAGTTATTCCAATTTCCATTGAAAAATACGCTATTTTTGGATCTTCGAAGAAATGGTGTTTACAGTTCTTACTGCAAAAACAAAACCTTTTTCCCCAAAAATTATCACAAACAATTTCAAGTCTTGTTTTCATATTTCCAACGTCTAATTTAGTTCCACAAACTGGACAGCCTAATAATAACGATTTTTCCAAGGATTATCACCCAAACTATCAAGTATTTAATATATTATAAGAACAAGAATTGTTTTTTTCTAACAAATACTGTTCAATACATTTTTCCTTAATAATATTTAATTGGAGTGATTTATCTGCTTTATTAATTTATAATCAGAGAAATACAATAATCTTCAAAAGAAAACCGGAGTCTTTTCTGGCTAACAATTTTTTAATTCATATCTATCTTCTGTTGTGTATTAAATATGTAAATCGACTTAGTATAGTCGCTAAGGCAGAAACTACAATAGAAACTGTAATAATAATATAGACTATTTGATCTGAGAAAATAAAAAAATTAGAAATTATTGGTTCTGAGATTAAAATTGTTATTCCTATCCCCCCAAAAAGAATACTGCCAAAATACTTCCCGACTGGATCATAAATCATCCTCTTTGAGAGTATATTGGATATAATAAATTGAGCGAAAGCAAAAATAATAACTAAAAGTATCCAGGGAGAATAAATTCCTTTGAAACTAAAAAATAAATATGTTCCATTTATAAATAGAAAATCAACAATTACGTCAAGATAAGCTCCAAATTTTGATGTAGAACCTATTTTTCGAGCAATATACCCATCTACGAGATCTGAAATGATCACAGCTAAAAATACAATAGATGTAACAAATATGTTCAGATAATTAAATGAATAGATTAAGGATGGGAGAGCTATTAGGCGAAGAAAAGTTATCACATTTGGAATGCTTTGTTTAACCCTCAGTTTTACACTATAGGAGACATCTTTCTGTTTACTGCTTGAATTCATTACTAATAACTCCTATAGTAGCTTCCTCTATATTCTATAGAGACTGTCTAAATAAAAAAATAACTTTAGCTACATAATAGTATTTGTTTTAATAAACACGTATTATTCTTGAAAAAATACTATTAAAAAATTATTATTTGAACATTCTGATATTTGCTAACTTCTGTAAGAAAAAGATAATCAATAAAAAAAAGGTTAATTGAAAATCTTTCTTTTCAAAAAAATAGCACATTTATTTTTCAAAAATAGAAAAAGATAACAAAAGTTAGTTATCTTACAAAGATTCTATTGCTATTTAGAAAGTAGTTTTTAATGTTTTGTAGGATCAAGAATTATATATAAAATATTATTTCCTCGAAGTAGAACGTTTCCATAATTAGTTAGTAATTGGTCGGCTTTGCATTCAGTTGCTCCCTCTAGGAGAATATTCATATGACCGTCACATTTTATCATATTTCCTTTGTATTCACAACCGTTTTTTAATACAACTCCAATGTTGCCATGTAACTGTTTAATAAGAACATTTAATGGTTTTTTACTTGGTTCTATCATAGCATTGTTTCCTCTGGGTAATATATGCTTATCCAGCAGCCATCAAATATAAAAGTTTTATTGAAAGAATTACCTTTCTTTTAATAAATTTGCCTTTTTCAAAGCTTATTTATGAACAAAAAGGCAAATTAACGGTTTTTAGAGATATATTTAAATTTTATTCTTGGTAAAATTTCATTTTGCATTAGTATGATTCCAAGATCTGTTAACACGTAATCACAATCAGTTATCTTTCTTATTAAATCATTATTAACTAGTTCATTTAATCGTGTACTTGTAATTTTTCCGCTTTTTTTAATTTTTCTTTGCAAAAATTCTTTAGATACATTTTCAGATTTAGTTGAATTAATGGCAGTTCCCAAATAATATGCTAATAGCCATAAAAGAATTGTCTCATTATCTGTTAGTTTTTTATTAGGTTTAATAAGAAACGGGCCATTAGAGGAATAAATAATCAATCCTTCACATTCTTTGGCTAATTTATTTACATCAAGGTTAATTCTTAATTTCTCTGCAATGTTATATGAGGGAATAAATTCTTTGAAGAAAGCTCTTAAAAAACTCCACGTTTCTTCTGGTGTTGCAGATAGAGTTTTTTCTATATTTTTATATTTTATTTTAACGTTGACTTTTTCAGTCAACCCATTTTTCCTCTGATTTTAGTAATAACATCATCTTCGATCCATTTTTCGCCTTGAATTGTTAGTTTAAAATCTGGTTTACTAGGGTTTGGCTTAAAAACTTGTCCTCGTTTTGTCATTTCGTTTAATCTTGCAGGGACCATGCTTTTTATACCACTTGATTCTAACAATTTTGTTATGTGCGAAGCTGTTTGAGTCTTAGCCTCTGAACCATAAAGGATTAAGCCGACAGCTTCATAATGAGTTAGTTTTATTCTAGTCACTATAACAGGCCCTTCGGTTGTTAACTCTACTATACCTTTTAATTGGGCTCCGGATGGAGTCATTTTATTGGAAACAAAATCAGAAATGGATTCAACAAAATTTTTTGGCATCTTTTCTAAGACTTCAAGTATTTCTTGGGGATTTTCGCCCTCAATTATAACTTCGCCAAATGGAGTTTTTATTCGAGTTTTGATTCTACTCACTTCTTCTTATCGCCTCTAGGAGGGGGGTTGTCTTCTACTAGTATGTAGACAAAACCAGTTTTTGTACTCCAACGTCGAACCATACCTTTGTTTACTAGTTTGCTCATGGCTTTGGTTAGTGCAGTTTTCGGATACTTGAAATCATTAGCAATTAGAGCGTCTGTGAGTTCTTCCATTGTTCTGGGACGCCATTTACCCCAATCTGTTTCTAAAATTCCTAAAATAGCAGCTTCTCCAGTTTTTACCTTTTTTATGATTGGATATTTTTGCGTTGCTGTTTTTTCTTTTGTTTGAGATGCTGGTGGTTGTGTTTTAACTGTAAAAGTTGTTACTGTTTTAGGTTTTACACTATCAAATGCTTTATGAATATTAGGAATTAATGTAGGAAGTTTTTCAATAGTACTTGTCACATTTTCATGTGTTCCTTTTAGTTCAATTTCATAATCACCTAATTTTACACGAAAAGTGAAAATTTCGGGTTTATCTACAGATTTCGTCTCTTTTTGAACTTTTTTTGGCATAAGTAGTTTCCTCTATTTTGTTAATATAAAGTTTGCATGATCTACATTCTTTGAATATTCAATAAATCATGTTATCAATTCAATTGATGATATATGTTCAAATTGCTTATAAACCAATAGTTATTTTTTTGTGAAATTATTTATCATCCCATTTCCTCTTTTGATTTTCTTATCAAAACTAAAAAGAGGAATACCTAACATTTTTTTAAGAGTTTAGAGTACTGAATATTTATTCAAACAGTAAATTTTAAGAAACGCGATTAGTTTTATAAAGTCGTGATTTTGTGACTGAAAATACAGAAGCGAGTTTTAAAGAAGTTAAAGATTTAATTTCAAGTATAGTCAAATTAAGGAAGCGTCTTTTGGAAATAGGTATTGGAAAAGGAGATAGCATAACTAATGGTTACGCTAAATGGTTTTGTTCAAAAAAGTATAATTTAAAATTAACTGAAAAAGAAAAACAAGGTTATAGTGGATATTCAAGATTTAATGAAAGAATAAAAATTGTAAGTAAAATCGGATCAGATACTAATTTTGAGAATATTTTTAATGGAATTCATATAAATGAATTTGATTACCTTTTTGCAGTTTTTATTAATGAAATAACTTGGATGATTGATTCTATTTACAAAGTTCCTTGCATTGTTGTGAAAGATTTTCTTAGTTTTGATCAAAAAAATAGTTTTCAATGGAAAAGAGAAGCAAGGTCACTTAGTTTACAAATATATCCAGACGAAGACAATATGATTTTGATTTAGGTAAAAAAAAATCAAAAAAATAATAAATAGGAAAATTTATTGCATAATTTTTTCTTTAATTATTTTGCTAATTAGATTAGGATCTGCTTTTCCTCTAACTTTGCTCATTACTATACCCATTAACATTCCAAAAGATTTCTTACCAAGTTTTCCAATGCTCTTACTATTTTTAGCAATTATTTCATCTATAATACTAATAAGTTGTTTTTCAGAATACATTTTTAATCCTAAAGAATATAGAGCTTCGCTTAGATTGCCTGATTCGTTTTTAGAAAACCACACAAAAATGTTTTCTATAGCTTCTTTTGTTATTTTTCCTTCACTTAAGCTTTGAAAAATTTTAGCTATTTCTTCTTCTGAGACTTTCTCAACTTTTATTTCATCTCTCTTTAAAGCTTTTAGGGTCTCCGTTAAAAATACCGCCACAGTTGTAGGATTTACTTTATTGTTTTTAACAATAGATTCGAATAAGCTACAATAATCTGAGTTTAATATTTGGTAGGCCAATTTCTTGTTAATGCTATTTTCTTTCATTAATCGTAGTATTTTTTTTTCCATTGGTTCAGGTAAATGGTTTTTAATTTTTTGGAGCAGGATTTCTGTAACCAGAAAAGGAGGAATATCTGTTTCTGGATACATTCTTGCAGCTCCAGGTCTTGGTCGCATGTATCTAGAAAGACCATTGACAGTTGCTTTTCTTGTTTCAGCTGGAACTCCCTTTATTGCTTCTTTTGCCCGATCAACAACGGCATCTAAAGCGTCTTTTGCATTTTCAGGTGAATTAACCACAAAAACTACAGCATCATTGTTTGAAGCCTCTACTTTTTCTTTCAAAAGACTAATCTCTTTGACTGATATATCGTAGGCAGGCATTTCATCGGTGTGGAATATTCCTCCAACACGACCCCAATATCTAGCTCTATCAGCGAGTTCTGAGCCTAAACGAAAGTTTGGCATAAGTTCTCGTTTTAGATAACCAGCAAATCCCTCAAGTTTTACTGCAAAAACTTTTTGGTTATTTTCTATTGATTTTTTTATTATTCTGCAATTTGTTTCTCTAAAAACATCAGTTACTTCAATAAAATTTTTTGTTAGGGAATCCTCTTTTATGTTTTTTTTCTGGAATTCTTCACTTATTTTAATCAGATTAATTTGGCGTTTAATCTCATATTCTAAAACCACTGATATAAGTTCAAGTTCTTGGACCCCTTTAATCTCGATGAGAGCACCCTTAGAAAGTGAAATGTTAAGATCTTGTCGAATTGTTCCTAAGCCTCTCATAGCTTTACCTGTATCTCTTAGAATTCTTCCAAGTACAAAAGCCACCTCTTGAGCTTCTTTTGGAGAATAAATAACTGGCGCAGTTGCTACCTCTATTAGTGGGATTCCAAGGCGATCTAGGTTATAGCTGATAATTTTGCCATTTTTTTCTGTACCCGTTTTTCTTGCGGCATCTTCTTCTAGACTAGCATGTTGGATTTGTACACTTTTGTCGCCTATTTTTATCCATCCATCCATTGCAATAACACATGTTCGTTGAAAACCAGTTGTGTTTGATCCGTCTATTACAGTTTTTCGCATGATATGGATTTCATCTACTGGTTTTGCGTTCATCATTATTGCGGCAGTTAATGCAACTTCTACAGCTTCTTTATTCAAAGAGTGTGGTGGTTCTTCATCCATTTCAACTAGGCAAGTGCTGGTTTTATTGACTTCATATTTTAACATGATTTCTTTTTGAAATTCAAAAAAAGCTGCGGGGTCTATTTGGCCTAGTTCGCTTTGTGTAGGACGAAGGCGTCTTAAAAAAGTTAATTCTGGATCGTCTTTGAAAAAAAGAGGAGGACAACTACAGAATAGTTTAGATTGGGTGTTGAGTTGTTGGTGGATTTCTAAACCTATTTTTAAACCTAATTTTGAGTATTCAATTGTCATTTTGTGTTCTCCTTATTTGTAAATCTCGGTTGGAAGAGTTCTTGCAGAATATTCTCCAGAAATATTAGTTTTTAGCATATCTTTGGCTTCTTTGATTTTTTGGGTTTGACCTAAAACCCACATTAACTTAACAAGAGCTGTTTCTGGAAACATGTCCTCTAAGGGTATTACCCCCATTTTTAATAAATCACGACCAGTATCGTAAACGTTCATGTTAACTCTACCCCAGATACATTGAGAAGTTAATCCAACTACTATTTTATGATCAATGGCTTTTTTTATTGCTTCAAAACAATATTTGCTAACGTGTCCCAGTCCTGTACCTTCAATGATTATACCTTTTGCTCCATTTTGTATATACCAATTGATTACCTTTGGATCAAATCCTGGATAGAATTTTACTAAAACAACTTTTTCACTAAAGTTTGGTTTTAAATCTATTTTCTTTGATAGATCTCTTTTTTTGTATTTTTCTGTTAACATAATTATTTTGCCGTCAACTATTTTTGCTAGGGGAGATGTGTTTACAGGTTTGAATGTGTCTCTTCGACTCGTATGACATTTTCTTACTTTAACACCT
Source organism: Candidatus Bathyarchaeota archaeon (assembly GCA_963714725.1). Taxonomy (GTDB): domain Archaea; phylum Thermoproteota; class Bathyarchaeia; order Bathyarchaeales; family Bathycorpusculaceae; genus AD8-1. The sequence goes on from CAVQPF010000006.1 coordinate 132,362, forward strand.
CTATTAACGACAATAATTTTATCTGATAGATTTTCATGCATGGCTATTGCAACTTCTGCAAAAGGTGCGGTAGTAGCTATTTGAACTGCGCCTAGTAGATTCATTGCTGCATCTGAGCTGGGGCGATCAGATGATCTTTGAGCTCCAACAATTATTACTGGAACAGGTAAGTTTTGAAGTGCAAAGCTAAGACCAGCAGCTGTATAAGCCATTGTGTCTGTACCATGAGCTACTACTACTCCATCAACTCCAAGTTTAATGTGTTCTTCAATTCTTTTTGCAAGTTGGCTCCAATGAGCTTGAGTTATATTTTCACTGTAAATACCAAATACTATTTCAGTTTGAACTCTTGCGATATCTGAGAGTTCTGGAACTACACCATACAAGTCGCTTGCTGATAGTGCTGATCGAACTGCACCAGTTCTGTAATCAACACGACTAGCTATTGTGCCACCTGTGCTTAAAATAACAACTTTTGGCAGGTTTGAATTTTGTTTTGGAAGAGGAGGTACTGTAAAAGAGGGTTTTATTCCTTTTCCAATTTTTTTAACCTTAGTCTCTGGAGTGACTCTAATACCAAGATTATAGCCATTTTTTAATTTGATTACAATATGAGTATTATCACTATATTCAGAACGAGGAATAAGAGTACCTTCAAAAATTTTATCTTCTTTTTCAACTAAAATAATATCTCCAACTGTACATCCATTCTTTTTAATAATATCTAATACTTTTCCTTGATAACCTGAATTTGATTTTTGAGTCAAACTATTATTTCTCCAATTTCTTGAAACTTGAAACACATCGGATTTGTCAGTTATATGTTACCTGCACATTATATATTATTTCTAAAAACATATTTTATTCGATGTTAGTTAGTTTTGTTTTTCCTAATTGAAGTATAACAATACCCAGTATCCAAATCACAATAGATAGAAGCAAAAATGTGTAGAAAAAGCTGATATTAAAAATAGCTTGAGCTCCAATGAAAATACCTATAGAGGTAAACAAAGCTATTTGTGCATTAACCATTAATCCCATCATTTGTTCTCGAGCATTTTCTGAAAATTCGGGTCTTAACAAAGCTAGACCAAGTGCTAAAACTACGTTTGCTGCAATTAGTTGTGCCATTAAGCCAGTATAACTTAATACTGTAAATAAATCAATCAAGGGAACTTGAATTAAAGAAATGGATGTGACTATTGCGCCTATTGGGATTGCAACTAGCCAGCTTTGTATTAATCTTGCTTTTATTAGTCTCTTAATTCCTGAAGGAGCTTTTTTATGAATAAATATGCTTTCCTTGCCACCCATTGCAACTTGACCAACAACTAGCACTGCGAGAAAAGAAAACAAAAATACACCCATAATCAATGCATCTGCGGGATCAGTACTTTCTTCCATTAGAAAGATGTTGATAAGTGCAAGCAAACCTAGGATGTAAACAAGTCGAGAGAGGTTTTCTAGTCTTCGCGTGTAATCTTTAAACACGGATACCAAAAGATTACTAAAAGAACCACTACCTCCAAGGATTCTAATTGTCTTGTAGAAAAAACCATCGGATTTGACCATTGAAGCGTTGAAATTAGTTGGTTCAATACTGTAAATTCTACTTGCCAATTTTGTACCTAACCACAAAGAAGCAACAAAGAAAATAACAAGTCCTGTGATTCTTAGTAATGTCTCAAAAATTACAAGTCCAATATTGGCTGGGTTAGCTGCAAAATCAAGAATAATATCAGCACCCCACGAGCTTGGAAGAAAACCAAGAATAAATCTTGTTAGTTCATTTGCCCCAGGGTCTGTAAGAGCTTCTGTAAAACCGCCTCCAATTATTGCGTACATTATGGCTACCATCGGTAAAGCAATAACAAGAGAGAGAGCTTTTCCAATATCTTTTCCACGAGCAGATTTTGCAAATCTAGTTCGAATCACTGCTGCAATAACTGTACCGATCCATAGAGCAGAAAGAAAAATGATAGCAAAAATTAGAACAATTATAAAAATCTGTATTAAACTCAAGCCTAAGGGAGTTAATGCAGCTGTAAAAAAACCAGCAATAATAGTGATAAATATGGCATAAAAAGGCAATACACCTAAAAATTCTCCTAACAGAATATCACTTGGTTTTACTGGAGCTGCTAAAAATATTTCCACTTGTCCTGCTTGCATTCCTTGTAGAGTATATGTGACTGGAAGTATTGTAAGATAAAAAAAGATCATAAATAAAAGAATAGGAACCATAGCTAATGCTAGTTGAGATAGGAAGAAAGCTAAAAGATCATCTAAGAATAAATTTGCAATAAATGGAGCAACATATGCAACATAAACTGCTAAAAAGCCTATAATTAAAAATGGAAATAATGATCTTATCTGCCGTATTCTATTTATTCGTAATCGATATTCGTTTTTGGCGATTAGGAGCCACTTAGGAAGTGGCACTTTTATGTTTCCTCCAGGATAAAAGCTCTTTTTCTTCAACTCCACCTGTTAATACAATAAACGCGTCTTCGAGGGTTTTCTTATTTGCTTTAGCTATAATTTCATCTATTGTTCCTACAGCAATAAGTTTGCCTTGATTGATTATGCCGACTCTATCACACAGTTCTTCAACTATTGGTAAAATGTGGCTACAAATGAAAATCGTTTTATTTGCATTTTCAGATAAAGTTTTTATTAAATCTTTAACCATAAGAGCTGCTCGCGGATCAAGAGTAGATGTTGGTTCATCAAGAAAAAGGATTGGAGGGTCATGAATAATAGCTGCTGCAATCAAAACTTTTTGTTTCATACCGCGACTAAAACCTTCCAAAAGGTAATCGCGTCTATCATAGAGATTAAATAATTTTAGTAGATCTTCGATTCTTCTAGGCAGTATGTTATTGGGAACATCGTATAGTGAACCCATAAATTCTAAAAACTCAAAAGCACTTAATTTCTCATATAATCCTGGAGACTCAGCTAATAATCCAGTAACTCGTTTTACACTCAATTCATTTTTTAGAATATCAAATCCGCTTATACTTGCCGATCCACTGGTTGGTTTAATTATACAATTTAATAAACGAACGGTTGAGGTTTTTCCTGCCCCATTGGGCCCAAGTAAACCAAAAGTTTCCCCTTCATAAACATCTAATGAAAGCGTGTCTACAGCTTTTATCATATTGTCTTTCCCATAAAATTTAGACAATTTATCAGTGTGAATAATTGAAGACATTAACTAACCATCCCAAATATTAAATCGATCAAATTATATTTTTAATTTTATATATAATAGTTTTTCATAATAAAAGAAAAAAGACGTTAAGGCAATCCTTCTTTTGCTTTTCGTGCAATTCTCTCCAATAGTTTAAGATTAATAACTCAAATTTTAACAATTTGAAAAAAGGCTGTACGATCTTTTACTCCTAATATTACAAGTGGGAGTTCTTGTTACTATAATTCTGTACACAATTCCAGATGTTTATAACAATTTGCAAGTGAGTTGTTATTTCATAAATAAAAGGTTTTAAAGGTTACAAATTTGCTAAAGTAGGTAAACAAACGGATATGTTACTTCAAAATTTTTGTACTTTAATTGTTTAATTAAAGAAAGTTAGTTTTAGTTTTTGAAAGAAAAATTGAGAATCAAATTTGTGAAATTTACGATTAATTAAGTTTAAAACTTGATAAACCGTAATTATTAATTGTTTAGAACGGTTTAAACGCGGGATTTGGTATTTTACATGTGTAGTGTCTGTGATGATATCACGTCCGTATGAGGAGGATTTAGTAATGCGGTTGAACCTCTTAATGATTTCAACTTAATTTAGAACTTTCTGAGGCGCTACATTAAAAGTTCTAGTCTCCTATAAGTTCAAAGAAATTTCAACTAAAAAAGTAGTTTTCATACAATTTTTTTTAATTTAGATTCTTTGAAACATATACGCCATCTTTTTTGTAACCAAACCGGCTATAATATTGTTTAGTACCTAAAGCACTTATTATCACAATTTTCTTAATGTCATAATCATATCTAGCAATCTTTTCTGCTTCGGTTAAAAGAATTGAGCCATATCCTTTATGTTGCCAAGCTCTTGTTTTATGTATCCCAACAGGCACTAATGGTCCATAAACATGAAGTTCGCGCACAATTGCTGATGAAATTTTATTAATTTCAGACCTGTGAGCATTTATAGAGGGTAGACGCAAACGAAGATATCCAATTAATATTTTATTTTGCACATCTTCTATTGAAATAAATATTTCTTTACCTTCTGAAGCATCATATGTTGTAGTTATTGTTTGTATATTTTCTAAGGTTGGAATTAATTTATTGCTCATTAATCTATGACCTACTTCTCTGCAACGAATACAATTACAAGAATAATTATTTGTAAACATCTTTTTTTGTATGATTTGTCTAAGATTACTTTTCTTAACACCCGCAACTATCAATCCTGCGGGAATATCACGCTGAACCCGCATTATGCGAATCCAACAAGGAATACTATTTTTTAGTTCTGCAATAAGATTTGCAGCTTCTTCAGTTGAATATGGAACATATTTCCCTTGTTTATACAATTCATGTGCTTTTGTACCAGCTATAACTAAACAAGGATAAATTTTGATCATATCGGGTCTAAATTCAGATTCAGAAAAAATTTTTTTAAAATTCTTCAAATCTTTTTTAGGTGTTGATCCTGGCATTCCAGGCATCAAATGATAAACAATTTTTAACCCAGAATCTTTGGCGATACGCGTAGCTTCTTTAACGTCAAAAACAGTGTGTTGCCTTCCAACTAGTTTATAAATTTCATCTGAAGGATTTTGAACTCCAAGCTCAACTCTAGTTACACCCATATCTAACATGGAGTCAATATGGGGAATTTTGCACCAGTCAGGTCTTGTTTCTACTGTTATTCCAACGTTACTAATACTACTTCTTTCAGCATTATTTTTTGCTTCTTCTAAATTATTAGAAGGAAGAAGAGTAATGGCATCTAATGCTCTTTGTATAAAATGGTTTTGATATTCCTTGGGTGTGGATAAAAAAGTACCACCCATAATAATTAACTCAATTTTATCTACCGTATGACCTATCGAGTTTAATTGTTTAATTCGAGCTGTTACTTGAGAGTATGGATCATAATTGTTTTGAGTTCCTCTTAATGCTGCAGGTTCATGACCAGTATAACTCTGCGGAGCACCTTGAGTAGGACCTCCTGGACAATAAATACAAGGTTCAGGTTGTGGACAAGAATGGGGTTTAGACATAATCGCAATTACGCTTACGCCAGAGATTGACCGAATTGTTTTCCTTCTTAATATTTTCAAGAGTTTAATTTTTTCTTTTGGTTCAAGATATCTAATGATTTCTGCATTAGAAAGAGTACGATCAAGTTTTAGTTGAGAAGCCACACGGGTTTTGATTTGATGTAATTTCCTGCTGTTAAGTGAAGATTGGAGCATAAGTGTATTAATTATTTCTCTGGCTGCTTTTTCTATACCCAAATTTAAGATACCACTTTAGAATCTACATTATGAAATAAATAAATTATATTAAATATTTTCAAGTTATCCTTGAAAATGTGATAAAAATAAAAAAATCGATAAAAAAAATAATTAACTAATACCAGTTTTGGCCTGGTTCCTTTTGTAAAATTATCCGTTTTCGATAGTTTAGTTTATTTCTCATTCTAGGACAGAGCTTGGTTTTTTTTGTACCTTCAATTTTAGGTGTTTGAGACCTAACTTTCCCAGCTTTAGATAAAGATCCGTGTGTTGGCAAATAATTACACCTTTTCTTTCAATTTTAACAGGATAGTAACTCTTAAACCTTTTCAATTATATTTCGGATAAGTGTAAACTAAGAATAGCGGGGGTCGCCAAGCCAGGTCAAAGGCGTAGGCTTCAGGAGCCTATCTCGCAGGGGTTCGTGGGTTCGAATCCCACCCTCCGCACCATTTTACTGGTAAATTATAAATAGGTCACTCCACATATTATTTTATATTGATGCTTCATGCCAAAACCAAACAAAGGCAAGACAAAAACAATCAAAAAACGAGCAATCTACGTTTATCTTCCCTCTCAAAAAATGGCAGAAGAACTGGAAAAACAAAGCTAAAAAAGCTGGAAGTTCAATTTCAAAATTTGTTATTGACAGAGTAGAAGACTCAATTAAGAAAAGAACAAGGAGAAGAAAATTACCTCAACAGACTGGAATTAATCAAGAAACTAGACAATGCACGAAGAAGAACTAAAACAACTAAAAAAAGACAATAGACTACTCAAAGAAACTAGTTGACAATTTGGACACTGAACTAAAAAGATATCAGAGCCAAACCCTTTCTTGAAAGACGATTTCAGAGGAGTTAGAAGATTTGACAAAGAACTTATTAACCTTCTAAAAGAAGGCGGATCATTTTCTGGAGAAGAAATTCTACACAAATCTAAACATAGACTCTTCACAATACAGATCTTGATAAAAGCAGTAAACAGTCAACTAGAAGTTTTGGAAAGCTATGGTCTTGTGGAATATGCTAGGGAGAGGATGGAAATGGAAACAATAACCCTAGAACTCACCCAAAATATTGACACCACTCATAGAAAAGTTCTGCAAAGACTGCAAACTAAGAGGAATGACCAAAGAAACTATAAGAAGATACAAATCAACAATCATAATGTTTGCCAACTATTTCAAAAAAACCAACATACTAAATCTAAATGTAGAAATGTTAGAAGAATTTCTTAGTTATCTGAAGTTTAAAAGAGAAATAAAACATAAAACAATAGAGAACAACTTCTCAGCCCTCTCTTCGTTTTATGATTATCTTGCCTTTCACAAGATTATACTGATAGAAATTTGGTTTTGCCTTTTAGAAAGAGGTATCTAAAAATGTATAAAAACAGACAATAATGATTCCAGAAGAAAACTTATTTCTGTTGAAGAAATGAGCCAGCTTGTTAATTCTATTCTTGATCCCAGAGACAAAGCAATCTGTGTAGTATTAGCTAAGACGGGTGTAAGAAGAGGAGAACTTCTAAAAATTGATATCCAAGACATAAATTGGAACAATTACTCTATTATTCTAAAGCCAGTTCCAAAAAGAAGTAATAGAGTTAGTCTTTTTTGATGATGAATGTGCTATTGTTCTAAAAAGGTGGCTAAATATCAGAAGTAAGCTCAATCCTACAACTAAAGCGTTGTTTGTTAGTTATCAAACTCTTAATAGACTTAGCAGAAATGGATGTTATCAAGCTGTAGTTAAGTATGCTAAGAATTTAGGATTTCACAATCCAGAATCCTCCAGACTTGAGGATCATTTTGGTCCACATTGTTTCCGTCACTGGTTTACCACATACCTTCTTAGAAACGGGATGCCAAGAGAGTATGTCAAAGAACTAAGAGGAGACAGAAGAAAAGAAGCAATAGACATCTACCACCACATAGATCAAGAAGACTTGAGAAGAAAATATCTTGCTTGCATACCAAAATTGGGGATTTAAGGAAAGAGAAGTTTCTAATATTAGGTAGTCAAGGTTTCTTGACTAAAATCAGTCAATCTTTCTTGACTAAAATGGGGTTTTTTAGTCAAAATAGCTTTACAAAAACCCTTTTTACACATTTTAGACCCTTGTTTTGTTGGGGGTAGCATTGAGCAAGAACAAACATGGAAAACTCTTAGGTCAAGTAGCAGTGTTTTCCTTAACCAACATACCCCCAAAGACCTACAACACCAACCCACAAGAGAACCCATGGACAACATCCTGCACCAATGCCAACCCCCACAACTAATTTCACTTCAAATCTATCCTTAGAAACAATAACATCCAAATCCAAAAACCCTGGACTTCAAATCTTAATTTTAGTTTCAATTATCATAATTACTATTTCAAACAAAGAAATCATTAGTTACCAAAAAAAACTAAAAAGGAGAAGTAGCTAAAATGAATAAAACGCTACTAAACAAAATATTTGTCACCTCAATCGTATTCTTGTTAACATTATCATCCTTGCCTTTTTAGCTGTTAAGGCACAAGAAGAAAACTCGTGGACAACTCTACCTCAATGCAAAGTTGGCAGAGCAAGACTGGGAATTGCAATAGTGAACAACAAAATCTACGCCATAGGAGGATCATCTACATCTGTAAGGGGAAACCTCATAAATTATGACACCATCTTTTACTCAGCCCGATCCACAAACGAAGAATACAACCCTGAAACAAACACTTGGACAAACAAAACACCAATGCCCACTCCGAGAAGCCAATTTGGAATAGCTAGTATACAATGACAAAATCTATTGCATAGGCGGATACAACGACAATGATAGAATTTCAAGAGCAAATGAAGTATATGATCCAATAACAGATACATGGGAAACAAAAAAATCAATGATAACTCCCAGAGTTATGGGTAAGTTAAGCATTGTTGATAACAAAATCTATTGCATAGGCGGAAGAACAGGGGGTTCTTTTGAAGACTTTTCATTAGCAAATGAAGTGTATGATCCAGAAACTGATAGTTGGGAAAAAATAGAATCTCTTCCATACCAAAATACTTGTTATGATTCAACAGTTTTTAATAACGAAATATATTTGATTTGCAGAAGCACCCAACTCCTCAATGTTATTCATGATCTACAACACTTCCTCTAACTCTTGGAGAGAAGGACCAACATCACCTATTGGAGGCTTTTCTGCCAGTATTGGAGTAACAACTGGCAAGTATTCCCCAGCTCGTATTTACTTTATTGACGAGTCTTGGATGTATATTTATGATCCATTAGATCAGACATGGTTTAGCCAAAAAGGTACAACAGGAAGTGGCTATTCGTGGAGTTGCTGTGATTGAAGATGTAATTTATGTAATTGGAGGAATGATAGCTCCTTTCTGCAGGATACATGCTTATAGGTGCTGGACCAACAAATTCACTTAAAAGTATAATCCTTATTGTTTGGGTCAATTCCAAATATTTCGATTTCCTCTCCTGAAAACACATTTTATGATAAGTCAAGTGTTTTGTTAAAGTTTATAGCCGATGATAGTTTGACTTGGATAGGATATTCTCTGGATAATCAAAAAAACGTAACAATTACGCCTATGGGTTATAGGGATTCTTGGGGTTTGAGGTATGAAACTAATATAACTAACCTTTCTGGGGGAATCCATCATTTAACGGTTTTTGTTAGAGATATGGCTAATGATGAAAACTTTTCAAATGTTACTTTTACTGTGGATCAAACCCCACCAATAATTAAAATCTTAGAACCAACAAACAAAACGTATACTTCACCTGATATTGATTTGGATTTTTGGTTAAGTGAACCTGTAGCGAATTTGACATATAGTCTAGATGGAGTGAATAATACTTTAACTGGAAACTCTACTTTTACTGGTCTTGTTCTTGGTGAGCATAATCTTACGTTGTTTGCAACTGATTATGTTGGGTTTGATGGTAAATCGTTGACAGTTTACTTTTCTGTTGAGGAGTCTGTTGTTGTTTGAATCCTTGGTTGCAACTGTTTTGATTGCTTGTTTTTGTGTTGCACTACTTGTAATGATAAAATTTAGGTCAGGGAAACAATGAAAAAATTTCACAGACTCTTTATTGTTTTAACAGTATTCTTAGTATCTCTATCACCATTAACAAGTCAAGATGTCAATGCACAAAAAGAGAATATGTGGGCTATGATGGCACCTATGAAACAACCAAGAGCACATTTTGGATTAGAAGTAGTCAACAACAAAATCTATGCAATAGGAGGAGAAAACGGAAGAGTTTTAGGTGATGTCCAACATCCAGGACTTGGTATAGGTAGTAGTGTACTTGCCAGTAACGAGGAATATGATCCCACAATAAACATTTGGACTACAAAAGCACCAATGCCAACAGCAAGAACTGGTTTTGCTACTGCAACAATCAACAACAAAATCTATTGTATAGGAGGCTACACTGGGTACTTGGGATACCAAACTGTTGGTACAAATGAAGTCTATAATCCTGTTACTGATACTTGGGAAACAAAGACTCCTATGCCTATACATAGTTTTAAAGTAACAGCTAATGCTGTAGATGGTAAAATTTTCGTTATTTATAGTGGCATAAATGAGGTATATGATCCAAGCACTGATTCTTGGAGCTCAAAGACCCCTCCACCATACTACATAACAGGCTATGGAACTGCAGAAGTAGATGGAAAAATTTACTATATTGGTTCTGATAAGGATGCTAATGGAGTCTACACTGGATCTGTTCTTCTAATATATGATATTTATAGCGATAGTTGGACTATTGGTTCTAACTGTCCCGTATTTGGATGGGAAGATGGTATAGGTGCATCTTCTGGTTTTTTTGCTCCTAGAGGTATTTACATTTTTGGAGAGTATAAAACTCACATTTATGATATTGATAAGGATATTTGGTTGGAAGGGTCTACCTCAAATGAGTATCGTCGTGTTCCTAAGGTTGCTGTTATTGATGATGTGTTATATGTTGTTGGAGGTATGGCTGGAGAGTTTGGTATGCCTGCGTGGTTTGATCCAAGTCCAGTAATTGAACAATATACTCCATTTCTGCTGAATACAATTCCTGATGTAGTTGTAGTTTCGCCAAAGAACATTATTTATGCTCAAACAAGTATTCCTTTAGAGTTTTTAGTGAATGAAACAACTTCTTGGACTGGATATTGTTTAGATGGTCAAACAAATGTTACGTTAACAGAAAACACTAATCTGACAGGATTAGCTGAAGGATCACATAGTTTAGAAGTTTTTGCTAGAGACATGGTAGGTGATGAGGGAGTAACAACAATAACTTTTACTGTTGATACTTTGCCACCAGTTATTACTGTTTTGTCTCCTGAAAACAAGACCTATGGTGATTCTAGTATTTTGCTTGATGTAGAATTTGATGAACAGGTATTGGACATGAAGTACAGTTTAGACGGATTGGAGAATAAAACTTTCACTGAAAGTATATCTTTGGCTGAAGTGGAGATTGGAGATCACAATGTTACCGTTTATGCAACAGACCTAGCAGGACACACTGGAATTTCAGAGACAATCTACTTCTCAATAGAACCTTTCCCAACAACAATAGTTCTAACTTCCATAGCAATAATTACTGTTGTTGGAGTTGTAATCTTTACATATTTCAAAAAGTACAAAGTAGGACAAAGAAGATGAGAAGAAAAAACCAAAAAATACTGCTTATTTTTTCATTATTCCTTTTAGTGTTTGCTGGAAACAATTTTATTAACTTAACAAAAGCCCGTTCAGTAACCTACCAGACTATACCCCCACCACCAGGTGCATCACCACCAATATTATCAATACAAACACCAAAAAACAACACAATCTATAACGTAAACAATGTTACAATCAACTTTAACGTAAGCCTACTACAAGGTTTGGGTATAAGTTCCATAACAAAAGTCACTTACAACACTACTTGGTTAGACAAAAGAGTATATGTCCATCAACGAAGCTCCAATCAAGACTCAAATTTATTTGTTAATTGTAGTGACAGTTACATAGTACCTGATGGCAATCACACTATTACGATAAATACTTTTGGAAGTGGTGTAATTAATGGATATTTTAGTTCGTCTTTATTTGATATGTCAACTAATGCAGTAATCCATTTTACCGTAGATACTACTTCTCCAAAGGTTTCGGTTCTTTCTTTAGAGAATATGACCATTGACTCATCGGATGTTTCTTTGAATTTTAGTTTGAGTGAAAAGGCTAGTCTTGTTAGATATAGTTTAGATGGGCAAAAAAAGTTGATTTTATATGGAAACGTGACTTTAACTGGATTGTTTAATGGTAGGCATAATATTACTGTTTATGCTTGGGATGTTGCTGGAAATCTCGGCGTTTCTAAGACTGTGTTTTTCGATGTGAATAAACCAGATCCGTTTCCAACAACATTTGTAGTAGTTTCAATTATCATAGGAGTATTAGCTGGTGTAGGAATCACACTTTATTTTAAGTAGAGGAGAGCTTAGATGAAAACTCTACCAAGTAGCATCTTAATTACTTTATTTGTATTAATCTTAGGATTTTCATCTGTACTAATTATTAATGTAAAAGCCCAACCAAGAACTATAACAGTTCCCGATGACTATTCAACAATACAAGAAGCAATTAACATAGCAAACATTGAAGACACAATAATTGTTAAAAATGGAACATACCACGAACACATAGTCATAAACAAAACAATAACACTCCAAACCTACGAGAAAGCAACAATTAATGCAACAACAAACCAAGAATTGGATATTACACCCGAAAGTGCACGATGGGTAGGAGTCACTATTACAGCTAACAATGTAACATTATCAGGATTTACAATAGTAGATGGCGTAAATCATGGAATTGAAGTATTATCAAACAATAATATAATTTTCAACAATACTATCCAAAGAAGCACAATATCAGGAATAGTAATCAAAGGTGAGGATACAAATCATCCAGAGATCCCAAAAAATAATCCTAATAACAATATGATTTTCAACAACACAGTGAAAAATAATGAAAGAGGAATTACGATTGTTGGTTCACATCATAACCTAGTCGAATATAACACAGTTGAATTAAATCATGAATGCATGGAATAGTTCTCTCTAAGTTAGCATCAAAAAACACAATAAACAAAAATAATGTATCACAAAATGGTCATATGGGTATAGGAGTTTCATGTGCTTCGAATAATAACTTGTTTTTCGGAAATATAATATCAAAAAGTCATGAATATGGTATTTTTCTTGTTCGAATGGATTCAGGTCCTGTTCCGTTTTCAAACTTCTTTTTCCATAACTCTTTAATTGAAAACCCAAAACAAGTTGAAGATACAAATCCACCATACAATATTTGGGATGGAGGTTTAGATATTGGTGGAAATTTCTGGAGTAATTATAATGGATCAGACTTAAATGGAGATGGATTTGGAGATACCCCATATATTGTAAGGGAAGCGTTCCCTCAAGAAAACATACCTGCTGTTGAAGATCACTATCCTCTAATGTCTCCACCTGATCCTCTTGAGATAGTTCCCCCTGTCCCAGAACCAGTACCAACTCCAACCCCAATACCAGATCCAACCCCCACCCCAACACCAGCTTCTACTCCAACTCCATCTCCTGAACCTGAACTAGAATTAGTTCCTACTTTAACAATGGACGTTGTATGTCTTCGTCAGACCCATTGTTTCAATTTGAAATCCAAGGGAAACTACGAATGACTCCCATTAACGGCATAATAGCAAATGTACCAGTTACCTTGAGTTATAGTGTTAATGGTAGCTATTGGCAAGACATTGTAGAAGTTGTTGTTGATGAAAACGGGTTATTTTTAGTTGAATGGCAAATTGGTAATACAGGAAAATATCTTATCAGAGCAATTTATGGTGGGAATGAATCATTTGTTCAATCAGACGCATTATTTAATTTAGCAACATTATCTTATGTAAAACCAAATGATTTCTCATTTTTCTCAAACTCTTCAGTATCGAAATTATTTTTTAATTCTGAGAGAAAAGAACTTAGTTTTTGGGTTGCTGGTGAATCAGGAACAAATGGTTACATTGATGTGTATATTGAAAAAAATTTGGTAAAGAATATTTCTTTGCTTAGAGTGTATTTGGATGAAAACGAAATTCAATATTCATATGATTTGATTGATAATTCATGGAAAATTCAGTTCTCGTATACCCATAGTGATCATTCAGTAGTAATGCTTCTTGATTCAACTGTGTCTTTGGAGAGACCTACTCCGACTTCTACACCCACTCCAAACCCTGAACAATTCGCAACAACATTAACAGTAACTTCAATAGCGATAGCAGTTGTTGGACTTGGAATCCTTGCATATTTTAAAAACAAGAGGAAAAAATAAAATGGAAAAAAAAATAACTCAAAAATAGATCTAAAAAAAATTACAATAACAAGCATCCTGATAATAACAGTTCTAATATCCTCTTTTCTCGTATGGATCAACTTCAACAAACAAAATCAAATAGAAAAACTACAAGAAGAACAAAACAATTTACAATTCAAAATTAACAATCAAAACAACTTCATAGAAGGTCTATCAAACTATTTTGAAATCAACCAAAATAAAACTACACTAAAAGGAGAAATCAACAACTTAGAAACCCTTATTCACAAATCACTAAATCAAATAAAAATTAGTAATGTAACAACATCAGGACTAGGCGGTTATCATGCTCTTATAGTTCAATCTTGGGCTAACGCAATAAAAAACACAGGAATTAACACTCTAAAAGGATTGACTGTAAAAACATACACTTCAAATTTCAAATCATTAGCAGATACTATTGAAATTGTCTCATTAGAGCCAGGAAAAAGTGTATCAGTTAAAGGTTCATATCTTTTCTCTTTGAGCGTTAATCCTACTGTAATTATTGAGATTTGGATAAATGGAGTTATTGTTCAAAGTGGATCATATAATTTTGGAAATTAATTTTGAATAGTTAACTTAACTGAGAAGAGGTGTAAGTAGAAAATGAACAAGATCAACCTAATTAGGATCATAACAGCGCTTTCTATTTCCATTTTATGCCTATCAGTCCAAACCTCTTTTAACATTGTAATAGCACAAACCTCAGATACTATAATCATCCAAACAGATGGAACAATACAAGGCACAGACAAAATACAAAAAAACAACAACACATACACCCTAACCAGTGACATAACATGCTCAAAAGATACTGGCTGAAACCCTCATATTCATCCTAAAAGACAACATCACACTTGATGGCAATAGTCACACATCTCTAGTAACTGGAGATGGAATAGGCATCCACATGAGAAGCAGACAAAACGTCACAATAAAAAACTTAAAAATAAAAAATTTTGGAACAGGAATTAGTTTTGGATTTAGCAAAAACTATCCAATAAGAAAAGACCAAAGACCACCAACTAAAAACAACCAAATCATCAACAACGACATAACCTCAAACTACTGGGGCATAGAACTAGTTAAAACAGATACAACAACAATCTCAGACAACGTCTTCACTTCAACAAATCCACAATACGGAGTACTTCTAGGATATTCCAATAACACACAATTTTACAACAACAAACTCTATGGTGGCAGTTTAAAAATTGAAAGATTAAACAAATACCAAATCTATGACAACACAATAAACGATAAGCCATTGGTTACTGGCGTCACGCCGATCTGGATCAAGCTGTTTAGCAGGCAGTAAACGCTGGAGTCGCTATCGACTCCAGCGTTTTTTTACCTCGGCATCGAGGTAGAGGATGCTTTGGAAATGGCGGAATGGACCAGCTTGAGCCCGCCGTTCGAAGGCGACCAGAATGTCCGCTCCTGCCCGGCAGCGGCCCTCAGCGCCAGCCGAATCCATACTCGATAAGGAACGATTTACTTTGACATTCCAGCGGTCAATCGCTCCGGCGAAGTACCGATTTATCGATTGACCGAAGACAGTCAGAGATTCTGTGAGCAACTCTTGGGAAACTCTCATGAGCAATCCTCGCGACTCAGCGTGGATTGACCTCTGATTAGCAGCTAACAAGTCTAAAGTGGCCGTGTCTGGCCGGGAACCGCTATTAGCGTGCTCTGGTTCCGACCATAAATGAACTCCCGAATCCGCCTGGAAGCGGTCATTGGCCTTGGTTGGGCTCTGATAGCGGTTCTCGACCCGGAACGGCCACTTACAATCGTTCGGCTATAATTCCTCCCAAGTGCAGGGAATGACCCAGAGCATCCGGTCTTACACACTGCGAACTTCTACAATTCAGGAGCGGAGCATTACCTCGAAGAAGAAACAAGCAAGGTTCGCCGGAATGCTGTATCTGATGGGCGTTCCGACCAGTATCTTCAGTCTGTTCTATGTTCCTTCCACACCATCGTGCCCGGTGATGCTGCTGCGACCATTCGGAATATCGAGGCATCGGAGCTGTTGTATCGATCAGGGATTTACGTCGAACTCATGTCGGGTTTGATTTATTTGCTCGTCGCTCTGGCCCGGTACCGATTGTTGAAAGAGGTAAGTGAAAATCAGGCGACGCTGATGGTGGCATTCGTAATGATTGCTGTCGCCGTGTCGTTTGCCAACTCATTCAATGAGCTCGCGGTTCTAATCGTTCTGAGCAAACCTGATTTCCTATCCGCTTTCGACCCATCGCAGCAGGAAGGCCTCGCGTATCTGTTTGTTCGTCTACAGAGTCACGGAATCCAGATCATCCAGATATTCTGGGGTCTCTGGCTGATTCCGATGGGCTCACTCGTTTATCGATCTGGCTTCATACCAAAGATCATCGGTGTTTCAGTCTGGCTGGCGGCCTTTGGCTACCTGATGAGCAATTTCACGTTCTTACTCTTGCCGCAATACAAGGCTGTCCTGTCCCCGATCATTACGGGACTTGAAATGTTGGAGCTGCCAATAATCTTCTGGCTGGTGATCGTGGGCGTGAGAACACCACCTGTAAGACGTCCTGAGCATAATTCAACCTTTAACTTGATATGTCAGCGCAAAATGGGGGCCCCATTTACGCCACTTACGATTTACGGAAACGCCCAGATCGTTGCCACAGATCGAAAGCAGAAGGTCGAGTGTTAGAATCGTGACCGACTGCTACTGACCAACGGGCGACGTTGATTTTTCTCGTGGCCAAAGGAGCGCGTGTATGAAGTTTGGACTTTCCACCTATCTTTCCATAGGGCTTCAGTTGACTTTATTCATGGTTGGAAACGCCGCCGCCGAGATCGTGGTGGGCGATCGCAGCGTGAGCTGCGCCAAGGATCCGGCCTGTTCAACCGCCTTCATCCAGAGATCCCGATGGTTGCAACAGCCGATCCCGGTGAGCGCATCGTATTCCTCGGCCGCGACGCTTTCGACCTGACCCTCGACCCGGACAAGTTCGCGAGCGCCAAGAGCATACCGCGAGAGGGGTTTGGCATTGTCCACGCACTGACCGGGCCAGTTTTCATCAAGGGCGCTGAGGTGGGCGACGTGTTGGCAGTGACTATCGAGGCGATGGAGCCTGACAAAGTGGGCTGGACCAAAGCTGGGCCATTTGGATTCGCCGGTGACGAGTTCGGAACCGATGAGCGTTTCATCGTATGGCGCATCAATGAAGATGCCGTCAGCGATGCGCTGCCGGGCGTTCGCATTCCGAACGCGAGTTTTCCGGGCGTCGTGACAACCTTGCCTGCGAAAAGCTGCTCGCCGATGTGCTGGCGCGCGAGACACAGCTACTCGAATCGGGCGGCGCCGTGATGAACCCCGACCCCGTTGAGGCAGAGCCGGCCGCGCTATGCGGAGTGGAAGGGGCGAAACCATCGGAAAGTGCTCTTCGAACGATCCCGCCACGCGAGCATGGCGGCAACATGGACATCCGCTACATCACGACGGGCACCACCGTCTACCTGCCATGTTTCATCGATGGCTGCGGACTCGCGGTCGGCGATTTCCATTACGCGCAAGGCGACGGAGAGGTGGCGGGCACGGCGATCGAGATGGGCGGCAGGATGACAGTCACCGCCCGTATCGTCGAGGACCCGCCGAATCTGTCCCGTGGGCCTCACTACGAGGGCCCGGTATCTGTGTTGGGGATTCCGTCCAAGCGCTTCTACGCCGTCACCGGTTTCCCGCTGAAAGAAAAGGTCAGCGTGCCCGCAAACCTTGCCTACCTGGACTCCCAAATCTCGGGCTTGAGCAATCTGTCGGGCGACATCCATCTCGCGGCGAGAAACGCTCTGGCCGCCATGATCGACTACATCGTGTCGAAGTATGGTTATGACCGGACGCAGGCTTCAACATGATCGCAAGCATTGCTGTCGACATGCGGATCGGTCAACTGGTCCACGTTCCGAACGTCGGTGTGACCGCGATACTGCCCTTGGACATATTTGTCGGGCGC
>CAVQPF010000007.1:0-17602 GCA_963714725.1 Candidatus Bathyarchaeota archaeon
TTAGATATATAAAATACTAAAACAATATATATTAATAAGGAAAAAAGAGGTTTTTTGATAAAAATTCTTTCGGTAAAGAAGTTTTATGGCGCGGGGTGAGGGATTCGAACCCTCGCGGCCCAAAGGACCACAGACTTAGCAGGCCTGCCCCCTGCCAGGCTAGGGCAACCCCGCAAAGGTAACCCTACTTGATATTTTTCCACAAGCAGTTCTTTTCCCAGCCAATTAACTGTTTAGAGTAAACTCTCTTTTATTTGTATTTTCTGTATAACCTAAAATGATCCAATTGAAGTTACTGTAAATGGTTTTTTGATTGGCTCAACAAACTACCTCACCAACTATTCTTGGAGAATCCTTAGTTTTACAATAAACAAACATAACAAACCATACCCCACTAATTAAGAAAAAAAAGAAGAGAAAAGTTGGCAGAAAATCTAATCTGGCGTTGTTAGATTTAGTTGTTTCTTTAGGCTTTTGTATCTGTTTCTAACTGTAACTTCTGTTACTCCAGCTACTTCTGCGATGACTTTTTGTGTTTTCTTTTCATGGTTTTGTAAACAGGCAATATAAAGAGCGGCAGCTGCTAATCCCATTGGATCTTTACCGGCAGCAACACGTTTTCTTCTTGCATCTCTGAGGATTTTTATAGCTATTCCTTGTGCTGGGCCTGAGATTCCTGTGCGTTCAGCAATTTTTGATACATATGTTAGTGGATCAGCAATAGGCATGTGAATATCTAATACTCTCAGCAAAAGCCTGTAACATCTAGCAACATCTTTCTTATCCACTAAACTTGCTTCAGATATTTCACGCAAAGTTCTTGGTGTTGCACTACCTCGACAAGCAGCATATAGAGATGCAGCAACTATTCCGGAAATAGATCTTCCTCGAACCAATCCTTTGACAAGAGCTTTTCGGTAAATGACTGCAGCTTTTTCTTTGATTTGATAGGGAATATAGACTTTAGCAGATAATCGATCTAACTCGGCCATTGCTTGGGCTAGGTTTCTGTCAATGGATAAATGAACCATTGAGCGTATTTGCCATTTCCTCAAACGCCACATTTGCAATCTGGTTGAGAGAGGAAGTTTCCTACCAAAAGCATCACGATCCACCTGACTAATTGCTGTGGATAAACCTTTATCATGAACTGAATAAGAAGTAGGTATACCAACACGGCTTCTAGAGGTTTTTTCTTCCTGGGTAAACGCGCGCCATTCTGGTCCTTTATTCATCGTTTGTTCATACAAAACAAGACCACAACCACCACAAACCGTTTCCCCTGTATCATAATCATGAACCTGGTTTGGGCTACCGCATTCTTGGCAATTATTAACGTGGTGAGAGTGGGGGCCAGTTTGTTTTTTACTCATTTTTTTGCTCCATTGATAAAGCGCAGAACCTGTACCTTATCTCTTAATTATTGAGAGAAAATAGTGCTTTGGAACCATGCAAACTATGGTTTTTCAGGCCTCTAATATGTAAGCTTTGCTGTTTTATGTGTGGTGTCTATTACGATTTAATTCCCGCTGGACACGCCAATTAATGCACGCACACAAGAAAACATGTAAATATTGAAAATTTTTAAAATTATTTCCTCCTTACTGATATTGTCTTGTTCAACAGAAGACAAATTCTATTTTCAGTTATTTGCAGTATAACATATTTTATTAATAGATACCTACTATTCTATTATAATAATTATTGACACTTCCAAATTAACAATTTTTTCACCAACAAACTACAGATCTACAAAATTAAACAATTTTTGTGAGATCAGTAATGTTTTCGAGTTCGTAATCTACTGTTCCATTTTCCTTAGATAATTGTCAGTATTTGGCAATTGCTGTTTTTAATCCTATTTTTGTTGCAGGTGTGAGGTCTCTTTTGATTGAGTCGCCAACCATCAAAATTTCACTATTCTTTATGTTGGGAACTACCTTCTTGAGCTGTTTAATAGCTAATTCTAATGGTAATCCCGTATGTTTCTTCGCATTTGTATCTTCAAATCCGACAACAAATTCAAAGTACCTGTCAATTCCCATAGTCAACAATCTTTGGTAAGCCTTTGTTTTTGGTGCATCAGTCACTATAGATAAAACTACTCTTTTTTCTTTCAAGTTCTGTAAAACTGTTTTCACATTTGGGTATGGCTTAATATAACTAGTTTTAGTCTCCTGGTATTTATTTATTGATGCAATGTCAAATAAAGGAAATTTAGTTTTGTATTCTGGATAACGAGTTAGCCCAAAAAATACATTTTTTGCTTTTCAAATAGTTAGAACTAAATATTGGAAAAATTTGATATTTAATGACAGTTCATAATTAGTGGCTTTAATTGTAAAGAAGGTTGTAAAATGGGGAAGTCAGAGAATTTTTATTCAGTTGCAAGTTATGATGGTGTAGTTAAGAAAGTAACAGTAGCAATATGGATTTTATTAGTTGCTGAATCATTGTTTTTTGTTTATCTATTCTCTGTTGAAATACCTTTATCTTTTTTGAGCATCGTATTGATTATTTTTATGCCCTGTATATCTTTGATTGTTTTGGTGGTTCCTTATTTTTTTACGCCTAAAGGATTTAGATTCGCTTCCCAAGGTTTTAGGATAGAACGATTACGCAATATTATTACAATTCCTTATAATCAAATTTTATCTGTTCAGAGGGGTAAGTGGACTTGGAAGGCTGTGAGGCTTGGGGGTAGTGGGGGATTGTATGGATATTTGGGGTTTTTTCATCTTTTTGGTATTGGGAATGTTTGGATGTATGTGACTAATCGTCAGAAGATGGTTTTGTTGGAAACAAAGGAGGGTGCTGAAGTTATTCGTTTAGTCCTGATGATCCTGAGGGTTTAGTTTCTAGACTTTCAAAAGAAATTAGTAAACTAATTTGTGGATGATAGACTGTTTTTTGGTAGTTGATAATAAAACATAAAATTGGTTAGAAATAATAATTTTGGAAAATTAATTTTAAATCAACTTTATTGCAAAGGTTTTTCTTTTTCAAGGGCTTTGTTCTTTGTGATTGCTTCTTTGATTAAGTTCTTTACGTTTTCACACCCTATCTCTCTAGTTTCCAATATTTTGAGACCAGTGTCCAATTCTTCCACTTCATTCTTCAATCAATCTAGCTGATATTTCCCAAAGTATCCAATAGAACGATACCTCTAATTCCTTTGAAGAGCTGCTTAATGACTTCTTCACCGTAACCTTCTTTGTGCATAGTTTCTTTTGCATGTTTGAAGAAGTCTGTCATACCAGGTGTTAGAAATATTAAATCTTGGTGGGGATCTGCTTGAACTGATATTCCTTTTCCGCCTAGTTGGCAGTCAATACAGTTTAAAGCGTCAATCTTGACAACACCGTATTCTTCGGCGAGCTTTTTCATTTCGTTGTCCATTCCCAAGCAAAGGTCGCCATAGACGAGAATAACGTTTGCTGGATATTGCTTAATTGCTTTTTTAAGTACTGGTCGAAGGTTTTTCTCTATTTGTTTGTAATCTACGTGAAAGTATTTGCTTACATAGATCACTTCTGTGTTCAATTTACCTTGTTTTTTTAGTTTTTCGATTTCTTCTTTAAGAACGCTACAGGCGACTAAGCATGGTTTTGATTTGTTGTTCATTATTATCACTCGAACATTGCATTTATCAGGCTTGGGAAGGTAATTTGTATTTTGCTTTTAGTAGTTTTAATATTCACTTTTTGAAAACCAACTGTTATTATTTTTGATATCTTTTGAGTTATGAAATTATGAAGTTAGAAAATTCCACTAACTTAGCTTGGATTAGAAATTAGAAATTCAGAAAATTAGTGTAAAGGCCAAATTTATAACAAAGAAAAATGCTGCATAAGTAATTCGATAATCTGAGAAAAATTATTTGTTCCAATAGTGGAACATTTTGTTCCTTGAATAGAACTATAAGATACTTTTAGATAACTATTAATTAGTGACATAATTGAACAAGAGGTTACCCTTATTCGCTAATCGGATAAACAAAACTCTATTTTTCAATAATAATCAACAAAACAGAAGAATAGGATTTGTTAGTATTGTGATTTTTGGGATGATTATTGTCTTCTTGGGGATTTTTTTACTTGAGTGGAAATCCTGCAATAGATCAACCAATTGAATCACCAGCACCGCTTCCTGTCGAATTTGATTATTTTTTGAACGTTACTTCAGTGAATGGTACTGTTCTGCAAGGAAATAGTGTGAATATTAATTTGTCAATATCTTATTTGCAGGGTGATCCTGAAAATGTAATTTTAACAACGTCTGGAATTCGAGATGATGCCGATTATATTTTTAGTCACTCACAAGGATTTCCAACTGAGAATAAGACTTTCAATAGTATTCTAACAATTTATGTTTCTGATGTAGTGCCTACAGATTCTTATTTGATAACAATTAATTCTACTGCAGATAATGGCAAAGTATACTCTTTTCCTTTTTAACTGAACTGTGTGTGTATACACTGGTGCAGTCACAGGAAATTGAACTCAAAAAAATAATTCGTTGTGTGTGTGCGCACCAAAAAACCCACACACTATTTAGATGGATTTTTTTAATGATACATAAACAGGTTCAAAAAATAGTTGTTCTTTAACAACAGTATCTTCAGTGTTTGCAACTCTAACAGGAAGATAGAGATCGCCAATGAAGTATTTTTCAACATCATCGTCCAATTTATCAAAGTCAGGATAAACCAACACTGACAAGGGTAAACTGAAGTCTTTTATTTAATCCAGAAATAACGGGCTGTTCATGTGATTTACGATCGTACCAAAATTCACAATTTAAATCTGTTAGATTTACTTTATCTGGTTTAAGTATGGGGCCGAAGGCATCAAAATCATTAATATCCACTGAAATAGTTCCAAAATAAGGTGTGAATACTAAAATGCTAAAATTATAAACACCAAAAGACTCGATGAACGAACTTGTTTCACTGGTATATAATACACCACCGTCGAGATGAACGTAATCGGCATCTAGAATAATGTTAGGTGTAAAGTCTGATAGTTTGTTCTGTAAATCAAGACTTTTCTGTGCAATACTATTAGCTTGTTCAGTAAGTTGAAAACCATAAAAGGTTAATATGGCTGTCAAAGATGAACTAACAATTAAACCTATGATGCTGATGATGAGAGCATATTTTTCTAAGTCCTTTTTTGTGACCATGCCTAACTATCTTTGAGTTATATAGATTTAAGATTTATGAAAACTCTCAAAGATCTAAAGTTGGTTCACAAAAAAAGACTAGTGGTGGACGATGACACAAAAAAAGGTTATGCATCTAATTTAACCAACGACTAGAGAATTTGTATAACTACCATGTGTGTGTGGTTATGTTGGGGCGTCCACTATAATTTGAACTGTTAGAAAAACTCAATATTATCAAAAAGAGCCAAATATACTCTTTTTTTAGTTCATAAACTTTAAAAAAAGGGGAGATTTAAGCGGGTGATATCTCCTTGGGTCGTTGTTCCAAACCCAGCCCTCGACATTTAATGTTTTTTGCTTAAAAATAGGATACTTGGTATCAATGCAAAAGTTAAATCACCATCTAACAATAATCAAGGGTAATTTTGCCTTAATGAAATAGAATATTTTGGGTTTAAGAAGGCACTATTTGTTTCTGCGTTTTAGCAGAAGTACTACAACAACTGCAACAACGAATATAGTAACCATAGCAATAATGAGGAAAACCAGAGAAGTAGTTTGTAATTCAATATTAAATGTTATTGTGACTATTTTTGAACTAAGCAATGAAAAGCCATTATCAAAATGTAGAGTGTATGCCCCTGCTTTTTCTGATTCAAACTGGAATTCTTCTCCCTCATTAACTCTTTTTAAATCTTTGATAGTTTGTCCTTCAGGATTTGTAATCCAAAAATCAATATCGTTTCCACTTCCTCCACTTATTGCTAAAGAACCTTTGAAAATTACACCTTGGTTTATTTGAATTATGATTGTTCCTTTGCTAAGGGGTTGCACGGTAAGCGTTTTGACGTCAGTGGCTTTAATATTTGAGATTAATAATGTTCCACAAAGAAAAAAAGTAAGCAAACAAACCAAACTCTATTCTTAATCAAACTATTTTCTTCCTTAGTAGATAATTGATTAATTTCTCGATTTAAGATTTTTCACTTAAAACATGAATAATTTATTTGATCCAATGATAAAAAAGGGATAAAATTGCAGATAATATGGAAAACATCTCCAATTCGAACCGAACTACCTCATCTCGGCCACACATGGAATTGGGCTTTTTTATTAGTTTTCTTAGCATGATATAAGATTCCTAAGAATGGATCTATTTTAATTTAAGTCTAATCAACAAAGTTAAACCAAGCCCCAAAAAGACAACAGTCCACACATCAATAAGCCAAACCGAACTCAAAGCATCAACATAAGACGAGTAAACAACATAAATAAGATAATGAAGACCCACCATAAATAACGATAAACCCAACCACCTGAAAGCATACCCTAACTTTTCTCTCATCAAATAGAAAGCGCAAACAACAGCAAATACCACAGCCAAGGACATGAAAACAAAAGCATTCAACGCCCCAACTCCAGTAATACCACTAAGAAAGACCCCCAAACCATCTGCAACTACCATATCAGACCATCGAAGCACCGTATTACTCCACAAAGCAGCAACATAACCAGTGAAAGCAAAACCAACCCATTGCCATCCATCAAATCCAGCAGAGTCTTTAACATAATTCTTAACCTTAAACGCTAAAATCACCAAAAAGGGCACAGTAAACACTATTTGTAAAAGATAGGAAACACCCAAAGTAGTAAATCCACTTTCAAACTCTCCAAACATACCAGTGATCAACCAGACTCCAGAGGGAAATAGTGAAGCAAAATACACCCCTTCCAAAACAAGAGCTGTGGCCACCCACTTCTTTAACTCAAAAAGACTCCTAGAGCCTTTCCAAATCAGAACTAAACACAACACTCCAAGAATAACACCAAATAAACGAGCTATCATTCCTATTCCAACTGGCATATAAATCCAGAATCTGTTTAGTGAATAATAGTCACTAGAAATAAAAATAACATTATAGAAACGTTCTAGGCTACTAGGTAGCCAATAAAAAATCCAAACTAAAAGTGAACCTAAACTAACTAGAATCCAAGACTTAACATAGCGATCAATAACTTTCATTATTCATCGATAATAACATAACAGTGAAATATATAATGATATTCGCTTTTTTAAGTTTTCAAGTGATCTAAGAATCCAAAGCTACTAAGAACTTTTTTTGAAGAGCAGAGGAACTCCAACTAGTGGAATTGCCATCATCCATAACTCCATATTATGTCCAAGAAACCAGGCATACCAGTCACTCCAGCCACCAACACTACCCAGCGAAAGCCACATCACATAAATAATTAAAAATCTATTCTAATGGAAATATTTTGAAAAAAGAGATTTAGTTGTGGGAGACATCTCCACTATGGATGAGTGTACCTCATCTCGGCCACTTTCATGGAAGAAACTATGATTTAGTAACACCTTAAAGACATACTCCTTATTTTCGTTTACGGAAGATTTTACCACCATCTCCATATTCTCCAGTCACAAACTCAAAACCCACATTTATCAACTCACAAGCTTCCTTGACATTTCTAGCAACACGAGAATGAAACTGGTTATCTACAGTATTTTTGAAGAGGTTTTTTCAATCTCTTTTTGTATAATAAAAGCTGTCCCTAAAGTTGGATGACCTGCAAATGGTACTTCAGTTTTCGGCGTAAAAATCTTAACATCATAACCCCCATCACGTTTTTTATCAGATAAATTAAAGGCGGTTTCTGAAAAATTCATTTCTTTTGCAATTTGTTGCATCTTTTTCTCGGATAAATTTTGAGTGAATCTAAAAACAGCAAGTTGATTTCCCGAATATTTTTTTTCGGCAAAAACATCTACAATATAGAAAATAGGGATATCCACTATCAACACTGGTCTAACTAGTTTGTTCGTTCGATTTAATAATTCCTTATATATAGTTGTTGACATGTTAGAATTTAATAACAAAATCATTCTCTAACATTAAGATTAAATCTTCATTTCAATTTATTATTATCCGTCTATAAAGGCAAATAAGAGCCTGTTTCACTATAACATTAGCTTCTTTCTTTGTAATATCTTAATAAATATGAAAAAAAGTTTAGGTTACACTAAACATTTATTAATGCCATCCAATACATTTTTAGGCATGACTAAATTAAATGAGATTTCAAGTAAAAGTATGCAGGATTACCTTCGCGCCATTGCAAAGCTGTCAAAAAATGGCGATTCAGTCAAAACAACAGAAATCTCCAAATACTTCCAAATTGCCCCCGCCAGCGTTACAGAAATGATAAAGAAATTATCCAAAAAAGGGTTCGTTAACTACTTAGCATATCATGGCACAACACTGACCTTAAAAGGAAAGAGGGAAGCAAAAAGAATATCCCGAAAACATCGTCTACTTGAAAAGTTCCTATCCGATATTCTTCACTTAGGAAAAGACAAAGTCCACTCTCAGGCTTGCGAAATGGAACACACTCTAACAGACGAAACAGAAGAATCTCTTTGTCGTTTCTTGAAACACCCTGATACATGTCCCGACGATAGGGAGATTATCCCTGCTTGTGATTTACCATTTTCAAACTGCGAAGAATGTATTCAATTACACCAGAAAGGCCTTGAGGAAGTAGGAAAACGACAAAAAAATCTCGTCTCAATATGTGATATAAAAACGGGTTCTCATGCGAAAGTAACGTTCATCCGAGGAGGACGCAGAGTTTTACAGAGACTATTAGACATGGGAGTAACACCAGGAACCGAAATTAAAGTGGAACGAGCAGCTTCCCGAAAAGGCCCAGTAGAGATCTGTGTTAGAGGATCTAAACTTGCAATTGGAAGAGGCATTGCCAAAAACGTTTTTGTAGAAATACCCTAAACAATTGAAGAGATCGAAAAATAGAATGTCTTGTCACTCAAATTCAAAAATAAATTCTAAAAAATTAGGAATAGATGGAAAAGTAATAACAATAGCCTTGGCTGGAAATGCCAATGTTGGAAAAAGTGTATTATTTAACCGACTTACAGGATCAAGTCAGATAATAGGCAACTGGCCTGGAAAGACTGTAGAGAAAGCTGAAGGGACATTGAAGTATAAGGGACAGGACATCAAAGTTATAGATCTACCCGGTATCTATTCATTTTCAACATTTGGAATGGAAGAGCTTATCTCAAGAGAATACATAGCTAAAGAAAAACCTGATGTAGTAATAAACGTAGTTGATGCATCTGTACTTGAACGGAATCTGTTTTTTACCCTGCAGTTAATTGAAATGAACATTCCATTAGTTGTTTGTCTAAACCAAGTCGATGAAGCAAAGAAAAAAGGCATAGACATCGATTTTAACAAACTGCAGAAAAAATTAGGGGTACCTGTCGTTCCAACAGTCGCCATCCGTGGACAAGGAATCTATGATTTAATTGGAATCACACTACAGATTGCATTGACAAATAATTTGGTTAAATCAAATCTAAGATATGGTTCTGAGATAGAGAAACGTATAGATAATTTGGAAAATGTAATTCAATTAAAACAACTTGGCTTGATTTATCCTTCCAGATGGGTTGCCATAAAGTTATTGGAAAACGATCCTGAAATCAAGAAGGCGGTTGCTGCCAAATCTTTGGATATTATTAAACTTTCTGACATTCTGGCTGGTGAAATTTCAGCTATCCATGATGAGGCTCCCTTTGCAATAATTGCTTCCGAGCGATATAGTCTTGCTCATAAAATTTCCAGAGAAACTCAACATCAATCTGCAGTTAGATCAACCACTAGTGATAAGATAGAATGGTTGACCACTCACGAACTGTTTGGTTATTTCACATCTATTGGTGTAATTTTGGGTCTTCTCTTGTGGACTTTTAGTATTGGCGATTTTCTATCGGGTTTGTTTTCAGATGCTTTAGCGATACTTTCACCTGTTGACCCAATTTTAGGAGGGACATTAATAGAAGTTACCCTGAATGGAGCATTTGGTGGTTTGGTTGCTGGTATTACACTAATTATTCCTTATGTCGTTCCCTTCTATATCATGTTGGCTTTGATTGAAGACTCTGGCATTCTAACTCGGGTTGCCTTTATGATGGATACTGCTATGCATAAGATAGGATTACATGGCAAAGCGTTAATACCATTAATCTTAGGCTTTGGCTGCAATGTTCCTGCAATAAGAGCATGTAGAATCATGGAAACGAAACATGAGCAACTGCTTGCAGCGTTTGTTATTACTCTTGCTCCATGCGCAGCTAGAACAATCCTTATTCTTGGTTTAGTTTCAGCATTTGTTAACATTTGGTGGGCATTAGCTATCTATGTCATAGACATCGTACTTATCTTTGTGCTTGGGAGAATAGCGTTTAAAGTTGTTCCAGGCGAGACTACAGGGCTCATAATGGAGATGCATTCTTTCAAGGTGCCTTCATTGTCTGTAGTGTTTAGACAAACTTGGGTGAGGACTAAATCATTGATTTATTTAGTTTTTCCGATCTATATAATTGGTAGCGCTGTGCTTCAGCTTCTCTTTGCGGTTGGTGTTTTGGAATCGGTAGGTATTGTCCTTTCGCCTCTGACTGTTGGTTGGTTAGGGCTTCCTGTTATTGTAGGCTCGCTTCTAATAATGGGTGTAATACGGAAGGAATTTATCATCCTTGGAGCTACTGCAATCTTTGGTACAACAAATCTTCTGATGTTCCTCACGCCCGTTCAGTTGATAACTCTTGCCCTGATTGGTATTCTTTATCTCCCGTGTTTATCGACCATTACAATTTTGGCAAAAGACTTCAACTGGAAAACAGCGATTGTTATTTCGGTTGCAAATCTTGGGACTGCAATTATTGTAGGTGGGATAGCCTATCGCCTCCTTTCTTTCTTTGTATAAGTGAGAGAAAAATAAGGCATATGCACACGCGAAGCATTATACTCATTTCTTAGGTGTAGGTAAAAAGTGAACAAAACAAAAACAATAGCTTTCGTAGCCTTGATGGCAGCCCTTTCTGTTATCTTGTCTATAGAACCTTTCGCTATACCAATAACACTTGGGCCCTTTAACTCAGAGATCCATTTTAGTCAAATACCCATTTTCATTAGCGCTATTTTAGCTGGTCCAGCAGCGGGATTGTTAACAGGCGCTATAGGTGGTTTGTATATGAGTATAGTTAGAATCCCATTAATCATTGGAGGGTTGGCAATTTTAGGTTTAACTGCTGGATTTTTTGCTAAGAAACTACATATAAGACCTCTTTTTGCGGGTATTTTAGCTTGGTGTGTTCAAGCTCCTTACGTGTTTGTGACTGATTATATTTGGTTTGTTTATTTTACTTCTATGCCGTCTTCTATTGTTATGACGACAATTATGACGATTTTTGTGAAGCTTACAGTGGAATCACTTATTGCCGCTGTTTTTGTTGCGACTATAATTTCCTACATCAAACGCTTAGGGCTATTTACTATTGATTAAACAAAGCCCTGATTTTGTTAAATAAATAAAAAGGGGTTCTCGTTAGGAGGAAAATGGAGATATTGCCACTTGCACCGAGGTTACTTCATCTCAGCCACTTTTTATTGAACTTTTTTATCATTAGTTTTTGTTAAAAAGTGTTTGCTCGAATCTTTGGGCTAAACTAAAAGAGAATTCATGAACAAACAACTAACGACAACTATTTGTAAAAATCATTTTTTTATCCATTATGTTTCACCTATAGAAAAAAGCAGAAAAGTGATTTTATTCACATTTCAGGTTGAAGCAACCCAAACTGGTTTCCCTCAGGATCCAAAGCAAGCGCAATAAATCCCACAGTTGGAATTCGCTGTTTTGGCATAAGCACCCTACCCCCAAACTCAACAAGCTTAACTAAATGTTTGTCAATGTCTTCCACTGCAACATAATTTACTGACCGAAGATCTTCTTGTTCAGCTTGTCTGGGAAACATACCGCCATTAAGACCAGGTCTTTGAGGTACACCCTTATCGTCAGTTGGAACAGTCTGTATTATCCAATAATCCATACCTTCAACAGGTGAATGAATAATTTTCCAATCAAACAGTTTCGAGTAAAACGTTGCTTCAATTTTTCAATATTGTCAGCTGGAATTTCAAAATGAACAACTGTATTATCCATAATATATCACCTCTCCTTATGCATTTTATTTTATTTTCTTAATAAAAAAATGATAGTTGATCATCTTCTTTAGATACTTCTAAAAGTTCTTGTCCAATGTTTTTAACCAAACTTGGAATATCAGACTCAGAGGCTGGATCATCTGCAATTACTTCTAGAACCTGACCAACAGTTAATTCATCAATTTCCTGACGAGTCCTAAAAACTGGTTCAGGACAATAAAGCCCCAAACAATCAAGAATCTTATCAGGCTTAATCTTATTAACCAATAAATCACACCAAATCTACGGTGTTTACATTAACAATATCTTAATTCGTTTTTGGGAGAAACAAACAAAAAATAGGGATAGTTTAGAACCACATTGTTTTGCATACTCTAAGACAAGATCGTTCAAAGTTGCAGCACCCACAATTTTAACTCCAGGAATTAAATCCACTTTGTCCCAACCTAGCATTTGCTTAGATGCTTCACACACTAGGATCTCTATTCCCATAGAACGAGTCTTATCGATCATTTCTTTAACATTAGGAAATGATCCAGATTTTATCTTTTCAGCAGCACCAGGACGCAATATCCTAAGTCCTTGTCCTAGATAGTATATTTTTGCTTCTACGTCCATAGCTTTAGCAGTTTGGGCTAGAACAAGTGGAGAATATTGTCTTTCGGGATCATCACTTGTCTGAACGTATAAAATAGATCTTTTTTCAACCATTTTTTTATCCCTCAAATTATCCAATAAATACTATAACACCGTTATATCTTAATAAAGTTATGGATAAAATAAAGCACTATTGACATTAAATTCCTTAATTAAAAAAATAGACTTGTTGCATCTTTTTCTCCTTTAACCTACTTCACAGATTTAGTGAATTATTCCATTCAAGGAATTAGCTACTATTCAGTGTTTGTTGATTTTGCTGTATTGATAGGATTTACCATGCTGTTTCTTGTATTAGCTATCAAAATACACGAAAAAACTCTTACAGAAAGGCTATAGTAAGGTTCAACCATTTATAACTAACAAGAAAAAAAGAGGTTTGGTTGTGGGAGACATCTCCACTATGGAAAGAGCACAATGTATTATCAGAATAGAATTAGGACATTTTTATTCTTTATCTTTAAAAATAACAATAACTGGATTGTTTATTTTTTTATTGAAAAAGTTTTTTATTCTTTTAAACAGATATAATATTAGTGTGGGGGAGATTTGAATATTTAATGAAGATATTATTGAAATTGGTAGTGTTCTTCATTTCTTTTCAAAGATTAATGTTGCAATAGTTAAACTTTCAACCTCACTATCAGTTGGGGATTATTGTTCTTGTAAAAGGTCCTGAAACTGACTTTGAGCAAATTGTCGAGTCAATTCAAATCGATTATAAAAATTTGGATAAAGCGGAAAAAGGACAAAGTATTGGATTAAAAATGACCAAACATACTAAAGAAAGAGATGTAATATACAAAAAAATGTAACATAAAATTATTTTTATTTATCGAGTAGTTTAAATTTCAGAAAGTTTCTATTTTTCTAAAACTGTTAAGTGAAATGATTAAATGAAAAAATTTGGTTATGTTTATTGCAAATGGAGTTATTCTTAACTTGCTTTCTTCTAAAATGAATTTGTTAATCTTCATTATTGCGATTTCTATTGCGTTTCTTTTTTTTGCTGATCTACTTGGAATTTACATTCCTTACGCCTCAAGGTACTTAGCTATTATTATTGCGATTGGGATTTACGCTTTATTTGATAAAATTAGAGGGAGACTAAAACCTACAACGCTATAAAAACTTCTATTGAGGTAATTATTACCACCAAATAATTTCAAGATTTTTTATTAATAATTGTCAATATAGAAATATTTTTTTAAAACCTTAAAGCCATCCTACCAAGCATCTCTCTTTGAAAGCAAATCGTCTTCATATTAGCTTCAATTACTCCAGTTATGTCGTCCTCTTTGTTTGAAATAATAACTATACCTTGACCTTCGACTTTCTTGACTAAGTGTATTTTTCTTAATTTTGATTTTTTATTTTGTTTCTTGAAGTCAACTATTGTTTCTTTTACCACAGAGATTTGTTTTTTTGTTAGTGACGACACTTCATTCATTTCAACTTTTACATGGTGTACACCTGGAGTTATTCCGTTTGGATCGAGTGTTACCATCAAATAAAACTCGTCGTTGAACCAAAGCTGTGTAGAATATCAAATAAAACAGATTTTACTCTTTCATTATCAAACCACAAATCTGATTTTATTTTAGAATAACCCCTCTTTATTGGCAATAATTTGAATTCAACTTTCAGAGCTAACTCTCTACAGTATTTTCCAGATATTTTTTGTGAGAATAATTTGTCTTTGACGTGTAGTCCCTGTTTCAGCAGGGGAGATTTTATCTAATTTATGGTTTTTATCTTGTATTTCAAAAGATGTTTAGGAAAATTGTCTATTGTCAACTGTTTGTATGGTTTGCGGTCTATCTTGGTCTTCTCCTTTCACGTAATTTTTCAGTTTCAAGAGTCTAATAACTATTTTGGAGTAATCATATATTGAAAATATGTCGAGCTACATCATAGACGATTAAATAAATTTAGAAGAACCCCGTGTGTAACCTTCTATTAATTTTAAAACTAAATCATCTAACTTTGATCTGAATATCTGGCGATGTTACACAATTTCTATAGACCTAAAAAGTTGGTATCCAAATAGAGTACCTGCAAAATAGGTAGGCCACAAAATCACTGGCCAGTTTCCTGTAGGATAAACCCACAAACCAGTAAATATAGCAAATAATTCCATTAGAACACAAGTGGTTAATCCGCCTACTCCAACAAAAACTTGTTCAACAAGTTCCTTTTTTCCAAAATTTTTATGACGTAACAACATCATTACAACCCAAGAAGATATGAAACCAAAAAAAACTATATACCAACTCGAATTGAAATTAAATACAAGTTCCATGTCGGTCAATTTAAAGTATTAAGTTATAAAAATATTGCTCAGATTTTTCTCTTTTTTTTTGAAGTATCTTTTTAAATGGTATAGAAAAAAAGTATTTAAATTAAAAAATTCTGTTTAAGCTTAATAAAAATATAAATAACTCAATATGGACACTCATCGAAGTTCGGTTGATAGGAGCGAATATTTATAACAAATAACAAAAACAAATCTTCAAATTCTAAGGAGATTTGTATGCAAACCAAAGCATATTAACTCTATCTTTGAAATCGAAAAAAATGTTTTCCAGGCATAACTAGTTATTCAAAAAATCAACTATCGTATCTAATATCCCACACAAACAGTATATGTCTAATAGAAAAGATGGGGAAATTGTTAGAGCATTCTTGATAATAATTGACAGAAAAAATCAAAAAATCTTGTGGCCATTAATAGAGTCGATTTATTTGAAAACAATAAAGGATTAAGTTCTAAGTTTCAAAATAGTCTAACCAACAATTTATTATTCAAACTTCCAGGAGGTTATCTCCTTGTTTACACAAACTATAATCAGTTAGTTGACTGTTACTAAATAGTTTATGGAAATTACTGGTTGTTTACCTCTTTTCTCTCTACAGAAAATATTTTTGTAGGTAAATAATTCTTTCTTGTTTCTGATAAGTTTCTTTCCCTACACACCCCCTATAATAAGTTGTATTGTCGTAGTTTAGTATGGAGTATTTTTGATACTTGTAGGTTCTTTTATTTTCGATTTATTTGATTTCCTTTTATGTGATTAAAGGTATTTGATTTGAAGATCGAGTTGCAAAAATATTTTCTATAAAAGGCTACAAATGCTCTAAAAACATTGGAATGAAAGGTGTAGAATTCGACATAGTAGGTTGTAAAAAAGGCGGCATCTTTTCCAAAGACAAGTATTTTATAATAGAATATAAAATCAAAGTAAGGTTAATTCCTGCAGATGTTAAAAAATTCGCTGGAAGTTACCAGCTTTACATAAACGAAAAGGGATTAGATTCGGCTAATGTCCGAGGCTTTTTGTTCTATAACTACTGGATTATTTCATAAGGGTGCACATTTAACGCGCGTTCTTTTCCGGGTATACAATTGAAATGGTTAAAATCTCTAATAATCTCATCTTTTTTTTGTTTTGTGATTTTTTTGTTTTTGTGATAATGTTTAATTATTTGGCGAATTTGTGTATTTGATGGTTTTTTTGTTGAAGGGTTTGTGGACGGTTTTTTTGGTTGGGGTGTTGTTTGGCGCGTTTTTCTTTAATTTTCCTGAGTGGATTTGACGAAGTTTTGGGTTTGGTTGAGGAGGTTGAGGTTCGAGTATGAGGGGGTGGATCTTTCTTCAATTGATGATTTTAGGGAGAATTCGATTTTAGGGCCACAGTATATTGACGTAGAAAATTATAGTCTTGTTGTTGCGGGGTTAGTTGAGAACGAGCTAGAGTTTAGCTATGATGAGGTTTTGGATAGTTTTGAGAGTAGTAAAAAGGTAGTTACTTTGAATTGTGTGGAGGGTTGGAGTGTCACATTGCTTTGGGAAGGAGTTCGGCTTGAGGATATTTTTGATTTGGCTAATCTTAGTTCTGAGGCTAGTGTTGTAATTTTCATGCTTATGATGGTTATTCTACTTCGTTACCTTTAGAGTATATTCTTGATAATCGCATTATTGTGGCTTATAAGATGAATAATGTGACGCTTCCTCCAGTGAGGGGCTTTCCTTTTGAGCTAGTGGCTGAGAGCAAGTTTGGTTACAAGTGGATTAAGTGGATTACAAAAATTGAGTTATCCAATGATGAAGAATTTAGAGGATTTTATGAATCAAGGGGATATTCAAATGATGCATCAATTTATCCTACTCCACCGATTATTTATCCTACTCCACCGATTGATTTTTTTACACCTTCGCTGTCACCTAGTGTTGATCCAACTAATATACCAACTCCTACTCAAGAGCCAACAAGTACTCCAAACCCAACTCCTGTGTCGGGCGAGGGTAGTTTGCCTTTGGAATATGTGGTATTGGGAATTGGGGTATTATCGGGTGTTATTGCTGTATTGGTTTTTGTTATGCGAAGAAAAAATAGTGATTTAGGTTTTTGATTAATCAGAAAAAAGGTAGTGTAGTGGCTTTTTGTATCTAATGGGTGGATGATTTTAGGGGAAACGAATGTTTGAATGTATGGCTACCGTTTTTTAGGGGTTTAATTGTAGGATTTTACTTTTTAGTTTAAATTTTCCATTATTTGTTTAGAGGTTAGTGTGATATGATCAAGTTAGATTTTGTTGATTATCATATTTTGCTTGAACGGAAGATTTTTTTCGATTGGATGTTTTTAATAGTTGGTCTTCGGTTGTAATAAAGGGTAGATTGTGTTTGGGTTGGTTTAGTGTTTGAGAGAAAGTAGGGTTATTCTTTT
>CAVQPF010000008.1:0-146326 GCA_963714725.1 Candidatus Bathyarchaeota archaeon
ACTGGAAGTTATTTTAACTCCAGAATGATTGGTGACTATTTGTACGCAGTAGTTAGCCAACCTGCATACAATATCTACGAAGATGAAGTTCTAATCCCTAAAGTACAACAAAATACAGAATCCTCAGAGATTCCACCAGAAAGAATTTTTTATACTAATACTGTGGACACATATTTTACTTTTACAACTTTTGTTGGCTTAAATATTCTCAATGATATGGAACAAATCAGTAATATGACCATATTAATGGGAGGAACCAGCACAATGTATGTTTCAATAGATAATTTATACGTGACTTATTCAACTTGGAATAATGGTCAATATACATCTATATACAGAGTTAGCATAAATGAAAACAAATTAAATTTTGAAGCAAAAGGTAGTGTTCCAGGCTATATATTAAACCAATACTCAATGGATGAATATAATGGGTATTTCAGAATAGCAACAACTTGGCAGAATATAACACAAGTTAACAATGTTTACGTTTTAAACATGAATATGTCAATAGTCGGAAAACTGGAAAACTTGGGTGAAAATGAAAGAATATACTCCGTTAGATTCATGGGTGACAAAAGTTATATGGTTACTTTTAGACAAATAGATCCTTTCTTTGTGTTAGATATGAGCAATCCAACTAATCCTAAGGTCGCTGGAGAACTCAAGATTCCCGGATACTCAAGTTATCTGCATCCATATGATGAAAAACATGTAATTGGTCTGGGGAAAGAAGACAATAATGTAAAACTATCACTTTTTGATGTCTCAAATGTGAATGATCCAAAGGAAATAACAAAATATATTGTAGAAGGCGATTGGACAGAATCTCAGGCATTATACGATCCCAAAGCGTTTTTGTTCGAAAAAGAAAAACAGCTATTAGTAATTCCTGTTTCAGTGACTAATACTGGCCCAATAGATATAAAAGAAGATGAAACAATTACGCAAAAAGGCGGCTTTTGGCAAGGTGTATACATTTTTAATTCATCTACCGAAAAGTTTACTCTAAGAGGAGCCATAACTCATATAGAAAATACTACAGATACAACTATATACTACTGGATAGAACCCGATGACAGAATAAATCGATCACTTTACATAAACGAATATCTCTATACAATATCAAACTTGAAGATAAAAATCAGCAACTTGGATACACTAGTTTTGGTAGACGAAGTGGCGTTAAGTTAAACGATTTTAAACCATTAGCTTAACTTTAATTCCATTTCTTTATTTTTTCTTCTGTCATAGTGTACTTTTTGAATAAGAAAACCTACATTAGATAGTTTTAGTCTGATTTGACTAATCATGAAGCCTCTATCAGTCTTCAACAAATCATTAATTCTTCAAGGTAATTTTTTGATTCTTACATTGAGTTGGATTGTAATGTACTTTGCTTATCCTATTCCAGCGACATATGCTAGTCTGTATTATCTTAGTTTAGGTGCAGACGAATTTATTTTATCTGTTATTGGTTTTTCAGGATCAATAGCAATAGCTATTGTACAATTTCCAGGAGGTTACTTGGCAGATAAACATGGAAGAAGATGGTTAATATCCACTATGACTTATGGTTTAGCTATAGGTGCTTTTTTCTTTATTTTTGCTCCATCTTGGCATTTTATTGTATTAGGTTTAGTGATACAGAATTTATGTGCAATTTATGCTCCAGCTCTTATGGCTTTGCTTATTGACTCTCTTCCTCCTAAAAAAAGAGCTACCGGATATAGTTTTCAATCTGTTTTAACCAACTTGGTGTTTTTACCTGGACCCATTATTGCTCAATATCTAATTTTAACTTTTAATTTTGATTTTGGTATGCGAATAGGGTATACAATTGTTATGATCGCATATTTTATTGCTGCTACTTTGAGGTTACGACTAAAAGAAACCCTGTCAAATAATGAAAATACTAGTAAACCTAATCTTCTAGAAGCAATAAGAGAATACCCAAAATCTGTAAGAGAAAGTCTAAAAGTTTGGAACAAAGTTTCAAAATCTGCCTTTCACCTATTTATTACAACTATAATAATTAATGGTCTAGTCGTTAGCTGTCAAACATATTTTGTCGTATACGCTACTTCTATTTTAAAAATTACAGAACTCCAATGGGCAATAATTGTAACAGCTATGTATCTCAGTATAGTAATCCCTATAATTTTAGCAGGAGCAAAAATGGATGCTATAGGTAGAAAGAATTTTATAATTTTAGGATATCTACTCTTCTTCCCTAGTATGCTTCTATTTACTATTTCTGATTTTTATCTTCTATTATTAGCCTATTTTATCTATGGTCTAGGTAATATGCTTCAATTAACAGGTTATCAAGTTATGATGGGTGATTTTATCCCGAGAAATATTCGAGGAACAGCTAATGGATGTATTCAATTTTTTATGTATCTAGCTCAAGGACTATTTTTGATTTTTTCAGGATTTCTTTATGCTTTTGTTCTACCCCAATTACCCTTTCTACTTTTAGGAATAGTATCTGTCCCCTTATCTTTTTTTGTTTTATTTAAGGTTAAAGAACCTATGATTAGAGAGGTTTAAATCTATTAATTGATAGTCATTTAGATCTGAATAAACATATTGAGAGAAAAGGTTGAAGCTGATGAGCTTTGTTAAAATTCATGAAATACTTGAAGGACATTTGGAAAATCAAGAAATTTTAATTAGAGGTTGGATATATCGTAAAAGACAAGGAAAAAACCTCATTTTTTTGTTAGTTAGAGATTCATCAGGATTTATCCAATGCACAGTGAAAAAAAATAGTAAAGCTTGGGGTGAAGCTGAAAAACTAACGATTGAATCTTCATTAACTCTTAAAGGGTTAGCAAAACCTGACAAACGAGCTCCTGGTGGATATGAAATATCCGTTACTGGCATCTCAATAATTGGACTAGCAGAACCATTTCCTATAGCAAAAGATCAAAGTACAGATTTTCTGCGAAATGTCCGCCATTTATGGCTACGAAGTCGCAAGATGAACTTAATTATGAAAATTCGTAGTAAAGTATTAGAGTACACACGAACATTTTTTAATAATAATGCATTTGTCGAAGTTTCTCCACCAATGTTCATCTCAGCTGCAGTTGAAGGTGGTTCAACTCTTTTTGATTTAAAATATTTTGATCAAACTCTATATTTAACTCAGAGCTCTCAGCTCTATCTTGAAATTCTAATTTATTCCCTGGAGAAAGTTTATTGTATTGCGCCATCATTTCGTGCAGAAAAAAGTAGAACGATAAGACACTTAACCGAATATTGGCATATAGAAGGTGAATGGCCTTATGCCAAAATGTGTAATTTAATGGATTTTGAAGAAGCTTTATTATCCTACATTTGTGAACAAACAATTTTAAACTGCAAACCTGAACTTGAAGAATTAAAAGTTGATACTAACAAACTCAAGTTGGTAACAACTCCATTTCCTAGAATTACCTATACCGAATCTATTGAACTTCTCAAAAAGAAAGGATCTACCCTTGAATGGGGTGCTGACTTAGGCTACGAAGAAGAAAAAATAATAGCAGAAGAATTTGGTCGTCCCTTCTTTATTTATGATTATCCAACTGCAATCAAAGCATTTTACTGCAAAACTCATAAAGATAAACCTGAATTAGCAATGTCAGTTGATATGCTAGTTCCTAGAATTGGAGAAATATCTACTGGCGGTGCAAGAGAAGATGACAAACAAATATTAATCGATAGAATGAATACTTTAGGCTTGAATGTTGAGGATTATTCCTGGTACTTAGATCTTCGAAGATATGGAAGTGTACCTCATGTTGGTTTTGGACTAGGCTTAGAACGATTACTAGTTTGGATGCTAGATTTAGACAATGTTATTGATTCAATTCCATTTCCTAGGACAACCAGAAGATTTTATCCTTAGCTTGTCTTAAATGTATCCGGTAAAATATTCTGTTTTAATATTGTCAGCTGCAATTCCAAGTTGGTTAATGATTCCTTTCAAAGCTTCTACCATTCCAGGTGGACCGCATAAAAAAAATATCGTATTTTTATAATCAGATATTTCTTTTTTTATCATATTAATATTGATAAATCCAGTTAAGCCTTTCCAACTATCATTACCCTCATTAATTGTAAAAACACATTTCAGATTCTTGTTTAGCCTTTGCATATCTTCAAATTCTTCCCGAAAAACAATGTCTTCTTCCGTTTGATTTCCATAAATCAATGTAATTCTATTTTTCAATTGGTTATCTGTACAATATCTACAAATGCTTCTAAAGGGCGTTATCCCAATACCACCAGCTAATAACGCTATTTTTTTATATTCACCCATAAAAGTGAACTTTCCAAAAGGAGCCTCTATTTTCGCCCAATCATTTTTAACCAATTTTTTAAGTGTACTCGAAAATTCGCTATTTGTTAATTTTTTTGTAAACTCGATGTGATTTTGTTCAGTAGGACTGCTTGAAAAACTGAAATGTTTCTTTAACACCTTTCCATCACTTTTTAAGGTAATGAAAAAAAACTGTCCAGGAAAGTAGTTCAGATTAGGAGGTTTAAAAAATCTATAACTATTAACATTATTAGTTCTAGGAATTATTTCCTTTACATAAGTTTCGAATTTCATAATATAACGACCGTGTGTGTAAACCTAATTACTATTTCTTTTCGATTTAATTAAATGACTATAATCTTTTTATTTATTAAGCCACTTTTTCTACTGATTTTCTAATTTGATTAAGCCGAACTATATTATTAACAATAATGTTGAAACGGAATGGACTTTTTATTGTCTTTGCAGCTTGATCCAGTAAAAAGGTTGGATTGGCTACTTTTTTAAAAAAACCATCATGCATGAGACGCATAATTTCTTTGCGAGAGACTTTAGCTTTGGGATACACATCACAAACTGCTATTCCTGACTCCCAATACTTATCTGGATTTATAAAACCTTTAGAGACAAATTCAGACCAAATATCATTTCCAGGATGTGCTTCCAAAATGTTATACTGAGGAAGATCTATCGGAATTCTATTTGCAAATTTTATTGTATTCTGCATTTCTTCAAGGGTTTCATCTGGAGCTCCCAAAACAAATGAACCTATAATAACATCAATTCCTGCTTTTCTAGCCTTTTTTACCGCTCTCTCTGATTGTGAAGGTGTAATTTGTTTATTATAGTAATTCAGAATTCTTTGATTAGCGTTTTCAATACCAAAATATAATACTTTACAACCTGCTGTAACCATATCTCTTAGCATATCATGCGAACAATTATCTACTCTTCCTTCACAAATCCATTCAATATCCATTTTTTCCTTTTTTATCCCCTGACAAATCTGTTTTACTCTTTTGCTATTCATAGTGAAACTATCGTCCACAAAAATAAGTTGTTTATATCCCTCATTTGACAGGATTTGTAATTCATCTAATGTGTTATTAGCTGATCTGAATCGCCATTTATTCATTGCGAGTTTTGAACAACTACAAAATCTACAACCATATACACAACCCCGCGAAGATACTATGCTCGTAAATTTTTTTGGCGCTACATTAGCACCTGCAATTATACAGTGATAGTTGACTTTTAATAAATCTCTTTCCGGAAAAGGTAGAGAATCTAACTCTTCAATTAGTTTTTGATCAGGGTTTGAAACAACTTTTCCATTTTCTCTAAAGCTGATTCCTCTAACCTCTTTTAAATTTCCTCCATTCTCAAGACAATTGGCTAACTTAACTATACTTTTTTCCCCTTCACCTCTTACAATTATATCGACTGAAGGATATTTCTGAAGAATTCGATTAGCATTGAATGTTGCGTGATGATTACCAAAAATTACAATTAAATTCGGATTAGCCTCTTTTGCCTTTTTACTAATCAACGCGGAATTTCGACCCGAACTAGTTAAAGTAGAAAAACCAACAACATCTGGATTTTCTCTTTTGATCCAATTTAGAGTTTCTCCAAAACTCAATCCCTGCGCTGGTTGATCTAAGATTGATACTTCAAACTTTTCTCTCTTTAGAATTGAAGCAAGATATAACAAACTCAAGGGTGGGAATGCTGCAATAGATTTTTTTACTTCCCTATCATCGATTTCAAAATTTGGATTAGCACTAATCAAAGAAATCTTCATAACAATCAACTCATTTGATAAAATTATAATATTCTCTGAAACACATAAAAAATGTATGATACTCTGTAATTCTCAAAAAAGAAAAAGGATTTAATTTATTAAATATGAAACCCTCAAGTTTTTAGAATAGGCTGCAAACTCGCTTGTCTTTCTGCTTTTTTACCCATATAATCAATAGCCTGCAAAATTGATCTAGCAAGACCTAGCAAACTAAGCAGAACGGCAATACTATAAAATATTGTTAGATTCACTGTTAAACTAATACTTTCATAGCTTAAACTCATCAATCCATCCCCCATGGATAAAAGTAAATACCCAATTACATAGAGTTCTCGTGCAGTGTTAAAAAAATGCTGAAAAATCGTGTTTTGAGTTAGATCACTAAGCACCATTAAAACAACAAAAACAATCGCGAAAGACTCTATTGAACTCATTAAATCCGGTACTAATTCAGAAATAGGTGCTAAAATTGGTGTAACAAAAATATAAATGACGTAAACCAATGCAGCTTTCATACTAGCTTTTATAATTCTCAAAGCAATTTCTCTGATAATCTTGGTGTCGAATGTTTTTTGTTCACTCATAAGGAATCACCAAAGGTCCACTTTCAAACAGTAAAGTTGAAAAATATACATTAAGATGTCCATTTTCTAAATTAGTTAACGTGCTTTCTGATATTGGTAAAATAAATTCTAAACTATCTTCATAGTAAGCTTGTTGATTTACACTAATTAATTGTCGAGTTTCGCTAAGAACTGAATTTTCTTCATTGCACAATTCTACACTCATGCTTCCTATGATATCAAAAAATCCGTGATTTTCAAAACTCGTTGGAATTGTGATACTGCTATGTGTGAGATTGAATCTGTGAAAATCTGCTTGTCTAAATTCAAGATTGCTTAAAGGTGCTCCCCAAGGAAATGTAAAATTCGTTGAAATTTGAGATGGAAGTACTTCAGCGAAATTTAATCCAACAGATAAAGAAACTTGAATTTCGTTATCCTCAAAAAGATATTTCTCATCATTGTTGAATATTTCTTCAATGTTTATTGGGACATTATGATTAATAGTTACGATTTCTCCGCTAGGAATAATTGGTATAAAAGTGTTCGCTCTTGAGATTTCTACTCCTTCAATATTAGAAAATAAAGTTGTAATCTGAAATTCTTTGAGGCTATAATAACCTCCATTGTCGATAATTAATGGCAAATTGAGTATTAATTGTTCGTTTGAATCTATAGTAAATTGTGGTTCCTCTACGTTAAACCTTAAATCCGTTACGGAGTATGCTGCTAAAACAATAAAAGTTATGAGAAGTACCCAAATTATCGATGTAGCTATACCTAACATTCTAATTGGTACTTTCATTATAATTATTTCCTAACCGGTTAAAGAATTGTTTAATTTATTCTCTTAATTTTTTTTCTGGCTTGAGGTTTTTGTTCTATTCTTTCCAAAGGAACAACTATCATTTCCGGTTCACTTACTTTGGGTTTTGTTTTTTTCTGTTTTATATCCGCTTTTTGAGTTTGAGGTTGAACTATTTTTTGTGCTTCCGTTTTTTGTAGAATTACTGGTGGTTCTTTTGTTATATTAGTCATAACTGTAACTCCTCTAATGGTTATCAAAGACCCGATCCATCCCATAACTCCCAGATACATTACTTGTATTGCTGCAGCTATTAGAGGACCTAGAGCTTCACCAAAAGTCTGAATTAGATCTTGCGTTGAGATCGGAGATATTCCTGCTGTTAAAAATCCATAAGCACTAAAAAAAGTGAAAATTAATAGACCTACTCCTATGGCTAACACTGAAAAGCCAGAAAAAGCGATTTTTCCTTTTAAACTGTTGAACATTGATATACTCACTTTTTTATCGATTATCTCGATTTGATATTAAATCTTTTGAAGTTACAAGTAGTATCCCAATTAATTATTCAAAATCCAAATTAGTTTTACTTTCATTTAACTCTCTACATACTATTTGTTCTGATTATTCGCTTGTTTTAAATAGGGCTTTTTCCAACTGATCACAAGTGGAGAAGAGATGTTAGAAGACCCAGAGATTTTGGATGATCAAGAGATTTTGGATGATCAAGAGATTTTGGATGATCAAGAGATTTTGGATGATCAAGAGATTTTGGATGATCAAGAGATTTTGGATGATCAAGAGATTTTGGATGATCAAGATACTTCAAAGAAAGAGAATGAACTAAAAGAAGTTCAATATAAATTTATTGAGGACCTTCCTGGTGTTGGTCCTGCAACTTCCAAGAAATTACGAAATCTTGGATATAACACTGTTGAGTCAGTTGCAATGGCTACTGCACGTGAACTCGAACCCGTCGGGGTAAGTGAAAAAAAAGCTTTTTCAATTATTGCAGCTGCCCGTTCGGTTATTGGTGTAAATTTTATACGTGCTGATGAACTTCTAAAACTTAGTAAAGATGTTCTGAAGCTAACAACTGGTAGCAAAGCTATTGATAATATTATTTCTGGCGGTTTAGAATCACAGACCATAACAGAATTTTACGGAGAATACGGGAGTGGAAAAAGTCAGATATGTCACCAATTATGTGTAAACGTTCAATTACCAGTTGAACGAGGTGGTCTTGATGGGGCCGCACTCTATGTTGATACTGAAAATACTTTTAGACTTGAGAGAATTGTTCAAATATCTAAACATTTGGGTATTAAACCTGAAGAGGCAGTTAAAAAAATTATCTACGCTGAAGCTTATACCTCTGATCATCAAATGTTTTTGTTGGAAAATGCTGATCAAATTATTAAAGATAACAACATAAAAATTATCATAGTCGACTCATTAACTTCTCATTT
Organism: Candidatus Bathyarchaeota archaeon; assembly: GCA_963714725.1. Classification (GTDB taxonomy): domain Archaea; phylum Thermoproteota; class Bathyarchaeia; order Bathyarchaeales; family Bathycorpusculaceae; genus AD8-1. The sequence goes on from CAVQPF010000008.1 coordinate 8,951, forward strand.
TAGAAGTGAATATGTTGGGCGAGAAATGTTGGCTCGTAGACAGCAAAAACTTAACAAACATATGCATAAACTCATAGCTTTGGCTAGAGCTTTCAATACTGTTGCTGTTGTAACAAATCAAGTTATGGCTAAACCAGATGTGTTCTTTGGTAATGCACTTCATCCAATAGGAGGTCATATTGTTGGACACACAAGTAATACACGCATTTTTCTTAGGCGCGCTTCTAGAGGTCCTGTTCGAATTGCTAGAGTAGTTTCAAGTCCTTATCTCCCTGAAGCAGAGGAAATATTTAAAGTAACTGAAAACGGTATAGAAGACGTATCTGAAGAAGAGAAATTAAGCAAAAAACGTAGGTAAAATAAAAAATGCCAATGCCCAAGACTTTAGTTACGAGATATTTTCAACTTTTGGTTAACAGGAAGTTCACAGAAGGTCTTAGAGAATTAGAAAGAATTAATGAAAAAATGCAAAAAACTGAATGGAATCAAGGATATTATCAAGCTCTATATGGTATGTATCTTTCACAAAAAAATATAAATGATGAATATTCTTTTTTTTCAAAATTTGACTTTACTGATAAAGCAGCACTTCATAAATATCGTCGTGAATTTTTAGAACATACACAAAATGGGCTTCATGCAGATTATGATAGAGGTTATTTTTCAGCTTGGGCTGGATGTATGCGAGTAATAATTAGAATGGATATCCCTATTCCTGAATCAAAAGAACAAAAGAAAGAAAAAACTTCAATAGAAACTGTAAAAGATGATAAAAATCAAGCGACAATTGCTAATTTTTATCCTGTTAAAGACAAATAATTATTATACGGTTGCTATGGGACCAATTAAAATAGTGTAAAAAAGTACTAGAAAAACTATCCAAGAAATGAAAAATATTCCAATTCCCATGGTCATAATTTTTGATTGTTTTTCAACCTTATTATAGAATTTTGCTTTAATACCATAGTACGATAGTAAATAAATTGCTAATGCGATAGTCAAACTATTAAGAAAAGTTGTTAATTCAGTGGGACTCGATATTGAAGCCACAAAAGCACTTATCATTCCTGAAATTGAACCTAAACCTAATCTTAACATGTATATTGCAACTAATGGTTTCATAAGTATACAATCCTTGAAAGCGGCATTAAAGTCTAAATTAAAAGGTTATTACTTAAGTATTTTGGAACTTTTCCAGCATAAATCGGTTTTTTCACTGTTTTTAGAAATTAGTAGTAACACACATTTTTTTTTATTTATATTACTATAACCTCTTTTGTATCTTTTCCAAGTCTCCAAGCCAAAAAAACACATCCTGATACAACTAAAGCTGATCCTATAAATGAATTGGAGTTTGTTAAAGAAATAAAATTATTTGCAAAGTGGAACATAACTGCAATTAAATAGTATGTACTTGGTCTTTTTTTAGCTATTCCATAACCAATTATTGCAGTACTTGCTGGATGAAAGAAGATACCCGGTATTCTGTAAATTAATGGCACTTCTAAAACAAAAATATATGTAAATAATTCTACAACTCCAAATCCCAAGCCAACTATTAATGACAAATTGAAAATAGCTCTTTCAGTTTCACCATGACGATAAAATAGAGGATATACTTTTGCAAATTCTTCAATAAATGGAGCAAAAACTACCCTGGCAAATAAAGCAATAAGAAATGGGTCAAGACCAACTAATAATAAATCGGTGTATTGATATATAAAAAGTGTAAGTGGAACACTAATAGTTACTCCACACCCAAAAAAGAATACTTTTTCATTCAAATCAGGTTTATGAATCTTTATTGTTTCTTTTCCTTCCATAGATTTATCCTTCATATGGATAAATGTCTGACATTGAGAACCCTATATCTTGTTTAATTCTTTGAATTGAGGATAGTTGCTCTTACAATTATTAAGTAAAAGAAATTATTCCATTTTTTATAACTCAAAAGTTAAAAATAAATCTTCTTAGTATATTAGAAAAAATTCAAAAGATTATCAATAAATAACTTATTTTATAGTACATCTAACATTAGGAACTAAATTAAGAGGCTATCTTTTTGTACACAAAAGAGTTTTCGAGCGTCGATATTTCCGTCTTGGTTCAGGAATTAAAGGAGATAATACTGAACTCTAGAATAAATAAAATATATCAATACGATAAAAAAACCATTATTCTTAAACTACATAAAACAGATAGCCCTCAACTAAGACTAGTTATGGAAGCAGGGCGACGTATTCATTTAACTTCTTACGTTTTGAAACCCCCTAAAATTCCTCCAGGATTTTGTATGGCCCTAAGAAAACATCTGAGTGGTGCTTGGATAGATAAAGTAGAACAATACAAATTCGAAAGAATAGTACTCCTTCATTTACGAAAAAAAACTGGAAGTTGGAAACTCATTTTAGAACTTTTTGGGGAAGGCAATATTATTCTTACAGATGAAAAAAATATAATTCTTCAAGCTTTGGTCTTTAAAAGAATGAGAGACCGTAATATTCTTCGAAATGAATCTTTCGAGTTTCCTCCATCAAGGAGCAAAAATCCCTTTGAAATAACAAAAGAAGAAATAAAGAGTGGAATACTTGATTTTGGTCAAACTGAAGTTGTAAGAGCAATTGCTAGACTTTTAGGATTTGGTGGACTTTACTCTGAAGAAATTCTATCAAAAGCAAATATCGAAAAAAATAGGTCATCTAATTCTCTTCAAGATTCTGAATTTGAATCTATTTTTGCATCTGTGCAAAATATTTTATGTACAATAAAAACTTCAAAAACTCAACCAAGTTTAATTTTAGATGAAGATAACCATTTTTTAGATGCAATACCTCTCGAGCTTAATCGTTATAAAAACTTTAATTTCAAAAGCTTAAAAACTTTTAATGAAGTATTAGACCGATTTTATCTTAAAGATACAGCCAATAAAAAAGCAATTGCTGGAGGGCATATCAATAAGCTGGAGAAAGAAGTTGAAAGATTAGAAAGAATAGTATCAAAACAGAAGCAAGTATTGGATGATGAAAAGAAAAATATTCTCAACAACAAAATTTTAGGCGACACAATATATTCTCATTCTAGTGAAATACAGTTATTACTAGATTATTTTTCAATTAGAAATCGAGTAGGTAAAGAATGGGCAACCATGTTTAAGAAAGTTCTAGATGCTAAAAAAGTTGGAAAAAGCCCTGCTACTTTAGTGGAATCCTTTGACTCAAGAAACATTAGAGCAAACATTTATGTTGACGGAATACGGTTTACGTTAAACTTGCGAAAAACCCTTTATGAAAATGCGGCAAAATATTATGATCTAAGTAAAAAATCAAAACAAAAATCTGAAGGCGCGTTTTCAGCATTAAAGAATTCCTTAACCCAATTAGACGAACTAAAAAATCTGTTAAAGAAAACTAAAGATGTTAATGAAGGCAAACCCGACCAAATATTAACAGAATTAGAAACAAGTAAAATTCAAAACAAAAAATGGTACGAAAAGTTTCGTTGGTATAAAGATTCGGATGGTTTTTTAGTTGTGGCAGGAAAAGACTCTGTTAGTAATGAAGTATTAGTGAAAAAATATGCTGAACCGGATGATCCAGTTTTTCATGCAGACATAACAGGTGCTCCTTTTGTTCTAATAAAAACTAATGGCAATACAATAAGTGAAAAAAGCGTATCCGAGGCAGGCGAATTTGCAGCTTCTTTTTCCAGAGCTTGGCGGCAAGGTGCTGGATCAGCAGATGTTTATTGGGTTAAACCCTCCCAATTAAGCAAAGGTGGTCCTTCAGGAGAATATGTTTCTAAAGGAAGCTTTGTGGTTACAGGAAAACGTAATTGGATACGAAGTGTCCCCCTTAAACTAGCAATTGGACTTATCAAAGAAGATGCAAGTTTTTCTTTTATAGGTGGTCCTTTGAATTCAGTTAAAGCTGTAACCAACTATTATGTGATTATAATCCCAGGTGACTTAAAGGGAAAAGACCTACTAACAAAAATAATGCGTTCTTTAATATTGAAACTTCCTAAAAAATTACGGGAAACAACTCCAAAAACATCAATCGAACAAATTAGAGCCTTTATTCCATTTACGAAAGGTAGAATAGTCAAAGATTAACAAATTATCTATATATAATTGATCATAATTGTTTTAGTCAATATTTCTCATAAGCTAACCTCGAGGTTTTAACTATTTTTTTTCAAATCAGACTTGATTCTTGTTAGTAATAAATTATCTTAAGAAAAAAAAGTGCTTGTTAATACTTTTTCAGTCTTAGCCTATAATCATCATAATTAGGTAGATAGCGAGAATATTTTTTATTCATTAAAGGTGATGAAATTAGAAAATCAGCTGAAGCACGATTACAAGCTGTAGGAATATTCCACACTACAGCCATTCTTAAAAGAGCTTTTACGTCAGGATCATGTGATTGAGATTTTAAAGGATCCCAAAAAAATATTAAAAAATCAATTTTTCCTTCACTAATTCGAGAACCGACTTGTTGATCTCCACCTAATGGTCCACTTTCAAAAATAGTAATTTTAGAATCAAGTTCCTTTTCGAGCAATTTACCAGTCGTACCAGTTGCAAATAATTTATGTTTTTGTAAAGTATTTTTATTAAATCTAACCCATTCAAGTAAATTCCCTTTTTTATTATCATGTGCAACTAAAGCAATTTTCTTTTTTAGACCAATGATGCTTTCTTTTCCTTTCATTACTTGTTGTTCCTTTTTTTCTAATATTAACTATTGATTAGTATATTTTTATAAAGTATATTACTTAATTACCAAAAAAGAATTTTTAATTTCTTAGATTCATCACCTTTAAATTTGTGGGATCGAATTTTTATTGGGATTAAAAATGGGTATGGGTAGTAATACAACTCCGCCTTGGGTAGATGAAGAAATTATTGATAGAGAAAAAAGAAAGAAGAAGGATTTAGCTGCTATTTCCCAAATTAAGGATTTGGAATTGGAAAATAAAGAACTCAAGAAGAAAATAAAAGAATTAGAATCTGAACTTAGCCAAAATAAAAAATAATATTTTCTATTATTCGATTTTTTTCAACTTATTTTAAGAGTTTTTTACTCATTATATAAGCGTCTTCACCATCTGAATAGTATCCATTACTTATCCTAGTAATATCGAATCCTAACTTTTTATAGAGTGATAATCCTGGCTGATTTGTAGCTCTTACTTCTAAATAACATTGTTTTGCAGTATAATGAAGCATTCCTTCAATAGCTCTATGCATTAAAGCTTGAGCTACGCCTTTCCTTCTTTCTCCAGGTAAAACCGCAATTGACACCACATGTCCCTTTTTTATTAGACCACCAAATCCAAAATGAGATAATCCGACTTCAATACGACACATTATATATCCGCTAATTTTTCCCTCTTCTTCTGCCACAATATATGTTTCAGGAAAACGATGATACAAATCCATAAAGAACATATCACTATAATTTTCAGGAAGACACAACCGATTAATTTGCATTACCTTTTGTAGATCATTTGGATTAAATTTTCTTATCACGAAAGATTGTTGCATCTCTTTATCTCTTTAATCGAAATTTCTAAATTAAACTTAAAGTTTGTGCTTAACTTTGAAATATTCTAAAGTAATTCATACAAAATAATTGTTGAAATAATTATTAATTTTAACTTTTTACAGAAGGTAAAGTGTGATTTCCCTCTGGCATTACCCAAACCTTAGAACCTGCCCCAGATATTTTTAAAGCCTCTTTAAAAGCATCATTAACTGCTCTGGCTGTCTTTAGTTTGAAAATATCAGATGCATAATAATCTGGAAGAGATGAAACTAAAATAATAGTATGATTTTTTTGAGCTTTCAACAAATAATATGCTTTATGTCCACCCATAACAAAATGACGTTTTATTTCACGTTCAACTTTTTTTAACTCTCCAAAACGCATCATCCACTCATAGAATACTTGATTTCCATGTCCTTCTGGACATTCTGCTACTAGAATTATTGTCCCATTTCTTTTTACAACCTCTAAAGCATTATCTAATCCTTTGTATGCTTGGTAAAGATTGATGTCTCCAGGATGTCCTCCTGCACTAACAACTACAATATCAGCTCTTCGATCTACACTTACACGATACAATTCGTCAACTAGTTTTATAGCTTGATAGAATGTTTTTTCTAAGTCACCAGCAAAAGCTCTAACAAGTTCTCCTTTATTATTAGTAACCACATTTACTATAAAATCTACCTTTGCAAGCTTTGCAGCTTCTGTCATGTCCTCGTGAACAGGATTTCCTTCCAAGATTCCAGTACGTGCTTTAGAATTGAGTAGCATAGCATGATTATTTTGAATTGTTTCTGAACAAGAAATTGCAGGCATAACACTTTTACGTCCTCCGCCATAGCCTGCATAATAATGAAATCCAACATCACCTAACAAGATTTTTAGATCTGCTTCAGCAAATACTCGATTAACTTTGACTTTCGTTCCATAGGATTTAGTTTTTCCAATATAAACTAAATCTTCTGATTTACAATTATGGCTAATAGTTTTTATCCGACTTATTACTTCCTTCCCGAGCAATTTTTTAGCCTCTATAGGTGTAACAACCCTATGTGTTCCACAACCAAAAATTATGGTAATATTATCATCTTTCACACCAGCAGAGTTTAGTTCTTCTAAAACTGGAAGAAGCATTAATTCGCTTGGAGCATCTCTTGTAGCATCATCAACCACAATTGCAACTTTTTGATCAGCCTGCGCAATTTCATTTAATCTTTTAGATCCAATTGGTTCCTTTAGTGCTCTTTTTATTTCAGATTCAGGGTCTGGAACACCAACAACTTTTTTCGCTTCAATTGAACCAAGAAAATTTCGAGCTGGAACCCTAATACAAACATCACTTTCTCCATAGGGAAGCCAAACATCTACCATAAACTATCACGTAGTTACCATAAAAGAGAAAATATATTGCATCTATTAAGCGTTATTAAATTGAATGTGGTCTATTAATAAATCAATATTTTTTTCTTTATTAAACTAAATTATATCTGTAATACGATCTTCTTTAGTAGATAACTTTTTTAAAAAAAACTTCGAATAAACAACAAAATTCTTTAGACTATATGTTGAATATTATATTTGGTTGGAAGACATTATGCCGATAAGAAATGTACCTGAAGAGAACGCGATTCTTTTTGTATGGTTTAATCATTATGCAGGAGTCTTAATTAAAACTCCATCAAAAACAATTATCATTGATCCTGTGGATATTAGATCAAATAGTTTTCCAAATGTGGACGCTGTTCTAATTACCCATGAACACTATGATCACCTTGATCAAAGACTTGTTAAAGAAATTCAAAAAAATACTGGATGCAAAATAATTGCGGATCCTGCTTCAACTAAACGGTTAAAACACCTTATTCCTCCGGATAAATTGGAGGAAATTAGTGCTGGATCAGAAATTCATGTAGGGGAAGTGTCTATTAAAGCCGAAAAATGCAATCATCCTGCAGCTGATCCAGTTACTTATATAATAACAAGTGAAGATGGGGTTAAAGTCTTTCACACCGCAGACAGTTTGCCTTTTGAAGAATTGGAATCTATAGGTCTTAAGGAAAAAATAGATGTTGTTTTTTGTACAGTGGGAATAGCGCCTGGAACTTCTCCTGAAACAGGTGCCGAAATAGCTATATTAATAAAACCTCAAGTGGCTGTTCCCTATCACGCTAACTCTAAGGCTTATCAGAAAAAATTTGCTGATATTCTTAAGAAAGAACTTCCAAGAACAAATTGTTTAATTCCAGAAGTTAATAAGATTTATCAAGTTTCAAAAAAACCTTAACTTTTCATATTTTTCTTTTTTTTTAAATTAGTTCCTTTCCATTTAGAACACAAAAAGGACTATATTTACTTAATAAGTGATTCAACACTGCTAAAAAAGATTTAAAGTTAATATTATTTTTTTAATCCTTTTCTTATTCTTCTTCCTCATAAAAGATTAACTCTTTTTCTTCTAAGAGGTTATGCAATTTTTCAACTGAATCATAAACGTCTTGTTCTTGTTTTGCGCCTGTGCAAACAAGTTTTCCACTTGCAAATAATAAAATAACTACTTTTGGTACTGCCATTCTATAGATAAGACCTGGGAATTGTTCAGGTTCATACATTGTTTTTTCAAGAGTGTATGCTGCTTTTTCTAGATCAATCATTCCTCCTAAGCTTGCAGAAGCAACAATGTTTTGGATTTTCATCTCTGGTTTGCTTATAATTATTATTCCGCCTTTTTTTAGTTCTTTTACAACTTTCATGACTGCTCGGCGTGATTCTTTTGCTGATTTTGCTCCAGTGCAAACCATTTTTCCAGAGTTGAAAATTAGGGTAGCAGTTTTTGGTCTTTTTAATCTAAATACTAGTCCTGGAAACTGCTCTGGTCGATATTCTACACCTGGATAACCTTTAACTACTGCGTTTAAATCAACTTTTTGATTTAATGTTGCAGAGGCAACCACGTTTTCAATGCGTATGGTAGCTTTAACTTTTGGCATTAATTTCCCTTCTTGTTAACCTGTGATTAACATCCTTTTCTAAAAAAGGTTTTCTTTATAAATACATCTATATTTACTAAATTGGCAATTCTTGTTGGGGGTCCTCTTTTTTTGAACGAACTGTTGGGATAATAAATTCAACTATTACTAATATTATGATTAGACCTACTACTAATGGTAATCCTATACCATTTCGCATGAATAAAACAAAATGGCCTACCCATGGAATGCGCATTACTACTTTTCCTACCACTAAGTCTTCTGAAATTCCATTACCCTGATTCCAAGGATCATATTCTGAAGACGATGGGATGTCTGGCCATTTTGTGTTAGAATTACCATCACCTTTTGTGAAAAAATATATTTTTCCATTTCTCTCTTCTTTTTCAACTATCCTATGTACAATTAATTCATCTGGATCAGTTGGTTTTTTAAAAATAATTATATCACTATGAGGGTAGTCTGAGTTTAAATTGTTGGGTTCTATTCCTTGGACAATTATTAAATCGCCAATGTGTAATGTTTGCGAAAATGGATGTGACCAGCCATCACAACGTCCATCGTAAGGTACACACATACTACCACTCACTACAGCTAATGCAGGATAGGAAGTGTTTAACACCGCTTGGGACCCAAACCAAAAACCAAAAACTATCAATGCGATAATACTTATTACAGTAGCAGTTTGAACATACTCATTTTTCCAATATCTTTTCAGTTTATAGATCACAGAATAGCCCCATTTGATTCCTGATATGTTGTTGATCAATAAAGAGGAATCTACTTTAAAACTTGTTGTTGCCTAAAAAAGGGAAAGGTGAAGTATTTAATTCTTGGTAAACTACTTTTTGTTTCTAGCTGTTGATTTGATAGCTAATTTTTAGATTTTTTGTTTGCTTAATACTTCTCGGAAGCTAGCGCCACAACTAGCACATTTGTAAAGCCCTATCTCTAGTTGCATTCGTTTTCCTTGTTTGTCAGGACGACCGGCCATTTTCCATGTTTTCTTTGGTGTTGGAGCTGTAGCTCCACATTTTGGACAATTACCCATTATTTCATTTCCTCCGCAATATTACACTTCATGTCTTCTTATGAAGATAGATATATAATTTTCCATGCTTTTCAACTCTAATCTTTAATTTTTATCATGATAATTATACTGATTTATGTAAAAAATTCGATTACTTTTTTCTTACATTATTTATTACTTTCTAATTATCCTTTTTTAAGTCTGAAATTATTAATAAAATATGTTTACAACCTGATTGATAACTTGTAGATATAATAGGAATTTACCTATACTTTTTATATGAAGAATATCCTAATCATTCTAAAAGACTTGTAATGAACTAAAAAAGAATCTAGAAAAGCTGTTCGCTTCAAATATTTAATTGAAGACTTCAATATTCCTAATAAAGTTCATAGTCTTTTCAGTGGATGATAAAAGTGGAAATTAGCAGAAAAAAATTACGAGCAGAAGTTCTGCAACGTATTAAATATGTTAAAACATGCGTTATGGCGAGAGAATTGTGTCTCCTAGTGCGTTCAAACAGAGCTGTATTGGAACCTCAAGATGTACGTGAGATTTGTCTTTATATTTCTAATAAATGTAAAGAAGAAGGATGCGATGAGCCGGGTGATCTTTGTATGAAAGCGGCAAATGCCATAAATTCCAAGAATGAAGAAAAATATTTGGATCTCTGTGCACAAAGTTGCATGAAATGTGGGGACGCGAAAAGACTAACTCCAAAGAAGAATGATTATGTCTCATAAAGGTATGGTTTAATTATCAGAATACTTGAAATAAAGATAATCTATCAATACTACTTGGCGATAAACTGATGTTTCTTGCACCTTTTGTTCCTAGTCCACTTCCTGTTATTGAGCATATGCTAAAATTAGCTGATCTAAAACCTGGAGAAATCTTATTCGATTTAGGAGCTGGCGATGGTAGAACTGTTACGATGGCTGCCCAGATTTTTGGCGCTAGAGCCGTAGGAGTAGAATTAAGAGAAGATTTAGCAAAAAAAGCGCTTATCTCAATAAACAAGACTAGTCTTGGCAATAGAATTACAATTGTAAATGGTGATATGTTTAACGTAAATTTAAAATCGGCAGATGTAGTCTTTTTATATCTTACTACTAGTGCTAATGAAAAAATTAGACCAAAATTAGAAAATGAACTAAAACAGGGTGTTAGAATAGTCTCACATGACTATGAGATTGTTGGTTGGAAACCCATTAAGATCGAAAATTTTTGTGAAAATCCAAAAATAGGTTATCCATCCCACACTTTATATCTTTATAAAAAATCCTAATTTCCAATTGAAAATATTCTTTATTTTTGTTATTAACATTTTTTAAATAAGTCTCTCTTAAAAGAATTTTTTAGAGGTTATAATCGAAATCAACTTTTATTTATATCACAACTGTGGAAAATACTTTAAGATTATTCTTAATTTTTAAGATTTCAGAACGACTTTTGGATTCTTTTCAAAGTCACAAAAAAGATTAACTTTACAATGTAAATAGACAATCCTCAAAGTATAGACTATCTTCTCACTTGTTAAAACAATAATTTAGTTGGTAATGAAAAGCGGCAATTCAAGACTCAAATTCTTTAGTTGATTAATTCGACTAATTCCCCTATTGCTTGACCAGGTACTCCTTTCTTGAATTTGACTTTAAGGCGGGCATTCTTTCCGTGGAATCCTGAGATTTTGCCAATTAACTGTTTGTATTTACCCTTCCAAACAACTTTTTTACCAATGAGTGAACCTTTGTGAGCTGCTAAATCTTCATGATTAAATTGAATTAGGCATTCGCGTTGGTATTGTATGCTACAGCCTGTGCGATAATTCGTTATTCTTCCATAAACTGGTTGAGACAAAATTTTCACCTTTACAAAGTTTACTTTACGAGACTCTTGCTCTTAAAGATGTTCCAGAAAAAAAAGAAATTAGATCTTAATCAAAAAACTTTTTTTGACCGTGTAGAACTCAACTATTACTCTACTGGGTTGGTTGCATAAAAATCATTAAACTTGTTTTTTTTGAATTTTTTTTAAATGTAATTCTTTGTTGTAAATTGTTATACGTATACTTTTTTTACATAAATGTGTAAATAATTTTAAATATTTTAGTTTTTAGTGAAAGATATTCCAAAATATTTAAATAATGATGAACGTTTATTAAATAAAATTGTAATTATGTTTAAAGAGGAATTAATTGATGATTGCAGGAGATTTATCATGGGTAATGACAGCAACTGCGTTGGTAATGTTAATGGTTCCAGCTCTAGGTTTTTTTTATGGAGGTTTAGTACGGAAAAAAAACTTGATATCCACCATCGTACAATGTATCATTATATTTGCTATTGTGAGTATTCTTTGGGCCATTCTAGGTTATAGCCTCGTATTTGGAGGAAGCATAAATGGTATAATAGGCGATCTGTCGTTAATCGACTTAAACGGTATCAATATATATACTGTTAATCAAGCGCTTGCACCAAAAATTCCTGAACTGCTATTTTTGCATTTCAACTGAAATTTGCAGCTATTACACCTGCATTAATTATTGGTGCATGTGCTGAAAGAATAAAATTCAAATCACTCCTGCTCTTTGTCTCACTATGGTCTATACTTATCTACACGCCAATAGCTCACTGGGTATGGAATCCTGATGGTTGGTTACACTCTATAGGTGCAATTGACTTCGCAGGAGGAATTGTTGTACATGTTACAGCCGGTTTATCTGCCCTAGCAGCAGCCCTAGTTATTGGCAGAAGAGAGTGTGGAATTCCATGGAAAGATCATATGAGCTCCCTAAAAAATTATAGATTGAGTGAATTTAAACCTACAAATATACCATATGTAATACTTGGTGCTGGTTTACTATGGTTTGGTTGGTTTGGATTTAATGGTGGGAGCGCTCTTGCGGGAAATGAGTTTGCCGTTCTAGCTATTGTGACAACTAATTTATCTACGGCTGCTGCTGCAGTTAGTTGGATGATCATGGACTGGGTAGTAAAAGGAAAGCCATCAGCAGTTGGTATCTCAATTGGTGCAGTTGTTGGATTAGTTGCTATTACTCCTGCTGCAGGTTATGTTAGTGTTAGTTCAGCTTTATTCATAGGTTTACTTGCTGGAGTAATCTCAAACTTGGTTGCTAGTTGGAGATCGGGAAGATCAAGAATAGATGATACTTTAGATGTATTTGCATGTCACGGTGTTGGAGGAATTTGGGGCTCAATTGCGGTTGGTCTGTTTGCATCAGCTAGTATTAATGGTGTGGATGGTTTGTTCTTCGGAAATGCTGGTCTTATGGTCGCTCAACTATTTGCAGTTGCAGTAGTAGAGCTCTTTGATTTCTTTGGCTCATATCTCTTACTGAAGTTGGTTAACGTGTTTTCTCCTTTAAGAGTAAGCTATGAAGCAGAAGATGCAGGTTTAGATATTAGTGAACACGGAGAAGAAGCTTACCAATTAGATTAACTGCTCAAAGAATTAAGAAAACTCATTTTTTATATGTCCGAAACTGTAATTCTAAAGTTTATTTACTTCCTACCTTCTGCTTCTTCTGTAAACCATTTCTACTCCTAAACTATTACCCTATTCGAGAACAATAGCTATAGTAAAAAATTAGGTTACTTTTTTAGATTAAGTTATTAAGCTCGATTTTCAGTGTAACTGCCAAAGAAAGGAACTGATTAGAATGTCCCAAATTGAGTTTGGTATTTCGATGCTTCATTGCTTGGGTGACCCTTTTAAAAAAATGATAACTTACCTAGAATCCATTGACACTAAACTTGTTGAAATAGTTGATGATGGTTTTCATGCGCTCAATAAAAAAAAGGTTTCAACTCTTAAAGATATTGCATCTTCATTTGACTTAAAATTTACAATTCACTCTCCATTTGCTGATATTAATATTGCTTCCCCATCCAAATCAATTCGTACACTAATGATTAACCGACTAAAACGCTCTATGCTTTATGCTAACGATTTAAACGCCAAGTTGTGGGTACTTCACCCTGGAAACAAGACAGGTATTAGTATGTTTTATCCAGGTGAAGATTGGAAACAGAATTTGAAAAGTATATGTCTTTTAAATAATTTTGCAAAAGATTTTGGATTAAAAATAGCTATAGAGAATCTTCCAGGAAAATACGGTTTTATTATGAAAACTCCCGAGGATTTTGTTCGATTCTATGAAGAATCATCATTGGAAGATATTGGAGTAGTCTTAGACACTGGTCATTCAAATCTTGAGAATGAGACTGAAACATTTTTGAGAAAATTATCCACTAAAATTGTTCACATTCATATTAGTGATAATATGGGTCAAGATGATCAACACCTGGGTATTGGCTATGGAAAGATAGACTGGAATCAATTTGTTCAAACAATACGTGAAATAAAATATGAAAAAACCATAATGATTGAATCTGTAGAACATTTACAAGAAAGCCTAGATAAAATCAAATTAATGTTATCTTAGTTCTCACTTAATGGCAATTCTATTTCCATAAAATCTTCAGCCATTATTGTATTTTTAAAAATTTTTTTTGCCTGTTTAACTAAAATATTGGAATCAGGATACCGTGCACTAATATGAGTGAGTAATAATTTTTTAGCTTTTGCTTTTTTTGCCTCTTTGGCAGCTTGACTTGGAGTAGAGTGCCCATCCACTAATGCTTTTTCAATAAGGTTATCGTCAAAAGTTGATTCATAAATAATTAAATCAGCTTTATAGGCAAACTTTTCAAAATTTTCAAAAGGTCTTGTATCTCCTGAGTATATTATTTTTCTACCGTTTCTCAAAGGTCCTGTAACCTCTGAAGCTTTGACACTTCTGCCATCTGACAATTTAATGTTTTTTCCTTTTTGAAGCTTTGACCAGAATTCACTTTCAGGAACTTTCAATGCTGTAGCTTTTTCTGGAAAAAATTTTCCAGGACGCGGTTTTTCAATAAATCCATAAGAAAAACTAGTTTCTGAATGACTTGATTTTATTGCTTCAATATAATACTCCTTTTCCTCACAAATAATTCCAGAATTAACTACTTCGACAACATCGACTGAAAAAGTCAGGCCAAATTTCAGAATTTCTTTAGAACACTCCATGAATTTTTTAATTCCGACTGGGCCATAAATTTCAATTTTTTTTTGTCTATCCATTAATGCCATTGTCTGTAATAATCCAGGTAATCCAAGAACATGGTCCCCGTGCAAATGTGATATAAGAATTTTCATCTTTTTATGAAATCCTGTTTTCGCTTTTAGTATTTGTCTTTGTGTTCCTTCTCCACAATCAAACATTATTTGTTCATTTTGTCTTTTTAGGATAATTGCAGATAGACTTCTACTAATTGTTGGAATACTTCCGGCTGTTCCTAAAAAAATAATATTCATGCTCATCTTTTTCACTTTATTTTTTTTTAAATACTGCTATTTCTCTTGTTAGACTTCTATGCACATATACAAAATGTGATTCTAAATGTTCGTATCCTAATGTTTTTCCTAAGAGTGATAAGCGTATGCTTTTTGGTGAGGCAATACAAATTCTATCACCTTTATTTAGGATAGACAGAACTGAAAAAAGTACTTTTTCAACAATTTTTTTAGTCGTTGAATTCATTGTAGAACAACAACGACCATACGGGGGGTCAGTTACAACACAATTAGTTTTGGTTATTGGCTGTTTTCTCGCATCTGCAAGAATTAATCCATCAGCCTTAATATTGAAATGGTCCAGGTTTTTTTTACATCCTTTTAGCATTTTGAGTTGCGCATCTAACCCCAAGGTGCGACAACCGATTAATGTTGCTTCGATGAGAGTGCTTCCTGTACCGCAAAATGGATCCAAAACCATGTCATTTTGTTTTGCATGCGCAAGATTTATCATACATCGAGCTAATTTTGACGGCATTGCTGATGGGTGGAAAAAAGGTTTTTTTCTAGGTCGTCTTTCTCCAAAAGGTTTAGGACAAATTGCAGCGATTTTAAGCCCAAAAATAATTTTTCCAGAAGTTAAGATTCCAACGAAAATTTTATCAGGTAAAGAAAGATTTACCCTTGTCTTTTTTGTGTTTTGAAGAATAATTCTACCAATTTTTCTTTCTAGATCCATTACAGCAGATTTTTCAGCGTAATTTCTGACTCGTTTAACCCGAACAGCAAAACTTTCATTCTCTTTAATAAAACTTGATAAGTCGATTTTATTCATACTGTTGACTATTTTTTTCCAATCTAATTCACAGGTAAATAACTCAAGACCACAAACTCTTGTGTACGCAGATCGTAAATATACTGATTTTATGCAATTTATTTCAGATTCTATTTTAATAACTTGATCAAGTTTTTCGATAATACTAAATTTGTGTTTTTCAGCTTCCAAAATCGCTTTCAATTCTGCTAAAGGTAAAGTCTTATTTTCTCCTGAAATCAAAAAGAAAAGTTTAGCCACTTTCTTGCGCCTTTATTTCTTGACTAATTAAAGGTGAAAGTGAAACCTTACTAAACCTGCTAGGTACACTATCTGTCCCTATCACTTCTTCTACTCCTGCATTAAGTATTCTATCCTCTGCGTCTCCAATTAAGAGCGGGTGAACACAAGCTGCAAAAACTCTAATAGCCCCAAGATCCAGAAGTATTTTAGCAGCATTTACAATTGTTCCACCAGTACTAATAATATCGTCAAATATTATCGCAGTTTTTCCTTTAACATTGAAACTTTTCTTTGAAACACTTAATTTTCCTGTGTAACGATCTCTATACTTTTCCAAATGACCGCATTCTCCTCCTAAGACTTTTTTTGCTTGTTCGACAATGTATCTAGCTCCTTTATCTGGAGCCAATGAAAAAGCTTCATTAAATCCCTTTTTTTTGAAATATTTAGCCATTAACGGAATTGCTGATAAAGTTTTTGCAGGAATAGAAAATCTTTTTAATACTTCTTCTTGGTGAACATTAACAGTTATTATTTCATCAATTCCAGAAGCCTTTACAATATTACCTATAGTCTCTATACTTCTATTCTCGCCTTGAAGGAAAATTTTATCTTGACGAGCATAGGCCAAGTAAGGTGTTATCGCAACGATTTTTTTTGCTCCACCAAGTCTTGCTGCACTAGCAATAAACGCAAGTTGTAATAAATTGTCATTTTGTGGTGGACTTGTCGTCTGCACTATAGCTATGTTTTCGTCTTTTACAGTATTACCTAAACGTACATAAACCTCTCCATCTGGAAATTTTTTACTAATTACATCAATTTTTTCATAACCTGTCAAATCTGCTATCTTTATAGCTAAATCTTTAGATGCTGGTCCAATAATTACCTTCATTTAAACCCACTTCTACTGTATTTAACCGAAATCCTAGTTTAATCTAAAATATTACTAACTTATTTATTTATAATGAAAATAGAATTATTTAATTATCATAAAGTAAAAACAAATTAGACTATCCACTTAATAGAATAAATATATGAAAGAACTTATTTTGACAATAAGAATAATCCGATTTCTCCAAAGACATTTGGAAATAATTTCACTTTCTTGTTTTTAGAAATAAAAACTTTTTCTTCAATCTTTATCTCTTTTGATTTACAATATTCTATAAAATCTATAATACTAAAGAAATGAAGATTGGGTGTATCATACCACTTATAAGGCAATGATTTGGTCACGGGAACTTTTCCTCCAAAACACATTTTTAATCTTGAAGAAAGATGCAAAAAATTTGGAAATCCCACAATTGTTTTTCTACTAATTCTTAATGCTTCTTTTAAAACAAAGGCAGGTTTTTTTACTTGTTGAAATGTTTGATTTAAAATTACATAATCTAAAGATTTTTCAGAATAATCAGATAATCCTGAATCAATATCTTCTTGAAATACATTTAGACCTTTAATTATGCATTGTTGAATAGATTGTTGATTTATTTCTATTCCTTGAGCATGAACTCGCTTTTTCTTAATTAACAATGATAAAAGATCGCCATCACCACAACCTAGATCTAAAACTGACGATTCTTCTGTTATCCAATTTAAAATTGTTTTACTCTCTATTGCTTTTTTTGGATTTTCTATGGATTTTCCCTCATTTATTACTTAATACACTGTTAAGAAAATGTTTGATAATTTGTCCTTCTTCTTTGACTTCTAATAGAAAAGCGTCATGACCGTAATTAGAATTAATATCACAATAACTAGTTTTTACATTAGCTAGTTTGCATGCTTTTACGATTTTTTGTGATTGTTGTGCTGGGTATAGCCAATCTGATTTGAAGGAAATTACCAATACTTTCGCTTTTAACCCTTTAAAGATGCTTCCTACTCTTTTTCCATTTTGGATATTAAAATAGTCCATTGCTTTAGTTATGTACACATATGAGTTTGGATCAAATCTTTTGACAAAACTGTCCCCTCTATAATGTAAGTATCCTTCTACTTCAAATTCTGCTCCAAACTTATTATTTTCTTTATCAAGTTTATAACGTCTCCCAAATTTTTTTTCCATAGAACCGTCACTCATGTATGTTATGTGTCCAATCATTCTTGCTAAAGCTAATCCTTTTACTGGCTTTTTGGAGCCATAATATTGGCCTTTTTTCCAATTTGGATCGAAAATTATTGCTTGTCTCCCAACTTCATTAAATGCTATTTGTTGGGGTGTATGTTTCATAGTTGTAGCTATTGGAATAGCTGATTTTATTTTTTCAGGATAAGCAACCATCCATTGGAGAACTTGCATACCTCCCATGGATCCTCCAATTACTGATAATAATTTCTCAATATTTAGATGATAAATTAGCTTATTTTGAACATTAACAATATCTCCTATTGAAATTATTGGAAAGTCTGTTGCATATTCTTTTTTTGTTTTTGGGTTAATTGAAGAGGGCCCCGTGGATCCTCTGCAACCACCGAGTATGTTGGAACAAATTACAAAAAACTTATTTGTATCAATAAATTTTTCGGGTCCAATAATTTTATCCCACCACCCAACAACCATGTCATTAGGATGACTTCCAGCGTGAGCATCACCAGAAAGTGCGTGGGTAATTAGAATAGCGTTTGTTTTTCCTTTATTTAACTCGCCATATGTTTCATAAGCTATTGTTATTGGACCTAATTTTTTTCCAGACTCCAAAATGAACTCATCTGGTGGAAAAGCAAAAGTAAATTGTTTTGTTTTGACTTTTTTTAATTGCTGAATAGTTGTGATTATCCTTTTAATCTCCTGACTGTTTTTTAGCTGTTTTCCATTTAGTTTTGATTTGAAGCTAGAAGCGCTTGATCTATATCTTCAATAATATCTTGCGGATCTTCAATTCCTATTGAGAGTCTTATGTAATCTTCAGTAACTCCTGTTGCTAACTGCTCTTCAAGTGTGAGTTGTTGGTGAGTAGTTGAGGCAGGATGTATCACAAGGGTTTTTGCATCCCCAATGTTAGCTAGATGCGAAAGAAGGTTAACTGAATTAATGAATTTCTTTCCTGATTTTAGTCCACCTTTTATCCCAAATCCTAATAGACCTCCATAATTGCCTTTGAGGTATTTTGTTGCTAAATTATAGCTTTGATGATTTTCTAATCCTGGATAATTAACCCAACTAACAAGCGGATGGTTTTGTAAGAATCTAGCCACTTTTAATGCATTCGCTGAGTGTTTTCGTTGTCTTAATGGCAGAGTTTCTAATCCTTGAAGAAACATGAACGCGTTAAATGGACTTAAAGCTGGTCCTAAATCTCGCAACCATTGTACTCTTGCCTTGAAAATAAAAGCTACATTTCCCAAATTTTGAAAACTTCCGAAAGTATCCCAGTATTTAATTCCATGATAACTTTTGTCAGGCTCAGTGAATTCAGGGAACTTACCATTATTCCATTCGAATTTCCCGGAATCAACAATCACACCACCGATGCTAGTTCCATGACCACCAACATATTTGGTAGCTGAAAGCGTTATTATATCTGCACCGAATTCAATCGGCTTAACTAGACCTACACCAACAGTGTTATCCACTACTAATGGGATACTTTCGTTATGTGCTATTTGTGATATCGCTTCAAAATCTGGTACATCTAATTTTGGGTTGCCAATCGTTTCAGCATAAATAGCTTTAGTCTTTTCATTTATTGCTTTTATAAAAGCTTCTGGTTTTGTAGAATCAACGAATCTAACTTTTCGACCCAGTTTAGGAAACGTATAATGAAGAAGTTGATATGTTCCTCCATAAAGATTATTTGCAGCTACTATTTCATCACCTACTTGAGTAATCGTGAGTAATGCTAATGTTTCTGCTGCCATTCCTGAAGCTACACCCAAAGCACCAGTGCCACCTTCAATTGCAGTCATTCGTTTTTCAAAAATATCTGTAGTTGGATTCATTATTCTGGTATAAATGTTGCCAAGTTTTTTTAAGGCAAAAAGATTTGCCGCATGTTCAGTATTTTCAAAAACAAAAGATGTTGTTTGATAAATGGGAACAGCTCGTGCCTTTGTTGCTGAATCTGCTTTTTCTTGTCCAGCATGTAAAGCTAAAGTGTCAAGTTTTATAGTCATTTTCCAATACGCCTTATCTTTTCTGATTAGAAAGAACAAACTAATAACATCGTTATATATATTTTTGCAAATATTATTCCAAAAAGAATATTACTTTAGATCCTAACTTGGAAAGTATGTTTCCCAAAATAGATGAAATTAGCAAAAAACGGAAAATGTTGGGATTAACACAAACCGAACTAGCCAAGCTCTCTGGAGTGAGTCAATCTTTAATAGCAAAGTTAGAATCTGGGAAAATTGATCCATCCTTTACTAAAGTTAAAACAATTTTTGAAGTAATTAACAAATTAGAATTAAAAAACAAAATTAAAGCTGATAGAATTAATTACAATAAAGTTGTTAGTGTTCAACAAAAACAACTTGTTTCTGAGGCGGTAGCTTTAATGAAAAAAAATGGATACTCTCAACTCCCTGTTTTTAATAAAAGACAAGTAGTTGGAAGTATTTCTGAAAAAACAATATTAAACCAAATTCTTGCTGGAAATTTTTTAGATCAGATTTCAAAATTACCTATAAAGGAAGTGATGGAGGAATCTCTTCCTCAAGTTAATGAAGATGCTCCATTATCATTAATTTCAAGCTTATTGCAAGTTTATCCAGCAGTATTAATCTCAATTAAGGGTAATGTTGTAGGCATTATAACAAAAGCAGATTTTCTCAAGCTTATTTGATTAAAATATGTTTTTCTGAGTTCATTATTTTGAAATACTTTAAATATAAGCATGTTATATACTCTCCCCTGGAGACAAAATGATGTACAAATGTGAAACAGTTACCCGCCAAGTTTTGCCACTTTATCGATCTTTTGTTGCAAAAGAATTATTATCAAAATACAATTTTACTCAAGTAAAAGCAGCTAAAAAACTGGGAACTACGCAAGCAGCAATAAGTCAATACTTAAACTCAAAAAGAGGTCGTAACGGAGATTCTAATTCAGAAGAGTTTATTACAATTGTTAAGACATCTGCAGAAAATATAGCTAAACTTCTTGCAACTACAAAAATGACTTCTGATGAATTCAAAGATTCTTTTTGCGCTCTTTGTACAGAACTGAAAAACTCAAAAAAACTCGTCTGAAATAAAAATACTAAGTTGCTGATAATATTATTCACTATTTTTAATCTCTTCAATTATCTCCTTAGCTCGATCAACTCTAATTTTTTGTTCTTTGATCATCTTTTCAACTATTAAATTAATATTATCTTTTTTTGCTCCTGCTGCTATTGCAACATTTTTAGCATGGAGAGCCATATGTCCACTTTGAATACCTTCATGTGATAAAGCTCGAAGTGCACCCAGATTCTGGGCTAAACCTACCGCTGCTAATACTTCCCCGAATTCACGAGCATTTTTTACTCCCAAAATCTTTAAAGCTATTTTAGCAATAGGATGTGTCTTTACTGCTCCTCCTACGAGACCAACTGCCATTGGCATTTCAATTGTTCCTAAAAGATCATTATCTTCATTTTTAGTCCAATTGGATAATGCAGTATATTGGCCATTTATTGCTGCATAAGCATGAGCTCCTGCTTCAATTGCTCTATGATCATTTCCCGTGGCCAAAATTACTGCAATAATACCATTTAGTATTCCTTTATTGTGGGTAGCAGCTCGATATGGATCTGCAGATGCAAAAGCTGATGCATTAATTATACCATCAACCACTTCGATACCGCCAACTGCCTCTTTTGGTACAACACATCTAGCTCTTACCAATCTTTCTGTGGCCAAATTGGATATTATTCTTAAATAAACGTGACCACCAGATATTTTTTCTATTATAGGTGCTACAGCTTCGCACATTGTATTAACAGCGTTTGCTCCCATTGCATCAAGACAGTCAACATGTAATTCAGCAATTAACATGTAACCAAGCGATGTGTTGATTATTTTAACTGTTAGATTTTTTGCTCCTCCTCCCAAAGAACAAAGAACTGGATCTTTTTCGTTTGCTTTATTAAGGATCTTCTTTTCAGCTTTTAAAATTCTAATTTTAGCTATTTCTGGATTCTTTATTCCAACCGTCTGAATTTGTCCTATCATAATTGAGGAAGTACTACTTGTATGAAAACCTCCTCCGCTGCGGACCATTTTTGCCGAATAGCTGGCTGCTGCAACCACAGAGGGTTCTTCGGTAGCCATTGGAATTAAATAATCTTTTTGATTTATTAAAAAATTAACACCTATACCTAGAGGGATCGCTATTGCACCTATGGTATTTTCAATCATGCGATCTGCCAAATCTATTGGCAAAGATCCCGTGTTTAATAATAGTTGACATTCTTCTTGTGATAAATTAGCAAACTTCCTAACAAAAGATAATCTATTTTCAGGCGAAAGTTTGTAAAAACCAGAAATATTAGAAGACATTTTCATTATTAATCTTTTAACTCCTCTTAAATCTAAACTAAGACCAGTTCTGTTCCAAACCTTTTTAACATTATCCACTTTTAGCTATTTTTTTTTATCAAAGATAAAAATGTGACAGTTGATGTAAAGATTTGAATAAATACTGCTTATTACAGATTTCTATTTTACTTTTTTAGTCTCAAAAAAATTTGTTAATTGTTTGCAGTTCCTCTTTGGCATTGCTCTTGCTGGTATTCCTAATCTTTTGTGTATCTCTTTAGCTAATACCTCACCATGTTTGACTCGATAATTGTCTGTAATAACTTTCTTTGGTTTAGCGCGTCTTATATATTCAATTAATTCTTCAAAATCCGAATGATCACTTAATGCAACTAAATGTTCATTTCTACCAATTTGTTTACAAGGTAAACGAAATTCCCACCCGCTTACACATATTCTAGAACTTTCTACTCCTATACTTTTTCTTTTGTTCATATGATAAAAAGCAACACAGGGTAAATTTTTCTCTAATAATTCTTTTCCGTTATTATCAGATGAAAGTGTTAAATCACCGATATTCATACCATGACGTTTGCAGACTTCTGAAACTTCTAAGATTCGTTCAGGCATAACAAAAGGAACATGAACATGAGCACATCTTAGTATTTGCATAACTTCTTGTAATTTCCCATAATATCCAAAAACATAGACATTTCCTTTTCGAAGACGTTTTTCAATCATTGAAACCAAAAGCTCGTTAATATCCAAATGAAATGACCGTTTAAATGAAGGACTTCCATAGGTTGCTTCAACAACAAGAGTATCACAATCTTCAATTGGTTTGGTTCTACTTTTAAAATCACCAGTATATGCTACTCGATTACCTTTTTTATTTTCAACCAATACTTGTGCTGCACCTAAAATGTGATTTGCTTTAATGAGTGTAATTTGTTCATTATTGTACTCAATAGTTTTTCCATATTCAAGTTGCTCAATAATACCTTCATTAAAGGTACTAGGTCCCTTTAAGACTTCAATTAAATCTTTTGTTGCTTTTGTCATTAGTACTTTTTCACAACTTTTTAGACTTCTTTTTAATCCTACTAGGTGGTCAGCATGAGCGTGCGTAACAACTCTTAAAGGACTAGTCTCATCAAAAGCGTCACAAGCAACTGAATTTCCTAATAAAATTGCTCCACGATCTGATATACTAGTTTTTAAGGTCAAATTTTTGCTCTCCAAGTTATACTGTTTTTGGGGTAAGCCAAATTATAAGTGATTTAGGGTCATCGTAATTTATCTGCACACGAATTGGTCCTAAAGGAGACTCCGATTCTTCTTCTGAGAAAGAAATATGATTAGCAAATGCTACTTGTTTATTTAGAAAGAAAACGATTTTTTTTTCTGAGATTCCTTTAAACAGAACTCTTCTTGAAGCATTACGAATTTGGTCTATACGCAGTAAATCTCGAAATCTGGATAAAGAGTCTTTGCCTTTCATCTCTACTTTTAATATTTTTGAATTATAACCAGTATCAATCTTGAATTCAACATTTCCAAAAATATTTGTTATTGCTTCTTCTACTTTTTCATAGTCTTCTGTATGTTTGATTTCTGTTTGAATAAAAACAGTCAATGTATCCATTGTTCTTCAATTCTCTGCAATATTTCATTGCATTTATTTTTTGTATTTTCTTTCTCTTGATTGTTCATTACTATGTACTCAGCTAATGCGATAACGTGTCCAAGACCTATGTTTAATTCACGCATATCTCTTTCTTGGAATATTTTTCGATCTTTTGGATCATCACTACGACCTCTTTGATTTAAGCGTTTGTATCGGATTTCAGGTGAAGAATGCATTGCAATAAGCGTAAAATTGGAACAGTTATTTTTAAAATGATTTAATTCATTCAAGCTTCTTATTCCATCAATTATTATCTTTTTATATAGTAGTTTTTTCATTTTTGGGATACATTTTTCTGCAATAATATTATTTCCATATTTATATCTTAAATCAAGCATTACTTTTCCAATATTTTTTGGGGTTAATTTTAATCCTCTTTTTTTTGTTTCTTCTCTAATTATATCCCCCATAATAATAATGCCAAACCCTTTTTTCTGTGCTTCCTCAACAAATATTGATTTACCTGAACCAGGCATCCCAGTTAAGCCCACAATAAGTTTATCAACACTCATGTTATCCACTTTTACTTGCTATTACCTTTCATTAGAATTAAAAAGCATTTATGATTGGAAAAATAAAATTAATCTTGAAGTGAAAAAAATAATGTCTGAGACAATTCGCTGTTTTTTAGCTTTTGATATTGAAAA
Source organism: Candidatus Bathyarchaeota archaeon (assembly GCA_963714725.1). Lineage (GTDB taxonomy): Archaea > Thermoproteota > Bathyarchaeia > Bathyarchaeales > Bathycorpusculaceae > AD8-1. The sequence continues at coordinate 33,740 of CAVQPF010000008.1, forward strand.
TAATGAAGTATTTAGAAAATTAGTTAGTATCCAAAAACTTATGATTAAAACAGGCGCAAATCTTAAACTAGTAAAATCTCAGAACCTGCATTTTACCCTTAGATTTTTAGGGAATATTACTATTGATTTAATTAATAAAATTTCAAAGAAAATGGAAAAAATAGACTTTACTCCATTTTCTATAGAACTTAAAGGAATAGGGGTTTTTCCAAATCTTAATTACCCCCGTGTTATTTGGGTAGGAATAACTGCGGGAACAAAAACACTGAATAGTATATTTGATCAAATTGAAATTCAGTTAAGACAATTGGGTTTAGATCCTGACTGTAGAGGTTTTTCACCCCATCTAACTCTTGCAAGAGTAAAATCAATTAGAAATATTGATCAATTGATAACTTTTGTAAAAAATCACGCAGATTATAATATTGGTACTGTAAACCTAAATACCATATACTTGAAAAAAAGTGAATTATTCCCAACGGGGCCTATCTATTCAACTATTTATGAATTCCCTTCAAAAGTAGAGGTATAAACAATATGGAAAAAATGACTCAACTGCTAAATCAAGTTCTAGATGCTATTTTGCCTTTGGAATCAGATAGAAAAAAAATAACTACTTTGTCTAAAGAACTTGAAAAAAAAATAATTATCGAATGTGAAAAAGCTGGTGTTAAAGCTAAGATAGGGCTTGAAGGTTCGGTTGCTAAAGACACGTGGCTTATAGACGATCCTGACATTGATATTTTTATTCGCTTACCTTTAACAATACCTAAAGAAAATCTTGATGAAGATATATTAAGAATCGCAAAAAAAGCCACAAAAGGTTCTAAACAGATTCAAAGATACGCAGAACATCCATATCTTGAAGTCTTTATAAACGATATTAGAGTGAATATAGTTCCCTGCTATGAGGTAGCTCAGGGTAATTGGAAAAGTGCTACAGATAGAACCCCCTATCACACAAAATATGTGAGAAAAAAATTAAACCAAGCATTAAAAAACGAAGTTAGACTATTGAAGAAATTCCTAAAAGGAATAAACGTTTATGGAGCAGAAATAAAGACTGGTGGTTTTAGTGGATATCTATGTGAACTATTGATAATACACTATAACTCCTTTATTAGAACTCTTGAAGCTTTTTCAAACTACAAAAAACCTATAATAATAGATCTAAAAAATTATTATCCAGAAAAAAAAATAAACTCTTCATTGTTTTCTTCTGAACCTCTGATAGTTATTGATCCTGTAGACAAAAATAGAAATGTGGGTTCTGCTCTAACTCTAGAAAAACTCTATGAACTAGTTGGTGCTTCAAGAGAATTTCTCAGAAAACCTACTAAAACCTTCTTTTTTCCTAAAAAAACACTACCATATTCTATACATACTCTAAAATCTAAGTTTGAAAATCGAGGATCTTCTATAATCTTTCTTCAATTGAAAAATATCAAAGCAGTTCCAGATGTATTATGGGGTCAACTTTATAAAACCCAAAAATCGTTGATAAATCTATTACAGCAAAACGACTTTAAGATTTTAAACAAAGCGGTTTGGTCTGATGAAAATTTTCTCACTATTTTTATAATTGAAATTGAAACACATTTATTGCCTAAAATAAAACAACATTTTGGACCACCATTAGAATTCAATAAAGAAAGTAATTCTTTCTTGTCAAAATACTCAAAAAATGCTTCCGTAGTCTGTGGACCATACATACAAAACAACAGATGGACTATTCTTATTACTCGGGATTATCAAAATGCGATTAGTCTCTTAGAAGAAAAATTATTAGCTGACAATAGAAAAATAGGGTTCCCAAAATTGATTTCAAAAGCAATCGAAGAAAACTTTAAAATTCTTATTGGAATTGAAATTTGCACTTTATATCAAGTTAATCCTGATTTTGCCGCTTTTTTCACAGACTTTCTTATAAGAAAACCTTCTTGGCTAAAATCCTAATGTTCTTATTAAAATTAAACTAATGCCTAAAAACCAGCAATAAAATGCAAATAAATAAAATTTTTTAGCCACTAAACTTTTTTTAAGAATTACTAAAGAAAAATAACCGACTATTATTGTAACAACTATTCCTGCAAGGACTTCAATTAAGTCTAAACCAACCAGATTTAGTGAATCTATTTGACTAAGAAACGTATAACTAAAACCACCAATAATTGCAGGAATCGAAAGTAAAAATGAGAACTTGAAAGAAATTTCTTGTTTTATCCCTAATAATAATGCAACAGCGATTGTGAAGCCACTTCGAGATATTCCAGGAATTATTGCAATTCCCTGAGCAATTCCAATTTGCAGAGCTTCATAGTAACCCAAATTATTATTTCCATTATTACTCTTTTTTGAAGAATATAAAATTATTCCGCAGAAAATATACGCAATCGAGATAGGTAAAATATCATTAAAATATAAATCAATAATATTGTTAAATAGTAAACCAATAATAGCAATAGGAATAGTTCCAATAAAGATTAAAGGAATCATATTTCCATTTTCTGTTTTGAAATCCCGTTTGTAAATTGAATAAATTATTTTTTTAATGTCTGCTCGAAAGAAAAATAGAGTTACGACTAGAGTACCCATATGTAGGATTAAATCAAAAAATAGTGATAATTTTAACCCTAAAAAATACTCTGATATTCTTAAATGACCTGTGCTTGATACTGGTATCCATTCAGTTACTCCTTGGATAAAACCAAGTATTATAGTTTCTACGGGGATCATTTATTTTTATTCTTCTTTAGTTATTGAGTGACTGAATGATACCAGCTAATAATATATTCTGGCAATTTTAATCCTCTTTGAGCCAATCTCTCTGCTAATTTCACAGGTAAAGGACTTAGTACATAAGCTGCTCGTGTGTAAAATCTTCTTGGAGTTCCTTTTATTATTTCTTCATCTAAAATTATATTAAAATCTGATTTCTTTGCTAGCGTTGATTCTCCATTTGTAGTTATTGAAAGTACTTGTCCATTGAATTTTTTCATTACATCACACCATATGTTAACTGGTTTTGTTTCGCCAGTAAATGACATAAGGATTTCAAGATCTCCAGCTCTAGGTCTGGGTGTATTTACTCCTCGAGTAACATAAACATTATCGCCCAAGAAACTCTTAATATGAAACAATCTGATTCCTGTCATTTTAGCGATTTCTCCAGCTGTACCTTTCCCTCCTATAAAAACATCAGTTCTTTTTTCAAGAAGGTCAACCAATCGAGTGTATGTTTCTGATTTTACATTAGAGTCGATCATAATTCCTATTTTATCGAATTCTTCTTTGCAGAGTGTGAATACGTCATTTACTTCGAGGTTTCTGAAAATAGCTTCAATCATCATGCAAAGTAGCTGAAGCGTACCCAATTCAAAAACGTCTCCCATCATACCCGTTTCGCTATATTCAAATGATGGTTTAGATTTTCCTCTACCTTTAATGTGTACGACATGACCATGTTGACGAGTTATTTGAGCTAATGGAGATTCTAATCCGGATGTCATTAAACCCAAAGTAAATTTTGAAGTTTGTGTATCTTCAATATATCGTACAAGATCTTGCGCCATTGCTAGTGGATCATCTGAATAACCGCTTCCTGAATTCATTAATAGTAATATTTTTTTATATCGTCTTTGTAAATCAGCTGCAGCATCGTACATGTTTTTTCCTGGAAAACCTGGATCATCAGGAGTTATTACAACTTTATTTCTCCATCCTAGTTGACTAAGCGCGATTTGACTCATAGCTGCATTTAAAGAATGAAGAGATCTGCCTGATCCTCCGCAAATCACACAATCAGCGGCCCTTAAAGAATTATATAATGGTTCTAGACTTTTTCGTCTGACACTGAGAATATTATCTCGAATTTTATTAACATAACCTATAGTGCTGATTTTCTTTTTAATAGTGATGCCCTCAATTTAACAAATTTCTGGATTCTATATAATATACTATTCTATCACTTTTTATTTTAACTCATCTTTACTCTTATTCTTATTTAATAACCAATTGTATTTCTTAGGGGAAATAATTAATCATTAGTTAAATTTTTAGATAATATTTATCTTTATTAGTTTTAGGATCTAAAATCGATAAATCCCTTACATTATTCCAAACGAATTTATTAGGTATTGTTTTTGTGCCATCAACCTTTGCTAGTTATCTTTGTAATGAGAGATTATTATTTTGGGTTTATTTGTTCACTCTCTCTAAAGCTTGAACTATATTTTTCTTTTTTTCTAACAAGATGAAATCCTCCACTTATAGTATAAATGTTATTGGTTCCAGTGATTTACTTGGAATAATTTAAGGTTTTAATCATTTGATCTGACAAACACTTTATATTAAATGATTTTATCAGGCAATATTAAGGATAGAATTAATTGATGTCTGAAATAATGCGAAAAAATCTAGATTTTTTAAGAAAAATGGCTTTAGATCTAGGTGCAGTTGATGCAAATATTATTAGAACTGACAAAATAGTTATTGAAAATAGAATTGTGTTTAAATGTAGAGCTGGATGTGTTAACTACGGAAAAACTTTATCCTGTCCTCCTTATGTGCCTACTGTTGAAGAATTTAGAAAAATTGTAAGTGAATATAGTTATGCTCTTTTTATGAAATTTGGGTCAAAGGCTCAAGCTGGTCCTGAGTTAGCAAAAAATCTGTCAAAACCTATTTCAGATTTATCTATTTCAGAAGAAATGAGAACTAATGTGAAAAAATTTTGGGATTTATGGAATGAAGATAAATTACAGCACTTATCAGTTGTGCTAGAACTTGAGAAAGTTGCTATGCGTAATGGTTATTTATTGGCCTCGGGATTAGTTGCAGGCTATTGTCAATTGTGTGAAAAATGCACTCTAGATCGGGTAACTTGTCCTCATCCAACACGATCAAGAATCTCAGAGGAAGCGGTTGGGGTAAATGTCAAGTCAACTTCAAAAAATGCTGGGATGATTTTTACCTTTCCATTTAAAATAAATCCTGAATCTTTTGCCTTATTATTGATCGTCTAATTGTATCATAACAGATTAACTTTTTATAGAAAGGGTTAGTTAACAATTAAATAATTTTCTAAATAATAGGGTGATTAAATTTAACATATTGCTTGATGAAATGTATGCCGGTCTAAAAGAATATTTTGAGACTTTGGGTTATTCTGTCTTAACTGCTCAAGAAGCTGGATTGAGAGGTTTAAAAGATAAAGATGTTGTCGATTATGCCTTAAAAAATGACTTGATTTTAATAACTAGAGATCAAAAACCTGCAGAACTTGCTGAATTGACAGGAGCAAAATACCTACTTGTATCTAATATGATGATTGCGAAAATTGCTGATGTTCATTTAAAAAGAAAATTTTTTAATGATACGATTAAATAAATTAATTTTAGTTTGCTTATTTTATTAATTTTTAGAACATACTGTGAGTTTACTTTTCTCTAGTTAATTGTCGATATTGATATTTCTAAGGTATTTATTCCACAGATAAGAAGACGCGTATCCCGCTACAGCACCACTAATCGGACCCATTAATAGAACCATCATTTCTAGAATTTGACTATTTGTAATGATATTAAGTCCTATTGCTGTGGCGTAATAACTAATCAATCCTATTATAACTGTACTTAGAGATAGAGATATAATGAGCCGATTTTGATTAACACCCTCGTTTGTAGCCCTTACTTGAAAACCGAACAGTGAAATGTCCACTAAAATCCCATATATGAAAATGAAAATAAAGGAAAATGGTATTGTTGGACGCCAAAGACCTGTTAATACCCCTCCCACAGCTCCAACGCTTGTTGCACCCCATTTTTTCAAAAAAAGTGCCCCCAATACAAGTAATATTGCATCCATAACTATCAATAATTTGTCAATTGGAGGTGGTACAAATACTCTAGTAATGAAAATCACTGAACCAAAAAGTGAAGTGATTATTATTCGTTCAGCTTTATGCAATAGATAACACCTTTTTCAATAAGAATCTCTTTTCAATTTTAATATAAATGTACTCTTCAATTTCTATAATTTATCATAATTTTAATACGAAATTACACATTTTTTAATAGAATCTATAAATTGATAATCTACTGCCTCACCTAAAAGTTCTAATATTTGACTGATAAGTGTTTAAACGGGGAAATGGATGAGCACTCATGCAGAAGATTTGAAACTACGGTTAATGACAATTGAGCTTCTCAGAACAGCTAAATATAAACGAAATATTACCTATCGTGAATTATCCGCAAAAACTGGATTACCAGTTACTGTTTTGAGTAGATATGCAAAAGGACATGTTCTTCCAAATACTACAAGAGCTAAAGAATTATGGAAAGTTTTAACTAAACTTGTAGGTCTAGAGACAGAATTACGAAGCAGAATTAGATTCGACGAAACAGGCTATTTTGATAATACCGATATTGTAGGTGATTATAATATTCTTAAACAAGCTGCAAATTATGCTCTAGCAAATTTTGCAGGAAAACGAGTTACAAAAATACTTACAGCTGCCGTTGATGGAATACCACTAGCTACTATGGTAGCTAATGCGTTAGGAGTTAATTTAATTTTAGCCAAAAGAAATAAAGAAGTTGGAGTTAAAGCCTTTCTTGACGAAACCTATATTCTAGGCAAGTATTCTGGTGTTACTGTAACTTTATATGTACCTAAAAATTCTATTAAAAAACGCGATAGTGTACTAGTTGTAGATGACATGATAAAAAGTGGTGAAACACAAGAAGCACTTGTACATCTCGTTAAAAAAGCTAAAGCTGAAATCTCAGGGGTCTTTTCGTTAATAGCTGTTGGAGACGAATGGAAGAAACGATTAAAGTTTAGTAATAATGCTCCAGTTGAAGTCGTAACTTATTTAAAATCTCCTTTTGAATAACTTTTTATTTTCATAATATTGGAGTGCATCTTATGCGAACAATAGAATGGGATAATGGAATTGTAATTACAATTGATCAAACAAAATTGCCTCACGAAGAAATAATTTTAGAAATTAAAACTCTATCTGAAATGGCTGAAGCTATTAAGAATATGAGAGTGCGAGGTGCTCCTTTACTTGGTGCTTCAGCTGCTTATGGATTGGCTTTAACTGCGTTTAACTCAAAAGTTAATAGTAAAAAATTTTTTTTAACAGAACTAGAATTATCTGCAAAGACACTTAAAGCTACTAGACCGACAGCTGTAAACCTTTTTTGGGCAATAGATAGAATTTTAACAAAAGTCAACACATCAAATAAATCTCTCAGGGAGACAAAAGAAATAGTGATTCAAGAAGCCCAAGCTATTGCTAATGAAGATGCGAAAGCAAATAAATCTCTTGGGAAAAATGGTGCTGAATTAATAAATGATGGAGATGTTATTCTAACTCATTGTAATGCTGGTGCTTTGGCTACAGTGGAATATGGAACCGCTTTAGGTGTAGTAAGAGCTGCTTGGGAACAAGGAAAAAAAATCAAAGTAATAGCCACTGAAACACGTCCTCTACTACAAGGAGCGAGACTCACAGTTTATGAGTTAAAACGGGACGGTATTCCTGTCAAGCTAATAACTGACAGTATGGTTGGCTTTGTTATTCAAAAAAATATGGCAAACAAAATTGTGGTTGGTGCAGATCGGATTGTTCAAGATGCTATTATTAATAAAATTGGTACCTTAAATCTTGCCGTAATAGCGCATGAATATAAGGTGCCCTTTTATGTTGCTGCTCCAAAGTCAACCTTTGATTTAAGTAAAAAATCCAAAGAAATTATTATCGAAGAAAGAAAACAAGAGGAAGTAACACATTTTGGATCTCAGCATGTTGCAGCTTCTGGTGTAAAAGTCTTTAATCCAGCATTTGACATTACACCATATAAATATGTAACAGCTATAATTCACGAAGACGGAGTTTTCTTTAAAAAAGATTTTAATACTTTTTAAAATTTTTTTATCATCTAATCATTAATAAAAAATTAATCCAAAAAATTATTCTTTTCCTAATTTTCTTAATAATATTTCCAGATTTATTTTTTATTATTTAATATTTTTCTTTTATTCTAAAGAATTCAATCTTTTTCGAGTTGATTTTTCTATTTTCTTAGATATTATTTTTCAATTTTTATCAAGAGATTGATAAACTTTGTTTCAAATCAAAGTCTTTTTATATATTGATATGGTTTTATCGAAAAAGAAAAATACAATTCTAAAAAGTTAACTACTTCAAAATGTGTTAATATTAGTTGATCCTAATGACCGAAGAGACAAATAGAATAACTAAATCAGAGCTTATCAGTAAAGGTGTAGCTCTAGAAAAAGGTATTAAGATAACACAACAAAGTAATATTGATTCGCTTTCTTCCCGAGGATATGGAATAATTGAAAATAATTCTCTAATTCTGGCATTTTATGAATCATTATATCTTTTAGATAAACAACTCCTGGAAGTCAGTTCAAAAAAAGGTGATGCTCTGGATTTTCAGACTATTTTACGTTTTTATGAAAAAATTAATGAAAATGCATGGATAAATTATTTGATTTATCGAGATTTGAGGAGTAGAGGTTATGTTGTGAGGGGAGGTTTTGGGCATGGAATTGATTTTAGGATTTATGAACGTGGTTCATACGGGAAAAATGTTGCTTCTACTCTTATTTTAAGTACTCAAGAAGGCAAACCCATTGCTGTAGATTACTTAACTAGTATAATTAAAGGCTGTCAAAGCCAAAAAAAATCGTTAGCTTTAGCTGTGATGAATCGACGAGGTGAAATAGTCTATTATTCAGTTTCTAAATTAACATTTGCTAAAAAGAGTGAAGTATAATGCCTGATTTTAATCCAGTACGTGGAATGAGAGATCTGCTATTTGATGAAACAAAACAATTGAATTTCATTATTAGTAACGCTAGAGAAGCTGCTATAAGGTATAGCTTTGGAGAAGTTACCACCCCTATAGTTGAGTCTTATGAACTAGTAAGTGCAAAATCAAGTGATGAAATTCGAAATAGAATGTTTAGTTTTCAAGATCTAGGTGATCGCATGGTTGCATTGCGACCTGAATTTACTGCTTCAATTGCTCGACTAGTAACTACCGTAATTAAAAAAGCTCCAAGACCCATTCGTCTATTTAGTGTAGGTAGTGTTTATCGTTATGATGAACCTCAAAGAGGTCGTTATAGAGAATTTTGGCAATCGAATTATGAATTAATGGGTTCAAACAAACCTGAAGCAGACGCTGAAATGATTTTGCTAACTAATTATTTTCTTAAGATGTTAGGTTTGCAAAACTATTTTTTTAAAGTAGGTCATATAGGAATAGTGAAAGGTATTCTTGATCAAGAGCAAGTGGATGAAAAAACTGAAAAAGAAATCTTGCATCATATGGATAAAAAAGAATACGATGAAGCCTTTAGTCAAATAAAGAAAGATACCCTGAAATCTATTCTTCAAGGCTTGGTGGAAATAAAAGGTGATAATATATTTGATATCACTAAAGAAATGAGACTTCTCGTGAAAGATTATGATAAAGCTAAAAATGCTGTTGACAATTTAATTGAAATTTTAAGACTGGTGACTAAAAGTGGCTGCCCAATTGATTCAATACAACCTACTTTCTCTCGTGGTTTGGAATATTATACTGGAATGATTTTTGAAGTTCAAGTTCCAGAATTAGAAATTTCTTTAGGTGGTGGTGGAAGATATGATCACCTAATTGAGCTCTTTGGAGGTATTTCAACTCCTGCTGTAGGTGTTGCTCATGGCCTTGATCGAATAAACCTTGCTATGCAAATACAAGGTGCCAATATTAAAAATCAGAAAACAAAAAAAATATTTGTAGTACCCGTTGATGAAGATCTTAAAATCAAAGCGTTAAATATCACTGAAGAACTGAGACATTCAGGGTTATCTGTTGAGTTTGAAGTTATGGGTAGGAAAATGGGTAAAGCTTTAGAATATGCCAATAAACACAAAATGGATTATGTTGTGATTGTTGGAAAATCAGAATTAAAAGAAGATTCTGTAGCACTAAGGAATCTATCAAAACATGAACAAGTAACTATTAAAATTGAAAATTTGGTTAAAAAAATTCAAGAATAAAAAAATAATGAATGAAAACCCGTGTTGGGTTTTCTTTTTATCTAAAGCCTTTGAATATATCTGTTTACTTCCCACTCGCTTACCTGTGTGCGATAAAGATCCCATTCTTTTCTTTTTTCAGTTAAGAAGTTTTCAAATGTAACTTTTCCCAATATATCGCGTAGTATTTTGCTTTTTTCCATCTCATCTAAAGCTTCTCCGAGTGATTCAGGGAGCGAAATAATTCCAGCTTTTTTGCGTTCTTCATGACTCATATTGTAGACGTTCAATTCTACTGGTTCACCTGGATCAGTTTTGTTTTTGATACCGTCTAAACCTGTGCCTAATAGTACTGCGAATTGAAGATATGGATTACCTGAAGGATCTGGACAACGGATTTCACATCTAGCTGCCCCTTTTCTACCTCCAAAATTAGGAACTCTAATTAGTGGTGATCTGTTTTTGTGAGCCCAAGCAAGATAAACTGGAGCTTCAAATCCTGGTACTAAACGTTTGTATGAATTAGGCCAAGAAGCTAATATCGCACACATTTCACGTCCATGTGCTAGTTGTCCTCCGATAAAGTTTAATCCTGTTTTTGAGATGAAACCAGTCTCAGGAGTTTTTGCATAAAATTTGTTCTCAGTTAAGTCCTCTGTCCACAGACTTTGGTGTATATGCATTCCTGACCCGTTGATTCCTGCAAATGGTTTGGGCATGTAAGTTGCTAAATAACCATTTTGTGCTGCAACAACTTTTGTAATCATCCTCATGGTTAATGCCCTATCTGCGGTAGTTAGAGCTTCATCATATTTGAAATCGATTTCGTTTTGTCCCAAAGCTACTTCGTGATGTGAAATTTCAATTTCTATACCAAACTGTGAAGCTGTATCGGCTATATCTCGTCTTATTCCATCAGTCAAATCACCAGGATTGAAATCAAAATAACCCGCCATATCGATGGGTGTGGGTGCTGATTCATCATTTTCTTTAACTAAGAAAAATTCTTGCTCTGGAGCACATAAATAGGAAAACCCTTCCTTCCTAGCTTTTGTTAAAGCTCTTTCAAGAATGAACCTGGGATCACCCTCAAATCTTTTATTTTCTGGAGTATACACATCACAGATTAACCTGCAAGATGATCTCTCTTTTTCCCTCCAAGGTAGCACTGCAAATGTTGTAGGATCGGGGAAAAGGACCATGTCTGATTCTTCGATTGGTCGATAACCTGTTATTGAAGAACCATCAAATGACTGACCATTTTCAAAGATATTAGTTATATTTTTTGCGGATACAGCTAAATTTTTTATTATACCATTTATGTCAGCGAATTGCAATCTGACAAATTTTATTTCGTATTTCTTTATTTGTTTACATGTATTTGCAACGTTCTCTTCCCAAATTGAATCCTTAAAATTTTTCATTTTTCATACAACCTCACATTAACTATTTAACTGATTTATCATATGTTATGAAAAAAGTAAATATCATGAACATATATAAGAGTATCTGTGATTTAGTTGTATAAATGTTCAATAATTAGTTGAAATTAAGTTGTGTTATTTTCCTTTTTTCACGGAATATTTTACAAAAATAAATCCATTTTATTATTTTTTCTTACGATTCTCTTCTTAAAAAATTACCTATATCCAAAAAATTTTTAATAACCGCTTCACCTTTTTTTTGGTTCTTGTCTAAATCAAAAATAATTTCTCCAAAACCCAAACAATTATTCGTATTGTTTAGAACCAACGTTAGGGCTCCTTTTTTTTCATCTCCATCAACTTTAAGTATATTTTCCCTAAAAATATTTTTCCCATAAATAAATAACCAAGATGCTTTTTTATCAATAACTACTTTATTCACTTTTTGCTCTGAGAGAATTGATAGCAAATTGAAACTTGGAAAGAATTTTCCCTGTTTGTTTTCTCCAAGATACAATCCAGCATAAAAAAAATTATCTTGCAAGTTTTCACGTAACTTTTTATTAATAAAAAATAATTTCCCCTTTTTATTTACTACATTCTCAGAACTAAATGAAATTTTGCTTCCAAGTTTTTGGATAAACTCCTCAATTAACTTCATTGATTTACCACTTTTTTCTTAATTTACATACAAAAAATCCTTGAGTTTTACCAGGCCATATTCTTCGACATCGAGTTATTGTATTGTTTAGTTTTTTTCCAAATATGTTACTTACACCTTTTATTCCATAACAATCAATTTTTTCTATATTTAAATTTAGATTTGCTGTTGCCCAATCCATATTGAGCTCATTTTCTTCGGGTTCCAAAGAACAAGTTGAATATACAATTTCTCCGTGATCCCCTAGACAATTGGCACATTTAGCTAATATTTCTCTTTGTAACCTCGCATTTCGTTTTATATCTTTAAGTGTTCTCTGATTAAACCAATTTTTATCCATTGTAAAATTTCCTGAACATGGAGCATCAATAAGTATTCTATCAAATTTTAGGTTCAGAAGAGAAGTTTGTCTTGCATCAAGCAGATAAACAATCGAGTTAGAGATATGGCACCTTTCTAATTGATTTGATAACGCCTTTAAACGTCTTTTATTTACATCTAGAGCGACAATTAAGCCAGTATTACCCATTAAATTTGCAAGTTGAACAGTTTTTCCACCAGGAGCAGCACAAGCATCTAATACTTTTTTACCTTTTATTTTTGTAAATAACGAAGCAGGAATTTGTGATGCAGCTCCTTGTATTGAATAAAAACCTAATAAATATTCAGCTGTTGCTCCAACAGAAACTTTCGATTTGGTTACCCAATAACCATTTTTTAAAAATGGTATTTTTTCTAGTCGGATTCTAGAATTTTTTAATCTTTTTACAAATTCTTCCGGCTCATAATTTTTATTGTTAATTCTTACCGCTTGATTAGGTCGAATATTAATAAAATCCCAACCTAACTGTTTATACCTACTAATAAAAAAATCTTTTTTAGACATTAACTATATACTTAGACGCTTAACAAAAAAATCTTTTGTGAGTGATAGTTCAAAAAACCAAAATCTATATTCTTTTATTTTTTTAATAAATGAGTTAATTAAAATTTTGGGTTTATTGAGTTATTGTTTTTTGTTAAAGATTCCAAAACTATGCCATAAAGTTAATAGGCAACCCTCTTAATTTTCAGGTAGCTTGTCTCCGTAGAAGAGACTTTGAATGGTTAAATCCTTCAAGAAATATGAGATTACTATTAAAAATTGATCACGATTAGGGAATGTGTAATTATGGTTCGTTATAAACAAGCCGATGAAATTGTAAAATTAATGAATAGTCCTGAAATTATAAGGAACACCAGTATTATTGCTCATGTTGATCATGGAAAAACAACTCTCGCAGACAGTCTTTTAGCTGCCGCAGGGATAATTAGCAAAAAAACTGCAGGTCAAAAACTATTTTTAGATTCTTGGGATCTTGAACAGAAACGACAAATGACTGTTTTTGCATCAAATGTTAGTTTGGCTCATACGTATAACGAGAAAGATCATTTGATCAATCTTATTGATACTCCTGGACACATTGATTTTAGTGGTGCGGTAACAAGAAGTCTCCGTGCTGTTGATGGTGCTTTGGTTGTTGTCGATGCCGTTGAAGGGCCTATGACTCAAACTGAAACCGTGTTGATGCAAGCCCTACGTGAACGAGTAAAACCAATATTATTTATTAACAAAGTAGACAGATTAATAAAAGAAATTAAATTAACTCCTGCAGAAATACAAGCAAAATTTGCAAAGATTATCATGAGAGTTAATAGATTAATACAAAAATATGCGCCAGCTGAACATAAAAAAGATTGGCTTGTTAATATTGCCTCAGGAAAAGTAGCGTTTGGTTCTGCTCTTCATAAATGGGGTTTAAATCTTCCCCATATGAAAAAGAAAGGTCTGAATTTTAAGGATATTATTGATGCTTATACTGGTGAACCTGATGAAGTTGGAGTAAAGGTTGATACTTTAAGCAAGAAAGCTCCTTTGCCTGAACCGATTCTGGATATGTTTGTTGAACATTTACCTAACCCTTTACAGGCTCAAAAATATAGACAAAGTAAAATTTGGCCAGGTGATGCTAATAGTGAAATCGGTAAAGGAATGGCAGCTGTTGATCCCACTGCTCCATTATTGATGTGTATTTCTACAATAGAGGTTGATTCACACAGTGGAACGGTAGCAATAGGTCGTATATACAGTGGATCTGTTCAGAGAGGTAAAAAAGTTCAACTTGTAGGTAATCATACGAACGGTACTATTCAACAAGTTTTTATGAGTATGGTTACTGATCGAGTTATTGTGGATAGCGTTCCTGCTGGAAATATTGCTGCAATTTCTGGGTTGCCTTCAATCCGAGTAGGAGAAACAATAGCAGATGAAGGTATTGAGGTTAGTCCGTTTGAAGGATTAAAATATGTTACTGATCCGGTTGTAACTGTTGCAGTTGAGCCTGAAGATGTTAAAGACTTGCCTCTTTTTGATAAAGTAATGCACAAACTAACTACAGAGGATCCAAATCTTCACTTTAAAATGGATAAAGAAAGTGGTGAATTTTTGCTTAGCGGTATGGGTGAACTACACCTCGAAATTACTGCTTATCGAATGCAAGAAGAAGGACTAAAAGTAAAACTTAGCAAACCTATTGTTATTTATCGTGAAACAATAAGCAAACCCTATGAAGGTCGTTCGATAATGGGTAAAAGTCCTAATAAACACAGCAAACTTTGGATTACAATTGAAAAACTATCTGAAGATGTAATTGAAGCTCTTAAAGAAAAGAAAATTACCGAAATGCAAACTCGCGTTGATCGACAAAAAATTCTTAAATCTTTAGGTTGGGATACACATGATGCTAGAAACGTTTTGGTAATTGAAGAAAATAATATGCTAGTAAACAGAATTAAAGGAAGACAATATGTGGATGAGGTACTAGATCACGTAAAAACTGGTTTCAGAGAAGCATTACACACTTCACCATTAACAAAAGAACCGGCTTATGGATTAAAAATTAATCTTGAAGATATTACTGTTCACGAAGATCCTGTCCACCGTGGTCCTGCTCAAATACTACCAATGACTTGGCGTCCAATTTGGTGTATCATCTTATTAAGTAAACCAAAACTGTTAGAACCTCTTTTAAGTTTTGAATGTAAAGTGCCTTCCCACTTTGTTAGTTCCGTAATAGCTCTTGTTCAAAAAAGACGGGGAAAAATATTAGATATGCCAACTGACGAAGACATGATTACTGTAATAGCTGAACTACCAGTTTCTGAAAGCTTTGGGATTGCAGATATATTAAGGTCTTCAACTCAAGGTAGAGCCTTTTGGGCGACACAATTTAGCAGATGGGATCTTGTTCCAGAACAGATGCAACCTGAAATAGTTAAACAAATCCGGGAACGAAGAGGATTATCACCTCAACCGCCAAAAGCTAGTGACTATTTCGAATCCGAGTAGCTAACATCTACTCTTTTTTATTTTTCAATTCTAGAGAAAACTTTATTGGTAATTGCTAATTAGAATTTGTTGAACTGTTATGTTGATAGTTGGATTTTGCGGAAGTCCAAGAGAACAAGCTACAGATTACGTTTTAAAGATAGCACTAGACGAAATGAAAAAACAAGGGTTTGAAACAGTTTTTTTCACTGTAAAAGGGAAAAAAATAAACTATTGTATTCATTGTGATTATTGTCTTGAAAATAAAGTTTGTATTTTCAAAGATGATATGCAAGAAGTTTATTCTTTATTAAAAAAAGCTGATGGAATAATTTTTGCTACTCCTGTATACAATGGAGGTGTAAGTGCCCAAACTAAGGCTATTATGGATCGTTGTCGAGCAGCTGCGGCTAGTGATAAAAACTTCTTTAAAAATAAAATAGGTATTGGTTTAGCTCTTGGTGGCGATCGTATTGGAGGTCAAGAAGCAGCTTTAACTCAAATTATCACTTTTTATATATTAAATGCTATTCGACCTGTTAGTGGTGGTTATTTTGGTTCTAATTTGGGTGCTACTTTCTGGACAAAGGATACTTTAGACGGAGTAAAACAAGATTCAGAAGGATTTAGAAGTTTAAAAAAAACGTTGAAAAAATTTACTAATCAATTAAAAAATTTAGTTTAGAACAGGTGATTATTATGATTGATAACCAAATCAAGAAAAAGAAACGAAAAATAGCTTGGGGCATAACAGGTGCTGGTGATAAGATAGCTGAATTTATAGCAGTTATGAAAGAACTTCAAAATGAATATTTGGATTTCATTGATGTTCATGTTTTTTTATCTAAAGCGGCAGAACAAGTCCTAAAATATTATAGACTTGAAAAAGATTTGAAAGAAAGTTTTAAGAAAGTTAGAACAGAAATAAATTCAAATGCTCCTTTTCTTGCAGCTTGGGTTCAAGTTCGAAAATATGAATTATTACTCATTGCTCCTGCCACTTCAAATACCGTTGCTAAAATTGCAAATGGAATAGGTGATACCATGCTCACTAACTCCGCTATTATGAGCCTCAAAGCATTTGTTCCTGTCTATGTAGTACCAACTGATTTTAAAGAAGGAACCGTTTCTACAAAATTACCAGATGGAAAAGAGATGAAATTACGAGTTAGAAAAGAAGAAGTAGATCAGGTTAAGAAGTTACGCCAAATGGAAGACATGTATATACTAGAAGGTCCGCAAGAAATTCGAAAGTTATTCAAAACACTATTTTAAGTAAACTATTCTAAATAAAAGTAGTTTTTGTATTGAATTGCTTGCTCTTTTTTGAAGTAGTTTTGTTTTGTATTATTATTTTTTTTATCTATATGTTATTTTTATTTGAATTTAGTTTTGCAGGTATTGAAACATATCCTTGTTTAATTGACTTCAGAATTTCTTCAATATCTAATGAGGCACTAACTTCGGTATAAAACTTGCATATTTCTGATGGACTATGAGCATCGCTACCTGCTATTCCTGGTATTTTCATGATTTTGGCAAGTTTTTGAGCGTTATTATTCGCCTCAGAATTAGATTCGCCATTTAATACTTCAACAGCGTCAAATTTGTAATCTTTTGCTAAGTCTCCCATTCCATATTCTCTATATGGATGGGCAACAATCGCTATTGCGTCAATTGAATGGGCAAAATCAATTATTGATTCAATTGTCCATGGTGTTTTAGGAAGTTCTGTAGTGCCTAAAACTAGAATATCACCTTGATTAGTACTAATTTCCACTCCAGGCACTATTAGGATATCGGGAAAGGGTGAAGCTAATTTAATTGTTTCTTTTAATCCTTTTACTGTATCATGATCTGTAATCGCAACTACCTTAACGAAATTGTGTCTTACCAATTGATTTACTAGTTTTTTGGGTGTGATAGTAGAATCATTAGAAAATACTGTATGAATATGAAAATCTGCATAAATCAATATTAATCGCTCATTTGTTTCTTCAAAATATTCTCTAAACACTCTAAAATGTCTTTGTTAATTCCTTTTTTTATTTCTAATTCTTTAAATTGTATTTTTTTAATTGCACATATTTTTTTACATGAATCTATAACTTTGTTATTCCACTGAGAAAAATCATTTACTAATATTACAGTTTCGTAATGAAAATTTTTGATATATTCTGACAATACACTTGCAATATACTCTTTAGTTTCATAATCAAAAGGAGTTGTAATCTCGTTTTGCGAAAGCGGATATATTTCATCAATTTCTGTTGGAATTATACCAAAAGGAGCTGCAACAAAACAAACATGAACAAGTTCTGATTGATTTCCTAGTGCCTTCTCAATTATTTTTTTTACTTTTTTATATTCTCCTGTATTATGATAGGGTTTTTTATGAGTTTGAGGCATTAGCAGAAGGATTTTTGAATTTAAAGGTGGTTGAAAATTTTTTAGCAACCGCTTTTTATGATGTAAAACTTCTGGTCTGGCTAATCCAACTGAACTGAAAAAGAAAAAGCCTCTTTTCTTTACTACTGGACTGAATTTTTCTATAAATTCAGTATGTTCTTTTATTTTTTTAACAGCACTAAATAAGGCTGGATGTGCATGGGTCCTCATCTCAACAAGTTCCCATAATCGACCTTCCCTAATAGCCTGTTTTATGCGTCTGATTTCTGAAATACACACAAATAGGTTGTGTTCAGCAAGAAATGTTTCCACTTCTTTTTTTGATTTGCTTAGAACATCTTTTGGTGTTTCTTTCATACAATTGGGACATGAACAAGGAAAATAATCTAGATTCGATAATTGCCAAGTTCCATTTTCTGTCATGTATCTATTTTGTCTAGCGTATAAAGCGTAAGCTGCAGAGTCAAAGAGATCACAACCCAAAGCTACAGCTAACGAAAACATAAATGGGTGTCCAGCACCAAACAGGTGAAGCGGTCTATTAATAGGTAAATGTTTTTTCGCTGTGATAATCATGTCCACAAGTACATCAAAACGATAATTTTGCATTACCTCTGTTGGGCTTCCTAACGCATGAATTTGGAAAGGCATTTCTCCAATAATTTTTGCTGATTCTGCTACTAAATCCAAATGTCTGCCTCCTTGAACTGGTCCCACCCATAGTATATTATCGGCAGTTTTTAGTTTACAAAAATCTTTTGCTCTATGCAATGTCTCAGCTACAGTTTCTCTTGCGCTTTCTTTTGAGACTTTCCAACTAGTAGGAATATCTAAAATTGTAGCTATATCACTACCAATATTTTTTTGGTATTCTACTATTTCTTCCTGATTTACTTCAACACCACCATATACTAGTATCTGATAAGCTCCAGAATCAGTCATAATAGAACCGTCAAAACCCAAAAATTTGTGTAATCCTTTCTTTATTGGTTCATTTTTGAAGCGTTTTTTAAGAATATATGCATTTGTAATTACCGCCTCAAAACCAAACTCCTCTTTAAGTCTAGTAGGGCTAATAAGTTGAATGCTAGGATTTATTACTGGAAATAATAAAGGTGTCTCTAGTGTACTACTTTTTGTTTTCAGTTTTCCAATTCTAGCCAGTAAATCTTTGTGTTTTATTTCAAAGCTCATTTATCAATCTTATCAAACAGCTAGTGAACTCATAAAAAAATGTTGAGTTATTTTTTATTAATAATTATAATTCTCTTCATCATTTCATTTTTTTTATTCTATAGTAAAACGAATTAATAGAAAATACCTCTAGAGTAGAGAATTGTATCTGATTAGACATCCTTATATCATTTGTTTTATTTTTACTCCCATTATTATTGAGGTGCCAGATTATGGTCTGTGCAATTGAGATATTAGAAAAACCACAACTTAACGATCCAATATTGATTGAAGGATTACCAGGAATAGGCTTTGTGGCAAACATTTCTGCTCTGCACTTAATCAAAGAATTAAATGCAAAACGTTTTGCTAGAATTGTTTCTGCATCTTTTCAAGATATTTCAATAACAGGAGAAGCTGGTACAGCTCGTTCACCTATAAATGAACTTTATTATGTTAAAAGAGAAAATTATGATCATGATCTAATAATCTGGTATGGTAATACTCAAGCGTTAACCACTTTTGGTCAATATGAGCTTTGTGGAAAAGTATTAGATATTGTTAAAGATTTAGGATGCAACTTTGTTATTTCTATTGGTGGTTTTAAAACAAAAGAAGTAAAACAAGTTCCATTAGTTTATTGTGCAGCAACTGACAAAGAGACAATAAAAACTGTTTTGGATTTAGGACCAAAAATCATGGTTGGTCATATATTTGGTCTTGCTGGCCTTATAATTGGAATGGGAAGGTTGAGGATTATGGGCGGTTTTTCTCTTCTTGTTGAAACCCAAGGAATGTATCCTGACTCAAATGCTGCAAGACATGCTCTGATCATATTGAACAAGTATTTGAATTTAAAAATTAAATTTTCGGATATAGAAAAGACTGCAGAAGAAACAAAAAAGCTTCTTGAAGATTTTGGAATTATTAGAAAAATATCGGAAGAAAAGAAAAATGAGGAACAACAAATGCGTTGGTTTATCTAAATTTAACTTCCACTTGTAAACTGATTATACACTCTTTGTACTCTTTCAGCAGCAGGGCCGGTGCCTTCAACTACACCTTTTTCAGTAAGTTTAACTTTATTCATTATCCAAATAAATCCTTTATCTTCATAAAGTTTAACCATTGTCGGAAATACTTTTTCTAGACGATTAGCTAATGCTTTTAAATCAAAGGGTTTTTCAGTGCTTGATATTTGTGCAACGACATTTCCACTTAAGAAAACTCTATGAGCTACTATACCTGTTTCATCTTTTGCTTCAGCAATACAAAGATTTAGACTTTCAGGATTTATTCCAATAAGTGTTCCAGTAAATTTCTTTCCAGTAGTCGCTTCTACTATCACGGTTTTTTCTATCAAAGCCGCGACTTCACTAAAAAATTTTCTTTGTGCTACAGACAACTTCAAATCTCCGTTATCCTAACAAAATTGCATTACCACTATATATCTTTGATTTAGGTAAAATTAAAAAATTAAGATGTTGGTGTTGACTTATAATGCTTGTTTATGCTTTGTTGTTGGAAAACATAGGTGTTAGCTGGTATATCCCTTTCAACAACATAATTTACACCTATCCAGCTATTATTTCCTACTTTAACTCCAGGTAAAAGAATTGAATGGATACCAGTTTTTACATTTTCCCCTAAGATAGCGCCTAATTTTCTTCTCCCACTGTCAATTATTTTGTTTTGTACTTTCATTTTTACTGATTTAGCGTCAAAACGGAAATTAGCAATAATTGTTCCAGCTCCTAAGTTGCAGTTTTCACAAAGGATACTATCTCCAACATAAGATAAGTGACCAACATGAGTTTTATCCATAATAATCGTATTTTTTATTTCACAAGCATTTCCAATTCGAACATTTTTTCCTATGCTTGTATGTGGTCTAATATAGCAGTTAGGTCCTATATCGCTACCTTCGTCAATAAAAGCTGGACCTTGAATATACGACCCTGAGCGAATTTTTGCATTTGCAGCAACTGTTACTGGTCCTATTAATTGAGCTCCTTCTTCGACAGTACCCAAAATTTTGTGGGCTAATCTTTGTAAGATCCATTTGTTGGCTTCGAGCAAATCCCATGGTCTACCAATATCAATCCAGTCTTCATTAGATATTTCAACTGCTTCAATTTGCTTTCCATCTTCTATAAATAGAGATATTGCGTCTGTGAGTTCATATTCTCCTCTTATTGATGGTTTTATTTGTTTTATTTTCTTAAAAATATCTTTAGAGAATATATATAATCCTGTGTTTGCCAAATTTGAAGATGCACTATTAGAATCAGGTTTTTCAATTATCCTTCTTATTTTCTGGTTTTTATTAATTTCTATAATTCCATACTTTTCTGGATTTTTTACTGGGATTACTGCTATTACTCCATGTAGTTTTTTTGTTTTGAACCTGTGAATAATTTTTTTTAATGCATTTGGACTAAACAGAAGATCGCCATAAATTAGGATAAAATCTTCATTTATCATTGATTCAGTTATACCCAACGCATTTCCAGTACCAATCATTTTTTCTTGTTTTATAAAACTAATTTTTAAATTATCATATTTTCTATCTTTAAAATATTGTTTAATTGCTTCTCCCTTATAATTAGTTACAATTATTAACTCTGAAATTTCAGAACAACTTAGTGAGTCAATTATATGTTCAAGAATTGGTTTTCCACTTATTTTTATCATAGGTTTAGGTTTTGAGGATGTAATAGGCCTAAGTCTTGTTCCTTCCCCTGCAGCTAAGATTACAGCTTTCATTATTTTAAATCTCAATGTTTTCTTTTATTAGCTTAACTCCTCTTTCAAGTATGTTACTAGCTACTTTTAATGATTCACCTTCAACTGTTAGTCTTATTAGAGGTTCAGTTCCAGATGCTCGAATTAGTATCCAACCATTTTCAAGAGATACTCTTATTCCATCAACTGTTGAGCTTTCAATTTGGTTTGGGAAAAAATTTTTTATTTTTTTTCCTATAATCTTTAATGTTTTGTCTTTAATCTCATTACTGCAAAATATGTTTTCTTTTAATGTTAGAAACTTGGGAACTTCAGAAATGAACTCGGTCAACGTAGTTTTTTTCTCTTCAAGAGCTTTTAACAATAATAATGCTGAAAGAGGACCATCTGGACAATAATGGATTTGAGGGTGGATCCAAGCACCACATGGCTCTCCACCAAAAATGGCATTATTTTTCTTTATTGCCTCCGAAAGATAAACATCTCCCACTTTTGTTCTAATAATTTTTCCATTATACTTTTTGGCCATTTTATCAAAGCACATAGATGCTTCAACGTTAGTGACTACGGTTCCTCCGCCATTTCTTTTTAATATGTAGCCTGCAAAGGCAGCTAATAAGGTGTTAAAATCTACAAATTTTCCATTTTCGTCAATAAAAGCCACTCTGTCTCCATCTCCATCAAAAGCTATTCCAATATCTGAATTAAGTGCTTTAACAATCTGTGCTAAATCTTCAAGAGATTCTTCGGTAGGTTCAGATGTTCTTGCTGGAAAATTGCCATCTGGTTGAGCATTTAACACAACTATTTGACATCCATTCCTTTTTAATAATTTAGGACCAACCTTGAAAGTAGCTCCACAACCAGGATCCAAGACAAGTTTCCATTTTTTTTTCAGATTTACTATTTTTCTTACTTTTTTGAAGTACAAATAACTAGCATCTATTTCAGTGATTTTTCCTAATTTCTCCCAATTAGCTAAACAATAATCTTTATCTTTCACTCTTTTTTCAATACTTTTTTGCTGTTCATCGGAATAAGAAATTCCGTTTTCGTCAAAAATTTTTAATCCATTATATTGAGGTGGATTATGTGATGCAGTTATCATAAATCCTATATTTGCACCTAATTTCTTTGTAAGATATGCTACAACAGGTGTTGGAACAATACCCAAAATCTCAACATTGACTCCACAAGCTATTAAGCCTGAAACTAATGCTTCACTCAACATTAAACCTGAAAATCTTGTATCGCTACCAATAATAGCTTTCTTTGCTTGAGCGTAAGATGCTGATGCTAAACCGACGCTACAAACTTTTTCTGGTGTTAAAAATTTGTTCACTATACCGCGAACTCCTGAACTGCCAAATAGCTTGCTCATTTTCTTTTTAGTATCTCCAAATAACTGTTTATTCATCACTAATTATATTTGTAGCTTAAAAAAATGATGTATCCCGACTAGAATATACCTATTTTATTAATTTTTTTCAAGAAATTCAATAAGTCTATTTTGTGTAGGGTAATTGCCTTGTGGATCTGTAAGGTAACATGCTGATATTGCATTAGCTAACATTAACCTGGATTTGTCTGATAACAAATTTGTATCAGCAAGAATATTTCCTGCGTTCCACGCATCTCCGGCACCTGTAACTCTTAAAGGTTTAATATTAAAAGTTGCAATACATGTTTCTTTTTTCTTAGTTAATGAAGCTGCAAACGAAGATGTATGCAGGTCAATTCTAGCCGTTAGGTTTTTAGCTAAAATTTTTGCGGCTTGTAAAGCTGCTTTATTATTTGGTTTTTTTCTACTAATATCTAATATATTTTTATCAAAAAAAGATGCATAACTTATTGCTTCATTTTCATTTAGGCTTAGAATATCCACAAAACTAGATTTTAGAACATTCTTTAGTAATTTTGGAATTTCTTTTGAGTTTGAGTTAGGGTCTGCAGTATCATAATAAGTTTTTCCTTTTCCTTTTTTCTTTACTCTGGAAAATACTTTTTTAGCTAGTTCTGTTCCATATTTTTTAGTTCCTGCCCAGTTAAATAGGCATACATAATCAGCGTCATCAATGATTAAGTAATCCCTATTTGTGAGGTTTGAGGTTTTAAAATTCGCCAAATCTCCAAGATCTCGTAACATTATATTTATTTTTTTATTTTTAACATCAAATTCTAAAGCAGTTGTTATTGAGGCTTTTTTACCAATTTTAATATGTGACAAATCAACTGTCTCGTTTTTTAGGTAAGATCTGATTTTATTACCTCCATTTTCGTTGGTACAAATTATGGGGGTTACCTTAGCTCCAAGAGTAATAAGAGCAGAGGCTGTATTGATAGCGTTTCCTCCTTTAAAGTCCATTTGTGACATGCCATCAAGGCTTCCTCCATTTTGTTTAATTATTTTCGTTATTTTGGATGAAAAATTCTCAAGATTATCTTTAACGTTTATGATTCGATCAAAGAAGAAGTCTGGCATAACGACTACTTTGGGTTTTTTATACTCTTTTCTTAAAAAATTTATCAATTCAAATTTATGTTCTTCTATATGCAATCAAAAACCTCTTTTAGTATTATCTTCCAAAAAGCTAAAATAACCTTTCCTTAGTAACAGTGGTTACTAAGCTGAAAATTGTAGGGTATTTTGTAGGGGTCTAAAAAAATGAACTATAAAATGGAAATATGTTTGCTTCTGATAGCAATTACTCTGTTTGGTTTAAGTGCTTTTTTTTATTCATATAATCTAGTAGGATCGGATGTTTCTTTAGGTGTAGGTTTGAATAGTTATCCGTATAGAGTTTATGCTTTAACTTTAGTTGGACTTGGTTCCGTTTTAATGCTAACTGCTTCGCTATCTTTTTCTAGACATATCAAGAATTTGAGAAGCAAAAGTTATCAAATCTAGCTCAGAAGAGAACTAATTAACATCCATATTACATCGCCAAATAGAATGGATATGATTATGCCGATTGTAACAAATATTAGCATTGGTAATCCTGGAGTAGACCAAACATAGTCACTGATTTGTTTTTTTTCGACTGCTTTGTTTAATCTATCAAGTATTTCTTTTCTTCCTTCTTCTCTTGGAACAATAACAAGTTTTCTTTTTATATTATTTTCATCTGTTATTTCTATATCTTCCATAGGATAAATATGCCATTTTTCTTTTAATCTTAATATTGGCAATCGATACCCTGTAATTAGAACAACTATTTTTTTTCCTATTGATTCTGTTTTTAGACTACCTTCAAAGAATTCTTTAGTTTTTTTTAGGCGTTGAATAATGTTTCGCAGTAAGATGTATACTACGCTAGCAGCAGCGATAAGAACTGAATTGCTAAAAATTACAATTGGGAAAAGAACCTGTGATAAAGGTGATATTCCTTGAGGTAAAATAGGATTAAAGAGCATTTCAGTCGAGAACGGTAATGCGAGGGCAATGCACATGAAAGCTTTTGAATCTGCTCCACCGAATCCTCCTGAATAAAATAATAAGAATGCTATTAGAAAAGTCAATCCTACACTTAATCCAAAATATGTTAATTTTGAAGAATCATAGAGAAGAATTTCAACAAGTGATAACGCTAGAGCTATTGGAGCATAAAACATCCATACTTTATTAGTAACTTCTCTAGTTTTATAATCGCTCCACGATGCGTAGAGAAGAAAAATTAATGTTATTGCGACTTTTACTCCTATTATTATTGTTTGCATTTGGAATAGCCTCAACATTTTTAGAGTAAATAGAATGTTTCTGGTTTTTAGTATTATTGTTTTTCTCTTTAAATAAAAATAGAAAAAAGAAAAAAAGGTTATTGTGGTGCTTGTTCTTGGAATGTCAAGGTTAGTTGTCCTACTTCTGGGACTATTCTAAAGTAGTATGTTTCTCCTGCTGTCCAGGTATATGTGACGTTGAAACTAGCAATTGTTCCTGCGTTTAGTGATATTGGTGTAGTTGGTGTTGTTGATAGACCTTGTGTGGTTGATGATGAAGTTCCAACGTAAGCTCCTACTATTCGTGTGTTGGATGTTCCAGAATTTCCTATGTCAATAACAATCTTTTTTACTCCACCTTCTTCAATGAAGTTAACGTTTGCTTTGTAGGGTAAAACTCCTGCTTGTTGAGTTGTTGAACCCATATATGTTGTTAGCCATGCATAAGTTACAACTATAGCTGCAACTGCAATAACAATTAGTAGTAAAGTTGCTAATATTGGTGAAATTGCTTTTTTTGATTTGAAGATCTTTTTTACAGACATTTTTTTCATACCTGTTATTGATAGGTGAAATATAGATTTTGTATTTAACACATGTGAAGTTTAGATACAGATTCGAAATTTCGTTAATTTCCTGCAATTACCGTTATCGAAGGTGTATGTTCAGCAAGTATCCATAATCCATTTGGTAAACTACCTTCAGACGAGTATATTGGAGTGGTGTCATCAAACGTAACTATTGCTCCTTCAAAAGTTATGTCCAAAGAGTTTGTGAATTGTACTTGTCTTAGTTCTATAGGTAATAATTCTATTCTTAGATTATTTTGGTCAACTTTTATTGCTCCCGTAGGTGTGCCTGGTGGAGTCGTATCAAAGATATATAGTTTAAGATTAGCGGGATCATTGAACATTATTCCAGCTCCTTTAGTCCCAGAAATAAGTTGACTCCAGTGATGTTCCCAAACATCCTCTGAATATTTATAGACTGTACCTGAACCTTCTAACAGAACAGGTATTCCGCTTACTGTTCCATTTTCAGTTTGTGCTTGAATAGGATTAACAGAAGTAGTTAGCCTTATTGGACAAAAATCTGTAATTGTTCTTTGTTGAACTGAGTCAATAAACATGTACCTAAGTTTATAGGTGTAGTAGGAAACATTTGCAGGTAAAGTTATTACCACATTTGCATACATGTTGGGACAATCTTGGGCGCCTCCGCTCCATTCAGACTCTTGTCTAACTATGTCTCTGACAATACCATTATAAATAACATAGGCTGTGGTGTCAGAAGCATCCATCCTGTCTTCAGAATTTATCCGCATAAGCGTTGCAGTACTTGTTGTGCTTGTTCCATCAACTCTTGCCACTAACGAATTACTACTTAAGTCAAGTGTGATTTTTCTATTACTTATTTCACTATTTAATGGATCATCGTCAAAGTAGATGTTAGTATATGCCAATGATGTTTGAGCTGCATCATCACTTCCATCCCACCAAAGGGTAAATTCAGTTACATGATTATCCAAAAGAAAAACTATCATTTGTCTATTATTAAACACTGAAGCATTACTTGATAATCCCAAAGGTATTGTGTATTCTGAGGCCCAATCTTCAATTTGGAAAGGAACTTCTTGATTTACACCATCAATAGTCTGATTTAGACGCATTGATCTAATGGGAATAGGTGGAATAGCTTTTGCTCCAGTGTTTAATTCAAAATTTTCTCCAAGCCATCGCATAGTACCGTTTTGTAACCATTCAACCACTATTGTTGATTCTTCCTGTGCGAGAAGAAAACTCAAATCAGCTTGAGGACCTAAAAGAATCGAATCTATCTCCCAAGAATCCTGAACTGCATCAGTGATTTCATTGCTTCCTCTCAATCTGATCGTAAATGTTGAAGAAGTTAAATAAGGAGCTATTGACACATTTTTCCAGCCGTTAATTAATCCAGTAAGAGTAGCAACATTTACCCAAGAATTACTATACCAGACGTCAATAAGTAATGGTTCAGAACCTAAAGATCCAGCTTTAATACAAAGATCTTTGTTAGGATCTGTATAATTTACGTTTGTCCATTGTTCTTCAAGATCCAATCGGAAGCTTGAACTATCTGCTTCTTTTTTAATTGTAACTAAATCTATGAATGCATCATCATTGTTATAGTTTGTACTCCGCTCTGAATCTTATTCTAAAATTGGAATTTAAATATTGATTTTCAGTTATTCTATGTTGAAAGTGAAACCACTGATCGTGTGAGCTTGTTGATCCTAAATCATAAATTGTGTCCCAATTACTACCATCATAATATTGGAGTCTTAGCTCTCCTGCTTCACAACCTCCATCTCTATACCAGAAGTCAACGTATATTGCATTAGCATCTGAAGTGTCACAACTAAATGAAGTTAAGTAACCACTCTTGCCGTATCCTCCATTAAAAGTTGCTGAATACATTCCATCATATTTTTCGTTATTTTCTTTATCCCAATATCCTGTTTCAGTCCAAGATTGTGGAGGCCAAGATCCTTCAAAAGATTCGCCATCAATAAGGGTAATGTTACCCTGACCACCACCATTGTTTATTTCTGTTAATGTATCAAATATCATGTCAGGAGCCATAATTTGTGTGGCAAAGTTGGTGTTTGAGCCTACGTCTGGTGACGAATCTACATCTGATATGTCATTGTCTACATAGTCTGGATTCGTGTATGTGTTGTTTCTGACCATTGTGGCAGTGTATCTGATTAAAAGATGATGCAACAACATTTATTCCTCTTGAATCTTCAATTTTAATTAAATAAGAATTTGAATCCACACTTAGAGGAAAATCGACTAGGTAAGTGCCATTTCCAAACGAGACAGGTTCAGTAGTTGGAGTAACAAGCTCCCAGGTGACGTTAGAGCTAAAATACCTATAAAACTGAAAATCGTTTCTAGCCAAATTATTAATAGGTTCATCTTCGTTTGTAAACACACTTATTATCGCCTCTTCAGTTGAAGAATCAGTAATATCTACATCAAGTCTGCTTGAAGTAGAATAAGTTATTCCATAAAGACCAATACCTTGCAAATCGTAAGTAACCGAAAGATTTCCTGAACTGTAGCTTGTTTTTGAATACCAATTTGTTTGCATATCCAACACGGTAACATTAAAGGAAGCTCCCCATTCTGGTTTTATATCTGCTATGTTATTTAACCCACTTTGAAGGTAAGTAGATGCCAAGGTTTTTGCATATGAGGTGTTTCCTGTAATTTGCAGAACTGAACCATAATAGCCCACAGTAAATCCTAAAACCTGTTTTAAAGCCAGATTAATTTCATCTATTGCACTCAATAATTGAGGTTGATCTTCTGTTACATCATAGCGTATAGCTGCGTATGTAGTTATTAATGCTGATACTAACACTACGGCTACTAGTAAAGCAGCAATTATAGTGAATTGCCCTTTTTTGTTACTTTTAATATTTCTACTCATTAAACACCACCCACCAATCCAATTTGCAAAACTACCAGTCTGGATGTTTCATATGCTGAGTAATCAGCTCGGTAGAGCCGAGGTTTAGACTCCGTTAAAAGACTCAATCCTGTTAATCGAATATCTGGAGTTCTTGTTAAACCCAAAGCTAGAAGTGAACCTGATCCTGATTGATGTCTTAATACTGCCCCAGGAAGCCAACTGCCTACTTGATTAAATATATAAGAGCTTACCTCTAGATTGTATTGATTTAAAATAGCTTCTGGCAAAGCTCTTGTAGCTGTTTGAGTGGTGTATGGATATATGCCATAGTAGTTGCTGTAAAATATTGCCTCAGAAGTTAATTCTACTGTTGCTAACTGTGCATCATTTGATGGGGATCCTGTCCTCCAGTTTCCATTGTAACTGTATGGTTCATTATTTAATCCCTGCAGAAAAGCGTTTAATCCTCCTGCACCTACATTTTGCATACCATAGATTCCATAACTATTCTGTTGATCAGAGAACAGGTCTGTATTACTAACATAGTATAGTGGATATCCAACTATACTTGTCCAAGTCCAATTGTGTTGACTGACTCTTTGACCTAAAAGATGACAATATTTGGCATAGGAATTATCAGACTCCTTCGGTAGCATAGAACCCAGATGGAATAGGCACTGCTTCTCCAAGAGTGTTTATAATTACTGCGTTTTCTACAATTTCGTTTTGTAATGGTGATCCATCAAGAATCTGTCCTAGTTCTGCAGTGTTTTGCACCATTATAGTATTAACATAATATGGAGAAAGTAGACTGTACAAATCTTCTGCTAAACTCTGATCTGTGTATCCTGTAATCCACCAGCCATTAGCATCACTACAATTTAGTATGTATAATGTTCCTCCACCAGTTAATTCACCAATCTTTTCAGGTACAGCGTTAAAAGTTACGTTCGATGATGATGTCAAATACGAAAAAGCGTCTGAAGTTGCTCCCATTGTTTCTGAATTTGAAATGCTAATTCTTTGATTGTACAATTCAGCTCCTCCATCGCTGATACCTACATCAAAAACTGTAAGATTGTAAACTACATTTGCTGGCAAAGAAGCTGATAGTGCAACTTGGATACCACTCCAAGTGGAATAATTTTCAGTGTCAAAGGCAGCACTACTTAGATCGTAATCAGAATCCAGAAGTTCTAATGTTGTATATGAGAGTCTTCTTAAGTTCATTGGTGAAACTTGTCTTGGCCAAGGTAGTACTGCAAAGAAAGAAGCTGATATGAAAGCCCCAGTTACTATTATTATTACGATTAACACTTCGATTGTACGCATCATTTTAGTTAATCACCTGATATCCCTCTAAACTCCATACTGCAATTTTTACTTGGTACGCAATTCCTCCAACAAGTATTTGCCTCAAATCGGTGGCTACCCATTCGCTATTTTCTGAGTTGCCTCCAAAAGTTAAAGGAAAAGCTAAAGCACTTATGCCCCAAGGCATCATAACCACACCAACTTCGGTTGCACTTTTTTGGTAAGTTATTATCAAAATTCCTGGATTTGTTGTAGGAATATTAATCACTTGGTAAGGCCAACCTTCGCCATATGTTACCTTACCTGCAGAATTTTCAATTGGAATTTGTCGGAAAGTATAATCTTCAGCTAAGATAACAAATGATGCATTATATTTCACCTCAGCTACTGGCGGTCCAAAATATTGGATATCATAACTGTGTGCGAGTAATACTCTCCCTTCAGATAAATTATCAACAAAAGGAATAACATATTGATTCTGAAGAGAAACTCTTTCATGGTATCCTACTCCAGTTAAACCATTAAGATTAGCATGTACAATTAATACATAACTTA
This sequence comes from Candidatus Bathyarchaeota archaeon, assembly GCA_963714725.1. Lineage (GTDB taxonomy): Archaea > Thermoproteota > Bathyarchaeia > Bathyarchaeales > Bathycorpusculaceae > AD8-1. The sequence goes on from CAVQPF010000008.1 coordinate 64,633, forward strand.
ATTCATCATCGACTATGTCATTAAAATTCAAAACTACTAATCCTTTTTCATCTGTAGTAGCAACTCCATAATCGGCGATGTATCCAGGAGACCCTCCAACCCCTCCATTTGGTTCAACAGCAGTAAAACAGTAATTAATTTTTGCGTTCGCTAAAGGAAACCCTGTTCCCTGAACATCAATTGAGAATTTTAAAGGAGATGCAGATTGGCTCTCAGTTATTGAAACCGATACAATAGGATTAAAAGAGAGTTCAAAACCGTATGTATTATTGATTCCAAGAAGATGAGAAACAGTAGAATAATCAAGAGCACTATTGTTTGAAACAAGCAAGAAGTTTTTCGATCCTATAGTTATATTATTGTATTCAATTCCTGTTTTCGGATAATACACTGGTGTTTGAGTTGTTGAAGCTAGACGCATAAGTGAGAATGGGCTTATCTTATATTGTGTAAATTCAGGATCCTGTATTCCAAACCCTGTTATGTTCTCATCGGTTTGTCCCCAATTTGTTGGAATACCTGGATTTAGAAGAATGTTATCAAGTAGATCACTTGCTCTATTTGCAGTGGCTCTATTTTGCTGATAAATTGTGGCTGTTTGGATTGTTTGATTAAAGAGGCCAATAAAAAGCAAAGTAGCTGCAAGAAATACTGTGATTGCAACCATGTGATCTAGTGTCGAGTTCATTTTTAGATCCCTCCAAAAGATAATATTATCGTACCATTGGTCAGCTTATTTGCAATAATTGTGTTATCAGAGTTACTAGTGAAGGTAGAATCTTGCCATGAAAAATCATCTCCTACTGGGAATCTTGCTCTGGACTCGATTTTAGTATCAACAAGAATAAATCTAATTTCTAGAATACTACTTGAGTTAGAACTTACACCTGAATAAAATGTAGCGTTTCCAAAATACTGATGGCCTTCTATAAATTCTGGAACTTCAGATTCAATAGTAACTGTACTTTCAGCAAGAGAGGAGTGTGTCAATGCGGAATAAACTTGTTGCATAGAACTGGATACATGACTTGTTATCTCTTTTAAAGCAAGAGTTTGTCGTGAATCTACCCACGTATTCATTATCCAACTTGCAGTCAAAGGAAACAAGAAAATCTGCGTAATCATAAGCGGAATCATTATCATGTATTCAATGGTTATTTGCGGCATTTTTCCTTCTCCATTTTTTAGACTTTTCCCAAAGTTACAATGATCTTTCCTAGATATAGTTCAATAACTGAATTTTCTTGAAGAATTACCGTCTCACTTAGATGATCAAAATTGAAAAAACTCGAATCAAATCCAACTGAGGCATCACCATTTGGGAAGGTAACATTGAATCTAACTTTATCTACCCCACTTTTGACTAATTTGGTTATGGAGGTTCCCTGCAAAGTTATTGATTGAGACAAGTAGCGATGTGCACCCGGTTCTAGGGTTGGAAGATAAAATTTGTAATAAGCTGTACTAACCTGTTGAGGTCCTGTAATCGATGAATTGAGCATTCGAATAGTGGGTACAACAACTATTCTAGTATAATTACCTTCAGCCATAGGAAGTTTCTCGACACAAAATACGTGATCTACAGGAACCGATGGTCCACTCTGTAAAAATGATCCATTTGAAGAAGGTGATATACGTTCAAAATAGTTATTCCCTATTGAATAAACACCAACTGGAACATTAAACATAATCATACCTGTTACGTTGGTAACCAAAGTTTCCCAGCCAGAACCGGTATCTATTTCAAGAGTATAACTTAGAGCTGCAGATTGGAATTTCATGTTTCCAAACTTGCTTGAAAATCGAACTGTTTGTGTACGTCCAACAGTCCATGCGATATCATCTATTTGTAATGCTGTTGTTAGTAAGAATTGTTTATTTGTGGCAAATTCGTTCTCAGCTAATCTAGCGTCTAAAAAAGTATTTGCAAAACCCATTGCGACGAGAACTAAAACTATTGTACCCGCTGTAAGTATCACCGAAGAAATAGCTGCGCTAGCGCCTCTCTTATTTCTGCGAATACTGTTAATCTTAATTTTTCTCGTGTTACTTTCCTCTCCTTTTTGATCAAATAAACATTGGCATTATTTTGGCTGCCACTACTGCGATAATTACTAGTATAGATGCATGTTTGAAGCCAGCTGCAATGGATTCTTCACTGATTTTCCCGGCAACAACCCCAATCAGGTAACTGTGAAATATTACTGAAGATAAGAAAATTGTTTTCATGCCTTCCAAATCTCGAGAGCTATTTTCAGCTGCGGTTACACCCAAGGTTCCTGTTGTAAAACCGAGCATCATAATTGTTGTTGCTACAAGTAATATTGAAGCTAAGTATGGCATCATTATGTAAGGGCGAACTGCTGCTTTCTTTTCTTTTTCCACTTCCTGAGTTAAACTGTTAAATCTGGCAAGTGATTCAACCATGGCTATTGTTCCTCCGCCAACATCTATTGTTTCAACCAAAAGGAACATTACTAGTTGAGCCATCCAGCTTTTAGTTCGAGTTAAAAACTGCGTTATCACTTTTTTTATGGGTACTCCCCATGAAATTTCACTGCTGATTTTTTGTAGTTCTTTAGTGAATACTCCATAGTCACGTTTTGATAAGCTTTCAATACATTTTTCAGGAGATAATCCAGTTTTTCGGACTTCTGTCAAATCTCTTAGAAAACTGGTTATTCCGGCTTCCATTCCTGCTTGTCTTCTAGCAAGTTTCATGTGAATAAATGCGGCTGGTGCTGTTGAAACAAATAATCCTATTGATATTGCAACAGGGAGATCGATTACTGTTTGTATTGAAGTGATAAATGGAATAGATGTTAGACCCATGAAATTTGTTACTATTAAGAATAAAGCTAAACCAAATGCGCCACAGATGCCAAAAACTTTGTAGGGTCTCATATCTACTAGCGGAGTTCGTGGTTGCATGCTGTGTGCTAAGTAAATGAACATCATTGATAGCAAGGGTGTAAATAAGTATGTGTAAAGAATTATTCCTGAATACAGAGAAACACCTACACTGTAAATTGAATCAACACTGAACATAATGTAGAAACAAAGTGACATCATTACCATTACAATAATGAATGTTTCCAATAGCATACCAAGACGTTCAGCAGCAGCTTTGACTCTTATTGATCGCGCCTTGAAAATTTCTTCAGCTTTTCTTTCTAAAAAGTGACCTATGTCTCCTCCTATTATTACTGTTGAAGCATAACCTGCAAGGAAATCTCTGAACATTTCTAATGGATTCTTTTTTGCAGCAATTGTTAAAGCTGATAATGGATCTATACCAAAGAGTTCCACATCTTTTATTATCTCAATTGCTTCTCCTCGCATAGAAGGTAGTAAATCGACTTTTGTTAGTCTTTTAAAACTAGCATAAGGTGCAATACCACCAGACGCCATGACGCTAATATATGCGGCAGCAAATGGCATCTCTCTCTCAAGACCAGCTGCGCGATCACTGGCCTTGGACATCGGAATTACCATAAATCCGATAATAATGTAAATCGGTAAAGGAATCAAAAATATAATAGGCATGAAACCAAGGGTGACGAGAAATATTATTGATAGTGCAGATATAGGAATAGTCAACATTGCTACGAAAAGCATCATTGAAACGTAGGTTTCAGGGTAAATCTTAATTCTAGCTTTTTCAAGCGTATTCTTAAATGCGTAAATGTTTTTCAAGAAGTAGGGAGCCATTCCTCCGAAGAGGCGAAATGACCATACTTCAAGATCTTTTAGAAATGGTATTTGTTATTGCCTCCAATTCTGTTTGGATTTTGTCATAAATTTGTTTTGGTCTAGCGTAATATTCTCCAATTATTGCAGCAACTTCATGGTAACTTCTTATGTTTTTCTCCCTCATCCAATGAAGAACATCTTTGCGTTTTTCAATTTCTTCAAGTAGATCTTGTTTCATTAATCCTCTTTTTTGACAAATAGAAGTTAGTAAAACACTTTTGTCCAAATGTGTGTCGTATATATCTTGGGCGGGGTCCCAACTGATTGGTGTTCGATATTTCTCGTAATCAGCTATTTCATTTACGTTGATTACTCTTCTGTAAGCCTTTTTTACACCATTTTTAATTAAGTGAATTCTCTGGATTGAAAGAACAATGTTCATCAGTGGAATATATGCTGGAGAAATTTCCATAGGTTTTGATGTTAGTCTTTTTACTGCTGAGTCTAAGTTTTCAGCGTGCATCGTAGCCATACCACCGTGACCTGTTGCTAATGCTTGAAATAGTACGTATGCTTCTTGGCCTCTAATTTCTCCTACAATCATTATATCTGGGCGATGGCGCATCGATGTCTTAACAAGATCGAAAAGAGCTACCTCGCCTACGCTGCTTCCACCTAAACCATAACTTTGACGAGCAATTAGTGAAACCCAGTTATCATGGGGTAAATTTAGTTCTGCAGTCTCTTCAATTGTAATAATTTTGCTTCCTGGTTTGATTAAGCAAGTTAAAGAGTTTAGTGCAGTTGTTTTTCCTGCAGCTGTTCCTCCTAGAACCATGATTGATGATCTGTTTTCTAGAGCTACCCAAAAATAAGCAGCCATTTCTTCAGAGAATGTTCCAATATTAATTAAGTCAATTATGGAATATGGATCTTCTCTGAATTTTCTGATTGTAAAAGCTGTTCCAAAAGGAGTAATTTCTCGTCTGTAACAGACAGCAAGTCTGTGCTTTCCTGGAAGTGATGCATCAACTATTGGAAAAGCGGTGCTAACGTGTTTTCCAGCCATATGTACTAGTTTGACAACTGTATTGTCGAGGGTTTCATCGTCTTGAAATCGGAGATTTGATTCTATGCTTTCATATTTTCTGTGCCAAATATAGACGGGTTTTTCTACTCCGTCACATGAAATATCTTCTATGTTTGGGTCTCGCATTAAAGGATCTATTTTTCCAAATCCTACTAGATCTCTTTCTGCGTGATATAGAATTTTGTACCATGAAACATCTGGAAGCCATCCTAAGCTTATTCGATATTTGTCAACTATTTTTTTTGCTTCTTCAGCAAAAAACTTTCTTGGATCTGCAATTTCTTCTTTTGGGGATTCAATTTCTGCAAGTAATATCTCTAAAATGCGATCATATACTCCTTTTTCAAGGGGATCTAGTTGTAGTTCATCTAGAATGTAATTGAATTCTCCTGTTTTGGGATCTTGGACTATTACGACATGTGAAAAAGGTTCGTAGAGTGGATATTTTTCGATTACTTTTAGGCCCCTTGGTATTGCTTTTGGAGGAGCCATTGGAATGTGCATTTCTTTCTTCTTCTTTCTGAAGCTAATATTAATTTTTTTAAGCTTGTTTAATCCCGAGAAGGACTTTTTTAGCTTTAGCTTTGCCATCTTAGTTCTCCGCATTTTATGATGGCTGCTAGACTCTATTAAATATTACGTCTCAATACATAATATTGTAAACATGTAGAACACAACTACAAAAAAATAAAAAATTCAACTTGAATAATCTCTTAAATCTCAAAAACCCTATAACCAATTCAAAAATGAGTTTCCAACTTTTTCTTCCCCAATTGAAGTAATACTTCCATGCCCAGGATAAACAATATAATTATTCGGTAGTAACATTAATTTCTCTAATGATTTTTTCATATCATTTTTTGACCCGCCTGGAAAATCCATTCTACCAATACCCTTAGAAAATAAGGTATCACCCGTAAATACAATATTTTCCCCTATCAATGAAATACCTCCTGGAGTGTGTCCCGGAGTTGACATAATTTTAAAAGTAGTTTTTCCAAAATTTAATAAATCCCCTTCTATTAATCTCCTAATTCTGGAAATTTCAATTAAATTTTCCAGTAAAGGAACATCCTTTTCATGGATACAAATAGGACAATTGTACTCATTCTGAAGAATTATATTTCCTGAGACATGATCAGAATGACCATGAGTATTCAAAATAAATTTAATTTCCAAACCTTGTTCTTTTATATAACTTGTTATTTTTGAAAACTCATTATTATTTTCCAATCCCGGATCAATAATTATTGCTTCTTTTTCAAAATCGGTAACAAGATAACAATTTGTTGAAAGTAATCCAACAACAAATAATTTTGTTTTCACCAAACTAAATAGTCACTTTCCTTTTATTAACTGATACAAATCTTTTTTCATTGATTAATATTAGAATGAATTTAACTATTCTTGAATTTTATGCTGATAATTATTTATTATAATCAAATTATTCAATTAGTGATCAAATACATTGATTCTTAATCTGTATTCTGTTAAACAAAAAAATAACAAAATTTATTATTATTTTTTTAATTCGCAAACTCATCAATTAGGGAAGGAATAAAATTTGAAAGGATTAATTACTATGACTTTTTTTTCATTGTTTACAGTTGCTTCTCTTCTTATTCCCGTTCCAATGTTTCCCGGTAATTGGCTATCTTTAATGATAAGCCAAGACTTAACCATCATTTTTGTTCTTCTAATTGCTTTATTTAATGGATTGGTATATGGCAGTATACTAGGGATAGTCTTCTATGCAATAAGTAAGAAGATTGAGCAATAGAATTCGTCTGTTGATTGACAGTTAGCTTTCTATTATTTGTTGAAAACCAGTCAATTTCATGTTTGTTTTACAATTGTTACACTTGATGGTTAGTTCTACAAGTTCATTATTGCTTACTTTAGTATCGACGATTTTGTAAACCGATTCACTTTCGTCCTCTGGAGAAATCATTGTTGCACATTTTGGGCAAGGAAAAGCTCCATCACCGTCGATTTGTGTTAAATCTATTTTATGTTGAACTTTATTTTTCATCATTATTTTCTTTCACGCCTTTGTTTCTTTGAACTTTCATGAATCGAAGTTAATTATTAACGATTATGAATCACTAATCAGTTTTTCTACTAATTAAAAAAATATCTGGAAATAAGAAAAATATATGGTTTTTGGATGTTTTTATGTTTATTTATTGATTACTTTTTTTACCATTCAAATCTTTCAGGTGAAATATAATCCCCAAATTTTTCTTTTGCTTCACTTAGACGTTTTCTTTGTAGATCTAATATTTCGAATAATTCACTAGGTGTATCAGCAACGTTTTCTTGATAAAATCTTTGTACTCTTTCGATCTTAGCTAAGTTCTCTGGAACTCGAATTGTGAATTGCTCAATATATGCTTCTTTTGTATACTCTTTTTTAAGTATTCTTTTAAAGAGTTTATGCAAATCTATATATTTTGGTAGAAATCCTGTAGGTCCTCTAATAGCTCCAGCTTCTCCATGAACGCGTAGTTCCATCCATTTTATCCAAACGTGCTTATCTTGAGGCGCATTTAAGAATTCGCCTTTTTTGTTTCTAAGAAAATAATTTACTCCAAAGACTATTGGTGCTTTCTTTAATCTCTTTCCAAATTCAATGTTGTTGCAAACGTTTTGACCTAAAGGAATCGAAATGAAGTCTTGAATACTCATAATATTAATTTCTGGGACTCCTTCTTTTCCTATTGTAGCAAATGTTGTTTCTGTTTCTAAAGAAGCTCCATAACAGATTATTCCATGAGACCAACTAAAACTCTGTTGAACTGGTACATAAGCTTTAGCATCTCGCCCACCATACATAATGCCACTAACTTTAACACCCATTGGATTATCAATTTCAGGATCACAATTATCCAAAGCTTTAAGCGTTACTGCATACCGCGCATTTTTATGAGCAAGAGGAATCTCTTTTCCATTTGTGTCTTTTTTTCCTTGATACCATTCTCCAGAAAAATTAAATCCATCTTTAGGAGTTTCTTCTCCCATTCCTATCCAGTAGGGCTTTCCATCTTTTACTAAAATATTTGAAAAAATTATTTCGCCTGGACTATTTAACACCTTATGAATTAAAGCATCATCTACGGGATTCACATCTTTAATTATTCCAAATATTCCAGATTCAACATTAACTGCTCTTGCAACTGATCCGATATCTCTGATATATGCAATATCATCCCCTAGTATTGTTTCTCCTGGAAGCATGGCAGTTGATGTTTTTCCACATGCGCTTGGAAATGCGCCAGAAAAGTATGTTTTGCGTCCTCCTGGCCCATAAACTCCCATGATCATCATATGTTCAGCTAACCAGCCTTCATAATTCGCTTTTCTAATTGCTAAACGAAATGCTAGTTTCTTAAAACCGACCGAGTTACCAGCATATTGAGTATTTACACTGTAAATTGTGCTATCCATGAAATCTACATAAATTGCTTTTTTATCATCTTCTGCACTAGTTTTATTATCATTTAGTTTTCCTGCAGAATGAAGGACCCTCAAGAATTGTCTATTTGGCTCAGCTTGACAAAAAACTTTGTATCCTGCTCTATATGACAAATCTTCTGCATGAGCAACATACCACGAGTCAGTGCATTGTAATCCTAGAATTGTAAATACAGAATTTGGAGGTCCTAAAGAAATAAAACGTACAATCATTGTACGATTTTTCATTGAATCCATAAGCAAATTTTTAACTTCACTTAACCCTTCTTGTCTATCTATTTGATTGAGAGCTTTGCTAAATGATGTTCCCCGAGGAACAAGATATTTTGTTGCTTTCCGATCTCTGCCTTGATCGTTAGGGCCATCAAAATGTACTGTGTGGCCCTTTATTTTCAATATATTTTTTTCTTCACCACTTACAATTGCTTGTTTCCTAATGTGCTCAATATCTTTAGGCTCATCGCTGCAGACGAAAATATGTTCAGCATGACAAAGGTCACTAGATTTTGCAATAAATTCGTGAACTTTAGGATTTTCTATTTCGCAGAGCTTTTTGTAATCAGCTTCAGTTAATTTACTTTTCAATGCTTCAAGATAATTATTCATTTAATTTCCTTCTTATAATTCGTGGACTATTCCAGGTATTCGCGGGAAAGGTTGTGTTTCAGCAATATGTTTAGCTCCACTAATCCAGCCAACAAGTCGTTCTAAACCAATTCCTCCTCCTGAGGTAGGTTTAAGTTTTCCTTCTTTAGATAGCTGCAACACTAGTTTGTAGTTTTCTTTGTTTACCTTATCTCTTTCAATTTTCTTAACTATTTTTGAATATTCCCACTCTCTCTTTGCGCCTGATAGTGTTTCGCCAAATTTAGGTAAGAATAAGTCATAATTATCCCATTTTCCTGTTTTGAAGTCTTCAAAATCATAGAACTCACGTGGGATGTTGGTAACCCATATTGGATCGGTAATTTCTTTTGAAATTTCTTCTTCCCAATTTTCTCCATATTTAGTTTCAAGATCACATCTATCAAATATTGTGAAAGGTTTTTTTGGGATTTTTATTGTATCAATTGTACAAAGACTGATTAATTCTTCTTTCATATCTTGATGTAAACTTGTTACCAAATTAAATATGGCATCTTCAATGATACCCATTACATCTTTTGATGTAGCATCCCTAATTTCAAAATCTAGTTGATTGAATTCGTATATATGCATTCCAGTTTTTGATCTTTCTGCTTTTTCTATTCGTATATTTGGTGATAATACGAATAATTTAGGGTATCCAATAGACGCAGCTATCAATTTGTGGATAATCATGCTGGCTGTAGCTCTTACAGTTTTTCCATAAATATCTACTTCAATACGCTTTTCAATTGATGCTCCTGGATCAGGCCACAATGGATCAGTTGATTGAGAAAGAGTGACTGGTAATAACCATTCAAATCCCTTATTTACAAACTGAGAGGTGAGATTTTTTAAAGTGTAAGTCATAACTTTTGCAATACATTTTTTTCTTTTAATTTCACTTTCTGTTAACTTTTCCAAAGATTTGGGAAAACTTAAACTATATTTTTTGCTCATAATAACTCCTCTCTGATCATGTTTGTTCTTTCTCTATTAGTAGTAACGGTAGATAATAACTTTTTTATAAAAAATATTGTTTTTTTTATAAAAAGTAATTGTTTTTATGCTTGATAGTTGTAATTATTACAATATGGTAATAAAATTAGATGAGAACGACTTAGAGATTCTTAATTTAATTCAAGGAAATTGTAAACTAACTGCTAGGCAAATTGCTAGCAAAATCCAATCTCCAATCACTACGGTTTTTGCGAAAATAAAAAGAATGGAAGAACAAAATATAATTCGTGAATATAGAGCTATTTTAGCTCCAGAAAAACTAGTATCTGGTACGACTGCTTTTATTCTAGCTTCAGTATCTTATCGGTTACAAGATGGTGAAGTTACATCCCAAAGAATTGTAGCTAAAGAAATTGCTCAATTTTCTGAAGTTCAAGAGGTGCACATAATTACTGGTGATTGGGATTTAATAATAAAACTAAGAGCTGAAGCTGTAGATTTTGTTGGAAAATTTGTAGTTGATAAACTTAGACTAATAAATGGCTTGGAGAAGACACTTACTTGTATGGTTTTTGAAACTATAAAGGAGACAACAAAACTAATTATTCCAAAAAGTCCGATTAAGAAAATTGAAAAAAAATGAATGATATTCTATCTATAAACTGAAAAAGAATACTCTGAAAAAATTTTTTATTATTTTTTCTTTATTTGCTACTATAGTACAACAAAGGCAAAGCGAGAAGAACCGTATTTTTTCCTTTAAATGTTAGAGAATACTGGACTCTTAATGGTGGTCCTATGTCTACTTTTCTATTAAGATATTTGTAGGAAGAAAGAGTTTTTAGTTTGTCTGACAGGGTTCTTGAATTTACACCTAAGATTTTTTTAATTTTGCCAAAACCTGCGTGATCTTTAAGTAATAAAGTGTAAAGAATTTCTAAACTCCATTTTTGAGATATTATACTGAAATTTTCTTCTAGTTTATTGATATTTTCTTTAAGTTCTATTGGTGTTATATCCTGTTTTTTTAGTATCTGACTAAACGTATTTTCTATTCCCTGTAGTGTTTGTTCAAGTTTTGATTCTATTAGATTATACAACTCAGTACTAAGTGAAAGTTGTTTGTTCATTTGATTTACACTTGGTGTGGTGAAGCTTACTTAATGATTTATAAAGGTTTACTAATACAACAAGGTATAGCAAATATATCATAATTGTGGAGTTCTTGATATGGAGAAATATGATGTTATTGTAGTAGGTGCTGGAACCGCAGGTTGTTTAGCAGCTAAAACCCTTGCTGAAAAAGGATTAAAAACCTGTTTGCTCGAAAATAAAAATAAAGAATTAATTGGCGACAAAATTTGTGGTGATGCCCTTGGTGAGCATCATCTTAAAACTTTAGGTTTAGAAAAACCACAAGGTGGAGAACTTGAAACCAGAATTGAAGGTATACGGATTTTTTCTCCTGATGAAGAAACAGTTTTCACTATTGCACATGAAGATTTTGTAGGCTATTTACTTAATCGCAAACTTTTTGGTCAATGGCTTTTAAGAAAAGCAACCGATGAGGGTGTTACATTATTAGATTCTACCAAATTTCTTAATCCAGTAATTAAAAATGGCTATGTTTCTGGAGCAATAATAAAAAGTTCCGATGGATCCCGAGTCAAATTAGAAAGTGAAGTTGTGGTTGATGCTAGTGGCTTTTTAGGTATGGTTCGTCGTAAACTTCCAGAAGCAATGAATATTGAACCAATTATCGAAAATGCTGATATAGAAGCTTGTTATCGTGAAGTTCGTCAATTAAAACATGAAACTGAAAATACGAAATATTGCGACATCTATTTGAATCAAAAAGTTACACCTGGAGGATATACATGGATTTTTCCCAAACCTGGGGCACAAGTCAATGTCGGTTTGGGTGTTTGTATGAACAAAAATTTTCCTAATCCAAAAACGCAACTATATAATCACGTTTTAAAAAAATCTCTCTTTAATGAATCAACTTTATTGACTGGTGGTGCATGGTTTGATCCCACTAGAAGACCTTTGGATAATATGGTTGGAAATGGTGTAGTTATAACGGGGGATGCTGCCAGTTTAGTAAATCCAATCCATGGAGGCGGAATTGGACCATCAATGTTAAGTGGTTTTTACGCTGGAAATGTAATATCTGAAGCTTTGGAACAAGGCAAACCTACCCAAGAGGCTCTATGGAACTATAATAAATTGTACATGGGTTCATATGGAAAAAAACAAGCTAGTTTAGATATTTTTAGACTATTTCTGATAAAAAGTAGTGATTCTGATTTAAATTATGGAATGAACTGTAAACTTTTAACTGAAGAAGATATCCTAAAAGCTGGTTTAGGTGATGAGTTCCACTTGAATATATCCGAAAAAGCTAAACGTGTTTTTAGAGGTATAAAACGAATGCGTTTTCTGAACAAGCTTAGAGTTACAATTAAAATGATGCGTGAACTTCAAACTCATTATGATACCTATCCAAAAACTCCTGAAAAATTCGATCAATGGCGTTTAACAACAAAAGAACTAATGAAAGATGCAAGATCAAAACTTGTTGACTAATTTCATCTTAAAGTTAGTTTAAAAAATAGCGGTTTTTTCCTAAATACTAATTTTTCTTTCCCTTTCTTTTCTAAACTATTTAATAGCTTACTGAAAACTCTTTTTAATTCAAAATAGAAAAAATTATCGCTGGTGTTTGTGTCCTTGATAATAATAGATTTCCAAATAAAATATAGTTTAATCAATAATTATACATAATAATATAGTTGACATGACAATGGTTAAAAAATACAAAAATCTATCTGCTCTTGTTGTACTCCTTATTATTTTGGTTTTTCAACTTCCTTTTTTTAATGTTTTAGGTCAAAATGAAGTCACATTTTATCCAAATGATAAGTTTGATATTCCAGAAAATAACAGCACAATAAACTTTTCTTCTGTAGGTTCTTACGAAATGGCTAGTTTGGATAATGGTGTATGGAATTTTGTTAATTTTCAATTGAATGATGGTATTAATTTACAAACTTTTAATGTCTCAGCTATCAATTCTAATGTGACAATTTATTCAATTCAAGTTTTTGATGATGATCTTGGTGCTTTTTTGAGTTATACCGTTGAGGGGGCTGGTGAGCAGAACTTTAATTTTGGTGTTGATACAGTGGGGGGTGAATGGAGCGTTACTTTTGATGATATTTTTATTGCTGAAAATTCTGGATGGCGTCTTTTGCCTGATAACACTTTATCAATAACAGGTGCAACTTCTAATGTTACGTTATTGTACTTTGTTTTTCCTGATTTTGCAGGTGATGATTCTGATAAATCTTTTTTTGATAAACATTCAGTTTCTATATCCATTACAGTTATTGTAATGATAGTTCTTATTATTGGAATAACAGTTAGATATGCAAACCAGAAGATATCCAAAAAAAATTGATTAATCATTTATTATTAATTAATCATAGAAATTACTTCTCAGTTTTTTTAGGTATAGATTGGATAAACTAATAAATAAACAGCAAATAAAATATGGTCTATTGAGAGTAGTATGATCTGGGAAAATTCAAGTATTGTAGTGGGTTCAGTATTTTCTATCATAGTACTATTAGGGATTTTTATTATCTTAAGTTTGGTAAAGGACAAAACAAAGAAAGTTAGTACCCTTCGACTCTTTATCCAAATAGCTGCAGTTATCATTGTTTTTATGGGTCTTATTTTAGGACCATTTAACGCTCCAATATGGGCTCCTTTAGGGCCAGCACCTCGTGATCGTTTGGTCGGAACTGAGTTTTTTGGTAACCAGTTTCCTGATGGTCTTTCAGTTCCTATTCTTGCATGTTATTACGCTTCTGGAAGAACTGTAACTTGCCCAATTTGGCAAATTCAAGCTTATATTTTCCCATTTTGGAGCCATGATATAGGTTACTTTGTAAATTATTCAACATCTGGTCTCGAGATGCTTGTGATCGTTTTTGGTTTAATTATTGTTATGTCAATTATTTTGGGGAGATTTTTTTGTGGGTGGATATGTCCTTTTGGATTATATATGGATCTAATAACTCGTATAAGGAAAGTTTTTAGGAAGAAACATTTGAGCTTTTCTGAAAAATCAAACAATGCTATTGGACAACTTCGATACATTATAATTGCCATTTTCTTGATTTTGAGTGTTATTTTTGGCTCTTATTCAATTTTTGGTACTGAACTTATTTCAGGGACTATACCTGGTGGTCCATTGGGAACTGAGGCTGGAATTATAAGTAATATTAATGAACCGTTTTGTTTAGTTTGTCCAATGAGACCTCTTTGTGTGTTGGTGCTTTCAGCTGTAGGTTATATGGATTTTTCATATGTTTCTCAAATAACCTATGGACCTTTTTGGGTAACGGGTTATTATTTAACATCAATAAATCTAATTCTCTTTGTTGCAATTACAATACTCTCTTTTGCTTATCGCCGATTTTTCTGCAGGATTTGTCCATTGGGTGCTTTAACTGCTATTTTTAGCTCTTTTACTCCATTTAAACAAGTTGCTCTAACACGCCTCAATAAAGATGAGCAAAAATGCACAAAATGTGGAGTGTGTAAACGTGTTTGTCCAACTCAGGCTACTGATATGTATGAAAAAAAGGGGGGAGATGTTACTGAATCAAGATGTATGTTGTGTGCAAGATGTATTGAGATGTGTCCATACGAGGGAGCTTTAAAATTAGATTTCGCTGGAAAAACAGTTATGCAATCAAGAAACTGGTTAGAAACTTAACAAAATCTCTATCATGCATATAACCTAGAAGCTTTTGATTATGAAAAATTGTTTTAAAAGTTAAAATACTGGCAAAATGTTTGAAAATTCATAGAAAAGGTTTATTTTTAAGCAGTGTTGTTTCATTAAAAATTGTAGGCGGACCTTCAGTGTCCGTAGGGATGTGGCCTTTTGGGCTGAACCGTAAACAATATTGCGTAAGAGTTGAAATGTAAAATGGCGTACAAGTATATAGCTCAAGAGTGGGCAAAACCAGAGAATTCCTTTGTAGAAGAACTTATGAAACAAAGGCTAATTTTATATCGAAAACAACCAACGATAATTAGAATTGAACGACCTACCAGGCTTGATAGAGCTCGAACACTTGGTTATAAAGCTAAACAAGGTTATGTTATGGCTAGAACCAAAGTTCGCAGAGGGGGCCTCAGAAAACAACGTCCTAAAGCTGGTAGAAGGCCTAAACGTATGGGTGTTGCAAAATTTAAGCCTGCGAAAAACCTCAGATTAATTGCTGAAGAGCGTACAGGTAAGAAGTTCCCTAATCTAGAAGTTTTGAATAGTTATTGGGTTGGTGAAGATGGACGTTCAAAATGGTTTGAGGTAATTTTGGTTAATAAAGTCGTTTTGTCGCGTCAACATAACTTCCAAACACAAAAAGCTAGAAAGACTAACGAAAATCTTGTTAACTTAGCTAGTCAAAAGAGACGAGCAAACAGAGGTTTAACCGCTTCCGGAAGACGAGTTAGAAACTTAGTAAAAAATCCTGAGAAGAAAAATCCTTATAAACGAAAACAAAAAACTGCACAGCTTCACAAACGAAAAATAAGACCAAAAAAATAGTCTGATCAATACATCACTACTCACAATCTATAGCAATAATAAACTAAACTTCAGAATTTCATTCCAAAGAATTGACGAGTAGATCTAATAAAAAGTGAGGCAAAAGATCTAAAAGTAAATATTACTAATCAAAAAGTAGAGGGCTCCCTTGTCACCAAAATCTCCTGTTGGATATATTGATATACGAGTGCTTGCACACGCTACAGAAGACACTAAAAAAGTTTTGCTCTCTGCACTTAATACCTTACCTTTTGAACTCAAAGAAGATGTGACATTCAAAGAAACTCGGTTAACTGGATATTATAAAAATCCTATAATGCTTTATCAAACTAGGTTAACTGATAAACAAACTTTCATTCCAATACTAAAACATCTCTCCTCAAACGTAAATTCTTTAGATAAGGAAGACCTTACCCATAATATCAGGATTCACTTGGATAAAGGAAATCTCTATCTTAGATTTGATAAACAGTTAGCATACATTAATACGTTAAAATTTTCAAAAAAAGATCCTATTCATTTTAAAATTCATTTTAAAAATAAAACTTCTATAGAAATAATTGATTTATGCAAAGAATTAGGGTTGCTTTTATGAAACGATTATTTGCCGATTTACATTTGAGTCCACCTTTAAATGACTTTGATTATGCTTGTCAATTAGTAAAGAAAGCAAAAAAATTAGGTTATCATCTATTAGGGTTTTCAACTAATTTGTATACAAACAAAAATTCTCTTATTTCACTAAAAAACTTCTGCAAAGAAATTAAGATCGATTTTGTATCAAGAATAGATCTAAACCCTAAAAATCGAAATGAACTCAAGTCTCAACTACGATCAGTAAGGCGCAAATATGAAGTAATCTGTGTAAAATGTGAAACTAAAGAAGTGGCTAGACAAGCTGCTCATGATAGGCGCGTGGATCTTTTAAATTTCCCATCATTATTTTATAAAAATCGATTCTTTGATCGCGCCGAAGCAGAATTAGCAAGCAATAGTCTTACTGCGTTGGAAATTGATATCAAACCATTGATTATTCTAAAAGGATCTTCAAGGACAAGACTTCTCTCTTTTTTACGTCGAGAAACTGCTATCGCAAAAAAATTTAAAATCCCCATAATACTTTCAAGTGGTATAGAAAAACTAACATTTCAAAGGAAACCACAAGAAATAGCTACATTAATGGATCTTTTTGATTTTGATGCAAGTTTAGCTTTGGATACTGTTTCTAAAAACCCATATTCAATTGTTTTACGAAATAGAGCAAAACTCAGTCCCAACTATATAGCACCAGGAATTCGAATTATAAAAGAGGGAAATATTTGAAAAGAGTAAAACGAAGATATTTAGCACTTCAAGTTGAAACAACTTCTACTCTTAATCCTAGAGATTTAATAGATGCTATTTGGAATGCTGTTTCTTCACTCTACGGTGAATATGGTGCAAGTAAAACTAATTTATCTTTAATAGAATATTTTTCTGAAACAAATCGTGCAATAGTGCGAACTACGCTTGTATCTTTGAACCAAGTAAGAGCATCATTGGTAACAATTACGTCGATAAATGATACTCAAGTATCTTTGCACGTTTTAGCAATTTCAGGTACAATAAAAGCGATCAAAAAAAATATTCTGAAAAAATCAATTTGATTTATTTTTCTAACAAAATTCTATTAAACTTCAGATTTTATTTAGTATTTTTTTATTAAAAACCTGCTTAACATAAACTATAAAGAAATTAAAAACTAAAATACAGATAAAGAATAACAGAAGATAAATGTCCAACGAAAATGAGGGATGCTAGAGTGTCATATGTTGTTAGACAAAAATTTTTTGGAACAATTTCAAAAATAGCTTTTGTTTTTGAACCTTTAGCTCCAAGAGCAATTTCATATTTTATATCACGTGAATTTATTAAAATGAAAAAACAAGGACTTTTCATAGATTCCATACAAAAACAAAACGGTTAGGTAAATTCAATTATTCTAATAGAAATTGATTTCGATTTGACATTAACTCAAACTGAATATTTTATTAAAAAAATATCAATTCGATAAAAAAGGAAATATATCTAAAACAGTATTTTTTTGTTCAGGTTACAAATAATGTCCCATTGTCCCAAATGTGGAACTAAAATCCCAAAAGGAGCTCAGTATTGTTCAACTTGTGGAGTTCCATTAGATAGAATAAATAATGAAAATACTTCAAAAGTAACAGTTGGACCAACTGATTCAGGTACTTACAAGTTTAGGTATGCTTTGTGGGGTGAAAGATTTTTTGCATGGCTAATAGATATGTTAATTGTTGGGGTATTTTTAGGTGTTATCAGTTTATTTAGTTGGTTAACAGGCCAATCTTTTATTTGGTGGATTAATTGGTCTGGTTGGGCTCCTTTATTGAATATAAATGCTGGAGGAATAATCTATTTTATATATTGGCTAATAATGGATGGTTTTTTTGGCCAATCTTTTGGAAAAATGTTTGTCGGTATTAGGGTAATCAGTATAAGTAAAAATTCAATAGGATTTGGAAACGTGGTTTTGGAAAGTCTCGGAAAAGCTTTTTTGCTTCCTTTAGATTGTCTTCTTGGTTGGATACTGTACCCACTAAAGCGACAAAGACTCTTTAATTATTTATCTCAAACAATTGTGGTTAGATATAAATAAGACCCAAAAAAACCAAAATCAAAAAAAATTTTTATGTTATGTTATTGCTTTTTTTTAGTTTTGTTCCAAACCTAAAAACTGGATTATATAGATGATTTGTAAGATAAACACAGATAAGAACCGGGTTTATCGGTAATTACAATTTTATAAAATTTTGTTTGTTGTAAAATCTTTATCATTTCTGTTTTTTTGGAAGAGTATCTTGAGCAACAATTGATGATGAGTTTTTATGGTGCGCTTTTATTTCTTGACTACTAAGAGCGTGAATTATAATTAATTTTCCTTTAGGTTTCAATACACGATTTATCTGATGTAACGCTTCTAATTTATTTTCCAAATGAGGAAAAACGCCAAAACAGGTTACAGCATCAAAAGATTCAGAAGCATAATTGATTTTTTCAACGTTTTGCAATTTAAAGGAGACATTGGGAATTTTTCCGTATTTTGATTTGCACACTTTAATCATTTTATCAGCAAAATCAATAGCTTCAATGTGGCCACTTGAACCTACCTCGTGTAACAAGAAAGGAATTAAAATTCCAGTGCCTGTCCCTATGTCTAATATTTTTTGTCCTTTTCTTAAACCAAATTTTGGAACAATTTTTTCCAAGAAATATATTAATTTTTGAGTATGAAAACGTTCTTCCCATATTGTTGCAAGTTCATTAAAAAATAATTGTCGACTTGTCATTTTGGTAACTTCAATAAACTTTTATTTCTACCTTTTTGTGATTAGTTCTTGATCATTTCCTAGTATTTTTCTTGAGTTTAGAGATATTATTAACAACGTTCCGATTGCTCCCCCGATTAAACCACCAATAGAATGCAGTAATGCCCAACCAAAAACGCCTCCCCAATTTACTAAAACAGGACTTGCTAAAAAAAATGTTCCAATGAGAAATCCTGCTAAAGCAGCTGACAGAATCGAGATAATTATCATTATAGGACTTGTTAGACTTGGTTTTTTGAAAGAAATATTGTATCCTATTATTCTAGTGGCGAAATCAAAAAATATGCTTGCTATAGTAAAACCTATAAAGTGAATATTTCCTCCAAGTCCAAAATTTATTGCTGTGGCTATAAGACCAATTATTGTTATTGCCCCAAATTTTCTTATCCACCAAGCGGCTAGGATAAGTATTGAAAAACCTATTATGTCGCATAAGAATGGAAGCCCAAACATGCGAAAGAAAATAGGTGCAAAAAGAGTGTTTAATACGCCCCATAGAGTTGCACAGATTGATATTGCTGCTACTTCTTTAGTCTTAAAATAAGCCATTATTTCATCTCTGGTAACACGATTTTAAGAAATAGTAATACTAACAACTTATTTAAAAATATCTCAGCAAAATAACCAAAAGTCATTTTATTTCTTAATCAAACTAATTTTTTGTATATTAAAGAATGACGGAAATGAATTACGCTATTGAGAATTAAATATCATAGTTTTAGAGAATTACAAAGTATTGTGCATTCTTAACCATGGAATTTAATGTGGATCATGAATATTTACTAATGTTAACTTTTCAAAACACTGTATTTCACACACTTAATCTTGTTTACATTATATCTGCAGTGTTTAATTGAAAATTTTCTGTTTCCTTTTTGGTAATAGCTTTATTCCTTAGAAACTTCAAGAGATAACATATTTTTAATGTTTTTTCAAGTTAGTATTAGAGTAAGAGTTGACTTTACATTTTTTATTTTTCTACATTTATTAGCAACGAAATCTTTCAGATCTTCCATAGAATCGGTTTCTACTCTTAAAATTAGGTCATATAAACCAAAGCAAAGATAGATTTCTTTAACTAGTCCATTACTTTTAATATCTTTAATAACTTGTTTTTTTGTACCTCTCTTTACATTTAATAAAACATAAGCTATTTCTACTTCAGTTATTTTTACACCATTTTCTTGGAGGGTACAGCCCATTTCTAAATCACCTTAATTCGAGTAGCATAATCATCACTGCATTCTATTTTGCATCCTTTTTTGTTTAAAAAACTAATAGCTTTAAAATTATCAGGTAAAACAGAAGCGTAAACATTCTCCAGCTTTTTTTCTTTGCATATTTTTAACATATAATCTATCATTTTAGAGCCTAATCCTAATCTTTGCCAAGGATCCGCTATTATGAATGCAATCTCAGCAGTTTTCATATCGGAGTGAATAATAAGTCGCACAACACCCAAAATTCGTCTTTTATTATCCTCAATTATTTCTGCAACTATTGCGAGCTCTGAATTATAGTCAATATTACAATATCTAAAACTCAACTCATAGGGGGGGTTTTTTATTAGTCTAAAAAATCGATTTCGTACAGATTCTTCAGAGAATTGTTCAAACATCTTTTGCCACAATGGTTCATCTTCAGGTTTAATGGGTCTGAAACAGACTTCATTATGGTTTGGTAGCTTCCAGTACTTTTCATATTTTTTTGGATATGTTTGGGTCATTTGTTATATCCCTCTTTTCTATTTGTTTTATACAGTATGTTATTTTATCTGAACAATTTTGTTCTGATTCTAACTATAACATATAATAGTGTGTAACGGATTAATAGTTTTGTTTAATGTATATGTAACATATAATCTTAAATAGTAAAAATTTTTGTCAATAAGTAACATTGAATTGAACAATAAAAAACTTTTAGTTCTTGACAGCTTAGTTGAAGATCCCACAAGAAGCGATAGAGAGATAGCTAAAAAAAATAGGTATTTACAGACAGAAAGTGTGGCGCGAAAGAAAAAAACTTGAGAATACAAATATGATTTGGGGATATTCTGCTATAATGGATGAAAGTAAATACAAACACGTTGTCTATTTGGTTTTGCTTAAACTAAAACCTATGAGTAAAGAGTTAGCAAGTTTGGTGACAGGTAGAATCCTCAATCAAGAAACTGAAAAGTAAAAAATTAGATTGTTAAATGTGCTTTTTGTAAATGGAGAATACGATTGCCTAATAATGTTTTCAGCTTCAAATCATGCTATTGCAGGAAGATATTATGATTCTCTTCGTATTGCATATGGAGATTTCTTACTTGAAAAACCTACAATTGTAGATGTTAATTTTGCTCTTGTTCGTGAAGGAAAAGTAAACCCGAAGATAATGAAATTGTATAATTTTGTACCGACTCAATAAAATTGAAGCATAATTAAGGATTTAGTTAGGCAAACACTTTATAAGACAAGATATTTTATTTTTTTCTCTCTAATTGAGAAGGCACTATAGTGAAATTTCAGCTAAAAACTTCTTTTAGAACTTCACCAGGTCAAAAAGCAGCAATAGATAAGATTTTGAATAATTTTTCAAACAAAAAAAAACAGACTCTTCTGGGAATAACTGGAAGTGGAAAAACTTTTGTTATGGCAAATCTAATAAACAAGTATCAAAAACCAACTTTAATTATAGCCCATAACAAAACTCTCGCTGCTCAACTTTATTCTGAATTGAAAGATTTTTTTCCAAATAATCGAGTTGAATATTTTATTTCATTTTATGATTATTATCAACCCGAATCATATATTTCGACAACTGATACATACATCGAAAAAGATTCTAGATAAATGAACAAATTGAACAAATGCGAATGCATGCTGTTTCTGGTTTACTAAGTCGAAATGATACAATCGTGATTGCCAGTATAAGCTGTATTTACAACATAGGAAATCCTGTTGACTTTAAGTCTATGGCAATCGATCTGTCAATTGGAAAAGCGATAAATAGACAAGATCTCATTCGCCATTTAGTTGACATGCAGTATGAACGAAATAATATGGATCTTGAACCTGGTAAATTTCGAGTTAGAGGCAACGCAATAGATGTTATACCCGCATACGAAAAAAATATTTTACGTATTCAAATAGAATCAAATATAATACAAAAAATAAAAGAAATTGACACATTAACTGGAGACTTGAAAACCAAAATCGATAAAATTACTTTATACCCTGCAAGACAATATGTAATTCCAGAGGCTAAACATAAAGAAGCTATAGAACAAATTCGAATAGAATTAGAAAATCGTTTGCCTGAACTTCCTCTTCTTGAATCACAACGACTTAAACAAAGAACTAATTATGATATTGAAATGATTAAAGAAATGGGCTATTGCAAAGGAATTGAAAATTACAGTAGACATTTTGATGGCAGAAAACCAGGTGAACCACCATATGTTTTGATAGATTATTTTCCCAAAGACTACTTGCTAATAATCGATGAAAGTCATCGAACTATACCCCAATCCAGAGCAATGTATAACGGAGATTATTCTAGAAAGAAAAGTTTGGTTGATTTCGGATTTAGGCTTCCAAGCGCTTTTGATAACCGACCACTTAAATTTAATGAATTTGAAAAAAAAATGGGTACTACTCTTTTTGTTTCAGCTACACCTGGTGACTATGAATTTTTTCAAAGTGGAAAACCTGTTGAATTAATTACTAGACCTACTGGCCTTCTTGATCCAATTGTTGAGATCCACCCTATTTCGGGACAGATGAAAAACTTGATGAATGAAGCTAGAATCACAATAAAAAATGGTTACAGAATTTTGGTTACTACTCTTACTAAAAGAATGGCTGAGGATTTAACAGATTATTTAGTAAAAGAAGGATTTCGAGTACGATATATGCATTCTGAAATAGATAGTTTAGATAGAATTGAGCTTGTAAGGCAATTACGAATTGGCGAATTCGATATTCTTGTTGGAATAAATTTATTACGTGAGGGTTTGGATTTGCCAGAAGTAGCTACTATTTTTATTCTTGATGCTGATAAAGAAGGATTTCTAAGAGATGAAACAAGTCTTATTCAAACCATAGGACGCGCTGCAAGAAATGCAAACGGAAAAGTTATTCTTTATGCTGATATAAAAACTAAATCTATCCAAAAAGCAATGAATAAAACTAAATTTAGACGTCAATATCAAATTCGATATAATAAGTTACACAATCTAACTCCCCAAACAATAATAAAAAAAGTTTCGCAGACAAAAGGTAGAATCAAAGGCACCAAACATCTGGCAAAAACTGATATTCAATATCAAATTATTGAGCTTGATACTAGGATGAGAGCTGCTGCAGAAAAATTGAATTTTGAAGAAGCAATTCAACTCCGAGATACAATTGAGGAGTACAAAAAAGCGTTTTACAGTAAAACTAAACATGATCAAACCCAAGGGAAAAAAACGAATTCCAATCAAAAAAGTTGAAATGTATCGTTTTATTGATCAATTTCAAAAGAATAGCGAATAATCAGGTATACATTATGTTTGATTCGATTTCTGTTAAAGGTGCAAGAGAGCATAATCTCAAGAATATCAACGTAGTTTTACCAAGGTACAAATTTATTGTCATTACTGGTTTGTCAGGATCTGGTAAATCTACACTTGCATTTGATACAATTTATGCTGAGGGACAAAGAAGATATGTTGAGAGTTTATCTGCATATGCACGTCAATTTTTAGGTTTAATGGATAAACCGGATGTAGATTCTATCGAAGGTCTTTCTCCAGCAATATCCATAGAACAAAAAAGTACAAGCAAAAACCCACGTTCAACTGTGGGGACTGTCACTGAAATATATGATTATTTACGATTACTTTTTGCTCGTATAGGCACTCATTATTGTCCAAAATGTGGAAGTCTAATTCGCCCTCAGAGTCCTGAAAATATTTCAAATTTGTTGATGTCTGAAAATAAACAGTTACTAACTATTTTAGCTCCAATAATAAGAGGTATCAAAGGAACTCATGAACAGGTTCTTAGTGATCTTAAAAAACAAGGTTTTACAAGAATTAGAGTCGATCAAAAAATCTATGATTCAGATTCTGTAAAAGAAGAAGTCAAATTAAAACGTTATGAAAAACATTGGATAGAAGCTGTTATAGACACTATACACATCAAAGAAGATTGAAAGATCAAGAGTTACTGAAGCTGTGGAACTAGCTTTGCAAATTGGTAAGGGTACCTTGATTGTTATTTTTGGAAATGAAAAAGCTTTTCAAAAAAAATCAGAGTTGGAAAGGTTTGAAGGTGAAAATGTCTATAGTACTTTTGGTGCGTGTCCAAACCATCCGGAAATTGTATTTGAGAGTCTTGAACCTCGTATGTTTTCTTTTAATTCACCTTTTGGTGCCTGTCCTTCTTGCCATGGTTTAGGCGAAGTTTTCGAGATTTCTGAAGATTTAATTATTCCTGATAAAACAAAATCAATAATGAATGGTGCTCTTATAGTGTATGGTAAGATGGATCTTAGCTGGAGAGTACAACAATTAGCTATAGTTGGGAAAAAACATGGATTTGATGTTTTTACACCAATAGAAAAATTTTCAAAAAATCAACTTAATATTTTATTATTCGGAGATAAAGATCCAATTAAAGGAAATTGGTCAAATGGTGCAAGTATGTGGATGAGGAAAGGTTGGGAAGGAATAATTCCTCAAACAATGAGACTTTATCGTCAAACTGAAAGTGACTGGAGAAAAGCTAGCATTGAAAAATTCATGAGATCTTCTCAATGTTCTGTTTGTGAAGGAAAGAAACTTCAACCCGTTCCTCTTGCAGTTAAAATAATTGGAAAAAGCATAATTGATATTACAGATTTGTCAATTGAACAAGCTGTAACTTTTTTTATGAACCTTGATTCTCAATTAACAAAAAAAGAATTAATTATAGCTAAAGCTATTCTGAAAGAAATCAATGAACGCTTAGGATTCTTAAAAAATGTAGGAATTGGTTATCTTACTCTTTCTAGAGCAGCAAAAACTCTTTCAGGTGGAGAAGCCCAAAGAATTCGATTAGCTACCCAAATTGGAAGCAATTTAATGGGAGTTCTTTACATTCTAGATGAGCCTAGTATAGGATTACACCAGCGTGATAATTTCAAATTAATTAATACTCTTCAAAGATTAAGAGACATTGGAAACACTGTTATTGTAGTAGAACATGATGAAGAGACAATTAGGAATGCTGATTATATTGTTGATATGGGGCCTGGAGCTGGTGTTCATGGTGGTCAGATTGTTGCAGAAGGAAAACTCGATCAAATAATGGAAAATAAAAAAAGTATTACCGGTAAATATCTTTCAGGAAAATTAAGTATCAAAGTCCCTAAAAAAAGAAGATCTCCTATTGATTTTATTATTATAAGAGGTGCTAAAGAGAACAATTTAAAAGAAATTGATGTGCATCTCCCTATCGGGGTTTTATGTGGTATTACAGGTGTTTCAGGTTCAGGAAAAAGTACACTAATGAACCAGACTCTTATTCCATCATTAAAAAACGAATTTGATATTCGAGTTGATAAAATTGGCAAACATAAATCTATAGAAATTCCTGATATAATACAAAATGTAATTGTTATTGATCAAAGTCCAATTGGAAGAACTCCTAGAAGTAATCCTGCAACATACACTAAAGTTTTTGATGAAATAAGACGATTATTTGCTTCAACAATAGAAGCTAAAACTCGAGGATATAAACCGGGTAGATTTTCATTTAATGTGAAAGGCGGTAGATGTGAAGCTTGTCGTGGGGATGGTGTTTTACAGATCGAAATGAATTTTCTTCCAGATGTTTATGTCCAATGTGAAGAATGCAAAGGAAAACGCTACAATAAAGAGACTTTAAGTGTTTTCTATAAAGGCAAGAATATTGCTGAAGTTCTTGATATGACTGTTGAGGAAGCAACTATTCAATTTGAAAATATTCCCCAAATATATCGAAAACTAAAGACTTTAATGGATGTTGGGTTAGGGTATATAAAATTAGGACAAAGTTCAACTACCCTTTCAGGAGGAGAGAGTCAACGAGTTAAGATCACTCGGGAACTTAGTAAACATAAAACTGGTCATGTAGTTTATTTATTAGATGAACCAACAACTGGGCTTCATTTTGATGATACAAAAAGATTGATCAAAGTTCTAAATAACCTTGTAGAAAAAGGAAACACTGTGTATATTATTGAACATAATCTTGATGTGATCAAAAATTGTGATTATTTAATCGATCTAGGTCCAGAAGGAGGCGATGCAGGGGGTCAAGTAATGGCAATAGGTACTCCCGAGAAAATTTCAGAAGAGGATACTTCTTATACAGGAGAATTCTTAAGAAAACTATTGAAGCCCTATCTGCTGAAAACTAAGATAGCGAAAGTGCAATAATGATAAAGATATCTGATTCCTCAGACTTTAAAAACCTCAAAATTCCTAACGATCCTGGAGTGTATCTTTTCAGAGATGCTGAAGGTAATCTCCTATATATTGGCAAAGCAAAACATCTGCGCTCCAGAGTTAGAAGTTATTTTACATCTTCTAAAAAACCAATAAAAACTCAACATCTTTTATCTAAAATAAAAAGCGTTGATTGGATTATTGTTAATAACGAGACTGAAGCTCTGCTATTAGAGAACAGATTAGTAAAAAAAAATAAACCCAAATACAACATCGATTTAAAAGATGCGAAAACTTTTGCTTACATTTCCCTTACAAAAGAAAAATTTCCAAGATTATTAACTTCTCGGCGTGTCTCCCAAAAACTAGAATCTTTTGGACCATATACTAACGGCTTTACACGTCAAGATCTCCAAAGATTAGTTATCAAAGTCTTTAAACTAAGAGTTTGTAAAAAATTTCCAAAGCGAGCATGTCTAAATTATCATATTGGATTATGTGCCGCTCCTTGTATTGGGAAAATTTCTGAAAAACAATATATTGCTCAGGTTGATAGAGCAAGGTCCTTTCTTAAAGGCAATTATGAAGATACTATCAAAGAACTTCGATCACAAATGGAATTAACTTCTAGATTAAAAAATTTTGAATGTGCAATTGAACTGAGAAATCAGATTTTTTCAATTAAACTTCTTTCTCAAAATCAAATTGTTGATAAAGAAAGATTGTTTGATCAAGATATTATAGCTTTCAAAAGAATTGATGAAAAATTTTTAGTAGTTCAAATGAGTATTCGAAAAGGCGTTCTTCTAGGCAAAAAAGATTTTTCAATGGATTTTCAACTAAATATTGAACAAGATTTCTTAAAAGCTTTCTACAGCACAAACACAATACCTAATGAAATTCTTCTTAATCAATCTTGTTGGAATGATAAAGCTGAAAAAAAAGCTTTAGAAACTTTTCTTTCATCAAAAAGATTAGCTCCAGTTAGATTATTTGTTCCTTTCAAATCGGAAAAAATGAACCTAGTTCATCTTGCTGAAAAAAATCTTGATTCTTCTTTAAAAGATAACACTTTATTACTTGATTTACAAACTGCTCTAAATCTTCCCTCAATTCCTAAAATAATCGAGTGCTTTGACATATCAAATCTAGGTCAAGAACATGTAGTTTCTGGCATGGTTCGTTACAAAAATGGCAAACCTGACAAAAATAATTACCGAAAATTTAGAATTAAGACTTTTGCTGGGCAAGATGATTTTTCAGCCATGAATGAAGTTGTTAATAGAAGGTATACACGATTAAAAAAAGAAGGCTCTAAACTACCCGATTTGATAGTAATTGATGGAGGATTGGGTCAAACAAAAGCAGCCAAAAAAGCTTTAATTTCTTTAGATCTTGATATTCCTATTATTGGTCTAGTTAAAGAAAAAGAAGAAATCTATTTTCCAGACTCTTCTTTACCTCTAAGTTTTAATCCTAATAAGAAAATGATGTTACTTTTGCGACAAATTCGTGATTCAGCTCACTTTTTTGCTTTAAGTTACAACAGAAAAAGAAGACAAATGAAAATTAGATCCGAATTTAAGACTTGATGTAATATTATATTTTTGATAATCTATTTTTACATTTTTTGATGTAAATATGATTTGTTTAAATCGTTTATCTAAGTATTCTATATTTAATATCAAATATTCCAATAATAATAAAAATGTGATAAAATATTTTTTCTAAAACTGCTAAAACATAGCTAGTCTAAACTTAATATGTAATTAGGGGAAGACAATCTTTTTATTATTGTGTTAAACTTAAATTTGACTCGTTAGAGTAGGATGAATCATAATGCCACTTATAAAAGGAGATTTTATATTACTAAATTATACCGCCAAAATTAAAGAAACTGGTGATATATTTGACACAACTTTTGAAGATATAGCTAAAAAAGAACAGTTATACAAAGACGGTGAAATTTACGAGCCTAAACTTATAGTTATTGGAGAAGGTTGGGTACTCAAACCTCTTGACGAATCTCTATTATCTATGAAATTAGGAAAACCCCAGATAGTTGAAATTTCATCAGAAAAAGCTTTCGGAGAAAGAGATCCAGAAAAAGTTAAACGTGTTCCATTAAAACATTTAACTTCCAAAGGAAAAAATCCTGTAATGGGAATGCGAGTAGAATATAATGGAAAAATGGCAATAGTACGCTCGATTGGCGCAGGAAGAGTCCTGCTGGACTTCAATCCACCTTTAGCAGGAAAAACCCTTATTTATGAAGCTGTTGTAGCTAAAAAAATTAAAATCAATACAGAAAAAGTTGTTGCTCTTATTCACCGTAGGATACCTGAGGCCGATCAAACAAAGTTTGTAATTACTCTAACAGAAAAAATCTTGACTATTAACATGCCAGAAGACACTTTCTATATTGAGGGTATCCAAATAGCCAAAAGAGGCATTGCAATGGATGCTCAAAGATTATTAGAAGAAATATCTGAGATTAATTTTGTTGAAACCTTCAAATCTCTACCAAAACCAACAAAACCCAAAAAGAAAAGTACAAAATAACTCTGAGATGCTAGAAAAGAACAGTCGTGTTAATCTCAAAATAATAAAACTGGAGATAACTCTTTTTTTCTTATAAACTTCTTTTTCCCTATAAACATATTTAGGCTAACGATTAACTCATATTTTTATATTAATTTCTAAATTTCATAAAACACTTTAATTTATCTTTAATTTATTCTTATCAAGAAAATTAAAAACATCTTTGGATGATACTCTTGAAATTGTATGTTGAGAAACTGACACATGAATTAAGAGAGACTCTTGAGAAAGAAATTCTAGGTTGGTATAAAGTTACATTCAAAAAAATGTTTGGTTGTCCATGTTATCTGACAAATGGGAAAATGTTTGCTGGCTTAGTCACTAAAGCAGTAGTTATTACAAAATTAAATGAGTCTGAACAAAAAAATAAAAAAATTATCAAACAAAACCATTTACTGTCGGGGGAAGACCTTGAAAAAGTGGATCTGTTTACTAATTGATCCAATTGATCTTAAAACGGTATTACCTTTTATTAAAAAAAGCTATGAACGTGCATTAAGAGAAAACTAGGCATAAAAAATTAAAATTTTTTTTATAACTCAACCAAAAAATATTATTAATTAAAAAATTTTTCTAATGTATCTTGAGTTTTTTTATTTTATTTTTTCTCTCTTTTTGAATATTAGACATTAATCCAAGTTTTTCAATTAAATAAAGACAATTTTCGGGTGCATATCCATGATAATGATTATTGAAATACCCATAAATTATCTTCACCTTTTTAGAGGCTTTCTTTACTTTTGGTATCCATGGATCAATTTCTTCTTCTGAATATTTGTAATCAAACCATGGTTTTTGTCCTCGACCATGCCATCTGAAATATGTAAAGTCGGCAGTCAAGTAAACATCTGGAGGTAACAGTGGTTCATCTACTATTGTATATGCAATATTATATTCCTTCAAAAGACCCCAAGTTTCTTTTTTTATCCATGTCAAATTTCGAAACTCGACTGCAAATTTGAACATTGGATCTAAAAGATCAAAAAAGTCTCTAAGATTTTCAAGATTGTAAGCGTAACTAGGAGGAAGTTGAATGAGTAAACAACCAAGTTTTCCATTTAATTGAAGCGGTCGGATTAAATCTTGGAAGTTTTCTAAATCTTTTTTTACATCCCCTAATAATCCAAGTTTTTTATCATGAGTAATAATTTTTGGTAATTTTGCTGAAAAAATAAAATTAATAGGTGAATATCGCAACCACCCTACTACTGTTTCTTTTGACGGGTAACGATAAAAAGTTGAATCAATTTCTACTGTTCCAAAAATATTGGAATAAGCATGAAGTTTTCTTTTCTCTCCTTTGAGATAGAATTCTCCTTCCCATTCAGAATAACTCCAACCACAAGTTCCAAGGAATATATTTTGATTATTCAAATATTATCTCTCTTTTTTAGAAAACTCTTATAATCTACTTATTTACTTTTTTAATATTTTTAATTATTGATTTTTTTTAACAATTTTTTACCTAAATAGGATTAGTTACCAGTTTTTCAGATTCTTTAGTATTCCAATTTTGATGAAAATGATGATATAGAATGAAGTATTAATAGAGGTAGCTTACTCAATTATTCCAGTTATTTTTGATGCTTTTTCGTACTTTTTATGATTAAGTTTTAGTTTATTGAGAATTGTGTACCTTTCAGGGCGTATTTCTGTAGCCATTTCGAGTGCTTTGATAATGTTTTTATTTTCAATACCTAATTCTTTTGCAGTTGTAGGGGCTCCAATTTTTTTTAATGTATTTTTTATTCTTTTCCAATTTGCATTGTGCAAATATGCAATCAATATTGATCCTACACCACACTGCTCACCATGCATTGCCTTATTAGAATCAATTACGTCAAGTGCGTGACTAAACAAATGTTCTGAACCACTACAAGGACGGCTACTTCCAGCGATACTCATTGCAACTCCACAACTTATTAAAGCCTCAAGGAGCAATCGCAATCCTTCATTGTTGCCAGGTTTAATTAGAGTTGCTTTTTCTATTATGAGTTTTGTACTCATTAAAGCTAAACTAGCCGCATATTCTCCATAATATTCTTCTCTTTCTGTATGTGCTAGCCACCAATCTTTTACTGCAGTATATTTTGATATTACATCTCCACAACCACTTATTACTGACTTCCATGGTGATTGTCGCAATTATGTCAATGTCTGCAATAATTGCGAGAGGTGCTTGAGCCATTATTGAATAAGGTTTACCTGATCCCTTAACTGACGCTAAAGGACTGGCAATTCCATCATGTGATAAGGTTGTGGGTATACTGATGAAAGGGATGCCTTGACAAGATGAACCTAGTTTTGCTGCGTCAATTTTGGTTCCTCCACCTACTGCCAATACTACACTAGGGTTCCAGCTTTGAATTTGTTTTTCAACCATTAACACTTCTTTTGTTGTTACTTTTTTTACAAGAAATGTGTCCACTGACATGCCTGTTTGTGATAGCAGATCCCGAACTTTTTCACCTGCTATTTCGTAGCTTGTTTTTCCTGCTATTATTAGAGCTTTTCCAGTAATTTTGAGCCTGTTTAATACTTCAGGAATTCGGTTTAATGTTCCTCTCCCAACTATTACCTCTCTAGGCAGTTGCATGTAGTGATAAGCTAAAGACAAATTAACCAACTATTTTTGTTGTGTAGTCATAGATCATTGAATAACCTTTAAAACCTTTTTGAATCACGTTTTTTTCTTATTTTGTCTATGGTGTTATACAAAAAAGTAAGACCGTAATGTTAATTAATATCTCAGAAAGTTTAACTGGTGCTATTTCCTAATACGGAATTTGCGTAACCTCCAAAATTTTAAGGAGAAAATCATTATGTCTCAGAATGATATTGCAAATAATTTAGTCTTAAAAGGAACTACAACACTTGGTGTTATTTGTAAAGACGGCGTCATACTTGCTTCTGATACTCGTGTAACTATGGGTTATTATGTTGCTCATAAATGTGGAAAGAAAGTCTATAAAATAGATGATCATTTGGGAATGACTATTGCAGGCACAGTTGCAGATGCACAAAAAGTCGTTGACATTTTAACAGCAAATGCACAACTTTACAAAATTAATATGAATAGGCCTCTACCCGTAAGTTCTGCTGCAAGGATTGTAGCAAATCTTCTCTTTTCAGCAAGATATATGCCTTTATCAACTCAAGTTCTAATAGGTGGTGTAGATGAAACTGGACCTCATATTTTCAATCTTGATCCATATGGAAGTTTAACAGAAGAAAAATCAGTAGCAACTGGTTCAGGATCTCCTTTAGCTTACGGTGTTTTGGAAGATCAATACAAGGAAGATATGTTGATAAAAGACATGTTACCAATTATTGTTAAAGCTGTCCAATCAGCAATGAAACGAGATGTTGCAAGTGGTAACAATTACAATATTACTGTAATAAATACAACGGGCTATCGTGAATTGTCTAATGAAGAAAAAAGCAAGCTTCTGGTGAGCTGAGGAAGTAAAATATTGTGCCACGAGCTTCTGACAAAGATAAAGTAGAAATAAGTTGTTATATCCTTGAAAAAGTTCCTAAAGAAGCAAAAGTTACTAGAATAGAATACGAAGGTCCAATGCTTGCTGTTTATACAAAAAATCCTGAGGTTCTGATAGATCAAAGTAATATTGTATCTGAAATTGTTAGCGTAATTCGTAAACGAATAGTGATTCGTTCTGATCCTTCAGTTAGAGTTAAAGAGCCCGAAGCAGAAAAAATTTCTAGGGAACTAATTCCTTCTGAAGCTGAGATTACGGATATAAATTTTGATCCGAGTCTTGGTGAAATCATTATTGAAACAAAAAAACCGGGTTTAGTTATTGGAAGAAATGGCACTGTTCTACAAGAAATTATTAAGCAATCAAAATGGCGTCCTAGGATTCTTAGAAGTCCACCATTAAAATCAAAAATAATTACTCATATGCGACATTATCTTCACTCAGAGAGTAAAGAGCGTGATCGTATACTTCGTACAGTAGGTGAAAGGATTTTTCGTCCAACGGCTTATCCTGTTGGGGATATTAGGTTAACTGTATTAGGTGGTGCTCAAGAAGTAGGAAGATCTGCTTTTTTGGTTAGCACTAGGGAAAGCAGTGTTTTAATTGATTGTGGTATTAACCCTGGTTCTCAAAAACAATTTGAAGCTTTTCCTAGATTTGATTGTCCAGAATTTAGAATTGATCAGTTAGATGCGGTTATAATAAGTCATGCTCATTTAGATCATTGTGGTTTGACTCCCTTTCTTTATAAGTATGGTTATGATGGACCTGTTTATTGTTCTGCACCTACTTCGAATCTTATGACCATGCTTCAATTAGATTATTTAGATGTAGCAAGTAAACAAGGTACATCACCAAGATATGATCAAAGAGATGTACGTGAATGTGTTTTGCATACTATACCCCTAAGATTTGGTGTCGTTACCGATATTGCGCCAGATATTCGTTTAACTTTACATAATTCTGGTCATATTTTGGGTGCTTCTATGGTTCACTTACACATCGGAGAAGGTATGCATAATATCGTATATACTAGTGACTACAAATTTGGAACAACTATGCTCTTAGAAAAAGCCACCAAAGATTTTCCACGAATCGAAACGGTAATTACTGAAAGCACTTATGGAGGTCCAGATGATTATATGCCTTCTCGAACTGAATGTGAGGAAGGTTTAACTCATATTATAAATGAAACTTTGCAGCGAGGAGGAAACGTGTTAATTCCTGTTCCTGCAGTTGGAAGAGCCCAGGAAATTATGCTTATTATCGATGGTTATATGAAGCGGGGTTTAATGAAGGAAGCTCCAGTTTTTATTGAAGGCATGATCTCCGAAGCAACTGCTATTCATACTGCTTATCCTGAATATTTAAGTAGAGAAGTTCGTCATAGCATTCTTCACGATGAGGTTAACCCTTTTGAATCTGATTACTTCACAATTGTAAAACATCCAAGTGTTCGTCAGACAATATTTGATGGAGATCCCTGTGTTGTTTTAGCAACATCTGGTATGCTCGAAGGTGGTCCTGCCATAGAATACTTTAGAAATTGGTCTCATGATGAAAAGAATACTATTATCTTTGTTAGCTATCAAATTGAGGGAACTATGGGGCGTAGAGTTCAAAAAGGTATACATGAAGTCACAATGATGGATAATTCTGGAAAAATGAGCGTTGTTCCAGTTAATCTCCAAGTAGAATCAATTGGTGGCTTTTCAGGTCATTCTGATCGTCGTCAACTTGTAAACTATTTAACTCATCTGATGCCAAAACCTGAAAAAATTTTCGTTTGTCATGGAGAAAAAAGCAAAATCCGAAATATTGCAAGTTTTCTTGATCGGAAAGCTGATATACACACTATTGTCCCACAAAATTTGGAAACTTTTAGACTTTAGCAATTCACTCTATTCTGGAATAGGTGTTTTGTCTCTCCAAATTCTTATTTTTTCAGGACAAATAACAATTCTCTCCTCGCCTAACCTGGCAATATCTCCTTTTCTTGATTCAGTAAATTCGTAGAGATCATTTACTGCTTGTTTTACTTCTTCAATATTTTTGCTAGCCAGTGGAGTTATTCGCAAAATTAAGATATTGCCTTTTTTTACTTCATCTTTTATTGATTCAAGATCCGATAAGCTGCGGAGGGGCATCGCTCTTAGATACGATTTAATATTTTTATTATTCTCTTGCAAAAGAGGGTTTTCTGCTTTTTCTGAATCTTTTTTTTCCGTTTTGTGGATTTTTTCAAGTGCAGGCAATTTTCTCTTCTCTATCTTATTATTTTAGTACCTATTAGAAGTTAAGCGTTTCTTAAACTCAAGTTTGAATTTTAATAAGTACTAAATCTTTTATTATTAATTAACTTATGAACCTTGGATAAATATTAAAAAATTGTGGTTTTTGGTTATTTTTTTTATTTATTGATCATTTAAGATATTTGACTATCAACATGCTTTTATTAGCGGGATTAGAACTAAATTAGCAAAACTCTTTCGAGAATATGAAGGAACATGATCATGGTAGATTTTAGGTCTCAAGAACTTACCTTACTCTCTTTATTAGGGAAATTTAGGTGGAAAAGTATCAATTTTGAAACTAATCCAGGAATCTGCATTGTCGGATTCAGCTGTTATGCGTGCAGGGTTAACTCTAAAGGAAAAAAAATATGTTAATATTTATGCAGAACCACATACAGTAGTTACTCTAAATTCTGAAGGCAATTTATATGCGGAAAAGAGTTTGCCCGAAAGAGCCCTTCTAAACTCGTTAATTGGTTTAGGCGGAACAGCAAAATTAGATATAGCTTATGCTAAATCAGGTTTGTCTAAACAATTGGAACAAATAGCATTAGGTTGGATTATTAGAAAAAAATGGTGTATTTTCGATTCTAAAAATCGATTATTGCATTTATCAGAACCAAAAAAACCTGTTCCAGAGGAAAATGATGAAAAACTACTTTGTTATTTGAAAGGGAAAAAACAGGTTTTTCTAGATTCAATAACTAAAGATCTTCAAGTTGCTGTTGATGTTTTAAGAAAAAGAAAATTGTTGCTTACTGAAGAGAAAACATATCGAATATTCGAAATTACTGCTTTAGGCAAATAAGGCTGTTAAAGAAGCCAAAATAGTATCGGGTAAGGTTACTCAACTTACTCCAAATTTGATTATAACAGGAAAATGGAGAGAAATCAAACTTCAAAAATATAATATTAAAGCACCAGTTAGAAAGACTTGGTCTGGGAAGAAACATCCTTATTTACGATTTCTTGAAGAAGTGCGAAGGAAACTTGTGACTCTAGGCTTTAAAGAGATGACTGGTTCCACTGTTGAACTTTCTTTTTTTAATTTTGATGCTCTTTATACTCCTCAAGATCATCCAGCTCGTGAAATTTTTGGTATATATCAAGTTAAGGATCCTAAATTTGGAGATTTAACTGATTATGCTCAAACTCTTGAAAATGTGGAAGCAACTCATGAAAATGGGTGGAAAACTGGATCAATTGGTTGGGATTACAAATATTCTAGAAGTGAAGCTAAACGTTTGATACTTCGAGGACATGGTACTTGTTTAAGTGCAAGAACTCTTCAAAAAAAACACTTTGATGTTCCCTCTAAATTTTTTTCAATAGCACGATGTTATCGACCAGAGGTGGTTGATAAGACTCATCTTAGTGAATTTAATCAAGTTGAGGGTATTGTTATTGACGAAAAACTTACTTTAAGAGATCTACTTGGAGTTTTAGCAAGATTTGCCATTGAAGTAGCTGGAGCTGACCAGATACGTTTTAAACCTGATTATTTTCCTTTTACAGAACCGAGTGTCGAGTTGAGCGCGTATAAAAAAGGATATGGATGGATCGAATTTGGTGGTTCTGGTATATTTAGACCCGAAGTAACTGGTCCCTTAGATGTAAAGGTTCCCGTTATTGCCTGGGGTTTGGGTATAGATAGGTTGTTTATGATGCGATCGGGAATTACTGATATTCGTGATATTTTTAGTCAGAATCTTGATTGGTTGAGGAGAAAAGAGGTTATTTAAATGCCAACTATTGAAGTTAATTATTCCGAATTAGAGACTTTACTTGGAATTGAATTAAACGACGATATGGAACGTTTAGATGAAATATTATCATATGTAAAAAGTGAAGTGAAAAATTTCAATAAACAAGATAATGTTGTTAGTGTTGAAATAAAAGATACTAATCGACCAGATTTATGGAGTGTTGAAGGATTAGCTCGGGCTTTAAGAAGCTATTTAAAAATTGAGAAAGGTGCAAGAGATTATTTTGCTAACAATTCCATTGTTGAAGTGAACGTTGCTCCCCTTCTTAAGAACATAAGACCTTACATTGGATGTTCAATTATTAAAGAAGTTGATTTGACTGATGACATTATTCGGGGTTTTATGCATCTACAAGATAAACTGGATCAAACCTATGGTCGAAGTAGACAAAAAACATCAATTGGACTTTACGATTTTGATCAAATTTCTGCTCCATTAAGTTATGTTGCAGTCAATCCCACAGAATATTCTTTTGTTCCGCTTGGCTTTGAAAAAAAAATAACTTTATCTGAGATTTTAGAAAAACATCCAAAAGGCTTGGAGTATGGACATATAGTGGATAAAAATGATCTTTATCCTCTTCTTTTAGATTCGAAAAAAAAGGTTTTATCTTTTCCGCCTATAATTAATTCAAATGATCTAGGTAGAGTCACTGAAAAAACAAAAAATTTGCTTATTGAAGTTACAGGTACTATGTATCAAACAACAATTAATACTCTCAACCTTGTCACTATAGCCTTAATTGATAGAGGCGGCATAGCTTATTCAGCTTCTGTGAATTATCCAGAAGATAAGTTTTATAATTTTAGGAAAATTGTTACTCCTGTTTTTAAGAGCAGAATTATTAGGCTGGATGTTGAGTATTCAAAAAAAGTACTTGGTCTTGATCTTTCAGCAAAAAAAATAGCTGATTTGCTCCTAATAGCTGGATTGGGAATTAAAAAAATCAATAAAGACTCTGTAGATGTAATTATACCTTGTTATCGGGTTGATGTGATGCATCAAATAGATTTAATTGAAGATGTTGCTGTGGCTTATGGATACAATAACATTAAACCTGTTTGGAGGGATCTTCCTACAACCGGCTCAATGTTACCTGATCAGCATTTAAAAGATGCATCACGTGAATTAATGGTTGGTTTGGGTTATCAAGAGACTTTGAATTATACTCTAACTAGTCTAGAAAATCTTTTTGACAAAATGAATCTTGAGAAACAAAAAGTTGTAGAGCTTATTAACCCAAAAATAGTGACAATGACTTGCTTAAGAAATTGGTTACTCCCAAGTTTATTAGAGTTTTTAAGTAATAACCAATCGGTAGAATTTCCCCAAAAAATCTTTGAACTTGGTAAGGTGATTTTATTTGATAAAAATTCTGAAACACAAACTCGTGATGAATATTGGCTAGCAGGTATTACAGCTCATCCCACTGCTAGCTTTACAGAAATCAAATCAATTCTCGCCTCTTTTTTTATGAACATAGGTCTTGATTGGATAATTGAACAGACTTCTCATCCTAGTTATGTTGAAGGTAGAGTAGGTAAGGTAATTGTTGATAAAAAAGAAGTTGGCGTTTTGGGGGAAATTAATCCCAAGGTACTTGAAAATTGGAATCTTGAGAATCCTGCTGCAGCTTTTGAAGTTAATTTGCACAATATTCTTTTTTCTAACTCCTAAAAGATAAATATCCTTCTTTTATAGTAAATGAACTAAATTCGATTTGCTGGTGGTATTTGAATCTGTCAATTAAACGTATACTAATTTTACTTTTGCAGTTAACCATCAGTATAGTAGTTTTATTTCTGTTGTTTCAAGGGGTAAATTTTGGAGACACCCTTGAAGTTTTTGCTTTAATTGATATGCCTTTATTTGTTTCTTCAATTCTTTTTTTTGTTTTATCTTCATTAACTGTAGGTCTTGCTTTACACACAACTTTGAAGTCTATTGGTGTAAGCATTCCGATTTCTTCTTCAGTTTCTGCTAGTTATGGAGGTCAACTATTAAGCGATATAACTCCTGCGAAATCAGGTTATTTTGCTACTTCTGTTCTTCTCCATGAATTGAGTCAGGTTTCTATGGAAAAAGGATTGATGAGTGTGATGGCAATGGGAGCTGTAAATTTTTTTATAAAAGCCATTTTTTCAGCAGTTTCTTTGATTTATTTTCTAAATAGAATACCCCCAGATATTATGGATCCTTCTTTGGCCAATGCCCTACTGTTTGGAATTATTTTACTTTTAATAGGAGGTGTTGGACTAACTGTATTAGTTTGGACAAATTATATGCCCAGTCTAATTATGAAGCTTTCAAATATTCCATATATTGGAAAACTATTTAGAAAATTAGAGCCGTTATTGACAATTTTTAATAACGATCAAAGTTTGTTAAAAAAATCTGTAAAGAAAACTGCTTTACTAATTATATCTTCAATCTTTATTTTTACAGTTGGTATTTTTCTTTTATCAAATGCAGTTGATATGAGTCAACCTTCTTTTATTGATTTACTTTTTATGGGTCCTTTGACCGCAGTTTTCATGTATGTTCCTGTGACTTTTGCCGGTTTGGGTCTTCAAGAAGCTGCATATGTCTTTCTTTTAACTAGTATAGGTGCACTTGAACCTAATGCTTTAGCTTTTGCTTTGCTTGTTAGAATATTATTTATTACTACTGATCTTGTAGGCTTACCTGCTCTAATAAAAACTGGTACTGGATTAGTTGATGTATTTAATAATAAATCAAAGAAAGATTAGCCAACTCATTTTCTTTTTGAATTGAATTATTAAGAAAAAGTAAAATATGCAATTTTTGTTAAAAAGATTTCTTAACATACTCTATGTCATCTTTTTCTTGTTTCTCATAAATTCTTAATAATTTCTCTACATAGAAAGAATTTCCATGAGCAGGGTGAATAGTTTTTGCTCCTAACCCAAAAAGCTTTTTCCAACTTTTAAAAATCTCATCAATATTTTGGATGAAAAAGGGCTTATATTTAGTTTCTCCAAGATTAAAAAGATTCATTGCAACATCACCAACAATAGCATTTCCATCAGGGAAAATTATAGATATTGAATCTGACGAATGTCCCGGTGTACATATTATTTTTCCATCAATGCCAAAATCCAAAAGATTTTTCGAACAATCACCCTGAAGAATGATGTCTTCTTTTCTAACTTTAAATCCAGGATACTTATGCCTCATTATTTTTGAGAAAGGATTAAGCATCTTTTGAAGCCAACTGTTCCAATGTTTTCCTCTATTATCATGGGTTCCTTTTTTAAGAAAAGGTATTGCATTGTTATGAATAATCAATCTTGCTTGAGAATTTACCAGAAGTCTTTTTGCAAAACCAGCATGATCATCATGATGGTGAGTGAGAACTAGATAAGAAATTTCTTTTAGATCAATCTTTTCTACTTTGAGTTCTTTTAAAAATTGATCATATTTGTTATAATAACTTGTATCAACAAGAAGATACCCATCTAGAATTTTGATCAAGAAAACATTAGTAAAACCAATTTTGATACTTAGAATGTGATCATTTATTTTTCTCAAATAAATCGATTTTACTAATGGAAACAAGAATTTAGCTGTTTTCTCTTAGATATTTATTATTTTAATTCTCTTTTTATAAAATCTTTAGAAGTACTATTTTAATTGGTTTTTCAATTACTAAAATATTTTTTAACTTAAAGATAAAATAACTGGAGTGCTTATTCTGTATTTAGGAAGGAATATTCCAATGGTACAAACAATTAGACTTCCCGAACTGATTTATCAAGATTTAATTTCAATAACTAACGAATTGACTTCTATTGCCAGAAAACCAATATCAAATGCGATGGCAATGTCTTTGATAATAGCCGTGTATCATGCACATTTAAAAAATCCATGCGCTAGAGATGCTTTCAGACAAAGAATATCAACTTTAGATTTTATGTCTCCAGAAACATTCGAGAAAACTTGGGATAAATTGCCTGACAAGATAAAAAAATGAAAAATGATATCTAATTTATTTGATCAAAAGAGTCTTAATCATTCTTAAAGCTCTTTGATACTCTGTTACTTATATTGGTGTTATTCTTCTTTTTTTTATATCATTTAAAAAGATGCTTCAAAAAAGAAGAGAATAATCTGAGCAATATTTTTATAACTTAATACTTTAAGTTGACCGACATGGAAATTATATTTAATTTCAATTCGAGTTGGTATATAGTTTTTTTTGGTTTCATATCTTCTTGGATAGTGATGATGTTGTTGCGTCATAAAAATTTTGGAAAAAGAGAACTTGTTGAGCAAGTTTTAGTTGGAATAGGTGGACTAACCACTTGTGGTTTAATGGAATTATTTGCTATATCTTCTGGTTTGTGGGTTTATCCAACAGGAAATTGGCCAGTGATTTTGTGGCCTACCTATTTTGCAGGTACTCTATTTGGTTACCAACTTTTTAGGTCTATAGAAATTGTGTTACATCGCCAGATATTTAGATCAAATGTTAGATGATTTAGGTTCAAAATTAAAAGAAGGTTAAAACGAGTTCTTCTAAATTTATTTTATTGTTTATGATGTTGCTCGATTTATTTTCAATATATGCTTGCTCCAAAATAGTTATTAGAATCTTGAAGCTGAAAAATTACGTGGAAGGAGAAGAACAAGATAGACCACAAACCATCCAAACAGTTGACAATAGACAATTTTCCTAAACATCTTTTGAAATACACAGATAAAAACCATAAATTAGATAAAATCTCCTCTGCTGAAACAGTGATTTTGCATCAAAAACAGATCATTCTCACAAAAATTTATCTTGAAAATAATGTAGAGGGATTAGCTTTGAAAGTTGATTTCAAATTATTGCCTAGTAAGAAGGTTTATTCTAAAATAAAGTCAGATTTGTGGTTTGATAATAAAAGAGTAGAGTCTGTTTTATTTGATATTCTGCACAGCTTTGGTTCAACTGATGAGTTTTATTTGAAGGTAACACTTGATCCAAATGGAATAACTCCAGGTTTACACGTTGTAAAAGTTGAAATGAAGGAAGTATCGTCACTAACAAAAAAACAAATCTATGTAGTAAAAGAAACAATAGTTGACTTTAAGAAACAAAATAAAAAAATAAGATTAAGAAAAATAAACTTAATCAAGAAAGTCGAAGGTCAAGGTATTGTTATTATTTCAAACAAAGAGGGTGACATAACTGAAGTAATTGAAGCTAATATGAAGAACGATTTGCTTTCAAAGAGGGAAGCTTGGTAGGATAGCATTAAGGTTTTAAAAAATAGATTATTGTTTTCTAATCTACTTATCTTTTTTAAAAAAATATTTCTATATTGACAATTATTAATAAAAAATCTTGAAATTATTTGGTGGTAATAATTACCTCACTAGAAGTTCTTATAGCGTTGTAGGTTTTAGTCTCCCTCTAATTTTATCAAATAAAGCGTAAATCCCAATTGCAATAATAATAGCTAAGTACCTTGAGGCGTAAGGAATGTAAATTCCAAGTAGATCAGCAAAAAAAAGAAATGCAATAGAAATCGCAATAATGAAGATTAACAAATTCATTTTAGAAGAAAGCAAGTTAAGAATAACTCCATTTGCAATAAACATAACTAAATTTTTTCATTTAATCATTTCACTTAACAGTTTTAGAAAAATAGAAACTTTCTGAAATTTAAACTACTCGATAAATAAAAATAATTTTTAATCAGTTAAAACCTAACAAAAAATAATTTTATGTTAAATTTTTTTGTATATTACATCTCTTTCTTTAGTATGTTTGGCCATTTTTAATCCAATACTTTGTCCTTTTTCCGCTTTATCCAAATTTTTATAATCGATTTGAATTGACTCGACAATTTGCTCAAAGTCAGTTTCAGGACCTTTTACAAGAATCCAATCCCCAACTGATAGTGAGGTTGAAAGTTTAACTATTGCAACATTAATCTTTGAAAAGAAATGAAGAACACTACCAATTTCAATAATATCTTCATTAAATATTCAAATCTCCCCCACACTAATCTTATATCTGTTTAAAAGAATAAAAAACTTTTTCAATAAAAAAAATAAACAATCCAGTTATTGTTATTTTTAAAGATAAAGAATAAAAATGTCCTAATTCTATTCTGATAATACATTGTGCTCTTTTTGCGGGGTTGCCCTAGCCTGGCAGGGGGCAGGCCTGCTAAGTCTGTGGTCCTTTGGGCCGCGAGGGTTCGAATCCCTCACCCCGCGCCATAAAGGTTTCATTTTTTTGTAATAGTCTTTTTTCAAGATAGTTTTATTTTTAAAGATATTATCACTTCAGATATTTTTTATACCTTATTATTTGAAAAAAGTCATCATGAGAATGAGTTTAACTGGCTTTCCTTGTATATTTGTTTTAGCTTCGGTTATTCTATTTTCGGGTTTTCTTCTTCAATGGTATGTAGCAAGCAGAATTGATGGTTTGGAATATATGTTAAGTCTAAATGGTTTAACAGAATACGATAAAGGAATGCTTCAAGGATCGGCAGATTGGTGGATTATGAACAGATTATCTTTATTTGATCCAATTTCCTATTTTATAATCATCACAGGAATTATTACTTATATTTTTTCAGCTCTGTCTATATGGCAAAAAACCATTAAAGAAAAGATATTGAAACAAAAACCTCTTGAGTATGAAAAAAATGTTATTTCTAAAGATACAGCTATTTCGGATAAATCTCTTGAAATAATACAACTCAAAAATAAACTTCTAACTTTGGAAAAAAAATTGGAGCTTTCAAAAAATCAGATTAACAATCTTAAAGAAAACATGAATTATTTGATTAAAATAATTAAAGATTCCCAGATAGAACCTTAATTCTAAATCAAAATAACTAAGTTAAGAAC
Source organism: Candidatus Bathyarchaeota archaeon (assembly GCA_963714725.1). Lineage (GTDB taxonomy): Archaea > Thermoproteota > Bathyarchaeia > Bathyarchaeales > Bathycorpusculaceae > AD8-1. The sequence goes on from CAVQPF010000008.1 coordinate 107,970, forward strand.
TTGCTTACCTAGATCTAATCTGCTAGATTTGAAATTTAAGAAAGTTAAAAAAACCTTTATTTTTAATTCTTACACAAATTAAAACTATATCTCAAAATTTCTTTCTTTTATTTTATTAAATATCTAACAATACCAAAAATTCTGTTTACTCTAATTTCAATCCAAAACAAAATAAGAAAAACTAACCTATTTGAATCCCAAATAAATATATTATCAAAAACATGGGTATTAAATAATGAAATCATCTAAGAATAAACAATTATTCTTTGTTTTCACTTTAATCTTTTTTTATCTTTTTAAATCTGGTTTTACATGTTTTCAGTTGTGAAAAACTATCACAATTTCTTGATAACATTGTTTTTGTTTTATATCTTTTTTCTTATTAATAATATATTATTTTGATATTTTATATATCTGATCCATATATACTATATAGTTAACTTTTAAGCTATGTTGCTTTTTATTTTGCTTTGTGGCCTTTATTTTTTCCAATTATTCTACTGGGTTCTTTTTTTTTAAAATAATAGTTGAAAAATAAGCGAATACGTTAAATCTAACTTATAAAATTATTATTCTTTATCTTCGCTAAAACTATGATTTATTCAAGTGAAACTTATGCGTAAGATAGTAAGACTTAGTATAGCTATCGGGGGGTTCCTGATAGTAAATAGTTTAATATTAGTAGGTTTGGTTCTCTTAATTTTTCTAAACTTACTTGACCCAGTTATTTTGACAGACATTTCAACTTCTTCTCTTCTTACTTTAATGTTCATAACATTTGGAGTTCTAGATTTAGTTGCAGGAATGATTCTTGTTTTGGATAGATAAAAAATGATTATCCCAAAAATAGCCTTTAGAACAGTGGGTTTGATTCAAGCCACTATAGGTGGTATATCTGTTTTTCTTGGCTTTATCCTCTTCAATGATTTTTTTAATCTTCAAATTATTTTAGGTTTATCTACTGAAGAAATTGGTCTCTATCTTTGGATTTTAACAACATTTGGAATATTATCAACAATAAGCGGACTACTACTATTTTATGAAAAATAAAGAAAGGCTAAAATTATGGGCAACACTCACCTAAAAAGAGAACTTGGGTTATTTCGTACCACAATGCTAGGCATAGGGGGTACCTTAAGTGCTGCCAATTTTGTTATTATTGGACACGCAGCTAGTTTAGCTGGTTACTCAATAGTCCCAATCGTTATCATAGGTGGAATAATAAGTATGTTCACAATGTTCAGTTATGCTGAACTAGGTACTCTGCTATTCCTTTAGCAGGAGGTGAATATACTTCCAGAAGGTGGCCTTTGGAGGCTTTCTTGGCTTTCTCACAGGATGGTTTGAATGGCTAAGTAACTTATTTTATGCAGCACTTTCATCCATAGGTTTTGCATATGTAGTTGCCTATCTACTTCCTGGTCTTAACATTCCTCTAACAGCAGTAATAATTGTGATACTATTTGCATTCATTAATTTGAGGGGAACCAAAGCAACTGCAACAGCAGAAAGCATCATTACTATTGTAGTTCTTGTCTTAATAGCCTTATTTGTTATAGGAGGGTGGTCTTATACTCTAGGATCAAAAATTCCCCTCACATCTTCTCCACTTGGATTAATAGGCATTTTTTCAGCTACAGCATTATCTATTTGAACTATATTTAGGGGCTGAAGCAGTAGCTGCCGCTCAAGCAGAAGTAAAAAATCCAGGAAGAAACATACCTATAGCAATCATTCTTTCAGCTTTAGCGCTAATTATTCTTTATACAAGCGTAGTTTATGTGGCTGTAAATATTGTTCCTCCTGATGTTCTTGGTCACCAATCATCTCCAATAGCTTATGTTGCAGAAATTGCTCTAGGACCCATAGGAGGAATATTGATCACTGCAGGATTGGCTATTGCAGGTTTAGCTGCAACCAACGAAGCAATAATGGCGCAATCCAGAGTTTTGTATGCTATGAGTCGAGATGGCTACTTGCCAAAAAGTTTAAGTAAAATTCACAGCAAATTTAGCACTCCACACATAGCAGTGATTGTTGGGGCGATCTTCATTTTGATATTTGCAGCATCTGGACTTGTAAATTTTGTAGTTTACGCTGTGAACCTTGGGTTTATAATTGGATTCTCAATTGTTAATTTATCAGTTATTAAACTTAGAAAAATAGCGCCACATCTTAAAAGACCTTTCAAAACACCATTTTATCCCATTATGCCTATAGCTGGACTAGCTACATCTATTTTTCTAATTTTGTTTATTGACCCTTCTGTTCTAATATTAGGTTTTGAATTGAGTATTGTTGCATTATTGATTTTATTATATACGTATGGTTGGTCATAATAGAATACAAATTGCGTTTGGTGGAATAAGCATTGGTTTAGGCGGTCTAGCAATTTTTGGAGCCTACTCCATTGGTAGTGGAATAATAGTGTTTCCGGGATTCTCAACAGATCTAGCAAACTTAATCGTTTACTTTCTCTTTTTTGTAGGAATCATCCAGCTATTAGCAGGAATTTTGAACCTATCAACTGGAGAAGATTAAAAGAATCAAACAAAAAATTCAAATGAAATAGTCAATAAAACTTAATGTGAACCTAAAACTTTTGATGATTTGTCTTGAGAAAAAAAAGAAAGAAGCCTTACAAAGAAATAGTGTGCAAGACCATTGATGTAGATAATTTGATTACTGATACTACAAAGAAAGAAGAGAGCCTTCAAATGCTTCGACTATTAGCTTCAAAAAGAAAATATCTTATTCTTATTCTGTTCATTTCAGGTATACTTTCTCTATTATTATCTTTAGAATCATTTTTAGGTTTTGAGCTTTTTTCAATTCAATTGGGTCTTATTAATGTAATTGCGATGACTTTTGTAGGATTTTGCAATATTTTTTGTGGAATATTATTACTAAGCTCAGAGTAAAACAGGTCGTATGTTTGTACTTGTTATTTTTCATTTAGAGTATATTATTGGTTATTCTACTAAGTATTTTAGTGAAAACGGTTTTAAAATTTGACCTTTCAGGTCTACCAACATAGAACTCCACTCTTCAATAACATCATCCCATTTGCTACCAAGATTATTAATGTAATCAGCATATTCTTTGTAATCTTTAAACAAAGAAATTAAAATTGCGTTTTTTCCCATTCCTTGTGCTCTACTAGCAAACAAAACAGAACCCCTATCAATAGCTGCAGCTGCGCTCATCTGTTTTACTTTTTCTTTTTTATGCGCTTTATATTTGATGCAAAAAATGGCCATAATTGAATACCCATCTTGGTTAGGTCTGGTATTATTGTGTATTCTCTTATTATGCCTTCTTTTTCAAGTTGATTTCTGAGTCTGGTGACCGTGGGTTGTGATACTTCTATGACTTTGGCTATTTCATGATCACTTCTGCTAGACTTTTTTATTAATTCGTGAAGTATTTTTGTCATTCTGTTATTTTTCATTCTTGATTTATTCTTAATCAATTATAATTCCTAAATTAATAATATATTTTGTATCAAAATAAAAGTTTGGTTCGTTGATTTGCTTTATTCCTTTTCTTTTTTTTCAAATATTTTTTACGAGTATTTTTTATATTTGCTAACATATTAATCAATAGGTGATATTTTACGAGCATATTTCCTTTTGAAGACTGCAATATTCGTTGGTGGAAAGAAACTAACATATCGACCAAAGAAAAACAGGATTTACTTTCTGATCTAAGAAACACATCAGATATTATTGAGGAGGCTATGAATTTTACGTTAAAAAGAGAGCAAAGAAATCCTGTGATCAAGTTTTCTATTGGGCCTACAAATATTTCTTATGTTTATTTTTTGAGGGTTTTTTATACTGGTAAAGCTGGGTGGAGTGTATATTATCAATCGGAAAAATTTTGATCGTGAGGGAGTTTTTGTTTCTGACGATATTTTGGCTGAACTTGTATGTAGAAAATGGCAATGGATACTGGTTTTGGATGAAGAAGATTATGGACCTGTTGAGAAATTATAATTTTTTTTCTTCACAAAATCCCAAAAAAAAATTATTTAAAATTCACCCACAACCTTTCCTTTTTTGTCAACGATCGCTTTAAACATTCAATATGAATTATAGGGTATCAGGTCTCAGAACATTCATGCAGCACGAGCTGTTCTTGGTGGAGGGTGGATTATGCCTTCGTTGAAAAAGAAGAACAAACAAAAAAAGAAAAAACATGACGCAAAAGTTGGCAAATAGAACAGAAGATCCGCTATTTTGCTTGCTTTTCTTTGCGTTTTTTCTTCTTCTCTTTTCGCTCTTTCTTAGTTAACGGTTTCTTCTTTGCACTTTTCATTCCCAATTCAACTCACCAATTGGAAATTAGAGCAACGGATAATTAGTTTTTGCGTATATAAAGACAAAAGAATCTTTTCCTAACTTTAGACAAAGAAAACGACACAATGGATTCTCCCCTGTGTTTATGGATAATTTCATATACGATTTCTGTGGTGATGTCACCCGACACAAACTTCCCTTTTTCCTAACTATTTGCGTGTGATAAGTGATCGAGGTGAGGTATCTCGGTTCGAATTGGCGATGTTTTTCATATCACCCGCGACTTTTTCCCTTTTTTTAATTTAGAAATTTTTTTTGATTAAATTTTAATGCTGCTGCTTAGTTGGTGTGGGACTACAGCTACAAGTGCTTAATAGTCATTTGTACCTCTACATTACTTAAGAGGAGTTGCATTTTTTGGGTGTCTTAGAGGATATATTTGGGTTTATTGCGTCGGGAAGCATAGGGGGCTTACCGCCGATTGTTGTGATGATTATTCCTTTCATCATCGGTTTAATCGTGGGTTTTTTCATTAAAAAAATGTTCAAAATCGCTATTTTCGCTGCGATTATACTCGTTGTGGTCAGCTATCTCGGCTTCTTTGGTCTGAGTCTTGCCTCTTTGAGTGGTCTAGCTGACAAATATGGTCCCATTGCGATTCACTATGGGGTACTCCTTATGGGAATGTTGCCGTTAGGTCTTGGACTCATAGTAGGTTTAGTCATCGGTTTCATATTTGCGTAAACTGAACTTTCCTCGGGGTCAAAGTGTAACAAGAACAATCGCTGACTGATGGTGAAATCACTACTCTAACTCACGCCTCAAGATTCTTCTAGTCGTATTTCAGGTGAGCCTGAGCACGTTGCGTAGCAGGAATTTTAGCCTTTTTAGTACAAGTGGCAACTTTTAAAATCAGAACAACTCAACTATTCGCAAAGCTAGTTACATATTTTTCGAAAACAGCAAAAATATAATAATTAATGGTGCAAACATATTAATGGTAATTGATTATGTCCGACGATGAAAACACTGACCTCTTGCTTGGTTTGGGTTTAACTCTTAATCAGGCAAGGGTGTACTTAGCAATACTTAAGCTGGAAAAAACTACGATAGGAAAAGTAGCGAAGTTTTCAAAAGTGCGCAGGGAAGAAGTCTATAGGATTCTGCCGGCACTCGAAAAGAAGGGTCTGGTCGAAAGATTGCTGGGCAATCCAACTGAGGTTCGGGCTACGGTTATTTCGGACGCTTTAACTTTCCTGGTTGCGGAAGAAAAACGCAAGTCTGATGAACGTTTATTGGGTATGAAGAGTACCGTCAAAAAGTTATCCCTTAAAGAATGGATCCAACGGGTTTCTGAAGAAGAAAGCATCTATATACTGATACCAGATAGGAAAGCAATTTTGGCTAAGACTTCGGGACTGATTAGAGACTCGAGAAAAGAAGTCGCGTTGATTGCAGACAAGACAAGTATCATGTCCGTTTTGTCTAAATTTTCGGATGAATGTACACGGGGAATAAAGGTGGCGTTCAGATTCGACTGATCTTTGAAGGAGAAAGACCGGATGGTTTGCTCAAGGAAAAAGTGAAAAAACTCATCGGTGGGGCTTCGGTTCACGTTAAGTTTCACTGTGAACCGTTGAATCACTTCATAATGTCCGATGACAAAGAAGCGTTGATTACCACCTCCAAAGAAAGCGGATTAGGCGAAAGTCCTTCTCTTTGGACAAACAACAGCAACCTTATAGGCGTACTAAGAACAGGTTTTGAATCCGACTGGGAAAAAGCTGAAGACTAACCTGAGAACCTCATTTCTTCTTTAGTTTCGAGTCTAAGTTTCTTCCAGCACTTGGAACGATTAGCGCAGTGCACACACTTGAGAGTGTCGGTGTAGGCTCACAGTCACACACCTTTAACTCTGGCAATTGACCATTCATAAGGTAGCCCAAATCATGGGCGCAAAAAGGAGGGATAAATAAACATGAATAGTAAAGATTTTTTGGATAAAGACGTGTTTGCTGAAGACGAGAAAATCGGCAAAGTCAAAGAATTAGGAATAGATCCGGAAGAGTGGAAAGTAACTCATCTTGAAATCGAATTGACCAAGGACATAGCTGAATCAGTGCTTGGCGCAAAGAAAGGCGGAGTGCGAAACATGTTGGCTGTTTCAGCCTTGGAGAAAGGGGTTGCACGCTGGACTGATAAGGGACTAAACCTTAAGGTCTCAAAAGCGCAGCTTCATATGTACCTTAAGACCAGTAGATAAGACTTAGTTGGGGCGTTTGCTATGAATACGTTGGTTGACGATTGCTATTATTATTGTGTTACTTTGGGCGGTTGGGTTCTTTGCTTTGCCAGGCGTAGGCTCACTAATACATATACTGCTCGTGATTGCCGTAATCTTAGTGGTCGTTTGGCTGTTGACCGGCAAGAAACTGTGGAAATAACTCCACTCTCTTTTTTTATTCTATATAAATTGACTAAACAGATTGTAAAGAAAGCGTAAGTTTGGGTTTGGGATTAAATTTTAATTTCCTTCCTTCAAACGAAAATATGAAAATTAATAAAATCAAGTTTAAAGTTTTGTAACCCTTGTTTGGCTTGTTTGTGTGTGAGTTTTTATTGACTTAGAATGACAGACAGACAGACAGTGAGCGCTTGTAGCTGTGGTTCAGCAGTCACAAATCGTTAAGTAGAATTGGAAGATAATAAGTCAGTTATACAAGAGGTGATTGGATAAATGGGTTTTTTGCATAATATTAAAGGTCGTTTAGCTGGGTGGCTCTGGTCTGCTATTGTAGTAGTAGTATTAATAATAGTTCTTGTCGTTGCGTTGAGATATCTTTTTAACTTAATATAAGGCAAGCTGAAAGAAAGTTGGAAAATAGGACCTAGGGTTTCTAAGCTCTTCACTACCTAAAAATATGAAAACTTTAGTTCTAACTCAGAAAAGGGATTTCTAATCACTAATTTTACTAAGGAGAAAAAAATTGAGGGAGGTGAGTCATGAAATGAATGAAGAACAGAAGAGAGTAGAGGCAAAGAGATTAGCAGATGTAGCAGAAGCAAAGGGATTAGCGGATGTGGCGGAGAAAAGGAGATTAGCAGATGTAGCAGAAGCAAAGAGATTAGCAGATAATACGACAGGGGCAAAGGTGAAAAGATCGCTAAGAAACATTGGGAAGTCATTGAGAGGTAAGTAAGATCGTTGAAGCGGCAAAAACCGCTACTCTTTGAAACCCATGTTTAATTTTTTTGATTAATTTAGATCTTCTAATTTGGTAATTCTTTCGATAATTGCTTGATGAATATTTTTCTTGTCTCAGAAGATGTTACTTTTTGATAATTTATTTTATGTTTTCAGGTTATATGTAACATTTAGGTTAAACATAACTATAATTAGCTGCACAACCTACAATTAAAAACAATTGTAATTCAGTAACCCTTCTGGTCAGGGGTCTGGTTTACAAGACACGATAATGGAGTTGGTTGGTCGGGTCGAAACCCTTTTGTTCCGCAAAATGATTCCAACCAACTCCTTATCTTGGCCACAAAACTGTTTTAAAGTTTTTTCTCATTTATATTTTTTTTATTCAGTTGGTACGAAGTCAAACAGATTCATTATGTTGGGGTTTACTTTTCCTTCACGAACAAGTGCAAAATTAACATCTACAATTGTTGGTTTCTCAAGTAAAAAATCTTCATACGCAATGCGAAGTGAATCATAATATCTTCTTGCGGTGGCATGATTTGGTGCTGAAAACATTATTAGGCAATCGTATTCTCCATTTACAAAGAGCACATTTAGTAATCTTATATCTTGTTTTTCAGGTTCATGTTTTATGATTCTTCTTGTCATTAAGTCAGCCAGGTTTTTGCTCATGGGTTTTAACTTAAGCAGTACTAAATATACAACATAACTAAATTTGCTCTCATCTACTATTGTAGTGTATCCCCAAATCACTTTTTCTTTTTCAAGCTTTCTTCTTTCACGCCAGATTTTTTGTCTATAACTATCTACTTGTGTTGCTATCTCTCTATCGCTTCTTGCAGGGTTTTCGATTAGACTTTCGAGAATGCTTTTCTTTTTTTTACTTACCTTATTGTTACTTTTTGACAATTTATTTCACTTTAGGATATCATATGTCTCATTTATTTTGAATAAAACTATTAATCAGTTACGCATGTTAAAGAAATATTGGGTCACAAAAGCATACAAAGTACAGAGGTTTATATTCATATTGAAAAGCAACTATATACAAATGGTATTGATGATAATTTCACAGTTAAAGTATCATCTAAACCTGAAGAGATTAAAAGTCTGCTTGAGACTGGCTTTGAATACATTATGACAAAGAATGATCTGTCTTATTTCAGGAAACGCAAATAACAAAAACTTACTGGATGCAATAAAAAATCACGGTATGATTTCACATCCGTTAAACTTCATAAATTCAAAATCTTTTAAACTAATCTTTTTTGAATCAATAATCTTCTTGATTTTAGGAATTTCTTTTTTTATTGATTCAATTAATTCTCTTGTATTTTTACATACTTGTTCATAAGCTTTTTTTCCCCAACGCTTAGTAATATTGGCGTACAAACATCGTCCACCACATAGACCAAAAATATCGCAATTAACACAGGGAGATAATTCGATATGAATTTTTTTTAAATTTAAAGGATTTGAATATTTTATGTTTCCTAAATAATATTTTTTCATCCCCCACATTGTAGGACAAGGAATTATGTTTCCGTCAGTTTGAATAGTATAATTTATCCACCCTCCACCACATCTAAGAAAACTTTTTTCTTCACCCAATAAGAGAGAATTTGCTATTCCTAATAAAGGATAAATCTTTAAGACTTCACTATCAGAAATCATGTGATTCACCCAGTATTTGACTAGTTTTTTTATTCCTGGTATGTAACTTTTTTTGCTCCAATTTTCAAACTCTCGTCTTTCAAAATCATTTCCCCAAAAACCCGCATTCAATTGCCAATGTATTGAAGAAAATTTGAAATCTTCATTTTCCAACAACCATTTAACCTGTTTGAAAATATCTGTTTTTTCCATAACTGTCATTCTTGCGATTATTTCACCTTGAAAATTGTTTTTCTTAATTAGCTTAAGGTTATTAATGATTTTTTTATAGGTATTTTTTCCTCTATATTGGTTAGTTACTAATTCATTTCCATCGATTGAAACCAAAATTGTGTGGAAACGATTAACATACTTTGAATCTAATTTATCCAGAAAAAGTCCATTTGTTTGAATCATGAAAAATTTTATAGAGACTAAATCCATTACTGTTTTAATGTCATTTATTCTAAGTAATGGTTCACCGCCATAGAACGTTAAAATACAATCTTGGTCTTTTTTGCAAAATCTTTCCAAAAGTTTATACTCATAATTAGTGGTTTTAGGCAATGAATAATCAATATCTAAATCTCCAAAATCTTCTTCAAAATCTTCCACGACTTCTCCAAAACAATATTTGCATTTAAGGTTACACTCAGTTGTTAAAATCAGATGAAAGAACATTTTATCTTTCTAACTGAGAACTTCCTTTTAAGCATATTTTTCTTTAATCTTTTGAGCATTTTGCAAGTAATTACTAAGCTCTCTTTCTTTTATTTTCTTTTCAGGTAGAGTCTCAGGAGAATAAATCAAAGGTAATACCGCCAAAAAAAGAAAGAAACTAGCAAAAGTAAAAGCAGTAGTTAGCTCAAGTGTACCTGCAATTGGTTTTATTAAAACATACATGAAATTAGCTAAAAGATATGGTAATCCACCCAATACATAATATTTGTCTTTTATATAATGCTCACCCAAATCTCCCCATAAAGACATAAAGAAAACAGAAAAAAGTAATCCCCACGTTACACCATCCATTATTAAAAACATGTATGCTGTAATCATTGAGTAAGGAAATATACTCATAGCTGCATATTCTATACCTAACATAACAAATCCTGCTATTACAACCCTTTTTCTACCTACAATATCTGCTATGTAGCCACCTATAATCGCAAATATCCCCACTAAAACCCATGATCCAGGCAACATAATATTGAGGAAGAAATATTCACCGACTGCTCGCTCTATTATTGGAGCTTCTGCAAAGTTTATGATCGAAATCATTATCCAGGGAAATAAATACAACAATACGTCTCTGTTACGAATTATCTCTAAATAAGACGGTTCTTTTTTAAGTGGTATATTTTTCTGTTTTTTATCTAACAACATAAAAAATAAGCCACCCAAAAGGCGCCAGATTGTTAACAGAATAATAATCATTTCCAGTTGATTAAGAATTTCAGATAGAAAAGCTAAACCTAAAACACTTACTCCTACTAAACTCCAAATTATTCCTCCCACAAAACTTCGATTTTCTATCTTTGTAAGTTCTGCAAAGTAGCTTAGACTGGAAGGAAGCCCGATTCCAACTGAGATGCCTAAAAGAATTGAAATTAATTCATTGATTAAAAAACTTTCAATAGAAATAAACAAAAGAAGAATGGTTGCTAAAGAACCTAAAAATATCCAACCTACTAGAGCATTAACTCTTATTTTAGGAAGAATTTTTGCGCCAATTATAGCTGCCAATGCGCAACGCTAGCAAAATAAGAACTATATAAAATTATTTCATTTTGAGAAACTCCTAAATTATTAACGATTTCGCTAAACAATTTATATGTAAGTATGTACCAAACAAAACTGTTAAACACTAGAAAAATTGGAGGCCACGTTGTTTTCCAAGAAATTTTGGCTGAAATTCCCTCTATTAGTTTCATTTAATCTCTTAAGAGTTAAATTTAGGTTCTTTAGATAAAACGTTTCTTAATTAGTATTACTTATTCCAATTACGTAAAACTTTGAATTTTTTTAGTCCTTAAAAAATTAAAAAGTTATTCTTTTATCAGAATATTAACTATAAATCTTCTAGCATAAACGACAAAAGCAATTGTATTTTATCACGATTAATTGATTTAGGCAATTTTTCTGATAAACTTAAACCATTATTAATCATTTTCTTCATTTTTTCTTTGAGTTCTAATACTGGTTTTGCTTCAAGGGTTGCATCTACAAGTTCAATAACATCTTGGTCAGTTAAACGAGGTTTAGCAATAATTCTGTTTGCCTTCTCTTCTACTTTTGGATCTTCCATAGCAAAAATTAGAGGTATAGGTGGATCATTAACTGGCGAGTCGATTACTTAACTCTTCAATATCAAAAACATCTATGAGGTCATCTCGTAAAGTGGCTATAATTCCCAAAATTCTGCCAATTTTCGCTAGAACTATCAATTTCAGTTCTTTTTTCCTTCTCCGAAAAGAGCACCTAAATACATGTCCGCTTCAGTGATGCAGCCTTTATCTCGGTTATTTTTATATAGTTTTTCAGAGTATTTTCATTGTTTTCTTTCATACCAACTTCTAAGGCATGTGCATTACCAACTTGAAATAATAAGTTTTTTTATTCTATTCAGAACCAACTTTTCTTTTTTCTCCTGTGAGATTCTCTTGTTTTGTCAACAAAAAGTGTGTACCCTTCTATCAAGAACGCGTTCCCTAAGTAGTAGAGCCATGTCTAATTCCAAACTTTACCATATACTGTTAGGAATTTCTTATGTTTCGTTTTTGATTTATCTATTTATATCATCGTGAATGTCAAAGGCTGCTGCCATCATGGCTATTGATGCTTGGGTTGCACATTATCGTCAGGGTTCCCACCGACTACTTCACAAGCAATGGAGAACAAGTCCAGCGTGCGTAAAATCATTCCAATGAGCAAAGTAATGATTGAGTGCTTGGCGAAGTTTTGGATTCTCCATTTTTTCTTCTTGCATAGCACTTTTTGCAAATCTTAACCCTTTCTCACTTCTTTTTTGTAGATTTGCAACTACTTTTTTTCCTGTTTGGGGAACCATGTTATATTCCTATTCATGTTTACATTTAAAAGATTGATTGGATTTGCCGCATACTGTAAATTGGTTTTTTCCAAAATTATTGGATTTTTAAATAATTTTTCCTTTAAATCTGACTAATAAAGCAAAACTCTTAATAGCTAATGGTTTACTTCAAAAGTTTCATGAGCCATATCAAGCATATTGAAGAGAAATGGCAGAAGAAATGGGATAAAGCTAAGATTTTTGAAGCTAATCCAGACCCTCAAAAAAAGAAGATTTTTGTTACATTTCCTTATCCATACATGAATGGTCCTTTGCATGTTGGTCATACTTTTACTGCTTCAAGAGTTGATGTCTATGCACGATTTAAAAGAATGCAAGGTTATAATGTGCTTTGGCCATGGGCTTGGCATTGGACAGGTCAACCATTATTGGGAGCAAGTCAAAGAGTTGCAAAAGGAGATCAGGAATATATTCGAGTTTTACGAGAAGTAGATGGTGTTCCTGAAAATGAACTTGAGAACTTTATTGATCCACTCTATATGGCTCAATATTATACAAACGATGGGAGAGTAGCTGTTAAAAAAATTGGTTTCTCAGTTGATTGGAGACGAGAATTCACAACTGAGATGGCTACTTATCATAAATTTATCGAATGGCAGTACTTAACCTAAAAAGAAAAGGCTATGTTACTCGTGGAACCCATCCGGTGGTTTGGTGTCCTAAGGATAAAAGTCCTACAGGAGATCATGATCGACAAGTCGGTGAAGGCGTAACTCCGGAAGAATATACGCTAATAAAATTTAAACTCGATGAAAAAAGAATTTTACCTGCTGCCACATTTAGACCTGAAACAATATTTGGAATAACAAATATTTGGGTAAATCCAGAGGGTAATTATGTTGAGGCTCAGGTCAACAAAGAAATCTGGGTAATAAGTCTAGAGGCTGCAGAAAAACTTAAAGAACAAGAAAAAAAAGTTGTAATTACAAGAGTTTTTAAAGGTCGAGATCTAATTGGAAAGAAATTTAGTAGTCCACTTTCTACTTCTCAATATTTGATTCTACCTGGCTCTTTTGTGAATTCAAATCAGGGGACAGGAGTTGTATACAGCGTACCTGCACATGCTCCATACGATTGGTTAGCACTCAAAGATTTGCAGGAAAATCCTGAAGTTGCTAAAAAATATGACCTTGACATAAATATTCTAAAACAGATAAAACCAATTTCAATTATTGAAATAGAAGGAGAACATAAGTATCCCGCAATTAAGCTAGCTGAAAAAATGGGGATAACTACTCAGAATGATCCTAAAGCAGAAGAAGCCACTAAAATTTTATACAAAAAAGAATTCCATTCCGGTATATTAAAAGAAAACTGTGGTCCATATTCTGGAAAATTGGTAAATGAAGTTAAGGAATTAATCATTAAAGATTTTAAGAGCTTAGAAATCGCTGATAGTATGTATGATTTGCCTCAAAGTGTAGTATGTCGATGTATGACTTCTTGTATTGTAAAAATTCTGTCAGATCAATGGTTCTTAAATTATTCGGATAAGATTTGGAAGAAGAAAGCTAAAGAAGTAATATCTAATATGGCTATTTATCCTGAATCTGCTAGACAATGGTTTAATGGAGTTATCGATTGGTTAAGAGAATGGGCTTGTGCTAGAACTACTGGTTTTGGGACTCCATTACCTGGGGGTAAAGGCTGGTTGATTGGAACTCTTAGTGACTCTACTGTGTATATGGCATTTTATACAATCAACCATCATATAACAAACAATAAAATAAATCCCAACTCTTTAACTCCAGCTTTTTTCGATTATATTTTTTATGGAAAAGGCAACATTTTAGATCTAAGTAACCAATCCAAAATAAACACTACTTTGCTGGAGAAAATGAGAGCCGAGTTTCTTTACTGGTATCCTTTTGATCTTCGTGTATCAGCAAAAGAACTTGTGCCAAACCATCTCTCATTTTGTATCTTTCATCATGCTGCATTATTTCCTCCAAACCATTGGCCTAAAGGAATAGGTGTAAATGGTATGCTTATGATTGAAGGAAAGCAGATGCACAAATCCAAAGGAAATTTTGTGACAATGAAAAATGCAGTAGAAAGCTATGGAGCTGATGCGACCAGATGTGCGCTGCTTTTAGGTGCTGAAGCAATGGATGATCCTGATTGGAGACGCGAAAATGTTAGTGATCTCAAAATAAAACTTGAGTCACTACAAAATTTTGCCTCAACAATATTTGATTCCTCTAAGAAGAAACAAGATAAACACATGGAAAAGTGGCTGATTAGCAAACTCCAACGCCGAATTAGGCAAGTTACTGAAAATATTGATAACCTAAAAACAAGATCAGCATTAGAAGTTGCCCTGTTTGAAGTATGGAACGATTTTAGATGGTATATTAATAGAACATCGAAAACTAACACAAATACTCTACGAGAAGCCTTGGAAGTCTGGATTAAACTACTTGCTCCATTTGCACCTCATATGTGCGAAGAAATTTGGAGTAGTTTAGGAAATAATGATTTTATCTCTATTGCAGAATGGCCCAAAATAGAAAACTCTAAAGTACATCTTGAAGCTGAAGAAAAAGAGAATATTTTGATCGATTTAATTGAAGATACATTAAACATTTTGAAAGCCACTAAAATTTTGCCAAAACAAATAGTTTATTACTCTGCTGCGCATTGGAAACAAAAGATATATCAAGATTTAATAACCAAGTCCCTTCATTCTCAAATTAAGATAAATGAAGTATTGAAAGAATTAGCCCAAGATCCAAAACAACGAAAAAATATGAAATCTATTGCAACTTATGTTCCTAAAGCTCTAAAATTAATAAACAAATTTCAAATTAGTAGAAAAAAGGGTATTGCAGAAGTAGGGGTTTTAGATGAAAAAGATTTTTTTGAAAACTCAAAGGAGTTTTTGGAGAAGAGATTTAATACTAAAATATCTATTTATTCTGAAGATGATTTATCAAACTATGATCCGAAAAATAGGGCAAGCCTAGCTATTCCGGGACAACCTGCAATATTTATTGAATAGTTGAAAAGATTATATTTAGAATATGTTTGAGATGTTTTATTCGTGAAAACTCGTCGTTACTCTATTAAATCAAAAGATTCCAAACGATTCTTTTTGGAAATTTCTAAAGCATTTCAATACGATTTCGAACTTTTATTTAGTTTTAAATCAAGAGTTGAAATCTTTGATATAGGTAGCGAGCAGCTTTATCTTATTGAAGGAAACCCCCTTTTTTTTAAAATATCAGAATTAGTAATTCCAACTTTACTTTTTGATCAATTCTATACTACTTTACCTTATATTGTGGTTGATATGGGTGCAGTTCCATTTGTTTGTAAAGGTGCTAACGTAATGGTTCCAGGAATTGTTAGTGTTAAAGATGAATTTGAAAAAGACAAGTTAGTTGTAATAATTGACGAAAAACATGCTAAACCTCTTGCAATAGGTAAAAGTTTGTATAGTTCTAATGAAATCCGAAAAATGAAACAAGGTATTGTCATAAAAAACTTGCACTTTGTAAGTGATAAAATATGGATTGCAGCAAAAGCATTAATTTCAAAATAATATTTTACATGTAAAAAATTGGATTTATAGCTTCTTTGATAGTTTTTAATTTTAAAAAAAATAAAAGGAAGGATTAATGGAAATTAAAGTCCCAAGATCCCAAACAGATTATATTGGACGACCAAAGCAGCAAATAATGAAGCGACAAGAGACATAACTGTAATCATTGTGTTTATTGAAGGTCCTGCCGTATCTTTAAATGGGTCTCCTACTGTATCTCCTATAACAGCGGCTTTATGTGCGTCAGATCCTTTTCCACCGTGAACACCTGTTTCAATGTATTTTTTAGCATTATCCCACAAGCCACCAGCATTAGACATCAATAATGCTAGAAGTAATCCCGAGAAAATACTGCCAGCTAAGAATCCACCTAAAGCTTGGAATCCACCTATAAATCCTACTGCTAAAGTGACTCCTATTGTTACACTGCTAGCTGGAAGAAGTTCTTTTAATGCTCCTGTAGTAGCAATATCTACACAACGTGCGTAATCTGGTTTAACTCCTTCTTTGCCTTCTTTTAATCCTGGAATTTCCCTGAATTGTCTGCGAACTTCATTGATCATTCTTTCTGCGTTTCTACCTACTCCAAGCATTAACATAGCTGAGAATAACGCAGGCATAGCAATTCCTATGAATGTTCCAAGTAAAACCTTAGGTTCTAAAAGACTTAGCGCCACAAGACTTTCAATTTCAGCAGCTGTTAGTGTCATCGTTCCATTTGCAACCAAGTTTTCTAATGCTAGGGTAACTTCAGATTGAAAAGTTGCAAGTAATGCAATTACTGTTAATCCAGCTGCTCCAATTGCAAATCCTTTTGTTATTGCTTTTGCTGTGTTCCCTGCTGCATCGAGTTCATCAGTGATTCGAATTACTTCATCACCTAATCCTGCTTGTTCTGCTATTCCTCTAGAGTTATCGACAATTGGACCATAAGCATCGCTAGAAATTATTAGACCTACTATGGAAAGCATTCCAATAGCTGCCATACCAATTCCATAGACAGCAAATCCTTGTCCTCCTAATGGAAAACACAAGTAGTAGGCAATTACAGCTGCAATACCTATACCTAGTAATGGGGGGAAAACACTTTCTAAACCATAGGAAAATCCTGTGATTATATTTGTGGCGGCTCCAGTTTTTGATGCCTCTGCAGTTTTTATTAATGGAGTTTTTCCTTCTGACGTAAAATAGTCTGAAGTAAAACCAATAATTACTCCTGCAGCTAAACCAACGACTGCAGCTCCCCACAATTCTAATGGGAATTCAAGGTAATAGGATGCAATAAAAGTGAGAATACCAAAGATTATGGTAGTCAAATAGGTTCCTAGGTTTAAAGCTTTGCCAGGGTTTCCTTTTTCTCCAATTCTGAGCGTAAAAGCGCCTATGATAGATGCAAATATGCCCAGTCCTGAAAATACTAATGGAATTTGTATTAGTATAGTGTCGCCTATAGGACTTATGGCTGTTCCTAGTAGCATTACTGCAACGATGCTTGCAATGTAAGAGTCTGCTAAGTCAGCGCCCATACCAGCTACGTCTCCAACATTGTCTCCAACATTGTCAGCGATAACTGCAGGATTTCTGGGGTCATCTTCTGGTATTCCTAGTTCTATTTTTCCAACAAGATCTGCACTTATGTCTGCGGTTTTTGTAAAGATTCCACCTCCGGCTTTTGCGAAGAGGGCTAGAGCGCTTGCTCCAAAACTGAAACCCAGTACAATTTTTGCATCACCTGTAAGGAAATAGACTATGCTTATTCCCAGTAGAGAAAATCCGACTACAGCTAATCCCATTACTGCTCCACCTCGAAAACCTATTGGAAACGCTTTGTTGAGTCCTTTTTTAGCGGCAAAGGCTGCTTTGGTGTTTGCTTTTGTAGCAATATCCATTCCCACATATCCGGCTAGAGCTGAAAAAAGGGCGCCAAAAAAGTACGCGAGAGACAAACTGATATTTTCTATTGAATTTGCGTTTAGCCAAATTGGTTCAGGAAGAACAATTCCAAGCAATGTTCCTACAACAATAACGAAAACTGCAAGTATTGTATATTCTCTTTTTAGAAAAGCTTTTGATCCTTCTTTTATTGCACCAGCGATTTCTTTCATTTTGTCAGTGCCTGAATCTTGTTTTTCAATGTAATAATAGAAATAAAGTCCAGCTAATATCGAAATTATTGATGCTATCGGTGCTATTAACCATGGTTCAAACATTTTTTATCCTACTTTTTTCTTAAGTTCTAAATTAAATTGCCAAATGTGTATGAACTTGCTTATTAGGCTTTGTTTTTCATTTTTTTATAGGAAAACATTATAACTATTTCCGCTAAAATAATTCAGCTATTACATTATTATGGTGAACTCAGAAAATGATTATCTTTGTTTCATCAAATAATTAAATCTAGGTAAGTGATGTAATGGATTCAGCGTGGCATAGTAAAAAATCTGAACAAGTATTAAAAGAACTTAAAGTTGGTCCTGAAGGATTAGACGACCAAGAAGTGCAAAATAGATTAGAAAAATATGGTTACAATGAATTAACTGCAAAGAAAAAGGTTACTCCTCTTCAAATTTTTTTGAGCCAATTTAAAGATGTTTTTGTTATAATGTTGATTGTAGCTACAGCTATTTCTTTGCTTATTGGTGAAACTATTGATGCTGCAACAATTGCAACCATTGTGATTCTAAACTCGGTTGTAGGATTTATTCAAGAATATAGATCCGAAAAAGCAATAGAGGCAATGAAAAAACTGACTGCCCCCAAAGCTCGAGTAATAAGAGGAGGCAACGAAGTTATTATTCCTGCAAAAGAGATTGTACCTGGAGATATTGTTCTTTTTGAAGCAGGAGATAGAGTTCCTGCAGACGCTAGGTTATTGGAAGTTGTAGATCTAAAAGCTGATGAAGCTATTCTAACAGGAGAATCAGCTGCTGTAAATAAAAACTTGGCAGTAATCAGCAAACAAGCCTCAATTGCTGACAGGAAAAACTCTGTGTTCATGGCAACTCATATGACCTATGGTAGAGGAAAAGCGGTTGTAACTTCAACTGGAATGAATACAGAATTTGGAAAAATTGCCGAAATGGTTCAAACCATGGAAGTTGAAGAAAGTCCTCTTAAACAAAAGTTAGAACGCTTCGCAAAAAAACTTGGTATAATTATAGTTATAATTAGTGCAATAATTTTTGCTCTTGAATTATATGAAATATTTGTTATAGGACTTGCTCCTTCATTAGATCCAGTAGCAAATATTCTTGATGCTTTTGAAACTTCTATTGCTCTTGCAGTTTCAGCAGTTCCAGAAGGATTACCCGCTGTTGTAACGGTGTCACTTACTCTCGGTGCTAGGGAATTAACAAAGAAAAATGCTATAATTAGAAGACTTTCATCTGCAGAAACTTTGGGAGCTACAACAGTTATTTGTTCAGATAAAACAGGTACTCTAACCAAAGGTGAGATGACGATTCGCAAGATTTTTGTCAACTCTAAAATTATTGATGTAACTGGTGCAGGATATGATAGTAAAGGTGATTTTCTGGAAAATGGGACCTCTATTAATGTTAATAATCACAAAGAATTGAAACTTTTGCTTGAAGCAGGTGCATTGTGCTCTACTGCAAGTTATGATGGAAAAAAGATAATTGGAGATACAACTGAAGGAGCCCTTATAGTTGCAGCGGCAAAAGCAGGAATTATAAAAAAGACATTGGAGTCCAAATTTCCTCGAGTATATGAAATACCTTTTAACTCTGAAAGAAAATTAATGACCACCGTTCATCAAACTTCAAAAAACAAGTTTGTTGCATATACAAAAGGTGCTCCTGAAATTGTTCTTTCACACTGTAAAAAAGTTTACCTGGATGGAAAAATAAAAGATCTTTCAAAGCAAGATATCCAACAAATTTTGCTTTCAAATGAAAAAATGGCAAATAACGCTCTTAGAGTTCTAGGCATAGCATATCAAGATTTTCCTAATATAGCTTTAGAAAATGTTTCTCAAGAAACCAAAGAAGAAAACTTGATATTTTTAGGATTAACAGGAATGATAGATCCGCCAAGAGATGAAGCAAAAGAAGCCAATCTAAAATGTAGAACAGCTGGTATCCGAACAATAATGATTACTGGTGATCACAAATTAACTGCAGTCGCTATAGCAAAAGAATTGGAAATGATCCAAAATGATAAAGTACTAACTGGAGCAGAATTAGACAACTTAAGTGATGTTGAGTTCGATAATGTTATCAAAGATGTATCAGTTTATGCGAGAGTCTCACCTGAACACAAACTGCGAATAGTTAAAGCTCTGCACGATAATGGTGAAATAGTTGCTATGACTGGAGATGGTGTTAATGATGCTCCGGCTTTGAAACAAGCTGATATTGGTATTGCAATGGGAATTACAGGCACCGATGTTACCCGCGAAGCAGCTGATATGGTTCTCGCTGATGACAATTTTGCAACTATCGTAACTGCTGTTGAGGGTGGTAGAGGCATTTATGACAATATCAGGAAGTTCTCTTTCTTCTTATTGCGATCAAACTTTGATGAATTAGGAATAATTGGTCTTTTTGCCTTAATGGGTTTAGAATTACCTCTTACTGCAGGTATGATTCTTTGGCTTAATTTGATGACTGATGGTGGACCTGCACTTGCTCTTACTATGGATCCTCCTGAAGATGATTTAATGACTCGTCCTCCACGTAAACCAAATGAAGGTATATTGTATGGCAGAATAGCCTCTATACTTGTGACATTTACACTGCAATTTGCGCTTACTGGAGGTTTGTTCTATTGGCAATATTATATTTTAGGTCAACCTTTAGAGTATGCGCGGACAATGGCTTTTATGCGAGCAACTCTTCAAGAGTTACTAGTTGTTTGGAATTGTCGATCTGAAAGACGTAACGCATTCAGAGTTGGTTTCTTCTCAAATAAATTTCTTTTATTTGCAGTGCTTATCTCTGCAGCTATAACCATGGTTCTGCCATTTATTCCTGTATTAGGACCCGGTATAGGACTATTTGAAACAGTTCCTATAGTTGATCCTTTAGATTGGGGAATAATAATTGCTGCTTCGCTTTCAGGTTTACTCATATTGCCTGAAATTTTCTATGGGAGAAAAGTATGGAAATGGAGATAATAAGTAGAAACACTTATTATTTTTAATTTCACAAAAATGACTACTCAATTTACAACGTGAAACGTTATGACTGAAAAATTAGCTAATCCCGCCCCTCTAGGACTATTAGGATTCGGAATGACAACAATTCTTCTAAACCTGCATAATGCTGGATTTTTTCCAATTGATACAATGATTCTTGCTATGGGTTTAGCCTATGGAGGATTAGCACAAGTTATAGTCGGTATTATGGAATTTAAAAAAGGAAATACCTTTGGAACAACTGCTTTTACTTCCTATGGCTTATTTTGGTGGTCCCTTGTTCTTTTGTTACTTTTGCCAAAAACAACATTTTTCACAGGATTAACTGCTCCCACAGAAACAGCAATGGCAGCATACTTCTTTGTATGGGGACTTTTTACCTTTGTAATGTTCTTTGGAACACTTAAAACAAACAGGGCTTTACAATTTGTGTTTATGAGCCTCGCAATTCTTTTCTTTCTCTTAACAATTAGAGATCTAACTGCCAACTTGACATTATTTGGTGACTTGACAATAGGTATGCTTGCTGGCTTTGAAGGAATTATTTGTGGATCTAGTGCAGTCTATTTAGCTTTAGCAGAAGTGATAAATGAGGCAAATAAGAAAACTGTATTGCCAATTTGCCCAGTTCAGTAAAGTTGCTCAACTTCTTTTATGTTTTTTTAATAAATGTCCAATAACCTTTATATTTTCCAAATTTAGGATTTTTTCCTAACCTTTACTGCGGAGCAAATAAAATGTCAGAAACAAATTTACCCGTTAATGAAAAATTTTTAATTAATAAAAAAGACTCTTCTGGTGAAAAACTTCATAAAGAAAGAGAGAATTCGTTAAAAAACCCCCAAGCTTACTGGGCAGAAAAAGCTGAAGCTATTGATTGGTTCAAAAAGTGGGATAAAGTTCTAGACGATTCAAATAAACCATTCTACAAATGGTTTAATGGTGGAATTTTAAATATATCTCATAACACTCTTGATAGGCATATCGGGACCCACAGAAAAAACAAACTAGCCTATATTTGGGAAGGTGAAATGGGTGAAATTAAAACTTACACTTACTATCAACTTTACAGAGAAGTTAACAAACTATCAAAAATATTCAAGACTTATGGTCTAAAGAAAGGTGATCGTGTAGCTGTTTACCTTCCTGTGGTTCCTGAGTTACCAATAACGCTTCTTGCAACTGCACGTATTGGTGGAATCCATACAGTAGTGTTTTCAGGTTTTAGCGCTGAAGCTTTAGCTGATAGAATAAATGATTGTGGAGCTAAAATTCTTGTTACTGCCGATGGCTCTTTTAGGCGCGGAAAAATTGTTGAAATAAAGAAAAACGCTGATCGCGCATTAGAAAATACTCCGACTATAGAAAAAGTGATAGTTGTAAAAAGAACCTGTCAAGAAATTGAAATGAAAGATGGAAGAGACGTATGGTATAGCGATGAAATTGCAACCGCAGGTGGAAATGCGTATATTCCACCAGAACCCATGCAAGCTACCGACCCACTTTTCATTTTATACACTTCAGGAACAACAGGAAAACCTAAAGGCGTACAACACGGAATAGGCGGCTATAGTGTCTGGTCACATTGGACTCTAAAATGGGGCTTTAACCCTACAGACGAGGATATTTGGTGGTGTACAGCTGACATCGGTTGGATTACTGGTCATACCTATAATGTTTATGCGCCATTATCTTTGGGAATAACTTCACTTCTTTTTGAAGGTACCCCTGATTTTCCGGCTAAAGATAGATGGTGGGAAATGATTGAACGACACGGAGTTACAATACTTTACACTACCCCTACTGCAGTAAGGATGTTTATGAAGTTTGGAGAAGAATGGATAAATAAACACGACTTAAGCACATTAAGAATATTGGGAACTGTTGGTGAACCGATAAATCCAGAAGCATGGAAATGGTATTTCAAAGTAATAGGAAAAGAAAAGATGCCTATTATTGATACTTGGTGGCAAACTGAAACTGGCGGTTTTATGATTGCTCCTCTTTCAGGAATAGATCTAGTTCCACTAAAACCAGGATCTGCAACCTATCCACTACCAAGTGTTCAGGCAGATGTCTATGATGAAAAAGGGGAACCAGTAAAAGCAGGTAACAAAGGTTTCTTAGTCATTAAATCCCCTTGGCCAGGCATGCTTCAGACTCTTTGGAAAGATCCTGAACGCTTCAAACAAACCTATTTTGGAAGATGGGAAAATCTATACTACACTGGAGATTATGCAGTAAAAGACCAGGATGGATATTTCTGGCTCCTCGGAAGAGCTGATGAAGTGCTAAAAGTTGCGGGGCATCGTCTTGGTACCGTTGAACTTGAAAGTGCTTTAGTATCACACCCTTCAGTATCAGAAGCCGCAGTCATGGGAAAAGAAGACGCCGTAAAAGGTGAAGTACCTGTCGCCTTTATCGTTCTAAGAAGCGGTTTTGAGCCCACAGATGAATTAAGAACCCAACTCATTAAACACGTTAGAACAACTATAGGACCAATTGCTACCCCCGATGAAATAATAATTGTAAACAAACTTCCAAAAACTCGAAGTGGCAAAATTGTTCGTAGAATCCTCAGAGCAGTACTTGTAGGTACTCCAATAGGTGATATGTCAACCTTAGAAGATGCTTCAGCAGTGGATGAGATTCAAACCACTTATGCTGAATTAAAAAAGAAGTCTTCTTAATAGACTCCTCTTCTTTTTTTTATTTTTGTAAAATTAAATTTTTTTTTATTAGAATTAAAAAAAGAAAGAAGTTTTGTTTAAAATATTTTATATGTGCTTTAAGATTTTTCCAAAATCAAGAATTTAAAATTGAAATCTTCTTCTTTTTTTCTTATTAACTTCTTGACCTGTTTCCCTTGATAATTGTTCTAGAATTTCTCTTTCGTTTTTCGATATATTTTTAGGAATTGAGATTCCAATTCGAACCAGTAGATCTCCCTTGCCATAACCTCTAAATCGTGGCATTCCTTTGCCTTTTACCTTTATAGTTTCTCCGATTTGAGTTCCTGGATTTATTTTGATATTTGTCTTTCCATCCAATGTTGGTACTGTTACTTCGGCACCTAAAACTGCTTGAGGATAACTAATGAGTAATACATGCCATAGGTCATCTCCATCTCGCATAAAAGATTTATTTGGCATTATTCGAACAACAACATAAAGGTCTCCAGGGACACTTCCGTTTTGTGTCATTTCCCCTTCTCCTTTTAGTCTGAGTTGGTATCCTTCATCTATTCCTTTTGGA
The DNA here is from genome assembly GCA_963714725.1 of Candidatus Bathyarchaeota archaeon. Taxonomy (GTDB): domain Archaea; phylum Thermoproteota; class Bathyarchaeia; order Bathyarchaeales; family Bathycorpusculaceae; genus AD8-1. The sequence continues at coordinate 132,201 of CAVQPF010000008.1, forward strand.
ATGTTTACGTTTATTTTTCTATTTTTTCTAGTGAGTCCTGAACCTTGGCAACTATTACATGGTGTTTCAATTATCTTTCCTTTACCTCTACATGTTGAGCAGGGTACTACTTGTACAAATGTCGCAAAACTGCTTTTTCTAAGATGTTGGACTTTACCCTCTCCATGACATTTGGGACAAATTTTAATTGAAGTTTTTGGTTTAGCTCCTGATCCCCCACAAACATCGCATCTTTCAGTTCGTGGAATTTGTATTTGTTTCTCTGTTCCTTCTGCTGCTTCTTTAAGAGTTATTGTTAATTCGTAAGCTAGGTCTTGACCTCTATTATTTCTCTCTCGAGACCCGCCTCCAAATCCGCCTCCAAATATTGAACCAAATATGTCTCCAACGTTAAATCCTATATCGCGGAAAATTGAGCTAAAATCTGCGCCCCTGAAAATATCTTCTGAAGAATAGCGTTGGTCAAATCCAGAATGGCCTAGTGTGTCATATTGTTTTCTTTTTTGATCGTCTGATAATACAGCATATGCTTCAGAAATTGCTTTGAATTTTTCTTCTGCTTCAGGTGCTTTATTCCTGTCGGGGTGATATTTCATAGCTAGTTTTCTGTAAATGTCTTTAATTTCATCCTTAGTAGCAGTTTTAGAGATACCAAGAACTTCATAGTAATCTTGTTTTTCAGGCATGCGCTCAACCGTAGAAAAGAAAGTATAATTGTTTGTTAAATTTTTAGTTTACTCTTGGACTTTATAATCTTCAGAATCTACAACCTTTTCTTTGTTATTCTGAGTTTCATTGGTAGCGTTTTGGTTAGCTTGATCTTGCTGAGGTTGTTGTTTTGCTTTTTCTGCAGCTGCTTGTTGATAAATCACTGTTCCAACTTCTTGTAGTACCTTTTGTAATTCTTCTGATTTTTGCTTTATTTCTCCAATATCTTTCTTTGCAACAACATCTTTTAGTTCATTGACTGCTTTATCGATTTTTTCTGTTTGATCTGGTTTTATTTTGTCAGCTAGGTCTTTTTTTGTTCTATCTGCTGTGTAGATTAGACTATCTGCTGCGTTTCTAAGTTCTGCTTCTTCTCGTTTGAGTTTGTCTTGTTCAGCTGAATTGTTCAGCGTCTTTTATCATTCGTTCTTTTTCTTCTTTTGATAGTTTTGTTGAGGCTGTAATTCGTATTTTGGATTCTTTTCCTGTGCCCTGTCTTTAGCTGTTACATTTAGTATTCCGTTTGCATCAATGTCAAAAGTTACTTCTATCTGAGGGACTCCTCTGAGGGGCAGGAGGTAGATCTACAAGATTAAACATTCCCAATGAAACGTTGTCAGCTGCCATTGCTCGTTCACCTTGTAGAACGTGTATGGTTACTGCTGTTTGAAAATCTGCTGCGGTTGTGAATACTTGGCTTCTTTTCGTTGGAATTGTTGTGTTTTTATCTATTACTTTTGTGAGTACGCCACCCATTGAGTTTCTAATCCTAGGGTTAGAGGAGTAACATCTAGTAACAATAGATCTGTTACTTCGCCTGTGATGACTGCAGCTTGTATTGCTGCACCTATTGCAACACATTCCATAGGATCAATGCCTCTTTCAGGTAAGTTTGCCTAGAGCTTTGTTCGACTGACTTTTGAACGAGAGGCATACGAGTCATTCCTCCCATTAGTATAATTTTGTCTATTCATTGGGTGTTAATTTTGCGGATTCTAGGGCTTTTTAGGATTGTTTGTTCTGTTTTTTGACAACTGGTTGGCTAATTCTTCGAGTTTGTGTTCGGGTTAATGTTAGGTGTAAATGTTTAGGTCCTGAAGCTGGTTGCTGAGAAGAATGGTAGATCAATGTCGGTTCTCATTAACGTTGATAATTCTATTTTGGCTTTTTCAGCTGCTTCTTTTAATCGAGCCATTGCCGTTTTATCTTCTAGAAGATCGAATACCTGTTTGTCGTTTGAACTCTTCCACAACATAATTCAGAACTGCTTTATCTACGTCTGTTCCTCCCATTTGGGTGTCACCACTGGTGCTAAGTACTTGGAAGACTCCTTTGCCAAAATCCATTAATGTAACATCGTGGGTGCCTCCACCGAAGCTAAATACAAGAATCTTCATTTCTTTTGCGAGTTTGTCTATGCCATAGGCTAGACATGCAGCAGTTGGTTCGTTAATAATTCTCATAACTTCGAAACCTGCTATTTCGCCTGCATCTTTGGTGGCTTGACGTTGGTTATCGTCGAAGTGTGCTGGAACTGTGATAACAGCTTTGTTTACTGAAGTACCTAGATAGGTTTCTGCATCTTTCTTTATTTTCTGAAGAATAAACGCTGAAATTTGTTGAGGTGTATATTCTTTTCCGTATATTTTTACTTTATAGTCTGTTCCCATTTTTCGTCTTTATTTCAAAAAGGGTTCCTTCAGTATTAGCTGTTGCTTGTCGTTTTCGCTGGTTCACCAACTAATAGTTGTCCATCTTTTGTGAAAGCAACAACTGAGGGGAACATTTTTCCAGCCATTGTAGGTCCTTCAGCACTGGGAATTACTGTTGCTGTCCACCTTCATAGATGGCTGCAGCAGAATTAGTTGTTCCAAGATCGATTCCTAATACTTTTTATTTAATTTTTGAATTACTCATTTTTTTATTTCTCCTTTTGATTATTTTGATTTTTTATTTTCAGATGATTTAACAGCCACTTTTACAAAACTGGGTCTGATGACCTTTTCTTTCATCTTGTATCCTTTTCGAACTTCTTCAGTTATTAGGCATTTCTCAATATCATCACGTTCTGTGGCAGCGATAGCGTGATGACATGTTGGATCAAAAACGCTGTCTTTTTTACAGTCTATGCGGGAGACGCCTTCCTGTTCAAGCACTTTTTCAAGTTTTTTAAGTGTCATTTGAACTCCTTCTATTATGACTTCTTTTGATTCTGATAACTTTGAATTGTCAATTGCCAATTCTAGTTCGTTTTGAACATCTAGAAGCTGTATAATTATGTTTTCTGTGCAATATTTTTTTGCCTCAACTATTTGACGTTCAGTTCTCTTTTTTAAATTGTCATAATCTGCTTGAAGATATTTTAGTCTATTTAAGTAATCTTCTGAGCGAATTTTTTCAGCGTTTAGAAGTTTTTGATACTCAACTGTTTCCTTTTTTTGATCCTCACCCATAGAGGTATCTCCTTGTTTGTTAATCTTTGAAAATTAGCGTAAACATACCAACATATAGTTTTCGCTTTTAAAACATAAATATTGATGGTAATAGACCATAGGTAGCATACTTAATGATTAATCAACAATTTTTATGCTAACTGTGATATATTTTTTTATACTCGATCAAATCTTTGCTATTGTAGGTGAATTTTAATTTGGATTTAATAGGAAGCAAAACTGAAAAAAACCTTTTAGCTGCTTTTGCAGGCGAATCTCAAGCTAGAAATAGATATACTTTTTTTGCGAGCAAAGCAAAAAAAGAAGGCTATGAACAAATATCTTCAATTTTTTTAGAAACTGCAGGAAACGAAAAAGAACATGCTGAACTTTTCTTTAAACACCTTCAAGGTGGCGATGTAGAAATAATGGCGGCCTATCCAGCTGGTATAATTGGTTCCACTTCTCAAAATTTGAAGGCTGCTGCAGAAGGAGAAAAAATGGAATGGAGCTCAATCTATCCTGACTTTGCTATAATTGCTTTAGAAGAGGGCTTTTTAGATGTAGCTAACACTTTTAAGATGATAGCTAAAGTAGAAGCATCTCATGAAAGAAGATATCTTAAATTATTTGAAAACGTTACGCAAGGAAAAGTTTTCAAAAAAGATTCAGAGATACAATGGAAATGTCGTAATTGTGGATATGTTCACTCTAGTTCTGAAGTTCCAGATGAATGTCCAGTTTGTAAACATGCTAAAGCATACTTTGAAGTCTGGTGCGAAAACTACTAAAACACTGTTTTTGCTTTATGCTTCTATTTTTTTTATTTTAACTACAGAAATCCTTTTCCAAAATAAAATAAGGACCCGAAATTATAGTATCTTACCGGCTTTTTGGTTAAAACATATATAGAAAAACATATCCTCTATTGTTAAGGTAAATCTGATGAAAGTATCTCACATATTCTTGGTTTTTCTTGCAAGCGTGGTTTTTCTTTTAAATGCTAGTTTCGTTTTAGCAATTAACTCTAATGAAGCATCTGTAATTGTTAATTGGGATAAAGAAAAATATTATCAAGGAGATATTGTTCCTGCTAGAATTACTTTCATAAGCAATTTTTCACAGCCCTTAGATATATATTATGTGGGTATCAATTTCGATTGGATGGAAAAAGATAATTTTCAAGGAATCGATTTATCCTCAAATCCTGTAACTGTTCCAAGTTTTGGGTCGCACTCTTTTGATTTAATGGTATTTCATATTCCGACAACTATTAACATTGGTTTACATGATTATTTTGTTGGAATCGATGGATCATATGATGGCTCAGATGGATCATTACCCATTGGGTTTTCTTGGGACTCCCCAATTTTTGCTCTGCAAATCTCTGATACTCTAGAAAAAACCTTCTTAGCTCTTAATACTCAAGTTGTCGATAAAATAAATCAAGCAAACGAATCAACTTATGATAGTCCAGAAGCTAATAGTCTTCTTTCTCAAGCTTTGGAGGCAAAAAATGCTGCAAATATTTTTGCTGTAAATGATCAATTTGGTGATGCTATAACCTCCTTAAATCAAGCTTCTGGTTATCTAGATTTAATTGATGAAGAAGAACAATTATTTGACCAACAACAGGCTAATCAAAATCAAGTAATTTTACTAGTGTCAATTGGAGTAATTGCGACTATTTTAATTGTTATTATTTTTATTGTGTTGAATAAAAGAAAAAAAAATTTAAAAGAAATTGATCTCCCCACAAAATCATTAACAAATTCTTAACACTTTTTAACTATCTCTTTTTTGTAAAAAAAGACTTGATTTTTATGATAGCAAATTTTAATGTTTTTTTGATTTTTTTCAAAATTTTTCGAAGCGGAACAAAAACGTTTAAACGCCAATTTGTAAAAGGTGCATGAATTAACTTTTTGTCTCTATTTTATTTATATTTGGAAAATAGGCAATAAATTGGTTTTTATTATGTATAAAATGATGTATATGTTAAAATTCCAAATATTATAGATAGAGTCCAAAGTAAGATTGTAATGTCCATGACTCTTTTTCTTTTATAGCAACCTGCAACATGAGATATTTTTATAACCCAAGCTATAACTAAAAATATTCCAAGAACAAGAGCGATCCCTCCTGATATTGCATGGATCCACATATATTGAACTCCAGGAAGATTAGTTGAAGTTGTGAAGAACTCTCTACTGTCAAAAAAAGATGGCCCCATCGCTATTACAAAAGAAATAAAATGCAGAAAAACTGCTAATCCCATTAAGTATCCATGCATTTTGATTTTTCCTTTAATTTTATAAACTATACTAATTAGCAACACGAAAAATGAAACAATTTGAATTATAAGATTAATATCGGTTATTAGAACTGCGCTTGTTCCAAAAATTCCAGTCAACAATATTCCTCATAAAATATTTTATTTGGATAATTTACTCTTTTAACCGTTTACGTTTTTAAGTTTATCCTATTCACAGCTTGAATATTAATTAAAGATTAAAAAGACACTTTATTTAGATACTTTCCTATTTGGTAGCTCTTAGGTGAAAGAAAATATTCTTTGATACACATGCACACCTGCAATCGGGACGTTTTGATAACGATAGAGATTTAGTAATCAAAAGAGCAAAAAAGGAAAAAGTCATAAACATAGTAAATGTTGGTTTCGATCTTGATAATTGTTATAAAGCAATTGAACTTGCACAAAAATACAAAGATATTTATGCAACTATTGGTATTCACCCTCACAATGCTACCCAATTAACCTCAGAAACCCTTAAGATTTTTCAAAAACTATTAAAAAATCCTAAAGTTGTTGCTATAGGTGAGATTGGTCTTGATTATTTTAGAAACCTCTCACCTCAAGAAACGCAAAAACAAGCTTTCAAAGCACAACTAGCTTTCGCTGTAGACCACAATCTTCCTGTTATAATTCATAATAGAAATTCGGATGCTGATATTATGCAAATTATTTCAAACTTTAACAAAAATATTAAAGGAATTATGCACTGTTTTTCCAGTGATATACAATTTGCTAAAAAAAGTATTGATCTAGGATTTTTGATTTCGTTTGCTGGAAATCTTACTTATCCAAAAGCTAGTAATCTTCATGATACTGCTAAATCAATGGATTTGCAAAATATGTTAATAGAAACTGATAGTCCTTGGTTAACACCTCAACATATGCGAGGAAAAAGAAATGAATCTAGTTATCTTCCTTATGTGGCTCAGAAAATTGGGGAGTTAAAGCATGTAACAGTGGAAGAAGTAGCTCATTTTACATCATTAAATGCAAAAAAAATTTTTAATATAACTTAATTTTTTTTAGTTTTCTTCTCTTTTATCTTTTTTTGATAGTGCTAATCGAATTCTAATTGATGTTTTTTTTCTATAAATACTATATTTTTGAAGTTTTTTTCCTTCTGGAATTCTTTCAACTAATCCACATCTAACAAGAGTCTCCAAATTTCTCCAGAGTCCTTTTTTTGCGCCTGGTTTTAATTCCATAGATTCAAAAAGTTCGCTTACAGTCATTGCCTCTTTATGTTTTTGCTGATTATTAGCGAGGTTGGCCAGTATTTTTCTATTTCTTTTAGATCCTAACGCATCTAAAGTTCTTTCAACTAATTCTTCAGGGACAAAAAGGCTTTCATGAGTACCAAGTATGGACTCCATAGCGTCATAGTATGGTTTTATGAACTCCCAATAACAGCTAAGAACACATCTTTTTAATTCTCGAGGTGCTACTGATTCTTTATCTAGATGTTTTTGATTTAATTTATTCCAACATGTTTCGATTTCTCCTTTTTTGGGATTTTTTGAGAATGGTTGAATAATATTTCTAAATAAATAATCTAAAAAGCGATAAGAGACATCTTCTCTTTCAAAAATCTTTCGACTAATTACCCTGTATGAGTCACTAATAAATAAAGTTTCATCGGGATTTAAATCTCTTGAAGATAAATATCTCATAAGCTTTCCTGATACTGCTACAGGATCAGGTAGAACGATCGTTGCTGGATATTCAATACTGTGATCAGCACAAATAATTCTTTTTAATACTGATAAACCTGCATTTGATTTATCAAAAATGTTATATGACGTTCCAAAATGTCCAAGAGATTCCAAACCCCAACTCAAATAAGGATATTTTTTGATTTCAGTTCCAAGTTTATTTCTATCAAAAAGATAGATCCTTAAAAGTTCTTTTTCATAACTAGAAAGTATATATTTTTTTTCTTTAAGTCTAATTGTTTGAGTTTCATTTAGTTTTTCTAAAGTATTTATCTGACGTAGGATTTCTTGGAGACTTTTTTCAAATTCTAGTATTCTCAAAATACTATAGACGTCTCTTTGAATTTCTAATCTATCTTCGACGATTACGATTTTTGTACTGTGACTAAAAACTCCTTGAAAAAATTGGTGAGATTCTGCGATTCTTTCCCTAATATCTCCCCTATGGTATCCTCGACCAATATCTCTTAATGCACCAATATAAACAACTGGGTTAATGGAGTAACCATTTTGAATTAGATATTCTACAAAAAAAAGTGGAAAAAAATGTTTTAATTGTGAAACCTCAAGATCAGCGTGAAAAGCAACGACTATTGTCGAATTTAGTTTTTGTCGTTTCCACTTTTCACCTAAACCTTCCAAGACATGAATTTTTCCTGTGTCTGGAAATCTTTGATCAAACCATTCTTCATTTAATAAAGGAAGAGGAGCTCCTTCTTTTTCATTATTACTTTTTACCATATCGGATTTCTTCTTTTTTTAGCTAATGTTAGATTTTAGTTACTGAAATTGTGACTATTTTGCTATTTATTTAATTGAGTGTGACTATTTATAAGTATAAGCTAACTGCTGTTTTAAAAAAATGTTTTTTACAATTTCTAGAGCTAAAACCAAATTCTTTGTTTTCTTTTTTCTTTATATGTATAATTAAATAAAAATTATTTTTAATATTTTTAAATCTAATCTTTTTATTGGTTTATTATTGAGAGCAAAATATTTTTTATCATGAATTGCATATATATAATAGAAGGACTTTTCTTGGCAGAATTAAAATTCGTTCTAGAATGTCCATATTGTCATTCGCCCTTCGAAGTTGATTCCCCAGATAAAATTCGATTTGCTTTTTCATATGAAAAACCTTTGAGAAACAGTTTTTATGGTAGTATCATTAAACAAAATATCACCTGTCACAATTGTAAGAGAACAATTGAACTTTATTGGTATGCACCTCTAAGTTATTTTGACAGAATTTAAGAAATACACGATATTTTTGTTATTCTTAGTAAATAGGCAATCAAAAGACACAAATTAGATAAAGAAAAACTATTTTTAAAAGCGTCCAAATAATTTTTGCTATACGGTTGAAATTGTATGAAAAGAATATTGACCATTACTTCTTTGAATTTTTTTATTTCTGGAGGACTTACACTCATAATTCCTCTTTTATTATTAGACAGAAACTTAGATTTAATGGAAATTAGTATAGTTCTTTCAATTTTACCACTTGTCTTCTTGATTGTTCGTATGTTGATATCCTTAGTTGCAGACTCAAGAGGTTGGAATCATCTATATCTTTTGTTAAATTGGCCGGGTAGTGTTTTATCCATTTTTATTTATTTACTAGCAAATTCAATTCCACTTTTTCTTTTTGGAAAAATTTTTGAAGCTATTAAAGAATCCTCATATTGGGCTGTTAATCGTACAGCAATTTTTTCATTATCACCTAATAAAGAAGTTTCAGAAGCAACAAAAAATACGGCAGTAATATTTTTGTCAACTGCAATTGGGAGTGCTATAGCGGGTTTAACGCTTTCATATTTTGGTTTTCCTTTAACTCTTTTATTATTTATTGTTGTAGCTTTAGTGATTGTCGTTCCAGCTTTATTGCTTTGGAAAAATAAGGATCAAAAGTTAAAAAAAAATTCAGGTTTTAAACAAATCATAAATCTAAAAAGTTATGATAGAAGATTTTGGTTGATTTCAATTACTATGCTTTTTTTTAGTTTAGCTTTTTATCCTTTATTGAATTTGCTTATTCCCGTTTTTATGGCTCAACGATTAGGATTTAGTTATGTGACCATAGGAATAGCTTATATGGGTTTCAATTTGGTAGCTTCAATTGTAGTTTTTAGTACGTTAAAATTTTCTTTAGGTTTAAAAAGAGTATTTTTCCAAGTTATTATTGCAATATTTGCATCTTTTTTTTTAGCAGCTACAAACTATTATTTTCTTTTATTGTTTTTAATGTTAGCAGTTTCTGAAGGTTTAGGTATGGGCTTTTTTGAAGCAATAATTGCTAAAGCTGTAAAAGATAAACCAAGCGTATCAATAGATATTGGTTTGCTTCATATACCAATGCGATTTGCAGAATTCGCCTCCTTATTGTATGCTGGATTTGTAGCTGAAAAAGTTGGATATGCTCCTGTATTTGCTTTCTCAGGCATTTTCTTTTTCATTTTCTCTATTTTAGCTTTATATTTCATAAAAAATTAAAAATTTTTAAAATTCCGAAACTCCTCTTTAAAGAATTGTTAAAACAATATTTTTAATTTAACAATGATTTTAGAGGTATCACTTTTTATGTTAGAATATTGTAATGTGAAAAATTTTTTGAGCACTTATAATCACTATTCAGGTTTTTTTATTTTCTATTGATTAAGTAATAGAATTGTTTTTCAATTAGTACATTCGAAGATTATATTATGAAAGTAGTCTTATTTAATGGAAGTCCGAGAAAAGAAGGCAATACTTCTACCAGTTTAAAAATTGTTATAAACGAATTAACTTCCAGGGGAATTGAATGTGAATATTTTTGGGTGGGAATGGAAAAACTCCAAGGTTGTACAGCTTGCTATCAATGTGCAAAAAATAAAGATAAGAAATGCGTAATTGCTGATGATAAAATAAATCAATATATAGAAAAAATCTTACAATCAGATGGAATAATACTTGGATCTCCTACCTATTTTGCAAATGTTTCCACACCAATAAAAGCGATAATTGATAGAGTTGGTCTTGTGAGCAAAGTAAATGGTGATATTCTCAAGCATAAAGTTGGAGCAGCAGTTGTTGCAGTGAGAAGACAAGGTGCAACTCACGTTTTTTCAAGTATTAACTTCTTTTTTTTAATTAATCAAATGTTTGTTGTAGGATCAAGCTATTGGAACTTGGGTATTGGTCAAAATCCCGGAGATGTAAAAAACGATAAAGAAGGTATACTTACTTTTCAAAATTTAGGAAAAAATTTTGCTTTTTTACTTCACAAACTCAAAACAAACTCTTAGAATACGAACTAAAAAATGATATTTTAATTCTAAAAAGAAATATAGGTTAGAATAAAAACTTTAGCTTGAACGTTTTTTTAATTTTTCTTTATACTTTGCTACTTTTATTATACTTTAATTAAACGTAATGATCCAAAATACAATATTTTGAATGTTGGTTGTGTTATTCTTTTTCAATTAGAACATATTTTGGTTGACTCCAACATCCAATAACTACAGATCCCACCCAAAAAATAAGTCCAACAATAAATGGGATGATCGTAATTAAAGTAAATTCCCCAAAAAGAAGATAAATAGCAGCAGCTGGAATAAAACCAATCATTCCAAATAAATCAGCTAAAGTATTTTTTACATTAAAAATTTTATTATCACAATTTTCAATAAGTCTATTATCATCAAGTTTAATTTTCGCATCACTTAGCTCAAAATTTAGGTTTGATTGATTCATTTGACTCTTCAGAAAATCGAAATCATCAATTAAATGTACAAGACGATTTGTGCAACAAGTACCAATTATTTTTGATGTATACTCTGAATCTTTTAGAAATATGAAAGCTGAACGATTTTTTTCTTCGCCACACAGGTAGCTTGCTTCAGTTTTTTCAATAGAGGGTGTGTTCTGATCCTTTAAACACTCTATTTAGGTTTGACTTTTTGGTACAAGAAAACCTTTTTAGGTGTTTACTCATTTTTTTTGCCGAAGTACAGTCTGTCCACTTGATATCTGCAGATAATTGCACGAACTTCTCCCCCTTCTGTAGATATGTACAACATTTTCTGTATTGAAGAACTATATATTATTTTTCAAAAAAACTGGAAAAAACATTTTTTTCTCATGGAAACTAACGTTTATTGGGTCTGTTTAAAAATAATTTTGTACTATTTTTTAAGTAATTATTCTTATATTTTTATTGAAGAAAAACTAAAATATTTTTGTTTTTTAAAAAAAAAATTAGTAAAGAAAATTTAAAATTTTTTATTAATTATTTCCTAAAGGATAGGGGTACTTTGATATCGGAAAAATGCTAAAAGTTTTCTTTGAAGTTTATTGTGGTCTTCCTAGACAAAACTCGAAAGATAATCAATTAACTCGAAAAGCGTTTTTTATGATTTAGTCTTACCAAAAAAACTCTGATTATTATGATTACGTTTTCTATATTATGTCTTTAAAGTTAAAGTAATTTATTTTAATACTGGTGAATGAAATTAAATATAATTATATTAAATCGTAAGATAAACCATATATGTTTGTCTTTACATATAGTTTTCAAAACAAACTTTGATAAAATAATAATAAAGAAAAAAATTAGGGATTAGATATTGAATAAAAAAATTCTTGGATTTATTATTATCTGTGCTGTTTTAGTTATTTTAGTTGCGCCCTTCACAGTGAGAGATCAAATTCAAGGATTCTTATCTTTAATCTCAAATGATTCAGAGTCACAAACTGATAATCCTGAATCAGGATCAATCCCTAATATGGTAGACACAAATATTTCAAGAATTTTTAATGAAACATCATGCCTTTCCTTTATAACACCTGAGGATCCTAGTTTGATTAATCTAAGAAATGAAATACTACAAGACAAAATGGCTTTATTAACTCCGGATTGGATGAAATTTAGAGACTGGGTAGGAAATAGAATTCAATATAGAAGTGATAATGAAATTCATGGAGAAAGAGATTACTGGCAATTCTCAAATGAAACTATGCAACTAGAAACAGGTGATTGTGAAGATTTCTCTATACTATTATGTTCATTACTTCGTTCAAATGGATGGTCAACTGATACTGTATATGTTGTAGTTGGTGAACAAAACGCTCAATATCATGCATGGGTTAGGTTAGTTTGGAATGATATTCAATATAATATTGAACCGCAAGGTAGTGGTTTTGAGTTATTTCTAGGTGATGTAGCTACTTTATCTGGTTTACAGCGATTTGTTATTTTAACGATCAAGAATTTGGCACTTTATAACTCTTATTTTCCAGAGAATATACACTGTTTTTTATTTTTTTTTATATAAGCTCTAATCTGCATAAAAAAAGAAATCTTCATTTTTATTTAAATTAATTTATCCACATTCATATTATTATTTTGATATAAAACGTAATCAAAGACGTGAATATATTTTCTTCATCCAATATTATTTAGTAGTCATGTTCCAGTAGAAGATTTTTTGGTATTGGTTAACTATTGGAAAGTTGGGATCCTCATATACAATATCTAAGTTCAAATTATATTCTTCAAGCAACTCTTGTAGAGTGGACCATATTTGAGGAGTTTGTTCATCTGCGTTCCAATACCAGATTCTATCTAAAGGCGATCTCATCCCCCAACCGTAATCTTTTGGTAGTACAAATGCTGCTTGGGCTTTTAATGAATTCCAAGATTCATTTTTTTGGAGAATATAATTTTTCCAAAACCGTTCAATGGCTTGGAAGTGTTCTTCTTTTAAAATACCAAATGGATTATTATCAATTTGTGGATAGTTGAAAATTGATATTATTTTAGCTCCTGCTTTGTAGGCATCAGTCATTTCTGTATAGATTTTTTCTCCACTGTCAAGGTAGGGAGGTGTGTTATATTTCCAGGTGATCATAATACCCCAAGATCTTTCTTGTATTTTTGCAGCACCTCTAGTTATGGCTATGTTTTGTGTTGAGCTGATGTTCCAACCTATTTGTGAGAGGATGATATCATAGCCGCCTAGGTAGTCAAACCAGGGGAGTGCATATTCAGAAGTGATTGCTGGAATTTTTCGGTTTTTTAATTCTTGTAATCCTGAATCAGTTTTTAATGAATTAACATAAACTTTTGCTGCTTGGGTGTAATTTTTAGGCAGAGTACCGTTTTTAAATAACTCGAAACTTTTGGTATGCGCCTGATAAATACTAGTGTTTTCATAGTAATATCTAAGGTAATCAAAGTAGTGAGGCCAATCATAGTCAATTTGAATACCTCCCGGTTCATCATAGTAATATATTCCTAAAAGTTTATTTCCATATTGTTGTCTGGCTGTGTCAAGCCATGGTATTTGCCAGGTGTAATTTGTGTCAAACCAGCCAAAATATACAATAATGTTTAAGTCTGCATTAACTGCATAATTGCAGATTTGAGTTGTTGCAGTTTGATTTTTGCTTATTGGTCCAGACTGTAAAATAAACAAGTTAGTGTAGTTTTGAACTTTATCGATTAATTCAAAAGCTTGTTGTGTAGTATTGCCACAAAAAGTTACTCCAACATATATTTGATCATTTGTTTCTAGACTGAAAAATTGCAAAAATGCTGTTAATGCAATAACTAGAATAAGAATAATAGCTGCGCCTAAAAATCGAGGTTTCATATCATTTAATAAAAATTTTTAACTAATTATATACTTTTTGAGGAAAGCATATTTTTATCGAGTTGTTTTTAGTCGAACAAATAAATCCTTTTTATATCTTTTAGAGTTTTTAGTGTTTGTTGATAAAAATATTATTTGGGATTTAATTAACTTAGATCTTCATATATTTACTAATGAGGTTAGTTTTTTGAAACTAATTCATTTATGTAATTTATTAATTGTTCAATTGCTATAATTCTTTTTTCTGTGTCTGTGGAATGAATATCTCTTAATCCTTGGTGAAGAATAGCAATACGTAAACGCAATTTTTTGAAAGGTGTCACAT
>CAVQPF010000009.1:0-153063 GCA_963714725.1 Candidatus Bathyarchaeota archaeon
ACCGCGAGGTCGGCGCCGCTGGTTCCACCGGACGGGGAGAATCGGTCATTCAGACCGCGGGCTCCCACACCGTCGTCGAGCTGATGCGAACCGGTGCCTCACCCACCGACGCCTGCCTCGAAGCCTTGCGACGCATCGTCCGCGCCACCGCGTGCCCTACCTCCTGGACGAGGCGGACGTCCCAACTTCAACGTGAAGTTCTACGCCGTCACCCGCGACGGTGCGGTCGGCTCTGCGTCGATCTGGTCGGGCGGGACCTACGCCGTCGCTCGATCCGGCGAGAGCGCACACCTCGAGGACTGCGCGTATCTCTTCGATCGGGGATGAGGCGAGCAAGGTTTGGCTCATCCGGAATTCCGTGAGGTGGGAGTCGATCGAATTCGGATTTCACAACGGCACCCACTCGCCCGAAGAGGAACCGCGGCTTCATCCGGGGAATCAGCAATCAGGGACAGCGTCAGAAGCCAGCGACAGGGACCCGCGGCAGCGTCAGTTGACAGCGTCAGTGTCGGAGTACCGGGCGCGCTCAGATGGGATTGAGCAGGCGCCATGTCATCGCACGAACGTGGTCAAAGGTCTCCAGGGCGTTCTCTGCCCCGATTCGATCGACTGCACCAGCGGCGGCGAGGAGTCGCAGGTGACTGTCGACCTCTTTGGCCGAGGCAATTGCGATCCGCCAGTGGTGCGGCGGTCTCTTCCGAATCGGCCGTGTCCTTCCGCGAGGTTTGCCGGGACCGAGCTTGCCGATCGGATCACCTGATCGGCAATCGATTTTAATGGGGCGGGAACCCTCATCACGAGCTTGATGGCTATGCCAGCTGCTTCGAGGGCTTTCTCGTGGGCACCGAGGTTGTTGTTCGGGACGGCTTTGGACATGGTCACCTCCGGGTCGTTCATGCCCTTTTCCACCAGCCGGTGAGGCAACCGATGTCAAGGGTGTGTAACACCGGACCCTTGGGTCGGCTTGCCCTTGACATCGGCTGCCCGCCGGCTACTCCTTCCTTTGAACGACCCGGAGGTGTCCACGTGCTATGCCTCGAAACCCACTGATTGCTGCCGCTGAATACTGATTGCTGTCCCTGATCGCTGTTCCCGGTCGCTGCCGCTGAATACTGTCGCAGCCGCTGCATTCCGGGCACGGGCACGGAGACGGGCACGGCAGATTCCCTACCTCACGCTTTCCCGGATGAACCCAAGGTTTGAGGTCTGAGGTCTGAGGGTTTCGATACGACCGAAAGAGGTTTTCCGAATGGCTCGCGGCCTTTGGCCGCGGCGACTCACCGCCACCAGTAGACAGCCGTAGGCCAGCCCCAGCTCCCTCGTCGCTCCGCTCCTCGGGACGCCGTTCGCCACGCGCCGACTCCGCCGGCTGGTCTTACGGTGCCTCGCGACGACCCCCCCCCTGGCCACGGCTGTGGCCTGCTGCCGTCGGCAAGTTCCGAATTCCGAATTCCGCTCTGCTGCACTAACGCCCAGCTGAAGCCTCGATCGTCCTCTTCAGAGGACATCTGTGAATCACGAGTCCGCCGTTTTCGCCAATCGTCGCGAGGACTCGAAACCGCCGGATCCTCTGCTCGTTCCCGACCGCAGATGGTGGGTTTGCGCGCATGGCACGCCGCTTGCTCTGGCCTCCGCCAGGAGCCCCATCCGATCCGGGACTCCGGGGAGGCAGCCATGGACGAGGCCCGACGTAAGCTCAAAATCATCGTTCTTGTGGGAATCAGCTTGACGATCCTGGCGGCGCCGGCCCGTGGAGGTGACTGGTTCGGAGTCCAGCTGGGATCCGGCGGATTTTCGCTCTCCTTCGGATCCTCGAACTGGGCCGTGTACGGCTCTTCCTGGTCGGACCCGGGGTGGCGGATCGACTACCACGCGGCGCTCTCCGGCTACGGCGAGTGGGTGTGGGTGGACGGGCTCGGCCAGTCCTGGCGGCCGTGGGTCGCGCCCGGGTGGAGGCCTTACACCTACGGCCGGTGGGTCTGGACGCGGCTGGGCTGGACCTGGTTGGCCTACGAACCCTGGGGCTATTTTCCTCACCACTACGGGAACTGGGCTCTGAGCACCTACGGATGGGTGTGGACTCCCGGATACCAGTACCGACCGGCGAACGTGATCTGGGTCGGGGCTGGCGGTTTCGTCGGCTGGTACGCCTGTCCGCCCGCGGGGTGGAGCCACTCCCGAAGGGGCTGGCACCACGGCCACCATCGCGGGTACGCCTCCGGTTACGACGACGGGTACTCGGCAGGTTGGCATGACGCGGAGCACGCCACCTACACCCAATGGCGACATTTCGGCGCCGATGATCTCTCCCGCCACGCCGTGTCGTACAACGCCGCACGAGATGGTGGGTGGTCCCCGGCCGCCATCCGTCCCGGCGCGGCCGCTCCGGACCGCGACGATCTCGACCGGCGCGGAATCGTGACGCCGCGGATGGAAATCGAGAGCCGGATGGTTCGGATCGGAGACCGCCAGGTCGAGCTGACCCGTCCGATGGGAGCCCAGTCCGTGATCCGGCGGAACGCCGAGCCGACCCTCCAGCGAGCCCTAGCGGAGAACGCTCAAAGGACGGCGATCTCCCGCGACCGGGCCGCCCGGACCGCTCCGATTGAACGTGGCAGCAGGTGCCGGTGCAACGGTGGCATCGCCCCAATCCGCGGCCCATCGTCCCGAGGCGACCCGGCGTCGAGAGCCCTCGCCGGATCGACCTGAGCCGGCACGGCCTGCCCAACGGGAAGCCGAAGGCCGAAAACCAAGCTCGGCTGGAGGACCCATCGAGGCCGCGCCGGTTCGATCCGATCGGGGTTCTGACCGAGCCCGCGCCACCCATCAGGCGGCGACCAACGGCGGTACTCACGGTCCGACCGGCGAGGCATCGGCGGCGATCTCCAGGTCTTCGGCCCGATCGCAGGACCGGCGCCGCGAAACCAAGGCCCCCGTCGGCAACCCTGAACATGAGGACACCGCCCGTCGAGCACGGCCGTCGGCAGACACCAAGCGGGAAACGCCGGACGATCGGCAACGCCGCTCTCGGCGGGCCGACGTTGGGAACCTGGCCGGAAATCGCTCCGGCAGTTCGGCAGTGAGTTGTCATTTCGCAACAGCGCACTGCTAAGATGTGCCCGATGTCCGATCCGTCGATCGAATCACCGTCTCGCCTCGAAGCGCGCGTCCACAGGGCGCTCGAGCGGTGCCTCGACTGGAGTCAACAGGGTCGCCACCGAAAGGTCCTGACCGAGGTCGACCGGGTGCTGGACTCGCTGAGCGGGCGTCCCGGCCTCGCGGCACAGCTGCTGGTCTGGAAGGCCCAGGCCCTCCTCTCCATGGGATATCCCGAACGGGCGCTGCACGCCGCAAACCAGTCGTGGCGGCTGGCCACCTCACCCCACTCCTGCAGCCTGATCGCCACCGCCCTCGCCTCGACCGGCGACGTCGATCAGGCGGAAAAGTACCTCCGGATGGGGCTCGAGCTCTTTCCGTCGGCGATTCACGTCCCGGTCCAACTGGCCATGATGCTCGCCGACCAGGGCCGGCTCCCGGAAGCTCTCGATGTGCTGGACGATGTCGCGCCTTCGATTCAGCTGCCCGAAGACATGCAGGTGTTTCTGGTGGGACTCCGGGCAAACCTCCTGGCCACGATCGGTCGCTGGTCCGAAGCGGACGCCGTCCTGCTGGAAGGACTCAACCGACACCCGGACTCGCCGTTGCTGCAGGAAACCCACGACTCCCTCAGCCGGGAGTGGATCCGCAGCCGCGCCGAGGAGTCCCTCGCCGTGTCGTGGCGCGACGCCCTCGAGCCGGTGGCGGGCGTCGCGGCCGAGGTTGACGAGGCCATCATCCGCTGCGGCACGGTGCTCGAGCTCCCCGATCTCGTGGTGCTGGGAGCGCGGCGGTTGTGGCGCGCCTTCAACACCAGCGAGGCCGTCAGAGTGCAGGCACCGGATCCCTGGGGAGCCGCCCTGGTGACCGCGGTGCTCGAGCTCGACGGGCATCCGCCGACGGTGGCCGCCGTGGCCCGCGCCACCGCATCCAACCAGTCCACCGTTCGATCGGTCCTGGGCAAGATCCGGAGGTACCTGGACCGGCTCGATCCCGGCTTCGCCAGGAGAGCCTTCGGAGCCGTCTCCAACCCCAGGCTCGACGATGACACCCGCAGGGTGATCGGCTGGCCCGGGTTCAGTCGTGAGCTTCCCGAGCTGAGCGCCGAGGGTTCAACGATCATCGACCGGATGAACCGAACTTTTTCGCGTGGTCATCGTTTGATGGTATGAGACCGGCCGCAACGACGGCCAAACCGGAGGCGACGACATGATCCGTCGGAATATTCTGATCTGCTTGGCGGCCCTTGTCCTGGCGGCACCCACTTTCGCTGCCGACCGGACCTTCGAGGAGTCCTTCGCTGCGGACAGCGTGGAACGGCTCCGCATCAACAACGGCGTCGGCGACGTCCGGATCACGACCGGCGACACCGATGCAATCGACGTCGAGATCACCCTCACCCCGCGCCGGGGGGGCTGTTCTCGTCCATGAAGAAGGCGGAGCAGGAGGTGAAGACGGCCGTGCTGACAACGGCCAAAGGTGACGGCACGCTCCTCCTGGAGCTCGAATCGGACTCTCCCGAACCACGATTCGAGGCTCGCTGGACCGTCACGGCTCCCGCCCGAATCGGACTCGAGCTCGAGCTCGGAGTGGGCGATGTCAGCGTGGCCGGCCTCACCGGAGGGATCGAGATGGAGGTCGGGGTCGGCAATGTGTCGATCGAGGTCGCCGGGGGTGACGTCGCAGTGAGTGTCGGCGTCGGCAACGGCACCATTCGCGGCCCGGCAGCGGCCTACGGAACGGTCAGTGCCTCGGGCGGCGTCGGCGGCGCCTCCATCGAGGCGGCAGGCGCGACCTTCAACGACAAGGGATTCGTGGGCCACACCAGCAGTTGGAAGGGCGACGGCCCCGATGGAATCGAGCTCGAGGTGGGTGTGGGTGACGCCGAGATCATCCTCGACTAGCCTGTAGCCCCTCGGTTCTGCGGCGGCTCCCGGTACGACCCACCGGGAGCTTCTTTCTTTCCGCCCGCCCACCCGCCCGCTTCGAAAAGCTCCCCCCGTTCCCCCTCCCCAGCTTTTCGAAGTCAATATATCCCTTGAGTTCAGACAGGTTACCGATTGATCAGAGGGTCTCGGGTTGGCGTTCGGTTCGATGGGGGGTCAGCGCCAAAAACTAAGAACTCAAAACTAAGAACTCCCACCGCCGCTCCCGGCAGGCGACAATTCGTAATTCGCAATTCGCAATTCGCAATTCGCCCTGCGTGGGCGGGAGCGTGACGCCGTCTGCTACACTCGCGCGACGGAGGAGGAGCACCAATGGAACACCAAGCCGACACGGGAAAGGTCCTGCCGGCCAACGCGTTCCGCGAGCTCGAACCGGGCGAGGTCTACACGCCGGTCGTCCCTCCCGACAGACGACCGTCCCGAGGTCTCGCATCCGGTCGGTGGTCCTCGGCGTCATCATGGTGGTCATCTTCACCTTTGCCGCCGCCTACATCGGATTGAAGACCGGCAACGTGATCGAGACCTCGATCCCGATCGCCATTCTGGCGGTGTTTCTCGGGACCCTCTTCGCCCGTCGCAGCACCCTGCTCGAAAACGTGATCATCCAGTCCATCGGGCAGGCCTCCGGCGTCGTCGTGGCCGGGGCGATCTTCACCATCCCGGCGCTCTACATCCTCGACCTGCAGCCGTCGTTCCTGCAGATCTTCCTGTCCTGCCTGGTCGGCGGATACCTCGGGGTCGTGCTGCTGATCCCCCTGCGCAGGTACTTCGTCAAGGACCTGCACGGTCAGCTGCCGTTCCCCGAGGGGACCGCGATCGCCAACGTGCTGGCCACCGGCGAGAGGTCCAAGGGATCGGCCGGCAAGGTCCTGCTCATGGCCTTCGGTATCGGCTTCTTCTACGACCTGATCGTCGAGTTCCTCCACCTGTGGAACCACCACCTCAACTCGAAGGTCCTGTTCGGCGCGCTTCGGCCAGCGGATGGCCGAGGCGCGGTTCGAGCTGAAGCTCAACGCCACCGCCGTCTACTTCGGCCTGGGCTACATCATCGGCGTCCGTTACGCCGGGATCATCGCCGCCGGGTCGGTGCTGTCCGTGCTCGTGCTGGTTCCGCTCGTCTACTTTGCCGGCCACGGTCTGACCGTGCCCCTGACCCCTCCCGAAGTGGGAGCCCTGGTGCGCCGACATGGACTGCCGCCGACGATCTTCGGCAACTACGTGCGGCCGATGGGCATCGGCTGCATCGCGGTGGCCGGCATCATCGGCATCCTCAAGATGGGCAAGATCATCCTGTCGTCCCTGTCGCTGGCCTTCAAGGGTCTGGTCGGCGGCGACGACGGCAGCCGGCACCGTCCGCACCGACCGGGACATGACTCCGCGCAACACCTTCCTGATCCAGATCGGGTGCGGTGGTCGGCATGTTCCTGCTGTTCTGGTTCATCAGCGGCAGATTGACGACCGCCCTGGTCGGCACCGTGATCACCTCCCTGCTGGCCTTCCTGTTCACGCCGGTGGCGGCGCGGGCGATCGCCATCGTCGGCGTCAACCCGGTCTCCGGAATGACGATGCTCACGCTGATCATCGCCTGCCTCGCCCTCGTCGCCACCGGGCTGCGCGGCGACGCCCTCGGCATGTCGGTGGCCCTGGTCGTCGGCTGCGCCGTGTGTACCGCGCTGTCGACCTCCGGCGCCTTCGTCACCGACCTCAAGGTCGGCTACTGGCTCGGAGCCAGCCCCTACCAGCAGGAGCGCTGGAAGTTCCTCGGCATTCTCATCGCCTCCCTGTGCGTGGGCGGGGTGATCTGGGTTCTGGCCAACGTCCTACGGGTTCCTGGTGCCGACGAATGAGGCCGGCCGCATGGTCGTCAACCCCGACCTGCCGGCCCCGCAGGGCAACCTCATGGCGACCATCGTGTCGAGTGTCATGGGCGGCGAGCAGCAAGCCTTGATCCTGTTCCTGCTCGGTGGAATGGTGGCGATCGTGCTGCGAGATGGCAAGGGTTCCGGCACTGGCGTTCGGGCTCGGGATGTACCTGCCGATCGAGATCAACATGGCGGTGTTCTTCGGCGCGGCAGTGGGCCACTTCATCGGCCGCTCGGGGCGCACCGAGGCCGAACGCGAAGCCGCGCAAGGAGCAGGGCACTCTGATCGCCTCAGGATTGATGGCCGGAGCGGCCATCGTCGGCACCATCGGCGCCATCCTGCTGCTGCCCCAGATCGGCGAGGTCATGCTCTGGGTGGACGTGCTGCACGCTTCCGAAACCGGCGCCGCGGTGTTCGCCGGCTGGTACGAGGGCATCGGCGGCCAACTGCTCAGCGTGGTCGGGCTGGCGGCGTTGGTCGCGGCCTGCTTCTTCCTGGCAAAGGTCGGTGCTCGCTGGCAGCTCGAGGAGGAACGCGACACGAACGACGTTACTCGTTAGACGTTACTCGTTCAACGTTTGGCTCCTCCGGGAAAGCGTGTGGTTGGGGTTCCCGCCGTGCCCGTTCCCGTTCCCGTTCCCGAAATTCAGCGGCAGCAATCAGTGGGCTTCGAGGCATTGCACGTGGACACCTCCGGGTCGTTCACGGGGTGAATGGGCATAGCTGGCGAGGGGGCCGGTGTCAAGGGCGCAATGCGGCCGGCTTAGGGGTGGTAAACCCTTGACACCGGCCCCCTCACCAGCATTCGGGTGAGCATGAACGACCCGGAGGTGAACATGTCCAAAGCCGTCACGAACACCAACCTCGCAGCCCTCGAAGCAGCAGGCATAGCCATCAAGCTCGTGATGAGGGTTCCCGCCCCTTTGAAACCGATAGCTGATCAGGTGATCCGGTCGGCAAGCTCGGTCCCGGCCAACATCGCTGAAGGCCACGGCCGGTTTGGACGAGACCGGTTGAACCACTGGCGGATCGCCTATGCCTCGGCCAAAGAGGTCGACAGTCACCTGCGACTCCTCGCCGCCGCTGGTGCAGTCAATGGAATCGGGGCAGAAAACGCCCTGGAGACCTTCGACCAAGTTCGTGCGATGACGTGGCGCCTGCTCAATCCCATCTGAGTGCGCCCGGTTCTCCGATACTGACGCTGTCAACTGATGCTGCCGCGGGTCCCTGCCGCCGGCTTCTGACGCTGTCCCTGATTGCTGTGTCCGCGGATCAAGCCGCGGTTCCTCTTCGGGCGGGTGCCGTTGTGAAATCCGAAATCGATCGACTCTCACCTCACGGAATTCCGGATGAGCCAAACGTTTAACCTTTAACGTGTAACGTTTAACCCTCGGTCATCGACCCGGAGCGCAGTTCCGCTTCGAGGGCGACGAGGAGGTCGTCGGAGTCTTCAAACGACCTCAGGTGGACGGTTCGGTCACCGGGCGGCCGGAGCTGCCAACTGCCGTAGCACATGATGGGCCTGCCCGCCTTGAGGGCCATGGCGATCTCCGACAACGTCCCGGCGCCGCCGCCCACTGCGACACAGAGAGTCGCCGACAGCACGTTGAAGGCATTTCGCGCCATGCCCGAGCCCGTAAAAACGGGAATCCGGACCCACGGGTTCGGGTAGCCTGCCCCGGGTTCCGCCACCGGCAGCAGACCCACGGTGAGGCCGCCGGCTTCAACTGCGCCCCGGCAGGCGGCGGCCATCACCCCGGGCCCGCCCCCGGTCAGCACCACCCACCCGTTTCGCGCTGCTAAAGTCCCCACTCTCTCGGCAACCCGCTCTTCCTCTTCGGTCGCCGCACCTGCGCCGAAAACAGCCAGCACGGGCAGCGAACCCGGAAGACCCGAGTTCCGCTTCCCTTCGCTGAGAGAGTCTGCCATGAGTGGATTCTACAGTTCCGATTTCTGGCCGCTGAATCCGAGCCCCCAGCCAGCCGCCGAATCGATGCAAACCGACGATTCAGCGGCCAGAAATCGGAATTAAAAAAAGCCCGGGCAAAAGCCCGGGCCTCTCGAGATTGCTTGATCCGTACGTTACTTGAGGACCACCAGCGCGACCCGGCGGTTCTGTGCACGGCCCTCGCGGGTGTTGTTGTCGGCAATCGGCTTGTACTCGCCGTAGGAGATCACGTTCATGCGGTGCAGCGGGAAGCCGTGCTGCCCTGGCCAGGTACTGCATGGCGGCCTCGGCGCGCTTGTAGCCGAGCTTGAGGTTGTACTGCTCGGATCCGATGTTGTCGGTGTAACCCTGGATCTCGATGTAGACGCCCTTGTTCTTGGCCTTCACGTTCTTGGCGAACTCATCCAGCGCCGCGGTGCCCTCGGGGCTCAGGGCGGCCTTGTCGAAGCCGAACTTCACCTGCTCGTCGGTCAGAACGGTCTCGCCGATGAACGTGCCCTCGGCCAGCTTGCCGGCCGCAGTGGCGCGCGCCAGGGCGTCCTTCGCCGTCTCCGAGAGCTTGGCGATCTGATTCTCGAGCTGCTTGTCCTTGGCCTGCAGATCGGAGATCGCCTTCTGGTTCGCCCTCGACCGAGGTCTGAACCTCGCCGATCTTTCGCCGTGTTCACCTGATCCGAGGCAGCGACTGTTTCATTGACGTATTTCTTGGTCGCGCAGCCCGTGAGCGCCAGACCGGCTACGAGCACAACCACGACCGCTGGGATGATAGACTTTCGCATACTCCACCTCCATGTAAGTTCCCGTATGGGTTGCCGATCCTTTCGGCGTCGAGCACAGACTATAACACACCCACCCGGAATCGACGGTGTCAACTTCTTGTAAATAGAACCGATTCTTCGCTCGATTCGCTCACTGAAGAAGACATCGCGGGTCGTCGGCGGTCACCTCCGCCGCGCACTCCACGACACCGTCGGCAAGCCGTACGAGCACGGGAGTCTGGAGGAACCAATCGACTCCGGACGGCAGCTCGGCCACATCGCACGCCTCGCACGGGAATGGCAGCGTTCCGACGATGGGGAATCCCCCCCGCTCCGGAACCGCCACCGCCGTGGTCGGGACTGCGAGCGGTCCGGTAAAGAACGCCTCCATCAGTTCGTGACAGTGTTCACAGTCCTTGCGGTAGAACAGGATGAGCCGGACTCCCCGATCAAGATCTGGCGGGGCCGGCTGGATCCAGGCGGCGATGGGCACCTCGCTCCAAGGGCTCCCGAGCCACTCGTCGTAGCTCGGAAGATAGTAGCCCTCGGCGGGCCCCGATGGCTGGCCAACGGCTTCAGGTTCGACCCGCGGCGGGGACGGCGACGCAGCGGCGGTCACCCCGAAGGCCACGACAACGCTGATCAGGGCCCAGCACCCGGCGGCCAGCACCCTCCACGTGGGTTGGACCGGGGTGATCTTCAGCGATTCGACTCCCCGCCCGAGCAACCACAAGCCCAGCAAGAAAGCCGAAATCCACGACCAGGGTGATCCCGGGGTGGATCTCCACCGCGCCGAAGCAGCCGCAGCTCGTCGCGCCCGAGCGCGACGTCGGCGACCAGTACCGGCAGGAAGCGCGGCCAACATCAGGATGCCCACCGGACGGGCCAGCCTGGGCAACAGCCACATCACGCCCACCACGACGAGCTCCGCGGCAATGGTGAACTCGAGCACGAACATCAGGTCGAGCCCCAGGGCACCGGTCCACTTGATCAGCGCTGCCGGGAGGTGTGATGGGCTCGCGTCAAAGAGCTTCAAGACCGCACCCGCCAGCAGCCACAGCGGCACAACCACCCGCGCCAGCGCCACGGCGACAGCGCCGCGGAGCGTTCGTGTGTTCGACCTCACAGGGGTTGACCCGTCATCTCAGCTCCAGCCTGACCACAGAATAACGTCGCCGCTCACCACTGTCCCGGTTCTGACCGATCTTCGGGCGCAGATTTACCGGTTTTTGACCCGGATGGCCCGCGACGGACGGCTACAGTGTCGCGCGGCCGAGTCGCCGCAGGACCTCGACTTCGATCCCATCCGCGATGACGCGGGATTGTTGGACGGCGTCGTCGGCCCGTCCGAGCATCGCGGCAGCGTCGGGGTCGGCGGCCATTTCGTTCAGGTTGATGTAGACGTTCATCGCCGCACCGACGGCCGCGGCGCGCGCCATTCCGGCGCCGACCCCGGCATCCGACGCCGAGGCCGGCAGCCCGAGCTTCGAGGGCGCGGCCGCACAGCTCGGCGATCTCGACGCACGCCTCTGCGACCTCCAGCGGCACCTCTGCCGCGTGCAGCGTGGCGCTGCGGACTCGTTCCCGTCACCGGACCGCGACGCCTCCATGAGGCCCTGGAAACGCCCAGGTGTCCTCGTCGATGGCGTCAAGCAGCTTCTGCTTGAGCTCCTGGGCGCCGACGGCCACCTCTTCGAGCTCGGCCCTCACCTGCTCGTAGTCCGACTTCGGGTGCGGCAGGTTCGCCACCATGGCAGCCAGCGGCGGCGGCGAGCGCTCCGGCGAGGGCCGCAACCGATCCGCCGCCGGGCGCCGCCGAGTCGCGCGAGGTCTCGTCGGCAAAGCCCTGCACGGTCATCGACGCCAGCGGCCGTTCGGGGCGCCAGGATGTCCTCGATGATCTTCTCGGAAGGCTCGAACGGCGCGACCTCGTCAGGCCCGAGTGATCGGATCGCCGTGTGGACGACGTCCGACTCCGGGACCCCGGGCGAGCGCCCCATGCGGCCGCAGATAGTGACGGCCGGCGTCGAGGATCACCGCCTTCGGAACCAGCCCGACGAGCTCGGAACCGGTGACCCGGATGCCCCGCGCCGGGCGCTCGCCTCGCAGGCGTCGAAGGCGGCGTGCAGCGGTGTCGCGTCGAGATCCACCAGGTTCATCGACACCTGGGCGCAGCCGTACTCGGGGATGTACCAGCCCACCGCCCGCACCGCCTTGAGCATGCCCGGCTGCTCGACGGTGTTGCCGTCGTCATCCGTCGACCGTGCGACCCTTCTCGCGGACGTCGAACGCGACCCGGTTCGCCCACCGCTTGTCGGTGACGTTGAGGTTGACGTTGTACGCCACCAGGAACTTGCGGGCGCCGATCACCATCGCGCCGAAACTGGGGCACGAACTCGGCGGGACCGAAGTCCGGTTCGAAGTCCGGTTGCTGCGAGCTTCTTCGCGAGGGCCTCGTACTCGCCGTTGCGGATGTCGGCCAACGATCGGCGGTCCGGGCGGGTGGCCGCGTACTCGTAGAGGTAGACCGGCACGCCGAGCTCGTCCCCGACCCGCCGGCCGAGCCGCCTGGCGAGCTCGACGCAGTCGTCCATGGTGACCCCGGAGACCGGCACGAAGGGGCAGACGTCGGTGGCGCCCATCCGGGGGTGGGCGCCGTGGTGTTGGCGCATGTCGATCAGGTCGTACGATCGCTTGACCAGCTGGAAGGCGCCCTCGAGGACCGCCTCCGGCTCACCGACGAAGGTGATGACCGTTCGGTTGGTCTCCTGGCCGGGATCGACGTCCAACAACCTGACTCCGGGGACCGACGCGGCGGCCCGGGCGACCTCCTCGTAGACCTCAGTTCGACGTCCCTCCGAGAT
Source organism: Candidatus Bathyarchaeota archaeon (assembly GCA_963714725.1). Classification (GTDB taxonomy): domain Archaea; phylum Thermoproteota; class Bathyarchaeia; order Bathyarchaeales; family Bathycorpusculaceae; genus AD8-1. The sequence continues at coordinate 12,476 of CAVQPF010000009.1, forward strand.
GTTCGGTACGCATTCGACGATCTTCATTGACACACTCCGTAGCTCTCATATCGAGGCGTGGATGAACTCCGAGTCGAGCTGCACCATCATCGCCAAACGTCGCTATTGACGGTCGCCCGACCGGTCATCAAGGGTGTTTTCACGGGCCAGAGTCTAGCAGATGGCGTCGAGCCCCCGGGTCACCGATCTATGCGGTAGTTCGGCGCTTCCTTGGTGATCACGACGTCGTGGGCGTGGCTCTCCTTGAGCCCGGCCGAGGTGACCCGGACGAAGCGTCCCTTGGTGTGAAGCTCTGCCACCGTGGAGCATCCGGCGAGACCCATTCCGGCCCGCAGACCACCCACGAGTTGGGTCAGCTGCCCTTCCACGGGGCCCTTGTACGGCACCATCCCCTCGATCCCTTCAGGCACCAGCTTGGAGAGCTCGGAGTCGTCCTGGAAGTACCGATCGCGAGAGCCCTCGGCCTCCTTCATGGCACCGAGGGAACCCATCCCCCGGTACGCCTTGAAGGTCCGGCCCTGGTACAGGATCTGCTCACCGGGAGACTCCTCGACCCCGGCGAACAGCGAGCCGATCATGACCACGTCCGCCCCTGCCGTCAGCGCCTTGGTGATGTCGCCGGAGAAGCGGACGCCGCCATCGGAAATGACGGGCACACCGGCTGCGTGAGCGACCTCGGCGCATTCCCGGATGGCGGTGATCTGCGGCATCCCGGCACCGGTGACCACCCTCGTGGTGCAGATGGAACCGGGACCGATACCGACCTTGAGAGCATCGGCGCCCAACGCGATCAGATCGCGGGCCGCCGCAGCGGTGGCGATGTTTCCCACGATCAGGGAGACATCCGGATGGCGGTTCTTGATCCTCTCCGCGGCGCTCAGCACACCCGTCGAGTGGGCGTGGGACGAGTCCAGGCACAGGAGGTCCACCTTGCGCTCGACGAGGGCGTCGCAGCGCTCGTCCAAATCTCCTCCCACCCCCACGGCGGCTGCCACGCGCAGTCGGCCGAACTCGTCCTTGCACGCGTCCGGGTAGTCCTGGGCCTTCTTGATGTCCTTGACCGTGATCAGACCCTTGAGATTGCCTTCGTCGTCCACCACGAGCAGCTTCTCGATGCGGTGCTTGTGAAGCAGCAGCTTGGCTTCGTCGAGTGTGGTTCCGACCGGAGCCGTCACCAGGTTGTCCTTGGTCATGAAGTCGGCGATGGGCCGGTCGAGCTCGGTGCAGAACCGGAGATCGCGATTGGTCAGGATGCCCTTCAGCTGCCCCTCGGCATCGACCACCGGGAGACCTGAGATCTTGAAGGTGGCCATCACCTCCAAGGAGTCCCGAACCAGCCGGTCGGGCCTGATGGTGACCGGTTCCACGATCATCCCGGATTCGGAGCGCTTCACCCGGTCGACCTGAGCGGCCTGTCGGTCCACGGGCATGTTCTTGTGGATGACCCCCAAGCCTCCGTGCTGAGCCATGGCGATGGCCATGCCGGCCTCGGTCACGGTATCCATGGCGGCGGAGATGATGGGCAGATTTACCCGCACGGTTCTGGTCAGACGGGTGGATACGTCGACCTGATTGGGGTGGACTTCCGACCGTGCAGGCACCAGCAAAACGTCGTCGAAGGTCAGACCGATCGGAAAATCAACCGGCATCTCGCTACCTCCCGGCCGCCGAGGCGACCCCGCAGCACTTTTTGTACTTCTTGCCCGAGCCGCACGGGCACGGGTCGTTGCGTCCCACCTTGGGCTGGCCGCGGCGGACCGTGGTCGGCCGAGCCGGACCGCCCACCGGCGTGCTCGCGGCATGCTCCTGCTGGGCGTGGGACTCGGCGAGTCCCCGCGCCTCGGGATGGGACAACGTGGTGGTCACGCCCCGGCGCCGTTGCTGGTACTCGTCCACCGGCTCGGCGTGATAGAGGAACTTCACCACGTGGTCCTCGATGCTCTCCCACATGTCCTCGAACAGGGCGTACGACTCGCGCTTGTACTCGACGAGCGGGTTGCGCTGGCCGTAGGCCCTCAGACCGATGCCCTCTCTGAGGTGGTCGAGGGCCAGCAGGTGGTCCTTCCACTGGCGGTCCACCGTGTCCAGCAGCAGGAACTTCTCGAGCTTGGCGAACTCCTCCTCGCCGAACCGCTCGACCCGGGCGTGATAGTGCTCCTTGGCACCCTCCGCCAGGGTCCGTTCGAGATCGACTCGGTTGATGGTCTGCCAATCCACCCCCACCTGATCGACGGTGATGCCGAAGTACGCGCGGAACTCATTGTCCAGTGCGCCGGAGTCCCAGTCGGCCGGATCGGCCTCCTCGGGACAGTATCGGTCCAGCATGCTGGCGACGATGTCGTCCAACACCCGGATGATGTAGTCACGCCCCTCGACGCCCTCGAGAATCCGCCGGCGCAGGCGGTACACCGCCTCGCGCTGCTTGTTCATCACGTCGTCGTACTCGAGCAGGTGCTTGCGGATTTCGAAGTTCCGTCCTTCGACCTGCTTCTGGGCGCGGGCGATGGACTTGGTCACCATCTTCGACTCGATGGGAACGTCCTCCTCCATGCCGAGGCGGTCCATCATCTTGCGCACCCAGTCGGCAGCGAAAATCCGCATCAGGTCGTCTTCGAGGGAGAGGAAGAACCGCGAAGCCCCGGGATCGCCCTGCCGGCCCGAGCGCCCCCGGAGCTGGTTGTCGATCCGTCGTGCCTCATGCCGTTCGGTGCCGATGATCCGAAGACCGCCGGCGGCGAGCACGTCCTCCTTGTCCTGCCTGCAGCTCTCCGTGTACTTGGCGACCGCCCCCTCGTAGCGCCTCCGGATCCGACGCCGGATTGACCTCGATCCGAGCCAGGCCCTCGGGATTGCCGCCGAGCACGATGTCGGTGCCCCGCCCCGCCATGTTGGTGGCGATGGTCACCGCCCCTTTGCGGCCCGCCTGGGCGATGATGTCGGCTTCGCGCTCGTGGTACTTGGCGTTCAGCACCACGTGCTTGACCTTTCGCCGTTGGAGCATCTTCGACAGCCGCTCGGACTTCTCGATGGACACCGTGCCCACCAGCACCGGCTGCCCCTGCCGTGACTCTCCTCGATCTCGTCGATGACCGCCCTGAACTTCTCCTTCTCGGTCGTGTACACCACGTCGGCGTGGTCCAGCGCGAACCATCGGGAACGTTGGTCGGGATCACCGCCACGTCCAGGCCGTAGATCTTCTGGAACTCCTCGGCCTCGGTCTCGGCGGTGCCGGTCATGCCGGCGAGCTTGTCGTACATCCGGAAGTAGTTCTGCAGGGTCACCGTCGCCAGGGTCTGGTTCTCGGACTGGATCTTGACCTTCTCCTTGGCCTCCACCGCCTGGTGGAGCCCGTCCGACCAACGACGGCCCGGCATCAGCCGACCGGTGAACTCGTCGACGATGATCACCTCGCCGTCCTTGACGATGTACTCCCGATCGAGTTCGAACAGGGCGTGAGCCCGCAGCGCCTGATTGACCGCGTGCAGAATCTCGGTCTGCGACGGATCCCACAGGTTCTCGACGCCGAGGATCTTTTCGACCCGCTGCATCCCGCGCTCGGTGAGGGTGGCGGTCTGGGCCTTCTCGTCCACCAGGTAATCCCCGGTGACCTCCTTGTTGCCGTGCTTGTCCTCGATCTCCTCACCCTTTGCCAACTTGGGAATGACGCCATCCACCTGGTAGTAGAGATCGACGGACACCTCGGACGGGCCGGAGATGATGAGCGGCGTCCGGGCCTCGTCCACCAGGATCGAGTCCACCTCGTCGACGATGGCGTAGACGTGGGACCGCTGCACCATCCTGTCCAGCGAGAACTTCATGTTGTCCCGCAGGTAGTCGAATCCGAACTCGTTGTTGGTCCCGTAGGTGACGTCGGCGGCGTAGGCCTGTCCCCGCTGGTCGTCCTTGATTTCGTTCTGGATACAGCCCACCGTGAACCCGAGGAACCGGTAGATCCGGCCCATCCAGTCGGCATCGCGGCGCGCCAGGTAATCGTTCACCGTGACCACGTGGACACCCCGCCCGGTGAGGGCGTTGAGGGTGACCGGCAGGGTCGCCACGAGGGTCTTCCCTTCCCCGGTCTTCATCTCCGCGATCCGGCCCTCGTGAAGCACGATGCCGCCCACGAGCTGAACGTCGAAGTGACGCATGCCGGTGGTCCGTTTCGAGACCTCGCGAACGATGGCGAAAACCTCCACCAGCTCCTCGTCCAGCACCCCTTGAACAAAGACGCTGCGCTCGCGAGCGTCCTCGGGGAGGTCGGCCGTCGCCTCTCGCACACGGTCCCGAATCACCGCGAATCGCGCCCTCAGCGCGTCGTCATCAAGCACCTCCATCTCGGGTTCTCGGGCGTTGATGGCCTCGATGATCGGGCGCATCCGCTTGAGGTCCCGCTCGTGCTTGGAGCCGAAGACGGCTTCGATGCCCTTTTCGATCAAATTCATGTCAGATCCCTGATCCTCCGGCGGGGCGGGGCTGAATTGCGGTGGCCCTCATCTCTACAACAACACGCAGGGGCCGGTCAGAATGCCCCGTTGCCGGGTCCCGGAAGGTTAGTGGATGGAGACGGGGATTTCAATGACGATGGTTTGGGCGTGGTGGGTTTCCACGATCGAAGCAGGAGGCATCGGAGAAAAGGCAGTCGCGTTTCCAAGGTCGTGGTGTTTCAAGTGCCCAATGGCGGCTGGAAATCGGAATTCGGAATTCGGAATTCGGGAACCCTCAATCGATCGCCTCAGGGCTCACCGCTCACGGCGCCTAGACATACCGCAGGCAGACCAGCTGCCGTCACCTCAACGATCTTGGGAACCCTGCTGCCTGCTGTGCCTACAACCTGTTTTGAGCGACCCGGGAAATCAGTACGACTCGAGCATGTAGTACAGCGGGTTGACCGCCGTGCCGTCCACGTGGACCTCGTAGTGAAGGTGGGGTCCGTTGGACCGCCCCGAGTTGCCCAGGGCCCCCACCGCGTCTCCCCTGCGGACCTCGTCCCCGGGCTCGACTGAAATCGAGTCGAGGTGGCCGTAGACGGTGGTGAAGCCGAAACCGTGAGCGATCCGGACCGACTTTCCGAGGCCGCCATTGCGTCCGGCGAAGACCACCACCCCGTCGGCGGGCGCCTGCACTGGCGTACCCCGTCTGGCCGAGATATCGAGTCCCTTGTGGAACGCACGACGACCGGTGAAGGGGTCGCTCCGCCGGCCGTAGCCGTCAGTCATCAGACCGGACACCGGCGCGATGCTGGGTGTCGCCGAGAACGTTTGCAGCTGCCGCTCGATGGACTCCTCGACGCCGGCCAGCTTCTGCAGAATCAGATCGCCCTGGAGACTCAGGGATTCCGGCGACCCGGGAAGCCGATCGTAGGGTCCACCGCTTCCCGCCCGGTCGACATTGATGACCCGCTCCCCGGGTTCCACCGGTTCGGTTTCCATGCCGGCCGCCAAGGCCAATCTGGAGGTCCGTTCCTCGAACTCGTCCAACCGACCCTGCACCGTCATGACGGTTTCCTGGAGCCGCTGGTTGACGCCGGCCAGCTGCTTGTTTTCGAGCCGGAGCCTGGCCACCTCGGTCCGTCGAGCGACGGCGCTGCCTGCCGTGGAGATGGCGACGAGGGATAGCAGGAGGGTCGCCAGGCAGGCGCCGGCGACGAGGACCAACGTCCTCGTCGAGAACGAGAACTTGAAGAACTTCGCCTGGCTGTGAGGAACTATGATGATCGTATTCAGGCGCTGAGGCATCAGCCCCTACCCCCTCCCAACTCGAGCCCGCCGACACGGAAATGCATCGCTGGAAATTCTGCCATCGCTCTTTATCGGTGTCAAACAAATCGTCGATTCGGACACCCGGATCCCGATTTGAGCGACGCAGCTCACAACTCGTCGAGGGGGGTATGAGTCTTCAATCTTCAATCTTCAATCTTCAATCTTCAAGCCCTCCGTTGGGCGGATCGTCGTTGTTCGAATTGCCGTCGCCGTTGCCGGCGCTCGTGCCGGGGCCCTTGGCGGCCACCCGCATCAGCTTCACCATCTCCTCCAGACGTTGCTGACAGCGACCGTACAACTCCACTCTCATCCCAGCCGTCTTGGGCGGTCCAGCCACCTGCAGGCACCCCCGTGAGAAGCTCGATACCCTCCTCGACCGTGGCGACCTCCCAGATATGAAACAGGCCTTCTCGACCGCCGAAATCACCACCGGATCGACGTGCAGGTCGGGAACGTTGGTGGCCGGAATCATCACCCCCTGGGACCCGGTCAGTCCCCGGCTCTGGCAGACACGGAAAGAACCCCTCGACCTTTTCGTTGACGCCACCGATGGCCTGGATCCTTCCGAGCTGGTCGACCGAACCCGTCACCGCCACGTCCTGGCGGATCGGGAGACCCGAGAGGGCCGAGAGAATGGCGTAGACCTCGGTGGAGGACGCCGAGTCGCCGTCGATGCCTCCGTAGGACTGCTCGAAGGTGATCGAGCAGGCCATGGCGAGCGGGATCCGACGGGCAAAGGTCCCCCGCAGGAAACCGGTGAGGATGCTGACACCCTTGTCGTGGGTCGGCCCGGACAGTCCGGCCTGGCGCTCGACGTTGACCACACCTTCACGGCCCAATCCCACCTGTGCCGTGATCCTCGACGGTTTGCCGAAACGGTGATGCCCGAGATCGTAGACCGCGAGCCCGTTGACCTGCCCGACCACTGCGCCGTCGGTGTCGACCCTGATGATGCCGTCCTCGATCAGCGAAAAAATCCGGTCCTCGGTCAGGCCGTGGCGCCGTTGGTATGCCCTGCGCGCCGCGTCCACGTGATCCGCCGTGATGAACTCGGCGTCATCCTGGCGAGCGAAGTGGGCGGATTCCCGTTGCAGATCCGCGAGATCCGAGAAGCGACTCGAGAACCGCCGATGCCGGCGACCGAAACGAACTGCCTCCTCGAGCATGGCAGCCATGGCGGAACGGTCCATCGGCGGCAGATCATCTTCAATGCCGACCTTGCGCAACACGGACAAGGCGTCCCGCGCGTGCTCCTCAGTCGCGGTCATCACCGAATCGAAGTCCGCCAGCACCTTGAAGACCTTGGAGAAATCGGCATCGTATCGATAGAGAACGTCGTAGATGCTGCGATCGCCGATGACGACGACCTTGACGTCCAGCGGAACCGGCTCGGGCTTCAGAACTGCAGCGCCGAAGACCATGCTCTCCAGCGACTGGACCTGGACCCGACGGAACTTGAGCGCCCGTTTCAGCCCGGGCCACACCCTGGGCTCGAGCAGCAGGTCCTCGGCGTTGAGCACCAGGTATCCGCGATTCGCCCGCATCAGGGATCCCGCTCTGATCCTCAGGAAGGAGGACACCAGCTCGCCCGACGAGGCCATGGAGCGTTCGACCGTGCCGAAGAGGTTGGTGTACGTGGGCTCGGTCTCCAGGATCACCGGCCGACCCTCGAGCTCGGCGTTGTCGACGGCCAGGTTCACCCGCCACCGATCGAACCGGTCATCGCCACCGTCCTCACCGGCCTCCTCCACGAAGCTCTCGGCGTGGTCCTTCAGATCCTCCCGCAGTGCAGTCAGATAGGGGTCGACCCGGCGATCGCCCACCCGGCTGCGGACCTCGTTGATGGACTCCACGAAGGTCGGCTCGAACAGGTCCCGGCGGGTCTGATCGAGTCGCTGCTTCGCGCTGCGCCTGAGGGCGGACACGTCGTGGAAAACGTCCTGCAGCTTGTCGGTCAGCCGTCCGTGCTCCTCGGACGAGCCGAGCACCCTCGTCCTCGGCCACCGTGCCTGCCTCGACAAGCTTCTGCAGCTCCTCGAGCGCCACCGACTGGTCATTGACCACCGGCAGGATCTCCGGCTTCGTGATCGGCCCGACCTGCACCTGCACCAGCGAAAACCCCGCCTCTTTGACCTCCTCCTCGAATGCCTCGACGAGGGATTTCTCCTGTTCCTGGAGGTCGGCGACCGCCCGTTCCAGCTGGTGCCTGAAGTCCTTGTCGCCGAGGATTCGGGGGAGGTTCTCGGAAAGCTCCCGGACGAGACCGTCCATGGCATCCCTGAACCGCCTCCCGGCGCCGGCTCGAGAAACAAGGCGCACGGCTCCTCCGGCGCTTTGAAGTTGAAGACGAAGCAAACGTCGTCCGGCCGCGCCTCGTCGTCGGCGAGATTGTCGAGGAACCGCTTGATCGTGGTCAGCCGGCCGGTGCCGGACAGACCGGTGACGAACACGTTGTAGCCGATGCTATCCAGGCCCAGGCCGAATGCGATCGCCTCCACCGCTCGATCCTGGCCAACGATGGTGGTGGCGGGTTCGATTTCGTCCGAGCCCTGCCACTCGATCCACTCCTCCGGACACCTCCACGCCAGCTCTTCTACCGATAGCTCTCGAACCATCGATCACCCTCCCTGGGTCTTCGGTCCTTCGGAACAGGTGCGAGTATAAGCCGCCCCGGCCACCCACCCACAAATTGCGAATCTAAAACCAAAAATCGGAAAATGGAGGTTGGACACGACACCTCCCCATCACCCGTCATGTCATGTCATGTGTCACGTTTCACATCGAACGATTCAGGTTTCACGTTTCACGCCGTGTCACATAGGCCAACAGCACCGGCAGCACGGTGATGCTGGCCACCGCCGTGCACAGAGCTCCGAGGATGGCGGCCGCCCCCACCGAGCGAAGCCCGGGGAAATGGGACAGCACGATCGACCCGAAACCCACCATCGTGGTGAGGGCGGCGACGGCGATCGCTCGCGCGGTGGCGGCCATTGCTGCCGATTCACCGCCGCATTCGTACCACCGGTGGAGGAGGTGGACCCCATAGTCCACGCCAATGCCGATCACCATCGTGATGACGAAAATGTTCATGAAGTTCACCCTGAAGGCCGAGGAGCGCCATCAAACCGAGCATCCACACCATGCCGATCGCCAGCGGCACGAGCGCCAGCAGGGCCCTCGACCGGGCTCGACAGATCCGCCCACATCAGGAGGAATACGGCAACCATCCCGATCACCGCCGCCTTGGCGGCATCCCGCCACACGATTCGGCGCAGCTCGGCCGAAACCACAACCGGCGCCGCGAGGACCGCCCACTCTCTGGCGCCCACCAGCTCGGCGAGCTGCGGGGGCACCTGGCGCCGCCACCGGCCGGCCGGTGGATAACAGTAGATGACCGTGGAAACGCCGCCATCATAATCAGCGACGTACCGCTCGATCACCGGCTCGAGCGCCGTTCCCCGAAGATCGGTCAGCGCCAGCGGCACCTCCACTCGAAACGCCTTGCCAAGATGGCCGAAGCCGGCTGAAAAAGCTGCCGGATTGAGCCCGGCGGTGCGCAGGGCTCCGGCGAGCCGCTGTTCGACGCCGTCCACCCGGTCCCTCTCGCGATTCAGGAAACCGATGACCTCGAGCTGATCATCGAGCGGCGGCACAACCCCGGCAATGGTGTCGATACCGGCAAGAACCCCCTCGTCAACCATCGCCTGAAGTGGGGGCAGGATGGTGCGGGCCCTCGCCATTGCCTCCGCCTCGGTGGCGCCGTCGACGCGCAGCGTCATTGGGGTGAAGCGAAGGCCAAAGGCCTCCATGACCTCGGTCCGCAGCCGATCGGCGTGGTTGTCCGACGACCGCATGTTGCGAATGTCATCATCGAACTCGAGGCCGAGGGTCGCGGCGCCGAGGACAACGGTTAGAACCGCTGCGGCCGCCAGGGTGGCGCGTGGTCGTTCGACGCTGTGCTTGAAGAGATCATCCGAACCGAAGGACCGTAGCCGGAGACGCGGTAGCCGATCCCGGGTCCCGTAGAACAGAGTGAGCAGCGCGGGCAACAGCAGGAACACCGACACCACCAGCATCAGGATCCCGGTGCCCGTGAGGAGTCCGAGCTCGGACAGGCCGGTGAAATCGGTGGTCAGGAAGGCATAGAACGTCGCGGCAGTGGTGACCGCGCCGAGGAAAACTCCCAAGCCCGTGTGGCGGCCCATCGCGTCGAGCGCCTCGCCGTGCGGGACTCCCCTCGATCTCTCCTCGACGTACCGGCCGTAGAGCACGATGATGAAGTCGATTCCGAGCCCGATGAGCAATGCGCCCGACGCCGAGGTGAGCGAGTTCAGACGACCGAGGGCGAAGGACACGAAGACGACCGCCAGGCCGAGTCCGGTGACCAGGGGAAAGAACGCGAACACGAGGGCCGCCGGCCTGCGGAACGCGAGCAGGAACAGCAGCAGGACGCCGACGAGGGAGGTGGCGATCCCGACCACCGCGTCGTTGATGATCAGGCCGCTGTCGAGGAGGGTGATCACGTAGCCGCCGGTGAATTCGACCTCCGGAGGAGAACCCTCCCACCCTGCGACGGTCCACTCCGGCGGCGGCCTCGGCCACCCGATCCCCGAGCCCACGAACGAGCAGGCGGTCGAAATCGAGATCCTGAGCCGGACGGATCGGCCTCGCCAGCATCAAGAGCAGCTCGTCGCTGCGGATCGATGAGACAACCGGTCTCCCGGATCGACCGAAATCCCGACGCCCCCGAACCGCGCCTCGGCGAGAATCCCTGGCAGCAGCCCCATCGGGTCCGCCTTCAGCACGTCCTTGGTCACCAGGCTCTGCGGAGCCAGCAGTGTCGACTGGAGCGCAGCTCGCCCTCCGCCGAGACGTTTTCGGTATCGAGCCGGTCGAGCAGTCGCTCCACCTGGGCCGGGTCGAGGAAGAGCGTCGCCCGGTCCAGCAACGGTGCGGCGGTTTCGGCACTCCGGTCGACCTTGTACTGAGACCCAGTCGATCTGATCCCACCGCTCGAGGCTCGAGGGCCAGCTCGTCGGCGAAGGCGAGCACCGGCTCGATCGGCCTGTTCGGGCTCGATCCGCACAACGACCAGCAGCGTGTCGACCGTCCCGAATCGCTCGATGGTGGTCTTGAAGGCCTCGACCACCTGGGTTGTGACGGGGCACCAGCGACAGAATGTCGGTCTCGACGTGGAGCTGGGTCGCCAGCGACCCGGCGACGATCCAGGCGCACGACAGCCGCAACCACGACGCCTCGCGGATGGCGACCTCCGAACCTGACCAGGGCGAGCGGGAACGCTTCGCGGCAGCAGAGCCTCGCTTCACTGCCAAGCTACGCCCCGAAGCCGCCACCACCCGCCAGTTCTGCCAGAAGTAGATGACCATCGACACGACGGTGAGAATCCGACGCCACCCAGAGCGCGACCTCCGCGAGGCCCGTCCACCATGGGTACCTGAGGGAAAAAATCAGCAACGACACCGCGATCACCTGACTGGTGGTTTTGGCCTTGCCCCACCGGTTGGCGGCGATCGGGATATCACGTTCGAGGGCCACCATCCTCAGGCCGGTCACCGCAAACTCGCGACCGATGATCACGAACACCATCCAGGCCGGCGCCATGCCGAGCTCGGTCAGGGAAATGAAGGCGCCGCTCATCAGGAGCTTGTCGGCGATCGGGTCGAGCATGGCCCCGGTCACCGTGATCCGGTCGGTACGGCGGGCTATAATTCCGTCGAGCAGGTCGGTGAGCGTCGCCAGGAGGAAGATGCCCAATCCCCAAAACTCCTTGTCGGGAATCTCGGTCAGCAGCACGACCACGAGAACAGGTGCCAGGAAGATCCGGATGATGGTGAGGGTGTTGGGGACGTTCCACATCGAGGGTCTCCATTCAACCCGGCTCGAGCACGCCCGCCGACATCCCGGACGACGCACCCACTACAACAGGTTGACCGATTCTAACCGGCGCCGCGCGGCACGTCACGCGGCCGGCACCTCTCGCCCGGCGGCCTCCCGGGCCAGCGACTCGAACAGGCCGCAGGAAGACCACAGCCGGTAATGCGTGCCGCGTCGCACTGCGCGAATCACCCCTCGCGAGAGGCCCGTGTCCGCTGCACGTCGTGTGAGAAGTGGATCTGCGAACGGTGCGCCAAGGAACGGCGCGACCGGGTATTCTGCTCGACTCGATGCCGTTTCGAATCGCTGGTACGGTCCGCGATTGCCGCGGTCCGGCGGGTCGCGATCGCAGCCATCGAACCGGCCTGGGCGATCGCCGTGGTCAGTGCCGCGTGCGTGCTTCTGGTGGTCGCGGTTGCCCGGCTCCTCGTCGAGCTCGCCGAGGTGTGGACCCCACGGATCGAAGGTGTCGTCGAGGTCGCGGTGCCCGTTCCTCCGGCGGCGGCCGGCGGGCGAGTGACCCTGGCAGGTGGCGTCCCGAGACTCGAGATCGAAGGAGAGCCCGGCAGTGAAATCCTGGTGATCACCGACGGCCGGCCGCCAACGATCATCCTCCTGAACGAGCACGGCACCGCCGTCGTCGACCCGTTCGATGTTCAGCCGGGGACACGAGAAATTCGCCTCCGGGCAGTGGGATCCGAGGACACGACAGTCGCCATTCCCGCACTGCCGACAGCAACACCCACCAGATCCTCCGCCTCCGATCCCGACCCGGGCTCGCACAGCCACCGCGACAGCGACCGTGCCCGCAAGCCCGACGGCGGCCGCGACCGCCAGCCCGGCCCCCACCCCGACCCTCACCGCGACCCCTCGCCAGCAGCCGACTCAGCAGCCAACCACGACGACCCCTCCTCGGGAACCCACCGCGGCGCCCGAGCCGCCCAAAGACGCCTCACCGCTCCGAGCGCCGCCGGTCCTCCATCTGGTCACCGACGTCGGGCCGCGAATCGCACTGACCTTCGACGGCGCGACGTCGGCCAACGGCACCACCGACCTGCTGGACCTGCTGCAGCAGCTCGATTTGAGGGTCACGATCTTCGTCACCGGCGAGTTCATCCAAAGATACCCGAGCCTCGTCCGGCGGGCTCTGCTCGCCGGCCACGAGGTCGGCAACCACACCTTTTCCCACAAACACCTGACCAGCTACGGGAAGAACCGGCGCCACGAGCTGCTGCCGACCGTTTCGAAGACATGGTTCCTGTCCGAGCTCAACCGAACCGAGGAGGCATTCCGCAACGCCACGGGACGGCCCATGGCGCCGCTGTGGCGAGCGCCCTACGGCGAGGAGAACGCCACCCTGCGCGGCTGGGCGATGGAGCTGGGCTACCTTCACGTCCGCTGGAGCTCGCTCCAGGGAGTCTCCCTGGACTCGCTCGACTGGGTCGAGGACGAGCACTCCTCCCTCTACTTCGACCCATCGAGACTGGTGGATCGACTGCTCGCTTTCCCCGAACTGGAGGGCGGTATCGTCCTGATGCACCTGTCAACCAAGCGCCGTGTCCCGCCGTGGTCCGAGCTGCCGCGCTTCGTGACCGAAATCCGTTCCCGCGACCTACAGATCGAGTCGGTGAGTGCCCTGCTCGAACATTCGGACCGCTGGCGGCCGTGGCTGGAGCGAGCAAGGGCGCAGCACGCCGAGGTCTTTCCGGATACCAAGTGACGTTGTGGGGCAAAGGTCCGAACGGCAAAAACCGAACCCAGCCGTTTTCTCGTGTTACACGTTAAACGTTACACGTTCAACGTTCGGGATCGCCGAGATCAACCGGTCACTCTCAGCCGACTCCGAACGTTTAACGTTGAACCTGTAACGTTGAACTCGTGATCAGGTGGGCAGTGATTGCGGAGACTCGCGGTTGATGCCGAGAAAGGACTCGGCGGCGGCCCGACCGGCTGCCACCAGCTCGTCAAATCGGTGCCAATCGGCCCATGTGGCGGTCCCCACCATCGGTCTGATGACGTCCGATGCCCGGTCCAACTCGGCGCGACGCGCCAGGCGTGCGGTCATCCACTGGGTCCTGGTCATGGTGTCGAAGACCAGATCGTTCGCCGACAGCGCCGGCAGGTTCATGGACACATCGACGGCGAGCACCGGCCAACCCATGGTGCGGGCCGCCGCCACCGGCACCTCGGAAACAACCCCTCCGTCCACCAGCGGCCGACCGTCGATCTCGACCGGCGGCAACAGCCCGGGAATCGTACTCGAGGCCCTGAGCACCCGCCGGAGATCGCCGCTGGTGAGCCGAATCTCGGCGCCGTCAGCGAGGTCGGTGGCGACTGCCATGAAAGGTCCCGGGAGGTCTCCCACCGTCATCTCGGGGATCAGGAAATTGAACGCCCGAACAAGGTCCTTGTCGTCAAGCACCGTCGTCCGATTGATGGCGAACGCAACCACCACCTGGTCTCGGATTCGCCGGGCCACCTGGAGCAGCGGATTCTCGGTGGACCCCTCTTCAAAACGGTTCCTCAGCGGCCGAACCGGAGGCACCAGGTCGGCGTCAACCGCCTGCCGCCACCGCCGGATCGCCTCCGTGGAAGATCCATAGGCAAGGTACATCGCGCCCGTCACCGCACCCATGCTGGTGCCTGTGATACCTCGCGGCGACAACCCCTGCTCGTCGAGAACCTGAAGCACTCCCAGGTGAGCGAAACCGCGTGCGCCACCGCCACCAAGGGCGAGGATCGGGCGTCGGACTCTCCACAGCAATCGCCGAAGCGGTTTTGGGCTGGTTCGATGAACCGGCACTGGGACTCCCTCGGCTCGGTTTCAGCCGGCCCGCCTCGTTTGGGGCTTGACTCTTTGATTCGCGAGCAGGTTCATCAGCGCCTCGTGGACACCCTCGGCCACCCGTCGGCTCTTGTCGGAGATGTGGTCGAGATCGTCGGTCCTGCCCCGAGGGTCGACGTCCGCGATCCGATCACCCGCCTTGACGGGGACTCCGTCCCGCAGGAGTCCGCGGATGACGCCGCCGATGCGTGCGGTCACGGCGTAGGAGGCATCCACCGGCACGCCCTTTCGAAAATCCTCGACCCCGTACACCGAAACCACCGTACCGATTCGTTCGCCCCGTCTCGACCTCATCGCCGATCTTCTTCTGGGTGAAGAAGATGCCGTCGCGAATCGCCTTCAGCACCCGCTCCTCGGCGAAACCCATGATCTCGGCCGGAGGCTCGTCCTCGAGCTCGTCGCCGGTGTCGTCGAGCACCGCACCCACCCCCGGACCGCGAAAGGTGTCCACCACCGCGTGACAGTCCTTCTTGGCCATGTATCCCGGGCCGAGGGCGATCACGACCGGCGCGAGATCGCGGGTCAGGCCCCAGTTGCGCCGCAGCATGGCGGCCTCGATGAAGATGTCGGGCTTCCAGGAATTCAGGGTGTCCTCGAGGCCCATCACCGAGATCGCGATCTCGCCGATGCCGTGAATCTCATCCACCGCATCGAGATTTCTGGCAAACCGTGCGCTCACGCCCTGGATCACCTGGCGGCCGTCGAGGATCGCTTCGGAGAAGCACACCTGACGCCGCACCGCCTTTGGGTACCTCCGCTCGAGCATGAGGATTCGGCTGAACCCCTGCGTGAAAAGATGCAGTGCAGTCGCGGACGCCAGCTCGCCAGCGCCTCGGATCAGTACCCGGTAGTCACCGACGTCCATGTAACCTCCGACCGCGAAGCCGCTCACCAGGCGCCTCGGGAACGGTCGCCGTGAGGCTCCGCCGTCATTCTACCCTGTGCTGTCAACCGCCTCACCGACCGTTGGAATCCAGCACCAACTCGTGGATATCCGACAGGTTGCGGTAGCTCTCGGCGTAGTCGAGACCGTAGCCGACGACGAACACGTCCTCGATCTCCGTTCCGAGGAAGGCGACGTCGACGTCGATCTGCCTGCGCGACGGTTTCGAGAGCAACGACACGACCTGGATCGACCGTGGGTGCCTCGCCTCGAGCAGCTTGAGCACGTCGGTCAGGGTCGTCCCGGTGTCCACGATGTCCTCCACCAGGTAGACGTCACGGTCTCGGACGTCGACGGTGATGTCCTTGACCAGGACCACCGATCCGGACGATGTGGTGCTCGCGCCGTAGCTGGACACCTGGATGAAGTCGATCTCGAGCGGATGACTGATGTGTCGCGTCAGGTCGGTCAGGAAGTAGACACAGCCCTTGAGCACGCCGACGAAGATCGGAGACCGGCCATCCAGATCGGCTCTCGATCTCGGGCGGCCAATCGCGCACGATCTCCTGAATCGGTCGCTGTCGAGCACCTTTCTCCCCAGCATCCGTTGTTCCTTTCGTTGTCGAATTTCGCGATCACGTTGTATCCTTAGTGGATATGAAGCCATCAAGCGTTCACCAGCTGAGCGAGCGGTTCACCGATCTGTCCGATCGGTTCCGTTCGCTGTGGACCTTCTATCAGTTCCTGGGAGGAGTGTACAAGCATCGCGGCCAGGGCGCGCTTCCCTACCAGTACGACTTCCAGGCGTTGTACCGTCGGCTGCAGGAGCTGGTGCCCAGGGTCGGGATGGAGGGCTCCAGCGCGACCTCACCTCGAGTTCGAGCACATCGAGCGTGAGCTCGGCCGTATTCACGCCGAGCTCGCCAAGATCGAGCGCGATTTCCCGCCGTCGTTGCTCCGTCGGTTCTTCGACCACCTCAAGCGACAGGACGAGAAGATCCTCTACGCGCTCGTCAAGTTCTATCTCCGGTCGCCCGAGTTCGAGCAGGACACCCTGGACAAGCTCGACATCCTGCTCACACGGGTGGCGGAGACACCCCTTCAGGAAGGCCGATTCGCGGCGCGGAACCGCGCCGAGCTTCGCAAGAACTTCGACCGCCTGGCGGCATTCGGCGGGATCCCGTACGTTCCCGCCGCAGAGGCGACTCCGCTGGTGGAGGCGGTCAGGGAGTTTCGAACCGACCTGCGGTCGATTTCGACCTTCGAGCAGCTCGTGGACTCACGGGTCTACGATCGGTACCGAAAGCTCAAGCAGCGGCTCGGCAAGAGCTTTCTCTACCCGCCCATTCTGATCGAGGTCGTCGTCACCAACATCGAGGCCAAAAACCAGTTCCGCCGCGTCTACCGCGACGAGGAGATGAAGATCCTCGAGGAGACCAACCGGGTCTTCGAGATCGAGCGGTTCCTCGAACGCAACCCGGACGTCAACGCCGACGACGCTCGAGCGGCAGATCAAGAGGTTCCGGGAATGGTGGTCGCGGTTCGACGCCGGCCGCCGCGACGACAACATCAAGCGCGAGGACATCGTCGAGCTGAGGCGATCCATGCAGGCCGTCATCGACGAGTTCGAACCACTGCGGACGTCCACCGCCACCGACCAGCCCGGTCCCGAGTCGAAGAAGCTCGCGGGGTCCACGGTGCTTTTCCCTCCGACGTTCCCACCGACGTCATCGAAGGCGGAGCCTTTCCCCGACCTGCCTGCGGCCGCTGCAGTCGGGGCGAACCGGACGACGGAGGAGGGAGCGACCCTGACCGACATCCTGCCGCCGGATCCGCTGCTCAACGAAGCGTTTCACAGGATCATGTTCGCTCTCGAGATGGTGGTCTGGGACCGATCGCCGGAACAGGTCGTTCATGCGCCGGAGCTGGTGAGCTGCAGCTCGAGCCGTGGGAGGTGGCGAGCTATCGACGCCTGGTGGAGGGATCGGTCAGACCAAGGCACCACCGCAGTGGGAGCTGGACGCTCTTCTTCCTGCGAAGTGCGGCGCTGCGGATCAAGATGGACGACGAGCGACGACGAGATCTCGACGTCGCACCGTCTCAGAGCGACGAGCGGGTCTTCGACCTGCTCGAGCGATGCGGCCCAGAGCCTGGAGCGCGCCCGCGAGGTCGACCATCGGTTCCAGTGGTTCATCGACGACCTCCTGTACGGCGGGGAGACCGAGAAGCTCGAACAGCTTTATCGGTCGAGATTCCGGTTCCTCCACAGCTACTCCGGGCTGTGGCTCGACCATCAGGCACGCGGCGGTTTGACACCCCTGTAGGTGATTCCTGGATTGGAAACTCGCGAGTCTCCTGCGCGGTTCTTCCGCCGACTGGCGGCCACTTGGATCGACATGATCGCCTTCTGCTCCCTGTGTGCGATCCTGGCATTCCCGGTTGCCAACGCGGTCCACTGGTCGGCCGTTCCGACGAACCTCGACGAGGTCACGACAGCCATCACCGACGCCGCCTGGGTGAGCCGGGCCTCGGGGGTCCTCGGCATGTGGATCGCGCTCTGGTGGTGTTACTTCGTCGTCGGCTGGGGCCTGCTCGGTGCGACGCCCGGAAAGTGGGTCATGGGAATCCGGGTCACCGACCACAAGGGCCGCTGCCCGATCGGAATCACTCGCGCGGTCATGCGACTCTTCGGATACGCCGTCAGTTCGATGACCCTTGGTATCGGACACCTGCTCGCCTTTTTCCGCCCCGACCGGCGGGCTCTCCACGACATCCTCGCCGGCACTCGGGTTGTCCGCGGGCGACCGAGTCGACAGTCACGATCAGGCTGACGCCGCAGCTGACCTGATCGAGAATTGCGAATTGCGAATTGCGAATTCGGTTCTTCCGAGGCCGTTTTTGGTGTGCAGCAAGGGCGATCTCGGACGCCGACAATTCGTAATCCGTCATTCGAAATATGTAATTCGCAATCGTTACCAATCGGTCGCTTCCGGCGGGACCCGCTTCAGCCGCCGAGTCAGTTGAGGTAGCCGACCAGCGACCTGGTCTTGTGGGAGCGGCGCAGCTGGTTGAGGGCACGGCTCTCGATCTGACGCACCCGCTCGCGCGACAGACCCATCTCGTCGCCGATCTCGCGCAGCGTCTTGGGCTGGTCGTCGCCGAGGCCGAACCGCAGCTCGAGCACCGTTCGTTCCCGCTCGGGAAGCTCGGCCAGGGCATCGCGCGAGGGCGCATGAACGACTCGCGGAGGACGCGCTCGTCGGTGTCCGGGAGGACCGTCTGCTCGAGCAGATCGCCGAGCTCGGAGTCGCCCTCCGTCGTCGACCGGGTCGTTCAGCGACAGCGAGGATCTGAGAGGCCTGGGTCAGCACCCGCACGTCCTCGATGGTGATTCCCAGCTCCTCGCGCCAGCTCCGCGTCGGTGGGCGACCGCCCGAGGCGCTCGGTGAGCAATGACCGGATCACGCTCCAGCCGGTACAGGGTGTTGGCCTGCTTCTGGGGCAGCCGGAACGAGCCCGGCGTGCTCGGCCAGGGCGTGGAGGATCGCCTGCCGGATCCACCACACCGCGTAGGTGATGAACTTGACGTCCTGGCCCTCGCCGAACGGGTCGTACTTCTTGGCCGCCTGGATCAGACCCGAGATTGCCCTCGTGGATCAGGTCGAGGAACGGCACGTTGGGGTTGCGGTACCGCTTGGCGTAGGCCACCACGAACCGGAGGTTGGACTCCACCAGTCTGCCTGCAGCGGCCTCTTCGTCGCCGAGCCTGGATGCGCCGCGCGAGCTCGATCTCCTCGCTCGTGGTCGAGGGTCGGGTACTGCGAGATCTCCTTGAGGTAGCGGCGCAGGGTCGCCGTCTCGGCGTCTCGGCGAGCCCGCAGACGCGCCGCGTCATTCCTCGTCCACGACCTGAATGGGTCCCGCCATCGACCTTGACCAGCGCGTGGAACCGGGGGACCTCCGACTTCTCGGCTGCACGGTCTGCCGAACCACCCTGGCCAGCATCTCGTTCTCGGCGTGGAGCCTCGCGATCTGCTGTTTGAGGTTGAGGATGATCTCGACCCCGGCGAGGTTGACGCCGAGATCCCGGGTCAGGGTCAGGATCGTCTCGAGGCGCTCGCAGGTCTCGTCGTCGTACAGCCGGGTGTTGCCCCGCGAGCGGGCAGGCCGCAGCAGACCCTCGCGCTCCCACAGCCGCAGCGTCTGCGGATGGACGTTGTACTTCTCCGCCACCCACGAGATCATCCGATAGCGCGGCTTCGACTTCACACGGTCGTCCTCCAGCGTTCGAGGCCAACGCCTCGGGAGAGGACTGTCCTCCCACATCCACTCTAGCACCGCACGGCGCCGCCGGGATGCAACGACCGACCGGCGGCGCAGCCCATGGTGCAAACTCCGTCCTATGCTTCGCTCGTCAGCATCGACGTCGACGTACTCGGCGTCGATCACGTCGTCGTCGGACTCGACTGGGCGCCGCCGGACGGTGCCCGGCCGCTCTCCCCTGGTCCCTGATCTGCCGACCGCCTCGGCTCCGGCCGTCTGGTACAGCGCCGCCGCGACCTGGTGGCTGGCCTGGGTGAGCTTCTCGTAGAGCGACTCCATGCGGTCCTGGCCCCCTCCTCGAGGGCGGTCTTGGCCTCGCCGATCACGCTGTCGATGCGTGGCCACCTCCGCTGGCAGGGAGCTTGTCCCGGTTCTCGTTGACCAGCTTCTCGGTCGAGTAGACCAGACCGTCGAGCTTGTTGCGGGTCTCGATCTCCTGGCGCTTGGCCTCGTCATCCGACGCGTGCGTCTGGGCCTCGGTCACCATCCGCTCGATCTCCTCGTCGGACAGGCCGGACGAGCTGGTGATCTGGATCTTCTGCTCCTGGCCGGTGCCGCGGTCCTTGGCCGACACGTGCAGGATGCCGTTGGCGTCGATGTCGAAGGTCACCTCGATCTGCGGCACGCCGCGCGGCGCCGGCGGAATCCCGATCAGGTGGAAGCGACCGAGGGTCCGGTTGTCGGCCGCCATCGGCCGCTCGCCCTGGAGAACGTGGATCTCGACCTGGTTCTGGTTGTCGTCCGCGGTCGAGTAGACCTTGCTCTTCCGGGTCGGAATGGTCGTGTTGCGCGGGATCACCACGTCGGTCACGCCGCCCAGGGTCTCGACACCCAGGGACAGCGGCGTCACGTCGAGCAGCAGCACGTCCTTGACCTCGCCGGCCAGGACGCCGGCCTGGACCGCGGCACCGATCGCCACCACCTCGTCCGGGTTGACGCCCTTGTGGGGCTCCTTGCCGAAGAACTCGGCGACCAGCCTTGCTGCACCATCGGGATCCGGGTCGATCCTCCGACCAGGACCACCTCGTCCACGTCCTTGGCCTCGAGGCCGGCATCCTTGAGCGCCTGTCGGCAGGGCTCGAGGGTCCGCTGCCACGAGCGGCTCGATCATCTGCTCGAACTTCGACCGGGAGAGCTTGACGTTGAGGTGCTTCGGGCCCGGATGCGTCGGCGGTGATGAAGGGCAGGTTGATGTCGGTCTCCATGGTCGACGACAGCTCCATCTTGGCCTTCTCGGCCGCCTCCTTGAGCCGCTGCAGCGCCATGCGGTCCTTGGACAGGTCGATGCCCTGGTCCTTCTGGAACTCCTGCCACCAGCCAGTCGATGATCAGCTGGTCGATGTCGTCACCACCGAGGTGGGTGTCGCCGTTGGTCGACTTCACCTCGACCACGCCCGCGCCGACCTCGAGGATCGAGATGTCGAACGTGCCGCCGCCGAAGTCGAAGACGGCGATGGTCTCGTCCTTCTTCTTGTCCAGCCCGTAGGCCAGCGCCGCGGCGGTGGGCTCGTTGACCAGGCGCAGCACCTCGAGGCCCGGCGATCTGACCGGCGTCCTTGGTGGCCTGACGCTGGGCGTCGTTGAAGTAGGCGGGGACCGTGATGACCGCCTTCTCGACCTTGTCGCCGAGGTAGTCCTCGGCCGCCGCCTTCAGCTTCTGCAGCACCATCGCCGAGATTTCCGGCGGTGAGTAGACCTTGCCGAGGATCTCGATCCGTGCCGTGTCGTTCTCGCCCTTGACCACCTTGTAGGGCACAGTCTTGATCTCCTCGAGCACCTCGTCGTAGCGCCGGCCCATGAATCGCTTGACCGAGAAGACCGTGTTCTCGGGGTTGGTGACGGCCTGCCGCTTGGCGACCTGACCGACCAGCCGCTCGCCACTCGAGGTGAAGGCGACGACCGAGGCGGTGGTCCGATTGCCTTCCTGGTTCGGGATGACGATCGGCTTGCCGCCTTCCATGACGGCGACCACCGAGTTGGTGGTTCCGAGGTCGATTCCGATGACTCGCGACATGATTAGATCCTCCTCAGGTCTCTCTCCAGGATGGAATATAAAACCTGAGTGTAGCTTTGTCAAGTCTCTGACGGAATCAATCGATCAATCGCACCCCGGGCTGGTTTCGGGCCCCCATGACGGTCTCTTCACCCTCCATGGCCAGGTAGCGACTGATGGTCAGGAACGGAGCAGGGGCTCCCGTCGCGTCGGTACCGGTGACGATGAGACGTCCGTCCCGGTTGGCCAACCGATAGGGCCGGCGCCATGGGTCGCCCATGTCCGTCGCATACCCTACATCGAGCAGGTCGGCGGCGCTGTCGGGGTAGAGACCCTCCAGCACGAAGTACGACTCGGCGATCCTCTCCAGCCGCACCATTCGCAGCCAGGACAGACTCTCCAGCACGAGACGGTCCCAGACCCCGGACTTCGCGTGGACCACCGGGTTGAGCGAGTTGAAGGGCACCATCAACAACGAGAATGCCAGCAGAATCGCCAGCGGGACCGCGAGCCAGCGGAATCGAGATCTTGCGGCCTGCGGCCGGCATGATCGCTGTGTCTCTCCTCAGCTGGCGAGCGATCTCCTCCAGGGTCGACTCTCGGATGATCCGTCGGTCCACGAGATCGGCCAGGGCCTTGCAGGTCTCGAACTCGATCAGCGGACTCTCGATTGAACATCAATCTCAAGCCCATGCCTCTTCAATGCGGTTAAACAGAATTCTTATCCTATTGTAATAGTAAACGAGTAAAACAACAACAGCAAGAACAACTATTCCTACCAGACCACCAACTAACCACACAGCCAAACTCAAAAAATAACCTCCATAACATCGATTCCCACAACCAACTATATAATCCTATTTATTCTTCCAAAAAACCCACAATTCTACAAACTTACATCAATAAAAACAAAAACCCAAAAAATAATCAACAATATTAATTGTAGTAATAAGTATCAGTGAAATCATAAACCAAAAAAAACAAATTTACAAAAAAATATTTTTTTAAAAAAGAAAAAAAGAAGAGAAAATTATTTTATCGCAACTTTTTTCTTCTTTTTCGGTGTCTTTTTTGGAAGATTAACCTCTAAAATACCATCAGAT
Organism: Candidatus Bathyarchaeota archaeon; assembly: GCA_963714725.1. Classification (GTDB taxonomy): domain Archaea; phylum Thermoproteota; class Bathyarchaeia; order Bathyarchaeales; family Bathycorpusculaceae; genus AD8-1. The sequence goes on from CAVQPF010000009.1 coordinate 35,277, forward strand.
AATTCAGCTGACACATCTTCAACATTAACTTCTTCAGGAAGTTGAATAGTTCTATAAAATGATCTACACTCTCTTTCTTTGCAGATATATTCTTGCTCTTTTTTATCGTAACTCCATCCTACTTCTGCACTAACCGAAATTAAGTCCTCTTGAACACTAATCTCTATATCTTCTTTTTTAAAACCAGGCATTTCAGCTTTGAGCAAAAAATTTTTTCCCTGATCTTCAAGATCCACTAACGGTGTTCTAGTTTGAGATACTACTGGAAACATGCTACTCCATGGGGAAGGAAAAAGCAGCTCTTCAAAATCGTTCCTAAAAGCATTAAATGCATCATCGAAATAATTCCATAACTCAGAGGGAGTTATTGTAGCAAATGCCAACGGATTTTCTTCTCTTGAGATCCTTTTTTTCTCTTTTTTTACAGGTACTCTAATTTTCTTAGAATTTATTGACTCTTTTTTAGGTATTATTGCCTTTTTCTTATTAGGCATTTACATCACTGCTATATACTACTGTTTTAAACAGATTTATCCTTTATTGAACTGCCTAAAACCAAAAAATTCTCCTAATCCTAATCTCTACCTCAGGCCTTCCAAAAATAAGCTAGACTAAAGCTCCTCAAGTTGTGTACCTTTAAGTGTAACATCAAAATCAAAATATTCAATTACCTCAATACTCTCATCCACACTCAAGCTTAAAGTAGCCAAGATAGACTCACCAGAATTTAAAACATAATTCTCTCTATCCCAAGATATTGACATCCAAAGTCCAGCTTCAGCCGGATTCCAGTTATTCACGGTTAAAGACAAAAATATTGGAGTTGTTCCCGTGTTTTTAATATAAATAGTTTGTGCGGATATGCCTCCAGGATTTAGGGTTCCAAAATCCATTTCGGTACATTCTTGGGTACATGCAATGTCCATGAAAGCATCCAGTTCGATGGTTTGTATTGTTCCACTTGAAGGAATCTTTTGATTAATGGATAGCAATCCGGTTGTTGTAGCCATTAAAAGTGAAGCGAAAATGCCAATTAATATTATTCCCACTGCTTTTTGTAGTTTTACTTCATTCACCAACCTTGAGTAGCACATCTTACGATTTAATAAAGATTGTTTTTAGTATGAACAACATAAATACAAAACAAAACCTATATCACAAAACAGAAGATATCTTCCCAAAAAACACAAAAATAAAAAATATTTCTCAAATAACAATATTCACAATAAATAAACTAAAAACTATTTCTTTAGCACTTTTCTTACATAAAAGCTGCCCAACCAGTTCCAGTAAGTATATTCGCTCTAACCACCAAAATCCCAAACCAAAATAATCCACCACCCTGATTCTCACCAATAGAGGCTAACAACAATAAACAATCATTGAATTAGAGCCAAATACATCTCATCTTCAATCTTTTGATAAATAAATTTATCAAATTTTATCCAACCAGGATCATCCTCTGCCCTAAAACCATAAAGATTTGCTTTATCAGGATTTGGCAACTTAATTCCTTTAACTCTAAAAATATACGTTAAAGCATGATAGAACTCATGAACCAAAGTTGTTCCAACTTTAGTCTTCCAATTAGGTTCAACACCCCAAAACTTTATTGAATCACCAAAAGGAATCCCAATAAACGGGGCATTCTTAGTGTACAACGACTTCTGATAAGCCAGCCCGCCATAACACACCTTTGTGCTTTGAATATCAAAGAGCATTATCTGAACAGCAACACCCTCAGGCAACTTCGCACGAGTCTCAGGCTCAACATATTTAGGATCAACAAACCTACAACCCCCCATCCCTGGCATTATATGATACTCATCCAAACCCAAAGGTCCATACTTGTTAAGCACCATATCCAAGCTAAACTTACTATTTTGTTCAACAAACTCAACAAACTCAGAAATCGCTACATCCAAACTAAAATAAGACGGAGACCCAAAAACTGTAATTCCAACCTTTAAAGAAAATCGATCATCAACCCTACCAGAAAGCGGTTTAACATTTTTTTTTACCGCTTTAGCCCTTGCAATAGCTGCAGCAATCCATGGAAGATTATGATGTGCAGGAGTCTTACTCATTCAAACCCAACTAAAATTCATTAACATATTGTTATATTTAAAATAATAATTTTTCGTAAAAAAAAACCTAAAAATCATCTTAATTTGAGCAAAAAGAATTGTGCTTTCACCTTTGCCTGGCCACGCTACCCATCAAATTCAAACTTTGGCTATCTCCCAATGAGATGTACTCACAATGGGGTTTATGCATGCCTTACAGACAAATCCATTAAGTGAAAGCACAACCAAACAATATCACAGACCCTTTTGTAGCTTGTTAACACAATACACTAAACATTAGCCAAATTAAGCAAGTCATTTATCATTAAATAATCACTGATTAAAATTAAATAACCAAAAAATAAAACCAAAAAAAATAAATTTATTTGATAGATCAAATAATGAATTATTCACTGTTATTTGATTACTTTTTTTTAAGAAACTGTTGCGATTATTTCTTTTGATTATTTTTAATCTTGAATATTTTACTTTTAATTTTTTAAACCTATTTTTTTTTCCTCATTTTTTTCGCTTATTAAGCAAAAAACCCTACCCTTTCACAATGGACGGAATATTCCAATCAATATCCAACAATTAACCTATAAGAAATATAATAGCTATTCAAAAAAAACTTGATGTTTTTTCATTCTTTACTTAATTATTTATTTAATATTTTTGATTAATCCCAAACCTCCAAAAACAGGAATTGCTAACGAAAAAAGAACGGTCACCATCAAAGCTAAGGTTGTTGCACTAACAGGATTGTATAACATATCCCAATTAAAATTAAGAATCAAACCAAAATTGCCAAGACGATTTTGTACAATATTGTTTACTCTTATGAGAAACACAATGCTTACTACCTGATAAATTCCTGCAATAACGGGCAAAAAGAAACAAAGCACTCTTGTAAACTTACCTGGTTTTTGGTTACGCAAATGGTGGGGCAGAATCGATAAAGCTGCTAATACAGTGCATCCTATTTGAACTCCCCAAAGTATACCTCTATTATGCCAGTAGTCTTGAGCCCAATCTAAACTAAATCTCAAACCAGAACTATAAAAATCCACATTCACAAAAACATCCAAACGCCACAACAAACCAAACAAAACCAGATTTAAAATAACAATAAATAATAAAACCCTCACAAACCCGTTCTTAACCAAACTTCCAAAATTCACAAAACCACCCCAAAAATAAACCACAACTGCAAACAAATTAAAGAATTCTAATCCACAAAATTAAAAGCGTTTCCCAAACAAATTTTTTTTGTTATTTCCTCTTCCTAATCAACTTGATTGACATTGAAACCAAAACTATAACAAATACAGCAGTTGTAGTCGCGATAACCGCATAATGTTGATCAAAAAAAGACTGATTCATACTAGCATAGGTAAAACCATTATGTGATAAGATAACATTATCCGTTGCATTAGTCAAAGTAATTATTCCTTCATCAGAAAGATTCCATCCTCTACCTTTTGCAATATAATCATCATTAACTCTTACATCCCACTCTCCCATCTTAGGATCAAGTCCAAAATCAAAAACTTGAACACCATTTCCAACAATAGTAAATCTAACCCTTAATCTCTTAGAAATTTCATTTCCAAAACTACGATTATACACTTGAATAGAAGAAATGGTAATACTGCAGTTCCTAACTGAAACTTTGAAACTAACTTTCTCATTTTCATTATTATTTAATTGCAAATTACTAAAACTCCACATATTATCTTTCAAATTAGCACTATCATAGACACCTCCAACCGCAAAACTAATTGACCCGTTGCTTAAGGGAATATCAAAAGTTTCAAGGGGTGTCAAAATATTTTCAGATTGACCAAAAACAAAACCAAAGCAAGAAAACAAAACCCCTATCACAAACAAAAAATAAATTACTCTAAATAATCTTTTTATTATCTTCAAAATGATCCTACCAGATTAAATCAATAACAATAAAGATTAAAATTTTTTTCATAATTAAACTCTTCTCAAGAAATTCCGATACCAAACAAATCAAAAAACATGCGATTAAACAAATACTTCCTTCCCAGAACAAAAACATTTTTTAAAGCAAATTAACCAAAACAAACAAGGATACAAAAATGGTTTATTGCACTAAATGCGGTACCAAAAATAATCCAATAGAAAAATACTGCTCAAAATGCGGAACACCTCTTGAAATATCAAATAAAACCTGGGAACAAAAAATCGAGGATGGCGCAGAAGAATTTAGCAAAAAAGCCGAACAATGGGGTGAAGAATTTGGGGAACGCGCACAACAATGGGGTCAAAAATTTGAAAAACACGCCCAAGAACAATGGAACACTCTAACAAATATCGGAGCAATTTTTGGTGTACTTATAGGAATACTCATAATTCTTGCAGGAGTCCTACTTTTAGCGGGCATCAACCTTTTCAGACTTCTAGGTTCAGTAATGATACTTGCCTTTGGAATAATTATCCTAATAAGTGCAATTAAAGCTCTAACCAAAAAAACCTAATAAAACGCTACTTAATGTGTTGAAAATAACAAAAAAAATTTTAACTGAATTATTATACAATCCTACATAGATGTCCTATATTTTTTTCTTTAGCTTTTTTATATGCAAGTTTTGCTGTAAGGGCATCTTGTACTGCTAATCCTGTTGACACAAACACTGTAATTTCACTTTCAGTTAGCCTTTTAGGTTTTAAACCCGCAACAACCTCACCAATTTCACCTGAAATATGGCTTCTGTCCAAAAGTCCCAATTGTAATGGCACATTGATCTCTCCACTATGAGCTGCTTGTATCCAATCATCAACCACAACCCGAGATTTTACTAAAATTTTAGGATCAATCTCTTGTTTTCCAATCGCGTCTGCTCCAATACAATTGATATGAACACCAGAAGAAATCATATCGGCTTCAACAATAACTTTCCTTGAAGGAGTTGTAGTTACTATTATATCGACTCCATCGAGTGTTTTTCGAATTGAATCCGTTGAAACAAGCTTAGTATTATTATCGCAAATTTTTTTTGCGTAATCTAAGAATTTTTTTCTTGTTTTTTCAGTTTGACTCCATACTCTAATTTCATTAATTTGATTATTTACTACTAATAGTGCAAGCAACTGTGATCTTGCCTGTGCTCCAGCGCCTATAAATCCAACACATTTACAATCCTTTCTAGCTAGATATTTTACCGCAACAGCACCCGCTGCTCCTGTTCGCATATCAGTTATTGTTGTCCCACCCATAATGCATAAAGGAAAACCTGTTTTGGGATCTATCAAAACTATGGTAGCCATTACAGTGGGTAATCCGTTTTTTGTTGGATTATCAGGGTGTACATTCACAATTTTCACTGCTGATACATCCAATTTTTCTAAAAAAGCTGGCATTGTCCTTAAATCACCATTATTTTTGTTAAAATGAAGATAAATTTTAGCAGGCATCTGGACTCGATTGAGACCTTTTTCTTTGAAAGATAATTCAACAGCATCTATAACATCAGACATTGTTAGGAGGTTTTTGACTTCATTATCTTTTAATAATAAAGTGTCCAATTTTTCTCACTAATACAATATCTTCTGAATAAATTAATATTTTTTTTTAATCCTTTTATTTTTTTAGTTTATTTTTTTTTATCTCTATTCTTTGAAATACTTAGTAGGACTAAGAAAAACAAGATAGATACTATTGGTATTGTTTGTGATGGCCAATATTGAATCATAAAACCACCAGCAATTGGTGTAATTATTTGAGCTATGCTAGTTAGCGAATTATTCACGCCAATTACAGTTGCGGTCTCATTTTGTTTTACACTATTTGTTAATTTACTCAATAATACGGGTCGAATAACTCCAGTACCATATCCCATAAACACCAATGGTATAAAAACAAAAAGGTATTCCTGAGAAAACGCGATACCTACCATTGAGATTATCATAGCAACTATTCCGGTTCTAAGCATAGTCCACTCGCTAATTGATCTTAGGATACGCGCAATCAAAAATGTTTGAATGAAAACTCTTAAAAACCCAAGCCATCCCAAAAAACTACCAACCTGAGCAGTGTTCACATTAAGTTGGGTTTGTGCAAATAAAGTAAAATTAGAAATCAACAAGAAAAATCCCAAACTGTAAACAAAAAACATAGCCAAATTGTTCCTAACTTTTGGAGTTTTCATAAATTGTATAGCATCCTTTATGGGAATAGTATCCCAACCAAGAGAAAATGTGTTAGGCTTTTGGGTGACTGTTTCAGGAAGGAAAAAAATTACTAAAATAACTGAAATTAAACTTATACCTGCTGCTAAGAACATTGGAAGTGAAGAGCTAATTTCATACAAAGCACCTCCAATAACTGGACCAAATATTAATCCTGCTCCAAAAATACCGCTAGTATAACCAAAAACTCTGGTTCTATGTTTAGGTTCAGTAATATCACTGATGTATGCTTGACTAACAGTCATATTAGATCCCAGTAAACCATCGATTAGCCTTGATGTTAGTAACAAAATTGCAGTTGTAGCAAACCCCAAAAGCAAAAAACCAATCATAGTGCTTATCTGACTTAAAACAAGCAAAGGTTTTCTTCCAAAACGATCACTAAGCTTCCCAGTTACTGGACTGGCAAATAACTGACTAAGACTAAACACACTATATAATAAGACCTATCTCCACAGGAGTTAATCCTATCTCTTTACCTAAAGCCGGGATTAGTGGCAATACCATACTAAAACCCAAAATTTCAGTAAAAATTATTAAAAATATCACGTAAAGACGCTTATCAAACACATAATCGTCTTTTTGATGTGTTTTTTTATTCTCCAACAATTTTATCTCACGTGATACGATCATATTAATGGCTCAACTTCACAATTTTCTTACTAATAGACCTAACTCACATTTTTCAAAGTTTCAATTCATTATTCACTAATTTAGTCCAACCCATTCCCAAAAAACAATCTATTTTTCAAATCAAAATAATCACAAACCAATCAAATGCTAAAAAATAATAACCACTATAAAAAAAGACGATTTTAGTAAAAAACCAAAAAAACAAATTAATATTCATTTTCTACCTTTTAATAAATAAGCAGATTAGGACCAAACAGAACCTAAACTCTTATAAATTAAAATAATTACCACAAATTGTTTCAAAACAACCAAAATTAAGCAAGTTTCCCAGAATTTCAAAAGGAATAAACCTAAAATGGCAAACAGATACAAACTCAATCCGATACTCGTTGTAGTACTTACAGTTTTTATTGACATGATAGGTTATGGACTCATTATTCCTCTTCTACCCTACTATACAGAAACTTTTCAATCAGGATCTATAGCTCTTGGAATCCTATTAGCCTCTTTTGCAGCAATGCAATTCTTATTTGCACCAATATTAGGTAAAGCATCAGACAAATTTGGAAGAAAACCCATCCTACTCCTATCACTTCTCATCTCGTTTGCAGGATTTACCATTTTTTCTTTCGCCAATTCCTATCTTGTTTTACTTCTTTCCAGATTAATTGCTGGTATCGCAACAGAAAGAGCCGTAGCGCAAGCAATCATAGCAGATCTTACAGACCAAAAAACAAGAACAAAACAAATGGGAAAAATCGGAGCAGCAATAGGAGCAGGATTCATAATTGGACCAGCTCTAGGAGGTGCACTAAGCATTTTTGGGTATTCATTTCCAGGCTATATTGCAATGCTCTTAACAGCAATCAACATCCTATTCGTATTCTACTTTATACCAGAAACTAACAAAAATAAAAACAACCTACTTCAAAACAAAACAACTCCAAACTATGGCCGCGGAATACTTGAAACCATAAAAAAACCCCTAATAGGCCCAATGCTCCTAACATATGGCATAATAACAATCGCGTTTAGTGCAATACCCGTAATTATCCCAATACTGGGTATACAATACTACAACTTCTCAGCCTTAGATTTATCCTACATCTTCATATACATAGGATTAGTTCAAGTAATCCTTCAAGGTTTTTTAATAGATAAACTGACAAAAAGACTTGGCGGGGAAAAACTCCTCATTATAGGTCCCATAGTGATGGGAACAGGTATATTCCTAACACCATTATTCAAAAACGTATTATTTTTCTATTTCACAAATGCTCTACTTGCAGCAGGATTTGGAATAATGAACACAACAATTCCCTCACTGATATCAAAAACCGCAAAACCAGCTGAACAAGGGCAATTCTTAGGAGTAGCTGCCTCAGTAGCTAGCATCTCAAATATACCTGGACCACTATTTGGAGGATTAATTATAGAATTTGGTGGTATAGTAGCCCCTTTTCTATTAAGCGCCTTTTTACTATTAATCTCAGTTGGAATTGGCTATAAAATATTTACCCAACATCAATTAAACAACCCAAAAAAATAAAATCAATTAATATAAAATCCAATTTTTTAAAAAAGGAATAAAAATAACATTTTTTTCTTCTATATAACCAATAACTTCATTTTACAAAAATGTTATAAATCAAATGTTATAACACTGTACTTAAACTAAATAAAGGAAAAAATGAAAATGAATAAAAAAACAGCGTTAGCAACTATAACAATAACTTTAATTTTAACAATATCCGCAATTGCAATTTTGCCCGTCGTTAAAGCACATGATCCCCCGCTAGAGATACCAACCTATCCATACTTAGTAGTATCTCCAAACCCAATAGGTGTAGATCAATCAGTGTACCTGCTTATGTGGATCCACGGAGCTCCACCAACAGCACTTGGTATAGGTGGTGATAGATACCATTTCACTATTACTGTCACAAAACCTGATGGGACTTCACAAACTCTTGGACCATTTATTTCTGATGCAACAGGATCAACATACACTACATACACGCCTTCTATGATAGGCGAGTACACGATGACCCTTAACTATCCTGGACAAGTGGTTAACCCTAACCATCCTGTAACAAACATACCTGGACAGTATAGCAGCTTCATAAACGATACATTACTACCTAGTAGCACATCTGTTACAATGACCGTTCAAGAAGAACCAATAGTGAAAATATCCGACTATCCACTTCCAACAGAATATTGGACACGACCAATCGAAGGACAAAACACTGCATGGGCAGGTCTCGGATCAGCCTGGCTTGGAGGAGCACAGATAGGCTATGTTTATGGCGGTTCAATAAATCTTTTCCAAAAAGACGGTATAGCTCCAAACAGTCCACATATAATGTGGTCGATGCCCATCGAGTTTGGGGGAGTTGTTGGAGGAACAACAGAAATTCCAGATTCTACATTTTATTCAGGTGGCTCATATGAAGGACGCTTCCAATACGCACTAAGCATGTATGGTAGACTCTATTTCCGGGCTCCACTAAATCATGCAGGAACTTCAGGAGAATACCTGTGTGTTGATATGCGTACAGGTGAAAAAATGTGGGTATCAGATATAGGACCCAGCAAAGGACAACTGTTTGAATACGAATCAATGAATCAACACGGAACAGTAGGTGGAACACTCTGGACACAAAGTGGTTCAACATGGCTCGGATACGACGCTTACACCGGACAGCCCATATTCAACTTAACAGATGTTCCATCCGGAACAGAAGTATACACGGACAAGGGCGAGATAGTACGCTACGTTTTAAACTATAATGGTCGTTGGCTAGCTTTATGGAATAACACGCAAGACAACGTTGGATTACACAGTCGAATAGGAACCAGTAGTAATGCCTACCAGTGGAGACCTTTAGGGAAAGAAGTTAACATGAGCACCGCCTATTCATGGAATGTAACAATTCCAGATTTACCAGGAGACTCAAATCCCGCTATCGTATCAATAATTCCGGGAGACATCATACTGGGAAGAAGCAGTAGTTTTCCAGGACTAGGTGGACGACGAGAAGAACCACAAGAAACAATCACAATGTGGGCAATAAGCGATAAACCATCAAATAGAGGACAACTACTTTGGCTCAAAAATTATCCCGCTCCAGATGGACTGTTAACCACAACATTGGGTCCCGTATCAGAAGAAGCCAGAGTATTCACCTTATCGTATGCTGAAACCTTTGAGTGGATAGGATATGATCTAGACACAGGCAACAAGATCTGGGGACCATCAGGAGATGATGACTTCTACGCTTTACAATATTATGGCGGTGGGGAAGGAGCAGGACAGAAAGGCTTTGAAGCTTACGGAAACTTGTATGTTCAAGGATATGGAGGAGAAATTCATTGTTATGACATGGAAAATGGAGACCTGATTTGGGAATATAACGATACAAACAGCGGCTTAGAAACAGTATGGGGAAATTACCCAATCTTCATAGCAGGAATAGCTGACGAGAAAGTCTATGTTTTCAACAATGAACATTCACCCAACACACCTTACTATAAAGGCGAAAAAGTAAGATGCCTCGACGCTTTTACCGGAGAAGAAATATGGTCAATGCTTGGTTGGTCTGGCCAAACTGGTGGCAGAGGCACATCTACCGCATTAATTGCCGATGGTTTCCTTTGTTACTATAGTTACTATGACAATTCAGTGTATTGTATAGGGAAAGGCCCAAGTGCTACAACTATCAATGCTCCATTAACTGCCATTACTGAAGGTGAAAGTCTGATGATAACAGGTACAGTTAATGATTTATCTCCAGGCGCTATGGATTCTAATAGGCAATTAAGATTCCCAAATGGAGTTCCAGTTGTTTCTGATGAGAGCATGACTGGTTGGATGGAATACTTGTATATGCAAAAACCTATGCCAATGGATGCTACTGGTGTTGAAGTTGTTTTAGAGGTTTTTGATCCTAACGGCAACTTTTACGAGATTGGTAGTGTCACTAGTGATACTGATGGTAACTATGGTTTACAATGGGAACCACCAGTTCCAGGGCAATACATGGTTTTAGCTTCGTTTTTGGGGTCTGAATCCTATTGGGGTTCACACGCATCAACATACGTAGGAGTTGTTGAAGCTGAACCAACACCTACTCCTGTCGCTACTCCAGCCTCGAATACTGATACATACATTGCTGGATCATCAATTGCAATAATTGCAGCAATCGCAGTAGTAGCCTTTTTGATTCTTCGCAAAAAATAAACACAAAAAACAAAAATAATCTTCCCCCACTTTTTTTGGGATAAAAAATCTAATTAAAGACACTTTTTTATAAATAATATCTATATACTTTAATTCAAAAAAGATTATACTAAACAAACAAAAATACCTTCCACACTATTAGAGAAGTAACCCTAACACTCACACTTTATTTCAATAATAGAATTCATCAGTTAATGTGTAATTTCTCAATTATTTCATTTACGATGATATTAACGTCGAATTTTTTTGGTATTTTTATTGTAATTTCTGAATAATTTTTGTAGAGTTTATATCTTTCATTAAATAATTTTTCTAAACTATTTTCCAACCCTACAATTCCTCTTGTTGAAAAATCTGGAATACGCTTTTTAATATCTTTCAAAGGAGCATCTAAAAAAACTATTTTAGAAATTGCCTTAAGATACATCATAGCCTTTTTCGAATAAACAACACTTCCCCCTGAAGAAATAACCAATTTATCAGTGTAATCTATGTCCAATACAGTTTTTTCTTCAAGTTTCAAGAATTTCTGTTTTCCAAACTTTTCAAATACTTTTTGCAGTTCTAACTTATTTTTTTTCTCTATCATATTATCAGTGTCAATAAAATCAAATTTTATTTTTTTGGCTAACTCTTTTCCTACGACGCTTTTTCCGACACCTGACATGCCAATTAATGTTATGTTCATTATACAATGTATGTTACAAAATTGTTTAATTCTTTTTCTCCCATCTAATTATCTAAAAATATCTTAACGCAATATGTATATTATCTTATTTTTAATAACATAAATAGTTATGAAGGAAATACCCTATTGTTTAATTGAAATTTAGGAAGTGAATTTATGGGAGACGATTTAATCTTAGCTACAATGAATACGATTCCAACCCATACGGTTGAGAAAGTTTTTGGAGTTATTTATGGTTCAAGTACAAGAACAAGAGGAGCTGGTGGTCGAATTATTTCAGGATTTCAAGCTCTTACGGGAGGAAAAGGTACAGCTTATGCAATGGAAATTGAAAAAGCCAGAAAAGAAGCTCTAGAAGATTTAAAAAGTGAAGCTAAAAAACTAGATGCTAATGGAGTTCTAGCAATAGATTTTGAAACAGCAGAAATCTTGGAAGGTTTTATTTTAGTGACTGCTTATGGTACAGCAGTAAAATTAAAAATAAAGTAAAAAAGACACCCAACAAGTCTAATAGTTCTTTGTTACCAAGTATACTATTTCATGGAGTTGTATTGAGCATAAATCCGATTGAAATATCCTCTTTAAAAAAATATTATGATAATATAAATGCAGTTGATGGAATCACCTTTTTGGTTAAACAAGGTGAAATCTTTGGTCTTTTAGGTCCAAATGGAGCAGGTAAAACTACTGCTATAGAGATTATGGAGGGTTTAAGAAAAAGAGATTCTGGAGATGTAAAAGTTTTAGGTCTTGACCCCTGGAAAGATGGACATAAATTGCACAAGAAAATCGGAGTTATACCCCAAGATTTTACTTTTTTCGAAAAAATAACGCCAAAGGAAGCTATAAATTATTACGCAAATCTTTTTGGAGTTAAACCAAATATTGATCAAATACTCTCTGAGGTTTTGTTAGAAGATTCAGCTAGTGTTCTTTTTGAAAATCTTTCGGGAGGCCAAAAACAAAAAACTGGTCTTGCTCTTGCTTTAGTTAATTCTCCTGAGCTTCTTTTTCTTGATGAGCCAACAACGGGATTAGATCCTAATGCAAGAAGAGCAATTTGGGAAGTAATTAGAGGCTTAAAAGCAAAAGGTAAAACAATAATCTTGACTACGCATTATCTTGATGAAGCTCAACAACTTTCTGATAGAGTGGCAATAATGGACCATGGAAAAATTGTGGCAATGGGAACTGTTGACAAAATAATAGAGAAACACGGTTCAAAAGAAAGGCTAGAGATCGTAGGTAGTAAAGAATTAGCTAATTACATTAGCGAAAATACAGATCTATCTGTAAACTATCAACAAGGAATAATAAGTGTAAAACTAAAACAAAAAATTGATGCGTTAGCTGCTCTAGCAGCTGCTGAGCAATCAAAATTAGATTGGGGTGAAATACGCACTCGACGTGATAGCTTAGATGATGTATTCATTAAGCTTGTAAGTGGAATAGTTGATGAAAGTGGCGAAATTATAACCGAAAATAATAATTCTAATTATTAACCAGGTGTTTGGAAAAATGATAAGTGTAAAAAGAATTGCATCGGATCTTGGAGTATTTAGTCGTGGATACTTGAGGAACAAGTTTGGTTTATTCTTTGGTTTAGTATTTCCAGTTATGTTAATTCTAATTTTTGGCGCGATCTTTTCGGGTGGTTCTTCAGGAAAAATAGATCTATACGTCCAAAACCAAGACACTGGCCCTTTTTTAAATCCCCAAATGGATATAGCTACCCAATTCATAAACACTCTTAACAATTCAGGAACAGTTTTTCTAGTATCTGTAAACGCTTCTGAAAACTTTTCAGATTATCTTGCAGATAATTCAGCTTCAGATGGTGTTTTTATACCCCAAGGATTCTCTGAAAACTACTTGTCTGGACAAGAAGTTAACGTAACTGTTTATGGAAACCCAACGGCAAGCACTAGTGGTATTATAAGCGGTACAGTTAGTGGCGTTATAACATTTTTCAACCTAAAATACTACAATCCCAATGCTAGTCCAATTATTGGAATCACACCAACTACTGTTAATACTGAACAAACCCAATATGTTGACTTCCTAATTCCAGGATTAATCGGTTTTTCTATATTAATTAGTCCCATGTTCTCTCTTGTAAATATCTCATCAGAATATAAAAAAACAAAACTCTTCAAACAATTGAGTCTAACACCTCTTACCAAAATGGAATGGTTAGCATCCAAGGTCATCTGGTATATCCTTTTATCAACCCTAAGTTTTCTGCTTATGGTTGGGGTAGGTATCTTCGCTTTTGGCGCACATATTACACTTAATATTTGGCTTATACCTTTCCTTATTTTAGGTCCAATGCTTTTTGCTTCACTTGGTATGTTAGTTGGAACAATAACTAAGAATCCTGAAACTGCAGGTATCATAGGGAATATAGTGACTTTTCCAATGATGTTTCTTAGCGGCACGTTCTTTCCCATAAGTGGTATGCCTCAATACTTACAAGATGTTGCCCACATAATGCCATTGTTTTACATAATAGAAGGCTTAAACAATGTTATGGTCTACGCAAACTTTGATGGAGCCTTCTTAGACTTAGTTGTGGTTGGATTAATAACAGCTGTAATTTTTCTAGCAGCAATTAAACTATTCAAATGGAGAGAAGATTAAATGAAAACGTTTAATAGCCATCTTTTAATATAGATCAAAAAAATAGTGAAGTTCGAACATTAATTTTTCAAGAAAAATCTTAAAAACACCTAACAACATAGATTTGTTTATTCAAACATTTAATTTATTGAGGTAAATAAAATTGAGAGGAAAAGCTATTTGGATATTAGGATTCTTTTCTTTTTTGGCAGGATTAAACGCGATTGCAGCCGTGATTTTGTCAATTAACCTTGGAATCGAGAGTACATTTCAACCCTACCTAATAAGCTCCCTTACCGGAGGATTCCCAATTTACTTCTATCTTATAGTTTCAATAATTGTAACTCTAATTTTTATTGGAGCTACTGCCAGCAAAATAGTAACTGAGTTATCAAATATACCCATTCTCAACGAAATTAACACAAAAACAAACAACCTAGAACAAGGACAAAAACTGCAACAATCCGATATGAAAAGTCTAAAAGGAAACGTATTCTTAGTAGCCAATAATCTGGAAACCACAAAAAAAGAAGTCGCCAACAGCTTTACAGACCAAGATAACGAACTAAAAGCAGTTCAAACCAGTTTAACCAACAAGATTAACAAGAAATCCGGAGAAATAAAAACTGAAATAGAAAACCAACTCACAGAAGGTTTTGCTGAACAAGCAGAAATGCTCAAACAATTCCACACCAGCATAACTAACAGATTTACTTCTGAGTCAACTACAATGAGAGCTGAAATAGAAAACCAGCTTATGCAAATAGACAATGCAATGAAAAAACAAGATCAAACAACCCAAAAAACCGCTAAAAATATCTCAAAGCAAAAAAACGAAATAATAGACATCCAAACAAAACTAGCAAAACTAGAAAATGAATTTGTAAGACCAGAACCACAACTCACAAGCCAATCAAATCCAGAACAAGTACGGGGAATAGGACCAACAACAATGAATGAACTAAAAGAAATGGGAATAACAACAGTTGGTCAACTCATTATGGAAGACCCCAAAGTAATCGCAGAGAAAACTAGTACATCCCAAAAAACAGCGCAGAAACTACAAGGTATAGCTCAGCTCTCAATGGTTCCAGGTATAACAGAAAAAGACATAATTTTACTAGAAGATGCTAATATAACAAACAGAAAAGAACTAGCCAATCAAGACCCGATTGAACTTAGTATGAAAATAAATAAAGTATTCAATATTCAACTTGAAGAAGGAAAAATCCAAGAAGCTGAAAAACCAACAATTGAAAAGATATACTCCTGGATAAAAAACGCGAAAACATAGCAACCAACAAAATCCGGAAGTCTATACTATCTTCCAAACAAATATTGGGGACTTTGTATTGGAAAAGGAAAATATTCCTTCAACCAAAACACTAAAACAACTTCAGAACCGCTTAAACCAAAATCCCCAACGAAGACTACAACGAAAACTCAAAGACAAAAGAAACTTTCCATTTTTCCCTCAAACTATTTTAATTAATGGTTTACACAACCTTTTCTTCTATACAATAAGAGGCAACC
Organism: Candidatus Bathyarchaeota archaeon; assembly: GCA_963714725.1. GTDB lineage: Archaea > Thermoproteota > Bathyarchaeia > Bathyarchaeales > Bathycorpusculaceae > AD8-1. The sequence continues at coordinate 51,277 of CAVQPF010000009.1, forward strand.
TAAAATGTCTAAAAACTCTCGTCTTAGCCAACAAATAAGTTTTATTTTAGAAGTAGACAAACTCAAACAAGTTTTGCGCCAAACCTATACAACCACCAAAACTAGACATGAAAACTCCAGCGAACACTCATGGCACATAGCACTAATGGCTATAATCCTACAAGAATACTCCAAACACTCCGATATTAACCTCTCAAAGGTAGTCAAAATGTTGCTAATTCACGACATAGTAGAAATAGATGTTGGAGACACCTTTCTATACGACATTCAAGCTCAAAAAACTAAACCTGAAAACGAAGCCAAAGCAGCAAAACGCATATTTAATATACTCCCAAAAGACCAAGCAAAAAACCTCCAAAATCTTTGGAAAGAATTCGAAGAAAACAAAACCCCAACAGCCCAATTCGCAAACGCCCTAGACCGTCTCCAACCCATAATTAACAACTACCACACAAATGGCAAAGCTTGGCAACAAAATAATGTTAAAAAATATCAAATAGAAGCCAGTAATACCGATATCGAAAAAGGCTCACCTATACTGTGGGAATTCGCAACAAAACTAATAAAAAAAGCAATAAACCAAGGCAATCTTACAGAATAAGAACTAATCAACTTTTTTATGAACAATTAAACTTCAAAAATTTTTTTTCTTGTTTGAGATTAAAAACCTGAACAATAGGCAGAACGTTCAAAGAGAAAAAAACACAATAGACAAATAGATTGTTAATTAAGAAAATTTTAGAAAAAGAGAGAGTGCTTAAATTTATTTTTTCTTTCTAAGCATTACCAATCCCAATACAACCACTGCGATTATAATTATGCCAATTATGAGGTATGTTCTTAGATCACCCAATTCAATTTGATCAGATGGACCAAAAGCGTAAACATTGCTATCCATAGAACCAATATACATTACTCCATTAACAACTGCTGGAGAAGAGTAAACAGCACCGCCAGTTTGATAATTCCATATTTCTTCACCTGATGAAGCGTCCAAAGCGTAAACATGACCGCGACGACCCTTTAATACAACTGACATTATTTCAGCAATTTCTTCTGGTGTATAGCTTCCTGGATCATTAAGATTTGGGGCTGGTCCCATATACGATGAACCAACGTAAACGACATCACCCACAACTATTGGAGCTGCAAATACTAAACCATCTGTTTTATATTCCCATTCCAAGCTCCCATCCAATACTTTATAAGCAAAGACGCTTCCGTGGAGGGTTCCAGCATATGAAGATCCAATATAAATCAAGCCGTTTGCAACTGCCGGAGATGATTGTACGCATAGGTCATGACCAGTTTCAACGCTCCAAATTTGTTCGCCTGTTGTTGCATCTACAGCATAGGTTTTATTGTCAAATGAACCAAAATAAACAACACCATCTGAAAAAGTTGGAGTAGATTCTACAAAAGACTCGGTTGGAAAACTCCAAATTTTATCACCTGTTGTAGCATCTAGAGCATAAACATTGTGATCAAAAGAGCCTATGTAAACAACGCCCTCTGCAATTGCAGGAGGTGCAATTACATCATCTCCGGTAGTGTACATCCAAATAACATCACCAGTTGTTGCGTCTAAAGCGTAAAAATTGTTATCGGCCGAACCAATATACACTATGCCATTTACGACTTTAGGCTGGTGCTTGTACCTCATCGCCAGTTGTAAACTTCCATTTTAAATTGCCTGTTTTGGCATCTAATGCATAAACATTACCATCATCAGATCCAATATACAATACGCCATCTGCAACTACTGGAGAAGAATATACTATGTCTTGAGTTTCGTACTCCCAGACTATGTTACCATTTGTTTGATCTAAAGCGTAGGTTTTATTATCATAACAACCCACAAAGACAAGTCCATCTACAACCGCAACATCAGACCAAACCCAACCCCCAACTGTAGAATTCCATAAAACATTATTTGTCATAGGTCCAACTGAATCGTAATAACCTGTATTACCCAAATCTTTTTGGCTCATATACCACCAATCAGATGACTCTTGAGAATTAACATTTAATGTGAGCAAAGAAAACATTGATAAAATAAAAATACTGGTTAATACTAAACCTAAAAACTTCTTCAAAATTTAAATCCCCTTTAAACCGCAACTTTTATGGCTAGTTGGCAGTTTTTATAGTTTACTTTTTTGTTTTAAAATTAGACAAATAACACAAAAAAGATGATATTAACCTAAAAACTATTTTTTTGTGCATTTCAAAGTAACAAAAAAACTTGTAAGAAGAAGGGGGGCTTTCACCTTTGCCAGTACCACGCTACCCAAATAAGTCATATTTTGGCTATCTCGCGATGAGATTTTCACACATAGGGTTTTACGCGTGCAGAGCAGGCAAATCCGTTAAGTGAAAGCAAAAAAAAGTAGACTCAATACTCCTTTTGAACTTTATGGATCTCTGATCAGTAAAAAGCTCTGGTTTTTTTAGGAATAATCATAAATATGTATTTTTACTTTCTTCAGAAGAGATGAACAAAAAAACATTATCCTCACAACTCTTTCCAATATTTTTAATGGGGAGCTTGTTTGTAGTAATTGATTTCTTAGCGTTTTTAGTTGTTGGTCCTTTTGAGTCCGCTGGTATAGTGGCTTTTGAAGATCCGGGTGATTTTTTGAATGTAGCTTATTTTTTTTCTATTTTGATAATTTTTACAGGTGTAATTTTGCTGATTATTAAATTTTGGAAAAAGCAGGTAATAAAAATAATTTATTTGGGTGCAACTTGGATTCTTTGTATAAATGTGTTCTATCCTCTATTTCTAATTGCTTTTCCAGATGTTTGGGCGTCAATGGTTTTTTCGATCACTGGTGCAACCGTTCTTCTTTTAGCTCTTATTAAAAAACCCGAATGGTATATCATAAACTCGATTGCGATATTTACTGGAGTTGGAGCTATAGCTATGATTGGCATATCACTTACAATTCCAGTTACCATTATTTTGTTAATTGCAATGGCCATCTATGATTTACTAGCAGTCTATAAAACTAAACATATGATTGATCTGGCAGATTCTTTTATTGATCTTAAGCTTCCAGTAATGTTTGTAATTCCTAAAAAAAGAGATTACTCTCTTCTAAAACAAACAAAAACTCTTAAAGAAAAACTTGAAACCAATCAAGAGCGTGACGCATTTTTCTTAGGTTTAGGAGACATAGTGTTTCCAGGACTTTTAGCTGTGTCAGCTTTTCACAGTTTACCCAGCAATGGTTTACTTATGGGTTTATCAGTTCTTGTTGGTACTTTAGTTGGTTTTATTGCTCTTATGACATTAGTGCTTAAGGGTAAACCTCAACCAGGGCTTCCTCTTCTTTGTTCAGGTGCTATAGTTGCGTATGTAATTGCAGGATTTTTGTTTTTTGGATTTTTACCTCTATAACAAATCAACCAACGCACAACTTAAAAAATAGGTAACGCAACTACTCTCATCTAACGTAACCAATATCAAAAATTAAAAGAATATCTTTTTTTGTCTACTAAACTGAGCTTTCTAATCGTAAATGCTCATTTACAATTAATTTCACATTTTCAGTTTGTTTAATAGCTTTCTTTCTTTTAGGTCGATTGATTGCAAGATCTTCTGATTTAAAACTTGGTAAAATACACATAATCTTCAAAATGAAACTTGTTTTATTAGCTTTTATGAATTCAAACTCAACAAAATATAAAAAAATTGGAATTAAATACATTAATTGAAATTTCAAATAGCAAATAACATAAAGCTACCAAACATAGTATATGTTTAGAAACAGGAACTAAACCAACATGTTAAAAGGTGTATCTATAAAAATACATAATCAACTTACAGACGAGCGAGGTTTTTTTACAGAACTTATACGCAAAGATTGGTATGACTTCTACCAAAATGACTTCCCCTCTCAAACCAACCTCATAGACTCTTACCCTTACATAATTCGAGCTTGGCACAGAAACCAAAAAGGACAAATAAATTATTTTACAACCCTTGAAGGTTCCACAAAAATTTGTGTATTTGATGAAAAAACACAAGAACTAACAGAGATAATCTCAACAAAAAATAATCTGCAAACCGTAAGAGTACCCGCATCATATTGGCACGGTTTTAGAGTAATTAGTATGCAACCCGCAAAAATTCTCTACTCTATAAGTCAAATCAATGACTCAAAACAAACGGATCATCAAACAAGACCTTGGAACGACCAAACAATAATTCCCCAAACAATAAATAACAAAAAGGATGATCCCAGAGCAGGCAAACCCTGGAATTGGCATTACCCACCCCACAGGTGATTAAAATATGAAATATCTAATTACTGGCGGTTTAGGTTTTATAGGCACCAACTTTATTAGACATATTTTATGCCAAAAACCCTGAATCTGAAATAGTAAACATAGATAAAATGGGAGTAGGTTCTAACCCCTCTAATCTGCAGGACCTAGAATTCTCAAAAAACTACAAATTCGTTAAAGGGGATATCTCAAACTTCCATCTTGTTAACAAAATTATTGGAAAAGTGGATGTAATTGTGAATTTTGCTGCAGAAACTCAAGTAGACAGAAGTATAGTTAACCCCAACGCGTTTTTGCAAAGCAATACAATTGGAACCTTCACTATTTTAGAGTCAATGAGAAAACATAAATCCAAAGCAAAATTTATTCAAGTTTCAACTGGCAAAGTTTACGGTGAAACCCTGGAAGAATCCTTTCACAGAAAAATCTCCTTTAAATCCCTCCAACCCCTATTCAGCTTCCAAAGCAGCCTCAGAAATGTTCATCATGTCCTATCATAAAACCTACAAACTAGACACACGAATAACAAGGTGCACAAATAATTATGGTCCCTACCAACTTCCGGAAAAACTAATCCCAAAAACTATAATTAGAGCTATCAAAAACTTGTTCGTCCCATATATGCCAAAGGCGAAAATATTCGTGACTGGATATACGTAAAAGATCACTGCATAGCAATTGAGCGTGTAATTCAAAGAGGAGCACCGGGAGAGATCTATAATGTCTCCGCTAAAAACGAAATTCCAAAAATAATATAGCCAAGAAAATTCTTGCCATATTAGGCAAACCTGAAAACCTAATAAAATTCGTCAAAGACCGCCCAGCACACGACAAAAGATACAGCTTGAATTCAACTAAAGCAGAAAAAGAACTTTTTTGGTTACCTAAATTTTCTTTTGAAGAATCACTAACAAACACGGTTGAGTGGTATGTTAAAAACGAAAAATGGTGGACTCCCTTTGCCACTGAAGCCTTTTTGCACGCAACACCTTGGAAAAATACAAGCAAACCATAATCTGAAAAATTGTAAAACTTATTAGGTGTGAAACTCTGATAAAAGACAACAAATTTATGCTTTTCTTATTGCTCTGTAAGGATGTTTTATAGATGCGAATTACAATTAATCCACAAAAGGAGGTCTAACCTTTTTTTTCCTTTTTCACTTTTTCCTACTAGACAAAATCAGGCATAAACATAAATCCTTTATTCTGGTCACACTTGCTTTTTATCCTTGGACTTTTTTTGACCCTTTTAGGCACAGAATTAATTTTCATAAAACCAAAGTTTGAACCTGAAGTTTTTGTTGGGATGGATATAGGTTATGGGGATGAACAAACGGCAGTTAAACTCATAGATAAAGTAGCCGACTACGTCAATTTGATAATATTAGGGTCTTTACAAGTTACTAGTGATACAGAAGCTCTAACAAGAGTCTGTGATCACTTATATCAAAAAAATATTCATTTTATTATTTTTGTTTCATTTGGAGAACATGAATTTGTACCTCCCAGAGGACCTAACCCCGATTTTTTTGTTCAGGCATCCGAAAAGTGGGAGGACAAATTCTTAGGCGTATATATTTTTGATGAGGTGGGGGGTAAACTAATAGATGGTGCCCACTCAATCGACATGACAGATGCCAACAACTATAATGATGCCGCAACTCTTTACACTCATCATCTGGACTTCTATTTAGATATTATGACTTATTACTATCGACCTGTAGAATTTCCAGTTTTTACATCTGATTATGCGCTTTACTGGTATGACTACGTGTCCGGATATGATGTGGTTTTTGCGGAGTTTGTGGGCAACAACAGTAGACAATTAGCAGCTGGTTTATGTAGAGGTGCAGCAAAAACTCTAAACAAAGACTGGGGAGCTATTATCACTTGGTCAGAAGGAGAACTAGATTCTTTTGTCGAAGACCCAGACCAACTCTATCATGATATGGTTTTGGCCTACCAAAATGGTGCAAAATACATTATTGTCTTTAACTCTCCAGGCTTTACCGAGGCTGGTGAAAATCCTCCAGTAACCGAATATGGAACACTTACATCTCAACATCTTGAAAAAATGCAAAATTTTTGGAATTACCTACAAACTCCAACCAAAAACAGAAAGCTTTCCAGCAAATACAGCTTACGTTCTTCCCAGTGACTATGGTTCTGGTTTTCGTGGACCAGAAGATAAAATATGGGGCAAGTGGGAAGCAGATTCAATATCTCCACAAATATTAAGTGATATCAACCTTCTATTGCAAACACATGTTCTGTATTTGGATATAGTCTACGAAACACAAATCGGCAACACTCCAATAAATCTCCCATATGATAAACTATTATTTTGGAATGGTACAACTATCCAAAAATTTTCGAATGGTACAATAATCCAAAAATAACAATTTTCAACAAAACACATATTTTAAAACAAAGCAAAAGTCAACAAAAACCAATAAAACCTAAAAACCAACATCACAAAAAAAATGGAACTATCACACATATTGGTAAAAAACACCTACAAAATAAATTTAGTATAGTCAGATCTAAGGTAACTCTAACAACCACAATCCCACATAATCAGATGGATCATCACTTAACTCCTCAACACGATAAATAGAAACACCAAAAGGAAAACGATACTCTCTAATCAACTCACCACTACGATTCACCTCTAAAAGAGAAGCCCCAAAAGCCTCATCTAGCTCTTCTTGATTTGCACCAATTTTGTGAACTGGTGTTCCAAAAACCCCCAAAATATTCCCGTTAGGCAAAACATCAATATCCCCAAAAATAGCGCTAAAATACTCTACTTTCGGTGTATAACTCCAAGTAACCTCACCTGTCATAGAGGACTCGTTTAGAGTTACCTCAATTAACCTACTTTGACCACCATAATAAGTCACAAACGGGTCTTCCCCGACCGGATAAGTATCCAAGTGAGTACGATTATGAAAATCGTTATCAAACATAAGAAAAACATTGGGCTCAATCTCTTTAACAACGTGACTGTGATACCACAAACTCTCTTTTTCAACACCACTATCCAACAAAGAAAAGTCTCCATTTCTACCTGCAAGCCAAACAAGCTCTCCAGTTTCGCGATTAACCTTAGCAAAATTATCAGTATTCCTAAAATTCACAAAATAATATAATCCATCCAAACTCACAGTCACATCATTACCATGAGTCCAATCATCATCCCGACACAAATCACAAATCTTTTCAGGAAAATACGGCTCAGAACTCCAAACCCAAGTCTCATTTCCAGTTAGCGGATCAAGATGAACAACAGTATCCAACCCCCCCTTCTCAATTCGACGCATAGTCACAAAATACCCATCCTCAATCAAAAACTCGTGATGCCCCCGAATATTAACACCCTCCAAAATCGATCTTGTAGTACCCGAACGAAAATCCCAGATTCTCGCCTCAGGAACTATCATAGGATCCTGCTTCACCCTCTCGTCTTTGCGGTCGAAGATAATAATATAACTCATTTTCACTTAACTGATTAACGTAATTAAAATTATGACTAGACGAATTTTCAAAATTCACATAATTCCCATCATAATCCATCACAACCAAAAACTGCTCGACAGTCTCTTGAATAGAAGTGTTAGATACAGCAAAACCAAAAGCGTATAAACCCCTCCAATAATCTTCGCTATGATTAAAAACAACAGGAGCCGGAACCTCTCGAAGGTACGCATTTGGAATACATAAATCAAATACCCGCCGATACTTCCAACCAAAATAAATGTCAATAAGAATGGCTAGTAATATTCTGGGTTTCATATCCACCTATCCAGATGATTATAGATTTCCAAAAATATAATACTTTCAGACACCTTTAACAAAAAATCTAATTATACGCTGATTATGATTTATAATTCATAAAGGTTAAGTCCAATCAATTTACACATTTTTCCAAGATCAACTAAACCAACCATCAAAAATAGAGTTGAGAACAAAGAAATGGCATGCATCAATTGCAAGTGAAATAATTCTAATTTTCTGCTAATGTTTGGAGCCATATCGATTGCTGGTTTTTGGTTTGCTTTTTCCTCCTCAAAACTACAACACAAAAAAGAATTGCAAGAAAAAAAAATGGACATAATAGACAAACACTTCAATGACATGCTCAGAATAGAATGCCCATATTGCCAAACAATCTACTCTAGCTAATACCACCGAATGCCCAAATTGTAGGGCTAACACCAAAAAAATTCATTTTCCCAGAAATACCAACAACCTAAAACAAAATTCTAAAAAAAGGGTTAGTTGCATCCGGTCCAACAGTGCATGCACAAATCTTCTTTTTTCAAGTTCTCGTTGTTTGGATCTTCAATAACAGCTTTGACCATATCCTCAAGAGTAATAAACTGCAAGCGAAGTAAAACCCAAATTTTTTCCAATCTTTTCTACCATCCTCTCATAATCAGGACTCAAAGGATCCATATACTTCTCAAAATCACTCTCATCATAGGGCTTCTCAAAAGTCTTACATGTTGCCAGATCTTTATGTTTAGTAGACAAATCATAGATACATGGATAAAGCTGAGGCGGAGAAGCTATTCTACCATGAATCTCTTTAGGCTCAAAAGGCCAAATCTTCTCTCTAAGCAAATTTCTTAGCTGAGTTCCTCGTCTTATCGAATCATCAACCAAAATTATCCGCTTACCCTTTATCATTTGAGGATTGGGAACCTGCTTATATTTCGCAACAATCTCTCTTTGGCTTTGAACCGGAGGAATATAACTTCTTCCCCAACCTGGAGTATACTTTATTAACGGTCGCCTAAGAGGCGAGAGCAAACCCAAAATACTTTTAGCTCTTGAAGTAAACTCCGATGAATCCATATTGCCTTTTTTGAATTCCTCCAAATCTTTTAGTATTTTCTCTTTGGTTAATTCAATTTTCCTTTTTACATATCCCACGGAATGTGGAAGTCCAGAATCAGCAATTCCCAAAACCAAATCAGCTTCAACATCATCATTCTCTGCTAGAAAACCACCGCATCTTTCTCTGACAATCTCAGAGTTTATTCCATAATAGTCTGAAGCAGGAAAACCAGAATAAATGTGAAGAAAAGGACAAAACCTCTTTTTACTCTGCATTTGAATCCTAGTTTTCAAACCTTTAGAATCAAAAGCAACTACTTCACGATACCCCAGAAACTTCTCCGTCTTATAACCCAGATTGGGAAAAGCTGTAGTCTCAGAAGCAATAGCCCAACTTTTCTCTTTTGATCCAACCACCAAAGGAAACGTATCACCACACGCATAGATGGTTTTTTCGTTTTCAGAAAGCAACAAAAGAGAAATCGACCCCTCCAAACTATCATACATTTTCCTTAATCCATCTAAGATGTTATCTCCAGTACAAATTAACTCACCAACAATCTCAGTCTGATTAAGAACACTTTTTCCATCTTCAGGTCTTGAATTCTTAAAAGTAGCTCCACTTCTAGTTAAACTCGCAAACAATTCTTTCTCATTCTTAATCAAACCCACAGTGCAAAGAGCAAAATTACCAATTTTTGTCTCAAATTTAATAGGTTGTGTCTCTCCAACATCACTTATCACGCTTATTCCCAAATTACCCTCTAATTTTCCAAAATATTTGCCAAATCTAAATTTAAACTGACTATTACTAATATTATGAGATGCAATTTTTAGGTCCCCATCCAACAGGGCTAAACCACCCATTTCAGTTCCCAAATGAGTATTATAATCAGTTCCAAAAAAAAGATCACTCAAACAATTACTCTTCGACGCAACTCCGAATAGACCCCCCAACATTGACAAATTCCCCGCCTTCTTTGCACATCTCTTATAACCTAAAAACTTTGCCATAAAAAACTGATCCAACCAAATCAAACAGCAAACCCTAAATATGACCATGCAAACTTGTGGGGATGCGAGGTGAAACAACACGATATCACGAGACTGCGATGGATGCACCCAACAAAAACCATGTCTAACCAGATACAAACTAGTTAAAAAAAACGAAAAGGTTTATTGTCCCGACGGTACAGCCCACTTAGTAGACCACAATAACCCCTAAAAACCCAAAAAGTAAATGGGATAATTATGGACAAAAAAACTGCTCAAAAAATATTCACAAAAATATGTAAAACCTGCAATATACCAAAACAAGACCTAATTCTTACAAAAAAAATAAAAACCGATACAAACTTCGAGATTCACATAGAAAAAAGACTCAAAGAAAAAGAATGGTTATGCATAGAAGAAATTATTACAAACCAATCCCTGAGACTAAAACTTGCAGACAACCTAATAATAATATTTTAGCCAACTAGAACTATAAACTTTTGAAAAATTAACTTCTTTTCAAACAAATATCAAAAAAATTAAACACTTTAACTCTTCTCTCCGCTCTATTCAATACTCTTTGAAACATCCACTTTTTAGAGTCTAAAAACCTAACACTCTAAATCTGTGACTTCAAAATGAAAAAGAAAACACTGATGCTAACAAACCAAGAAGATATTCTTGTTGATTTAACCTTCCACGATTTCCCACTAGAACTACTAAAAAAATTTGCCAAAAAAATCGTTCAACCATACTTTTCAGGAAACACAAACCAAGCTATTAAAACACTGATACAAAAAACAATAACAGAAGAAGAAATACTCAAGAAAAATATTATCACCCAATAATTCTGAACTTTTTTTCTAAAATAATCCAAACTCTTTTTTACCAAAAAAAACTTACAACAAAAAACAACTATACGCCAACAAATTGCACCAAGAAAATACACTAATTTAAATGAGACAATACTAGTCTCTACATTTCATAAACAAGCTGATAAAAAAATGGAATGGTATATCTATGCACTCCTAGCTCCTGCATTCTGGGCGTTAAACAACGTTTTTGTTAAATTCTTAATCACAAATAAATTCAAAAACTATGTTTCCATGATCTCCACAATAATTCTTATGGACTATGCCCTTTACACTTGCAATTCTATTAATCACACCAATTAATTTCATTTTTCCCTACACAATTTTTGCAATCATAACTGGTTTGCTGCCTCTCATAGCATTTTGGTTTTACTCCCAAGCTCTTCTAGTAGAAGAAGTCTCAAGATTAACCACACTATTTCAATTAATACCTGTATTTGTTGCGTTACTATCCGCAATTTTTTTAAACGAAATTCTAGGACCTCAAAAATATTTGGGAATAATAATTATTGTAGTTGCGGCAATCTTAATCTCTTACAAAAAAAATAAAGGCAAAACAACATTTTCTAGCGCATTCAAATATATGATACCTTTTGGTCTAATTATTGCAATCTACACAATACTTGAAAAATATCTATTAAACCATTTTGACTTCTGGTCATTGTTTTTCTGGAGTATCACAGGAGCCCTACTTGGAGTAACTCTTTTACTTGCTTTCAAAAAACCAAGAGAACAATTCACCAAAAAAATCCCAAATATAGGCAAAAAAGGACTATTTCTAACTTTTATTGGTGAAGGCATCTATGTTGTTGGCGCCTTATTTTCTTTAATAGCTTTATCTTCAACAAATGCTTCAATTGCCTCAGCATTATTCGGGCTTCAACCCTTCTACATCTTCTTCTACACATTATTTCTCAGCATATTTCTACCAAAAATACTCACAGAAGACCTAAACAAACAAACAATAATTCTTAAAATATGTGCAATAACTTTAATGTTTTCAGGAACCTACCTAATAGTATAAAATCTAACTAAAAAAAATGTACTCGCAAAAGAACAAGAATAAATCGTTGATTTAGGCAATATAATAGAATTGATGGGTTACTCAACTTTTTTCTTTTGTATTTTATAAGATAAAAAAAGAAGGATTGAAGTTAGATTTTTTCAATAGTTATTCTAAATTTACCATCTGCTGTTATATTCTGTATTACATTTTTTAGAACCTGAACCCGAAATTCTTTGCCTATAGAACGTTTCAAATACTAGCAGACCTTTTTCCGCACGGCCAACTCTAGTCTAATTAATAAACCTGTTTAAAGGTCAATAAAAAACTATTAGCTATTTCAAGTTATTTTTCTTTGAATCTTATTCAACTAATATTTTTTCCTAGGTTTAACGAAGATTTTTATGATACGAGTATCTCTCTCTCGGTAGGAAGATTAACTTGAGTACTCAACCAATTGACTCGTTAACAAAACAAATCATAAATCAATACAATAACCAACCGTTAGGTTGGTCTATTCTAAGAGATTACAAAGGAAATGTGCTTGTTATCGGCCCAAAAAAAGGGTATATGTTAAAAATAGTTACCATAAATCCACAAGAATATACTGGAGTTGGGATGGAAATAGAGAACCCAAACTGATATCAGATCGCTACTTAAGGGAGCTCCTCTATACGGATATCGCCCTTTACAGAAAGGGCAAGCAAAAGAACTATTAAATAGTTTTCAACAATCACAAACACAAAACAACCTACTTTCAAATATCCTGAAAAGAAACCCCGTTCCAACTTGGGACTTAACAAAGAAAAAAACAAGTTTAATACTAAACGGGCCTATCTTAGCTCACCCAGATCTTAGCACAATTTCAAAGAGCCAAAGAAAACTTGATATAAAACTAAAAATTGAAGCACAAAAATTGTTCAAAACAAAATACCCACATAGAGCCGAAATGTACAGATAATTCTCTAACCACTTTTCTCTTTGATTACTTTACCCGGCTATCAATCCACAATTATAATAGTTATTCAATGCTTTTATGTACTAAAAAGTACTATTCTGATTAAACATAACCAATAAGCCTATGGACTTGACATTTGATGACTTTTTTTCTAATACTTGGAACTAGACCTCAAATAATTAAATCAGCTCCATTGATCCAAGAAGCTAAAAAACAGAATCTCCCCATCCAAATTATTCACACAGGTCAACACTACGATCATTCTCTTTCGCAGATTTTCTTTGAGGAATTATCTTCTCCTGAACCTTTCGCAAATCTAAACGTGGGTTCTGGATCTCATATTTTCCAAATAACAGAAATAATGTCTCGTTTAGAAAAAATCTTAAAATCCAATAAACCTTCATTTGTTATCGTTCCTGGAGATACAAACTCGGCATTAGCTAGTGCTCTCGCGAGTGTTAAATCAAACATTCCAGTAATTCATCTTGAATCAGGACCCCGAAGCTTCAACATTAAAATGGTCGAAGAACTCAATAGACGACTAATCGATCACTGTTCTGAAATACTGTTTACCCCAACAGAAAAATGCAAGAACAACTTGGAAAAAGAGTCAGTACCCGGAAGAATATACAATGTCGGAGACACAATGTATGATGTATTCTTAACCTCACAAAATAAGGCAGATAAAAGCAACATACTCCAAAAACTTAACTTATCAAAAAAAAAATATGCCATATTGACTGTTCATAGAGCTGAAAATGTAGACACCCCAAACCTTTTAAAAAAACTTTTTCAAACTCTTAAAAACTCTGAAATAGAAATAATTTTTCCTATTCATCCCAGAACACGAGAACGACTAAAAGAAAATAACTTGCTGAAGAAATATGACAATATTCACACCATTAATCCAATCGGATATCTGGAAATGATTAAATTATTAAAACATTCAAAAATAGTAATGACCGATTCAGGCGGTTTAACAAAAGAAGCCTTCTGGTCAAAGGTCCCATGCATAACTTTACGAAACCAAATAGAATGGACTGAAACTGTTGATATGGGCGTTAACATAATAACTGGAATGAATCCAACAAAAATAATTCACGCTCTACAATATATCCAAGATAATTATCGAGAAATAAAACACAGATTTAATTTTAATCCTTTTGGAAATGGCCAAGCCTCTAAAAAAATTATTTCTATCCTAAAAAAATACTATGAATCTCTTCAATAGTTTTCTCTAAAAAAACAATTACTTTTCCTTTGGTTTTACATTTGCAAAATCTTTTAACTATATATTTTCTTTGCTAAGGCTTTTATAACTCTAGTTTCAAACAAGAGATTGGGAGAATTTTATGCTTGAGATTATTGATGACAATGCTATTAATCTAGCTAAAGCTATTTTGGTTCTCTTTATTATGGTTGATCCTCTTGGCAATATTCCAATATTTATGAGTCTAACCGAAAAAATGCCAAAAAAACAGAAAACAAAAACCTTTAACACCGCAACCATAGTAAGCATTATTTTACTTTTAATATTTGCTTTTGCAGGACAAGAAATCTTCTCAATATTTGGAGTCTCCATCTTTAGTTTCCAAATAGCTGGAGGCATACTTCTGCTCATAATCGCTATTCGACTTATTATCACAGGAAGGATAATTGATCTAGATCAAAATTCAGAAAGCATAGGAGCCGTTCCAATAGCAATGCCCCTTCTAGTCGGACCAGGAGCAATTACTACAGCAATATTTACCCTTCAACAATACGGTCTGATAATAACAACATTATCAATCATCATAACACTAGTCATAACATGGATAATTTTGAGATCAGCAAACAAAGTCTACCATTTCCTTGGCAAATCAGGTGCTTTAGTTATTGCACAAGTGAATGCTCTATTTATAGCCGCAATAGCAATACAATACATAATAATGGGAATAACCCAATTCATTTCAATCTAAAACTAAATGAACCCCCAAAAAAAAGCTTACTTTTGTTTCAAACAAAAGTAACTTAGACAATTTTTAGTTTACTTATATATCTCTGACGTAACTTAGCGATTTTTGGCGAAATAACAACTTGGCAATAAGCTTGCTTTGGATGCTTTTTGTAATATTCTTTGTGGTATACCTCAGCAAAATAAAACACTTCGATAGGTTCCACCCCCGTAACAATGGGTTTATCCCAAATTTTTTGTTCATTTAACTTGGCAATAACTTTGTCTGCAATAATTTTTTGTGTTTTATTGTGGTAGAAAATAACTGAACGGTATTGTGTCCCCACATCAGCACCTTGACGATTAATACTAGTAGGATCATGGGTTGCAAAAAATATTTCTAGAATCTCCTCTAAAGAAATCTCTTTTGGATCAAAAGTTACCTCAACAGCCTCAGCATGACCAGTTGTGCCTGACGAAACTTGCTCATAAGTAGGATTTACAACAGAGCCGCCTGTATAACCAGGTTCAATCTTGTCAACTCCTTTTACTATGCTAAAAACTGCTTCAGCACACCAAAAACAACCACTTGCAAGAGTAATAGTCTCCATTACTACTTAATCACCTATTCAACCTTTTTTTGACAATACTTATTAACTAACTCTTTTGTATTCGCTACGTTTAACTGTTTAAAAAGAAACTCAAACTTTTCTTCTAACTCAAAAGCTATCTTATCTCGAGTGTTTTTAGGTAGACTCGCTATTTCTTTTTTGAAAGGACCAAAACCTTTCTTTCGCAGTTTATAATAAAACTGTTCTTCAGTCCATTCTTCTTTAGCTTCGCATGACAAATTCTCTTTTAGCCAAAGATAAATTTTCGTCTTTAGATCTGATGGAAAATGAGCTGACTCATAAATAATATTTTGGAACTGAGTAGCCAAATGAACCTCAGCAGTATTGCACTCAACAAATTTATGAAAAGCTGTCTCAGGTAAAGTTGAAGCTCCATGTTGAACAGCTCCAGCTAATCCATATCTCTCACGGGCAATATCCGAAAGAGACTTCAATGTTTCAAAGTCTAACTTAACCTTTGATAGAGATCCATCAGGCAAAACAACTCCCCCATGAGTCGTGCCTGTTTGAACTGAAATTTTGCTAATGCCAGTTATACTATCTCCAAGTTTTTCATTAAGACCATCCATAAAAATATGTAAATCTTCTGGAGTAGAGTTCTGATGACCAATCTCGCCAATTTCTCCACCTACAGAAACGATAATTTCACTAGGTTCAATTTCCCGAATAAACTTTGTTAGTTTGGCGCAAACGTCAAAATTAAGGAATTGTTGTTCTTTCAAATCACATTTAGACATATCAACGAGTGTTGAAGAATCAATATCAATATTATAAAATCCTGAGTCGATAGAATCTTTAATTAAAGATTTTAAAACTTCTACCTCTTTATTTGGATTTTTCTTAAACTTGGAAGCATTTAACTGAAAATGGTCTCCTTGAATGAAAACAGGACCAACATAACTCTCCTTAATTGCTGCTGCCATGATTTTTCCTGCAAACTCCACAGGTGGTTGATCTGTATACCCAATCTCAGATTTAGCAATTTCAAAAATAAAGGCTCCACAATCATTTCTCTTCGCTACCCGAAAAATAGCACACGCCAAATCATAAGTCAAACTGCGTAAATTAATTGCAGGAACAGTAAAACCATCAAATTCTCCTCTACCGCGAGCAAAATACAACTCATTAATGCTAGCAGGATAAGCTCCCATACTAATTGCAAAATCTATTATCTTCTTGGAAAGTACCATCTTTTCAGATGGACTATCACTTAAGACTAAATCCAAAACATTTTTTTCAACATCAAACAACTTTTTATCCACCATACACATTGCCTCAAACTAAAATCTTGAACTACAATTACTTCTCTACCTTGAAAACTAAATAAAGTTTTGTAGATACCAAATCCCGCAACACAATATTTTTTTGCTTTGCTAAGCTTTTTTTAAATTGGAGGAGTAGATGTTGGTGTTAATATTTTTTTAATTGAATCTTTTTGTGCTACTTCTTGTGGTGTTATCTTTTTTTCTCTGTCAAAGAAATAGTTCCAATCAACTATTTCATTTAACTCTTTTCTTGTTTTATGACCTCTAAATTTAGGATATCCTAATGGTAGCAATGATATTAATCGCCATTTTTTAGGAATTTTTAATATATTTTTTAGTTTTTGCTCAGTAGAATTTTTTTCATTATTTAAAGAAAAAGCTCCGATCCAGATTGTTCCCAAACCTATACTTTGAGCGACCAAAGCCATATTTTGAGTAACAGCAGCTCCCTCCTCAATAAAATGATATGGATTAATTTCTGGATTTACACAAATAGCAATAAACACTGGAGCTTCCTTCACTGTAGAGCTAAAAATAGTAGAAAGAATGCGACTTGCATCTAATCTAATTGACTTATCCTTTACAACTATAAATTTCCAAGGTTGCATATTTAACCATGAAGGAGCCCACCTGCCAGCTTCCAAAACAACCTGCAAATCTTTCTCATCTATGGATTTCGAAAAAAAATTAGTAATACTTCTTCTCTTCTTGATCGCATCCAGAGTAGCGTTTACCATAATTACACCAAAAATATATAGTTAAACCTAAAATAAAAACAATCTCACAAACTAAAAACACGTAATAAACTAAATAGGGTTAATAATCACACAATCTATTCTTAATAGGTGAACTTTTTGAATAATAAGAATCCTATAAAAAAACTACCTGATAAGAGATCCTCGCTATTATTAATTCCAAAAAAACCTTGTTCAACCCTTGCTTCACCAAAATTTCAACCAAGATTGGTACAACCAGACATAGTTCGTACTATTCTAAGAAAACTTCCTTACGATCAAGGATTTCATTTTTACAGAACCTTTGGACAATACACGGGTATAACAGCAACCAGCTTAAACGAGTTTCAAACTAAACTTAAAATTGTAGACGAACAATCTCTACTATTTCACTATCCTAGAGGTGACTTTCAAAAATGGATACATAATACCCTTAAAGACCAAAAACTAGCTAATGAAATAGCCATTACTGCCTCAAATTTATCATCAAAAAACATAAGAGAAAATCTCATAAACATAATTACTAATCGTCTAAGAGAGCTGACATCTCATCAAATAAATTGAATTAAGGCAAAAATTATGATTGATGTTCCTCTTTCAAAATCAACTAGTATTATTTCTCCTAGACTTACTGTTTTAGTTAACACTATAGATGCCAAAGGGGAATTAAGCTCCTCACCATATTCTTGGATTTTTCCTTTAAGTTTTAATCCACCTTTAATAGGTGTAGGAGTAGGTAAAAATAAGCAAAGCCATAAAAATGCAGAAAAAATTGGAGAATTTGTAGTATGTGTGGTGTCTCCTAGTTTTGGGCAAGAGGCAATAAACTGCGAAAAACTCCATAAACCAGGTGATAAACTCTGGGAAAAAAATAATTTACATATACAAAATTCAAAAAAAGTGAAAGTGCCAAGAATCAAAGAATCCCAAGCCGTATTGGAATGCAAAACCAAAAAAATATTGGAATATGAGGGTGACCACATAATTTTAGTAGGGGAAATAGTTTTTGCGCAAACCCAAGAAACAATAGAAAATGTAGATCCACTATTACACTTGTCTGGTGAAAAATTTAGAAGAATTGGGAAGCAAATAATCCTGAAAAGAAACAAATAAAAATTTAAAAAAACCTATTTCTAATAAAGTTACATAACCAGATTTGAAACTAATCTCATATTTTTTAATATTTTTTTCACTCTATCTTGTGATACTAAAGCAAATCCACAGTCAGGATGCAAATATTTAATGTTCTCTTTTCCTACTCTTTTCTCTATCTCAAAATACCTATCTTTAATAATTTTTTGATTTTCAATATTAATATTGGAAATAAACCCCGCTCCAAGTTTTTTGTTCTTATCCTCAAAAACTCTTTTGGAAATTATTTTCATGTTTTCTCTCTCTTTTTTACCACTAAAACCCAAACTTAAAACCAAAACAGGTAATCCTAATAAAACATCAAAGAGTCCCGGCACTGCTTTTATTGATCCACAAACATGTAAACTTATCTTCTCTTCCCTGACAAAAGATACAGGCAACTTTATGAAGAATTTCTCTAAAACCTCCTTTGCTTCTAAAAGATTAATACTACCTGTTGAGAGTAGTGGTTCATCTATTTGTACAAGAGCACCTAACTCTAAAGCCCTTACCACCAAAGGAAGTAAAGCCATAGCGAAATCAAAATACATATTTATACAATTATCTAAATTATAGTGTTTTTTCGCACTCTGATTGTCTGTCAATACACAAATAGTCCCTAAAGTCATAGGACCCGTAAACGTAATCTTAACCTTAACTTCCTCTCGATTTAGATCTTCAAGAATTTTTTTAACTTTTTTGAAGTCTACAATTTTATAAAATTCATCTTTTTCATCTTTCATGGGACCAACTTTGTCAATAATTCTTAGACTACTTCCTGTTTTTTCTAATCCCGATAGTTGTTCAAAATATGAAATCATGCTTCCTCTTTGTTCCCCATCAGTTATGACATCAATTCCACAATTCAACTGCAACTCAACAACTTTCTTAATAGCTTCGTTTAGTGAACCCTCAAACTTAGGAAAACTTCCCACAACTGATGTTTCAATTGACATAAAGAATAATAATATTACAAAAAATTTAAACCAACCGTAAAAATCTCAAATTAGTCGCTTTTTAAAAGCATAAATCTACCAAATAAGTTTGATAACAAAAGATTATATTGTTTATTATTAATCTTTGAACCTATGAAAACCTGTATTCTATATTTCTCAGCTTCAGGGAACACCAAGAAATTTGCACAAGCGATATCTACCTCATTAGATCTTCCAATGTTTAATGTTGAGGAAGTAGAACCTCAAATAGTAAACGATTATGACCTTATTATTATTGGCACTCCTGTTCATGGAATGCTTCCAGCAAAAGTTCTTTCTTCCTTTGTGAAGAAACTTCCAATAATAACTGATAAAAAAGCAATAATTTTTTCAACTTATGCTATACGAAAAGGGAGTGCAAATAAGAGTCTGCAAAAACAACTTGATGAAAAAGGGTTTACTACAATTTTAGATACTTCAAAACGAGGTATCAGATTTGGAGAAGACGCGTTTGAAGAAAATGTAGAAGAAATTCAAAAAATATTGCAAACTATTTCATAAACATAGGTTTATAATAAAATAACTTTGAATTAAAAAAAATGTTCTATATAAAATATGTAGCTATAATTGTAATTGAGTAGATTAACATAGTTACATGGAATAAAGGCAAAGATTTCATAGCTGCTTCAGAGTTTTTTCTAATCAAGATTTTGTAATTAGCAACAATCAATAAGAAAAACCCAATTCCAAAACCAACAAGTGAGACCAATCCTAAAATATTTGAAAATGCAATAGCCGCTACAATATGTAAAATACTAAAAATAAGCACCCAGTATGCTGTACCTTTTAATCCATAAAGTACAGGTATTGTTTTCATATCTTTTGCTTTATCATTATTAACGTCAGCTAGATCGTTTACCCCAAGATGAGCTAACGCTAATGGATAGAAAAATAAGCCAAAAAATAACAAGTTCAGATCTAAATTACCAACAACAAGATATCCTGCTAACGGAAACAAAGTGAAATCTACTCTTCCAACAACTTGAGCAATAGGAAAAGATTGATTACGTTTTACAATCTGATAAAAACTCTCAAGACTATAACATGCAATCATAATCACAAAGAGATAGATTGCGTTCATTAACGGGAGTGTAAAAATTAAAACAGATGTAATAATGATCAAACCAAAAAATAACGCGATAGCTTTTTGAAAAGATATTATTCCTGAAGATAATGGTCTGTTTCCAAAAACTCTCCAATATTTTGTGAGTTTATCCACTTCCACTTCTTTTTTATCAATATTTCGATCAATTATATCATTAAGAACAAGACCTGCTTCAAAACCAAAAAAACCAATCAACACGGCTTTAGCAACTAGCCACCAAGAAAATCCTTCATAAAATGAAAATCCTAAAAATAAACCGGAACAGAAAAGCACGGGCCATACAAAAAAGAAATGTAATCGCAATAAATCCAAATATGCTTTTATGTTTATCCCCATAAGAATAACCCACTTTTTAGTTTAGTTAAATCATTAATGCTATTAAGTTATTCTCAATTATAGAAAAAAGAGAGTAATTTATGCAATCTATTAATCTAATCAAAATAATCCGTTTCCATATTGTAGTAGGAGGTTTACTAGCTTTCCTTATGGGAGTACTAATAGCTCTACTACACGAGAGTACTTTTGATATAGCAAAAATTATTTTAGCTTATGGAGTAGTTTTTTTTGGAGATTTATCTACTCATTTTAGCAATGACTATTATGATGTGGAAATTGATAAACATATAAAAACTAAAAAATCCTTTTCAGGACGCAAAATACTTGTTAATTATCCCGATCTTCAGAAAAAAGCAAAAATAATCTCACAAATATTGCTCATGCTCTCATCTCTTTTGGCAATAATCAGCGTTATTTTTTTTGATGTACCAATAATGCTTCTATTTATAGCTTTATTAGTGGACCTCTTTGGTTGGTATTATTCAGCTCCGCCCATACGATTATCCCAACGCGGTCTAGGCGAAATAACAGTAGCTTTTGCAACAGGTTTTGCCATTCCGAGCATAGGCTACTTGTCAGTAAGAAATCAGCTGGATTCTTTCTGGCTTTTCTTAACGATCCCTTTCATGCTTTATGGTTTTACGCTCAGCTTAAACCTTGAAGCTCCAGATATAATAACTGACAAAAACCATGGAAAAACAAATTTAGCTACGAAGATGAATTCAAAAATTATTTCAAAGATAACTGTAGGAATAACAAGTGTATCCACACTAGTTTTTCTTATTTACAACTACATATTTACTATTTTAGTAATAGATTTGAGAGTGCTAATTGTTTTGTCAACTTTACCCCTAATATTAGCTTTATCAGTTGTATTTAGAGCAGTCTATGAGAAAGATACAAGAGCAAATAATGCTCTAAATATTTATTCGTTAATATTGTTCAATATTCTCTCTATTTTGTATCTATTTTTAACTCTATTTTCTGCAGCGTGACAACCTAAGACACAACTTTTGTTTAGTTCCCAAAAACCACTAACCCTAACCTAGGAAAAAGCTATAACCCTTAACTATTAATATGGACTAAACCACAAAAAAAATTACACCTAAAATAGTAATTTGCAGATGAAAAATATGAATGATAAAGGACTATTTAACTTCAAAACTGTGATCATTTTAATTATTATTATTGTCCTGTCGTCTCTTGCTTTTCTAGCAGTTTTGCGGATTGACTCATTTGTTAATGAAGATCTTTATTCTTATGGTTTGCAATTTGATCTATTTTGGGCAAACGATTATTGGTTTAATAAAAATCTGCTTTTGGCTTTTGTTGCGGGTGCTATAGTTCTTTCTGCGCTTTCAATAATTCCTCATTTCGATCATAGTACAAAACCAACAACTTTTTCCAAGTGGGCAGGCAACTTTGTTCCAATATTAGCAGCAATTTACATGATACTTTCAATAAGTTTCTTTTTACGCATAGATTCTATCATAAAAAATACTCTTCCTGAGTACGGTCTAAGTCTAAGTTACATGTGGACTGCTGAATATTGGACTCTCAACACTACATTGATTACTCTTATGCTTGCTTCTCTACTGTTATTAATTATCCCTATAATACGAACACTGGAAATCCTAGAGATTCAATTGGAAGCTTAACAACTATTCTCAATATCGTTAAGTCTTTTTAGCGACTAACTTATAATTTGCTTAACTATTATTCTAATTGGTGATTTTTTGTTAACAATAGGTATTATCGGGAAAACAAACACTGGAAAAACAACTTTTTTTAATGCAGCAACTCTTCTCAACGAAAAAATCTCAAATTTTCCTTTTACCACAAAAAAACCAAATATAGGTACAGCATATGTGTGTGACATTTGTGTCCATAAAGAACTTGGAGTAAAAGATAATCCACAAAATTCAACTTGTATAGATGGTTGGCGATATGCGCCTATACGCTTAATTGATATTCCTGGACTGCTTAGAGATGCATGGACAGGAAGAGGACTAGGTAATAAATTTCTCTCAGCTATAGGCCAAGCTGATGCACTTATACACGTGGTAGATGCTTCTGGATCAATTGATGCTGAAGGCCAAATAACTCAACCTGGAAATGGAAACCCGATCCAAGATGCAATGGATATAGAAGCTGAATTGAACAAATGGATAGCTGACATAATTGACAGAAATACCGATGATATACTACACCAAATTGACTCTTTACCATTGGAAGAAGCAATAGCCCAAACACTATCAGCCTTAAAAGTCAAATCCTATCATGTGAAAAAAGCTCTTATTGAAGCAAATCTGAACAAAATCAACTTTAAAAATTGGAAAAGTGATCAAATCCTAAGTTTTTCAGCATATTTACTGCCAATAATAAAACCAACACTTATTGTAGCGAACAAAATGGACATTTTAACATCTGAAAAATATTTTGAGACACTAGCAAGCTATTATGGAAAAAAACTGGTTGCTGCT
Source organism: Candidatus Bathyarchaeota archaeon (assembly GCA_963714725.1). GTDB lineage: Archaea > Thermoproteota > Bathyarchaeia > Bathyarchaeales > Bathycorpusculaceae > AD8-1. The sequence continues at coordinate 74,854 of CAVQPF010000009.1, forward strand.
TGTTCAGCTAAATCCGAACTAATTCTTAGACGCGCTCAAAAAGCTGGACTAGTTCAATATACGCCAGGTCAAGAAATTTTCAAAATAACTAAGAAGGCAATACTTAATCCAAATCAACAATCAGCTTTGAATTACATCCAAAAAAGAGTGTTGAATAGATATTTTAATACTGGCATACAACAAGCTCTAAACATAGTTGTTTTTAAACTTCTCAAAACCAATATGCTTTATCCAGTAAGTGATGAACATAAATATACAGACCACAAAAACCACGTTCTTCCCGACGTACATTTATTACCCGATGGAACAACACCAATTGATCTAGCTAAACATGTTCATACTAAACTAGCTGAAAATTATATACTGGCAATAGACGCCAAAACAGGAATTAGACTCCCAAAAGAACACATTCTAAATCACAAAGATGTAATAAAATTTGTTACCAGAAAATCAAATAAAAAGAAAATTAAAAAATAAGACAAATCTAAACTACAACTTTTTATTTATATGCCTAAAGAAAAACTATTAACTTTGAAATATCTCCAATTATCATAGTGATTAATTTGCCAATAGATCCAAATTTTCGAGAAAACCGAAAAATAGCGGATACCCACAACGACCACAAAGTATGGGGTCCTGTGGAATCTCCAAAAAAACTTGGTATTCATGGAACAAACGTTGCTGTAGATTGGGATTCATGCAGTGGAGATGGGATCTGTGCTGAAATATGTCCAGTATCTCTCTATGACATGGTTGATACACCTGGTCACCCCACTTCAGATAAAAAATCTGATCCAGCAAGAGAACAAGATTGCATTCAGTGTTTAGCTTGTGAATCAAATTGTCCAACTGCAGCTATCAAAATAACAACTATTTAGAACCTATTCCTAATCTTTTTTTTATGATTATAATATCCTAATATTTCCATTTTTTGTCTTATACTTCTGAAACCAAAGATCCTCCTCTATAATCATACGATTGAAGCTAGGAAAGTTTCTAAATTATTGCTTCAAAACCAGTTCTTCTATTTTTCAAATAATACTTATTTTTGAACATTAAACCATGTGATAATTTGAAATACTGTCCAACAATCAACTGATTATTGTCAAAGGCTAAGAAGTTGATAGATTCAAATGATCTTTTAGTAAATGATGATATTGATCTACTGATCTTAAAGATTTGAAAGCTCTGTCTACAACCTCTGGCAAAGCTGGATGAATGTGCATTGCTTCAGTGAGTGGTTCTGAACTTTGGTTTTTTGTATACATAAGATTTATTATTTCTTGGATTAAGATTGAAGCATGTGGTCCTATAATATGAGCACCTAGAGATTTTACCTGTTTTTCTTTGAATTATTACCTTGACAAAATATTCAGTAGCTCTAATAGCTTCACCCTTAGCAGTATCTTCATATTTGTAAAACCCAATTAATATATTATCTTTACCAAACTTTTCAACAGCTTCTTTTTCCTTCATTGAGACACTTGCAATTTCAGGTTCACTAAAAACAGCATGAGGTACAGCATGATAATCAACTTTCATCTTCATTTTTTCAAAAGCATTGAAATAAACTACGCGTGCTTCTTGATTTGCAACATGTTTAAACAAATAATTACCATTAGCATCGCCTAATGCATAAACACCTGGTTGAGAAGTCTGAAGATATTCATCTACTATAAAAAAACCTTTTTTGTCAGTTTTAATTCTGCCAAGTTCAGGCTGAAGTAAATCTGAATTTGCGTTTCTCCCAGTTGCAACAATTATCTCATCAACAATAAAACTAGTTTTTTCTCCATTATCACGATTTACTGCAACCACCTTCTTACCCTTAGAAGTAAGTTCAGTTTTCAAAACTTCATAATTAGTAAGAATAGTTAGATATTTTTCCAGTTTTGTTTTAGCTACTGCAGAAATCTCTGGTTCTTCATTGGAAATAAACTGAGGATTTCTTCCTATAATGATTATTTTTGATCCCATCGCTGAAAGAAAATGGCCAAACTCTGCAGCAATATATCCGCCTCCTATAATAGCAATTTTTTTTGGAAGTTTAGTTAATTCAAGGAGTGTATCGCTTGTAAGATAACCTGTTTTTTCCAACGATTCTACTGGAGGGATTGCGGGTCTAGATCCAGTGCATAATAAAATCAATTTAGATGTTATTATTTGATTATCGACTTTAATTGTATAAGGAGCGGTAAATTCTGCTTGTGTCGGATAATAATCTATATTCTTAGAATTTTTTAAACCTGTTCTGATTGCATCAATATCTTTGTTAATAGTAGATCTCATATGATTCATAATTTGATTAAAGTCTATATTCTTAATTTCAACATTTATTCCAAATGCTTTGCTTCTTTGGATTGTTCTCACAATATCTGCTGGATAAATCAAAAGTTTTGAAGGTATACACCCTCTAGTTAGGCATATTCCTCCAGGATCATCTTTGTCAATTACAGCAACTTTCAATTCTGGATATTCTCTAATTGCTGCATCAGCAACGCTCATTCCAGATCCAGATCCTATTACAATTAAATCATATTGTTTCATTAAAAATAAACCAATATCAATACAATTTTGCAATTACAAAAACTTTTTCTCTACCCTTTTATACTTAGCCAGGTTTTGATGTTAAGAATAATCCAATCTCAACGACTTTTCCAATCTCTCACCCAAAGTGTAAAGTCCTGAACAAACTAAAACTCAATCTTTATTTTTTAGAGCTAAAGTTGGTATTAAAAAACTCAATAAATATCCAGTACTTGTAGCAATTAAAATTGAAGTTGAACTAATTTCAACAGTTAAAGATCTCCCTTTAAAAGAATGATTCTATCCAAACAACCAAATAAAGTTGTCAAAAATTATTGTTTTTATTCTAAGTTACTCCGATAAAAATACGCGTTTTTATTTTATAATAAAAAAAAATCTGAAAAAAATAATTTTCCCCTATTAGGGGATTAACAAATTCAACTGATAATTTATGAATTTTAAGTTGAACGCAAATAGATGGGTAATTGTCCCTTCGAAACTTTGATCTCAACACCAGCATCTGAACAACAGGCCATACCTTTTTCTAAAGCCGAAATAGCAAGTGTGTTGCGTACTTCTTTTTTTACTCCAACAATCTCTTTAGCTGCTTTTTTATTTAATTCGATTTCTAGGTGAGTTATCTTCCATTCATCAGTATCGATGATAACATCTTTTATTTGAGCAATGTTTTCATTATCTATAAACACGTTTTTATCTATTAGCTCGTAAAATTTTATCTTCATATCATCTGTCACCTGATCTAAAATACTATTCTGTATGCAAGTATAAAATATTTCAGTTTTGGTTATGACTTAAAAATTTTTAAATTATTTTGTTTTTTTTTCTCTGTTTTTCTTCTAAGATTTTATTGTTTTTCAGGAAAGATTTATTAGTATACAAACTATTGTTGTGTACATTAAGTTGTATAGTGGAGGTGTTATAATTTGATTAATAAACCAAGAAAAATAAACGAAAAAAATATTGCAACACAACCCCAACGAGACCCATACCTTTCGAGAAGTAATTAACTCAACATTTGATGATTTAGCAAGAACTTTTGATGAGATGCTGTCCCCATTTATGCCAATGAAAACCTGGTGGTCTTCTGTAATAGAACCGTTATCGATCAAAGCACCACTTGTCGATCTAGTTGATAAAGGTAATAAATACTTAATAATCGCAGATTTACCTGGGTATGAAAAAACTGATATAGAAATACAACTCAACAAAAACACATTAATATTAAATACAAAAAAGAAAACAGAAAACGAACAACAGAATCAAGAATATCTTCAAAGAGAGAGAATATATTCATCCTCCCAACGAATAATAAATTTTGCAGACGAAATCATTCCATCTGAAGTGAATGCAAAAATGAACCATGGTGTCTTAGAGATCGTTGCACCAAAAAAGGAAATCAATCCTGACCAAAAAATGAGAAGAATTGAGCTTAAATAGCTCAACACCTTTTTTATTTCATAAAGCTGGTGAAAGTAGTTATAGATTCTAATCTAGATAGGTTACTAAAAATCCTTGAAAATCCAATAAGAAGAAAAATTATAGAACGCTTAAGCCAGGAACCCAATTATACACTTCAAATCGCAAAAGAACTTGGTTTGGGACAACAACTTGTAGCAAAACATTTAAAAATTATGGAAAATTGTGGATTAGTAAAATCGAATATCCAAAATAGCCCTACTGGTCCTCAAAGGAGAGTTTTTGGTCTTGCAAAAAGCCTCTCGATTACAGTTGATGTAGGACCACATTTATTCAAACAAGATATCATGTTTTTTGATCTTACACCCGATGAAAGACAAATACCCGAAACTTTAGTGTCATTAATAAAAAGAAAAAATATAATAGTAGCATATGAAGATTGGCAGGAAAAAATCAAACCTTTTGCTAAACTATTATCTGATATCGATTCAAAACTTGAAATTCTTGAAGAAGAGCGCATGTTGCTTCTTTCAATTAGAAATTCGATAATGAGAGAAGTCTCAGAAGTAATAAAAAAAATCAACGACACAAATGCTCGTAGGATATTTCACCAGGCATTAGATGAACATGACCAAAGTATTCGAAGAATCTCTCAAGCCCTTAACCTTAGAGAAGAAATTGTAAAACAGGTTATCCAAAAAATAAAAAGAGATTTTGAAACAGGATACTTTGAATAATTAATTCTTTGATAGTTACTTAATGTAATTCTTAAAAAAAGAAATGGTTGAGGCTATCTCTATTGATATCTTGTGGATTTCATAAATTCAGTTTATATATGGCGCTTAAATTAATACAGGTTTAATTGTAGCCATAGGCGGATCTCAATGACGATTGAATTATTGGCTGAATTACTAAGATGGATCATTGCTGGCTCCTTAATAGGAGCGGGATTGCTTGTAATTCAAATATGGGTACATGATAAAACTAGGCGTATAAGCATTCTTCGAATATTTATTCAGACAGTTTCACTAGTAGCTATTTATTACTTATTTACTATGGTTCTTTGGTTTTTAGTTGTACTTCTTGTTATTCTGTTTTCTACAATTTTTTTGGGACGCTTTTTTTGTGGGTGGATCTGTCCTTTTGGTTTATATATGGATATAGTCACTATTTTTCGGAAAACAATTAAAATTAGTTATTTTTCTCTTCCAGATAGATTAAATAGGTTACTCGATAAACTTAGATATTTCATATTTGCAATAATTCTATCTATTCCTTTTTTTTCAGGACCAATATTTTCCCAATCGTTACAGTTAGCTTTGTTTTTTGTTGGTTCTTTTAGACCGCTAACAATTTTGTTGGGGCCCTTAGAACCCTTAATTGTTCCGGGTACAGGTGCTCTAGTTGTTGATGGTTTGAATTTAACCTATCCTTATGTCCGGGATGTAATTTTTTATTCAAGTGGTTTTTTTATTCAATTTAATTCGATCCTTTTTGTGATTTTAACTCTGTTGGGATCTTTTATTATTAGACGTGTATGGTGTAGGTTTTGCCCTCTTGGCTTATCCTTTGTAATTCTTAATAAAATTAAGGGGTTCAAATGGATTCCATTACTTCATATAACTAAGATGGAAGAAAAATGTACTAAATGTGGAATTTGCAAGAGAGTTTGTCCTCCTCAAGTAACGGAAGTCTATGAGAATAAAAGTGGAAATGTATCTACTTCTATGTGTGTACATTGCTTTAGATGTGTTGAAATGTGTCCGTATGCAGATTGTTTGAAAGTGAACCTCGCTGGAAAGACTCTTTTAAATTCCAGAAATTGGTTGGAACCTTCTGAAGATCAATAATTGAGCTTTAAATTTTATTATCAACTTAAGAGGATGTATAAAGCTTACTAATTTTTAATATGGTATATTGCTAAATAAGATTTAATTTCTCCCGTCTCTCACTTCATCGTATCACAAAAAGAGAGGTTAAGAGAATGGTAATAGAAATTAAAGTATACACATCAGCAGATGAAATATCTAACACTCTAGATAAAGAAATATCTCACACAAAAAGCACATTGGGTGAATACCTAAGAAGGTTAGATGAAATTAGATCACTAGCTGAGAAATCAAAAAAAATACGGGAACTAGTAATGAAGTTGGCTGGTAAGAAACAAGGAAAAGACAATTTAGGTGAAATCTCAATGGGAAACATAAATATTGTTTTGGATGCAAATCCATTTGATGAACTCACAGCGATAGAAACTGTAGTCCGAAGCCAACAAGAAAGGCTGCTTGTTTTACAAAAAGCTAGGGAAGAACTAAAACCCTTTGAACAATTTAATGATGCTGAGGGTCTAAAGTTGCACGTAGTCGAAAACAACGGAATTCCTGAACGCATATTATTTAAAATGTGTTAAATCCGCAAAATTTTTCTTATTTTCCCGTCTATTTTTGTTCTTTGTTCCTGTTATTTCTGATTCTTCTTTTAATTCTTCTATGACATAAATTAATAATAGAATTAATAGTAAAAAATAAAAAAAAGAAGGAGTTTTTATGGTACTACGCTATCAGCTGTTACAGTTGTCACTGGAAAAAGTTTGTATTCGCCTCTAGAGTTCTCTAAACCAAAGAGATATTGTGCTTTCCAATTACCATTTTCGTATTTGCCATAGAAGAAATCACCATCGTAAAAGCCAGCAAAAATTCCTTTGCCATAGATTCCCCAACAACGTTTGCCAAGATTGTCTGTTCCCACAAATCTTCCATTGCCATAAGAACCCCACATTACGTGTGCTCCATTGCCAGTCCACAAGATGAATCGACTTCTAATGGGAAGAATGCTAGCTTCTGCTTCCTCATAGGTTTCAGGAGCTAAATCTACAAGTGTTGTCACGTCATCAACTAATTCAGGTGAGATCTCAATTGCAGAAGTATTTAACTTTTGGACATTAGTAACTCCATTTGCACTAAGATCTGTTATTGAAGCCATTACCAGATTAGATGCCATAATCACTAAGAGTAGGGCAGAGATTGCAGCTAAAGATATTGAATAGGTTTTTTTCATTTTTTTTTATCTCCATAAAACTCTATTTCAAATTGATACTTTAGGAAATCTCTGAAAAAAATTGGAAAGCTTCTTCCAAATTAAAAATAAAGCCTAAATCAATGCCAAAAATATCTTCGTTACTTAACTAATAAAATTAATAATAGGCCTTTTGAATAGTCTAAAATACTTCAGTCGGAACTTCTAAACTTCATTTTTGCCTTTTACTAAAAAAAATCTAATTTTCTAATCTTGATATGACTATTTGCCGTAGGTCCACTTACTCTTAAATCGGCAATTAGGATTGAAACATAAGAAAGAAGATGCCTTTGTTGATTTAAATTCCCAAGTTAACAATGGCCAATTACAAATTTTACATTGGATTCCTGACCCTTGAAAATATCCCTTAGCTGGTAAATTGAATTTTGCTTGACAATCATTTTTTTCGCATCTAATTCCTACTCGACGATTATAATCAACATCTATTTCTAGGTTTCCAATTTTGCATCGAGGACATGAACCTACTACTCTTCCTTGTGAAGCCGTAATTGGTGGAGTTATAACTCCAGCTTTAACATCATTGTTAAATTTATCTCTCATTTTATAGTAGTAATCAATTTCAATAAAAGCGGGAAATTTTGTAAAGTCGTATTCTAATAAACATTTTTTACATTTAACAGTGATTTTTGAACCATATATTCTCGTTTCTATCATTAATTGTTTGCAAGCTGGACATTTTCTCAATTCTTTTGACAAAAGGCGACTTTTTGGTTCTTTTTTGTCTTTAGCTTTTCTTGTTTTTTTGCTGATGATTGGGTCGTTGGGCAAGTATTATCTCCTGTTATTTAGAGGAAATAATTTGTAACTACTTAAGTTTTTAAAGTATTATACTAAAAAAAATTCGTAATAACGATAACTAAACCAGCAATTTTAATTCAACAGTTACTTTTGTTCTATCTGAATATTTTTTTTATTATTTTATTCGGTTTTTGTTATAAGATCTGGTTTCGGATTATTCAATTTTTTCTTAATTCTTAGTAGTTTTTACAGACGAAAAGATTCATATCTGCAAAAGCATTAATTTTAGCGGACTATGATGTAATCGAGGTACGGAGATGCTGCAAGGCGTATGACCTCTTTTTCCGCAACTGAGTCCCTTTTCAAGTTTATATTTTATAATGCTGACAAAAAAATCTTTTTTGCTACTTTATCTTATTTTTTTTAAAAAAACGATTTTTAGTATTGATATCCTTAAATAAAGCAAAGGATTTTGGGCTGTTTTTTAAGGATGCTCTCTGCTTCCTGAGAAATATGCCCACACACTAATTAGGACTACCGTTATTGTAGCGCCTGCTACTCCAGAAACTACCCATTTAAGATTAATGAGCGCTGGCAATACTGTCAAGGCCCATGGGATAATAAAATCTGCAGTTAATTGTGCAATTACTCCTGCTACGAATCCTAAAAGTGCTACTACACCGAATATTTTTATTCTGTCAGCCATTCAATTCACCTTTTATTTTAGGATTAGAATAAGCTTCTTTTTAGTCTAACTTACATATTTTTGTCTAATATTGGATTACTGACTACCCCTTCTTTTAATTTTATAATTAAAGCAAAATCCAAGTTTTTCTGTCGTGTATATACCTACGTATATACCTGCATATTTTTAACATATTAACAATGTATAAGATCTTTCCCCACGCACCTTTGTGTGCAGAGGTATTTAATTTGTCAGAAAGATTCGCAAAAAGATGGGAAACTAAACGTGGCGATCAGCCATTTACAAATCGTATTAAAGATGCAGTAAAACCACCAGGACCACTAAAGCCAAGACTTGATTTCGCAGTTAGACGAATTGATCTTCAAGTACAGAAACTAGATCAAGCAACTGAACGTTTTAGTCAAAGAGACAAAGCAATTTTCGCTAGAATAGTTGATGCATACACAAAACATGATACTGCACGCGCAAACGTTTTCGCAAACGAACTTGCAGAAGTTCGTAAAATGGAACAATTAATCATAAATGCTAGACTTGCTCTTGAACAAATAACCCTTAGATTACGAACAGTTTCTGAACTTGGTGACGTAGTATCAACATTAGGTCCAGCAGTTGGTGTTCTACGAACAGTAAGATCAGGATTAGTCAGTGTATTTCCTGAAGCAGAAAATGAACTAGGCGAAATCGGAAACATGCTAAGCGGAATTATGATGGAAGCAGGACAAGGTTCAGGAATGACTCTGAATTTCGATTCAGTAAACGAAGATGCATCAAAAATACTTGAAGAAGCAGCAACAGTTGCAGAACAGAAAGTTAAAGACAAGTTCCCAGATCTGCCACCAGGAATGCCCTCAATGGCAACTCAGAAAGCAAAGACAGAGAGTTTCTAATTTAAAGGAGGAACACAATGTCCAAAACTCCAATCTTTTTCTTTCAATTGGTAAACCAATTAAGGATGAGTATGGTCAAACTATCGGAAAAATTGCATCTTTTGCTTTAACTCCCAGTGGAAAATTTGACTCTGTATTTATTGAATTTAGTGATGGAAAGTTTTCAAAACAGTCCATGGAACACCTAAAATTCAATGGCACTGAAGTCACATTTCTTTCAAAAATAAAGACGCAAGCTAATGTTCTTTGTAATCAAATTCCTTTGATATGGCGAAAAAATCAAGCCCTTAAAGATTTAGCAGAAAAAAGGAAAATTTCTCCAGATCTTTATCAAGAAATTCAAAAAAACTTCAATGGCGTTCTAACTCAATTAAAAAGTGATGCACAGACTCTAATAGAAAAAAGTAATGAAGAAATCTCTCAATGTGAAAAAGAAATGAGCGCTCTTAGTTATGCTGTTGTAAATCTAGAACTTGAACATGAAATAGGTCAAATCGATGAAGAGTCATATATGTCTGCTTTTGAGATGCTTCAAGAAAACCTAAAACGTGTAAGTTCAAGAAAGAGTGATATTCTTAGTACAAAAAGTAAACTTTCTAATTTAATGCTGGGTGATACTCCAAAAATTGAATCTGCTACCTCTTTGGAACAAATATCCTTAGGCACTGAGGCAATTCTACTTGAGAAAGATTCTGTTGATTCTGATGATTCTGTTGTTGAAACAGAGACCGTAGATTCAGATGATTCAGATACTGAGACTATTAATGATGAAAATAATTCTGATGAAGTTGTTGATCTTCCAGAACCGCCTGTGGTAGTGTATGTAAAAGAAGTAGGACAAGCAGGAATTTAATAAAAAAATAACCAAGAGGTCGGGGGGAAACAACTATTAGAGGCTTAATTAATTCGACCCCTCCGCCTGTTCATGAAGTTGCCTCAAAATCTATGCAAACTCTTCGAGTTCAGCAACAAAAACTAGAGCAAGCTAGTTATAGGTTAAAACAGAGAGATCGTGGACTTTTTGAATCTTGTATGCGAGCTTTAAAGAAAAATAATAAAGGACGTGCTGCAATGTGTGCTAATGAAATTGCAGAAGTCCGTAAACTCATAAATTTTCTGTATAGCGTCCAATTAGCTATTGAACGAGTTATCCTTAGACTTGAAACAATCAAAGAACTAAGCGATATAATCATTGATCTAAAACCTGCTCTTAAATTATTAAAAAACGTTTCATCCGATCTATTTCAAGTTCTTCCTGATGTTTCTAGCGAGTTAAATAATGTTAATGAAACAATACAAGAGACACTTTATTCAACCAAAATAACTCCCAACGACTCTTTAATACCAGTTGGTCAAAAAACAGAGGCTGGACAGGAAATATTGCAGGAAGTTTCTAATCTTATTGAAAGAAAACTAGCTGATTCTTTACCTGAACCTCCTACCTTTGTATCCAAAGAAATTGAAACGCCAATTAAAGAACTTGTGGCTTTGACAGCTAGTTCCTCAGAAATGACAGAAAGTGAAACAAACGAATTCGTTAGAGATGCTTCAAAAGCTTTATTTTCTTATAAAAAATCTGAAATTAAAGAAATTTCATTTAAAGTTGAAAAACCATCCCTTGAAGAAGTACTTCTAGAATATGTTAGAAAGAGTAATGGGGAAATAGATTTATCTAGATGTTCAAGTGAACTTGAGACTTCAAATGAGGAAATCCAGAGAACACTTGAAACTTTGGGAACCAAAGGAAAAATAAAAATTGAATTAAAATCGCCTGAATAAAACGGTGTAAGAGATGAGTGCCTCAAGCGAACTAGAAAAAGCAGCAACTGCATATGCTTTAGATGCAGTAAAGTCAGATAAGAAAGGTGCAAAAGGTAGAGCTATCACTCTATACCAAAAAGCTATAGAGAGCCTTTTGCAGCTTGTCCAACTTTATCCAGACTATGGTCTTAACAAGGTTTATGTTCAAAGAGCAATGGCCTATCAAGAACGAATCAAGATTTTACAAGGATCTGTTGGTTTATCTCGTATGGAAGTTGAATCTGATGAATCTGAAGAGAGTATTGAAAAACCCATTGGTGATAGTGGGACATCAAAAAATGGGGAACTTGTTGTAACTGAAAAACCTCAGGTAACTTGGGCCGAAGTTGTTGGTTTAGATACTGCAAAAAAAGCCGTTAAAGAAGCCATAGTGTATCCAGTTCAGAGACCCGATCTATTTCCATTAGGTTGGCCTAGAGGTATACTTCTTTTTGGGCCACCAGGATGCGGTAAAACTTTGCTTGCTGCTGCGGTAGCCACTGAAATAAATGCGAATTTCTATTCAATTGATGCAGCCTCAGTTATGTCAAAATGGCTTGGTGAAGCTGAAAAGAATGTAGCTAAATTATTTGGATCAGCAAGAAAGTCCTCTCAAGAAGGCAAACCGGCAATTGTTTTTGTTGATGAGGTGGATTCTCTTATGGGAAAACACACAAATGAAGTTGGTGGTGAGATTCGTGTCCGTAATCAATTCCTTAAAGAAATGGATGGAATTATGGATAAAGGTAAAAAATTGCATGTTTATGTTATCGGTGCTACTAACAAACCTTGGGATTTAGACTGGGCTTTTATTCGTAGATTCCAAAAAAGGATTTTAGTTCCTCTTCCAGATCATCACACTCGCTTGATGATGTTAAAGCTTTATACGGGCAATCTTGAAATCGAAAAAACAGTTGATTTACATGAATTAGCTCGCCTTTCTGAAGGTTTTTCAGGAAGCGATATAAGAGATGTGTGTCAATCCGCACAATTGAATCTTATTGGAGAATTTTTTGAAACTGGTAAAGCTATGGATAAAGAAGCAAATCCCAGAAGTTTGAATATGGAAGATTTCCGAAAAATATTCGAAGCACGAAAACCTAGCGTTTCCTTAGACATGTTAGCGTTATACAATAAATGGTTTGATGCTTTTAAGGCACTTTAGGAGGATATAAAAAAAAGAATTTAACTAACAAAGGGTTGGGTGGAAAGATTTAGAGACTTATCTTTTTGCACGCTCTTCCTTCTCCCCCCTCAAAAAATATCTCTAAACCCCACAAACCAACAACCCTTCTAGTTACTCTTTTTTAATGAGAATTCGACTATATCTGCTAATTTTTGAGGATTTGCTAAACCATTTGCATATGGGATTTTTAGATTTGAATTATTTGAAGCGTAAGGACCACTAAAAGCTATAATTGGCCTAAATGATTCTAATGCTTTTTCCACTTCTTGAATCGATTTAGTTACTACTATTTTTGAAATATTTTTTTTTGTGCTAACTAGTTTTTTTAATCCTTCAATTATTACTAGTTCACACTTTTCACATCTTTTCAGTAATTCTTCAAGTGAAACCTTTTCGAACTGAATTTTTTCTATTTTAGCAATTTCATTATCTGCAACACTAATTATTGTTTTTGCGCCTGCCCTAGCAAACTTCCAAGTGTCTTTTCCAACTGTGTCAATAGTAAAGTCTGGTTTCGAAATGTGCTTAATAACTGCAAGCTTATGGCCTCTTTTTGTTAGTTCTTTAACCAAATTTTCGATGGTTGTTGTTTTTCCTGATTTTTTGTTTCCAACGACTGCTATCACTTGCATAATCTTTTCGTTCCTTATTTACTGCATTTCTTCTTTGAATATTTTATCAAGCATTTTTTTGTTAATGTTTAATTCATCAGCTAAATCTTTAACAAGTTTAACATAAGTTCTAAACAAACTTTCTAGTATTTCGATTTTCTCGTTTTTAGTAAGCTGACTTTCTTCAGCAAGTAACAGCGCAAACCATCTTCCAAGAGTTGTAAGTTGATAAGTTTTCACCCAAATAATTCGGTTTTTTTTCTCAGTTTTTTCCATTTTTTCTGTTAGAACACCTAAGTTTGTTAATGCTTTTAGGTTTCCAATTATTGTTTTATTTGAGTAATTCAGAGATTCGACTAAGTCTTTTTGATAAATGATTTTTGAAATTCCTTGTTTTAAAGAAAATCTTAAAACATCAACACTTGCTTTTGATCCAAAGATTGCGCTTAGAATTTTGTCTTTTTTTTCTGTAGGAAGAAATACTACATACGGATGTAATTTGTCAGGCATATGTTCTTCACTTTATAGTTCACTTGTGTAGCCTTTAAGGATTTTGTTATTTGTGTTGTTTTGTTATAAATTGATTGTATCTACATAATGCTTATATGTCACAAGCGATATCGTAAGCGATAATCGGGTAGTTAAATTGGCAACTCACAACGGTAGCACTGTAGGACTTCCAAGAGGGCTTCTAAGATTTCTAGTCTTAAACATGTTACGAGAAAAACCCATGTCTGGGACAGAAATTGTAGAGGTAATCGAAAAACAAACAGAAGGTAACTGGAAGCCTAGTCCAGGATCAATTTATCCCTTACTTGCATGGTTATCCAATAAAGGATTCACTAAGGAATTACCTAAACAAGATGGATTTAAACGATACAGTTATACTGCATTGGGAAACAAATTTTTGAAGGACCAACTAATTGTCGCTGAAGATTTTCAAAAAAAAATGGAGTTTCTAGCTCCATTATTGGTTAGAGGACTTCCAATCAGAATTAATCAAGAAAAATTCAAGGAAACAAAAGATGCAATCGGTCAATTAATGAAAATCTTCATGGAACTCCGTCATAAAATGGATTTACTATCAAAAGAAGATTCTGCAGAGATAACAAAAACGTTACAAATCTGTTCTAAAAGAATCGGAAAAATATGTGTTAAAATAGAAAATAAATCTAACTTATCTTAATATTTAAAAAAAATTATTTATTGGTGAAAAAATGGGAATAAAAACCAGTTTAATTATTGCTTGGAGATCAATATCTAGACGAAAAACAAAAAATCTTAGTGTAATTTTGGCAGTAGCTTTAGGTGTTACCTTGTTGGTTGGAATCCAAATTACAACAGATACTTTAGAGAATACTTTTCTCACTAGTCTTCTTCAAGGAGAAGGCGAGGTTGATATTAGGATCTTAAATAGTACTTCCGGAAGTTATTTGTCTGCAACAGAACTGGAATCAATTAAAGATTTAATTCCTGACTCAGTTGGAATCATGTCTGAACTATCCTTTCAGATTCCTGCTTTAGTTGAAAGTCAATTTGATCCTAAAATGGACGCGGCGGGTATTTCTACTAATTATTCAGATGCTTTTGGTACTTTTTATGATTGGAAAACAGGCGAGCTACTTGACTTAGATTCTCTGCTTGTTGATAACAGTAGCATATTAATGTCAAGTGAACAAGCAAAAAAACTAGGATTAAGTCAGGATACTTCATTACCTTTTGTTTTAGGTACTGAATTTACTAATCTTACAACAACTATAATTCCGCCACCATTAGTTCCATTATCAAATTGGACTGTTAATCCAGAATTTACTAATTCACCACATGTTTTAACTAGTAGTCCTTTAGGTCTGCATTTGGAATTAGCTCCCATAAATTTTACAGGCATAGCTACGGCTTACACGATTATTGCTCCTAATTTGAGATTATCTGATTATGCTTACATAAATGTGACAGCTTCAGGAACAGATAATGCATTAATATCCTTTGGATTCTCGTTAGATGATGGAAGTAGTTTTGATATAGCAAATTGGACAACTCCTTCAATGTTGAATTCTATTCCTTTTGATCTAACTCCTTATTCTGCTAGGAGACTTAGAGGGGATGTGTTCATTTCAGTTATGAGTTCAAATGGAACTCAAGCAAGCTTGGATATCACAGAGATAGCTTTTGAAACTCCAACATTAGGCGGTTCTTCTCGATTACCTATAGTTTCATTTGCTCCAAAAATTGAAAGAGTAGATCTTACAGTTGTTGGTTTTTATGATTCAAATCGCCCAGGAATTGGTTCTCAATATTCCGGAGTAATATTTAAACTTGAAGATTTGCAAAGTTGGTTAAGTCTTAAAGATCCTTTTCAAAAAACAGATTTAATTAGCGCTTATCTTGTTGCATATAAAACAGATCATTTTACTGAAGAAATAAGTGAAGATTTTCTTAAATCAAAATTAGATTTAGTTGAAGAATTAATTCCTGAAGAAACTGATATTAATACTGGTGAAACCTTTAAAATTTATCAAGTTTCCTCCCCAAGATTAACCTTTTTTGGGGTTGCTGGCTTCTTTATTACTCTATTAAGTACGATTTTATCCTCTTTAGGTCTTTTAATAACTTTAACCGGTCTTTTATTAATCACAAACGTTCAGCTTATGAGCGTTGAAGATCGAGAATTTCAAACGGGTGTTCTCAGAGCTGTTGGAGAAAATCGGCGTGGAATCTTCCAATCAATAATTATTGAAAATCTATTCCAAGGAATTATTGGTGGTATTATAGGCTTATTTGGTGGTTTGGCGTTTGGTCAGGGAGTTGCATTGTATTTAGTTGGTCTATTTGGAACTGGAGAACAAAGTGTTCAACCTGTAATATCTCAAGAAGCTGTTGTATTGGCTGTTGCAGTTGGTGTTGTTCTTAGTATAATAACTGGTATTCTTCCAGCTCTAAGAGCTTCAAGAGTAAATATTGTGGATGCTCTTAGAGGTATTAAGGTGAAATTTGAAGCAAAATCTAGCAGAAATTTGGTAGCACTTGGAATTTTGATAATTTTCTTAGGCGTTCTTCTTCTTCTCAATAATGGTATCTTTGATGAATCTACCCAAGCATTTTGGATTAGTGAGGGATGGGACACATTAACGGAATGGAGAAACCTTATGCTAGGATTTGGATCTTTAACTGTAGGTGTGGGTCTTGTCTTGTCAAGATTCATCAATAGAATAAAAGCATTCAATATTTCTGCTATTGCGCTTTGGGGTATTCCATCATTTCTTTTTATAGTAGCTATGGGTAATTGGATAACTGACTCTGGCAGCTTATCAATTGATATCTTAATAATTGGCATTGGTGAAATTGTTGTAGGCTCTATACTCTTTGTTTCTATCAACCTTCCAATAGTAATGCGTGGTTTACGGAGATTTCTAATAAAAATTAGAGGTATGAAAGGAGTTGGTGAAATATCTCCTGCATTGATCTCTTCTCATATAACTAGATCCACTCTAACTTTTGCAATTTTCGCTATAATTTTAACTCTTAATGTCCTAGTAGCTACTTTAATCCCTACAAGTTTAGGAACAGTTACTGAACTAGAAGCAGATTCTCAAGGAATTGATTTAGTAGTTTTTCTAAATAAACCTGAAACACTATTAAATGGGACCTCTTTTACAGATGAACTCTATAAAATTGATTCTAGAATAACAGATGTAATAGGTCTTAAAACGTTTAAACCTAATCAAGATTATTCAAAATTCGTTGCTCTGACCGATCCTTCCTCTTCTGAATTTGATTTTTCTTCAGATTTATTACCGATAGGAACTGGAGAGTTTAAGTCAACCCAAATCAGAGGAAATGCTACCGACTACACAGATGATAATTGGCGTTATGCCTTCTATTTGTCAAGTTTTCCTGATGGAATTCGAGAATCTTATACTTCTGATTTAAATGATCTCGAGTTGTTGGAATTATCAAAGAAAGCTTGGGACCAATTCTTTAATACTACTTATAAAATGCCAGTTTACAATGTTTCTTCAAGTATTTTGGCAGTGATTTCTGGGGAATCTGACATTTCTGATCTTCAAATAGGTCCTGGAGGTGGAGAAAGTCCATTGATCTCAGAGGGAGATTCTCTTGAAGATGTAGATCCATTAAGAGATGCAGAAGGAAACTTGATGGAAAATCCAATAGTTTTTACAGACTCATTTCTGCTTCCTATTGGAATGCAAGTGTGGATTCCAATGAATATTTCATCCATAGGATTTCCTAACTATCAAGCTTTTACTATCGGAGGTAGTTTTGACAACCAACGCGCTGGAGGATTTCCTCTGGGTAGTGGTTTGAATTTTGGTGGAGGAAACTCTGACTTTGGTGGTGTTTTAGGATCCTTATATATGCCTGAATATTGGGCAAACCAAACAAACTTTCTAGGTGAAGCTAATAATGAGACTTTATCATCCAGAACATTAGATCAGTATGATACATATCTGATAAAATCCTCACTTTCTATAGATGATCCTCAACTAGAACAAATTGCTCAATCAATTCAAGAATTTACTAATTCAAATGATGAAGGATATCGATTAATGGCAGATGATAATTTCTATGTTGCGAGTACAGCATTAACATATGCTAGAGTTGAACAAACACTTGAGATAACAGAACGGTTAACTTCTTTTCTCCAAATTTATGTTTCTTTCGGCCTAGCTATAGGAGCTGTTGGAATGGGAGTGATTTCAGTTAGAAATGTTGCTGAAAGAAAACGAGAAATTGGAATGATGCGAGCAATAGGATTCCCGAAAGCCGAAGTCATTCTATCTGTTCTATTAGAGCTTGTTGTTCTTGGAGTAATTGGTTTAGTTATCGGGGTGGTAGATGGTCTTATTATTAGTCTGGGATTTGCAAACATGCAAAATATGGCTTTGGTTATTCCTTGGGATCAAATAGGTATCTACCTATCCTTTATTGTATTAATTGCTATAGGCGCAGGATCAATTCCAGCTTTTGTTGCATCAAGAATTCCCCCCGCAGAAGCATTGAGGTATGTTGGATGAATAAAAACAAAAATAATCAAAAACTAAAACAAAAAGACACAATTCTTTCAATAACTGACTTGCATAAATACTATAATAAAGGCAAATCTAATGAAGTCCAAGCTCTTCGAGGTGTAGACTTAACTGTAAAAAAGGGTGATATGATGGCCATAATGGGGCCATCTGGATGTGGAAAAACTACTCTTCTAAACATGATAGGTCATTTAGATCGTCGGACTTCTGGAAAAATTATCATTGATAAAGTTGATACCTCTGCTTTGCCCGATAGTAAAATGACAGCATTTCGTCGTGATAATATAGGTTTTATTTTTCAACTATTCAATTTGTTTCCATTTCTATCAGCTGTAGAAAATGTTGAAACCCCTTTACTATTAAAAGGATTAAATTCTGGTTTAGCAAGAGAACAAGCAAAAATGCTTCTTAGAGAATTAGGTATGGGTGATAGACTTTATCATCAGCCAACTGAACTTTCAGGAGGTCAACAGCAAAGAGTAGCTGTAGGTCGTGCTTTAATTAATCAACCGGCAATTATTTTAGGGGATGAACCTACAGGTGATTTGGACTCGACAACTAGTTCGGATGTAATGGCTCTTTTCAGACGAATAAATAAAACTAACAATCAAACCTTGGTTATAGTTACGCACAACCGTTGGATTGCAGAGCAGTGTGATTATATTGTACATATGAGAGATGGTAAAATTTCACGTATGGAATCAGGACCATTTAAATTAAAGGAGGAAAAACAATGACAAATTATTTTTCAGCTTTTATTAATAAGACTGTTCCTTTTGAAAACGCTAAATTGGAAAAAAACCTTCAAAATGATCTTAAAAAATCCTTACATGTTTCTCGATCAACTATTATATCAAAAGAACATAATACTTTTCTTTTTTTAGGAACTACCAAACCTCTGAAAAAATCTTTGACCAAAGAAATAATTAAAGAAACTGAAAATCGTTTAAGACTAAGACTAAACAAATACTATAATAATAACAACTCAAAACTTAAAAAAAACTTAAAAAACAAACAAGAATTGAAGGAAACTGCTCAAATAATAAAAGCTTTTCTCAAAGAAATTGACTCAAATCTTCCTAAAGTTTTTGATCTTCGACTAAAGAAAGTTATTTCCGATTTACCCAACGAATATTTGGATCTTCAAAAGAAAAGTCTTGTTTGTATTTGGAATTTAATAGACGAGAATAAGATTCAATTTATTCTATCTGGTTGGGAATCTAAAGTATTTACAATAACAAATGTTAAATTGAATAATGATTTGGAAGCAATGGTTGATAAATTATCGCTGTTGAATTTCTTCCAAATTTTTATTGAACCTACACTAATTCACTTGCGAGAAATGGATAACGTACTAGAACGGTTAGATTTAGGTCTTCAAGGAACTCATTATAAAAGCAATGATCCCAAAATACAAAAGAAATTTGAAATGTTCCTCCGAATTTTATCTGCAAAGCTAAGTGCATTAGAAAATTTAGATCATACTATATCTAGGATTCTTAAACTATTTCATGAACCTCAAAAATTCTGCAAAAGACCTGAATTTACTTCTCATTGTGAAGAACTTAAGACGACAGTCAGACAAATTTCTTGGAAAATTAATCAAGGGAATAGTCTTCTTGATGACGTTCAAAGGAAACTTGAAAAATGCCAATTAAGCCTAAAAAATTATCTTGATGAGTCACAAAATGGAATCCAAACAATAGAATCAACTGACGAATTCAAACTTAGACTACTAAATATGGCAGAGCTTAGTTCTGATTTATTTGTTGAAGCTGAATTATTGAAAATGTGGCTAGATCTTTTCGGTTCAGATCTCCCATATTTCACATTTCAAAACAAGTTATTCAGCTCTCAAATACCCAACATTACTAATTTATCTTCTAAAAACATCATTTCAGTTAGAAGTCTATCAAAAAACTATAGTCTTGGTAAAACAACAGTTTACGCTCTAAGAGGCGTAGATCTTGATATACAAAAGGGTGAATTTGTAGCAATTGTAGGAAACTCGGGAGCTGGAAAAACTACTCTTCTAAATTGTATGGCCGGACTAGATACCCCGGACTATGGAATAGTTCTTTTTAAAGGGAAAGATCTTCATAGACTCGAAGATTCTGAAAAATCAAAAACCAGACTTTTAGATATGGGTTTTATTTTCCAAAGTTATGCTTTACTCCCACATTTTAATACTCGAGAAAATGTAACATTACCTGCTTTGCTAGCTGGATTAAGTAAAAAACTAAAGAAAAGAATTGAAGATCTTCTAAAAGGTGTAGACATAACTAAACAAGCTGCTCAATACCCAGCTCAATTAAGCGGAGGTCAAATGCAAAGAGTTGCCATTGCAAGAGCCCTAACCAACAAACCCATCGTAGTCTTTGCAGATGAACCAACCGGAGATTTAGATTCTGAAACCGGAAAACAGGTAATGGAACTCTTAACAAGTTTCCATAAAGAAACCAAAACAACCATTATCATGATTACTCATGAAAAAGAAATCGCAAATTACGCTGATAGACAAATTGTATTAGAAGATGGATTAATACAATAGCTTTTTTCCTTATTACTCCATTTTTATTTAATCTGGTTCCTTTCAACCTAATAATTAATTTGGATTTAAATTAGTTTAATTTTCTCTTCAAGTTATGCAATATCTTTTTTAATTTCAGCTTTGTTTTTAATGGCGGTGCTTCAAAACGGACTTATCTAATTGGATCCCCGCTGATGGTGATACATTTGTTACCAAAGATGGTTTTATCTTAAACACTTTTGGTTATGAACATCCAAAAGATCGTGTTTTTGCTTTTTTAAAATATATTCCCGCAGAGTTCAAAGATTTGTTTAATGTTCAAATGCTAAAGAGAATTTGGAGTTATAAGACAAATAAACTTTTTCGCGCTGAGAAACTCTATACATCAAAGAATTACAAAACATTTATTGAGGTTTTTAAGGGAAATTTTCCTGATTATATTTATTATTGTCCCTTTCGAAAAAAAGAATTAATCACTACACCTTTAAACTTAATTGAAGATGTTTTTGTTCCAAAAGATTGTTTAGAAAATTTAATAAAAATTGAGGATCTTGATAGTCTTCAAACTAAAGCTTTGAATCTAATTGATTTGATTTCAGATGCGTCAGATGTTGGCTTGCAAGATTTTGGAATGCACGGATCAATTGCATTAAATATGCATTCCCCAGAATCAGATATTGATTTTGTTGTTTATGGGTTAGAAAACTTTCGAAGAGTTGAGAAGGCTATATCTGAACTAGTTAATACTGGAAAACTAGTTTATCTTTTTAGTAACCGTTTAGATAAAGCAAGAAAATTTCAAGGACGCTATATGAATAAAATATTCATGTATAATGCCGCTCGAAAACTCGAAGAAATAGAAACAGAATATGGATCAACCAGATTTACACCTATTGCGCCTGTTAAATTTCAATGTACTGTAATTGATGATACTGAATCGATATTTCGTCCAGCTATCTACAAAATTAAAAACTATAACTCATTAGAACCAACCTCTGAGCTTCAAATAGATAAAATTCCTGATCGGGTTGTTTCTAATATTGGATGTTACAGAAATATAGCTCGTACTGGCAGTGAAATCAAAGTAGCAGGATATCTTGAACGAGTTGAAATAATTAAAACAGGTAAAATATACCATCAAGTTGTTGTTGGTACCGCTACTTCAGAGGAAGAATATATTTGGCCAATGTGAAACTCAGAGATCGTGATGCAATAATTACACAGGAAGGTTTAATCTTTCGTGTGTTTGGTAGTAATCATCCTGGCAATGTTTTTATCTGTGACGCTGAATACGCGTCAGAAAAGATTTTCAATTCAACAGATCCTCGTGCACCTAGAACTGGTTTAAAACAAAAATTTTTTAAATTTTACAATGATGAAGGATTAAACCTTGTTTCTGAAAAATTTCCTCATCATCTTTTTTTTTATAAATTATTAAATAAAAAACTTTTAGGAGTAAATGTTTCTAACATAATTCAAATCAGAAAACCTGATGAAAGATTAAAAAAAATAGTAGAAAAAACTGCAACTGATGAGTTAATTGATGCTACCCAAAGGGTTTTAACTAATATGATCAATCAATCAGGCCTTTCTCAGGACGACTTTGGGATTTTTGGTTCAATGCTTCATGGATTTCACCATCCAAAATTTTCTGATATAGATCTAATAGTTTATGGTAGAAATGCAAACCAGAAAATGTGTAAAACATTAGAAGAATTATATTCGTTTTCTTCTTCAGGATATTCTAACGAATTTGAAAACGAAGATGTCATGAAAGGAAAAATTTGGAGATTTAAGGATTTTAATATTCGAGAATATGTTTGGCATCAGAAAAGAAAACAGATTTACGGCTTATTCAAAGACAATAAAAGAGGTAGAACAATAAAAGCTGAGTTTGAACCAGTAAAAAACTGGAATGAAATAATTCCGTACTATAAACAAGAAGATATTATAGTTCCAATAGGCTGGACACGAATTAAAGCCAGGGTAACAAGTGATATTGATGCTCCATTTATTCCATCGATTTACGAAATTGAACCACTTTCAGTTATAGAAGGACCTAGATGTGCCATTGAAGCAACCAGAGTTTTTTCTTATATGGAAGAATTTAGACAACAGGTAAAAAAAGATGAAGAAATTATTGTAGAAGGTAACCTAGAACAAGTAATCTCTCAAAAAAGAAGTTATTATCAAATAGCTTTAACCTATTGTCCACGCTATTATGAGCAAGTCCTAAAAGTTGATGGCCTTAACCTTTGATAAAATCATATAATCAGTAGGTTTGCTACCAAGAATTAGTCTATAATGAATTTTTTTATTGTGTTTGTTTTTAACTTCTTCAATTTTTCCTTGGGCAATTATTTTTTCGCCCTTTAAAGCTTGTGGCAAAATCTTCCTCGAAAAGAAACTATTTCTTTGATAGGTTTGTTTGTATTTCCTTCTATATTTTGTGCATTTTTAACTTCATAGGTACATGGAGTGAATAATGCTTCTGAATCATCGATCACAGTAGCAACTATTCTTGATTCACCGCAATTTTTGTATTGTATATCTCCATATTTTTCATTTATTTGATTCCACTCTTTCACAAATCTAATAAAAAAATCTGTTGTTAAGAAAGTACCTTGAAAAGCTTTGCGAGCCTCTACTTTGAAGAAGTCACTAAAACTCATATAGGTGTCCTTTGAGCGAAAATTAAATAAAGTCTTGAGTCCTTCTCGGGTATAAGCCTTTATTTTGGTATTGTCTTTTTCTAATATTTTTTTTAATGCTCTATAAGCTTTAAGACCGTTTTCAGCTCCATAAATAACTGGATCTGACATCGGATTTTACATTGCTCAATCCTACTAAAATTGAGCCGGAAATTCCCATAGATTTCCAAGGTATGTTTGCTTTCTCTTTTAGTATTGTTAACAAATCTACTGCTTTTTTCTCTAGATTGGTTTTTTTCTTTGAAATTCGTAATTTTTCAAATTTTTTAATGGGATTATAATGTTTTATTATGTTTTCAATTGGTACCTCACATAATTTTTCGTCAAAAATTGAATCATAAGTTATTAATTCAGGAAATTTTTCCTTGAGAAATTCAAAACGTTCTTTGAGGTTGTAAATTTTATTATATTTGAGTTTATTTCTTGTGCGATTTCCTTTAGTTGTGGGAATAAACCTGGGAAACGCGATTATTTTGTTTGGGGGATGAATTAAACCTTTTACATCAAAGATTATTCCATCTTTGTTTTCAATTAGTTCTCCTTCTCTTGCTTGCATTGTTTTTTCCTTAATTATTTTTGTGTTTGGATCTATCTTGTGTAGATTTTTTGCATAACGTTAATAAAGCTTCTTTTTTGGTTCTATAAAAAATAGGTGTGTTTCTTAATATGCTTCCCCTTTATAAAGCTAAAATTATTTCTCAATGTTTACAGTTGGGTATGCTTTTAGAAGTCAGTTCCCAGAAACCAGGAAATGTAACTCTATCTTCTGGATTTAATGGTACAAAATTTGAGCATTTTTTAGCTTCAGCTGTAGCTTCGATACCATCATTTGAAAATGCTGCTTTACGAGGTATTTCTGTTCTGGAGGGAAATTTAGAACTTCAAGATTTAGGTATAGGTAAAATTATTCAAAATTGTTTAGAGGAAATAAGTGTTTGGCAAAAAGGTGGTAATACTTTGTTAGGTACCATAATTTTGTTTGTACCTATTGCTGCTGCGGCTGGTATGACTCATCTAGAAGACAATTTTGATCTTTTATTGTTAAGAGCCAATATAAAAAAAGTAATTCATTCAACTACATCTAAGGATGCTTTTCATCTATATTCAGCTTTTGATTCCATAAAACCAGGTGGTTTGAATAAAGCTCCTGATTTTGATTTAACTTCGGCTGAATCCAAAAAAAGGTTACTGGTGGAAAATGTTTCACTCTATGATGTTTTTAAAATAGCTGCAAGTTATGATGATGTTTGTTCGGAGTGGATAAGTAATTACTCAATTTCTATTGATTTAGCTTATCCATATTTATTAAATCAAATGCAAACTCGAGATCTAAATACTTCTATAGTACATACTTATCTCAAAATATTGTCAAAACACCCTGATACTCTAATTTCCAGAAAGGTTGGATCAAAAATTTCTCAAGAAATTTCATCTGAAGCTAATAATCTATTAGAAATGGGCGGTTTGGATACAAAAGATGGACGAAAAGGATTGATTGCTTTTGATAAAAAACTTAGAAAGGATGGGAACCATCTAAACCCGGGAACTACGGCTGATTTAATTGCAGCTACTTTAAGTTTTTTAGTTTTAACTGGTTATCGTCCTTAATGTTGGTTTGGAGTTTTTTTGGCTTTATTCTTAAATATTAGCCAATTAACAGTATTTGGTAAAGGGTTCAGTTATGGTGCAGGAAAAATTGAATTTGACTTTACTTACAGGGAGAACTATTGAACAAGGTGTAGGAAAAGAATCTGGAAAAAGTACCGACGAGTATTTTCAAAGCACTACTATGGTTTACATGGATGAAGCTGATATGAATACGCTTAGCCTGAAAAACAATGATCACGTTCTTCTTTCTACTGATGAAGGTTCAGTAGTTTTAAGAGCTGTAAGACACCCTAGAGGTGCCATGCCAGGTTTGGTTTATATTCCCTATGGACCTTGGGCAAATGCGATTTGTAGCTCAAAAACAACAAGCATTGGTATGCCTTCTTTTAAAGGAACTCCAGTTGAAGTAAAACCTGCTCTTGATCAACCTATATTATCTCTTAAAGAACTCTTAAGAAAAGAATTTGGAAGGTAAAAATTATGTCGATAATTAAATCTGTAACATGTCCTGTTTGTGGTTGTTTGTGTGATGACATCGAACTAACAATTGCCGATGGAGCAGTGGCACAGGTAAAAAATGGTTGCGCAATGTGTGAGGCAAAATTTTTTAGTCATAATAATGAACATCGACTTACCACTCCTCTTATACGAAAGGATGGAAAACTTGTTCCAATATCATATGATGAAGCTATTAAAAAATCTGCCAAGATTTTAGCCAACGCAAATTATCCTATACTTTATGGATGGAGTTCAACTGATTGTGAAGCTCAACGTATAGGTGTAGCTTTAGCAGAAGAAGTTGGAGGTGTTCTTGATAATACTGCTGTTGTTTGTCATGGACCATCAATTCTTGGTGTTCAAGATGTTGGAATTCCTACATGTACTTTGGGACAGGTTAGACATCGCGCTGATCTTATAATCTACTGGGGTTGTGACCCATGGAGTGCTCATCCAAGGCATCTTGAACGTTACACTTCTTTCACTGATGGAAGATTTGAAGATAGTGAATGGAAAAGTTATCTTAATAAAGTCAAAGCCGCAGCTGGAAAAAAGAAGCTTAGAAGCCTTGAGAGAAAGGGTATTTTAAAAGATCGACATCCCCATATAGTTCCTACAGTTGGCGATAATAAACCTCCAGAAATTTTGAATAAAAAGGGTAGAAAATTAATTGTTGTTGATGTCCGAAAATCTATGACTGCTGAGATGGCAGATTATTTTCTTCAGGTTGAATATGGAAAAGATTATGAATTAATCCAAGCAATTAGAGCTTTGGTTCGAGATCAAGAACTAGATGTTGAAAAAGTTGCTGGAGTGCCTGTTGAGTATTTGCAAACATTAGTTGATGCTATGACAAGTTGTGAGTTTGGCGTAATATTTTTTGGAATGGGTTTAACTCAAAGTGCAGGTAAATTTAGAAATATAGATGTTGCAATTTCATTAGTTCGTGATTTAAATATGCGGACAAAATTTGTTATATTGCCAATGCGAGGGCATTTTAATGTAACCGGTGCTAACACCGTTTTCTCTTGGCAAAGTGGTTATCCTTATGGTATTGACTTCTCACTGGGTTATCCCAGATATAATCCGGGAGAAACTACTGTAGTTGACATTCTGATGCGTGAAGGAGTCTGATGCAGGATTAGTTATCGCTTCAGATCCAGTAAGTAACTTTCCTCGGAAAGCTGTTGAACACTTGGTTAAGAATCCTCTTATTGTAATTGATCCTCATATGAATGCTACTTCAATGGTTGGAGATATAGTTTTTCCATCATCAATTGTGGGCATAGAAAAAGAAGGAACTGCTTATCGAATGGATCATGTACCTCTTCCCTTAAAAAAAGTGGTTGATCCCCCACAAGGATTACTTTCAGATGAAGAAATTCTAACCAGAATTCTTAAATGAAGTTCAAAAGATAAAATTAAAAAAGTTAGAGGTAGCTTAAAATGGATTTGTTGATAAAAAATGGTTTTGTTTTTGATCCTATTGAATGGAATTAACGGGGAAAAAATGGATATAGCTATTAGAAACGGAAAAATCGTTACTTCAGTAAATGAGAAAACTTCAAAAATAATTGATGCCACTGGGTTAACTGTTTTTCCTGGGGGTGTTGATATTCACACTCACATTGCTGGTGGCGAAGTTAACACTGGTCGCATGGTACGTCCAGAAGATCATGAAAAAGATTTTGTTAGAAAGACAGCTATAACGCGCTCGGGTGTTGGACATTCTATTCCTTCCACATTTATAACCGGTTATCGATACTCACGTATGGGTTACACAACTGTAATGAATCCTTCAATGGCACCTTTAGAAGCTAAACATACTCATGAAGAATTAAATGATATTCCTATGCTGGACAAAGCAACTTATCCACTTTTAGGTGACTGGTGGCTTGTTCTTGAAAATCTTGAGAAAGGCGATTTTAAAGAATGTGCAAGATATGTTGCCTGGATGTTAGGGATATAACTAAAGGTTATGCTATAAAAATTGTAAATCCAGGTGGTTTAGAGTCTTGGGGTTTTGGAAGAAATGTTCATAGTATCGATGATCAGGTTCCTAATTTCTGTATTACTCCCAGAGAGATAATGTGTGGTCTAGCAAAAGTAAATAAGATGTTAAATTTGCCTCATACAATTCATCTTCACACTAACAATCTGGGACTTCCTGGAAATTATACTACAACTTTAGATACTATGAAGTGTTTGGAAAGTGTTCCTAATGATGGTAAACCCGTGGCTCATATAACTCATTTGCAGTTTAGTAGTTTCGCAGGGGATGATTGGGGAACATTAACCTCGGGAGCTGAAGAAATTACTAAATATATTAACAATCATGATCACATAACTTTTGATATGGGACAAATAATTTTTACAGACACCACCACCATGACTGCAGATGGTCCATTTGAATATACTCTATACCAGTTAAGTGGTCATAAGTGGGTAAATAGTGATGTTGAAACGGAAACTAGTGGAGGAATAATTCCATTTCATTATAAACGTAAAAACCCAGTTAATGCAATACAATGGTCTATTGGTTTAGAATTAGCTCTTATGACTAAAAATCCTTGGAAATTTTTTATGACAACTGATCATCCGAATGCTGGTCCATTTACTGCTTATCCAAAAATTCTAGCTTGGTTAACTAGCAAAAAAGCTAGGACAGCTACTTTTGATAGATTGCATAAGAAAGCACAAAGAACGAAGTCTTCTTCCTTCAATAAATAGAGAGTTAAGTCTTTATGATCTTGCTATAGTTACCCGTGCAGGTCAAGCAAAAGCTTTGGGTCTTAAGGAAAAAGGCCATCTTGGTGTAGGAGCCGATGCAGATGTTGCAATTTTCAATTTGAATCCTGAAAAAGTGGATATTGCACAGAAATTCAAAACTTTTCGTCGAGCATTTAGCAATACAGCTTATACAATTAAAGGAGGCAAAATTTTAGTTAAAGATGGTGAAGTCCTTCAACAATCACCTGGTAAAACTATGTGGCTTGATGTTCAGACCTCACAACAGGTGGAATTAGATGAGGACCTCAAAAGAAAATTCAGAGAATATTGGACAGTTGAGTTTGATAATTATCCAGTTTCTGATCATTACCTCAAAAATCCAAGTAAAATAACAATTAAGGCAGATGTCTAAAATGATAGTTTTAACTCCTCTGAAAAAATATCAATATCCTGTAATTGCAGAGTGTATAACTCCAGATATTTTCCAAGGAAAAAACAAAGAAGAAATCTCCAATTTGTCAGTTTGGGAAGGTAACAAAGAAAGAAAACTTTGTGAACTTTTTAAAATTGAAATAAATTCTGCCAAATCACCAGATATAACAATTAATGGTGATGTAATCAAAGTAAAAAGAATAGGGTGGGGCATGACTCAAGGAGAGATTGTTGTTAATGGTAATGTTGGAATGCATTTAGGTAAAAAAATGGTCTGGCGGAAAAATCGTTGTAAATGGAAACACAGAAGGCTGGACAGGTTCACAAATGAAAGGAGGCCTAATAGAGATCAAAGGAGATGCAGGTGATTATTTAGGTTCACCCTATCGAGGAAGCACTGTTGGAATGCGAAAAGGAAAAATTATCGTACATGGAAATGTTGGCAGTGATGCAGCCATTTACATGAAGAGCGGAGTAATAAAAATCCATGGGAATGCAGGGTCCTTTATGGGTTTTCGTATGACAGGCGGCGTAATTCATGTTGAGAAAAATGCTGGAACAAGACTAGGAGCATGCATGACTGGAGGAAAAATCGTGGTATCTGGAACTCTGGAAAACATAATGCCTACTTTTGCTCTCGAACTTATTAAAGGAAAAGTTAAGATTGAAACCGACGATAAAGCAGTTGGACCTTTTTATGTTTTTCTAGGAGATTTGGCTGAGACTGGAAATGGTAAACTTTTCTTATCCAAAGAAAAAAATCCTCAACTGTCACAATACGAACGTTTTCTGTAAACCACTTTTCTGTTTTTTTGATCTTATCTATTTTTGCAAATTTTTTTTAACGTTTTTGTGTTTTTTCACATGCAACAAAATGCCCTTTTCCAACATCAATTAGTTTTGGGACATTTTTTATGCAGTTTTGGTCTTTATTATAGATACATCTAGCTTCAAATCTGCATCCAATTGGAGGATTAATAGGACTTGGGACTTCTCCAGATAGAATGATTCTATTTTTTTTAGCAAGAGGATCTGGTATTGGAATTGAAGAAATAAGAGCTTTTGTATATGGGTGAAGGGGATTCTTGAATAAATCCTCAGTTTTTGCTACTTCTACTATTCTACCCATATACATTACACCCACACGATTACATATGTGACGTACAGTGCTCAAATCATGAGAAATATACAAGAAAGTTGTGTTAAATTTTTGCTGTAATTCTCTAAGAAGATTTAAGATTTGAGCTCGAACTGAAACATCCAATGATGCAACAGGTTCATCTGCGATTAATAACGTTGGTTCCACAGCTAATGCTCTAGCTATACATATTCTTTGTCTTTGACCACCACTAAACTCGTGAGGGTATCTTTCTGCATGATATGCCTCTAATCCTACCAAATCTAATAATTCATAAAGCCTTTGAGAACATGAGTTTTTAGGAACTAAATTATGAATAATTAATGGTTCGATAATAATGTCGGATACTGTCATCCTTGGATCCAATGATGCATAGGGATTTTGAAAGACATATTGAATCTTGCGTCTGAGTTTTAGTTTTTCTTCTCTATTTTTTGATTTAAATATTGATACAATATCTTTTCCTTCAAAATTGATTTTACCACTAGTTGGTGGATCTAAAGAAAGAATGGCTCTAGCCGTGGTAGTTTTTCCGCATCCGCTTTCTCCAACCAGACCAAAGGTTTCTCCTTTATTAATTGAGAAACTTATTCCATCAACAGCATGTATGCGACCAATTTGCTTGTTTAGCAATATTCCTTTGCTAGTTATTGGGAAATACTTTACTAAATTTTGAACTTCTAGAATTGTTTTATTACTTATTTTTAATACCTCCCAGTGGAGATTTTAAATTGAGTTCCGTTGCACGCAAACAAGCTACTTTATGTCCTGGTTCGATTTCTATTAACTCTGGAATTTTTTCTGTGCAATATTTTTGGGCATATTCACAGCGTGGATGAAATCTGCATCCAGTTGGAGGTTTGATGAGGTTTGGTATTGATCCGGGAATAACTGCTAATTTTTCTGTTTTTAGTATTAAACTTGGAACTGCTGTTAGTAGAGCTTGTGTATAGGGATGTTTTGGATTGTAAAAAATGGTTTTTGTGTCAGCTGTCTCGCAAACCCGTCCTGCATATAAAACAGTGACTCTATCAGCAATATCAGCTACTACACCCATGTCATGGGTAATGAGAATCATTGACATTCCAAGTTTCTTTTTTAGATTTTTCATTAATTCTAGAATTTGTGCTTGAATTGTGACATCTAGGTTGGTTGTTGGTTCATCGGCTAGCAATAAATTTGGTTGACTAGCTAATGCTCTGGCAATTGCCATTCTTTGTTTCATACCTCCACTAAGTTGATGGGGGTAGTTCCAAATTTTAATTTCTGGATCTGGAATTTCAACCAGTCTAAATAACTCAATGGCTTTTTCCAAAGCTTCTTTTTTGCTGATTTTTTGATGTCGAAGTATTACTTCTACAAGTTGATTTGCTATTGTGAAGACAGGATTTAAGGAAGTTGCTGGATCTTGAAATATGTACGCAATTTCTTTTCCCCGAATATCTTGAAGGTCTTTTTCATTTTTTTCTACAAGGTTTTCTCCTTTATAGATAATTTTTCCTTCAATAATTTTTCCAGGACTTGGTACTATTCTGATTATCGATAATGCTGTAACGGATTTACCTGAACCTGATTCACCCACAATTCCTAAAGTTTCTCCTTCATTAACTTCAATATTTACCCCATCAACTGCTTTTACTATTCCTGCCCAAGTGTAGAAGTAGGTTTTTAGTTGCTCTATTTTTAGTATTTTTTTTACCATTTTTTAGCTTCAACTTTTGTTTTTATTCTCTAAGACGTGGGTCAAGTGCATCTCTTAGTCCATTTCCTAATAGACTGAATCCAAGTACAAGAAGAGTGATGAATATTCCTGGAAATACTCCTTCCCACCAAGCTTCTTTTATTGATTCACTTGCTTTTTGAAGTTGTTGTCCCCAGGTTATTGCGTTGGGATCACCAAATCCTAAAAAGCTTACTCCTGCTTCTACCAAGATTGCAGTTGCTATCATGAGAGTTGTTAAAACTATTATTGTGTGTAAAACATTAGGTAATATGTGTCTGAATATTATTCGTGTTCTGCTTGCACCCAGAGTTTTTGATGCTTCAATGTATTCTTGTTCTTTGACTCTTAATACTTCGCCTCGGATAATTCTTGCGTTTGCTGCCCATGAGAATACCCCTATCATTATAGTTACAATTGATAGTCCTCCAACTCCTGAAGGTGCTATTGAGGTGATTACTTTTAGAAAAACCAACAAGATCAAAAGAAAAGGTATTACTAAGAAGATTTCTGTAATTCTCATTAAGATATTATCTATTATTCCTCCATAATATCCGGCAACTAATCCAATTAAAGTTGCTATTGACATTGCTATGCCTGCTGCTCCGAATCCTACGAAGAGTGCTGATCTGGATCCATATACTACCTGGCTGAAAACGTCGTGGCCTATGTTGTCTGTTCCAAACAGGTATTTTAATGATGGTGGGGTTCTTGCTTCTCCTGTATAGAACGCTGGTATTCCATTGGGGGGGTAGGAAGATATTAGGGTGTCAAAGGCTGCCATGAATATTACTACTCCGATTATGAAGGCGCCTGTAAGGGCTGTTTTGTTTTTTTTGAATCTTCTCCAAGCTATGCTCCATTGGCTAACTCCCTTTTTTTTCTTGTTTTGCTTTTGTGTTTTTGTTGTTATTTGTGAACTCTCCTTTTATTTTGTTATTCAACACTTATTCTTGGATCGATGTAACCATAAGTTAAGTCAGTTATTAAGTTGAAAAACAAAGTCATTATAGTTATTATGACTGTTATTCCCATAATGACTGGAAAATCGAGCCTGGTTGTTGCTTGAACAAAAAGTCGTCCTACTCCGGGCCAATTAAAGACTGTTTCAGTTATGGGTGCTCCTGCAAGCATGCCTCCAAAATAAATTCCTACCCATGTTACAACTGGTATTAGCGCGTTTCTTAGAGCGTGTTTATATATTACTACTCGTTCGCTTAGACCACTTGCGCGTGCTGCGAGTATATAATCTTGTTTTAGAACCTCTAACATGCTTGATCGAATCAATAGAACTATTGGTGCTAGAATTGCGAAAGTAAGCACAGCGGTTGGTATGGTCATATGCCATAATATGTCCATAGTTTGGTTTCCTAGGAAGTAGCCGCGCGTTTCTGAGATTTGAGTTATTAAACCACCCGCAGGAAACCATCCTAGGAAATATCCGAAGATCAAGATGGCGATTATTCCCATGTAAAAAACAGGAATACATGTTCCTAGAAGAGACGTTGTGGTTACTGTCACATCCAGTTTTGAATATCTTTTCTTGGCAGAAATTATCCCCACTGGGATTGCTATTATTAGGGCAAAGAGCATTGCGGCTACTTGAAGCAGTATTGTTGGTCCTATGTAGTCTCCAATTAGTGTAGTAACCTCTAAGCCTCCTCTTATAATATAGGAGTTGCCTAAATTCCCTTGGAATAATTGTGAGAGGTATATGAAGAATTGAGTGTAAAGAGGTTGATCAAGGCCATAATACCTAATTAGGTTATTTTTTGCTTCTTCTGTTATATGTGGATTTAGAGCAGTCATTAGCCTTACTGGATCTCCAGATATTCTTGTTGCAGCAAAAACTATGATTAAGATTCCTAAAAAAAGAGGAATCAAATATAGTAATCTTCGAATAATATACCTGCTCATTGCCAAATTCTTTCACTTCATGATTAATCTGTTATTCAGTACCTAGTGTGTAAATGTTAAAAAAACTTTTGGAATTTAAATAATAATAAAATATTTATTTGATAATTGTTCTCATTATTTTTATTTCCATGAATTTTCGTTTGCTGTTGATTTATGATGACAAATCTTATAAATCAAATATATTGAAACATAGTAATTAGGAAGATGTTCAATGTTGCAAAAAAATAAAAAAGCAGTACTAATTAGTTTACTACTACTATTAAGTGCCTTTGTATTACCCGCTACATTTATGGTACGAGGTCAAGAAGAAACATTATTTAGTTTTACGCTAACAACACCATCAACAAATCCCTCTAGGCAGGAATGGTCTGAAGTAATTCAAACCAGTTTAAAGTCAGTTGGAATCGATGCACAGCGCGTTATTCAAGACTGGGACACAATCTATGATAGATCACTAGATCCTCCACCGGAGATAGTAGGCAAAACCTTTGATGAAGGGGGTTTCGATTCCCTTTTTGTTGGCTATGCTCTGGGTATAGATGCAGATCCCTTCCCAATTTTCCATAGTAGTCAAACTCCTCCTGGACAAAACTACTACAGTTGGGTAAATGAAGAAAATGACAGACTATGCACGCTTATCAAAGAAACAATAGATGAAACTGAAAGAAATGGATACATAAAGGAATGGCAAACTCTAGTGCATGATGAATCACCAACATTAGCTCTTATGTACACAGAAGAGGTAGTTGCTTTTGATCCAACAGCCTTGCAAGGAGCTCCATTTGAGGCCAATCACTATCCTATTTGGCCTGCAGTTGAACTAATGGATTTAGCTCCAGGCACAGAGCAAACAACAATCGTGATGGCTCAGACCGGACCAGCTCCGTCAGAGGGTTTGAATCCTTGGGTTTCAACCTCATATTATGATCTAACCGTTTTTGGAGCAGTGTTCGGAAAGCTAATGCGAATTAAGAATCTTGAAACCTTAGAAATGGAACCTGAATTAGCAACAAGTTGGTCTGTTGCAGATGACGATAAAACATGGACAATAAATCTACGGCAAGGCGTTAAGTGGCATGATGGAACAGAATTTACAGCTGAAGACGTTAAATTCACTTATACCGCTTCAATGGACGAAGATTTAGCTTCACAGACTGGATCTTTCGTAGAAGCAATAATAGGTTCACCGGATAATAT
The DNA here is from genome assembly GCA_963714725.1 of Candidatus Bathyarchaeota archaeon. Lineage (GTDB taxonomy): Archaea > Thermoproteota > Bathyarchaeia > Bathyarchaeales > Bathycorpusculaceae > AD8-1. Next base: position 109,370 of record CAVQPF010000009.1, read on the forward strand.
TGAGATAGTAAATGATTATCAATTGATATTCCATTTACCCGAACCTTATGCCTACTTTATTTCAGGTCTATTAGGTGCTTCTACTACTGGATGGATGCTTCCAAAACATGTTCTTGAGAATGTACCCTATAATGAATGGAGAACTCACACATTCAACACTGGTGAAGGTAGTTATGATGTGAATGGTTATACTGCCTTTGGTCCTATTGGTTGTGGACCTTACTGGTATATGGCCTACGATCCTATTACTTTCACGAACTATATGGGCAAGAATGTTGATTACTGGGAAAAGGACATTTTAGAGGCTGCCGGCTTGTTTGAAATAGAAGAATATCGTGTAACTTTCATTGAAGGTTCTGATGCTGCCATTACATCTCTTAAACAAGGGGATGTAGATATTTTAGATTCGCAATACCATCTTGAAACAAAAGTTGCCAGTCTTGAAGACCCTTGGGGTGATTGGGTACGCTATGAGGCATTTGGAGTACAAGAGTTAGGATTTAATATGAAGCATCCAATACTTGGCACAGGTGTGGATACACCCTTAGGTAAGCAAGATCCATCAAAAGCCGCTGAAGCTGCCAAATACGTTCGACAGGCAATTAGCCACCTAATACCTAGAGAAACTATCATTGATACTATACTTGACGGATATGGAACACCAGCAGTTACAAATACAATTTGCACCTTAACCGCAGGATACGATCCATCAATTGAATTTCATGCATATGATGTTGAATTAGCAAAGTCCTTATTAGCAGCAGCCGGATACGATACTGGAGTTCCGCCACCAGCAGGAGATTTCTTATCAGAATATGGTCTATATTTAGCTGTAGCTGTAGTAGTTGTTGTAGTCGCTATAGGTGCTGTGTACTTTATAAGAAAAAAATGAATTTAAAATAAATTCTCTATTTTTCCTTTTTTTTATTTTTCGTTTTAGATAGCAGATATTATTAGAGCTTCAATAATCAAAAAACTTCCCATTATAATCCATTTTTTAGATTGCTGTTCAACTCTTTTTTGTTTTTTATAATTCCATGCTTCAGAATTAAAGAGCTTTTCAGATGTTTTGGTTAAAATGGGAGAATAAAGAGTTGTTCCCCCGCCTACAACTAGACCCAGACCACCTTCTATTAAGGTGATAAAAGATAGCCAATATAGGATTTGAACAGTATCTTGGGTGAAAATAAAAATTATAATTGCGTTTATTAGGATAACAATTAATGAATAAATAATGCTCATAATAGCAATATTTAGAACTTCTCTAATTTTTTGCATTAAAAACATCCATTAATATGTTTATTTAAAAATTGGGTTTTATATCTGAAAAAGCTTTTTGTCTGTTTTATAATAATTGGATACTGAATTATTTACAAAGGATTTCTTCTGGCATTTTTGTTTTGTTGAAGAATAACCAAAATAGGATTATGGATAATGAATAGAATATGCCTGAAATGAAAAAGGGTTCTCCTAAAAATCCTGCACCCATAAGTGAAGCACCTATAGTGGTGCTTAATGCGTTTGGTAGTCTCCATAAGGCCACATTTATGCCTGAGGCTGCTCCTCGTTCATCTTCTGTTACTAATCCCATTATCATTGATTGTGCGAGAGGAGTTGCCATGTTCATTAGAAATGCTCGAGTTGTGTATACTGCACTAGCTAAGATGTAATTTGGTTGAAGTGGAGTTGTTATCAGAAAAATAATTGATGCTGCTTGAGTTAACACGATTGCTCTGACAGTTCCTAGTTTTTTAGCTAGATAAGGTGAAGGTAATATTGAGAGGGCAATAATTATGCTTGAAATTCCAAGTATTGGTCCACTTACAGCATCAGATACTCCGTACTGGAGCTTGAGCCAATAGGTCATTAAAGGTACCACCAATCCTGCGCCAAAAGCGATTATTGCTGAAGTAGTTACATATTTTGCTATTACATTTTTTGATTTCACAGGAAGTAGGTTTCGAAGTTTTGTTTTTTTGTTTTTTAGAATTTTTGATTCTTTAATTTTTAACATTAAGAGAGTTGAAAAAAGGCCCAAAAATCCTAAAATAATATAGAGAATGAGGTGGCTGGTTTGATTGTTAAACCCAAAACTTTCGAAAATACTAACTCCAGAGAGTGTAAAACTGCCTACTCCAAATGCTAGGCTTTGAGCAAAACCGTAAAGCGCAAATGCGCCATTTCTTTGAATGTTTTCACATTTTTCTGCAAGTAAGGAACTTGCTGATGCGAGAGATGCTGCTTCTGAAATACCCTCTAATAGAGCTGCAATTATTAATATTATGGGATTTGTGCTTAAGGCGAAAACTACAATGGCTAGACTGGCTACAATGTTTCCTATAATTAGCATTTTTCTTTTGCCATATTTATCGGCAGCAATTCCAAGGGGAATACTTCCTACAAATGCGGAAACACCCATAGTTGTTATTATTATTCCCATAAACTCAGAAGATAATCCTTGAACCACAGTTAGGAAATATGAGATATCTGTGAAGAACATGCCAAAAGCTACAGAGGGTAATATCAATGAAATGATTAGATATTTTGTTTCTTTAGAGAGCCCTCTATAATGACCAAATAATGTTGACCTCTGTGAATCTATTTGTCTTTTATTGATATTATTTTTCAAGGCTGAAACAGCTGGGATTGTTATATTGGACCTTAAATGGTTTTTGTCTTTTTTTATTCAATTGAAATATGATTGATTCTTTATTAAAAATGGAGCCAAGTTATTTGCTAAGAAAGTTTTATTATTTTAGAAAAGTTAATGTCTTTCTTTTTTAGAAAGTATTATGAGATTGCTTAAATGGTAAAGTTTGGTTTACCTGGATTGTTTTTTTCATCTAAGTCAGGTAAAGTAAATTTTATTTTTCCAATTTTTTTTGCCATTGTTATTTCACTTTTTTTAGTTCAGGTAATTTTGCTTGTCAATCCCTATGAAGATGCAACTGTTGTTTCGTTGCAAAGGTCTTTTTCGAGTTTGACTGTTGTTAATCTTTTGGTAGTTTCTGTTTTAGCTGGAATTGTTTTGTTTGGATTGTTTAGATTTAAAAAGATTAGAACTTCAAACTGCTTCAAAACTGTTAGTAGCTATGTTTATTGAGGGAGGAATGCTTGCAATTTTGCTTTTTGGCAAGCTTTTGTTTATTTCTTTGGAGTTGGAATCTCCGATTTTTCTTGTTTTTGCTGCAATTGTGGCTTATATTGGATCTTATTTTGCTTTTCTTTCTTTTGTTAACTCTCTTTCTCGAAAAGCTAAAAATAGGCTTTTTATTATTTCAAGTGGTTCTTTGGGTTCTTTTCTTGGTTTGTTGCTTCCTTTGCCTGTAGTCATTGTTGTTTCTGTTACTTTGGCAGTTGTAGATGCTTTTTTAATTCAAACTCGAGTTTTTAAAGGATTTCTTGGTGAGGTTAAATATGAGCAAATGATTGTTGAGATGGCTTTTTCAACTTCTGAGTGGGGAATTGGAATTGGGGATCTGATTGTTTACTCGATTATTGTTTCAAGTACGTCAGCAAATTTTGGTTTAGTTATAGGCGGATTATCTTTATTGCTTATTCTTATTGGTGCTTTGGTTACCATGAAATTAACTTCTAAGCAAAGACAATTTCCTGGGCTTCCAATTGCCACTGCTCTTGGTTTGTTACCTTCTATTTTGCTTCTGGTTTTTTAGAGCTCTTTTGATTGGATTGTTTTGAAACTATCAATAAAGCAGCTATTATGAAAATTGCTCCAATTCCAGTAGCTAATGTAATGATCTCTTCAAGAAAAATTACTGATATTGTGGTTGCGACTAGAATTTCTGTTAAGAGTAGAATTGTTGAGGTTGATGCTGAGATGTGTTTTAGTCCTTCTAACCATAAATAATATGGAATTACCCAACAAAATACTGCTGTATAGAAAATTGCTATCCAACCTTCAAGGGGTATTACCAAGATATTGCTAGGAGAAAGAAGAACAAACGGTATTGTTGGTAACAAAGTAATTGGCAAAATCCAAATTATTGATTGAATTAGACCCTTTTCATTGTTAACTAGAATTTTGTTATAAACTATAAAAAATGCCCAAACAATTCCTGCCAAAATTAATATTAAATCTCCGACTATTTGTCCTCCACTAAAAATTTCTAAATTGAGATTAGTGGTTACTAGAAAAAGTCCGATTATACCTGAAATAATTCCTAAACTCTTATTTTTACCAAAATATTCTCCAATAGTTATTGTGCTAATTAAGGCTACCCAGATTGCGCTTAGATTGACAAACAATGATGCTTTAGCAGCAGAAGTGTAATTCATTCCGATATATTGAAGTAAATATGCAACTCCATTAGTAATACCCAGAAAAACAAGTAGTTTCTTGTTGCTAATTTTCAACTCAAACTTTTTTATAGCTAATACTGCGATAAACATTACAATTGAGGCTATTAGAAATCTTAGGAAAACAAAATTTATTGGATCAACATAATTTAAACCAATTTTTATAGCGGGAAATGATGTTCCCCATAAAATGCCTGCGAAAATTGTTAGTAGAATGGCTTTTTGTTTTTTAGAGATTAAAATTATTTGCAATCAGAATTCCTAAGTTATTTTTTGATTTAGCTTTAATAAATAGGTTTTTTACAGTTTAGAGCCCCGCAGTTTGCATGTTTGAAGGTGCACTAAAAAGCGGAAAATCAAATCTTAAAAACGCGATTTTTATAGAGGCATCTTCTGGTAATTTTGGAATAGCCTATGGCCTTGCAGGCCAAATATTGGGATTAAAAACTATGATAGTTATACCTAGCATTGTAGGTGTGGAGACTTTTAACCGAGTGCAAAAATCTGGAGCAATTGTTGAAAAAACCCCTGATGGTTATTGTCCACGTAGAAATGAACGAGACGGAGCTATTGTAAAGGTTAAGGATCTGTGGTTGAAAGACCCAAAAAAAGTATTTCTAAATCAATACAACAATACCAATAACATTAGAGCTCACTTTGAAGGTACTGGACCTGAGATTTGGAAACAGTCTAAAGGGAAAGTCAAAATGTTAGTCATGGGTGCGGGTACTGGCGGTTCAATTATTGGTACTGCGCGTTATTTAAAAAAAATGAATCCCAAAATAAAATGTGTAGCTGTTCAACCCCAAATGAATCATCATATTCAAGGATTGAGGAACTATCAGGAATCATTAAAACCTGAAATAATTCAAAGAAATCGTAATTTGATAGATGATTGGATAGAAGTTAGCGATAAGGATGCTTTTTTGGCAACAGAACTTTTATGGAGAAGGGGTTTTTATGTTGGAACTTCATCTGGTCTGAACTATATTGCGACAAAAAGATTAGCGAAAAAACACAAAAACTTGGATATTGTAACGCTTTTTCCTGATACTGGCCTAAATTCTTTCAAGTTAATGCAAAGAAATATTTTCAAAAGAATTGAATTTAAAAAATAACGTTTTGGATCATTCTCAACTTTTTCTTGTCCTTTTTTGTTGTTTTTTGTTGTTTTTAGAAGATTTATTAATTTGCTTGGATTCGAATAAAATTATGAACGAAACAAGAAAGCGGTCAGTTGTTAAATCAATTATTTGGCGTATTATTTGTATTGCAGTTAGCATTTTTACTTCATATTTTTTAACAGGGAGATGGGATTTGGCCATTGCAATTGGATCTGTTTACAATGTTATCACAATGATATTATACTATTTTCATGAGAGGATATGGAATAAAACTAAGTGGGGATGTATTGAATAGCTTTTTTTGTTCCACTAGAATTTAGAAATAATTGGAATAAATAGTCATATTCTTGTTTTTAATTTTATCATCTATTTTGTTGGTTTAGTTTTTGAATTTTGAGTTTTAAGAAACAATTTAAATGTGGAATTTACTAATATCGCGTTATATGAAATAGTTTATGCGGTGCAATAATGTTCACAGAGCGTAATGGTGAAGCGAAAGATTATAATTGGTTTGAGGCAGCCAAAGGTTATGAACAGGCTCTCATTTCTATTTCAAAATCTGTTTGTGAAGTTGCAGAATCTTGGAAAAAGATTGGCTTTTATTATAGCAGAGCTTCTAGACAGAGTTTTAGTCTAGATGATTTTAAGAAAACTCGTTTTTTAGCTATAACATCTTATGAAAAGGCTGGCGCCTTCTTTAAAGAAGAAGGAAGCTTGGCCAGTCTTGGCAAAAGTAGTGAATGTTTTGCTTTAGCCGAATACATGCGGTCCTGGGTTGCAGCTACCTCATCAGAAAAAAATAAAATCTTAAACAAATGTTATACATTTTCCTTAGATGCTATTAAAAAATACAAAGAAGTTAATGCTACTTTAAATTATGGTCGGACTTGTAATCTTATATCTCAATGTCTTTTTGACCAAGTATATATTGCAACAATTGAAAAAGAAAAAACAAGACTTATTCAGGAAGGCATAAAAGTTTCTGATGATGCAATTTCAGTTTTCACTGAATTAGACGAAAAAAATGATCTTTTGCTTGCTTTTTCTTTAGCAACCCTTCAGAGTTGGTATTACGCGAATATAGGTGAAAAAGAAGCTCTTAGAAAAGAATTTGCAGAAAAATGTTTAGCTTACTCGAAAAAAGCATTGGAACTTTCTAGAACAATTGATGATTCGTATTTTAAAGCATCCGCTTTGTGGGCCAGATCGCTTGCCACTTTGTTTTTTACAGATGATCTCGAATCGTCTTTAAAGATCGCTAAAGAAATGTGGGATATTTCTTTGAGCCATAAGAGATAACTACTTCAAAGGTATCGCTTCATATCTATTGGCTTTTGTTACCGACTTGATGATTCCTGGTGAGGCTAATCCTACTAAGAAGAAACGACTTTATGAGGATGTAATAAGATATTCCGAAAACTCAATAAAGAGTCTAATACCTGTTGGTCAAGATGCAGCTATTGCTGAAGTTTATTTGGTTTATCCACAGAGTTATTCTTCTTTAGCTCGTGAATTCGCTCTTAATCCAACAGAAAAACTTGCTTTTTCCAAAATGTCAGTGCGTATTGGTGAAAAAGGACTAGAGCATGCGCTTCGTTCAGGTTCTACAGATGCAATGGCTTCAAATCTGCACTCTTTAAGCAAAGCTTATCATTTTTATTCAAATTTAGAGCCAAGAAAGCATGAAAAACCAGAATTGCTCAAAAACTCTTTGGGATATAGAAAAGAGTACATTAAGCTTGTGCAGGATGCTTTTACTTCTAATTTTTGGATGCTTGGATTGGGTTTAGTATATGCGGCACAAACAGAAACTGCTCTGGCAGGTCTTGAGAGTAGCGACGAGCAAAAAGGAGTGCTTCTTAGAGATGCGATATCTGATATGTCCAAAGGTGTTCCTTTATGTGAAAAGTGGATTGAATCTATTGGATCCAAAACAGTCTCTACACTTGTTGCTACTGTAGCTGGGTTTGAAGATAAATTTGGGGGAATTTTAAAAGAGAATTATTTGCTTACAGAAGATAAAAGCAATTTGACTAAAGCAATTGAAGTTTATGATGTTGCGGCTGAGAATTTTAAGAAGGTTGATTTACCAAGTCGTGTTGCTGAGTCATATTGGAAAATTGGTAGTGACTTAGATTTTTTGGGAAATTATGATAGGGCTGCTGAAAATTTTGGAAAAGCTTTTGCAGGTTATAAGGTTGCAGCAAAAAAGATTGAACAATTTAGTGATTTTTACATTGATTATTCAAACTATATGAAGGCTTGGAGTGAGGTTGAAAATGCCAAGCTTTCACATAATAATAGTGATTATCAGGGTGCTATGCGTCACTATCAAAAAGCTTCTAGTTTACTTGGGCAATCAAAACTGTGGAATTATTTGTCTTTAAACTTTTATGCTTGGTCAATTCTTGAACAGGCAGAAGATTTTAGTAGACAAGATAACTCTATAAAATCGATTAAATCTTTTAAAAATGCAACTAAGTTTTTGCAGGACTCTAAAAAGAGTCTTGAAACCCAAATGGAGACAGTCAACAGGTTAGATGAGAAAAACTTAGTTGTTAGTCTTATTGAAACTTCAGAGGCTCGAGAGATTTTTAGTCTTGCAAGGATAGCTATTGAAGAAGCAAAATTGTTAGATAAACAAGGTAAGCATGCTATTAGCTCTGAGAAATATGGAGATGCTGCAAAGCTTTTCCAGAAAATTACTGGTGGCTATTCAGAACAAATAAGATCAGAAGCTAAACCTCTTGTTTTTCTTTGTCAAGCGTGGGAAAAAATGAAACTTGCTGAGGCAAAAAATTCTCCTATACTGTTTGAAGAAGCAGCAGATCTGTTTATAAAAGCAAAAGAATTTGCGACAAGTGAGAAAGCAGGTCTTTTAGCTTTAGCTCATAGTAGTTTTTGTAAGGCTCTTGAATCTGGCAGTGAATTTGAGATTACTCGCAGCAAATCTATACACAAAGAAACAAAAAAATATTTGGATGCTGCTGCAAATTATTATCTACAAGCAGGATTTGAGGGTTTTTCTGAATATGCAAAGGCTACTGGAAATCTTTTTGATGCTTACGTTTTTATGGACGATGCAAAAAGGGAAACAGATCCGGAAAAAGAAGCTAAATATTTTCTTATGGCCGAGAAGGTTCTTGGGATTTCTTTAGATTCATTTGGTAAAGCTAAACATGAAGAAAAAACTGCTTTGGTTAAACGTCTTCTTGGAAAAGCTAAGGAAGAGCGTGAACTTGCTGTTTCTTTAAGTGAGGTTTTTCATTCTCCTGGAGTTACTTCTACAACTGGTGGTTTTACCACAATAAGTCCAACTTACGAGATAGCAGCTGGTTTGGAGAGATTTGAACATGCAGATATTCAAGCAAAAATAGTTCTTCCAAACAAAGAGGTTAGTGTCGGTGAAGATCTTAAACTAAAAATCCAGGTAATCAACGTGGGAAAAGAGTCTGTGTTGCTATCAAAAATTGAGAATCTTTTACCTGCTAGTTTTCAAATGATAAGTGTTCCTGACGGGTTTTTATTTGAAAATCTTCAATTAACTGCCTAGGAAAACAGCTTGAACCACTAAAAGCCGAAGAGATTAATCTAACAATGAGGTCATTGAAGAGTGGCGAGTTTGAGTTTAGACCTAAAATTGAGTGTTCTGATGAAACTGGACAAAAGTTGATGTTTAATATTGAACCAGCAACTTATTCGATCTCAGATGCGGTTTTATCAGGAAGACTTCGAACCGGATATAAAGATCTTGATACTTTGTTGATGGGTGGTTTGCCTGAGGAGTATGGGATTATTCTTACTTCTCCTTCAAATGATGAACGTGAACTTTTGATTAAACGATTTCTTGAAACTGGAATTAAGAATGGTGAAACAACGTTTTATATAACCTCTGAAGTTGGTGGAGTAAAAGATTTAGCTGAAGAGTTTCAGTCTAATTTTTATGTTTTTGTTTGTAATCCCAGAGCCGATGTTATGATTAAAGATTTACCTAACGTTTACAAAATAAAGGGTGTTGACAATTTGACTGATATCGATATCTCCTTGATTAAAGCGTTTAGAAGTTTAGATCGATCGAAAACTGGTCCTAAACGGGCTTGTGTTGAGGTTGTGTCTGATGTTTTGTTACAACATCGGGCTGTTATTACGAGAAAATGGTTGAGTGCTCTTCTTCCTGATTTAAAATCTCGAGGATTTACTACTTTAGCTATAGTGAATCCGCAGATGCATCCAACAGAAGAAGTGTATGCTATTTTGGGACTTTTTGATGGTGAGATCAGAATTACTGAAAAAGATACTGCTGAAGGTTTGAGAAAGGTGCTTAGAATCAGAAAACTTTACAATCAAAGATATGTTGAAAGTGAATTAAATGTTACTAGACAAAAAATAGAATCATAAAAATTGAAAATGTTTGTTATTTAATCTAGTTTTTTTGTAATAAGAAAAAGAGATGATTTGTAGAAGTTATCTGTCTCTGAATAGAGACATTGTTGGGTAGACTTCTACTCCATTTTTGTCAATTGTGTAGGGTACTACGTTTGAGTTGGTGCTAACTCCTCGCATCTTTTCTACTTGTAGGGCTCTTACAGTTGCTCCTCCTGAAAAGAGGGTTTGCATCAAGATCACACCATGAACCATAAATTCTTCATCTGATAATTTTCTTTCTAAACCTATTTCGCTTAATTCAGTTGTTACCAGTGTTGTAGTGCCCAGATCTGAAAGTGCTTCAATCAGGTCTGAACCTGCTGTTCTTCTCTCTATTGGATCTATAAATCTGTAAAATAGACTTGCGAGTGTATCCATGACGACTCTTTTTGCGTTTACTTCTTCGATTTTTTCTTGGAGTTGTTCAATTAGTTTATCGATTGATAATAGTTTTCCTCGAAGGCTATGAGTTTCTTCTTTCATCATTTTTTCTTTAAGCATCGCTACACGAGATAATCTGGTTGCATCTATGAACCTAAATTTGTTTTCGTCTTCAGCTTTTTGGAAATCCCAGCCAAAATTCAACATCTCCTCGTAGAAATGCTCTTTGTTTTCATCTAGGCTTACCATTACTCCGTTTTCGTTAAACTCTGAGAGTCCTTTGTACAGAAATTGTGAGGTGAGAATGGTTTTTCCAGCTCCTGGGCCTCCTAAAACTAAAATAATTCTTTTTTTTGGGAAACCACCGCTCATCATCTCATCTAAACCATAAACTCCAGTTGGTACTGTTTCAAACATACATTCACTCTTCAAGGAGTAAAATAGTGTAAAATGAATATAAGTATTTACAATTTTCACTCTTTCTGGTTTTATTCAGAACATAAAAATTTATTATGCATCTATTAGTGAAAGAAGAGTTTTGGTAATTGTCCTGACCTAGTTGGAAATAGAACTTTGTTCCACAGAAGTTTATATATGTATTTTTTACGATAGAACTATAGTTAAATATAAGTAATTTATTACATTGTTATAATGCTTGCGGGGAAAAATACAATTAAAAATAATTTTTTAAAAACAACAATAACAATTACTCTACTTTTGGTATTAGTATTAAATCTATCTTCTAACATCTTTTTGGTCTCAGGAGACGCTGGCGGCACAGGAAAATTTCTGACAATACAGTTTCAAGGTGAAGGAGATGTAACAGCGACAAAGGTTCAATCTGGTGAAGTTCGAACATTCACTTTTGATGATTCTGAAACTTTCACGCAGAGAGTAGGTGCTGGTACTGTAGAACTGTTAGCTAGGCCTAACGAAGGCTGGGAGTTTAGTCGTTGGATTGGAAAGGTTTCAGACACAGAAAGTATTGCAACCGACTATAAGACAGAGAAGTACGGGGAAGTAACTGCAGTATTTGTTAGGAATACTTTTACAATTACAGTAATCGTTGCCACTGAGGCTCCTTCCGGATATGTAGAGACACTTATTGATGGTGTGCTTACTCCAATTAATGATCAATTAAATGTGATTGTTGATGCTGGTGCAAGTCAGATGTTTTCATTTTATCCAGATTTAGACAATCATGTTTCATCAATACTAATTGACAACACTTTTGTTTCTTCTGCTCTTGACTATACCTTTTCAAATGTTCAAAGTGACCATATAATAACAGTGTTCTTCTCTTTGGATGGAGAAGCATATGTGCCAGCAGGAACAAATATACCCGTTTATCTGGGTGATTATGTTAGTTTAAACTTTATTTCCACTCAAGGGGGAGGTACTGCAACTCAAGAAGAGATAATTCTATCTGCGTTACTTGAAGATACATCTTTGATACTTTGGAATGTCAACGCAGGAGTAAACTTTGAAGGTGTAGTAGAGATAACGCTTCCATACACAGGATTTGAAATCATACAACACATATTCACAAGCTATTCTGTTAATGCTCTTTATAGTGATGTGAATGCAGACGGAGTGGTTAATGGAGATGACGTCTCTGATGTCGCTAATGCAATAAAAACTTTGGTTCCTCACGGGATATACGATGCAGACTTTGATGTAGATAGAAACGAAGTGCTTGACCAAGAAGATGTTCACATGGTCAATGCTAACAAAGGAGCATTAATTGAAAGCCTCAATTTCTGGATTGAAGGGAACATTCTGTTTATTGAAACGGATCACTTCTCCATATTCAGAGGAAGATAATACAAATTATTATTTCCAATTTTTTTTATTTAATTTAAAACATTTTCTATTTAATAATTTAAAATTGTAATTAAAAAAGTATTTAATAAATCATTCATTCTTGTAGTTTTTGAATCTTTATTTATTAATAACTGTCGATATTTTGATGACATGATTGTGGAAATTTTTGAGATTAATTTGATCTTATCACAAAGAATTTAAGATCTTTCTTGCAAGTTAATTTGTAGGAGTTTTGACTAGATGATTGTTACTAGTATGAAGCCTTATGGTATAATTCGTGGGGCTCTTCGGAAGAGGAAGAAGATTGGTCTTATTGCTTGCAATTCTTGTGCTAGGATTTGTGAGACCGGTGGTCAGAAGAGACTTGATGAGTTGTCTGAGAGGTTAAAAAAGGATGGTTTTGATGTTGTGGGTGCTGATTTGGTTCCTTTGGTTTGTAATATTGATGCTGTGAAGAGGCGTTCTTATGATGGGGATTACTTGTTGATTTTGGCTTGTGATTCTGGTGTTTTTACTGTTCAGAGTCTTTTTCCAAGTAAGGTTGTTGTTCCTGCTTTGAATACTGAGGGTCTTGGGGCTAAGGATAGTCAGGGTAACATTTTTTTGATGAAGAAATTCTAGTTTTTTATAGTCCTAGTGATTCTTTCATTACTGGGACGTCTAGGTTTCCTGCTTTGAAGGTTTTGCCTGTTTTTAGATTGTTTATTGAAACTATTGCAGGCGCGAATATGTTGGGGTCGATGTTGTAGAAGTCAAATCCTGCTTCTTTGAAGATGTCTAAAAATCGAGGGTTTTTTTTGGCGAGTTCTTTTGCTTCTTGCATCATCTTGGAAGAGGTTGAGGGTGCTTGGTTGACTATTTCTTCAAGTATTTTATCGTTATCGTGTTCGACTATGTAGTTTGCTGTTCCTCCGTATAGGATAGCGTCGTTTGTTCTTCCCATAGCCTCACCAGATTTAGGATGCAAAGGAATAATTGGAGCATAACCCCAAGCTGAAATAACACATAGGGGATCAAGCTCTAACTTTTCAAGCTTATGCAAACCGGTTTCAACGATTCTACCTGAAACTTGAGTTGAACCAGCCAAACTCGTAGTCGAAAAAGCAACCAAAAACAAGTTTTCAGGTTTAACATTACACTCCTTAGCAATCATCAAAACCACCTCTTCAGGAGGTTTTTTTTCAGTTTCCAAAACAATAACAGCCTTATCAGACTCTTCAGTGTAGTCAAGCTTTCTGTAGAGTTTTTTAGGTTTCAAGAGCCAACGCCCTAGCAGGGCCCGAACCAATAGCCGAATACTCCCCAGACTTTAATTCGCCAACCAGCAAACTGAGACGCCAAAGTAGACAATGCCGGATGATCAGTTTGAACATAAACCGAAGGCAAAACAACATCCTCATATCGAATTGGCAAAATCTTAACCTGACCATAACCACCCAAACAAATCTCAGTAATAACCTCCCCAGCAAAAAAACCGCCCTTAGCCTCCAAACCAGCATCCACTAAAGTCGCTCCACACTTGGTCTTCTCAACCAAAACACGATACTCCTCTGCATTCTCACAGAGCTTCTCAAATATTTTAAAACCAGAAAGATTCAGATTAATCTTAGATGAACTCACCACAGATACCTCAGTTACTCTAAGTAGACAATTAACAATTTATAGGATAGAATAAGGTTTTCCCTTAAAAATAAGGAAATTCTTATGAAGTTTATCTTTAGATTTTTGGTACAGTAAATTTATTTAGTATTTATTACCAGGTTTTGTATTGATTTTGGTGTTTGACTTTGAGCTTATTTCGTAAGTGTTGACTACACCGAATAATTGTCAATGTAGCCAAAAATATTAATACTTTTGAATTAGAATTTTTTGTTATTTTTGTTTTGTTATTTGATACATTTGACATAGAACTCAGTTAAATTCAATAATATGGACTAAATTTAATTACTTTTTCTTTACTATTTTTTTTATTTATCATTTATTCAATAAAATATTTATAATTTGAATTAAATAATCAGTAATTATTTTGTTAAAAAATTATGTTCTTTGAAATTATTGAAATGATTATTTTTTTAAAAAAAATTATTGTTAATATATTAATAGCTGAATTTGTTATTATAAATAACTTTATTTATTACTTATTATATCAAACAATAACTGAGGGAAAATTAATTGGAAGATACTTGCGTTTTTAAAAGACTCAACTGTGAGATGAAAGACAAATCTCCCTCAGATTCGGAATGTAATGTTAGACTACACTGTAACTGCTGGGATCCGTATTTGGGGTGCAAAGGAATAACTCCATTAAGGGCGTGATTCGATTTGACTGAAAATCAAGATGAAAAAAATCGAATGGCTGAGACTTGGCTAAATGTAAAATATGAGCTGTATAAAACAACTCTGAATAAATTAGATGAAACTGCAAATTCTATTCTTAGAATACTTGGCTTTTTAATACCATTAGGTTTTGGAATGATTACCGCTTTACAATATGTTATCGAAGTGCCTAAAATTTCACTCTGGATTTCTTGGGTTGGTTTTTTCTTGCTTGGAATAAGTTTAATTTCAACTAGTTTTGTTATATTTTTAACACCACTAAGAATTGGACAACTTTCAAAACCTCCAGAGATCTCTTCAGCATGGGAAAAACGTAAGAAACAAAAATCGTCTTATTTGCTAATAGCTTACTTTTTTCTAATTATAGGTTTGTTGATGCAATTAGTAGCAATGCTAACAACATTACTTTAATAACAATCAACTTCTTTTTTTATCGGGTTTTTTATACTTTCAAAATTTTTGAATATAAAACTCTAAGACAATTTTTTATTAAACCTAATTTTTATAAATTGAAATAGGCTACATAACTTTAATGATTGATGCAGTAATAGTTGGAGCAGGTCCTGCGGGGTCAACGGTTGGAAAATTAATAGCAAGTGCTGGTTTTGAAGTTTTAATTCTAGAAAAATCTAATTTTTCTGGTTTTAAAAAGATGTGTGGAGGTGCAATATCCCAGAGTTGTTTTAATGATCTTAATCTTCCTGAAAAAATAATCGAAAAAGAAGGGTTTAATATTGTTCTTAATTTACCAAGCGTGAAAAAAAAACTTTGTGGATCAGGATTTGTTGTAGTTAAAAGAGAAATTTTTGATAAATTATTAGTTCAAAAAGCTGTAGACAATACTGCCACGCTTTTAAACTCAACTATTGTGATTAACGTAGTAAAAACTGGCAATGGTATGAAGGTAAGTTACAAAAAATGTAAAGAAAATAAAATTGAAGATGTACACACTAGACTTGTTGTGTTTGCTGATGGAACAAATACTTTGGCATATTCTAAATTTAATTTAGGTTTTAAAGAAGACCCAGATTATACAGCATTAGCGTTAGCTTATGAATTAAAATGTAAAAGTAATAAATTTAACTCTCTTGATTTTTTTATTTCAGAAAAAATTTCGCCATTTGGGTATGGTTGGATTTTTCCGAAAAGAGATTCAATTAATATTGGTATTTTGTGTTTATTATCAAAAATACACAAAAACCTAAATAATTATCTTGATACTTTTATTGTTTCTCAAAAATTGAACAAGTTAAAAAAAATAAGTTTTGGTGCTCGGCTTATTCCCCTGGGTATTCCTAAAAATCTTGTTGGTGATTCTGCCTTAGTTGTAGGTGATGCAGCAGGAACTGCTGATCCAATAACGGGTAGCGGAATTTCTAATGCTATTGAAAATAGTAAAGAAGCAGCAAAAATTGCAATTAAAGCCTTAAAAGCAAAAAACACATCAAATGATTTCTTAGTTCAATATGCCCAAAATTGGGAAAAAAATTCTGTTTTTATAAAAATTCAGAAGAGTCTTCAACTTCACAAATTAGCTCTAGAAAAAAACGTTATTCCTGGACTTATTCTTTATGAATTAGGTTTTTTTAACTGGTAACTTTTAAGGGTTTACTTTTGAGAATAATTCATTTTTATTTTTTTCCAGTTAATATCTCTTTTTTTTAATAAGGTTGTTAATATTAAACAATCTCTAAATCAAATCAAGTCTTTTTAACTCTTTTATAGAAATTCTAGATAATATGATCCTAATGTTTCCTCCAATCTCCTCTTGCATCGTAAGGATCATAAATATCCTCTTTTTTGCCTCCTTTTTCCTCTTCTAGGATTGCTAATTTTTCCACTATATCTTCTAGATCTTTATTGTCTTGAATCGCTGTAATTGTATCAATATACCGTGTAATAATTTTATTTGCAGCATTTTCCCGATCTTTTGCATTATTTGAATTACCACCATAGTCGAGAAAAATCTGCCAAAGTGCACTAGCATGAACATCTCCTATCAAATATCGGTTGTACATGTCAATATCATAATTCTTGATATTATCAAAATTGAATACAGTTGGATCCAAATCAACTCTTCTATTCACGTAAAACTGAGGCCAATCCGTGTCTGAAGATTGCCAAAGCATCAATTTTTCTCGATTAAATTGCGTTTCGTTATATCTATCTAGCCAACAAGCCGAAAGAAAATCACAGAAACCTTCTTCAAATGGTCCATTTTGATGTCGACCTATTATATAATGATGTATTGCATGCCCATATTCATGAATGATGACCCCCGGATCAGTTGCGTCTGGAACACCATTCGAAAATAACCCTTCTCCCAAAATTATATACCCCTTGTCTTGATAGTCAGGATAAAAATATGATTCAGCGTCATATCCTTGTGCTCCTTGAGGATCAATTATGATGGGGTCCTTTTCTAACTCTAAATTTAATTTTGGAATACCTACAGCGCTATGAAGATATTCTGCTAATCTGTCCGAATAATAATACGCCATTACATTCAGAAAACTTCTTTCTGATGGGTTGATTTTGAAATTGTTTTTAGTTGTTGGTGGACTAAACTTGGGATCCTCTATTTCAGCATTTTTAACCCATTTTCCACACAATCTATATTCTCCATTTATTGGTGAATCAAGATTCTCAAGATCGACCTCTATACATTCTTCTTTGAGAATTGCTTCATTTGAACTCCAGTTTAAATTAGGATCTTTCGAAGATCGTATTGGATCAGGCCAAAAAACATCACCTTTTACAGAATCATAGAATCTTTGGTCGTTGATTGCTATCAATTCACCATTAATCGCATCAATTAATAATTCTACATTTGTATCGGGATTCTTTGTGTCCATGAAAATCTGCCATATTACATATGTTTGTCCAACTAGTCTTGGAGAGGGTAATCTAATCATGAGTTTTCTTAGAAAAGGCTGACTCCCAGCTGCAATTAATTTGGGAACTTTTTGACGATATACAAATAACTTAGGCTTACTGAAATTTAGTTTCTTGAATTTTTTTGAAAAACGTTTAATAAGAATTTTTTTGATCTGTATTTTATCAACTTTAATCAAACTCTTATTAATATTCGTGGGTATCTTATAATCGAAATTATTTAAAGCTAAATTTATTGATCCATCAATTTTACTTTGACCAACTAAAAATTTTGAATCATAAACAGGTATTCCATTATGTTTTTGTTCAAAACGAACTGACTGACTATATTTTCCTTCTATTAGTTGAGTTGATCTGTACTTAATCTGCTTAAAATTAAATTTTTTTTTATTTCTTTGCATAAACATGTCAATATTTTTTTTTGCCTTTATTTTAGTAATACTCTCAGGTCTTTGACCAGGTTTCTGTTTAATAAATTTTGATCCAAAAACCTTTCTCACAATTCCTTCTTCTATTTTGACTTTTGGATCAGTTTTATCAATTATTAATGTAAACGGGTGAGTCATAATTAATTTTTTTCCTTATATACATTAAATTATAATTATTAATTATATCTGAGTTTTATATTTAATAACTTTTTCTTGTAATTTTAATTGTCATTTTATAATCTACTTATCTTTTGAATTGTTTGATTTTTGGTACATAGAAAAATTATTAATTGTTTAATGATACAAAGAAACTATGTTTGAAGGAATTCATTATGTCCAAACCTGATATCCAAAAACTTGAAAATCTTAAAAAAATATTTGAGAAACGGAGTTTCAACGTTCTATCAAGATTCAGACAAACTGCAACTTCAGGAATTAAAGATCTTGAATTAATTTCTGTCTTGGAAAAAGTCAAAGAATATTGGAATGATACCTTTAGACCATCACTAATTTCTTTATGTTGTGAGACTGTTGGTGGTCAACCAACTGACACAGAAGATATAAGTTTAATGATAACATTAATGGCTGCTGGATTGGGTATACATGATGATATTATTGATAGATCAACAAGTAAACACTTTAGAATGACTCTTTTTGGTTTATATGATTTGGATACAACTTTGCTTGCGGGAGAATTATTTATTGTAAAAGCGCTAACAACAATTAGACAATTACTAAAGAAAAATTTTTCGAATGAAAAACTTATTTATATAACTGAAATATTTGAAGAATTTTTTATAGAGGTTTGGGAAGGGGAATATTTAGAAACTCGATGTAGGAGAAATCTAGATACAAGGTTAGAACATTATAAGCAAATGTTATGGATGTCTACGGCTGATATAGAAGCTTGTGCTCGATTAGGGAGTCTTATAGGTCATGGTTCAAATTATGAAGTTGAAGCTTTGGCTGAGTTTGGCAGAAGATTAGGATTTATGTTTCAACTATTTAATCAAATTACAGATACGCTAAATGTTGATGGGGCTCTGTTTGATAAATTAGATCGTGAAAGTGTTCCTTTGCCGATACTTTATGCGTCTAAATGTTCAGAAGATAGTTACAGAAAAATTAAATCCATACTTGAAAAAGATATCTTCCTTGAAGGTGATATATTCACTATCTTAAATCTCTGTTTTGAAACTAAAGCATTCAATTATGTGTATAATTTAGCTAAAAAAAATAAAAAAAGAGCTCTTGAGAAACTCTATTTGCTTAAACCAAGTGACAGTCGTGATATCCTTGAATTAATGCTTTTGGATTCTTTTGATAAATTTTCAAATTTGAAAATTTTTTCTATCAATCACCAACATGGTTGACCTGGACCTCCACTAGTCCGATAGAAAGCGCTACGTGCCATCCACATTTTTTGAGCTGTTCCAACCTTCATCTTTAACGTTTCTGTGCAGTACTTCATGAAATCCGCTTGTTTATCATTTGCTACCGCTTTTTGCAATTCATTAAATCCCTTTTCTCCTGCAAAAGCAATTTTTCCCATATCTAAAGCAAAATCCATAAATCTATTATACGCATCATTATTTTTGCTCATTTTGTTTTTCCCCCCTTTAAATATTATTAAATGTTAAATAGTATTATTACTACTGTGTATTAATTTAAATTTAATGGGTGAATTCTTGAATTGAAATTAATTAGCGGAAACTTTAGTATGCCTCTTAAAAAATTTTTTGCG
Organism: Candidatus Bathyarchaeota archaeon; assembly: GCA_963714725.1. Lineage (GTDB taxonomy): Archaea > Thermoproteota > Bathyarchaeia > Bathyarchaeales > Bathycorpusculaceae > AD8-1. Next base: position 128,845 of record CAVQPF010000009.1, read on the forward strand.
GTCATAATAATAGTTTCGAGTTCTCTTGCATGGTTCTTTTTATTTCAAAATTATATTGACGAATTATCTATTGGATTTGGTGTTTCTGAATCTTTGAATAATAGCGGAAATTTGGTTTTCTTCCTTTCAATTTTAGTGTCAGCTATTATAGGTAGTTTAATAGCTGAAAGAGTAGATCGGAGAAGATTCTTATTTTTGTGGATACTATTTGGATTATTTTCATCTCTTCCTTTTCTTTTTCTTCAAAACGAGATTTTTTGGTTATTCTTTTGTACACTAACAGGTGCAGCTTTTGGCATAGGATTCCCAGCTTGTCAAGCTTTCTTTGCTTATTCCACTAAAGTTGAAGAAAGATGTAGGATTTCAGGATTAATATTTTTAGCTATTTTTATAATTGTAGTGTTTGTTAGCGTTATTATACAATCAATTAACACAGATGTTACTACAATTCTCTTGTTTAGTGCTCTTATCAAAGGAATTGGCTTGATAACTTTTGTATTGGATTCAGTAGAAAGAGAAAAAAAATCTCCAAAATCTTGGAAAAGGATATTAAATCACAAAGATTTTGGTTACTTTATTCTAGCCTATATATTATTCAACATTGCAAATGGTTTAGTCCAATTCATATTAGAAGGACTTCCAAATACCCCTAATTATCAATCAGCGATCCAATCTGCCCAACTTCTAAGGTATTTGGGGTTAGGCTTAATGGCCTTTATTATCGGCTTTGTAGCCGATCGTGTAGGTAGAAAAAAACCAATTATTATTGGGTTAATATTGATTGGAATCAGTTATGGTCTTATAGGATTAATTGCATCTCCCGATACTCTATTTATTCACCTAATACTTTCAGGTCTTGCTTGGGGAATAATAATGGTAATATATCTTGCTATTCCAGGTGACCTAGCAATCTCAGGTTCTGCAGAGAGATTTTATGCAGTAGGATCAATTATACCCTTAATTTTATACACGAGTATTGTAAATTTAGGAAGTGCAATTGATTTCAATCCTCAAATTAATGTTTTCTCTGCAATTTTAAGTTCAATTCTTTTTGTTGCAATTCTTCCTATATATTACGCTGAAGAAACTTTGCCCCCTTCAAAAATGAAAAAAAGAAAACTGCAAGAACAAATAGAAAAACTTGAAAAAATCGTTAAAGCTTCAAAAAAATAAACAATAATCCAATTTTTTTAATTCCTCTTTACTTTTATAAAATAATTAAAATATCTCTTTTAATGATGTGATGAATTTGTAATAATCTATATAAATAATATATCTAGTAACTCAGATATCTATTATTATTCTTTTAGACGTTTAGGTTGAAAATAAATGTCAAAAGGAAAAACTTTAGCTTTTCACTCCTACAAAGGTGGTACTGGAAAAACTACATTAATCACAAATCTAGCAGCCTCTTTAGCAAAAGATGGAAAGAGAGTTTGTCTATTAGATTTTGATCTTATATGCACCTAGTCTAGCTACTTACTTTAGAAAAAAATCTAATTGCTACTTATATGATGTCTTAAATGGAACATGTGGATATCTCAGAAATTTTAATTGATGTTAGTTCAGAATTAGACTTAAACGGAAAGCTTTTATTGGGACTTTCTAGTCCTAAAAAAGAGGATGTTCAAGAGATTGAAATAAGACATGATCTAAAATGGCAACTCAAAGCTGTAAGACGTTTTCTTTCAGCCAAGAAATCCTTAATTGAAGATTATGATTTAGATTACGTTTTCTTAGATACGGGTCCTGGAATTAGATACTGGTCAATTAATACTCTTGCAACAGCTGACATACTTATGCTTACAATGAAAATTAGTGACATGGACATTGAAGGCACAAAAAAAATGACCGCTGACATATACGACTCCCTAAAAAAATTCGGACTAGAATATTACATTCTACTCAACAAAGTCCCAGGAGCAGCCCCCATAGAAGACGAGGGTTGGGAAGAAAACGAGTTTACCTTAATTGAAGAACTAGAAAATGATATGAATACTAAAGTCATAGGATCAATTCCCTGCTACTGTGACATTCAATTCAATAGACACGAATTTTTATTCTCCATCAAAAAACCATCACACCCATTTTCAAAAAAAGTCGTTGAACTATCAAAAATAATCGAAAAAATATGCTAAAACCTTTATTCAATAAAAAAAATAACACAACATAAAAAGTGTTTTATTGAATTTTGATAAAAAAACGGATTAATAATGACTCATTCAAGAAAAAAACAAAAATTGTATAAGTGAATAGACACTATTAACGATTATAATATTACTACCCACAAATAAGTATTTGAAAAGTGGATAATTATGAAAGTTCAAACTTCTAAAAAATGTAATGATGTATTTCCTGGATCTAAAAAACTTGTTGACGGGGAATTACCTTCTCAATCTTTTCTCTTAATTGGTCCTTCTGGAATTGGAAAAACAATTTTTTGCAAACAATTCATCTACAATGGTCTTGCAAAAGGGGAGTCTTGCATCTATTTAACTACCGATGAATCTCCAATGGAGATAGAAAAATCCATGAAAACTTTTGGTTTTAATGTTAATTGTGATTCGAATCCTTGTTCCTTTAGGATTATTGATTGTTACTCATGGAAACTAGGAGCCAAATCTTCAAGCGATTTTTTTGTAAGTAATCCAACTGATTTGGCGTCAATTTCAAGAAATATAGAAAACGCTTGGGAAGATCTAGGAAAAATCCGCTTAGTCCTGGACTCCATAACAGGATTAATCTCTCTAAGTAATCACCACCAAGTATACTTCTCAAAATTTCTACAAGCTATTGTAGCAAAAATTAGACGAATGGATGGAAACGCTATTTTCACGGTAGCTCCTGAAGCACATGATCCACAATTCTTAAGTTTCTTACGTTTGGCTTTTGACGGAACCTTAGAGATGAAAACTGATGAATCTGGCGAAGAACTCAAACGATTACTTCGAGTTTTTTCACTTAGAGGTGCAAAGCACAAAACTAACTGGACACCATTTGAAATCACAAACCAAGGGATCATCCTAAAAAATGAACAAGGATTGAGGTGTGATATGTGTTCAAGACATATCGAATGGGAACCAATTGTCGAGATTGTGGAAGGAAAAAAGTACCACTTTGATTGTCAAGAATGTGCACAAACCTACAAGAAATTCAAAAGTTTATACAACGGATATTTCACATAAACTGAATTTTGTTTTATTTTAGTTTTAAGTTTTTGTTAATTGCTTTAGAAACAAACAAACCTAGGGGTATCGTATAGAGCGCCAAGGTTGCATTAAATAGACCGGTTAGCGGCAGGGAAGCTATTATTGCTAGCTCTTCCAATTCATAACCAAAAGGGTATGGTAATCTCAAAACTGTGTAATTAACTATTGTCATAATTACCACTCTTAGTATTATTCCTAAAGTTGTTGAAAGTATAACAAATGTAGTATTAGTATAATCTTGGTTAACTTTCTCAGTTTTTGTTGCGTCTTTATTTTTTAGAATTTTTTGAATCATAAAAACTCCAAGTAGCATCGATAATATTGCTATAAAGTTATAGATTGGTCCTGATGGAAGAAGTCCTGGAAAAAAACTAACCAACACAAAAGCGTTGAGTATAGTTATCGAAAGTGCTGCTTTACGACTAATGAGAAAAAAAGCTGCAACTATAGGAATTTCCCAAATTTGATAAATAAGGTAAGGTGCATATGGTGCGGGTATACCAATACCTGTTATAGCAGGATTGAGTGCTATTGTTACAGCCGCAAAAACAATTGTTGTTGATAGAGTCTTAGTATCCATTTGAGTTCGAATACCAATACCTACATGATTATTTAAGAGTAACTACCCAAAAAAGAGTAAAAGTTTTTGTTAAAAAATAAATATGATTCATGCAATATTATCATGATTAGCATTGTCTGAAATCACGCTTTCTTCTCAGGAAATAAAAAACTGGCTTGACACTGAAACAAACGATTTTCTATCACCCATACAACTTGAAGCTAACAAAAACCAAGAAAACCTCCAAGAAATTCTTGAGAACATCAGAGAAGTTAGCAAATCACTATTAGATATTAGTTCAAACGAAATCGAAAAAAGAAACATGCGTGTTCTAAATCGCGCAAGAGTCCTAAACAAACTTGCAAATCTTTTCTTAGAACGAATTGAAAGAATCAAAATATCCGACCAAGTATCCTATGTGAGCTTATCCAAAGAAGTTATGGAAACAAGTAAAATATTTCGTGTAACAGATATCGACATAAAAAACTTTTTTCCACGTATATCTCCCTTTTTTATCAGAGACAGAAGAAAATTTTTAGCTGTCTACGACAAAGCCAAAGAATCCTTTGAACAAATAAACCAATTCATTAAAGAAGAATACGTTAAAACCAAAACCTTGCAAGAAACATTTCAAATAATCTCTGAATTAGTTGCTCTTGAAAATAAATTAAACGAAATTGAAGCTGAATTAATAACCATAAAAAAAGATCAACTCTCCTCAACAAAAGAACTTGAAGAATTTACAACCAAAATTGCTTCACTAGAAAAAAGAGATACAATTAATCAATTATCCCAAATTGACCAAGAAATAACAAAACTCAAAATAGAAGCAAATAAAGCTTTTAGACATTTAAAAAAACCCTTCAAAAAAATGCAAGCCTTAACATTGCATGGAAATTTCACTAATATAACTCCAAATGAAGAGACTATGCTTGTACTTTATATAGAAAAACCTTTTGAGGCTTTAGCAACAGAAAAAGAAGGCTACTCAATCTTAAAACAGATATTAACAATTCTAAATGACTTATTGGATACTGGAAAATTAAAATTAAAATCTGATAAAACAAGAAAAGCCCAAGAAGCAATAAAAAATATTACTCAAAATTCTTTGAAAAAATTACACAGACGCATCATCGAATCAAATACACAAAAACAATTAATTTTAGACTCAGATAAATTAAATGAAATAACTAATAAACAAACAGAATTCAAAGAAAAAACTCGAAAACTCGAAGCTAGAAAAGCTCGAATTGATGCTTATTTTTTAGTAAAAAAAACAAAATCAAATAAAATAACAGATAAAATAAAAGAACATAAAAAAATAATAGAAGAAAACATTTACAACTCTATCGAGAAAAAAATCAAAATCGAATAATCTACACAAATTCTTGAATAATACATCTTTTATATTTTACCAAGATTCATTCTTAAAAAATTAAATTGTTTACTAAATTCCATTACCTTTTTTTAATAGCAAATTTTTCTCGGAAAGTTTAAGAGCAAAAACAATCAGCATCATTAATGAATCAAATACTCTGAAGGCTTAAATTTGAAAATCGGCATTGTAACTAGAAATTTGGAATCATGGAGTTCAACCCAACTAAGACAATCTTTAGACAAACAAAAAATTTCCTATGAATGTTTTGCTTTTCCAAACATAGTTACACAACTTGGAAAAAAACCATTTTTTACAATTAACCACACTGATATTATTAAAGAATTTAGCGCTCTTATTATTCGTCCAATTGGACGCGGTTCAATTCAACAAATAATATTTAGAATGGATCTTATCTCAAAACTAGAAAAACAAGGATTTCTCGTCATAAATCCCTCTAAAGCAATAGAACACTGTGCCGACAAATACGCCATATTATCAATACTCGAAAACTCAGGTATTCCTATACCAAGAACAATTGCAACTGAAAATGTAACAGAAGCACAAAAAGCCTTTGAAAAACTGGGAGGCGATGTAATAGTCAAACCAATATTTGGATCAAGAGGAAATGGCGTAACAAGAATTAACGACTCAGAAATTGCCTCAACATCATTCAAAGCAATAGTTTTTCATCATGGCGTTATTTATCTTCAAGAATTTATCCCACACGGAACCTCTGACATACGCGCTTTTGTTATAGGTGATCGAGTAATTGCTTCAATGAGACGAGTTGCAAAATCTTGGAAGAACAATTATAGTCAAGGAGCTAAACCTAAAAAACTAAAACTTGATCAAAACCTTGAAGAGTTAGCAATAAAATCAGCTAAATCCGTAGGCTGTAAAATAGCTGGTGTAGATATTCTAGAAGGTCCAAGAGGTCCAATGATTGTTGACGTTAATAGCCAACCTGGCTGGAAAGGACTGCAAACAACTACAAAAACCAACATAGCCGACGAAATTATTCAATATGTTTCCTCAGAAATAAAACAATAAAGGTGAAAAAAAATTCGTGAAGTACCAATATTAAAACACGATCTTTCAACAAAAAAAACTCAGAAAATAACTGATTTTATTGCTGAAGAAAAACCACTTCACCTTTTTGTAAACAAAACTTTTTGGGCAACCATCTTGTGTTCCCCTATTAAACTAAAAGAGCTAGCAATTGGTCATTTGCTCTCTGAAGGAATTATAAAATCACATAAAGAAATCCAAGATATAATTTTTAAACCAAAAAACTCTTGTTTTGTTACTTTACAACCCAAAATAGATATCCAAGAACGTTTTAGTCTCTCAAGATTACATCAAAGAATAGTTACTTCAGCTTGTGGAGGACAATCCACTTATCAATTCTCAAGAAAACCCCAAAAAGTAACATCAAACCTCACAGTTAATGCAAAAACCATTTTTGAAGGTGTTAAACAACTTAATTTTAAAGCATTAACCTACAAACAGACAGGTGGAGTCCATGCTGCAGCTCTCTATACTTCTGAAGGATTACAGGTAGCTATAGCCGAAGATGTAGGGCGACACAATGCAGTTGACAAAGTAATAGGAATTGCTGCGATCAAAGAAATCGAATTTGGAGAGTTATTTTTAGCTTCTACTGGTCGTTTATCAGGTGATATTATCTTTAAGGCAGCAAAAGTAGGAATACCTATTGTAGCCTCATTAGGAGCTGCACTAGATTCTGGATTTGAAATGGCAAAAAACGCGAATCTAACTCTAGCAGGTTTTGTAAGAGGTAATCGAATTAACATCTATACTTATCCAGAAAGAATTTTGTTATAAGGGTCAACAGCAAATTGTGGAAAACTAGTTTTCTTATGTTTCCCAAAAATAATTCTCTTTTTGCTTTGGGTGAACTCACCTATATAACTAGATAAAATACCCAGTTCACCCAAATTTTTTCTAATATTCTCTTTTTCTTTAGGGTCAATAGCCACTAACATAGAACCCGTAGACGACATCGAAAAAATCTCATTCTCAGAAAGTCCAAAATATTTTTTAAGTATTCCAGTTTCTGATCTAATTAAGATTTTTTCTTTTTCTAACTGAAAACCTAAATCTGAAGCATCAGCCAATTCGTTAAGTGCAGACACAAAACCCCCCTCAGTAGCATCATGCATAGCACTAACACCACGCATTCCAGCAAACTGTAATGCTTCATTTACACAACTTTGCATCTTAATAAGACCCATAAGCTGTTTGGTTTTAGAGATTCCAAACAATTTTTTAGCCAAATCATTCTTCAAATACGCAAAATTTGTTAATAACTCTAAACCAATTTCCTTTACCTGCAAAATTAAATCTCCACTTTTCACATTACAAGGCATAATTAAATCCTCTTTTTTCACAGAACCATAGGCGGTACATACTCCAACCATTTTCTTCACATTTTCATAAATACCCGTGTGTCCAGTGACAACTACCATGTTTAACTCATTTGCAGCTTCACAAACTTGCTTCATCAAATTCTCAAAAAATTCAGTTTTAGTTTCTGGAGGTCCTAAAAGATTAATTGTACAATACTCAGGTTTAGCCCCAAAAAGTGCAACATCAGAAGCAGAATAATTAATCAACAACCAACCAAACCATTCTTCAGGAACATCAGTACAAGGATCAGTAGAAACAACCATACATTTATCGCCTAAAAAATGAACCCCCGAATCATAACCCGGAAGAGGAGGAACAACAACTCTCGGATCCTTTTTTATACATCCCAAAAGTCTTTGAAGCTCTTCCCTATTTAATTTCCCCAATTCAACTATTCCCCAATTATTAAGTTACTTTAAAGATAAATATCCAAGATTTTATTCTTCTGGATCAGATAAATAATAAATCCACTCACAAACAATTCAGGTAACAGGTAACTACCATTATATATTGATGAATAAACAAAAGGATTAACCTCAGGCGCAAAAAGAGGAGCCCAATAAACTACACCAGCAACAAAAGCAGATAAAAAACGTCCAATAATACCAAATAACACCCCTATTGGCGGATGATTTCTAAACAAACCAGCAATTCCAAGCATCGCAAAAGCTAACGGATAATCCAATATCCATTGAATCGGATCAATAAAATATGGTAAAACAAGAAACTGAATTATACCATACACTACACCCGCAAAAAAACCAATTTTTGAACCCCTTCTAAGAGCCAACCAAAGAATTGGAACCATAGAACCTGCTGTGATCGATCCACCTTGCGGCAAAGTATAAACAATAACAAAACTCAAAGCTGTTGCCAAAGCAACAAAACTTATTATTTCCGCGATCACTCTAGTCGACAAAACTGATTTTTTTTCAATCATTTTTTCCCTCCGCCAGTATTACCTGGTTCAGGTCATATGGGTCGACAATAACTATTTGTCCTCTCAGCCAAGTACTATCCTAGCTCCCCAAACCTTCAGGGGATAATGTTATTTAGTTGTATTTTAGTTTTCCTAAAGCTAAAGCAATAGGAGAACTTTGTTGAATGCAACCTCTGCCTAGAAAATATAAGTTTAGTGAGATAGAACAAAAATGGCAGCAGAAATGGGAAGAAATGGGTATTTACCATTTTGATTGGAATAACACCCAAAAACCAGTTTATACTATCGATACGCCTCCCCCATATCCTTCTGGCGATTTTCACATGGGAAACATTCTAAACTGGACCTACTTTGATATGCTCGCTAGGTACAAAAGAATGCAAGGTTATAATGTTCTTTTTCCACAAGGTTGGGACTGTCATGGATTAAGTATTGAAGTACAAGTAGAAAAAATGAATAAAATCCGAAAACATGACATACCACCAAATAAATTTCGCATTTTATGCGAAGAAATAATAGAGAAATATATTGCTCTTATGAAAGAATCTATTTTAAAACTAGGCTGCAGCATAGATTGGACTACTGAATATCGAACCATGGATTCAGACTATTGGCGACGTACACAGCTAAGCTTTATTTTATTACACAAAAAAGGCTTCATGTATCAAGGAAAACACCCTGTAAATTGGTGTCCTCGCTGTGAAACAGCAATAGCTGATGCAGAAGTTGACCACGAAAAAAGGACAAGTTCACTTAATTATATTCGTTTTCCACTAAAAGACAGCAACGAACACCTACTTATTGCAACATCACGCCCAGAATTTATTCCTGCATGTGTTGCAATAGAGGTTAATCCAAAAGATGAACGATTTAACAAACACATAGGCAAAGAAATTGTTGTTCCAATTGTAGATCGAACAGTCTCCATAATTGGTGAGGACTCAGTTGACCCCGAATTTGGAACTGGCGTTGTTATGATTTGTACTTTTGGAGACAAAGAAGATGTTAAAACAGTATTGAAACATAAGCTTCCAATTATTAGAATTTTGACTGATAATGGAAAAATTAACAAAAATGGTGGAAAATATGCTGGCTTAAAAATAACTCAAGCCAGAGCAGCTATAATTGAAGATCTAATTCAAGCAGGATTATTTGAAAAAGAAGAGAAAATCAATCACGAAGTTAGCGTTTGTGATAGATGCAAAACAAACATTGAGTTCTTGGAAGTAAAACAATGGTTCATGAAAACTCGAAAATTAACTGCTGAAGTCATCAAAACAGCAAATGAAATAGTTTGGTACCCTGATTACATGAAAACCCGTTTAATTGATTGGGCAAAATCTTTAGATTGGGATTGGGTTATTAGTCGTCAACGTGTTTTTGCCACTCCAATTCCAGTATGGTACTGCAAAGATTGCAACCAAACAATAGTTGCAGATGAAAAATGGGTTCCAATAGATCCAAAAATTACTGCGCCACTCATAGAAAAATGTCCCAAATGCGGAAACAAAAACTTTATTGCCGAAAGAGATGTGTTCGACACTTGGATGGATAGCTCAATTACATGTGCAGTTCATGCAGGTTGGCCAGATCGTGTTGACTGGAAACGATTTTATCCAGCTAGTGTTCATCCCTCAGGAATTGACATAATCAGAACTTGGGCTTATTACTTAATTGTTAGACATCTTGCCTTATTTGAAGAGACTCCTTTCAAGAGTTGTCTAATCAATGGCATGGTTTTAGGCTCAAATGGAAGAAAAATGAGTAAATCCTTAAAGAATTATGTGGCTGCACCTAAGGTTTTACTAAAATATGGTTCGGATGCTACACGTCAATGGGCCGCAGGAGGAGGCGCCACAGGATCCGATATTCCTTTTAGATGGCCGGATGTAGAATATGGTCGACGTTTTCTAGTGAAACTTTGGAATGTTTCAGGATTTGTAAACAAGTTATTAGAGAGCTATGAACCCAAAAAGAAATTTATTGGAGGACTTCAACCATTAGACAAATGGATTCTAAGCAAAGTAGCAAAACTAACCGATAAAGTAACTGCTGCTATGGACAAGTGTCAATTCAACGTAGCTATAGAAGAGATCCGCAACTTTACATGGCACATTTTATGTGACAGCTACGTAGAAGCTGTAAAAGACAGACTCTACAGACCAGAAATACACGGGGAATCCCAAAAGACAGCCGCACAATATACATTATACACGGTTTTATACAAAATTCTGAAATTTCTCTCTCCCATAATCCCTCATCTAACCGAAGAAATCTACCAAGCAATGTTCCTTGATTTCAAAAAATACGCCAGCCTAAGTATAACTTCTTGGCCAGACTCTATCCCCAATCTTATTGATGAAGAAATCGAAAATAAGGGCGATATGATAATCGCGTTAATAACAGAAGTACGCCGTGAGAAATCAGAAAAACGTCTACCCCTCAACTCTCCAATTACAACAATGACCATATACGCTAATGACGCAAAAACTGCACAAATATTCCAGGATGGAACTATAGATATATCAGGAACTTGCAAAGTTGAAAAACTAAAAATTTTACCAAAAAAAGGCAAAGGGAGAATCGTAACAGATTATCCAAAAATACAATTTACAACTGAATTCCAAAGTAAGTGTTCAAAATGAAAGACTCAAAAACTAAAACGGTTGGTTTAATTGGATGTGGTGCTATTGGCACTCTGGTCGCTCAAGCTATTGAAAAAAAAATTGTGAAATGCGACAAACTAGTTCTTTTTGATAATCAACAAAACAAAGCAATAGATCTAAAAAATTCCATAAATTTTGATTCAACTATAGTAAACAATATTGAAGAAATGCTACAACTAAATCCATCAGTAATTATTGAAGCCGCCTCACAAAAAGCAGCAAAAGATTACATTGAACCAATCACAACTAAAGGCATTCACCTAATCGTAATGAGCAGTGGAGCTCTAATAGGCATGAATTATCAAAGCAAAAAACTTCATGTTCCATCTGGTGCAATTGGAGGCTTAGATGCTATCTCCAGTGCAGCTTTAACCCACATATCCGAAGTCATACTAACTACAAAGAAGAATCCAAAAGCATTTGAAATGAATAACACTCAACCAAAAATTATCTACGAAGGAACAGCAGAGACAGCAGCAAAACTCTACCCAAGAAGCATGAATGTCGCATCTACTTTATCATTTATAGTCAAACCCACCAAAGTACAAGTTAAACTAATGTCTGATCCAAAAACAACAAGAAACACACACGAGATACAAATCAAATGGCAATTTGGCCAGATGCTTTTGCGTTTTTCTAACGATCCACACCCTGAAAATCCACGAACAAGCGCATTAGCAGCATGGTCAGCTATACATTTACTAAATACACTTCTAGACAAATAACCAAACTCCCAACTATCCTTCCAAACAGAATTTTAACAGTTAATTATTTTACCTAAATGTAACAAAAGATATATTCACTAACAGATTCTCATTTGTCAAAAACCAGGGAAAGAATATGGTCTCATCCAATAATAACAAAGATATGGTTGTCACACCTTGGGAAGTTTCAGGTGAAATAGATTACGCTAGACTAATAAGAGATTTTGGAACTCAACCTCTCACCCCCGAAATATTAGAAAAAATAACTGCCAAAACAGGAAAACTACACCTTCAACTTCAAAGACGAATATTCTTCTCCCATAGAGATTTAGATACAGTACTCAAACTCTATGATGAAGGAACAAAATTTGTTTTGTATACAGGTCGCGGCCCCTCAGGTCCTGTACATATCGGTCATCTCATACCCTGGTTATTCTCTCTGCATCTTCAAGAAAAATTTGGTGCTAGACTATATTTTCAAATGACCGATGATGAAAAATTTCTAATCGATGATAAAATAACTCTTCAATACACAAAAAAATATGCCTATGAAAATGCCCTTGACCTAATTGCTTTAGGTTTCAAACCTGAAAAAACTTTTGTAATCTATGATGTTGAAGATATCGATTTACTATACGATATTACCTTAGAGGTGGCAAAAAGAATCACATATTCAACAGCCAAATCCAGCTTCGGATTCAAGGACAGCACAAACATAGGTTGGGTTTTCTGGCCAGCAATACAAGCAGCACCTTGTTTTATACACAAAAAATTAACTGGAGAAAATGTTCCAGCACTAATTCCTGCAGCAATCGATCAAGATCCTTATTGGAGAGTTACCCGAGATATAGCACAAAAACTTGGATATCATAAACCGGCTCAAATTCATTGCCGTTTTCTGCCAGGATTAGGATCAGGAGGAAAAATGAGTGCCTCCAAACCTGATACATCAATCTTTACAATGGACTCCCCAGAAGTAGTTAAACGAAAAATCTGGAATGCTTTCACCGGTGGCAAACCCACAGCAGCAGAACAAAGAAAAACAGGTGGTAATCCCACAATATGCTCAATTTATCAATACTTCTTTTATCTCTTTGAAGAAGATGACAAAAAACTATTCGAAAGAGAAAACCAATGCAAAGCAGGCGAAATACTCTGCGGAGCATGCAAACAAGAATTATTTTCCAGACTAAATAAATTTCTTGAAGAACACCAAAAAAGAAGAGAAAAAGCAAAAGACGTAATTGAACAATATCATATTAAACGATAAAAATGTTATAAGTGGATATTTATGAATTCTTATGATCAAGAAGCTATAGAAAAATTCCGTTTATCCGGAAAAATTCTCAGAGAAAGCAGAGAAGAATTAAAACCACTAATTCAAGAAAACATGCCTATAATAGAAGTCTGTGAAAAAGCTGAATCTCTTATCAAACAAAAAGGTGGTAAACCAGCTTTTCCCTGCAATGTTTCAATAAACGAAATAACTGCCCACTACACCTCACCACCCAATGACCAAACAAAAATTCCTGAAAATTCAGTTGTTAAAGTGGATATGGGTGTACACGTTGATGGCTACGTAACAGATACTGCCTTTACAGTATGTTTTAATCCCGAACATATGACAATGGTTTTAGCTGCTCAAGATGGTTTGCAAGCTGCCATTGATACAATCCATGCAGATATGCCAATTTCAACAATCGGAGCAATAATAGAAAAAACAATTCGCAACCGCGGTTTTAAACCAATATCTAACTTAACCGGACATTCTGTAGGCAGATATTTAATTCACGCTGGAACCTCAATACCTAACATAAAACAATTTAGTTTAACAAAAATAAAAAAAGGCCAAGTTTACGCGATTGAACCTTTTTCTACACTCCTTGAAGCAGTTGGTAGAGTTGAAAACCAACCTAAAAAAACAATCTTTCGTCTAATAAAAAACAAAAAATTACAAAACCCATACGGCCAAAAATTATTAAAATATATAGATAAAAACTTCAAGACACTACCCTTTGCCGAACGTTGGCTCAAAGATGTTGTACCATCAAACCAACATAACCAAGCCTTTAATATTCTGCTCAAATCAAAAGCAATCTCTGGATATCCTATACTTGTTGAAGTCAGCGGAAAAACAGTATCTCAATCTGAGCATACAATTCTAGTAGAAAAAGATGGTTGTGAAGTTTTAACCTAAATCGTAAAAGGTTTTTCTTTATCTTTTACTTCTTTGTAAATAGCTGTTATTATCTTATTTTCTTCACATTTTTCGCATTTGTCTAATTCTTTAAACACAAAGTCGCCACGCACAAATTCTCTAACATCTTTGGTTCCGCATTTTTTGCATTCAATTGTAGTCATTACTTTTGGAGCTTCAATTTTCATTTTTGATACTCTTTTTCTTGATTGGAATAACACATAAACTGCTAATCCCATAGATAAAAAGCCTATAGCAAACAAATACAAAGCAACAGTTTCATTTTCTATCAAATAGGCTTGAAAACCAAAAATAATAGCCACTATAGACAATGCTAAAACAGCTAAAACTATCATTAACAAAAACGTTGAAATTCTATTTGCAACATTCACCGAATTTTCACTCAACACTTATTCCTCCTATTGTCCCACTCCGATTGTATTTCCAACACCAACAATAATTATTTTGTCGCCTTCTTTGGTTCTTTCCAGAACCACACTTTTTAATCGCTCTATAACACTATCAACAGCATCAGCAATTTCCTTTCTCATAGGAGACACAGCATCTCCAATATCTTCTCTGACAATTATAGCATTTACGGGAATCTTGTATTTTACTAAAGCTTCTTCAATCTTGTAAGCATCTACTCCAGGACCACCAATTGCGGCACCTATTCCTTCAGCCACTTCGCCTACTTTTTCTCCTTCTAGCTTCAAACCTGCATCAATCATTATTACGTTAGCAATTTTCCCTTTATTTTCTTCAATAAGTTCTTTGATTGCGTCCCCAGGTTTACCAACATTACCGCCTGGCCCTCTAGCTTTAACAACCAGAGCAATACGCCCTTCAAAAGGCACAGAAGCAACTACACAATCTTTTGGAACTCTACGATTTTCAAATCCATGCATAAGTTTTCCAGCAACCAAAGGTCCAACACCATCACCAATAGGTTGTCCATAAGCAAAAGCTTTCAACGCACTAGAATAAGCCTCAGCTTCTTTCATTACTAGTGGCAATATCATCTGCAACTGCATAATAACATAGAGACTAAGTGTCTTTTTTCCTTGAATGTAAAAATGTCGCACTACTCTATAAATAAAATTTAAAGCCATTGCAGCCTCTAAAGTGTTCTCAAGATTGAAAATTTCAACTTCATCACATGCAGGAGCCATTAATTTTACTTCATCTTTAAGACGCGAATCCCTAACATCAAGTATGTGATCAAGTTTGTGAACAATACCTGCCGGATCCATACTCTGAGGTGCAATTGTAAAATATTCTAAATATCTATCAACCCTTGAAGAAGGATCAGTTTCTGGTTTTCCAATCTCTTTTAGTGTTTCAATTGCTTTTTTCCTACCCTCTTCTTTAATAAACTTCAATTTTCTAAGAGAATTCTCAACTTCTCGAATCATTACATACATTTGAATTCTTTGTCCATATAACATGAAAACAACAAACAACAAAATGCTTGCTGCATAAATTATCTGAGATACTATATCCGTTCCCGCTACAAACGCCACTTTTACATCACTCCACAAAAACTATTATCCCTTGGTTATAAAGCTTAGCCCAAATCATTTAAAAATAATTAATAAATAGGTGGGATGCCAGCTTTCCCGGGTTCGCGTGGCCGAAGACCACACTACAGCAGGGAACGGAACACGGTTTAACTTCTGAGTTCGGAACGGGATCAGGTGGGACCCGTGCCCTATGACCGGCAAGCCCAGCAATACACCACACCTTTCCTTCATTAATCTTTCGCTTTCAGCTTGGAAAAACTTGGAAGATAACTCAAAAAAAACATTATTTCTTTTATGCTATCCCAGTTTAGGCATATATTTTTATTTTAGGCTGTTAAATTAATCCAACCTATAACATGGTGGGGCTGTAGTCTAGCCAGGTATGACGACGGGCTCCAGAAAGTAAGCAATGGGTTTACTGACCAAGATCGGGATGACGAAATTCTGGAGCGGTCTTAGAGAAACCCGTAGGATCAGCCACGCGCTGTTTCCGGGTAAAGGTCGTCGGTTCAACTCCGGCCGGCCCCACCACCATAATCATAAATAATAACTCAATTAAAAACGGAAACTCCTGTTTCCACACACTCCATTAATTAGTTACATCAACAGAAAAAAATTCGCCCACCTAATTACATTAAAAATAAATTTTAAAAAAAAACCGAATATTTTTCCTATCTACTTATTTTTCTGTCCAAAAAAATGGATTTAAAATTCATATATTTTTTATCCAAAATTAAATAATTACTTAAATTGTAGCAGTGGAGAATCCTACCTTGGAATTTTTCCTTTCAATTTTATTCTCCTTTCCTTCTCCTATATTGAGGTAGGATTTTCCGCGCTCCTAAATAAACATAATTTAACAAATTAAGGCACTTCTAATGATTAACCAACATAGTTTATTGCGTAGCACTTTTAGGTTAAAAACTCCATAAAATCTGGTATGACAAAACAACTTCTGCATGAATCTCTCTCAAAGTTTTATGATCGTTTGTACTCCTTCAGAGATTATTTAGATGAAGCAGTTAGATTGCAAAACTTAATAATCAAATACTCGCCAAAAGAAGCCCATAATATTCTTGATGTAGCCTGCGGGACAGGACTTCACCTAAAACATCTATCGGATGATTTTTCTTGTACTGGTATTGATATTAGCAAAGATATGCTAAAAATCGCTCGCAAAAATGCAAAAGGGGTCACTTTTAAACAATCAGATATGAGACTATTGAACCTAAAAAAAGAATTTGATGTAATTATCTGCATGTTTAGTTCCATAGGCTATTTAAAAAATATTAGCAACTTGGATAAAACTTTACAAAATTTCTCAAATCATTTAGCAAAAAATGGTATAATTTTTATCGAACCATCTTATGCAAAATCATACTACGTATCCGGAAAACCAAGTATAACTGTTTATGATGGAAAAGACGCTAAAATAACAAGAATCAATCTCTCAAAAACAAAAAAAAATACGGCCAATTTGAGTATGCATATACTAATTGCTGAAAAAGGAAAAGAACCCAAATATTATATCGATAACCACAAACTTAGTCTTTTTGGAATAAAGGATACTCTAAAGAGTATGAGAAATTCTGGTTTAAAATGTAAATATCTTTCAAATGGTTTGATGTCAGGTCGAGAACTTTTATTAGGAATAAAAAAGTAGGAAACGAGATGCCTGAATCATTTTTTATTTCAGGTTAATCTCTTTTGAAGATTGCCAAAGGCCATGAATATTACATAAAGAAACTGCAAAAAGAATTCCAGACTTACTTATTTTGATACGAGTTGAAAATGCGTGAGTAACAGAAACTAACTCTCCATGGGCTGAAAATTCGTAATGACCCACTTGATATGGGACTTTATTTCCATCTGGTTGGAAATATAACGAAACCCAACTAATGTGATGTTCAACAGTATTTGGATGGGCAATTTCTTTACCTATAGCAACACTAACTTCAAAAAATTCGTCTGCTTTAACTGAATCAACACTATCAATTACTGGTACATGTTTTTCTAGTTTCCAATCTGCAGTTTGTACAAGATCTCCAATTTTAATCAAAATTAATCATCTCATCTAAAATAGACTAAAAATACACTTTTATGGATTTCTGCTATATCTTTTCTTTTAGAAAAAATGTTCTTGAGCAAGAAAAACAATTTTCTATTGCTTTTTTTTATTATCAACCTCAAAGAAGTGACTAGATATAACTCAAATACCTTTTGAAAATCTTTATCACAAACATTAAATATTATCTTAGTTTTAGAAAGTAAATCATGGGCTTCAAAGAATGGATCATTCCTCAAGACAAAATTTTCTTTAATATCTTAGAGGAACAATCAGATTTAGTTCTCAAAGCAGCTGAATTATTCAAAAAAATGCTCAACGAATACGAAGCTTTTCCAGTAAACATCAAACGCATGCACCTAATAGAACATCAAGGAGACGAAATAGTACATAAAATGATTCAAAAACTACACAAATCCTTCATTACCCCAATAGACCAAGAAGATCTCGCCAATCTCACAACTTTATACGACGATGTTTTAGACTATATTGATTCTGTAACCAATAGAATATTTTTGTTTGAATTAAAACCACCCTACACCATCATAAAACAATTTGCAGAACTAATCGAAAAACAAGTAATAGAAGTAAATGCAGCCCTAAAACAAGTGCGTAAAATTAAACAAGAAGAGATTGAGAAGAGATTCAAGCTGGTTCATAGTTTGGAGAATGAGGCTGATGATCTTCATGATAATGCTATGGTTAAGTTGTATAAGGAGAAGGATCCTGTTCAAATAATTATTAAAAAAGAAATATATGATTTTCTTGAAGAAATAACCGACAAGTGTGAGGATGTTTGTTTGGTTATTCAAGATATAGTTATGAAGAATGCTTGATTCTATGATAGAACTTATCGTGTTATTTGCTTTGTTTTTAGCTATTGTTTTTGGTTTTTGGACTGGTTTTACTGATGCAGCTTACGCAACAGCAACAATTATTGCAACACGAGCTGTGAAATCAAATCAGGCTATTTTTCTCTCAACTGTTGGTTCTTTGATTGGTATGACGGTGTTTGGATCTGCTGTAGCAAAGACGATAGGAACAGGTATTATAACAGAAGGCTTCGCGTCAGGAGAGGTAATTATTGCAGCTCTGCTCGGAACTTTAATTTTCGATATAGTAGTGTCTTGGATTTATTCTTTGCCTATATCGGAAACTCACGTTTTGATTGGAGGTTTAATTGGCGCAGGTGTTGCAGCTGGTGGATTTGAAATAATAGAAGTAGGTGGTATAGTAAATAAGGTGATTATACCATTAATATCTTCACCATTTATTGCAATTCTAGTGGCTTTTTCTATTACTGGTCTTATTATCAGGCTTTTCAGAAATCGGTCAGCAAGTAAGATGAATAAACGCTTTAAACGTTTTCAGATAGTTGCGACTTTTTTGTTCTCAATAACAGATGCTACTAATGATGCACAAAAAGTGATGGGAGTGATAACCATGATTTTACTTTACTATGGTCATATATCAGAATTTGTAGTACCCTTTTGGGTTATTATACTATCATATATTACAATAAGTTCTGGTGTTGTTTTTGGGGGTTGGAGAATTGTAAAGACTATGGCAACAAAGATAACTCGTATTAGACCCTATCAAGGAGCTGCTAGTGATTTATCTAGCTCATTAATTCTAGGTTCAGCAGCTTACTTGGGGCTTCCAATGAGTTCCACTCACGTTGCTAGTGGGACTTTAATTGGTGCAGGACTATCTAGAGGAACAAGGTCTGTTAAGTGGGGGACCATGCGAAGTATTATTTGGGCTTGGATTTTATCTGCTCCATTGTCAGCTGTTCTTGCTTATGTTCTTTACAATCTGCTAATTATTATTGCATGATACTGTTAGTTGAAACAAATCATTTTACAATACAAAAGTAGTTAATTTTTGTCATCAAGTTTTTGAAAAATTCCTAAATTATACTAAGACTAAACCCTAAAAATTGGAAAATAAAAATACTACTAAGTATAATGACTCACTTTCTGAGTTTTTTGTTAGAAATAGCTGAATTCGAACTGGAAGCGGGCCCGGCGGGAATTGAACCCGTGACCCTCGGATTTCTCTGCTTTTCAGCTTAAAAGTCCGATGCTCTGCCTTGCTGAGCTACGGGCCCACTGACTATTTGTTGTCGATCTAAGGAAAGACAAGAAAGGGCTTTTTTAGCTTTTCGATTTAAAATTTAATAAAAATCATGTCTTCTATTTTTTAATCAATTTCAATTACACTTTTTCTATTTTGCATAGCAACTATTTTTCCTATACCCAAAACTACATTTTTTCTAAAATAAATAACCTCTTTTTGTTCTAGAACGTAATTTTTCTTATTTGAATTCACATTTTTCTATAAAAAAACTTTGATAATTTTCAAGTACATTGTAAAAAATTACACTTTTTTAGTTATATACTCCCATAAAAAATGTTGAAATTTTAAACGCTCAATCTTCATTTATCCTGCTTTTTAACCGATTTTTACTATTTAGAGATATATGTACATGTTAACAAACGTTATTTTCTCTTTTAGGCTTAGAAAAAGACACGGTGTTAAATTTGATTTCATGGAAACACTCATTTAATAGATTAAACGAAGAATTTGAGATGGCTAAGAAAAAGAAGCAAGCTTTAGACAATTTATTCGAAACTGGGAGAATTTCTCAGACTACCCATGACGCATTCAACAATGATATACACTCTGTACTGAAGGAAATCGAAAAACAACAAAATAGCTTATTATTAAAAATGCAAAACACAACCCAAGAACTAGATGGTCAAGTGAAAATTTTGGAGTCTCTTCTTACTAACTACGAAATTCAACATGCAGTTGGAGAAATTGAAGAAGATATATACCAAAGTGAAATTCATCTTCTTAGCAATGGATTGGAAACTGCAAGAAGAGAATTATCCAAAATAAAAGAAGCAGTTAGTCAACTTTCTCCACCAGTTGAACCTCCAACAGCTGAAATAGCTGAAACAACAATTGACACTATCTTACTAGATAATGAATCTGCAGAACTAACAACTTCACCTCTAAATGAACTCGAATGTCTCAATGAAACATCAGAGGACACAATTGCTACTCCTGAACCAATTACCAATGAACCCTACTTGACAATGGATAATTCAATACCAGAAGCATCTGAAATAGAAACAATAAATGCTAACCCACAAGAAACTCCTCAGATAATTGATGAGGCAGGTCAGGTTGCTGATGTGGTTCCTGAGGCTGTTGAGTCTGAGTTGCTAATTGATGAGGCAGGTCAGGTTGCTGATGTGGTTCCTGAGGCTGTTGAGTCTGAGTTGCTAATTGATGAGGCAGGTCAGGTTGCTGATGTGGTTCCTGAGGCTGTTGAGTCTGAGTTGCTAATTGATGAGGCAGGTCAGGTTGCTGATGTGGTTCCTGAGGCTGTTGAGTCTGAGTTGCTAATTGATGAGGCAGGTCAGGTTGCTGATGTGGTTCCTGAGGCTGTTGAGTCTGAGTTGCTAATTGATGAGGCAGGTCAGGTTGCTGATGTGGTTCCTGAGGCTGTTGAGTCTGAATTCCAACCTGAACAAACAAACCAAATTCTAGAAGAAACACAAAACGAAAATGAAGTAGATGAATGGCCACAATTTGTTGATGAACCAGTTAGTTTTGATGAGGGCCCAGAAATAATTCAACGTGAACCATTGTTCTTAAATTCAATAAACCAAACAATAGAAGACATGCCAAGAGAAACAGTTCCAGAAAAAAGAGAAGAACTCGAAATTGAAAGTCTAACCGAAGAACAGGATAATATCGAAGACTCAAATGCTACTGATGAAGAAACATCTGAAAGCACAGAACAATACTAACTCTTAAACTTTTTTCTTCTTTATTTTTTTATCATATACAAAATATATTCATAATAATGTTTTATTTGATTTAAAAATAATTTTTTTTAAATTAAAATGCAATAAATAAAATATTTAATTATAGCAAATAATTATTGTTAATAAAAAAAATAATTTTTTATCGTTTCTCTAAAGGAACAAATTTCGAACCATAAGCTCCAATATAACTTGAAGTAGGTCGAATTAAAACTCCTTCAGAATATTGCTCTAAAATGTGAGCAGCCCACCCAACTATTCTGCTTGAAGCAAAAAATGGAGTAAAAAACTCTTTGGGAATATCTAAAGCATTCAACACTAAAGCTGCATAAAAATCAACATTTGGATAAATTTTACGTTCTTGATGCACAACAGATTGAATAGCTGTAGCTTTTTTATATAACTCTTTTTTATTACTTCCCAGACATAAAGCCTTGCTTATTTTTCTTAAAAACTTCGATCTAGGATCTTCTTTTTTGTAAACTCTATGACCAAAACCCATTATTTTTTTTCCATCAAATAACATTCCTTGAATATAAGCCTCAACTTCCCCAGGATTATCAACATCAAGAAGCATTTTCATCACTCTTTCACTTGCTCCTCCATGAAGTTTACCTCTTAATGTTCCTATAGCTGAAACTATGGCGGAATAAATATCAGACATTGTACTTGCTGTAACCCGTGCAGCAAAGGTTGAAGCGTTAAGACCATGATCTGCATGTAAAATCATAAACCGATCAAATGCATCTCTTTCTGCTTCAGTTGCTGGTTTTCCACGAAACATGTATAAAAAGTTTTCAGCAAACCCATATTCTTTCTTTGGTTGTACTCTTTTTAGACCATTTCTCATTCTATAAATGCCAGCAACAATAGTAGGAACCTGAGCAATTAATTGAAGCGCTATTTGATTATTTCCTGATTGCTCTTCGTCCTCAAAATCAGAATCCTGTTCACCAAGACTGGATATTATTGTTCGTAGAATCTCCATTGGATGGCCTTTTTTATTAGCACATTTTCTAATTATTACATCAGGAATCTTCATTCCCGAATACAAGGTTGATTTAATGTTTTCTAACTCTTTTTTATTGGGAAGCTTTCCGTTAATTAATAAAAACGTTATCTCTTCAAAACATACTCTTCCTAATAGTCTATCTATATCATAACCAGAATAATATAGAGCACCAAAAGGATCAACAAAACTAATTCTAGTTTCACAGGCAGCAACATCTTTTAACCCGCGAACATACACCTTATTACTTGACATAACTACAACTTTCATAAGAAAGTACACTACTTACTCATTAAAGTTTAGTTACTATTTTATAAAACTCAATATAGCAAAATCCTCTATATTTTTATCGACAAATAACTACTAAAAATAAAGAAAACAACAATTTTCTTACTTTATTACGGCTTAAAAAAGGGATATATATTTCACAAAAAATCAAAAAATAGTATAAATCGGAAAACATTAAATTACCTTATTTGAAAAAAAATTTCTTAAATAAACTACTATTAGTTAAACACAAATTTTTGTAATTCAGATTCTAGCATCACAACATATTATTTATAGACGATAATAACTTATCAAAGGGATAAATTCTTGAATTATATTAGTAGGCTATTTACTTCTTCAAAATCAAAATCGAAAGCAAATATGAAAATCGTTGCTATCGGTTTGTCTGTAGTTGCAATTGTACTTGTGTCTTTAATAGCGAGTACTCTATTGTTGAACCCTCCAAATTCTGAATTAACTCCTCCAGATGAAAACGAAACTGTTGTTTCAGGAAATGAAATCTCTTGGTTATTTATAGGAGCATATGCTCGCTATGAAGGAACAACTTCTCTATTATTAATGACCTTTACCGTAGAAATGAAACAGGAGGTAATAAACTTTAATTCAACCCATGCAGAACTCCTAACCTCTTTAAATTTAAATTCTGATTTTGGAGATTCTGAAGAAAGCAACACCACAATATGGGTTGATCTTGAAGAAAACCAATATGAAATTGAAGATGCAAACCTCACAAACAAATATGAAACAACTGAAACTTTTCAAAAATTTGGTAATAGAGAATGTATTGTTTATGAATATTCTACTGATGGACCAACAATACTTGTTTATGTAGATAAACAAATCAATTGGCCACTTAAAATGAGTATGACACTCACAGGTGAAGACTACATAAATCTTAATATAGACATTGAATTGGTAGAAACAAACATACCCGAATTAATAACAAACTAAAAAAACAATTTAAATCTCTTATTTGATCTCCAATTATTTCTTTAGCTTTCTGAATTGCTTCTAGTATTTTTTCTGGTTTGACACCTCCACCTTGAGCAAAATTTATTCTCCCTCCACCTCCACCACCAATTATCGGAGACACTTTCTTGACTACCAAGTTGGCATTAACACCTTTTTTAACAGCAACTTTGCCAGCCATTACAAGTATACTAGCGGTTTTGTCGTTAGCTCCAAAAAAGATTGTAACAGTCGCTTCATTTTGTTTTATAATCTCATTCGCAGTTTGCACCATAAGTTCTAAATTAATCTCTTTTTCAAAATCGCGATCAAGAACTATTATTCCATTAATTTCGACAGCTGACTTTGACGTTTTTTCTTGCTCAAATACCCTGCTCTCTTTTTCAGCTAATTCCTTAATTAATTTACGATTTTGAGAATTAACTTTTTTCAACTCTTTAATA
>CAVQPF010000010.1:0-71532 GCA_963714725.1 Candidatus Bathyarchaeota archaeon
CCATTAAAGCTCTCGATAAGTTCAGGTACTTTATTTAAACTTATTATTGTTGCGTTTTCGGGCAAAATAATGGTTGTCTCGTTGGAACATCTAATGCAATAGTCCAGAATTTTCCTTGTTTTAAAAGTTAAATTAGGAGTAAAATAGGAGATTTTGATTTGGTTTGCACCTAAACTAAATACAGTAACTTGGGTTTCCATGATTGCATAATCCAATAAAGAGCCTTGTTCATCCACGATTAACAACCCCTCAGGTGTTGAAGTAAGTAAATCAAAGGTAACTTGCGGATAGGTTTGATTGATTTCAAATACATTTGATATTTGAATATAACCATCATTATACACAATTAAAGTTAGAGACTCAAAAATAACCGGGTTTTCGGCTATCCCAAGACTAGATAGTAAGGGAGTAAAAGATAACAAAAGCAGAGTTCCCAGGATTGTTCGGGTTTTTTTATCTAGCCTCTTCAACTTTCTGCAAACACCAATCTTTACTTATTGTTTTTTTATAGTTATGTGAGTTAATAAAAGACAGCTTTTGCGCATTTTAATTTTTATGGAGAAGTAACAATCTGAGAATTATCACTCAAAGTAGGATTTTCCAATTCATCATCTAGTCGTAAATAACTAAGTGCTTGATCTTCACTAATTTTTGATTTCACTAGTTCATTTAAAGTATCATCAATCTGATCATTTTCAAAGTAACTTTTAGCGTTACTAAGACTAATTTCAGCTTTGTCTAACGCTACATATGAAGCATCAATCGTAGTTGCAGGATAAGTTGTTGAAAGAGAATTAGTTGTCTGTCTAATGAAAATAAGACGTTTTTCAGTATTAACAATATAGAGTTCTAGACGTGTCGTTTTCAGGTTTATAGCAAAGTCTCGAAGCAAAACTATAATGGAATCACTTAATGATTTAACTTCAGCAATATTCCTTGAGGCAGCTTCAAAACGACTTTCCTCTAAATTAATTGTTGCACTATTTAACAGTGAAATTATTGTTTGAATCTTGCCCTCAATAAAAGTCGTATTAAAACCTGACAAGGAAACAAGAATTGTTTGATTTCGTATTTGTTCTAGGAGCTCGGTGTATCGTTTTATTGAACTCTGTATCGTAACATATTTTTCAAGCGAAGTTACAGGTTGAACAGTTTGATCTTGAATTGATTCATACGCTATTTTTAGAGCATCCTTTAATTTATCTAGAGCTTGAATTATACTAATTTCTGCAGTAGAATAATTACCTGCGTTAACTAGAATCTGAGATTCGGCAGCAAAAACTTGAGCTGTTTCATATTCACTGATGCTCTCTTGAGTAAGGGAAATTCCGCCTTCTTCTAATTGGTGAAAAATTGCAACTACTGTATTATTTGATTCTTCTAGAAGAGAAAATAATGTTTCTGCTTTATTTGAGACGATAACATTTTTAGGAATTAAGATGGAACTTGATGTTAATATTAAAACAGAACTAGTTATGGCTAAGATAATAAAAATTACTAACAATTTGGTTAAGTTTTTGGATACCATGATAATCAAAGCCTATTTTTATCTACTCATAAGGATATATGAGGAAACCCCTGAAAAAGAGTGAAAAACAACTATTTTTAAGTTGATGAATTTTCAATTAAAGAAGAAATAGCTTTAGATGAAAAAATATTTTAAAAAAATGAAAAAAGGATAAGGAAGTTTATTCCATACCCCATTTCTTAGAGACCTTAACCAATAGAAAGATCACAAAAGCAACAATAACAAAAGTTATCAAAGCCACCAAAAAGTTACCAATACCAAAAGTTTGTTCACCCATCACAGCTGTAATAGTAGCCAAATCACCAAGCCCTGGAATAGCAAGACCAATTAAAGGTAACAGTAAATCTTTTACAAGAGATTGTATAAGACCACCCAAATAAACGCCCATAATGAAAGCAATGGCAAGTCCAAGAACCTTATATTTACTAATAAAATCTTTGAATTCATTCCACAAACCTTCTGGAGGAGAAACAGTTGCTGCGGGTTTTGGCGTAAGTAGCTCTCTAATTTTTTCTAGCTCATCAATCATTTTTTGTTCATTAGTCATAATAACCAACAATCTCTCTTATTGTCTTTTTAAATTTAAATTATTCTATATTAAAAAAAATATAATAATTAAAAATTAGATGGAAAAATATGTTTGAAAGAAATTTGAAATTAACAAAGCACTAGTCATCAAAATGTCTTCTTTTTAAAGAAAAGATAGTCCAAAATCCTTTAATAACCTCACTAAATTAACTTTTGGAAAAAAATTTACACACTAACATAAAAAAAATTGAAATAAGATTATAGTGTTTACATAGAAAATAACCTAATCATAAAGTGATTATATACTAAATAGGCAAAAATTCTGCGGTATTAAAATTCTCTAGTAATAGTTACAATCAAAAAATTTAATTATAGATTATAAGATAATAAAGAATGGGTGTTTAAAATAGGAAAACCAGTTTTTGAGTGGTATACAGATAAAGCAGGTCAATACAGATTCAACCTCAAAGCGGCAAACGGCGAGATAATTGCAAGAAGTGAAGGCTACAGTTCTAAAGCAGGTTGTGTGAACGGAATTAACTCCGTGAAAAAAAATGCTCCAATAGCTGAGATAGTAGAAGCTGCTGAGAAGTAAACAACATTTTGAATTGACCTAATTAATTTTCTTTTTTTTTAAAAAAACCTTTTATTCTGAAAGATATTAGTTTAATAATAGTTGTTTTTTATGCCAGCAAAATATCAAGTATATAAAGACACGTCAGGAAAATTTAGATTTAGACTAAGAGCTGAAAATAATAAAATAGTCGCTGTCAGTGAAGCATATGAACAAAAAGCAGGTGTAATGAACGGAGTAAAATCGGTGCAAACCAATTGTCAGTCCAAAATAGAAGACAAAACAATCATAGCAGAAAAACTAACTTTCCCAAAATATCAAATATTTATTGATGAATCTTCAAAGTTCAGATTCAATCTTAGCGCGTCAAATGGAGAAATAATAGCTACCAGTGAAGGTTATCAAACTAAACAAGGATGTATGAATGGAATTAGTGCAGTTCAAAAAAGTTGTAATGCAGAAATTGAAGACCTAACTATTTATCAAAGTGAAAAAGAAGAAGAAATAGCAGAGATGAAAGCGATCCCAAGTGAAAAAGAAAAAACTAACTCAGTGCATACTAAAATTGATTTTAATCCACCAAAAACGGCGAAGAAAGGGGCAGCAGTAGTATTCAAAGGGAGACTTTTAAAAAGTGACTCAAATGAAGGCGTTGCTAATGCTAGAATTGACATAATGGATGCAGATAGGTCATTTATGAAGGACGATTTAATGACTACCACAGTTACAAGATCAGACGGTTCTTTTAACGCTAATTGGATCGCTAAACCAATGGATTGGATGGATGCAACAGTCGAAGTTTATGCAGTCTTTAAAGGAAAAGATGAATTTAAACCAAATTGCAGCAAAAAATCAATTCTCACTGTCATAATGGGTTGATTAATATTAAACAATCCAAACTATTTTTTTTATAAAGCATCAAGAATTCTAAATTTTTTTTCTTAGTCTTTACATTCTCTGTACTTTCAAAGGAATCTCTTAAATCTTCAAAAGAGGCTTCGATTGTGATTAGTTCACCTACAGCTTTAAAAAAAAGAAAGTGGAATGCAGATATTTGAACTCCTAATCTTTTTTAAACCCAAGTTTTGTTGCAGCTTCATTATCAAGTTTCACAATAAGGTGAGTAACATGCCAATTTTCGGTATTTAGTTCTAAACCTTTTAATTCTCCAAGAAGGCGTACTTTTGAAGATATTATTTGCATGCCTAAAAGTTTATCAAAATTGACTAAATCAGGATAACAGCTTTTTGCATAAAGGAGTTATGAATATAAAACTTTTATTTAAAAAGTTAAGACAAAGAATTTTTGAATTACTATATTTTAATTTTCACCTTTCTGAATCTAAAAAACATTTTTTCAATTCATAAAGTAAAAACACTGCAATATAGTTTATCATAATTAGAAATAAAGTGAAATACAAGTGGAAAAAAATCACGATTGCTTGATTCATCTTGGTTATTAAAAAGAGAGTTTATAGTTATGTCACAACAAGAAAAAAAAATTTACAACGAATATCCAAATTGCAGGAGTAAAAAAACAATTTCCAAAATTACCAATAATAGCCAATATGTTATTTGTAAGAAATGTAATAAAGTCAGATCTACAATCCAGTGGTTTTAAAATAAATATTCAATAATTAACACTAAAAAAATTTAGGGAAAAATTGCTCATATCAAAAAAATTAGTAACCAATAGTAAATAATAGTATAATTATTGCAATAAGGTTAAAACTAAAATTCAAGTTTTTGCTTAATCTCTTTATCTAAGCAATAAATAAGTTTTTCTTGGAAGAACTAGTTATGGAAATAAATACGTCAACAATTACTCAAAAGGTAACAATTTCTGCACATCCAAGGGAAGTGTTTCAACGCAATCTTGAATCCGAAAAAGCATTCAGAGTTCACAAGAAGTAAAGCTACTGGTAAGGCAATTGTTGGAGCAAAATTTACGGCTTGGGATGGATGCATAACAGGTAGAAATATTGAAATTGAAAAAAATAAGCGAATTGTACAAGAGTGGATTACAACTGATTGGCCCAATAACTATCCACCATCCATATTAGAATTTAATTTTAAACTTGTTGATGGAAAGACAGAATTGACGATAATTCATTCGAACATTCCAAAAGATCAAGAGGAAGAACTAAAAAAAGGATGGATTGACTTTTATTGGAATCCATTGAAGCGTTATTTTAAAAAACAATAAAAATTACAAACAAATTGTTGTGCAATTCAAGCTCTTAATAATAACTATCAAGCAACTAATACATTCTAATATAGGAATAGAAACAAGTAAAAAGGTAACTAAACTAATTTAAGTTTCAATCAACCACTTGTCAGAAGACAAGACAATTAAGAACAAAAATTTCTAGTCTTGGTGAGAACAAAGTGAAGTTACGACTGCGTATTACAAAAAAAGAAACAAAAGATCACTCCAAGACTCAATACAAATTTGCTGTAATAGATAAAGACAAAGCAAAGAATTATCCAGAAAACTTTGTTTGTTTGTTACCAAAAAGTATCAAACTTAAAGCTAAACCAGTTAATATTTTTGAAAAAATATTTGGCGACGACAGTATTGAAACAGCAAAAGATTTACTAAAAAAAGCTTTGCGATTAAGACCTGATTCAGAAACAAAAAAAGAAATAAGAGAAAGACTGAAAAATTTAGAACCAAAACCGAAGAATGTAGCTAAATGCAATGTGTGTAAAAAAGATTTTGAGTATAAAAAGTACAGGTATGGAAGGCAAAAAACCTGTAATGCATGCAGAAACAGAGTGCGTTTAGAATAAAAAAATATAATAAAAGTACAGGCAACTAAGGTTTTTCGATTTGTAAATTGATTCCTTAAAATTAGTAATATTTGCTTTTCGAGTTTCTAGTATTTTAAGACCAGTAAAATCCAAAAATATTGTAGTTTGATTAGAGTAATGTTCTTTTTTGCATGATAATAAATCGAAGATTATCTTTTTCTTAATTGATAATTATAGACACATTGATCGATATCCTGCAAATACTTATATTGAAATTGTATGTTAGGAACTCTATGGTTTTCCATATAAGACGTAAAGATAAAGAAATAACTTTTGTCAATCAAATTAAAGAAGCATTAAAAACAGCTTCTTATATTACAATAGCTCTTTGTAAAAACAACGAACCTTAATTAGTTACATTAAGCCATGGATATGACGAAAAAAGGAATTGTCTTTATTTTCATTGTGCTAGTGATGGAAAAAAACTTGACTATGTAAAAACAAACAATAAAGTCTGGGGACAAGCAATTCAAGTTTATAGAGTCAAAGAAAAGTGTGATTACGATTATACATCAGTGCATTTTAAAGGTAAAATATTTTTAATATATAATCTAAATGAAAAACAACATGCCATGCAAGTTATGATACGTCAACGTTCTCCTAATCCTGAAGAATACTTGAAAAAAATATTGTCAGAAAATATTGCTAAAACCACTATGGGAAAAATAGAAATTACCTATATAACTGGTAAAAAAACTAAAGAAATATACATAAATTGATCCCAGGCTTTGAAAATATTATTTAATAATTATCTTAAAATCAGGATACACAAGACATGTTTATTTTTATAGTATCAAAAATAACAAATAAACGGTCACATAAAATGAAGAAAAGAATATAGAAAAAAAGAAGTCATTAAATAAAAATAAATCATTTGGTCTTAGGAAACTTAAGAACTAAAAACGTAAAGAAACAAACACAAATATTCTCAAGCAAATGAGGAATACCTTTTAGGCTTTCAATTAACATATTTCTTGTTACTTCTTGTTTCTCATTTCCAATTACAACGTTTTCTCTACCTTCAAGAATATAGAAAAAAACATTCACAAGAGTAGTATGAAGTTTCAGAGACTGTTTAGGTTTGAGACGCATAAAAATATTTTTTCAATCTTCTGAATCATAAATTTTCTTTGCTTCTACACCATGAGGAGTATCAAAAGGATTTACACTATCAACCTTTATAATTTTCATAACAAAATCACAAAATCAAAACAGCAAAAGAGCCTTACGAGTATTACTTGGATTTTTAAAACATGAAAATTGATAATAATTTTTCTATAATTTTCTTGGCTATAATTAGCTGTAAACAAGAAAATAAGAAGTTTGATAGTTGATTATTTTTTTGTTTTCCTCAGAGAAACTGAAAAATAATAGTGTTATCATAATATTGTTTAGGTAGAGTAATAAAATGGTGGAATATGTTCAAGGAACTCCACCTGATCGATGGCATTGGTGCAAAAATTGTACCCAATATCCCTTAGGTATTTATAAGAGGCGTTCCTGGAGACCAGAGATTGACCTTTGCGATCAGTGCAAAAAATTGGAAAAAAAGCAAGTTTGCATCAGTTGCTAATCAATCAGGTTTACTTTTCTCAATAGGATTATTCAATTGGTTAGGTAATAAAATAAATCTTAAGCCTATCTTTTTTTCACATAAATTGTAAATATCGATTGAATTGTCTATCAATTGATATTTTAAACTAAAAAGAGTGTTTTAGTAATCCAAATTTACAGTTATTTTGAATCTTTCAACACTCTTGTTTGAAATATATTAACAGAAGAGGTAACAAAATCAAAGATCACAAATCTATAAATTAGAAGTCACTCAGTTTTTCCTTTTCCTTCTTCTAAATCTCTGGCTTCAGCCATAATAGCAACCTCTTTCCAATTTTGTGGCTTATTAGTAGCAATAATCTCCAATCGTCCTCTCCAACCACAATCCAGACACTCATACATAACTGGCAACCAACCTAAATGGCCTGACATATCACCCATTGAAGAGGTTATTCTTTGTAAACTTACACTTTTACACTCAGGACAAATCGGAACATCGATGAACAAACCTTTCTTCTTTAACTCATCAAGTCTTTGTTTAATCTTCTGCAGATTTTTATCACTAGTTTTCTTTTCCTTTTCCACAAGCAATTGTTTAGTTTTCCTCTCATTTTTCTGTTCAGACAAAAAAAGACCTCTCTGTAGTTCTTATTTTTTTCTAATGTTTAAATCTTTATCAACTTATTTTTCAAGACAGCTGGAATTGTTTGGTAAAGTGATCATAATTCTAAAAAGCTTAAGAAGAGTAAGGTCATAATCATTTTTTTTAAGGATATAGCTAGATAATATTTTAATGAGATGGACCAGATGGAAAAATGGAAATCTTTATTGAATAAGGATCCCACAAACTGGCTTCTAGAAAAAAATAATCCATCAATAAGATACCTCACCCTTACTGAAATACTCAACAAATCTGAAAATGATGATCAAGTAATAGCCGCAAAAGATGAAATCATGAAAAATGGAATCGTACCAAAAATACTGAATAAACAAACAAAATGTGGCTATTGGGAATCTATAGAAAGAGCTTACACAGCTAAGTACAAAGGTACGGTTTGGCAATTAATTATTCTAGCAGAATTAGCGGCTAATAAAAAAGAAAGACGGATAAAAAATGCTTGCGAATTTATTCTTAATAATTTGCAGGATTATAAAAGTGGAGGATTTTCTATGTGGCACAGCCCCAAGACTGGAAGAGGAAGATATAATGGTGTTATTCCTTGTTTAACCGGAAATATGGTGTGGAGTCTTATCAAGTTTGGTTATCTTGATGATATTAGAGTCAAAAATGGAATAAAATGGATAACTACTTACCAAAGATTTGATGATGGAATAGAGCAAAGACCTAAAGGTTGGCCTTATGACAAGGCTACAAGCTGTTTTCACAATCATTCTTGTCACATGGGTGTTGTGAAATCACTAAAAGCTTTAGCTGAAATTCCAATTCAAAAAAGATCCAAAGAAGTTTCAATAACAATTGAGAGCGCAGTTAAATATTTGCTAAAACATCACATATACAAAAGAAGCCATAACTTGAAGAAGCTATCAAAACCGAGTTGGTTGCGTTTTAGTTTTCCTTTAATGTACCAAACGGATGTTTTGGAGATCTTGGGAATATTAGCTAAACTTGGTTATAATGATTGTAGAATGCAAGAAGCTATAGATCTAGTGATTTCTAAACAAGACGAAGAAGGTCATTGGAAACTAGAGAGCACTTTTAATGGTAGATTCCAAACAAATATTGAGCAAAAAGATAAACAAAGTAAATGGATAACGCTAAAGGCGCTAATAGCATTAAAGAGGATCTATAATTAGTTAATGAATGATTGAGTCTTAAAATTTTTTTAGAGGTTTACAACCAAGAAGGTTGAAAATCTAAAATTTAAATAAAATAATCTAGTATTATCTCATAATAAATCTTCAAAAATAAGCAATAAATTTGCCATCAATCTTAATTTAGATATAACTGGCTTAATTCAAATGTAAGATACTAATTAATTGATATTAAAAGAATATTGGCGATTTCAAATTTTTGACATTCTTTCTTGTCTTTAATTTAATAACAATTCTTCTTTTGCTAACTGCCTTATTTTTCAGTAGCTTTTTCTTACTAATAGACTTAGCCTTAACAACAGACTTTCGCTTATCAAAACATTTGGGCATTGGAATTTCACCAAAACGAAATTCTAACGCTTTTCTACATTTTTCAGAAAGATCAGCAGAGTATTGATGATTATATACGTTTCTCAATAAAGCAGTCTCCAATTGTAACAATTAACTAGCATTTTTATATAAAAAACATATTTCAACAAGGAATTATTATCCAACCGGAATATAAGAGCAAAAATTCTTCTAAATTAGTTATTTTTTAAATAGTTTTACTTTGTTAGGCAAGTAGACCTCTCTTTTTTGCTTCTTTTAAGCTATAATGTTTTGGGCATAGTTTAGTGCTTTCTTCTACAAAATCATCAGCTAGTTCATAACCTTGTTCTAAAAATCCCTCATACCACACACAAACACAAAACTTATCAGGGTCGTCATCCCACGACAATCCCTTACAAAGGGGAATTCCTTCATCACCAGCAACTACAGGAATAGTCATTAATGGACATTGTTCAGATGTATGATTATCTTCATAATTCATATATTTCCCTTCACTAAATGTACAAACGTGTTTTCCTTATATGGTTTTGTCCTGAAATAAAAAAAGTTATAGTAAAAACAATTATAAAACCAAAGTATTAGGTTATTTATAGTTTGGGTCATGTTAAATGTAGTCATCGTTTTTGTATTGAATTATTGCATTAAAAAGAAATTTAAAAAAAAGCAAAACAAATATTTCAAGATTTAAAATTCAATCTCTTCTTCTTTCTTTAAGTTAACAAACCAATCCCCTAAAACCAGATTATGATGAACAATAATTTGCTGTGCTTTCAAAAAAGAAGAATCACAGGTACTATGAGCGTCCTCAACTAAAGTAATCTTGTAACCTAAACTAAAAGCTCTTCTACAAGTTGTATCAATACAAACCTCAGTTTGTAAACCAACAATAAACAATTCCTCAATATCATAGTTTTGAAGATCACCATGCAATATGGTATCATGAAAAGAATCAGGAGAATGTTTTTGAATAATTAAATCACCTTTTATCGGTGAAATAGAAGAATGAATAGCCCATCCTGGAGTACCGTATTCGTCAGGATCACCAACCCCACCATTATTTTGAATAAAAATAACCAACTTTTCCTTAGAGTGGGCTTTATCAATAAGCCTCTTAACTTTGTTAAGTAATTCATCTCCTTTATAGATTGGATCTAAATCTGAAAAATTACCTGTTTGCATATCAATAATTAATAACGCTTTGTTTTTCATGTGATAAATTTATTAATTTGCTATATATAATTCCTTTTCTATATTTTTCATCCAAATTTTCTGTCAACTTATTATTAAATATCACTTATTATTGGAAAAGAATATCTACATAAAAAAATACTTTTTAAAATGATTTTGCTATTTAAACCGATCAAAATATGGATTTTAACCAGAGTAGGCATATAAGCGCGGTCCCACTTCTAATACAATTGGTCAATGCAGATAAGAGGTCACAACCTATCAAAGGCAGGGTCAAATCTTAACAGTGACTAACAGTTATAAAAAAACAGAAGCTTGGTAGAATAAAGGGCAAAAAGGAGATAGGAGATTACTCAGTTGTACACTCTTTCAAGTTACTAAATTCTTTAAGTGTAAGTTTTAATGTTATAACATCACCAAAATTCTTTACATTAACCACTGGTAAACAAACCGTTAAAGATCCAAGTTTTGGTTTCTTTAATCCCATTTCTTTTGTAGCTTCTTTAGTTAAACTAACCTCCAAATTAGTGATTTTCCACGTATCATTGTTAAAATGAGCTCCATCAACTTCTCCAAGAGTAAAAGCATCAGCCGTTATAACTTTCATTCCATTCATTTTTTTAACTTTCATAATTTAGATCACTAAGAAAAATATTGGGAAGTGATATATTTGAAGTTATAGGAAAAAACAAATAGAAGATATTCAAAGGATATTATATATCATTTTTTCAGAATAAGAAAAATCTAACACCCAATTGTAAATAAACATCTCAAGGGCAGTTTCACATTTAGCCTCCTGCGCTATAAACAATCCATATAAGAATAAGCAATAAGAAGATGAGGGTTAAAATGAAGTAGGCAGAATGTTTTTGTGCTTCAACCTTTTCATAAAATCTTCTAGGTCTAACTCCTTTTAATCTAAGCATCAAAATGCATCCTAATTGCAAACCAATAAGATAAACAAATGTCAAAGTAAGAGCCCCCCAGAACAAAGTACCATCTAACAAAGCCAAACCGATTCCTGAAACAGAAGCAGGAGGTAAAAGAGCACTTGCCACTCCAACACCGACTAATATTTCAGGCAAAATCGTAACCAAAGCTAAACCTCCAGCCAAACCAAGCACAAGACCTATTCCAACATCAATTAACGATGTTTGACTTCTCAAAATAATTTGAGAAGTAACGGGTAAATTGAAAAAAATTGACACGACAAAAGTAACTAGTGCTGATAAAGCAATTATGGAAAAAATCAGAGTAACAATAGATAGTTCAGTTCTACCTACTTTTCTAATTTTACCTATACTTGCATTAAAAGCAAAAGTGTTTATTGGACCTAGCAATGGTGAAATCAACATAGCGCCTATCACTGTAACAGCATTATCAAGAAAAAGTCCTGCAAGAGCGATAATAGTTGCAAAAAAAGCCATAATTAACAAATTTTTATTAAAATAGACATTTTTTTCAGTACTTTCTAAAAGTCTTTCAAAAGGATTCGAAGGAGGATTTTTGTTCACCATTTTTTCTTCTAATTTATCCAGATATGGGGAAACATGGGCTTCAACGTTAAAAACACTTATGGTGTTTTGTTTTAGTCTAAGATCTATTTTATTTGAAAGTTCGCCTATTGCTTTATCAACAAGTTGATCAGGTACTAAAGTTGAAAAAATTACACATTTTAAATCTTCTACTAGTACTTGGGTATTGGTGAAAAATAATTCAAAATCTTTGAGTGTTTTTTCTATTTTTTCCATTTGAGTAATGTTAACCGTGATTTCAATTTTTTTCAACTTGGATCTACTTCAGTTTTTCTTTCTAAGAATTCTTTTCTAAGAACTGCAGGAATAGGGGGAATAATCTTCTCTTCTTCGAAACGTTTCTTGACAGCCTCAACAACCACAGACTTAACAAACTCTTCTTTTTTAGGAGCATTAACCCAAAAAAAAGCTTCAATCTCAACAGTCCAATCTTTGCATCTAATTATAAACCGTATCTCTCTTTTCCCTTTCTCATTCAAAATAACATTAGAATTACATCCAAGAACAGACTCAATAACAGACTTAGCCCTATCAACATCACAAGTATAATCAACAAAAAAAACAACTGAAGTCACAGTCTCATTTTGACCATCAGTAAAATTAACAATCTTCTCCCTGAGCAATAAAGAATTAGGAATAATAATCTTATTTTGATCAAAAGTCTTCAAAGAAGTAGTCCTAAGACTAACCTCAACAACCACACCTTTAAAATCTCCAACCTGAATAACATCACCAACCTTATAGGTTCTACCAGAAACAATCAAAAGACCAGAAACCCAATTCTCAATAAAATCCTTTAAGGCAAAACCAATAATTAAAGCACCAACCCCAAGACCAGCAACAAGACCAGTAACATCAACCTCAAAAATCCATAAAACCAAAATAAGAGCTACTAAATAAATTATCAACTGAACAAATCTATTAACATTCTGAAGAATATGTTTTCTGGATTCAGTCTTTTCTCCAATTAATTTGATTAATAGTTTCCTAAAGAGTCTAGCAAGAACAAAAGCTGCAATTAAAATAATTAATGCTTGAATGATTTGTTGAAATAAGATAGAGTTGAGTATATCTAACATTAAATCTATACCTTAGATTTGATTTGACGCATTATGTTATATTAATAGTTATTTGCTTTTTTTTCAAATCATTTTTTCTATACACATCAGAACTGATCATTAATGGTCGTTATTCCAAGTTTTCTTGAGAAGACGAATAATAGACACCAAAAAGAATATACTAAATCTAACCTATAGAATAGGAGACGTTCATGAACACAATCAACAATTTTTTTGAAATCTCTTGGAATTGGTTAGCTGCAAAGTGGGAAAGCATAGCTTTAATGTTGATTGGGATTGGATTGGTTTATTTCATTTATTTAACCTTAAATAAAAGAATAAACAACCTAAAAAATAAACAGAAAATTGAAGATAACGTAGCCTTCACAATAAATAGAGCACTAAAATGGATATCAATCATAATCATCTTTGGCTTAATTATTTCCCAGTTTGGTTTTGACTTTAGTTTAATTGCAGGTTTCATGGCTCTCGCAGGCGGAACAATCATTGGTTTTGCTTCAATGAGCACATTAGGCAACGCAATAGCCGGAATAATAGTGATGGTTAGCAAACCCTTCAGAGTGGGAGATAGAATCCTACTCAAAAACCAATTTGCTGATGTGTTAGCAATTGATTTGATTTATACTAGATTAAGAACATTGGATAATGTTCTAATTTCTATTCCTAATCAGCAACTTTTGACTACGGAAATTGATAATTACGGAAAGAAAGATTTTGTCAGAAGAAGTTGTTCAGTGACTGTAGGATATGACGTAGAGTCTGAACTAGTTGAGAAAGCATTACTTGAAGCGGTACAAAAGGTTGATTTAATAATAAATGACCCTAAACCTTATGTGTGGATAACTAATTTGTTAAATTTTTCTGTTGAATATACGCTTTATGTGTTCACTAGACAAATTAATAAAATTCCAGTTATTGATTCAAAACTAAAGCGCAGTGTTTTGACTGTATGCAAAGATCTCGGAATTGATTTGAGTACACCCAATCTGATAAATAATGTTACGCCAAACAAAGAGATAATTTCAGATTAAGAGAAATCAAGTCAATTTAATATTAAGCCTTATTTCAAATTTTCCAAGAGTGATCTAAAACAACTAAAAACAATCTAATTTAGAACTTTATCAAATCAAAAAATAACACAAAAAGATCAAATAGTTAAAACTTATTGAGTTTTCCATAATAGAAATACATATTAAATATCAATACACAATACAATGCTAGATCAAAAATGGATACTAAAGGCATCAGTTATTGGTATGCGATAATAGGATTAATCTTCATAATATCGGGAGTTGTTATAGGGATATTTACTAACATGGGAATCTTTGAACAAACAATCGACTCTGATGTTCTACCTGTTTTAAACACCTACGTTGTAGGATCTATAGTTGCATTCATCCTTGCTCTCATAGGAGTGCTAGTTTTAGTTTTTGGACACAGAAGCTAGCAATCAATGCATCGAAAATTATTTTTACATAAAAAGAGAAAGTCTAAGTAGTGAAAAAGTTGATAATGTTTAAACTTCTTCCATGATAAACTAAACTTCTTCTTTATGTAGCGGATTAAATTGAACTTTACTCATATTGATTCCTTAATAATAATTTGAAAGGTTGATAATATTAGATTACACTCTAAAATCGGATAATTATGATATTTCTAGACAAAAGATGATTCGTTATCCAAAGAAGATCCAGTTAAATTATTGGAATTCCTAAGTAAATTTAATTAAGACATTAAAAACACGCGATATGTTTTATTTTTAATTCTATTTTTAGCCACAAATCACATATTCTTTAAGCCAGAAAAGCACAAAAAATAACTAATAATCTTCTTTTTCATAGTCCTCTTTTTCATCATCTTCTTTTTCATAGTCCTCGTTTGACCAATCCTTTCCAACCCAATTTTCTTCTTCTTCCTTCTTCTTCCTCTTCTTCCTCTTCTTCCTCTTCTTCAAAGATCATACCCAAAGATCTCCATACAGCACAACAACAAACACTACAATATACCCTTTTTTTCTAAAAAAAAAGCCCAATAATCACCCATTCAACCAAATAACATCATAAAAATGACTTTCTAAAGGTATATAAACAAAATTTGAAAAAATCAATAAGTCAAGTTAATTTCTTAACTAAAGGATTAATTATTTACATTTAAAAGATGAAATGAATATACAATACCTGTTGAATAAAGTTGGTCACTA
The DNA here is from genome assembly GCA_963714725.1 of Candidatus Bathyarchaeota archaeon. Lineage (GTDB taxonomy): Archaea > Thermoproteota > Bathyarchaeia > Bathyarchaeales > Bathycorpusculaceae > AD8-1. The sequence goes on from CAVQPF010000010.1 coordinate 15,163, forward strand.
AAATATGCCATCTGAAGATGAACTAACTCCCACAGCAATTCGAACATATCTCTACTTAATTCAAGCAGAAAAACCCGTTGGACCCAGAGAAGTAATGAGAGAAGCAAAACTCACAAGTCCAAGTGTAGCTTATAGGAACCTTCAAAAACTAATAGACATGAAATTGGCACATAAAGACAAGTATGGCAATTATGTTGCTAAAGAAAAAATTGGAATAAACGGATATTTTTGGATAGGAAAAAAACTAGTCCCCAGAGTTTTTATTTTTGGGCTATTGTTTTTAGTTGTATTAATTATGGAAGTAATAATTCTAGTTGCTCACCTAATGATTGGATCTCCAGTTGAAAGCTCATTTTGGCTATTAACAATTCTCACCATAATCTCAGCTATATTGTTTATGACTGAAGGTATTAAATGGAAAAAGATCAAACTATCATTATAAATCAATATTGAGCTTTTTATTGTTCCAATACTGGAACAAAATGTTCCTTAATTAGAACTAAATATACAATTCCATAAAGTACAAAATATCGAAAGAAGGAAATATGTCTTGAACAAACAATCTTTGATATTTATTATATCAATTCTTCTAGTAGTAAGCTTTTCACTAAACATGTATTTTGCAAAACAGTATATCATAGATCCAGATGGAACTATGCAAAAAAGCTACAAACATCAAAAATCAACTCACAAACCTAGAAGAGAAAATCATATTTCTACAAAATAATTTTAACCAATTAAAAGATCCAAAAATTGTTACTAACTTAGGAGTGAGCGATGTTAGAACTGAACCTTACCGGTTGTACATTGCAGGACAAGTAGGAAATTATGGATCAACACAGCATACAATGTTAGTCTTCATGTGACTATTACCCAAGATAACTTGATAATAAAGAGAACAAAAATTGATTTAGGTTCACTTGATGGCGGAGCATTTAAGCACATATCAGAAAATATTCGTTATAGTGGCAATCCCTTAACAAATTGGACTATAACCCCCATATATGAAAAATAGACTATTTTTTGTGATACCGTAAAACTAGATAACCACTTATACTCTGGTCAACGCCCATTAATTTTGGGATATTATCTTTGCTTAGTCACATGTTAAGCTTCTAAAACAATTGATCAAATGAAATAAGAGGGTCACAAACTATCAAAGTGAGGGTCAAATCTTAACAGTGACCAGCCAATACAAAAGCAAGTTCTAGACCAAAAAGGAGAAGAATAGCAAAACAAACCAAAGTGTTCTAATAAAAGGATCCAAGATTCTAAAAAACAATCTAAGCAATTTTATTAAGAGTAACATGAAAAGAGCTCGGGCCACCAGGAGGAAAAATAAAGAATAAAGTATAACTCGCAGATTCTGATCCACCAAAAATCTGAGAATAGGAATTGTCCAAACCCAACTTATACTCTAAACTTTGAACACCATCCATGATAGAATAAATATCCTCAGAAAAACAAACATTATCAAAACCTTCATCCCAGTAACCATCATAAAAGTAAAGATCAACCCACCCACCAGGAGTAGAAATATTAGTACATTGAACTACAAGCTTCCACTCTTCATTTACGCCAGTAGAAAAAGGAACATAAACAACTCCAACATCTCTAGTTAAAAACCTAAGACATTCATTAGACCCGCTAACAGTAAAATCAAGCTCTCTTTGAACATTAGGAGAATTAAGAGAAAAAACCAAAAAAGCACCAAATAACATTAATGCAACAAAACACAAACCTGTTACTCCTAAAATTTTTTCATTAACCATAAACTATACCTCAAGCTTAGCGATTTTAGAACCAATCATAAATTAAGCAAATATAAGGTTTTGGAACACTACTTTAGTCAAAGATTCTTGACTAAAAACAGTCAACCTTTCTTAACCAAAATGGTCTTATTTAGTCAAAATATCTTCACAAAAACCTTTTTTATCTAAAACAGATCTTAAATGTTATTTGTATATTAATTGACAAAAAACGGAACGAAAAAACTACCATCGGTTTTTAATAAAACTTCATCAAAATAACATATTAACACTTGGAATGGCTTGTCATAAATGAAAAAAACTATTAGTTCAATAATCATTCTAGCAACTATTTTAATATCAGCCATATTCTTCTTGAATGGTTTTTTTAATCCGATAAAACAGGAATACAAGATAATAAGAATCCAACCAGACGGATCAGTTTTTCCTCAAACTGATTTAATAAAAAGAGAAAAAAACGTATACTCTTTTGCTGATAATGTATATGGACAAATCATTGTCGACACAAGCAACATCATAATTGATGGAGCAGGCTATTCTCTTTACGGGAATTATAATGGACCTAGAACAGATTCATGGATAGTAGGACAAGGACCAGAACAAAATTCAAGCACTATACCGTGGACTATAGGAATTGATTTAGCACGAAAAGAATGCTCTAACTTGACAGTTACTAATCTAAGAATTCAAAATTTTTACGTCGCCATGTATCTTTGGACATCAAATAATACTATAGTTGATAATTTTATTACCGATAGCATAGTTGGTGTTTTGCTCTCTGGAGATTCTAACTCCTTAACACGTAATTACATAGCAAATAACGAAGAAGGAATTTTTTTTGGAGTGAACACGCCAGGTAATGAGCCTTTAAACATAGTATTAAATCTAAACAGTTTTGTTGAAAACGAAGTTCAGTTTACTGGTTGTTTTTGTGAAGAAGCAAATACTGAGGAAACTATCCACACTTGGGATGATGGGAAGAGAGGCAATTATTGGAGTGATTATCAAGGAATCGATAATGACAACAACGGAATAGGGGACACTCATTACATGATTGACATATTAAATCAAGATCGATACCCACTTATGGAGCCAGTTAAAATTGAAAAGTAGAATAGTTCTTAGGTTTACTTTAATCATAGTTTTTGCAGTTTATCTAGTATGCACTCATGGTTTTCAGTTGGTCGATGGTTGTTATGGACCCCACATAACAGCACAAATTAGTTCAAATCAAGTAAATGTATATGAAAACGTTACTGTAACTGGAGAGATATGTCCTGCAGAGCCAAATATAACCATTAGAGTAACGTTTACTCGACCAAATTATACTTGGTTGGATCAGTTTGTTATAACAGATAATGAAGGTAAATTTTCTGTAACTCAAACACTTGATGAAACAGGATACTGGAACATATTTCCAATTTATGGTCATATTTGTGATAGGTTATACGCAAATGTTTCAGACCCTTTAGCTGATCCTCTTGCTCCTTTGCCAACAGTGGAGTTACCTCCTTACAAACCTAATTATTTGCTTGTATCAATTGCTGGTTTTTCATTAATGGCCGGTGCTGTTAGTGCTATAGCTGGAACTAAAAATAAGACCCGTAAAATAAGTTCTTTAAGACTGCTTGTACAAATTGGTTTCATTTTTCTGATTTTTTTTGGCATGTTTATAGATCACCAAAATATTCCGGTTCCCGCTGAACAAATTGCACCACATGAGGTCTTAATTGGGACAGATATTTTAGGTATCTCAATGCCTGATGGTTTACCTGTGCCGTTTTTTGGCTGTTATTATCCATGTGGAAGAACCACAACTTGTGCCCTTTGGGAACTTCAAACATATATTTACCCATTCTGGGACTCTGGACGAGGATGGGGAGTTGATTACCTTTCATCAGGAGTAATGAGATTAGGTGTTGTTTTTGGATCTGTTATTTTGCTCTCTGTCTTGTTGGGAAAGTTCTTTTGCGGATGGATATGTCCTTTTGGGTTATACATGGACTTGCTTTCTAGATTAAGAAAAACATTCAAAATTAGATATCGGAGCCTTTCAGATAAATTTAATGAGAAATTTCATCAACTTGGTTATGTAATCTTAGCCTTAATTATAATTTTGAGTGTTCTTTTTGGAATGCAAGCTATAGCTGGTGCACAAGTAATTCCTGAAACAGAAAAAGGAGGTTTTGTCTACCAGTACTTTTCTGCTCCTTTCTGCCAAGTTTGTCCTATGAAACCTCTATGTGTTATGCTACAAACTTCAGTGGGATTAATGAGACCTGAGTGGTTGGTAGAATCAACTACTGGGGATTTTTATCAATTAGGATTTTATTTGACTTCTTTAAATTTGGTTGTGTTAGTTATAGTGACTTTTGCTGCTTTCTTTGTTAGACGTTCATGGTGTCGTATTTGTCCTTTGGGCGCACTAATTGCTTTTTTTAGTCGTTTTCCCCCTTTCAAATGGATATCAGCTCTTCGTTTAGATAAAGTTGAGGAGAAATGTACTAAGTGTGGTGTTTGTAAACGTGTTTGTCCAACTCAAGTATCTGAAGTCTACGAAAAAAAGAGTGGTGATGTTACAAGCTCTAATTGTATTTTGTGTTTGCGATGCGTTGAAATGTGTCCATATGAGGATGCATTGAGATTAACAGTAGTCAGAAAACCTATTTTAAGATCCCGAAATTGGTTAGAATCAACTGAATTCTAAAATTTTTTGCTTCTAAATATATTAATAATCAATTTTCAAATAATTAATCCAAAATCATAGTTTTATCTATAAGTTTTCTAGAGTTAGAGGTATCTAAGTATCAAAAAGCAACTAAAAAGAGTAAAAGAAAAACAATAGTAGAATCTAATAGACTCAGGAGATAATTGTAATGATAAAAGATAGAAAACATATATGTCAAAGTTGTGCAATGCCCCTAGACCAAACCGATAGTCTTGGGACAAATAAAGACAAAAGCAAGAATTATGAATATTGCAAGTTCTGTTTCCAAAAAGGAAAATTCACTGATGAAAACATAACTTTAGAGGAGAAAATACAAAAGAATATCGCTATAGCAAACGAGATGGGAATAAATGAAGAAGAAGCAAAACAAATAGCTAAAAACATACTACCTAAACTGAAAAGATGGCAAAAAAACTAAAATAAAAATTAAATATAAAAAGTAAACTTGAGAGAGTATATATGAAGAGATCAAAATTCTTGCTTTTAACATCATTCATAGTTATTTGGACAATTTTAACAATTACAGCCTTGACATTAGGAAATAGGTTTGACTGGCCAGATAATGTTCATGTTGATTATGGGTTTCCTTTTGTTTGGTCCACCAATACATTAAGCACAATAAGTGGAGCAGTTAACCTCTGGATAGTGGATATTTCAGTCTTAATAATGAATCTTGGTTTATGGCTAGGAATAATGTTGATTATTGAAGAAGGCCTTTTGTACTTCTTAAGTAAAAAATAATCAACTGTACTTTTCCTTAAAGTTTTCTTAAGGAGAGGGATCTTAGACACAAAAAAACCAATTAGAACTTCAAGGTCAAAACAGGAATTGATTTTAAGTGCTAAAAACAACAAAAACAAACCAAAATGACCACAACTAAAAAACAAATACAAACCATGGATAAATACATCATCACTTTCCCAAAAGACACTCAAATTATCCTACTAAAAACTGAAACAAAAAATAAAAGAAGTAGCACCACCAAGCCAAAGAGACAAAAAGCTATAGAAAGCCAACATTCAAACTAAATGGTAACTTAGTACATTTTACAGCATACAAAAATCAAATAGGATTTTATCCTATTCCATCAGCAATAATAGAGTTCAAAGAAGAACTAACTCATTATAAAATATTAAAAGGTACAATCAATTTTCCAATCAATAACCCAATACCGTATGACTTGATAAAGAAAATTGTAGAATATAGAGTAAAAGAAAATCTAGAAAATAAAAGCATAATAGAAATTTTTTCATCTCAAGTTTTCCAGAGTAATTGATGTAAGATCTAGAATTTGAATTAAATAGAATCTTTCAGTCTATTCTTCTTCATCTTCTATGTCTTCATCATAATCAAATTCTTCTTCATCCTCAACAACATCATCATCCTCTTCTTCAAATTTCATAAAATTATAACCTCCAATTAGCACATCAACAATACTAGAATATACACTTTTTTCATTATAGATCAACTCTCAAGATCTCAGTACATTAATTTCTTGTAAAAGTTTTCTTGGGTAGAGTGATCTAATTAGAAATCACTATTATCAGATCTTCACAAATCATAAGAATCTAATTCACTCTACAGAATATATTATTAGTATTATTCTCTTAGAAATAAGTAACATTTGAGATGAGTTTAATTGCAAAAATTGTTAGTAGCATATTTTTCCTTAACAGGAAACACAAAATTTGTAGCTGAAAAAGTTGCAAACCAACTAAATGCAGATCTATGTGAGGTAGTTGATAAAAAATACAAAAAAGGAAGACTACTTTACCTAAAGGGCGGTGGGGCTTCAATGCGTGAGAAACTTACAGAAATTGATGTTTCTAAATCCATTGAGGGATATGATGTAATTGTTGTTGGATCACCCATATGGGCTGGCAAAATCTCACCTGCTATTAGGACTTTCTTGGCTTTGAATGAATTTTCAAATAAGAAGGAAGCTTTTTTTGTAACCCTAGCCGGAGATAAAACTGAGAAAACTTTGGAAAATATGAGAAAAACTACTGGATTTAACTCAATAGTTGAGGAATTAGTAATTAGTAAAGCTTTAGAAAATAAGGAAAAGACAGAAGAAAAAATAGTTAATTGGTGCAATTTAATCAAAAAAATTGTATAATAGATTTTTGAGATTAACAATTTTTCCTGATTCTTTTCAATATTAATTTTGACTCTTACCTAATTAAGATGAGAGTCAATTTACGATGCATAATAATTTATGAACATATAATAGGATAAAAAAAGTTAGGTTGTTTATAGTGTGTATTTGTTTTTTAAATTGTAGAATAAGGTTTTTTATTGTGAATTTTCTTCAGACTCTAAAAATCAAAGTAAATAGTAAGTTTACAAAAATTATATTTGCCTACCAACAAGATCAAAACTTAACCACTTACTAAATAAAAGTTAAGAAAATGGTTTGGTCGAGTCTTGGGTCATTAAAAGAAGAAAATCCAACATTAGAAACATTGATTGTTTAAAATTACTCTAACACAAAGAATCTCTCATCCAACAATTCACCTATTCATCACATATTGGATCCTATTAATTATCGAAAGATATTTTTTGAAAAATTATAAAATCACATAAATTATTTTTTATAAACCACATAAATATCAGCTTCAATTATAACATCAACATCAAAGAATCTGGCCTGAGGGTAAATAGTTTATCAGCAAGATTAGAGAGTAGTGTAGTTGATGCATAAAAACTATCCAACAATATTAAAGTTTAGCGTAGCTCCACCAACATGAGTCACTTCCCAATTACCAGTCACAACCATCAATTGATACTCACTAATCTCAACATCCTCAGAGATCTCCAAAGTAACCAAAGAAGACAAAGTCCTAAAAGAATCCAAAACAAACACAGTTGGAGCATAATAGTCATAAAAACCAGCCTCTTGCAGACTTATCTCATGACCATAACCACTAGTAATCTTGTACAATTTAAGTTCAAGAGGAATAACTAATTCCTTATCAGCATTTGAAATGATAGTAAAATTACATGTTAGAGTCATACCTTTAGTAAGATTATCCGTTGGAGTAATAGATTCCAGATTAGGAAAAATTAAGGGTAATTCTCTATTGAAAACATGACTATCTGAATCAGCAATCTGTGATGGCCGATTTACAATAAACCAAACTGAAAAGACAATAGCAAATAATACACCAACTAAAAAAATTAAAGCTCCCTTATTCAATTAACTCACTAGCTTAGAATTATGATCCATTTTCAGGTTTATAATTTATGCAAAAAACCTAATATCTGAAAGTAAATAATAATTTTAGGGTGAAAACCCTGAAAAATAGGAAAAGCTTTGGTTGGTTACTTTTTTTTGTTTTAGTACTTACTACTCCAATATTTCTAGAGGCTATTTATTTAGAAGATTTTGCTCCAACACTACAAAGAATATTGCCATATTGGAAAAAAAGATCAACAACACTCCTGCTCAGTGAATGCTATTCCTACAAGGTGGAGCATTAATCCTGTTTGGAGCTTTAGTGGCTGGATTTATTCTATATAATGCATGGGTTCCTACTGATGTGAAAAGAGCTCAATTCACAGAGTATATTTGGAGTTGGAAAGTAATGGACAAAGAACTTGGATCAACAACAGGAGCACTACCAGGATTAATCCTTGTTGGAGTAGCCTACATTATTGTTGGAATCTTTGTTACAGTTTAGATAGAAAAAGTTATCTTGATAACTAAGCGATACTTCTCAGACCTATTTATCTTGGAGTTTATGACAAATTTTTGATAATTGTAAAACATAGATTTAAAATAATAACTATTCAGTACACATGGAACTGGGTTTAAAAGATGATTAATCCAAATATCTTAGTCTCTTTTTTAATATTTTAATAATTTATTCAAGTTTTCTTGGCAACATCTGATCTCATTTCAATCACAATAACAACTAATAAACAAAAAGCATATAATTCTATTAATGTTGACCTAAAAGTCAATAATAGTTGACCAATAATATAAAATGAGGTTTTTCCAATTCTTAATGTTCTAGGCTAAAGAGATCTAAGACACAAAAACAACAAAAAGAACCTATCTTGACAACATATAAGTTCTCAATAATAATCAAGTAAAACATGGCCAACCTTAATTAAGACACAACAACCTCTAAGCCATACAACAAGACACCCAGAACACAAACGGTTTTTTGTCTTGGAGAAAATAAAATGAATCTAAAACTATTTATTACAAAAAAAGAAACCACACACTACAATACTAAAATTAAAACCAAACACCTATTCACAGTAATAGACTTAGACAAATCAAAACAATACCCACAAAACTTTGTAAGCGTACTACCCAGAAACATCAAAGCCATAGTAAAACCAGCAAATATCTTTGAAGGATTATTTGGTAATGAAAGCTTAGAAATGGCAAACCAACTGCTACAAAAAGCATTAAGAACAAGACCTGACTCAGAAACAACCAAAGCCATCAGAGAAAGACTAAAAGTACTTGACCCTCAACTACACAATAAAGTCAATTGTCAGAATTGTGGGACTCATGTTAGACAATATAAAAACAGAAGCAGACAATACAAATTCTGTTATGAATGTCATAGAGAAGGGTATCCAAAAAACTAGTTTTGTGCACTAATTAACAATTTTTAAGTATTCTTGGTAGAGTGATCTAAAACCACTGTTCCAAATCTGGAACAAAATGTTCCTTGAATAGAACTAAAAGCTCTTTTTAGCATCCCATTTAGTGCTCTCAACTCAATTCATTTCATACAATCAAAGAAAAGAAGGAGTATGAAATTTAGAGTCTGTATAAATTGGAGAAAAAAGTATGAAAGTTGATAACACTGTGGATAAAACTTCGTTTGTTGGATTTAAAAATAAATTAATAAAATGTTTTAGCTCATTTGGATTTTTAATTCTAATAATTGTTGGCGCCTATTTTTTTTATGCACAATATATGCTAGTTAGGAGTCTAACATTTAGCAGCGATCTAATTCTAAATTTTGTTACCTATCAAGAATTAATGGAAGTACAATGGTGGATTGCTGTTTTCTATGCTAGCGAACTAGGTGGTACAATTGGGGGAATCCTTCGATCAATAGGAAGTTGTATTGCCCTATATTCAGCTTGGCTTTTATTTAGAAGAAAAGAGAAAGCTTATCCTAAAATCAGAACAAAAGTTGCAGCTGCACTGGTTTTAGAGGCTAGTTTCTTTTTGTTTCTAATTCCTACTGTAATTTTAGGATTTGTCTACCCTATGACTTATGGAAATCTTTGGTACTTTGATGTAACACCTATTCCTGAAGTATTTTTTGTAGCAGGTGTAGCTTGTTTTGTTTTGGCTGCAATTATTCCAGTTGTAATTTTTAAGCTAACATCAAAAATCATTAACAAATCATCTAAAAAAGAAATTGTACGATTGGGTTCAATTGTTGGAATTTCATATCTATTCGTAGTTTTCTGGTTTGACGCATTTATGCAATGGATTGGTATGATAGTAGCATTTGGGACCAATCTCTTGGTTGATCCCTTGAACTTCGCAGGATTTGCGGTATCAGTTTTCGGATTGTTGCTAATAGCCACCCTTGCTTTGTTTGTAACATTGCCGTTTATAAAAAAAGAGCAGAACTACCTTAATGTGAGACATATCGGTGCAGTCATGTTTTCTTTTGGAACCTACTTTTTATTTGGCGTACTAATTTACTTTCTTGCAGGTGGATTTGCGGAACGTCCATTTGCATGGTATGAAATAATAGTTCCCCATAATCCTTACTTGTGGTGTGTAATTTTCTTCTTTGCAGGAATACCTTTAATGTTAAGGAAACAGGAAAAACAACAATAGAGGTCCACAAGGAAACTCTGCAAATTGGAGTAAAACTGGAGAATAAGACATAGACTGACTCAAAGGGATCTGAAATAGAAATATATGTTATAAGAATCAAGCTATCACTGGCTAATTCAATGTTAAATCCAGCAATTGCGATGCAATTACTTAATTCAAGGTTTAATCGCTAAAGATAACTAAAACACAAAAAGTAACCAAGCAACTTAGACCAAAAAATAATTAGAATTTAAGAATTAATTCCAAATGGATATCCTTGGGCTCCAACCTAAACAATTCCTGATTTACTTCAAAAGCTAACCTGCAACCCATATGCAAATAAAAACCAATAGTATTCTTTGAAGGAGTAGGAGAAATATACAAACTCTCAGCACCCAAATCAATAGCCTTCTGCATAGTTTTTCTAAATAATTTCCCACCAACTCCCTTATGCCTAAAATTACTATCAACTTGATTAAAATAAAATTGAAGCTGATTCTTATCCTATCCAATAAATTTTGACTCTAACGCAGAAATTCCAATTAACTTATTTTTTTCAAAGGCACCAAACAATGTGCCTTTTCTATCAAAAATATTCTGAAGATGAGCAACGCAAACATCAATTTCACCAGGATTCCAACTTTTCATATCATGAAATTCATCTTTAAGAACAAGCTTTCCCTCTGCAAAATAATAAACCTGATCAATAACCTCATTTCTAGTAATGTCTCTAACTTTTTCAATTCCGTCTCTACTAAGGAGTCTAATTTGCATAATTGATATCAAAAAACAAATCATCTAACTATACTTTTTCATTAAAGTTTTTTTGGCTATAATGAGCCAAGAGAATAATGATTCAGAATAATAATAAATAAAAAACAAAAAAAGGAAAATAGATATTTTCAAATATTAATTAACTTTAATAATCTTCATCCTCAGGCCAATCTTCATCTGTCCATTCTTCGTCCTCTTCTTCAAAGATCATACCCAAAGACCTCCATATAGCACAACAACAAATACTACAATATACGCTTTTTTTCTAAAAAAAAAGCCCAATAATCATCTATTCAACCAAATAACGTCATAAAAGTGACCTTTTAAAGGTATATAAACAAAATTTGGAGATTTCAACAGTCTTTGCCCAAGTTTTCTATAGGTAGGTTGATAGATACAAAAAGTAACTAAGTATGAAAATATAACTAACATGTGTCAGTAACTGTTTCTGATATTCATTCCAAATCAAAAACAAACCTAAAACCAGAATAAAGATCGCTACAACTACATAAAGAGGTAAACCCCCACACAATAGAATAAAAAACGTCAATAATTTTCGCTTATTAGATGTTGACTTCATATGGATTATGATTTATCCAAAAAATAAATTGTATTACACCAAAATTCGATAATAGATTAATAGATTATTTATACCAGAAAGACTATGAAACAATAAGACTAAAGACAACAGTTTCAAGGGATCCTTGGGCAAACTAATAGGAGAAAAGGAGAAAAAATAAACAAACAGCTACAACTACTTTGTTATTTTTTACCCAAAGATCCCACCTATAATCAGTAGATTATAGGCTACCTATTTCTACGTCATAAGTATAATAAAGCATTTTTATCAAGAAATCTTGACTAAGAATTCATATTACAAAAAAATTGTTTGTCAAAGTTTCTTGACAAAACCGTTTAAATAGGAATAAGTGAAATTTTGAGTTTTTCTGGGGTATAGTAAACAAAGATCCAAAAGATAGTTTAGTCAAGGGTTATTGACTATTATTTAGTAAAGTTTTCTAGAATTAAAAAAAAATAAAAAGTGTAAATTAATCTACTTTTGTAAACCTCTTCTTAGGAGCCATACAAATAGGACATCTTTCAGGAGCTTCACCCTCAACTGTATTCCCACAGACCTCACAAACGTAATAATCAACATCAACAACTTCAGTACCCTTCTTCAAGTTCTCAACAGCCTTTGAAAAAAGGCCTGAATGGATCTTCTCCACCTGATTTGCAACCCTAAAACTCCAAACAGCCTTACTATTATTCTCAACATTAGCCACATCAATATACTCAGGATACATTTTCTCAAACTCAAAATTCTCACCAGATACAGCGGTCTCCAAATTCTCAACCGTAGATTTTACCTCACCAATTATAGCCAAATGATTCAAAGCATGAACCGTTTCAGCATAAGCTGCTGCTCTAAACAGTTTTGCAACAGACTTTAAACCCTCTTTTTCAGCTTCTTTAGCAAAAGCCAAATACCTCCTATTAGCTTGAGATTCACCAGCAAACGCATCTTTTAGATTCTCACTAGTTTTAGTCAATTTAAATCACCTAAAAAACTAACATGATAACACTTAAAAACAATTCTAAAAATCAGCTTGCAGATTACCTTTAAAGATAAATTATCCCATTAAAAGGAAAGTAGTAACTTTGAAAAATGGCAGGATACAAAAAACAATCAAGACAGCAATTCAATTTGTGAGAAAAACCATTAGACTAATCACAAAATAATATAACTGATAAGGAGTAACCATGAATCTTTCAAATAAACCCTTATACTTACTTTTAATAAAAACAAGAGAAACAAACACAAGAACAAGTGAAATAAAAGCTGAAACAAGAGAGAACAATGCAAAATCACTCCAAACACTAATCATTGATAATCTAAACCAAAAAGCAACCATACCAACAATATTTAAAAAACCTGATAAAACCACCAGAATCAGATGCGTCTTACCCCTATAAGTGATAATTTCCCCAGCAAAATCAAGAGGAAAAAATAGAGCTACCAGAACACCAAGAAATCCACTAACTACAAAAATAAGAGGTCCAACAAAGGAACCATGACCATTATTTATTCCCCAATGTAATCCAAGATAAAAAATAAACAACAAAACACTGGAAACAATAATAAAAGCGTTAAATAACTTTTTTTTAGGAGCTCCAACAGCAAATAGAGAGCTTATATCATCTCTAACATGACTGTAATCAGATCTTAAAAAGCCACCAATAATCCACATCACAGTATACAAGATTGGACTAAGCATTCCACATATTGCTAAAATCTGAAACAGGTTCATATTAATCATACTACTTATTTACAATTGATTAAATCCTGATTAACAGGATTAGTTTATTGTCTTAAAACAGCCTCTATAAAGTTTTTTCATTCAAGTTTTCGAGGTGTAGGGTAAACAAAGATACCAAACAACTAAAAGATAACTGCAACCTCTAAAAACGTTAAATTTAAATACAAAACCAAATATAATTGCGAAAATAAACTAAAGGTGAATTCAGATTGGCACTTGATATGTCAAACATTGCATATTTACTAATCGCAGTAGTTATCAACATCATAGTAAATTCATTGTTTGTATGGCTAGCTGGCAGAGCATTTGTGGGAGCTGAAAAAGCAAAATTCACTGACGCAGTATGGATAGTAATCCTAGGAGCAGTCATAGGGGGAATACTTGGAGCATTCTTTTCAGGAATAATTGGTTCGATAATATCATTTATTCTATGGCTAGCTTTGATCAAGCACTTCTTTGATTGTGGCTGGGTTAAAGCATTCTTAATTGCTGTGGTTGCTGTAATAATCCAAATAATAATATCCTTTATAATAGGCTTAATACTAGGCGTAACAATACTAACTTTAGGATTATAGAAGCTATTGCAAATTCCCTTTTTCTCTTTTTTTATCAAGTTTTCTAATGGTAAAATGAATTAAGATTCCAAATTAACCAAATAAGACTTCTTGATTAAAATCATAACAAAATAATAATAAGAGAAATAATAAAATAAAAAACTAAGATGTTAATAGACAATTTTATACCCACAATTAATGAAACAGAACTAAAAGATAGAACCATGAAAATGGTTAACGTTGCAGGAAAAGACATACTATTAGCCAGAATAAACAATGAAGTTTATGGCATTTCACATATTTGTCCTTGCATGAAATGTGACCTTGCACAAGGAAAACTAGAAGGATACAATGTCATTTGTCCATGCCATGGCTGGAAATTTGATGTAAGAACCGGAATATATTTGAAAACAAAAAAAAAGCTACTAACAACCTATAGATGCAAGATTGAAAATGGTAAAATACACATTGAAATCTTCTAATCTCTAATCATTATTCCTAAGTGTACTATTCGTTAGATTCTTTATGGTTTTTGTCTTCTATTAGCCATTTGTATGTAGGACAATCTTTACCGATACAATTGTTTTCTCCATAGTGCAGGCAAACCTAATTTTGTTTAGTTTTTTTGATATAACAAAAACCTTCTACTTGGATAGTATGTAAAAACTATAATATACACTTTTTTAATCTAAGTTTTCATAGGTAGAGTGATCCAAGAACCGGAGGTTAATAAAAAAATAGGAAGTTAGGAAATTCTATTACAGCTACTAATCGTATCTAAGAGGGTTCCAACTAACAACAGTGCAATAAAACCCACTACCAACTCGAAAGCATCAAGAGAAAAAAGAACAGTATCTTGACCCATCAAACCCAGTATTCCATCAACAAGTATCAAAGCAGCCAACACAATAGCAATAATTCCCATAACAGAATTAGCAGCTTTACCTAATTTCGTGAAAGTACATATTTTAATATGTACTTATAATTTTTGTCTAGGAATAGATATAACCAAATTCAAGAAGTTTTCTTGGATAAAGTGATCTAAGACACAAAAACAACTAAGAAGAAACTTTAGTGATAATCTTTTTTTTCTTATTCATTTCGGATTAAAAGAAGTGGTTTTGAAGCCTCTAGTTTAGAAGTCCTTTTGGCTTCAAACTCATCACAATCTAATTCCTCAATTAACCATTCAGACAAACAAAGTTCTTCAGAGATAAAATGAACATCTCCATTGGTGGAAGTTAACCTAATTTTCCTTAATTTTTTTGACATAATACAAACTTCCTACTAACTTAATAAGCAAATACTGACCTATACACCTTTTCTTTAGAAAATAAAAGGCTATTAAAAGTTATTTAGCCAAATTACAGATTTTATAAGGTTCATTTCACTCATATAAACAAATTTCACCTTTTTTTCTTTTTTCTAAAGTTTTCTTGGGTAGAAAGCTAAGAGACACCAAAAAACAATTAAATAAGCGGATAAAGAACACTATGACCACTATCAAAAACTATCTTCACATTATACATGCACCCGTCACTAAAAGAACCTAAAATATGAATAGGTACAGTTGTCTCTTTTGGAATTGAGTCAACACACGAACCTAAAACACAAACATCATACCCCTTTTTGTTAATATACACTTCAACAACACCAAGATCTCTATCAAGACCATTTCTAACATAAATCTGCATTGAGGTACTATTGAAGGAAATTGCATCAATACACAAACTAAATGGTTGGGTGGACTCAGAACTTGTTATGTTTCCAATCATTTCAATCCCAAAATAGTAAAGCACAGCACCAGCCAAACAGGTTATAATTATCATTAGCAAAGTTGCCATAACTGCCGTAATTGCTTTCTTATTTTGACCAAATCTCATTATGATTCTTCTTTAATTTCCATCAAACAAGAAAAACAATAAAAAATCAAGTTAAAGGTTAGGAATACTCAATTAAAAACTACAATAAAGCACAATCAGAATCTGAACATGACCAATCAAATCAAAATTAATTTCAAGCAATCTCTAGAAGCGTTAGAGAAGAAAGGGAAGAAATAGTACAAATTATTTAGATATGTTATAGGACGTATTTGTAACTGAAATATTGAGTATAGGCTGTTTATTCTACAGATTGATAAAAATATTTTTAAGAAAAATATACTAAAAAATTGAGTTCTAATTTGAAAAGATCCAAAACAACATTTCAAAAAAGCTAAAAAAACAAACAATTTTACCAAAAGGGGTTAGATACATAGAGTCGGTTAGAAAAGTGAGAAGCAAAGGGATATTTAGCGACCCAACCAGACCCCAGTATATAGCCATATAAACCAGTTCTCTCGACCAGAAGAGAAAAACTGGATTACAAATAATATTGCAGATCATACTATACTCTTAAATCATTTGATCAATTAAAGATCAAAAACATTAAACCCAAATTATCTCTTTTTTCTCATTTTAGTCCTAAACAGATCCAAAAATAGTTTTTGATGGTCTTTTTAAGTCCAATTCACCATTTTGGTCATTGTTTAGGAGTAAGAGGAATTGAAAATAGATGAGAAATAAATGTGTAAAACTACAATGCCCACTCTGCAACAGTCAAGGCTCCTGTCAAATTTAATACAAACTTTCACTTATCTTCAGTTTGTTCGCCTATACATTTTTCAATCTTATCAATTACTTTCTGTGTTTGCTCCAAAAAGTGCTCATTCATATTTTTAATAAGATTAAAATCTTGGGTTTTTCTGATTACAAAAGCATAATCATTTATTGCCTCTGCCTGCATGGTGAAAGTTCTATAAATCATCTGTATTTGCACTAAATCCCCAACTGTTTTTTGAATCCTACGTTGGGGAGTAAAATAGAAAAGCGCAATAAAACTAGCAACACCAAGAGATCCAAAAGCCGTTGTATATAAGTCAAGACCGTTAAGAGCACTATAAATAAATGAATAAACTAGAAGACTAATTCCAACACCCACAACAATAATATTAATTTTAACGTTGATATCAAAAGCTCTTTCAGCGTGATTTATCGTTTTATAAAATAAATCGTCTATTCTTTTCCAATACTCTTGCGCATTCCTTGCAACGGTTGACGGAACTTCTTCCTCTCTGGGGGGTGCAGCTTCTAGTTCCTCAGGTCTAGGAGGTACTCCTTTAGTATATGGAATATGTGATGCTTCATGTCTTGGAGGTACACTCTGTCTTTTAATATTAAATTCCATAATTGGTAAGTATTAATTAGAATGTTATTATCTTTTTCCATATTAGTTAAATTTAATATAAAATAATTTGCAAATTATTTTATTTGGTTGAAAAGTAGACTCTAAAATTATTTTTATTCAAAATAGAAATGACTACTAAAATTCCTTAACTTTTTTAGTAAAGTTTCTAAGATACCAAAAATAATTATGAAGAAAAGATTACTATTTTGGAATGATACAAAGTATTCTTAAGGTTTTTTCATTTGGATTCTTTATTTGATGAATTTCATCAGCTGGAATAGAAATAGAATCTCCAGCACAAATTGATTTACTCTCTTTATCTCCAATAACTACACCATTTCCTTCTAAAACAAAGATTTCATGCTCCCAAGAATGCTTATGATGAGGACTATAACCACCATTTCCAATCTCACAATGCCTAACAGCAAAATTCTCTGATCCAGCAGTATTAAGCCACCTAATCTTAAGCCTAGAACTCCCTTCAACTTCCTTCAGACTCAACATCTTTGTAGGAAACTACTTTCATTTAATATCCACACTAATTCTATTTAGTAAAAATTTAAAGTTATTTCATCCAAGTTCTCTAAGGTAGAGCAAACAAAGAACACAAGCAATTGAAACAAAACTTACCCCTTTTTAGTCCTAAATTCAACAAACAGCAAACCTGCAAAAGAAGGAAAAAAGAACAAACCAAAAACCCAATTAAAAATAATCACAATATTATATCCAAAAAAATCAAGCAAAGGAGAACCTGAAACAGCAGGAACAACAAAAGTCCAAACCAAGTTACCCACCAAAAACCCAAAAAACAAAGCCAAAAGATTAGACTTCAAAACGCTAATTCTAAAAGATTTACCAAGAAAATAAAAACCCAAAAGAACCAAACGTAGCTACAAAAAGAAACAGAAAACTAAACACTTGATCAAAAGCATTGAAATGCGCAGGGAAAGAAACCTGAATAAGATGTTCAACATATTAAATAGTTTGAATGCCTAAAGGTAACAAGCACGCAACAAGAAAAACAAGCATATATTTCTTCAAAAAGACACCAATAAAATTGAAAAAACCAACTATAAAACCATTTTGAGAATTTTAAAAAAACTTATAGGATCAAAAAATCAGCCTACTTATCAATTACTATTAAAGCTTTCTTTGGCAAAGCAACCGACGATACCAAAGGTGAATAAGAACACAATTAAAATTCATGATAAATTGTTCAACATTCTAAATAAACTAAATATAACACCAAAAAACTGTACATACAACTACACAAAACAAACACAGTAAACTATAGGATGAATATTTTGAATTTAAAACTATACATGACAAAAAACATCAATATAAGAGACTACCAAAAACCATCATACATAAAAATAGCAGTAATAGACACAGACATATCCAAACATTACCCAGCAAACTTTGTATGCATACTACCAAAAATCAATAATCCAAACGCTAAAACACCAAACAAGTTTCAAGAAAAATATGGAAACCAAAGCCAAGGAAATCATAAAAAAGCTACTAAACCAAGCACTAAAAAAAACAGAAGATCAAGACATAAAAAAAGAATTATTAGCACGCATAAAACTACTAAACCCAAAACCAAAAAATATGGTTAAATGCAATATGTGTGGCATAGAATTCAAAGCCAGAAAATATCAGTATGGAACCCAGAAAACTTGCTATGAATGCAAAACCAAAAAATATTCAAATAAAAGTGAATAACCATTAAATGTCTAAAATGTAGAAATAGTTGGCAAAGAACCAAATGGACAGAATACGTCTCCTTTTTAACAAAATGTCCAAAATGTAACTCAAGACTATTAGCTAAATACTAATTATAGGTTAAGTTTTTTAGGAGTAGAGCAAATAAAGAACACAAAACAATCAACCAGAATGACAACTAATTGCATATTATCTTGTCAAATTTTAAATGCAATAAAAAATAATGTAAAAATGATAAACTATGAGTTTAGAAAAGAATAAATCAGTTGTATGAAAGTTTGTTGAGGCCTATAATAATCAAAACTTGGATTTATTCAGATGAAATATTAGCATCCAAATTATTTTGATAAAACCAATAAAGTTAATCCAAAAGGCCTAAAAATGCTCATAAAAATGGCTTTTACTGCCTTTCCAGAATACGATGAAACAATTGAAGATATCATAGCTGAAGGAGACAAAGTGTGGATCCTTATTAGAACAGATACTGGTCCCCAGAAAGGAGAATTCATGGGAATAGCCCCTACTGGAAAAAAGCTAACAACTTTAGCTGTTAACATTCTACGTGTAGTTAATGGTAAAATTGTAGATTATCAAGATGTTGTTGATAGATTGGAGTTTCTTAGACAACTAGGTATTATTGAGTACACAGAAACAGGAAAGATGCTTTTCCAGAATCAAGGAAAATTGTAAGTACAGTAATTACTCCAAGTTTTCTTTGCAAAAGTAACCTAAGTCAGAATAAAAGGTAGGAAAGTGCGTTAAATAATAATACCAAACCCTATTAATCAAAAAAAGACTATCAGATAAATATGAGCAAAATACTGGATAATATCTTCATTTTCTCTGCCATTATCTTCAACATTTCAGTGAGTGTTCTCTACATTGCAACCAAACTAGAAAACATGCTACTCCTTCAAGTATCTGGTGTTATTGTTCTTTCTCTGATAATTCCTTTCACTATCACCTTGTTAGGACACATAAAGGAAAAAGCAAAAAAAAGTATCATAATATCTCATGTAATCATTCTGTTCTACCTCTTTTTGGAACTATTATTAGATTACATCCTTAAAATTCCATTCAGAGAAATACTGGCAATCCATATCCCCTACATTATAGTCTTCTATGCCGCCATATTCAGCATGATAAGTGTTTCCTTTGACAAAAACAGGAAAATGGGATTTGTGGTGACAATAACATTCTTGATATTGATAGGATGTCTATTATACTATCTATTACCCTTCTAAATTTAGAAAATAATATTGTTACCTTAATTTCTTTTCTCCCCAAGTTTTCTGGGGTAGAACAAACAAAAACCCAAAGCAATAAAACAGAATTATTACTCATTTCAAATTCTTAACCAAAGGAATAACCTTAAAATCATATTCAGTAGAACCCCTTTCCCCTGTATCCTCATAACCCATTCTTCTCCAGAACCCATATGCCTTCCAAGCAACGCCCATAGCGTTCTCAGTTGTATCAGTTCCAATAACCTCAAAACCTCTAGATTTAGCTAAACCTTCAACATACTCAACAAGAGCCTTACCCACACCTTTACCTTGCTCTTCCTTGGCTACAACAATATTATCAATGTTATCACTACCTTTCATAGTAAAAACAATAAAACCAATGATCTTGTCTCTATCTTCAGACACAAACACTTCATAACCATCTTTTAACAAATTGTCTTTATCCCAATTTTTTCCAAGCTTATCAGTTGATGAGTAGAGATTATCTTCTGGGACACCAAATTCAAGGATTTCCTCTCCTGTTACTGCTCCTAACCTAATTTCCACAATAGATTTAACATCTCTAATTGAAGCTGGACGGATAATCAAAGAAGACATAAATAAACTCTCATCTTTTGATGTTTAATTCTTTTTTCAGTAAGTTTTTCAGAATCAACAAAACTAATTATTATTCACTTTTCTTAAGAAGAGCCTCCAACTCATGACAATCAACACCCTCTTTCTTAAAAAACCTTACAAGAGCCTTACTAGTAGGAACACTAACAGGAGTCAACTTCTCAGAATGATAAGGATTAACCTCAACACCAATCTCAATTTCTTGTTTAAAGAACTTACTACGTTTAAGCCAATACCAGCCAAATAAACCAACAACCAAAACAAATAAAGGAAGACTAACCAGCACAAAATTGATAAAACCACCAAAAAAATACTGAATAAAGGTCAAATTATCATAAGCCACAGTAATAAAAGTCAAAAAAGTTATTGGAAAACCAAGAATACCAGCTCCAGCTCTAAGATAATAAACACTTCTCCAAAGCATTCTATTTAATTTCACAATATCACCAAACTAGCACTGTATTACATTTTGTTTTTAATACTATTGTTTGAACGCATACCGTATTTCAGTAAAGTTTACTATGTAGAAAGATCGAAGACCCAAAAAGCATCAACAAAAGTTCTTTTCCATTCTCAAATAGTAATCTAACAAACCTTAAATTACTAAAAGAAAAATAGAACTTCCAATGAGGTCAACCAGATGACTGAAACAGTAGCAAAAGGACTAAAAAAAATAGGAGTCACAGTCTCAAAACCAGTACTAGCAATAATAGCCATAATCTTTGGACTACTAGTAATAATCCTACCAGAACTACTAGAGTTCATAGTAGGACTATACTTCATAATCCAAGGGGTATTACTCTTTACAGACTACCTTGAATCAAGAAATAAATACTAGTTACAAAAGACTAAACTCCATCCTCCACTTTTTATTTTCACAATCCAAGTTTTCATAGGTAGAACAAGCAAAGAATCTAAAAAAGTTATGATAAATCAGTTAGAACCAAATTATTCTCTACTTAATCTTTCTCTACAATCATTCTCAGAAATAAGTGGCTGAGCAACAACCTTTAACAAATCCTCAGAAACAATTCCATCCTTAATAAGACAAAAACCAATCTCTTCAAGAGCCTTAAAAACCTCATTAGCCTTACCCTTCTCCTTAAGTAAAATATCTGCATGAGGACGCAACACAGAACCAGCAAACTCAACACTAGCCTTAAGACAAATCTCCTTAACTATATGCTCAACCAAATCAAAATTACCCATCTCCCACCAACCACAAACAGAAACTAAAACAATCTTCCTAATTCTCACATCATCATGAAACCTAATTTTAGTACGTTCATTCTTAAATTTTAAAACAGGAATCATCAAAGGCATAAGCCTATTGAGAAATTTTTGAATCTCACTAGGAATAGGGAAATACACAGGCATCCCCAACACAAGAATATCAGCTTCCCTAAGTTTAGGATAAACTTGCTGCATACTATCATTGATATAACATTTACCAACATTATTATACCAGCAATCAAACTCACCATTACAAGGATTAACGTCTAGCTTTTTTGAATATAGCAACTCAACTTGTGCTTCTGCTTTCTCCATACCTTTGATAAAAGGAGATAGGACCCTTGCTGTGTAACCTTTGTTTTTTCTAACACTGCCATTTATAACCAGTACTTTCATTAGAAATTCACTAAAATGCTAGTATATTCTAATGTCTTTTATTTTTTTAGTAAAGATGTCTAGGGGTAGAACAAACAAAGAATAACATAAATAAAAAAAGGAAGAGAAGTAAGATAGTTACTTTTTTGCTTTCTTAGTAGTTTTCTTAGCTTCTTTGGTTGCAGATTTAGCAGTTTTCTTAGTTACCTTAGCTCCCTTCTTTGCAACCTTCTTAGGATCCTTAAGACCCTTCTTGCCCAACTTGGATCCTTCCTCAGTAGCCTTCTTAGCAGTCTGTTCAGCCTTATCCTTAACCTTCTTTAAAAAACCCATTAAATATCACAATTAATTCTATTCCAAAAACAGCGTATATGATTTATCTAAAAAACAACATAATAGTTTATTTCAAAGATATTTTAATATCAACAAGTTTATCAACCCAAGGTATAACAATGCCTTCTTTACTAAATGCTTTAGATATTTCTTCCAAAAGTTCATCATCTGACATACTCTGGCTTTCTTCAACCAAAGAAAGAACAATATTCACTTTTCTCAATTTAAATCATTAAAAGTATAAAACCACTGTGAATTAATTTAAGAATATATGGAATTCAAACATAGATTTCAAAGAGATATGTTCTATTAAACCATGAAAGTATGCATATGTTTTCTGATCAAAGTTTTCTGGGATAGAACAAACAATTAACCCAAAACGTATCATAGATCTTTAAACTCTAGCATTATTCTGTTCTCTTCTAATCCAAAGATATGATCCAAAAAAACCAGCAATAGATAAACCAACAAACCTAAAAGCAAAAATAACAAACACCAAACCACCAAATCAGAGTACCTAAATAATTCTAAAAAGCCCAAAGGCAAAACAATAGAAAATAACTTAGTAATTGCTTAAATCCCTATTTAGTTGAATACAGAAATTATTTAAATTAAAAAAACTTTAATGAATAAAAATAGAAACACAGAAACACTTGGGAATCCTTGGGCAAAACTAATAGGATAGAAAAATAACAAACAGCTAAACTACTGCTTGATTTTTATCCCAAAGATTCCCTCAGCCCTAATTCCCATTAAAGCTGCAATATATATCTGTGTTATAATAACTTTAAAACATTTTTGTCAAGAAATCTTGACTAAAGTGACTCTTTAAATACTATCTTTATTTCAGTTTTTTGAGCAATGAAAGTATAAAACTATTCCATCTTTTGAAAAATAAAAGTCGTATTAGATAACTTAGCAGTATTTCTCTATTTTTTGCTGATAAGCTCACAGATTTTGTCTGGATTGATTGAAGAGAAAACAAAAACCCTACCCTTCACAGGAGTAATCTCGACAGCATTACCAAAAGAGGCCGTATAAGCATAAGATCCATCAAAACCATACCTAACACCCACACCACCAAATCGTCTAAAAGGAGCTTTCACAGATTTACAAGAACCGATCTCATCTAACCTAATTGATTTATTATTTAACAAACCATAATTTACCCTGAGCTTCTCAGCATCTATTTGGATTTTAATTCCTCTAAAATTCGCTAACAAAAACAAGATAAAAACCAAAACCGCTCCAGACACACCAATGCCAATCAAGTTTTCAGTATCCAAAGGTCGAACAAAAACAATTAACAAGAAAACCACAATGATGATAAAAAAAAGTCGTAAATAACTTTACTATTTTTATAAATCTACCAGTAGGAACCCACTCAACATAATCAAACTTTCCCATAACAAGATATTCAAAAAACAAACAATTAACTCTTCAGCTATTAAACCAGTTTAATAAGAAGAGTAGATAACTTCGATATTTCTCATCTTGAGATTTCTCTTAAGATGTTTATGTTTTCTTTTTCAATTTATCTTTATTTTTACATCCAAGAAGCATGTAGACAACGCCAAGAGCAGTTATACCTAAAAAGCCTGGATTAATAGTAGCTGTAAACACAATTCCTAATCCAACAAAACTTATGCCCATAACAAAAAAAGATTGATAGTCAATCTCTTTTCCTTCTTTTGGTTTTCTTTTTTTCCAAAAAACAATCATGAGTATTACAAGCACTATTGAAATAGCTACCATAGATGCCAAAATGATCTGAAAGGCCAAACGCATTACACTCCACATTAGTATTAGGTGAGTGAATTTGTATTCTTTTACAATTTTTGGCCAATAGCTATCTTGACCAAGACTAAAAATAAAGAAATAGAATTTATTTTTTCTCTTTTCTTAGTAAGTGTTCTTCTGCTCTTTTCTTGTAGGGATCATCAACACCTTCATTGCTGATCTTTGATCCTTCCTCAATAAAATGCTTCACTCCCCTACCCATCCTTCTACCCCTAAAAGTATGTTTATCAACAGCATAATCAGGCATCTCCAAAAGCTTACCTAACTCAATATCACCAAAAAGAGTAATCATCAAATTATCAGCAACCCTACACTTAGGAGCCCTAGCCAAAATAGAAACTGCATTAACAAAAAACATACGGTACTCGTCTTTCTTCTTCTCCTTAGCATAATTGTACATAGACTCTAAAGCATAAATAATCAATGGAGCATGAGGCTCAGCAACTCCAATATCCTCAGAAGCAATCACTTTTAGTCTATTCCACAAAGCCTTAGAATTAAAACTCTCCAATTCAACAGCCCAATAAACCGCCTCATACTCATTACCCCGTCTAATCTCTTTTTGAAGAGCAGAAATAACCTCATCCAAAAAATAACCATTAGGAGTCAAAGGAGAACCAACTCTACCATCCTTACCAAACCCAGTCTGCAAGATCATTCACCCTAAAACTTCGATTTACTATATTGCTCTCTTAATCTAAGAGTTTTTACTTTCCTAAAAGATCTTAGATCGCTTATTATTTAGAACAATAACCTATTGATTGAACAGTTGAACATATGACATAATATTACTTCTAACCTTTTTTCTGGCTCTATTTCGCTTATGAATACTGTATTTAGAGGGGACAAATCACCTATAATGCTCTTAACGCAAAATACTCTAAATGACATATAGAGGAATTGCTTATGCTGTCTTAGCCACCCTGCTTAATCGCTAAAAATGTTTATAGGTTAACTGAACCCGTTTACCAGTATAATCATAAACACTAGGCTTCTTGTTACAATGATCATGAGTCTCATGCCAACTCACAACACCGACCCTCTCTGCTTAAAACCACAATCCCAACTACACTCCCAGAAACCATCTATATTCTTACGCTTAACCACTACAAGTCACTCCAACTTCAAAGAACATAGACAAGGAGATTGTTGGTGCCAGTCCAAGCTGGAGCAAAGATGCTATACCATCCAACATACTTCACTTGTCTTGCCCAATGAATCAGAACCCAAATGGAGGAGAAGGGTTCTCATTACTCTTAGATCTAGTCAAAGTCTTAAACAAATTCAACAAACAAATATCAAAAAAAGGACACATGACACTAAATCTTTTTGTTTAAAGCACTCACATAAATGACAATTCCAAACGATCTTAGATCTTCACTTTAAAAATAAACAACAATATTGAAAGTAGTTACTCAGCATCAAATACAACAAGCATTAGCTAAAATTGAAGATAATTAAAATCACTCCTCTAAGTTTCTTTAGTCTTTAATACACTAAAAATAAGTTGTTTACGAGATAAAATGACCCTTGTTTATTTTTCTGGGCGGGTTTAATTTTTGAATTTTATCTTTAGGCGGCTTAGCCACCTATCTTAGATCTAGACAGGTTGGTCAATAGACTTGAGGGGTCACCGGCTATCTAAGCTGGAGGTCAAATCTTTATATTGACGAGCCAAAACAAAATTAATTTTACAACCAAATGGTAGAAGAAAGAAAAGGGAGACTACACCTTTAAGTTTTCTAAAAAAAGGATCTAAGATCTCTTTGTTAGTTAGTTAAGGTTTGTTGACTGCTGGTTTGGAAAGTATTATATAAATAAAGAAATCTAAACGTCATCATTATGACATTAATTAGTGATTTATACAAAATACAAAAAAAAGATCTTAAAAAAGCAGTAAATGTAATAACTAACGCATTTTCTGAAGATTCAATGTGGAAAGAAGTATTTGATGAAGAAGACAAGAACCGTGTATTAACTGAAGTTATGGTTAGATTTTGTTTGAAATATGGTAATGTCTTAGCTACATCTGATAATTTAGAGGGAGTAATGGCAATTGCGCCTCATGATAAAGAGATGACTACATTGAGAGTTATTCGAAGTGGTGCTTTTTTTCTTTCTATGAAAATATCAAAAGAAGCAAAGAAAATGGAGATTCTTAGTAAGGCAGTTGAAGAAGCTAAGAAAAGTCTGAATTTAGACCCACATATACATCTATTAATAATGGGTGTTTCACAAGAATTTCAAGGAAAAGGTTTTGGCAGAAAAATTATTAAGAGCACTTATAGAAAAAGCTCAAACAGAAAAAAAATCTTTATATTTGGAGACTCAAAAAGAAGAGAATGTTACTTTCTATGAAAAGTATGGATTTTCTGTTAAGAAAAAAATAATGTTGCCAGAACCATTGAATTTGCCAATGTGGCTAATGCTTAGAGATGTGAAACAAATTTGATAATAATTCTCATCCCCAGCTCAGGTTAGGTAAATAAGAATTGACTTTTCTAATGAATAGCAAAAAACATTGCAATTGTTATGAAAGCTTTAAGAAAAAAAGGTGAGAGAAAAAAACTATCCTATTTTTTCATCTAAGTTTCTTGGGTAGAGAGATCTAAGATCCAAAAAGCAACCAAAAATAAACTAACTTGCACTAAGATCTAGAAACATTTTTTTCTTTCAACTTTGTTTTGTGAACACTCTTTGATACTGGTGAAGGAAATGGACATAATTACAATACTGATGGCTTTAGGCTTATCAATGGACTCATTCTCAGTATCCATAACAAGAGGATTCACAAACACCAAAACTAAACTAGCAATTGAAGCACTAAAAACAGGCTTCTTCTTTGGACTATTTCAAGGCATGATGCCAATAATAGGATGGTTAGCAGGACTAAGCATAATGGATTTAATCTCAGGCTTTGATCATTGGATAGCATTTGGCATTTTAATATTCATTGGAATAAGAATGATATATGAAGCAGCAACCAAGAAATCAAAACAAATAGTCAATTCTTCTGGCTTTAAGGTTTTAATAATATTATCCATTGCAACCAGCATAGATGCTTTGGCCGTGGGACTTAGCTTATCCTTTCTTGGGACCTCAATAATCACACCAGCCGCCATTATTGGAATTATAACTTTCTCTCTTTCATTTCTTGGAGTATACTTAGGTAAGAAGTTTGGAGGATACTTTGAGAAAATGGGAGTCTTAGGTGGAATAATACTAATAGTTATTGGGCTTAGAATATTATTTGAGCATCTAGGAATAATAATTTAACCAAATTATATTTATCAAAGTTTTCTTGGTAGAACAAACAAAGAATCCCCAAAAAAAAACTATTCATAAAAACTAAGTACCTTCAAAATCTGCTCATAACTAAAACCTTTCTCATCAAGCAATTTAATAACACACCTAACATTCTCTTTGTACTCCTTTAAACTATCAACCGTAAAAACAAGCAAAAAAGAAGCTAACAATCCACCAACTAGTAATAACACCAACAATAAAGGTCCTAGCAATTAAGAGACCAAACCACCTTATGTCTAAATAAATATAAATACATATATCAAGATTTCATACCGTATTCTAGCAAAGTTTTCTTGGTCAGAGAGATCTAAGATCTAAAAAGCAACCAAGCAAACGCTTCATAAAGTAAACAATAAAAAACAATTAAACATTAAAATCAACAGACAGGTGCTTAATTGACAAATTATGTATATGTAGCAACAAGCCTAGATGGATACATTGCAAGACCAAAGGGAAAACTAGACTGGCTAAACAACATACCAAATCCAGACAAAAGTGATTATGGCTACTTAGATTTCATCAAGAATATTGATGCCATAGTAATGGGAAAAAACACCTATCAAAAAGTCTTATCCTTTGGAAAATGGCCCTATAATAAACCTGTATTTATTCTAAGCAACAGTCTAAAAGAGATTTCAGAAAATCTTATGGGAAGAGCTAAAATCATAAAAGGAGACATAAGAAAAGTCAAAAAGAATCTTTCTAAACAAGGATTCAAAAACTTGTATATTGATGGTGGTCAAACAATACACAGATTTCTAAAAGAAGATCTAATAGATGAAATGATAATCACTACAATACCAATTCTCCTAGGAGATGGAATTCCTCTATTTTACAGATTGGATCAACAATTAAAATTCAAGCATAAAAACACAAAGATTTACAATAATAATCTGGTTGAAAGTCACTACATCAGAGATAGATAATTCTCATACCGCATTTCTGTGAAGTTTTCTTAGAGTAGAACAAACAAAGAAACAGTACAGTTCTAAATTATTTAGATAGTTTATAGAGTGTTTTTGCTTTTGAAATAGTTAGAATAGATTATTTTATTCTAAACTAAAATTATTGTAGCTTACCATGACACATAGGACACTCATCAATCTTTTTAGCACCTACCCTAGCTGATTCAATATTACAAAAATAACAATAATTAATGGCACATTTAGCACAACAGAAATTAGCAGCCTGTTCTCCACATGCATCACATTTTCTAAACACGCAAAGATTACACACTTTCAAACAAAAACAGAATCAAAACTTTTAGGATTTAAAATATGAGGAGAAACTAACCTCCAAAGCAGTGGAGAGAGCACATAAAATCTTAATTTGATTAGTCAAAGTTTGTTGACTTAACCCAGTCAACCTTTCTTAACCAAAACAAGGCTTATTTGGTCAAAATAGCTTTACAAAAACCCTTTTACCACATATAACACCAGTAAGTAACGGGGATTTAGTATTGAGCAAGAGTAAAATTGGATTAATAATAATTTCAATACTACTAATAACAACAATTTTGACTACTATTTACTTCTATTCTAATTATAACATCATCATAACTGAAAGAGATGAAATGATAAACCAAGTAAAGGATCTCACAACCAAAATAGAAGAATATGAAACACCAAGATTAGCCACAAGCCTAAATGTAGAAAATAAAGAAGTTTATCTGCAAATCACAGGGGAGGTATGGAATCTAGGACATGAAACAGCATACTACTGCAAGCTACACGTTATTCTTTATGAAGGAGATAATGTAGCAAAAGAAGAATACGTTCACCTTGGAGACAATGTTGGCATGATAGCAGAACAACGCTATGATAGAGTTGATGCAAAAGTATACTATGAAGGAGCATATGTGACAAAATGGGAAATTTCACCTGTAGTTGGAGCAGTATAATTGAATTCTGTATCCGCTATTTCCATAATAGGAGAACTTAGATGAAGACTATACTAAGTAGAAGCTTTGCTATTCTGTTTGTTGTTTTACTAAGTTTCTCATCACAATTAATTCTAAATGCAAAAGCAATTGGAACTGTCTACATTAGAAATAATGGATCAATTCAAGGGGATGGACTAACACTTGAAAATGGAATCTATGTTTTCACAAGTGACATATACGGTCAACTCTTAATAGAAAAAGACAACATCATAGTTGATGGCTTAGGATATATTCTCCACTCAATGAATAAAGGAACAATATTATTAGAAAATGTAGAAAGTGTAACTCTTAGAAACATAGAAGTAATTGATACTGATTTTGGAATAACCCTAAAAAACTCTCATTATAATAAAATAGAAAGAAGTACTTGCATTATTAAATTAGAGAATTCTCAATTTAACACAATTTATCAAAATAAACAAATCAGCCTATTTCTTTCAAACTCAACAAACAATACAATAAAAGAAAATAATATAACAGATCCTTTATTGTATGGAATTAAACTTCAAGCAGAATCAAACCAAAACAATATTCACCAAAACAACATAACAAACTGCAAATCAGCAATTGACTTTCATGGAAATTCAAGCAATAATCGCGTTTATGAAAATAACATATCAGTTAATGGTAATGCATTGATTTTCTATAACTCATACAACAATTTAGTTTATGACAATATTATTAGAAACAATAGAGGTTCGTATATTTACTTTAGAGGAGCATCCAGTAATCAATTTTTTAGAAATGATATGATAGAAAATAATGGTTCTGTGGTTTGCTGGTATTGTACAAACATTTGGGATAATGGTGTTGAAGGTAATTATTGGAGTGACTATAATGGTACCGATCCTGATGGTAATGGAATAGGAAATACAGCCTATCCAATACTAACTCTTCATCTATCAGGGGAAGGTTATGATTATGACAATTATCCCTTAATAGCTCCCATCACAACAATAGAATCTACTCCAGCACTAGAACCAGAGTTTCCAACAACCACAGTAGTATCTGCAGTAGTCATACTAAGTGTTGTAGCAATTGGAATCTTGACATATTTCAAGAAGTACAAAGGAAAAACCTAGATGAATAAAATAGCAATAACACTATCAATCACTGGAATTCTTGCCATATCAATAATTGCAATAATTTACCTAGAAAGTAATAATCCCAAACTAGAAGAAGCAACAATCCAATGGGAGAGTAACATAGAACATTTCGCATGGGATATAACAGTAGCAGATGAAAAAGTTTTCACCTCAAACAATGAAGCAACATATTGCTTTGATTCAGCAAATGGACACCCTCTATGGAATACAAGCCTACCCAGAAATAGAGGAATAGAGTTCTACCAAAATAATGTGTATACAGGATCTGTGGGAGGCATAGTCAACAAACTAGATAAAGACTCAGGTAAATTATTAGCACAATTTCCAGCACCAGTGAGTAGCAGTATTGGATCAAAATCTGCACCAGAATTCTACCTAGCAAACAACAAATTGTTTACAATAAGTGATGGCGTAGCAGTTTATGATAAGGAAACTGAAGAACTGCTTATCTGGGCTCCTACTCCTTTTGTAGACAGAAATCTGGGTAATTCAAGTTTTTATGCACCTGAAAGTGAATACGTCTTCATATATGGAAACTCACGCTTCAACCCAAATAATGGAAGTTTTCATTGGCACCTTCAAGGCAGTCACAGTCCGCACCTAGTCATAAATCAAGAACAAGTAATCTTTTGGAATTACAACCCAACACACTATGATCCAGGAAAGTTCATCCACAGCGCAAACTCATCAACAGGAGAAACACTATGGAGCTATAATGTAGAGTCTTCAGTATTTCAACCAACCAATTGTAATGATCTACTACTGTTTGCATCAGTAGAAGGATATTTTCATGCAATAAACATTACAGATGGATCATTAATTTGGAGAAAACACATAGATACTGAAAATTTGCTATCCAATGATGATTTTGCTTCCACTGAAGTTCTTGACGCCTCTCCAGTTTATGTAGATTCAAAAGATCAAAGATTATACTGGGGTTTTGTTTTTGATAATGAACCTCAAGGAGAGACATATTGTTTAGATATCTCAACTGGAGATATAATCTGGACAGAACAATTTCAGACAAATGGTTCAATTGCCAGAGAATCTCTTCCAGATCTAGTTGGTTTAGCTTCCTTAAAGAACACTCTATTCTTCACTGCAAATAACCATCTTTGGACCTTTAACAAGCAAATAGGAAACCTGACAGATACCAGAATCTTTGATCATTACATACTTCCACCAGTTGAATACGATGATAAAGTGTTCATAGCAGCAGATCTATTTCTCTTTGCATACGAATAAGTTATCAAAGTTTTCTACCCTCTAAAAATGATTCTTAATTGACTTTTAAGCAACCTCAAGACTACGAGTCACCAATTGCGGTTTTATTGAAAAAGTTTTAGATTTACATACATTAGAAGAAGAGGGTTTTCTTCCTATTAGAAAGCTTTTTTGAAGTTTTGACTAGCTTTTTCTCTTCAACAGATTCCTTTGTTAACTTGGATTCCAGTTGTGCTTTTTCAGCTTCTAGTTTAGAAACTGCAATTGTTAGCTTCTTATGCTTTTTCTTTAACGCTTCGATATTTTCTCTTTCTTCAAAGAGGTTAGCTTTATCCAAGTTTTTTTGTTTTATTTGACTAACGTATTTGGGTAATGGAATTTCACCAAAACTAGCCTCTAGAGCGGTCTTATATCTTTCAGCAATATCAGAATTGTTTGGCTGTTGAGTTATATTCTCCAATGAAGCATTCTCCTATCTCACAACCTAAAGAGTGTAGTTTGTATAAATAACATATTTCAACATTGAACTATTACTTTTCAGGAATAAAAAATCCAAAATCTCTAATTTTAACTTCTTTTCATCTAAGTTTTCTAGGGGTAGAACAAACAAAACAAATAAAAGCAATTAACATAAACATATTTTCTAGATCAATAGAGATACGTACAGGAGATCAACTTCTTGAAAATTGAAGTAATCAATCTAAATCAGAAACTAGACAAAATAAAACAATTACACCAATACAAGATCATAGCCCAAATGAACACTACTACTTCAAACTAGTAAAAGCCAAAAGAGAATTCATCTGGCACAACCACCCAAAAACAGATGAAGTATTCATGGTAATAGAAGGATCCCTAACAATAGAACTAAAAAACAAAACCCTAAAGCTAACCAAAGGAGAAATGGTAGTAATACCAAAAGGAATAGATCATAAACCCAGATGCAAAGAAGAATGTAGCGTTCTATTAATTGAACCAAAAGACACGTTAAATACAGGAAACATCAAAGGAGAATTTACTGACACAAATTTAGAATGGATATAATCCTTTAAACAAGATATCTTTTTTCAATATAATTTTAGTTAAGTTTCTTTTAGGTCTTTGATTTCTTTTTCGAGTTTTTCTATTTTTGCTTCTTTTTCGTTTTGATGGTTTATGTTATCAATTCCCATTATTCGAATATCTTCTAGAGATTTTACCATTTTTAGACCATATTTCTTAACTACATATTCAATACACTGAATAGAAGAATGCTTAACATTATCAGCTTTTATTAACAAAATACATTGATTTTTTGATCCAAGAATTTCAAAACCTATATGTGCACCTTTTTCTGATTTATTAAGAGAACATTGTTTATTAATTTCTTTAAAAAGATCGGCAGCCTGATTCTGATTCATTAATAATATCCTCTTCTTTGCTTTTTATTATAGTTACATCCTTGGCGTATTTATTCTTTTTATTTCATAGATTCTAAGTTTCTTGGGATGAACAAACAAGGAACCCAAAAACTACTGAAACTATATAATAATAAAAAATAAAACAAAAAAGTATTCTTTTATTATAGTATACTAATTCCCTGCAAGATATGAATAAGAATTGTCAAATAGAATGTTAAAGTTAGACTAATATGTAAATATCTATTAGCGTGTGGATTTATAGCCTTAAGAATTTTAAATCTTTGAAAGTATCCAGTTAACACCATAATAGGCATAACAATGAAGAGCAGAAGTCCTGTGCTTAGATCTGGAAAGAAAGCTTCAGGTCTACTTACCTGCTGAGTGAAATGTATGCTTATTAACAAAAATGAAAACAGGTTTCCATAAATATGTATTCTAAGAAGCGTTCTGATTTTTCTTGGATATTTTCTTTTTAAAGCAAAATATATTGGTGAATAAATTGCAATAAAGAATGTTCCTACCCAACTAAACCAGTGGGATAATCTATATTGACCCACAATGAAGTTAAGGTCATAAATTCTAAGGTAAGATACAACTGAAAAGAGGAATGTAACAATGATTATTAGTGTTGCAAACAAAAATTCAGTGTTTTTAAATAATCCAGATTTTTTGTTGGATTCAGTTAGCCTGTTAGATTCTGTTGTATTTGTGTTCATTGGATGCCTCTAAAAAGAATGTTAATTATTGCGAAGATACTTTATCTATAATTTATTGTTTTCTTTGTTTCAATAAGAAGATAGTTAATTTGAAGCTTTTATACAGAATGAAATAGCTATAACATCATCTTTGCTCCAAATAATCTTTGTTCCACAAGTGTGACTATGACAAACACTTGTACTGTTCTCCATTTCAGAAGAGCAAAATGATTCAAAGTCCATTGAAACGCCAGTGTCAACAATTGCTTTGCATGATTTGCATTTAATCAAAAGATGAGTCAATATTTTCACCTATGTTATTTTCTTTTTTCCTTGGTTTAACTTTTACTATTTTCTCTTCAACAGTCTTTCTATCCAAGTTTTCTTTACAAGAACCCTGAAAACAAAACAAAAAATCTGAAGACCTAACAACTATCTCCTAGCTTTTTTATGAGATTTTGAATAATATAGTGGTAGCTTTGCTTGTCTTAAAGAGAAAGAAGTAAATCTACTTTTAATTCCTTTTTTCAGTAAAGTATCTCTAAGAGCCAAAACTGATCTTGAATAGTTCTTTTATACAACATAGCTTTGACAAGTGGTCCACAACAGATTCAAAAAGTACAGGAAATAAAGTTCATACCGTATTTCATTAAAGCTTTTTTTGGCTAAAGGATTTGAAACAATAAAGAAAAAACTATCATAAACAGGAATATACCTATTTACAGCATAGAACATGATAGAAATAATTCTTTATATAAAGAATTAATACATCTGATATTAGGGTATAAAATTGTTTAGACTATCACATAAGAACCGCACAATCCAAAATTGGAGATCCAAAGCTTGGAGCATAGATCCTCATAAAACAAAGCTCACAATAACAATTTAGAATACTGCATAACTTTTCTTTTTAATATCATTGTCAGTTTAGTAAAAGTTTTCTATGGTAGAACAAACAAAGAACACAAAGAGCTGATTAAGATATTTCAAACCAAAAAATTTACATAAAAAGAAGTGAACCTATAATTGGTGAGCCATGTCACTTATCCCAGCCTTTGAATTAGGCTTATGGAACGCCTGGATCTACATTGTTCTAATGTTCTTAATTGTTATAGGCTTATCAACCCTGATTATTAGATTATTCCTAGGAAAAACTAAGAGTCAAGAAATTAACAAACGTCATAGCATACAACCTAAACTTAATTATACTGAAAAGAAAATTGACCGGCTATCTACAATTACTTTAATAGTATTAATTATTTATTCAATTGTTTTACCATTACAACTAAATACAACTTGGTTTTACATTGGATCCATTATTTTTGCAATTGGCATAATATTTGGTTTTGCTGCAATGATTAACTTTGCTCTTGCTCAAATGAATAAACCTGTCACCAAGGGAGTTTACAGTGTTTCAAGAAATCCAATGTATTTTAGTATGTTTGTAATTTTTGTTAGTGTAAGCTTAGCTTGTGCATCTTGGCTATTTCTACTATTGACCGTTATTTGGTTTATTCTTCTAGATAGAATAGTAGTAGCTGAAGAACGGTTATGTCTTGAAATGTATGGAGACTCTTATAGAGAATATTTGAATAGAACCTCAAGATGGATAGGATTGTCCAAATTAGACAATAAGTGATACTGGGTATAATTCATAATTTTCTTTGGGTAGAGCAAACAAAGATTCAAAAACTAGTAAAGTAGAAACTCAGAAATGTAATATTAAATTCTAATTATCTTCCGAGTTTTTCTGTACCAAAACAACAAAAGCTAAAACAGCAGCCAACAACAATCCTGAAAATAATAAAATAAGAGAAACATTTGACTCACCAGTTCCATTAAAAAGAAAACTAAACACAATCATCAACACAGAAAGAACGGTAATAGCAACAATACCAGCTACTGACTGTTTACCCATAATAGATCACATCTCAAAAGAGAAC
The DNA here is from genome assembly GCA_963714725.1 of Candidatus Bathyarchaeota archaeon. Classification (GTDB taxonomy): domain Archaea; phylum Thermoproteota; class Bathyarchaeia; order Bathyarchaeales; family Bathycorpusculaceae; genus AD8-1. The sequence continues at coordinate 51,284 of CAVQPF010000010.1, forward strand.
AAAGTGGAATATAATACCAAGTATTAGAACAAACCATAATTTCTAATTTTCTGAGTTTTTTACCCTCCAGAAATAGTCTTCAAGGGTCTTTATATCCTACTTCCTTTGACCAGACCAGCAAATCACAATAAGTGAAGTATTATGGTAAAGATTCCCTGTCAAATATGCAATGTTAAAGGCACTCTTCAGAAAGTTGGTAACAACTTACAGAATAAGACACTACTGGAGCCCAAAACTCTCAGATCTTAGAGATAGAATCTTGAAAACTCAAGACTCTATTGTAGACAGACAAATTTGTAATTTCCCAAACATCAAACCACCAATCCAAACGTGAAGAATCAAAAACCCTAACCAAAACAGTTCCCCTCAAACCCTCACCCAAAACATCATCCAAAACAAAATACGCTTTATCAACATCTCTTAAAAAACCATAAGAAACTGGAAAACGAAGAACAAAACCTAGAAGCTTATTTTCAGCTTTCATAACATCCAAATCATCTCTGGAAATTGATATAATCCAATTTTCTATCAGCACTAATCAACAAACCTTTAACATAGGACACAAACTCATTATGAGAATCCAAACGAAAAAAGTGTTCTTCTCCATTCTCATAGAGAAAAAAGGACTCAAAAGCTATAGGCTCATATTCCCTGTTAGGTAACCAGTTTTCTTCTTTAACATATTCTTCAACAATTGGTATCCATGAAACATCTCTACCAGCATTAACATATAAAGTAGATAACAAAGTTGTTAAAATAACAGCCACAAGAAAGATAATAGCACCTTTATTCATGTTTTTCAACTCTTTTTCCTGGTTTAGCTTTATTACTAATAACAAAGTTAAACTACTAAGTGTATCAGTAATGCCCATCCAACAAAAAAAATAACTTGCAATAAATAAGGTCCAAAACCAAATCTCAGCATCAACAGACAATCTGCCAATAAAATAAAACTCGTCCAAATAAACAACATTACCAGTATTGTGAAGAGTAATCAACTCATCAATCTTAGTATTGCCAAAAACACCAAGAAAAACAGGCTCACCCTCATTAGAAATAGCTTGTAGAAAATAAGAGTCAGGATCTTCAATTACAAAAAAGTGTGTATAGGTTTCTCATCAAGCCTAGTTGGCAATTTATAGCTGAACCAGAAGATTGTGAAACAACAATAGTATCAGCTACTGCGAAACCACAGCCTTAAAACTACCAAAACTAGCATAGAAATTAAAAAGATTCTCTTCTTTGATTAAGCTCACAAACAGAGAATATTGTACTTTTCAGTTTTATAATTTATGCAAAAAACCAAATATCTAAACCTAACTATGGATATTAGGGTGAAATCCCTGAGAAACATAAAGAGTATTGTTTGGTTACTTATTTTTATTTTAGTATTGTTCACTCCACTGATTCTAGAGTTTATCTACATAGAAGATTATGCTCCATCAATTCAAGGAGCCTTCTCATTTTGGAGAAACAGATCAACAACTCTACTGTTAAGTGACTTGTTCTTTTTTGAAGGAGGAGCCTTAATCCTATTGGGAGCTCTTATTGCTGGAGTTATTCTATACAATGCATGGGCACCTTCTGATGTTAGAAAAGCACAATTCACAGAATACATCTGGAACTGGAAAGTAATGGACAAAGAACGTAGGCCAACCAAAGGAGCCCTACCAGGATTAATCCTTATTGGAGCTGGAATAACCTACATTATCATTGGAATTCTAATCACAGTATAAATAGAAAATAAGTGATCTTAGATAACTTCAATATTTCTCTAAGTTTAAGGAGTAATGGTGGTTCCATTCCAGAAAAAATATTCTTTGTATGTACTATCCAAAGCTAATCCATCATCATAAATAATATCCAGCTTAGACCCATACTCACTAAGATAAACTCCTAGATCCTCACTTAACTGTCTAGAAAACTCATCACTTTCCCATAAACCCCAAATCTTATCATCAGGACCCCTAAAACCATAACCATAATCCCTAGGCAAGAACAAAGGCAACCCTACCTTCTAACAAATTGGATTGTCTTGGATGATTTTTTGTGTACTGCCAAAAACGTTCCATAGCATCCAAATGTTCTTGGGACAAAATACTTTGAGTGTAATCCTCATTACTATCAAACACTACAACGTATTTAGCTCCATTCTCATAAGCTAAAACCAAATCATCAAATAACTCCTCACCAGATCCCAAATACGGAGGTTCAGTATAAGTCCAAGCTACAATAACACCCCAATCCTTATTCTGAATAGTAGCAGCACCCCTAACCTGAGCAACATTAATCTGTCTACTATAATTCCAACCAATCTGAGCTAAAACAACATCATACCCAGCATTATATTCAAACCAGTAAAGAGCATAATCAGAAGTAAACAACCTAAAATCAAGGAATCAGAAAATTTGCTAACGATCCAGATGAAAAACACGGTTTAGCCAATATCTACACAACATTAACAAACTGGTTCTGATGCATCAGAGTAGTTATCAGCCTTAACCACGCTATAATTCCCATAATATCCAATTGACGTCCACCTATCTCATCTTCAAACTCAAGCCCCAAAAAAAACATCCCCATAACGCTCTTCAATACAGGTAATAAATCCAAATAGCCATTGCTCCTCTTCATAAACAACAAAAGACAGTTCTCTTTAGCAAGAATAGAGCAAAGCTCATCTAGAGTCATTTGCATCATGAGAAATTCCAGTTCTTCCTATCAAAAAAAAGTTTGAATAAGAATCTACCTTATCAATAAACTTTTTATCTTGATCTAAATCATCATAAGCCACATCAACACCAAAATAGAACTCGTCAAACTCGTATTCGTCCTTCTACTAACAGCTATACTATATAATAAGAAAGGAAAAAGCATCAAACACGCAATTAAAACAACAATAAACTTTAGATTCAAGGTATCTAAGATGATCCTTGTTAGCTAAATTAAGGTTTTTTATGAATCATTAAGAAGAGTGGTCTTGGTTAACTTAGCAATATTTATCTATGTTTCTCTGTACATTAGAGTTTAGAACTTAAAAAAAATAAAGATAAATATCTAGATTAAATATAAATGAAATTTGAGTTTTATTAATATAATAAAAAAATGAAATTATGATTACAAAGAGGGTAATACTTGAAACGAATCGTTGTTACAGTAGTAAAAAATCAAACAAATAATATTCACGAAATATTCAAAAAATTAGAACTATCATACGCTTTCTCAAAGATTAAAATCGAAAAACAAGAATGTGAAGAATTCTCAAGCTTAATACCTGACAACCTAGTTGATACAGCAATTGAAGAAATCATAAAAGGATTAGACCTACGTTTAAAGGAAAACACCATAAGCGTATATAATATAGAAGCACACATATCATCATATGTCGATAGATTAAAAGAAAAAATATTGCAAGAAAATCCTCCAGTTAATCCTTTTGAAAGATTAGTAGAAAACGCTGAAAAATTTGTAAATATTAATAAAAATATTCTAATGATGGCATTGTTTGCCACATTAATTGCTCTTGCCGGTCTTTTTTTAGATAATTCTGTTACAGTAATTGGTGCTATGCTTCTATCCCCTCTTCTCGGCCCAATTAATGCTTTTGCAATAAATGCAAGCATAGGAAAAGTAAAAAAATTAATTAAAACAGAAATTTCGATTATAGTTCTCTTGATATCAGTAATAATTATATCAGCGATCATTACAGCTTTTATTTCGTTGTTCCTTGACTTATCAATAAGTTCACAAATTGCAATTAGAGGTCAAAGCTCTTTTGTAGATATTGGTATTGGTTTAGTCTTAGGTTTAGCTGGAGGATTAGCATTAGTAACTGCTATTCCAGAAATGCTAGTTGGTGTTGGAGTTGCGAGTGCTCTATTGCCTCCTGCTGCTGTTTCAGGAATAGGATTAGGTCTGATGAATAGTGGATTATTTTTTGGAGCATTGCTACTTATGTTAGTGTATCTTGTTGGTCTTGAATTGGGCTGCACTATTATGTTACGTTTGAAAGGAATTCAGCCTCGAAGGTTCTACCAACAAGCAGAGGCTAAAAAACATTCAGTCTATTTTATTGCAACCTTTAGTGCTCTTTTGGTAATCTTATTAGTAATAGTACTTGTAGGCAATTCGTAAAATGCAATATTATTCGTTTTTATATACCTAAGTTTTCTTGGGCAGAGCAAAAAAAGACTCTACAGTTTGTTAGTCAAAGTTTCTTGACCAAACCCAGTCAATCTTTCTTGACCAAAACAGGCTTTTTTAGTCAAAATAGCTTTACAAAAACCCTTTTTACACGTTTTAGACTCTTGTTTTGTTGGGGGTAGCATTGAGCAAGAACAAAATGTGATCCTTTTGAGTGTTTTTCTCTCAAACACTATAACCCTTAATTTTTTTCATTACCCCGATCAAAAGTATACACAAAAAACTATCTCCAATGCCAACCCCCACACTTGCACACCAATAAATAAGGAAAGACACAAAAATGAAAAAAAATAACAAAATAAAACAAAGATTTCAAACCCTCACTTTTAACATATTATTACTCTCAATTTTGTTTGGGATCTTTTCAACAATAAACCCTTCCAAAATCAAAGCACAAGCAGAAACACAAAACACCAATTCATTTTCCAATCCTCTAGCTCTATTGGAAATACTAGGAGAAATAAAAATAGAATTTCAAACAGGCATCTATGTGGGAGCAGAATCCGATTTTCAAGTTGGTGAAAAAATAATGATTCTACTGAGAGGATACTTACTTAGAGGTGGATCCTTCCCATCAATTGCTGAAAAAACATATTATTTAATCTCAAATAGCACTGGAAACGTCATTTGGAGTAGAGATATGTCTACGATAGGTGGAGGTTGGTGGCGAGATCCAGGGGGAAGATGGGAAAGAGGAGCTAATTGGATACCGGAAAAAGAAGGCAACTATACTGCTGGCATAATTTTTATCCGACCTTTCTACGAGAATCTACAAAACAATACAAATGCAGTTCCTTTTAGAGTCCACAAACCAGGTTCTGTTATTGGCAAAATAACTGAAAGTGGACCAAGAAACACCTATCAATGATGCCTTAGTTGAGGCAATGCTTGGCAATACAGTACAATCAAACACAACAACAAACAGTGATGGATTCTATAATATGCAAATAATACCAAGTGGTATGTATGCTATCAAAGTTTCTAAACCAGGTTACAAAACATATATTTCCGAATACATAAAAACAGATTACAAAGTTGTAAACATCAACTTCTCTTTAACAATCCTTAATGTTTCTTCTACAAACAACACATCTACAATTCCAGATAATAGTATGCTACCAGACCCTAGTCCAAAACCTGAAAACCCAATACCTTCAACAATAAAAACTTCTGCACAAATAAAATTAGAACCTAAAACATGTACAGTTAACCAAGAAATTAAGGTAAATATGATAATTGAACCTAGTCCAATAACGACTGATTATTATATGGGTCTAGTTATTTGGATGGTAGACCCTACTGGCCACACATCTGTTAGAGGTCCTTACTTAACTGATTCCAATGGGACCGTCAGTATTTCATACATACCCAAAATTCCCGGTAACTACACTTTTCATCTAGAATATGAAGGGCAATTATTTAACAACAAAAATAATGAGTACCTATCTTCATCAAGTCCAAAAGTAACATTAGCTGTAAAAAATCCACTTGACATTACTGAATCATCGAGTTCTACACAAGATCAATCTATCACCAATTCACAAGTAGTTGAATCAGTTTCTATCCAATCATCTCCAGAAGGGATCTCATCAACTTCTGTATCAACAACTCCAATTCCCACTATAGAACCCATTATCTCACCGACCCAAACTCCAGAAATACAACATTCATTTCAGCTTCCATCAACAATAGAAATAGTAGTTATAGTCGTCTTGGTGGTTGTTGCTCTTGGCTTAGCAGTAAACCTAGCAAAAAAAAGGAGACCTTAGATGAAAGCTATAGTAAGTAGAAGCTTTGCTATTCTGCTTGTTATTTTACTAAGTCTCTCTTCTTTAGGCATTATTACTGTTAATTCTCAGGCACAAGAAGACACATGGACAAGCCTAGCTCCAATGCAATCTGAAACTTATTTTCTTGGAGCAACCTCAATAGAAGACAGAATATATGCAATTGGTGGACTCTTCTTCACACTTGGGTATAATACAACAATAGAGTATAACCCTGAAACTGACACTTGGACAACAAAAAGCTCTGTCCTAACAAGAATGCCAAACATGAGTCTATCAATTAGTAATTTTTGTGTTGTTTCTTGTCAAAATAAGATCTACGCCATAGGTGGCATGGAAGACGTTGGTGCAGTAACCAATACAATCAGAGTATACAATCCATCAACAGACATGTGGGAAATTAAACCATCAAACCTAATACAAAGATCTGAGGCAATAGCTTCAACAATTAAAGATAAAATTTACATAACAGGAGGCTTCTCAGGTGGACCCTTTAGCTACTATGAAATCTACAATGTCACTGAAGTTTATGAGCCCACAACAGATACAACAAGCACAAAAGCTCCAATCCCAACAGCTGTAAGAGGAGCTTCTATTGCTGTTTCTGATAACAAAATATACGTTTTTGGAGGAATAACCTATGATGAGTTTGCCTGCAATCTAACACAGATATACAATCCAGAAACTGATAGTTGGAGTTTAGGTAGCCAGATTCCAACTGGAGTGTCATTTGCTAGTGCAGGTGCAACCTCTGGAGAATTAGCTCCAAGAAGAATCTACGTTTTTGGGGGTAGTACTGAACCAAACATTAGTTTGAATTTAACACAGATTTATGATCCTGAAAAAGACTCTTGGAGTAATGGTGCACCAATGAATAATGCACGGTTAGGATTAGCAGTTTCTGTTATAGATGATCTTCTTTATACGTTAGGAGGTTATGAAATGACCTCTAATAGAGGAGTAAAAGTTCTCTCAAACAATGATAAGTATACTCCATTAGGCTATAATGAGAGTCACACCCTTGAACCAGAACCTTTCCCAACAACAATAGTAGTATCTTCAGCAATAATCATCCTATTAGGACTAGGAATCTTAGCATACTACAAGAAGTACAGGAAATAAAGTTTATACCATATTTCTAAGGTTTTGTGTTTTCTAAGGTAGAACAAACAAAGATTCCTAAAAATAATGAAAAGAAAAAAATCCAACAACTATGATCTAAGACGTATTCTTCTCTTAACAAAAGTCCAATAAGCATAGAACACAATCCAAGCAAAAGTAATAGGCAGAACAATAGCATACCACAAAAAGAAACTATCAAGCTGACTAACAGTCCAAAATGTGAAAATATTCACCAAAACACTCACAATAAGAGAAAGAAGAAAAGACCTCTTCTGAGCAGACCTAAGTCTATAATATCCAGCAGCACCCTCAACAGAAGTAAGAGCAGCATATCCCTTATCAGTTAGAGCATAACAGCCTTCCTTGTTCACAACTATTAAATCATCCAATTTCTTTAAATGAAAATCCAACAAACCACTACTACTAATCTTCAAGGTTCTCTTAAGATCAGCAAACCGTAAAGGCTTCTCAGCTAACAACTTTATAATATCTATTCTTATTGGATGAGAGATAGCATCAAACAACTCATCATTACCCATTTAAACCACAAATACAACTATTCAGCAAAAGCATATAATTCTATCAATGTTGACCAAGAAGTCAATAATAATAGACCAGTATTTTAGAAAATGTTTTGATACAAGTTTTTCAGGGTAGAGAGATCTAAGACACCAAAAGCAACAAGACAGGAAATAAATTTCATACAGTATTTCAGTAAAACTTTCTATGGTAGAGATCTAAGATCTCAAAACTACAATTAACATATTCATTTTCAGAGCAAAACATAAAACAACAAAAAACAAAAACATATCAATTATAATTTTTTCATAGTTTTAATCCCTACTAGAAAAACCATGTTTCTACCAGCTTTTGATTGAGGACGTGCTTTGGAACCTATTAAGGAACTGGGTCTGTTCATTTGACTATGTGATGCTGGACACTGAATTCCTGCTGTTTTTCCATCCTTTGACATCCAAACAACGTGACTCATTCTACTGCATTTTGGACATTTTATTTGGTCTCTAATATTCACTATTTTCTTGTTACCCCCTTTTTTTTAAAATTAGTTTATTTTTATTCAGAAACAATCTGAAAAGAATTCAACGTTCAATAGGTAAACCCATAGAATAAAAAACTCTTAATAATAGATAACCTCAAGCTGCTTATGAATATATGGGTTACAAAAATATATTGAAAAAATGAATTATTTAAATTGTTTTCATTATATTATTGAATTATTTTCAAACATTATTTCCTAAAGCTAATTTAGGTTCACGATCAATATTTATTGGAATACAAAAAAAGTTCATACCGTATTTCTAAGTTTCTTGTAGAGTGATCTAAGATCCTTATCTTGGTTAGTCAAGGTTATTTGACTATTTGTTGGTTAAGTTTTGTTTACAAGAACCCTTAAACACATTATAACACCAAGTAAGAATAGATAAGTGATGAGCAAAATCAATCATTACAAATCTTTTGTTACTACAATTATTCTTATATTAGTTATCCTAACAACACCAGTTTTAAATGTTAAAGGCGAAAATCTAGAATCAATATACATCAGAGAAGATGGAACAATAGAACCAACAACAGTACCAATCACAAGACAAGAAAACCTGTACACATTAACTGGTGACCTAATCAACTATTTCTTATACATACAAAAAGCAGGAATAACAATAGATGGAGCAAACTATAAACTACAAGGAAACAAAAGTGGAGCAACAGGAATACTAGTCTACAGAGACAACACAACAATCAAAAACATACAAATTAGCCAATATGGCACATCAATCTCTCTAAGTTCAAACAACAACACAATAACAAATTGCACAATAACACAAAACACTCAAGGCATATCTTTAGGACATTCTTCTAACAACAGTATAATAGCCAATAAGATTACTGACAACGTCAATGGTATTCACATCAGTGGATTCCCAAGAGAACTAGCTCAGTTCTTTAACTTTAGTAACAACATCATTTCATATAACAACATTACAGAGAACATTTTTGGCATCTTACTTTACAATGCCTTAGATAACATCTTTATTCTAAACAACAATTTTTTAGACAATTATGTTGGAATTGAACTAAAGGAATCTAACACCACTATTTATGGTAACAATTTTCATAGAAACAGTGAACATACTAGAGTAGATTATTTCATAGATGAAGAGGAAAAACCTAGTTTTTGTATTTGGGATAACTCAACTGCAGGCAGCTACTGGAGTGATTATACTGGAACTGATTCAAATGAAGATGGTATTGGAGATAGGTCATATAAGATTAATCAGAATAACAGGGACTATTACCCTTTAATGATTCAATTAACAAATAACTACGTTTTTCCAATAGATCCATCTCCTACTCCTTCAACATCACCTACTCTCTCACCTACACCTATTAGATTCTACAATCCATACCTTATCCTCTTCGGCTCAACACTATTGCTAATTGGACTTGGAATCTTAGCCTACTACAAAAAGTACAGAAGGAAAACTTAGTTGAAAAAGAATCTAAAGAAAACTCTTTTCATATCTGGAGCAGTTCTTTGTGGAATCTTCATAAGTGGACTACCAGCATACTACATATCAACATTAAGCAGACAAGTAAGCAGACAAGCAGTCTTCTATCTCATATGGGGATTGTTTGGAATACCTTTTGGAGCAGTCTTTCTACTATATCTGATCCTTTGGTACAAAGAGAAATAATAATTTGGTAAGTAAAAACCTGGAGCGTTAATGACAAAAGTGATCTAAGATCTCAAAACTACAATTAACATATTCATTTTCAGAGCAAAACATAAAACAACAAAAAAGTAAATCTATAATGAAGTGCAAAAGATGAAAGCTTCCACATGTGCACTGATACCATTAATATTTTTCATCATAATAGCTGGAACTATAAAAATAAATACAGCAAAATCAACAACAGAATTAAATCCCATACCCAAACCATCTATCCCAGAGTTTAATGTGAAGTTAATTGATCGCTCATATGATGTACCATTAACTTATACTAATTTAACTGACCCATTTACCGGTCAACAAATAATTATAACTCATGGCGGTTATCATGTAGAAAATAGAACTATTGATGTTATAATTAAAAACCAGCCTTTTACACCAACTGACATAGATGATAACACTACCCAATTATTTTATGCTATACGATGGAAAGGACACTTTGAAGGTTGGGCTAATACATATCATATTAGTAGTATTGACTATGATTATTATCTTAATACTTATGGAGTTCAAGCATCAAATTCTGATTCTACAGTAAAAACATATACTATAGCAACATTTGGAAATGTTCCAGAGGGTGGTCAAGTTGATTTTCAAATTAAAGCTCAATCAGGTTACTCTTTTGCTCATTATAGGGACCATGCACCTATTCAGCCTATTGGAATTAACTTCCAATCTGTAGAAGAAAGTGATGGGAGTAATACACAGTCAATAACAATTGAAGAGAGTCAGATACCTACCTCATCTCCTGAAATAACTCCAACACCTACACCACCAAATAATGGTCCAACCTCACCACCAACATCTCCAAACCCACTATGGGTAGAAACAATCTTAGGAGCATTAATCATAATAGTAGTCTTAGGAACTGCCATAGTATTCTTCTTGCATTTAATGAAAAAGAAGTAGCACACTTCAAGAAGTACAAGAAATAATGTTCATACAGTAGTCTAGTAAGTTTTCTTGGGTAGAACAACCAAAGAACATCCATGTTAATTATCTGAAAACCTAAGGAAAATCAATATAGCACCCTCAAACTGTACAACACAAATACTCCATAAAAGTCATCCAACAAAAATAAAGATGAATTATTTTGAATCTAAAACTGCACATAACAAAAAACTACAACGTCAAAGATTACACTAAGGCAGAGCACATAAGAATAGCAGTAGTAGACACAGACATCTCAAAAGATTATCCAGCAAACTTTGTATGTATGCTACCAAGAACAAACAATCCAAATGCTACAATTCAAAACAAGTTTCAAGAAAAGTATGGAAACCAAAGTGGGGAAATAATCAAGAAACTCTTAGACCAAGCGTTAAAAACTACGGATGATCAAGACCTAAAAAAGGAATTACTAAAACGCTTAAACATACTCAACCCTAAACCAAAGAACATGGTTAAATGCAATGTTTGTGGAGAAGAGTTCAAATCTAGAACATTTAGGTATGGAAAACAAAAAACCTGCTATGAATGCAAAACAAAAAGGTATACGGATAAAGATGAATAATCATGAAGTGCTTAAAATGTGGAAATAGCTGGCAGAGAAGCAAATGGACTGAATATGTGTCTTTTCTAGCTAAATGCCCAAAGTGTAACTCAAGATTACTAGCCAGATACTAATTACAAAGTACAAACTAAAACTACTTAGATTTAGGAAACTTTACAACTAAAAATTTGAAAAATCCAACACCAGTATTCTCAAGCATATGAGGAATATTCTTAGGACTCTCAATTAACATATTTCTAGTAACCTCTTGGTTCTCATCTCCAATAACAACATTACCTCTACCTTCAAGAATGTAAAAGTAAACATCAACAGGAGTAGAGTGAAGTTTCAAAGCTTGTTTTGGTTTAAGACTCATAATGATGGTAGTACAATCAGATGAATCATAGATTTTTCTAGCATCTACCCCATGAGTATTATCAAAAGGAGTTAAATCATCAACTTTGGTTATTTTCATTATAAATCACAATGCTCACAGCAACAAGGTCTTAATGAGGATTTCTAAAAACAATGATCATTCTTAACAAATTATATCAAAGTTTTCTGGGGTAGAACAAACAAAGACACAAAAGTAATCATCCAAATAATGTTAAAAAACTAAAACATAAAAAAGGGATAAAAAAGTCAGAATGTAGATTGCAACACTACTCAGACTTTTTATCTTTCTTTCCTTTTTTAGCACAAAAACTCAGACAAACTTACTAATAATCCTCTTTTTCATAGTCATCTTCTGGCCAATCTTCATCTGTCCATTCTTCTTCCCAGTCTTCCTCTTCTTCAAAGATCATACCCTATGACCTCCTAATAGCGCATGAATAACCACTTGGATATAAACTTTTTTCATCAAAGTTTTCTAGGATAGAGTGATCTAAGACTCCAAAAGCAACCGATATTTGTAATAATAACAACATCAAATAAAAGCTATAAAAAAATACAAGGGAACCTAATTGAAAAAAGACATCAACAAATGGACATGCAAGGATCATGTTCAAACTTATCTAACAAAGGCACTCAATCTACCATACCAAGAAGAAATCAAAAATGTACTCTTAGAACAAATACCCCCTAAACATAGAAAGAGTACTAGATCTGGGAACAGGAGATGGAAAACTATTAGCATTAGTAAAACAAAAAAATCCACAAACTAAAGGAGTTGCAATAGATTTCTCAGAACCAATGCTCAAACTAGCAAAACAAATATTTGCAGAAGACAAAAAAGTATAAGTAAAAAAACATGACCTAAACAAACCATTGTCAACGTTAAAACTTGAAAAATTTGACCTGGTGATTTCGGGATTAGCTATCCATATCTAAATCATAAACGTAAAAAACAACTCTACCAAGAAGTTTTTGATCTACTAAAACCAGAAGGCAGATTTCTCAATCTAGAACATGTAGCCTCAGCTACTGAATCTTTACATGTCAAGTTTTTGAGTGCTGTTGGCTTAACTACAGTCACAGATGACCCTTCAAACAAACTCTTAGATGTTGAAACACAATTAAAATGGCTTAGAAACATTGGTTTTTATGATGTTGACTGTTATTGGAAGTGGCTTGAAGTAGCATTATTAGCTGGAATTAAACCTTAGATTTAGATATCATTTGTTCTAAGTTTTCTTCGGATAGAACAACCACAGACAACAAAAACAATCAAGAGGAAGAAAACTAAGGAATAACTCCTTCAGTTCCCATTATTTCAAAATCTTTGACTAAAGCTGTAAGATCAAACAGGAAATATACTGAATTATGAGTACTATTGCTAGACTGAATATAATCAGATTCACTCATTTCATAGCCATGCTGGTAAACAGAGAGTTCACCCCAAACAAGGTCTGTAGGAATTGTTATGTTACAAAAAGTATTTTCACTCTCTCCTCTAAAGTTAACTGAAACAGACTTGAGTAATCCAAAGTAGTTTACCTCTGGAATGGAAGAGAAATTGCTTCTAACACTTACCGTATAGGTTTTATCACTAACTAAAATAGGAAAAGTGTACAACTTGTTAGATTCACTTTCATTCTCTGATGAATCAAAAAGTAGGGTTGCAGTTATTATTGAAAATAAGAGTAATGAGATAAGAATTAGAGTTATTGATATTCTCTTAATAGACATCATTTAGGAGTAAATGGTCTTTTTTAATTATTAGTTCTATTTGTTAGTACAAAATACATTCAAGTTTTCTTGGGTAGAACAAACAAAGAAGCTAAAAGCAACTCTGTGGAACTTCCTGCAAAAAAAATATAACAGCAAAAACAATAACACAAACTCAGGATATGAAAGAATGAGTAAGAAAAACAAAGAAGTAAATTATCAAAGTTTATTTCTTCTAGGAATAAGCTTAGTGTCAATTGGCTTAATTTTCACAGCAGCAATTAATCCAGCTTTCATATTCATTATGGCTTCTGGACTAGGCTTAATGGCAATTGGATTAGCTAATAGAGACAAATGGTCTACCACAAACAAACGCACATAAGAATAATACAAAAATAACTATGCAGTTAAGGAGGTGAAATAAGGAAATATGAAGTATAAAGTTCACAGATTTGATATTGATATGAGTAAAGATCAAAGCAAAATAGAGCAATATTTGAATAATTTAGCAGGTGAAGTAATCACTATTATTCCAAGTGTTGAACCTAAATTCACTGGTGGAGGTATGGGTGCTAAGACAAACTTTCTATTGATTATAGAGAAAATCAATTAGAATTCCTTACCTTCTTTTTCACCTAAGTTTTCTATGACCCATAATTGTTTTTGAAGGGTCTTTATATCACTTAGCTTGACCAGACCAGCAACCACAATTTATGAAGTGAGTATTATGGTAAAGATTCCCTGTCAAATCTGCAACCTAGAAGGCACCCTCCAAAAAGTAGGTAACAACTATTACAGAATAAGATACTACTGGAGTCCCAAACTCTCAGAACTAAGAGACAGAGTCTTAGTAACAATAGAACCGATTAATTATCTACCTATCTCCCAAAGTCTATAATATGCTTCTTTCTTTGTTCCATTTACAGTTAATAAACCAAAATAGTTTTCCTTTGGATCCGATAATCCAGAATTGTCCAATAACTCATAAACGAACACCTTATCAACCAAAGGATAAATTTGCTCATAAAGAGAACTTAGATAATTTGCCTGTAACTCTTCATCATATTCTTCTTCGATAGTAAAAGAATGGCAACCAGTCTCTGTAACCCAAATAGGCTTATCAGATAAACCCTCAACAAAATCTAAAGTATCAACATTTATGCTCGTATCATCATAAAGATGAATAGCCATAACATCAAAATAATTTACAGCATCATCATGAGCAAAAATAGTTGTTAAGTAATCTCTCCAGTTTTCAATATTTGGAGACACACCAGCAAAAACGACCTCCACATCGCTATAATTCTTGAGTATAACATAAGCACTCTTTAACATCTCATAATACATTTCAGGATCAATATAGGCTCCTGCATTTGGTTCATTCCAAATCTCAACAGCATCAACATTATTAAAACCCTCAGAAACAACAATCTCAGTTATAGTATAATTCCATTGTTCAAGTGTGAAATTATTACCTAAAGTGTTAATGTCGATAATAGCTAAAAGATTAATATTATTTTCTTGAAGAGTCTGAGAATACTTAATCATTTCAGAGCCTATAATCCAGTCAGTTCTAACCCATTTCACATTTAGATCATCAAAAATTGAAATTGTGTCATTATTATGATCAGATAAATGTAAACAAACATTAGCTTCTACAGATGAAGAATAATTGGTTCCATTCCAGAAAATATACTCCTTGTAATCATTATCCAAAACTAAACCATCATCATAAATAATATCCAAAGTATAATTATGAGTAGAAAGAAGAGAACGAGAAAGGTCCCAAATCTGAGCAGACAACTCATCAGGACCAAACCAACCCCAAATTCGATCCATAGGATGCCTCAGACCCCAACCATAATTCTTAGGCAAAACCAAAGCAACATCCCCCGCAATAGAACCCTGAAAATAATCGGAACTTTGTACTATCTCATACCAGAAACGCTCTAAAGCATCAAAATGCTCCTCAGTCATAACACCAAAATCGTTACCCTCAAGAGTTGGATAATTAAAGAGAACAATGTATTCTGCACCACACTCATATGAAATAAGCATCTGATCAAAAACTGCCTCTCCAGTATCCAAGTAAGGA
Source organism: Candidatus Bathyarchaeota archaeon (assembly GCA_963714725.1). Classification (GTDB taxonomy): domain Archaea; phylum Thermoproteota; class Bathyarchaeia; order Bathyarchaeales; family Bathycorpusculaceae; genus AD8-1. The sequence goes on from CAVQPF010000010.1 coordinate 66,842, forward strand.
GGCTCATCATACTTCCAAGTAAGCATAGACCCCCAACTCTTATTTTGCATTCTTCCAGCGCCTCTCACCAGAGCAATATCCTGCTCTAAAGTGTGATTCCAACCAACCTGAGCCAAAACCACATCATAACCAGCCAAGTAATCAAACCAATAAAGTCCATAATCAGAAACAAAAACATTATCAGAGTAAGTTTTTGCGGTTCTAAAACCCTGATCTAAAACTTGAAAACCATAAGAGTAAAGATTTGCAATTGAATCATAGGTTAAATCAGCAATTGTAGCATTTCTAGGAATGATATCATCTTTTGTCCAGTTGTAATCAAGATAAATTCCTCCAGGCTCATCATACAAATAGGTGCCAAGAAATTTTTTGTTGTATCGATCTTTTGCATTCTTCACCCAGGATATACGCCAAAGCATATCCTTCTCTTCTAAAATCCTTTGACCTAAGTCACCAAAGTATACAATAATGTCCAGTCCAGCATTGACGGCATAATCACAAATCTCAGTGTTTAAAGTTTCATTTTCACTTACTGGACCAGATTGCAATACGAACAGGTTAGTATAGCCTTTCACTCTATCAATTAGTTTTATTGCTTCACCAGTGGTGTTTCCACAAAAGGCAACTCCAACATAACATTGTTCATCTTTTGCAAGTTCACCTTCTAATTGGTTATTCACAAATATTATAGAAAAAGGTAATATAATCAAGCAAGCAATAATAGCAAAAATGTAGTTTCGTTTCAAGGTATCTAAGATGATCCTTTTTAGCTAAATTAAGGTTTTTAATAAACCATCAAAAAAAGGTGCCTTAGACACCTTAACAATATTTCTCAAATTTTAGAGATCATTATTAATCATTAATAGAGCCAAAAAATCAGAGTTATGTGTTAAAATATTTATGCATTAGAAAATATTGAAAAACAATAATAATGAACTCTTTTCCTACATTCTTATTGGAAGATTATTTATACTAGAAAGACTATGAAGCAATAAGACTAAAGACAGCGATTTAATAGGGATCCTTGGGACAAACTAATAGGAGAAAAGGAGACAAAAAATAAAACAGTTAACTACGCTGTTTTTTCCCAAAGATCCCCTTAGTCCATAAACTTCATTTATGGGCTATTTGTTACTTCTTTTATTTTGTAATAAAGGGTTTTTATCAAGAAATCTTGACTAACAATTCATAGAGACAAAAAATATTTTAGTCAAAGTTTCTTGACTAACTATTTTAAATATAATTTTTCTAATTTTGACCCTTTTTGAATCATTGTCCTGCCTTTTTAGATAAGCTTATGATGACCAGAAGCCAACAAAAACACATGCAGAAATATGAAAATCTAACTATAAATAGGGAAGCAATAATGAAAAATAAATCCCTATTAGAAAAACAAATAGCATTTAGGGCAACATTCCTCTAAAAAAGAACCAAGATTTTTCTCTCATCTTTGATTCATACATTATATTTGTTCTAGTTAATCCCAAATCAGGTCTAATCTCTCTAAGTGTTTGATTGTTTATTGAATTAACATGACATCCAGTATAATGATGGAACAAAGTAATCAAAACCATTACTAGAGAGACAAAAGGCAGTAGATAGGAAGTAATTTCAGATTGAAAAGTAACAAGCAAAGATCCAGTAACTAGAATAGAGTCAATTATCCATATACGGTTATTTCTCTCTCTAATTTCTTCATGTAACTGATTATATTCAGCAAACAGATTTTCTCTATCTTCTTTGGTTAAGAATTTCATGAGTTATGCAAATAATACAGATTTTTGAAATAGAATTAAAGGTTCAGTAAATATCTTCTAGAACTTATTTCCACATCCACATTACTCTGTTTATTTTAGTTTCTTTCCACATTTCTCACAGAAAACAGCATCATCAATGTTTGAAGCTTTTTCCATCTCTTCTCCCCATGGTATTGTATTAAATTTATTGTGTATTTCTGAAAAAACAAAACAATACGATTATGAAATTGAGAAGCTACAATCATTAAAGCGGGTGTAGGAAGTCAGTTAATGACTAAGATCTTAACTGATTATGAGGTGAGATATAGTATCGAACCTTTTTTCTGCCTTTATTTCGCTTATGACGTATGGTTTCAGAGGGGGTAAGTCACTTATAACGCTCTTAACACAACAGAATCTAGTTTGTCCCTAAGAATAGTATAACCATCTAAGGTGACTCGCTTAAAACGCTTAAAATCGCTTCCAGGTCGCTTGATATCGCTTACCAGTGTAATCATAGGCACTAGGCTTCTTGTTACAGTGATCATGAGTCTCATGCCAAGACACCACACCAATCCTCTCATGTTTAAAGCCACAATCCCAACTACACTCCCACAAATCCCTAATATTCTTACGTTTAACCAACTTCACAAACACCATTTACAATTGAAGCGTAGACAAGGAGTTGGTTGGTGCCAGAGTAGCCTGGAAGCAAAGGGGTGCTTAAACATCTCAACCAAACTCCACTTGTCGTGCCCAATGAACCAGAACCCAAATGAGGAGAAGAGTTCTGGAATATTATATCTTGTAGCTTAGCTGATAAGCGAATTCGACAAACATTTGTTAAAACTTGGAATCTTTAGATTATTTCTTTTGTTTAAAGCACTCATATAAAGTGAAATGGATTATTGATCAAAAGCTTGGAGTATAAAAGGAAACAGTAACATCGGAAGGTAATACCTTAGAATCAACCATGATACAGGACTGATATAGATTGATGGCAATTGAAACCTGTTATCTTAGCTACTTTTTGGTTTAATACATAAAAAATAATTTGTTTACGAGATTAAATGACCCTTGTTTATTTTTCTGGGTTGGTTTAATTTTTGAATTTTATCTTTAGGTGGCTAAGCCACCTGTTAGGGGTCTTACGGTGTTGGTCAATGGAGATTGGAGGTCACCACCATTCTATGGTGGTGGTCAAATCTTTATATTGACCAGCCAAAACAAAATTAATTCCTGGAACCAACGGTAGAAGAAAGAAAAAAACAAAGTAAAAATATTAAAAAAATGAAAAAGGGGCAGCTATAGCTGAATATTTATCCGATATTCTTTTATGAATTATCATTTTCTTTTTGAAATTAGAACTACTCCAACAATAGCAATTGTTACAATACCTACAAGCACAAGAAATCCCATACCCGAAGCTGGAGTTTCATCAGGTAAAGAAGATTCAGTTGTCAAACTTGCATAAGCTGTTATTGTTGGATCATGTTCAATACGATACCCATCATATTGTGGATAAGCTGTGATATAGAAGTAATCAGCATAACTCATATCTAGTAAATGATCCTTGGCCTGCGCATATAACTCAGGGTCCATGCTAGCAAGCACAGTAGGAATAAGTCTCATTAGAGAGGTGTGAACACCAAAGATTGGATTACGAGCAAAGCCAGCAATCTTCGTGGTTCTAGTGATAGTCTGATACGTCTCATAATTAGTTTCATCAGGATCAAGAATATAATTGTACAAATCATAGGAGTTCTTTGTTGTAAAATCTGCATCAAATATTTTCTCCCCATCATCAGCAAAAGCCTCAATTGACGAATCATCAACACTCAAATCATTATCCTGAACATTAGTTCCTGCACTTTCAAAGTAAGCCAAGTGATTAAGAATAACTGTAGCTTGGAAATTTACAATACTCATCTTAATTCCCTGATTAGAAAGGAAATCATGAATAGTCTCACCTGAAATCATTTCACCATTTAATCGATAACATCCAGTAGCATTATAATGCACAGTTATAGGTAGAAATATTAGCCACCAGAAAACCCAAAGATCCCTCATCCTGCCAATAGTATAATTCATACTCAAAGTTGCTTCTCCAGAATCAGGATCAATCTCCAGTTTGTAAGAGAAAGTTAACTCATCATAAACCGTTAAAGCTATAGGTCGAGAATCACGAACTGGATTGCTTGGATCAATTGAAGTTTTCCACCAAAAAGCAGCAAGATCAGTATATCTCATTCCCCAAGTCCACACAAGCCCATCAGACGAAGACTCTAGAGGTATCACTTCAGCTTCACTATTTAGGTCAGGTCTATTAGAACCAACAAATAATTCTCCTAAATCATAACCTAAACTAAACGAAGCATACAGTGTATCATTTCTGTCAGGTGATTGATTAAAAATTGTATTATCAGTTTCGTTAAAAGCCATAAGCATTACGAAACTAGAAGCAGTTACAACATCCTTTAGTCCATCTTTGGACTTGTAGTTCATCATGGTAGTTTGGATTGGAATTGTGATTTCACTATCTTCATCAGTTATGTTGATTAGTCCAACTGAAAGCATCTGCAATCCTGATACATCCACATAAGCAAGATTTAGGTTGGCGTGAGAGTTATCTGGTGGAGGTATTTTGCCGTGAATAGATCTGTATTCTCTGACGTAATCAAAGAAGTCAATATTTTTGCTCCAGCTTTCTAATTGGAAGTCTGAGGGGTCTAATGTATCGATAGCTAATACAGGCAAAATGTTGCTGAATATAAGAAGTATTATAACCGTTATGCTAGTCTTTTGAAGAGTCTTGTTCATTTAATCACTTTAATTGGTTTTTAGTTTGAAATCTACTAAAGATTTATGAATTGGAAATCAATAAAAAGTACGACTAATAGCTTCCATGTAGAAGATTTCAGAATTATTATGGTGTAATGTTTGATATATTTTTTC
>CAVQPF010000011.1:0-82635 GCA_963714725.1 Candidatus Bathyarchaeota archaeon
TCAATCAAATTATTCATTAAAAATTTTCCAGGTGAAACCGCTTTAAATCTTTGATCATAAGAGGTTTTTGCAAAAAATACTGTTTGATTCTTTTTTAGGACCAATAAATATGCTATTGGTGTGTTATTTATTTCCAAAAAGCAAATTTTAGACTCAAAAATGCCTTTCTCTTGGCTGACTCTTTGAGCAACTCTCAAAGCTATTTCAATGCCCCAATCTTTAATGGCTTTATGTTGACCCTGTAAATCTATCTTCCAACTAAACTTCTCGATAGCCAAGACTTTCTTTATTGAACTGCGATCTACATCAAAACAAGAAATTTGCCATTTTCCTAATTTATCAAGTTTTCTGTTAAATCGTCCAAACTCTTTTCGATCCTTTTTGTCTAAAGACTCTTTGAAGAGCTCTAAACTCTTATTCACAGGTATTATCGCTTGTCCCTCCTGAGATGAGCGCATAAAATTAAAACCTCTTTTTTCGCAAACCTTCTCCAATATCTTCTGGTTGGCAGACCCATCCTCAAATGTGATATCAGCATACATACAATTAAGTCGTCCAAACAGAAAATCAACTATTTTGCTAATACAAAATTCGCGGTGATCATCAACAAAAAAATCTGGAGACGTGTATTGATCGAAATTAGATACATATCTAAAGCCGAACCTTTTTTTTAAGAGTAAAGGCGCAAAACCAATCATCCTATCTTCTGCCAGAAAAACAAACAAAAAGGGATGAAAACCAAGCTTTAGGGCCATCTTCCAATGCTCCTCTATCATGTAACCAAAAAGGAAAGGGTCATCAACATGATCACATAACTCTTGATCCCAAAAAGCCTCCATACTAACAAAGCGATCAAGATCCCAAACCACTAAAACAGAAACACCCAAATCAGAGACCAATGTCAACCCGCATACAACAAAAAAACCTAAACACCACCACCCCTTTATGATTTATTTACCCAAAATAAAGAGCAAAAATAAATGCCAAAAAAAACACCAAACATGACAATTACCCTAAAAAAACTAACAAAACAACAATTACTAAAACTCGCAACCAAAAAAAAGGCTAAAATCCCAAAATCATGGACAAAAACCCAAATAATCCAAACCCTATCCACAATAACCACAACAAAAGATCTGCCAAAACCCAAACCAAAAAAATCAAACCAAACAACTAAAAACAAAATAACAACCCAAAAAAAGGAAAACAAAAAAAATAGTTTAGAAGATCGCGTAACTAAAATTTTCATACGCAAAGGATATGAGTGCACAAAAAACGTTCAAACAGAAGGTATCAAAATCAACATACTAGGATACAAAAAAGGCAACATATTCACAAACGACAAACACCTAATAGTTGAATGTAAAGAAAAAACAAAAGTAAAACCAGAAGACCTAAAAAAATTTCTCGCAAACACCATACTATACCTAAGAAGAAAAAACCTAAACCCAGAACACGTACAAACCTACATCTTCACAACTGGTAAATATGAAAAAGAAGTAAGAACCCAAGCCAAAAAATTCCCAATTATAAAACTAGAAAGATTAAAACCTCTCAAAAAAAACCCAAACAAAAACCCTCAAAAACAAAAAACGTCAAACCAAAAAATAAAAAAATCTATTGTTTAATTCCCAAAAAAAACTCGAAAAAACAAAAAACCTCTCACAACAGGGTTTGTAACTGTATTATTTAAGTCAACTTTCTTAGAAAACTCTATTAACATTTAATCACATTATTTTTAATGAAAAACCTCTAGGAAAACAACTTGAAAAATGAAGACTCTAATTGTTTACGGAACCAGATATGGAGCAACCAAGGGAACATCCAATGAAATTGCAAAAGTTCTGCAAAACATGAACTCTAAAGTAAAAGTAGTTGACGCAAAAGAAGAAAAAGTAAATGACATATCCAAATACGAGTTGATTATCGTCGGAAGTGGCATAAAAATCGACAGATGGACCAAAGAATCGGAAAAGTTCCTAAAAAAATTCAAAAAAGATTTAACAAAAAAGAAAGTAGCACTTTTTGTCTCCTCAGGAATTCAAGCAATATATGAATATGAAGGAAAAACAGACTCAATGAAAAGAGCCCAAAGAAAATATCTTGATGAAAAAGCCAAAAAATATTCAATAAACCCAATCTCAACCGCCATCTTTGGCGGAGTTTTAAACTTTGGCAAAATGGGTTTAATGGCAAGAAAAACTGTTGGGCAACTTTGGAGAAAATTTGAAGAAGCTGGATTTGAAAAAAAAGAAGAACTCTATGATACTCGCAATTGGGAAGAAATTTCAAATTGGACAAAAGAACTATCCAAAACAGTTCAATCCTAACTTCTCTTTTTATTTACCTGTTTCTTTAATTCCACGCGACTTCTTGATCAAAGCCTCTTATTTTGTATATATCCTAAAGAACACAAACAAAAAATAATACAGCAAAAAACAAAAAACCAACTTCAAAAACCTAAAAAAACACAATTCAACACCTAAAAAGAGTCCCAAAAAGAAAAAACAATAATAAAAACACCAATATTTTTAGGTCAAGGTTTCTTGACTAACCAATAAACCCAATTAAAAAAGTTTAGTCAAGATTTCTTGATAAAAACTCCTTTTAATCATAAACATAGGATATTATAGTAGCTCAAAAAAGAGCTTCAAAGTGGCTGAAAGGGTCTTTGGGTAAAAAAATGAAATTTCACTCGCTGTTTGGTTGTTTTCATTTTTTTCTCCTTTTCTCCTATTAGTTTACCCAAAGACTCAAGTAAGCCTAAAGTCTTCCTTTCAGCTTCTTTAAAAATGTATGTACTATTTTTAAAACCTTTGCCAAACAACGTAGCTAAAAAAAAGTTACACAGGCAATACTACATTAATATCAGCAATTTCCCCAGTATCTCCCCACAAACCAACTGCAATGCTACTAATCTCCCCAGGATAAACTTTATCCAAATAAACAGTAACATACCAATAAGGAATAAGATTTAGAAAATCTTCTCTAGGATGAGGATGAAACTCAGCAGTAATAGGAAAATCTAAAACAGTAAAATTACCTAACTTGCTCACCTTCAAATTCCCAAGTAAAAACCGATGCAGCCTCCATCGCAAGATCAATGGCCTCATCACGAGAAATATTAACTTCTGTGCTTCCAGATTCAAACAAAAACCACCCATCAGTAATAGATTGACAAACACGATTTTTAAAAATAAAACTCAAACTCTTAGGCGAAAAATCAACACCACTCTCAGTATACAGCCAGAAAAACTCAGTTCGATCCTCAGAGGTTGAAATCTTTAACTTCAGATTCCCCTCAGGATCAATTATCTCTATATTTTTAGCCTCATCAACCAAACTCAGCAAACTACTCATATTACCTAAATACGACGCATTTCCATAGGACATATACCTGTTGAGCAAATTTGAAGCAGACTCCACCAAATCAATAGGCTGAGGTTCAGAATAAGCAGTAAACCCTTCAAAAACGTTAATTTGGTATCTGGAAAAAAGTCTATCTCTAAACCTCAAAGTAACATCAATTCTAGCTTCACTATTTGTAAGCGAATAAATCAAAAACTCTTCAACTACCCCACCCAAATCTGACCGAATCTCAACATCATTACTTAACAACGCAACCTGGTAGGAACTAAGGTCAATTTGAATCACATCCTGAATAAACCTAATTGCTTTATCAGTATCCGCACTAAAATCCAACAACCGCGAATACCTACTATTTAACTCATCATACTGAGTCTGCATCAAGGCATTCTTGGAAGATAACTCATTTAAAGAGCCATATTGAAGAACAGAAAAACCAGCTAAAACAACAATCGCAATTAACAAAATAGCCATAACCGACTTAAATTTCAAAGATACCTTATTTTTGTTCAGAACAGCAGGAGCGTCTTCCACAATTTTCATAGTATTAACAGAAGCAAAACCAAAAGTAGAAAGTTGATAATTTCCACTATCAGTTTTTGAGACAAGCTCACCCAAGTTTTCTAAATGATAAGTCAAATGAGAACTAGAAATCCCAAGCTCCTCTAGCATCTTTGAAAAACTTATCGAATTATGAGAGAGCATCCTTAAAATTTTCCTGCGAACAGGATGTTTCAAGGAACTAAACATAATTGAGTAAATAGCTTCTTCTGAATCAGACATACCAAATACAATCTACACTTTCTACATTATAAATTTTTGAAACCTTTAAGTTTTAGTCAAGAAATCTTGACTCACACCAGTCAAGAAACTTTGACCATAAAACCTCAATATAGGCTTTTTTAGTCAAATAAGCTTTACAAAAATGTTTTTATCAAAAAATAACACTAAAATACAAAGGGAAAAACACTTGCGAACCAATAGAACAAAACAAAAAATTCGAATTTTTCTATTTGTAACATTACTGATCTCAATTATATCAATAAGTGGATTTGCAGCTTATGCAATGCAACCTGTTAACATTCTACTTGAAGTAAAAGAACCTCTTACGATACTTAACTACCCAATAAACTTTAGCCCCTTTGCAGGAGAAACAATAGACTTTGAATTCACAGTAGAAAACCTAGCTTCAGTTGCAATATTTCAAGAATTCAAATTTCGCTTAAACGACACAAACTACCAAACCCAATATATCACATTTAGCAACCACAACTACAGCATACCCCCAGGAACACACAAACTACAAGCATGGCTAACAATCGCTCCTAATGCACCACCAGCCAACTTTTTAATAACAATCAACAAAAAAATAAACACATCAGCCCCCACACCCCAAACAAACAATTTCTATACCTCACTTAATCCCTCATTACAACTACTAGCTGGAGGAACAAAATGGGCATCACAAGAAGGAAAAACAGCACTATACATCAACTGGCTAGATAACAAGATAACATCCGATTCACGAAATAGTTCTAACTTAGAGATAAAACCAGAAAAAACACTAAGTGGTTGGCGAACTTCAATAATTTCTGCTTTAGAACAAACAAACTTAGAGGTCACACCTGCTGGAAACATACCAGAAAACCTAACAAAATACGACGTTGTAGTCATTTTTGCTTACTATGCGGTTGAACCCCTATATGAACCCCTAATTAAAGAGTACATAAAAAATGGAGGCGGTGTCGTCCTAATAGCAGGCACACCATGCTACTTAGCAGCTTACTCAAAGAGTTTATCATGCACTACTAATCTTCAAAAAATCCAAGAGTGGTTTGGAGCAGGTACATATGTAAACGCGGGTGGTAATTCCAGAGTAGCTTTTGATAATCCTTTTGGAACGAACTTGTCTACAAATGAGATTCTCTACACAAGCGCACCAAATGATGCCACTATTGGCTCTCTTAGCAGTAACGCAAAACCAATCGCATACTTAGATTCAGGTCAAGTATTTGCTTTCACACACGAATATGGAGCAGGTCGAATCTACTATCAAACTCTATTTCAGATCCTATAAAAAAATAGATGGACAAAACAAAAATGGTAATTGAACCTCTAAGAAAAGCTCCACTATATATGGTAACTTGGCGATGCACAAGAAGATGCGTAGGAAACTGCTTATACTGCAGCTACACACCAGAATACGCCAAAGACACAGAAGTAACAACAAAAACAGCAAAAAAAATAGTAGACCAAATATACGATTTTGGTTCACCATGGTTTGGAATAAGTGGCGGAGAACCACTAGTAAGAGAAGACATATTCGACGTAATAAAATACGCAAAAAACCTAGGCTTTGAAGTAAGCCTAATAACAAGCGGCTTCGCCTTCAACCAAAAAAAACTAGACCAACTAATAAAAAACGAAGTACACACAGCAGTAAGCATAGACGGCACACAACAATCAAACGACCATATCAGAGGACAAGGAGCATACAAAAAAGCCACACACGCAATGCAACAACTATCAGAAAACGGAATCCTAGACTGCATAGTAACAACCATGACAAAACACAACATCAACGATATGGAACACCCAGCAAGACTAGCACAACAATACAACGCCCGAATGGTAGTATACCACAACCTAGTACCAGTAGGAAGAGCAGACACAAACATGCCCGATCTAGCACCAACACCAAACCAATACGAAAAAGCCTTCAACCAAATCTACGACCTACAAGTAGAATTAGCAGGAAAAGTCAAAGTAAACGTTTACGCACCATTCTACGCAAGAATAGTAAGACAAAGAAACCCAGTAGACTTTTGGGACTGGTTCCAAAACGGCTTTTTAGGAAAATGCACAATCGGAGCCAACTACATAAGCGTCACAGAAAACGGCGACTACAGATCATGCGGCTTCCACGAAGACTACAGACTTGGAAACATTAAAGACAAAGGCTTAAAAGAAACCTGGAACGACCTACAAAAATCCGAGTTACACCTCAAACTAAGAGACAAAAGCAACCTAAAGGGTAGATGTGGAGTTTGTGAATACCGCGAAATTTGTGGCGGTTGCAGAACAAGAGCAGAATACTACACCGGAGACCTGTTTGAAAGTGACCCAGCATGCGCATACATACCAAAAGTGCTAAGAGAAAACCAACAAAAATAAACAACCTGATAAAAAAGAGAAAAAAATGAATAAGAAAACTCTTAATAATAGGGATATTATGTTGCTGCTTTATGCTAACTGGATTACCAGAATATTATATCTCATCGGTTAGCAGACCAGTCGGCCAACATACATTCTTCTATTATGTATGGCTCTTTTTTTCCACACCTTCGAGAATTGTGTCATTGGCATGGTTGATACAATGGTATCAAGAAAAAACATACCCCTAAATCAAAATAGTATATTATTCTAAAACCCTTTTATGCTCTAATCACTAAAAAATAATTATGAGAATTATAAAAAAGCAAGCAACACAATATATACTTGTTTTCTTAATCCTCGTTTTACCCGTAATCAACCAACCAACATTAAAACAACAAACAACAATTTTAGAACAAAATAATCCTGCTAATTTTCTCACAATTACATCATCAATCAATATTACCTTCAATTCAACTCTTTTGACCTCAAATATAACAACACTCGAAGTGTTGGTCTTATCTCCTAAAAACACAACATACCCCGATACTGATTTAGTCTTAAGTTGCCAATTTAATAAAGAAGTAACAAAAACAAGCTACATTCTAGATGGAGTAAAAAACATAACATTCACTGGAGATATCATACTAACCGATTTATCCCCAGGGAATCATCAACTAATTGTATATGCACAAGATCAAACTGGAATAATCAAAGCTTCAGAAACAATAATGTTCACAATAAAACCCCACCCTTCAATACTAGTCGTTATTTCATTATCGTTAGTAGGCATAGTAGGATTAACCTTAATCATAACAGCCACAAAACAAAAAGATACAAAAAAAGAGGTACAGGAGAGTTGACAGTACACAATACTAAGAGAGCTAACTTGAAGATGTTTTGGTTTTTTTCAGTCAAACTCACCTGAAGCATTGAACAAAAAAGTCCACGCAATCCTCTTAACATTTACTTTATCAAAAAAACATATAATCTTTAAGAAGCAAAACTCATCCTTACTCGGAAGTCGAATAACTAAACTTATTAAACAACAAAAAAAAAGAATTCACAAAGAGATTATCAAGTTTTTTACTGAACATAAAAGGCCATCATCAGCTGCAAGAATTGTGTCGATCATCTTCTCACCTTTTGCCGTTAGTTCGAACACTCTTTTTTGACCATCAGCAATACCTTGGATAAGCTCTTCTCTTTCCAAAGAGTACAACAAAGAGTAAACAGTTCCTGAACTTACAAGATAATCATAAGTTTTATGAATATGAGATAATGCACTATATCCACTCATTGACTGGTTTTTTAGTTCAATCATTAATAGAAAATCTAGAAACACTCGAATTAGTCTTTCACGCAACTTTGTAGATAATTTTGAAACACACATTCAACAATCTTACTCCCTATTTTATAATTACCAAATGAATTTTTTTACTTAATAAAGTTCTACACTATTCAGAACACGAATGTACAAAAAGCAACAAAGCACTACCATTAAACAATAAGTAATATGGCTATTTCACTTGCTTTTTTTGGACCTGTTTTTGAGATAAATAAGTAGATCCTACTTTCTGAGTTATTTAATCCTAGATTTTTAAGCATAACCAACGCAGTGGTTGCTGGTATGGAAGACATGACTAAACCTTCAAAAATTCATCAATTTTACAAAAAACATTCTCATCCTCTTTACTTGAAGGATGAACTTTAATAATACTTTGTGATACTAAACGTTGTTGTCTAAACTCAAAACCACATCCACACCTAAACCCTATAATCGTACTTTTTTTCTTAATTAAAGCTTGGATACCGGAATGAGTACATCTTGAATTAGCTTTATGAATTTTCCACCTCATAGCTAAGTCACCCAAAGAGACGTTCTGATAAGTTTTTGCTAACACCAAAAACCAAACACAATAACCAACTAACAAAATCCACAAGCCCCAAAAAGCAATATCAAGAACCACTCAAAACACTCCTATTAGATCCATATTGAATACCAAAAAAAGATATATAATTCCTGTTAACCCAGAATAATTATAACAAACTTTCAGACTTCCGAATCCGAAGACCAAAAAACTGAAAACCTAAATAAGTCTAAAATTTTTTATATCAACATAAAATAAGGTTAATACCAATAATTTCTACGAGGTGAGAAAGATTGAAAAATGGAAAAATAATAATGGGAGAAATCATTCTTTACCAAAATGCAAACATGCGAGGAGACCATAGACACGTTTTCAATATGGAAGCTGATTTAAAGCATCCAGAAGACCCTACTTTCAATGATGCAGTCTCATCATTTGTTATACTAAAAGGAGTATGGAAACTCTACAGAGATACAAACTACAATAACGCATATGATGGAGAATTTGGTCCAGGAACATATGAAAGAACTGATAGTTACGGAGTAAGAAACGACGAAATGTCATCTCTCAAGTGTATAAGATCATAAAAAGACAAACTATAAAATAAAACATAAAACAAAATAGTCCAAAACTTTCTTTTTCACGTTCCTCGAATTTTTTAGGAGTTTATGATAGGAATTACTGGAATGTTTGACATCAAAAAATTAAAAGTAAAAGACGCTAAAAACTTGATTACTTAATTTTTAGATCACATTTCCATAAATGATATGCTTTCCATAATCATTCTCTTAAAAATTGTCAATCCATCAAAAACATTCAGCTTTTTTTTACCCAACCTAGGTCTAAGGCTAATAGGAACTTCAACAATCTCATATCCTTGTTTTTGAATAAAATTATTTAGCTCAACTTCTATATCAAAACCTAAAGATTTGGGAACCCAATTTTTTAGAAGATCCCAACGCACAACTCTTAGTCCTGATAAAGGATCATTTAAACTAACTCTATTTAGCAAATTATGAATAATACCTAAAATTCGGTTGCCAATAAAAAATATCTTTTTCATACCTAATGGGGAATATTTAGCATTAAACCTATTACCACAAACCATCCCAACCTTGGAGTTTTTCTCCAAAATCTTCACCATATCTGGAATAAATTTTGCAGAATAAGTAAAATCAGCATCAACCATAACAATATATTCACCAAAAAAATCTGAACTCCTAATCCCTTGAGCCACTGCATCACCTTTTCCATATCCCAACTGCTGTATAACCTTAACACCAAATTTTTTTGCAATCTCAACAGTTTTATCTACACTTCTTCCATCTAAAACCAGAAAATCCGAATCACCTAAAAATCGTTTTAAATCTTTAATAGTTGGACCAATTCCACGCTCTTCATTTAGAGCAGCTATTAACACAAGAATTTGCGAGGTTTTTTGTTTTGGTCCTAACATTTTGAAATAACCCAAAATAAATTCTTTTAAGAATTTTAATTCTATTTACTATCGTTTCACAATTGATAGTAATAAATAAGTATTGTTTCCAATAATGACAAAAGTAAGTATGAACGAAATTCTTAAAATACAGTAAACGATTCTGCTCAGAGATCAATGTTTTAAAATGTTCTAAATTCAATAACTATCAAATACTGAATCAGATTTTGGAATAAAAAATCAAGACAAACAATAAATAATAAAGATCAAAATAATTTGAGTGACTAGTTTAACCTATTTGTTTTTAGATTGAACGTAGAATAGACCATTTCCTGTCTTCTTTATTGTTGCAAACATGCCACCTGCAATGTAGGCCATCCAATTTTTTTCTTGCATGTCAAAATTAGCTTGTTGACTTGTAACTGCTTTTTCTTCTGAAGTAGCTCCTTGAGCAATGAGCTTTGTTTTGATACTTGCTTCAAGGCCATAAAGAACTCCAGTGTTTGTTTCCATACATTAACTTCCATTAAGAGTTGGTTTAATATTTGCAATAGAACAGAAACCCCCTATAATTGTGGAAATGTAATCATAAGAAGTCTATTTATTACTAGCATTATATAGTCAACCAAGTATTAAAGGTTAAATATTAACATAATATTTCAGCCTAATAATTAATTAAAACCAATTTAGAGTAAGATATCATGGTTGGAAGAGTTAAATTTCTGAATAAAAAAATGATTGCTACTCTTAAAATCAGATCCAATGTAATCCAAGCAGCTAGACAATGGCTTAAACAAAACGATTACATCGAAGTCCAGGGACCTATCATAATTCCTGCAAAAGGAGAATGGCCAGGTTATCTTAAAACAAAAATATTCGAAAAAAAAGCATACCTTGCACAAGGCCTACATCCATATAGTCAACCATTAGCAGCAAATTTAGAGAAAATATACACTTTTGCTCCGACTTTTCGAGTTGAAAAAAATTCAACAGACCGTCATTTACTCGAATATTGGCGAATAGAAATTGTTCAGCAAACAAATTTAGAGACCATAATCAAGGTTCAAGAAAAACTAATAGAATACATCTGCCAAGATTTATCAAAATCATCTAAAGACATTTTATCTGTTCTAAATAGGAGCACTAAAGATCTAGAGAGTATACAATCACCTTTTGATAAAATAACTTATGAAAAAGCCATTCTAAAACTCCAAAAAAATGGCTCCAAAATAATATGGGGACAAACAATAGAAAATGAAAATGAAAAAAAACTAAGCAAAATGTTTGATCAACCATTTTTCATTACAGAATTTCCGCTAGACTACCAGACTTTCTTTTATGAGGAAGTGAAAGAAAAACCAGAATTAACAAAATCTGCAGACTTAATAGCCCCTCAAGGATATGGAGAACTTAGCAGTGGTGCCCAAAAAATAAACAGACGAAAGAGAACTAACAAAAAAAATGCAAGAGATAAAAGTAAACCCAAAAGATCAACAATGGTACCTAAACCTAATAAAAAACAGCAAATCCCCTCAATCAGGTTTTGCAATAGGATTTGAAAGACTCATCCAGTGGATATGCAACCTTAAGGACATAAAAGAAACAACACCCTATCCCAGAACACCTGAAAGTATCTATCCTTGATTCTTTTTTTGAAGCTTCTTCACAGCTCCCATATGCATCTTCATCCTCATCTTTTCAAGGATATATGAAGGCAACAGCTCAGGAGCAAAAACAATCGGCATATTCAAGATAAAAATTATCATAACACTCAAAAGCGCACTCTGAAAAATCGACATAGAAAAATCAATAACAGAACCAACACCCAAACTAAGAAAATACGAAATTAAACCAATAGAATAAATTTTTATTCCATTGTTTTGATTACTCAGATCACCCCAAACAACAAAAATGTACAAAACAAACAAAATCCCCCAACTAAAACCACTAGCACCATACACAACAAGAAACACAAGATCATATGTAAATAAACCAACTAATGCAGTACAAAAACCGAAAAAAGTCAAACTAAACACCAAAGAAAATCGACGCCCTAATAAATCCGCTACAAAACCACCAAGTAATACTCCAAAAATAACCCCCACCACCTGGACGAATAATAAACTAAAATGAAGAGAATCAGAGATTTGCTCCAAGATAATAGATGAAGTGTTCCCAGCTAAGGTAACATTAATCAAAGAAAAAGCAATCCATGGAATAAAATAAAGAGCAAAAACGCTTCTTTCAAAATAATTCACCTGTTCTGTTCTTTTTGATGCTAACCTAACCCTAAAAGACTTTAACAATAAACCAACAAGAGGCAAAGCATTAAGAAATAAACCAAGAATCACAGAACCAAAAAAATCAAGACTTAAAGAATAATTCACAACAAAAAATAACACAAAAACAACAAATCCAATAAGCCCACCCATTCTACCTCTCTCCTCAGGGTTAGTTAAACTTCCAAAAACACCAAGAGTAGCCAACATTCCCAAGCTTACAAATAGCAATAATCCACAAAGCATCAATAACCTAAATCCTTCAAAAAAATTTCCCAAAAAAAGAATAGTAAAAAAACAGTTTATTGCAGAACAAGAGTAGATAATTAGTAATTTATTAAACTTTTGAATTAAAAAACTGCCAAAAAGCAAAACAACAGCAGTAAAAAAATACAAAATACCCTGAACCATTCCAACATCTAAACCAAAAGGAATTATCTGCTCTAAAAAATTGGCAAGCAAGAGGTAATAGACCTCATAAAAAGCAAAGAAAAAAATAGTAACTATAAAAAAGCTGCTCTTTGACAGGCGAAGTCCAGTTTTTAGGAAATTAAGCACCATATTTCACCTCTTTACTTAGTCTTTGGTCTCTTAAAGATTTGTATTGTTCGGATTTGAAATAAATCTTAATAGAAAATTTTCGGAAGTCTAATTTGATGTATTATGAAAATATTAAATACAAGAATATCAAACATGTCCTCTCACCTAGAGAGTTTAGCTACTTCTGAATTCTATCCTAAAGTTCAAGAAGCTGTTGAGAAAAAAGATAAAAACTTACTTATCAAAGTGTGCAGGAAAGCCAAAATTCCACAAATTGACATAAATCCAATTGTTTCAATGTTGCTCTCAATAAGCAATGCAGTGAAATGGCCAGAAGCATTCTAATTGGCTCAACTCTCAATAAAGGGAATTGATTCAACAAAGAATTTGGGTTGAAGTTCAATGAACGTTCGAAGCGCTAGAGTGGCAGTATTTTGTTTAAGGCCAACCAGCGATTCTTTCGCTTTTTGAACAAAAAAATCCACCTTTTTTTCTATCTCTTCAAATATTGATTTTTCCAACATTTCCTCTACAATCAATTTTAAAGAATTTGGATTAACCCTATTTGTGGTTAATAGTTGATCAAGCTTTTTTTTAAGAGTTTTAGAGCGCTCACTTGCCAAGAGCAAAGAATAGGGGAGCGATTTTAGCTTTATTTTGTCGGCGAGTTCCAAAGTTAAATTCGTTGCTACACGAAAATCATTGGTTAAACCCAAAATTGTTCCAAGACATCTACCATATTTTCCTAGACTATTAATCTCGTTTTCTAAACCATCACCGATTATAGCACCAATTCTAAGACAAGTTTCAGGATCAATCGATTCAGTTTTGATTTTCCAAAGCTTGATTTTACTAGAATATATCTCCTGAGTACGTATCTTAAGAGAACGCATCTCAACTTTAGCCATTACAGATAAAAGATTCCAAATTAACCGATTTATTGCATCTTTTTTTGTTCGGTTAAAGTCTATATTGTTTAGAATCGAAAAGGCCTTAGCTGAAACCATTCCACCTACGATTAGTGCCGTACCAGAACCGTATTTGCCCGATAGTGTTGGCTTAAAAGTCTTTGAATATGATCTATCGATTATATCATCCCATAAAAAGAAACTAAGATTAATTAAACTCATTGCCAAAGCTGAATCATGAATGTTTTTGGGTTTTCCTCCTACTGCGCCACAAGAAAGCGACAGTAAGCTAGGAGTTAGTGGGTCACGCCAGTTTGTAGAAATAAACTCAAGTGGTTCTTTTAGCTCCGTTAATTCTGGGTCAGTTAACATTATTGATCTAGATTTTTCTGCTATTAGTCCACCGTTTTTCTCAAGAATCCTTTGGCATTTTTGGGTAGCATTATCAGGTTCTTTTGAAGTTAGATTCATAGAAAATACGTTAGGTTTCTTTATAATTATATATTTCTTGTTATGGATAAGTTCGAGTTCGGATTTGGATGCAAAAGAAATATATCCCATACATTGTGTATTAATGAATATACAATAATACACTTGATTTGGGTTTGCTGTTGTTGGCTAAAATATACACATCACCAGAAAATTTGGAATCATTGTTAGTCCAACTAATCAATGAAATCAAATTAATAAATAAAAAACTTGACTCAATAATAGAACAAAACGGCAATAACCAAAACAAAAAAATAAAAAAAAACCACAATAACAAATCATTTGAAACACACTACTTGGCACCCGATGTATTATCGCTTTTATCCTTGCCTGGACACCTAAGAAAAACTATTATATCCTTATACAAGCTCGAAAAAGCAACCGCAGAAGAACTCGCAACAGAAACAAAACGACTAAGAGCGGTCGAAAGCGCGTCTGCAAATCAACTAGTTCGAATGGGATATCTCAAGAAAAAACGTCAAGGAAACAAAGTATACTTCTACATCGAACAAAAATCAGAGGAAAATAAATGATAACAAAAACATTAACCTTTCATTCATCGCGAGGAGGAACAGGAAAAACCGTCATAGCCACAAACCTAGCCACCATCTGGGCAAAAAAAGGATTAAAAATAGCACTCTTAGATCTTGATTTTCGAGCACCAAGTCTTGCAGGTGTATTCTCAAAGGCCTTAGAAACACAACCCAAATACTGGCTAAACGACTTCATAGCAGGTCGATGCAAAATAGAACAAGCATTAATTGATGTTACCAACTTTTTTGGAATTAACGGTAAACTTTTTCTAGGATTAGCAAACCCCTCAATTGAAGCCATTCGAAATACAATTGACAAAAGTCGAGCATGGGAAGTATCAGCCGTAAAAAGACTCTTTTCAATGCGAGAGACACTCTTCAAAAAATTTAACATGGACTACATAATCCTTGACACTAGCCCCGGTCTACAATATTCTTCAATAAACGCAGTAGTCAGCTCAGATACAGCAATAATAGTTACAACAAACGATGAAGTAGACCTAAAAGGATCAAAAAACCTAATCAAAAACCTCTACATCGAATTAGACAAAAAACCGCTAGTTCTAATAAATAAGATCTTTCCTGAAACACAAACCCCAATAAAAACAACAGAAAAAGAAATAATAAACAAAATTGAAAAACAACTCAAAAGCCCCATAATAACATCAATACTTTGCTATTGTGATGTACTCCAAGCCAAAAGAACATCTATAATAGCTATCGAAAATCCAGAGCACCCCTTTGTAAAAAACCTGGAAATTATGGCAAAGACACTCTTTTTAACTAACAAATTAAATATTGAGGAATAAAAATGGAGAATAAATATATAAAACAAATGAGACGAAGAATCGTTAAAAACTTCTTAGACACAATCTTTCTAGCAGAGCTCAAAAGAGACCAACCCCAAAGTGCATATGCTCTTATGAATCTGGTTCATCGAAAATTTGGCTTTTTAATAAGTGCAGGCACTGTTTACGCGCTCCTCTATTCAATGGAGCGTAAAGACCTAGTAATAGGAGAGCCAACTGAAAATAAACGAATCTATAGACTAACCCAAAAAGGGAATGAAACAATCAACATCATACTAAAAACAAAAAAAGAACTTTTCCAATATGCAAAAACTGTTTTCTAAAAAACAGTTACTAATTACCAATTTAGGATTTCTCTAAACCTAAGGTCAATAAGGAATCCGTTTCCTATTTTAATAAAAACAAACTGGGAATTGTTGAACTATTTCAATGGAATTCTAAAGTTTTTTTCTTGATTTGTAATGAAAGAATTGTATTCGTGTTCTACAACAAATTTTATAAACCAAACAAAACAATAACGCCCTAGAGGAGAAAAGAATGAATAAAAAGAGAGTACCAGTAAGGATAGAGCCCATAAAAACTAATCGAATAAAATAACTAACTTCTCTTTATTTTTAGAAAATTCCTTTCAAACATACAAAAAATTCGTACTTAGAGTATTGGATTTATTAAATTTTGTTTAGGGATATTTTTTCAACCTTATCAATCCAAGGAATAAGAATATCTCCGCTGAAAAAAGCCTCGGATATTTCTTTAATAATCTCATCACTAGTTATTTTCTTAGACTCTCTAACAAGAGAAAATTTTATTGTGACTGTCCTCGATATCATCAAGAAACACCCTTCTATTAAAAATCTGAAGTCTTAACCTATAAATATTATTCCAAAACAGATTTTTGACGCAGAACCAACGGCTAAGATGACTAAATTTAATCCCACTATTTTTTGAACCGCCTTTAAATAGAATTGGAAAAAAATCTTCGAAGATATAATCTCAAAGTTTTAGCCAAATAATGACAATATGTCGATTTTGGAAATAACCGTAATTATTAGCTAAAATAAAATACTCAGGGGAGAATGGAATTGGAGAAAACTGAGTGGGCTGAAAAACAAAAAGTGAATCCCCAGAGTTTTGAAGATATAAAAGACGCTTTAAGAAAAACTCTCCATGTTATGATAGATTTAGATTTTGATGATGGAAAACTTGATGGAGCAATTAGAAGTTTTTTAATCGCAGAGAAATTTCAAATTGGATTATCATTAAATCTAAATCCTAATGATGTTATTCTTGTTAGAAATTTAACAAAGAGCAAAGTCACAGGAGAAGTACTAGAAAAATATTAGAAAAGTAAGAAATAGAATGAACTAAAGCTAAGATATCTGGGCATTAGAAGAAGTAATCATACAAAAAATAAAGAGTTGGTGATATCTAATTAAACTGTCTGCTTTCAGCTTGTTTAATAAATACTCAAATTTTATGGAAAACCGAAGGAATAAGCAATCCCCTTAGGTAAATTCCCAGCAACACCCCAACTACCAAGTTGTGTACCATTAGGATGATATTCATAGAGGTAACCTGAACGAGCTACAATCCAGAGATTCCTAGAAGCGGTATCATAGGTTGCACCCACGGGATTTGAAGGAGCAAAATCCCAACTCTTTTGAATATTTCCATAAACATCCATTTGATACACTGCATCGGTTCCGTAATCAACTGCCCAAAGATATGAACCATCCCAAGCCAAGCCTCCACAAAATTTTTGATCGCTATAAGAGAAAGATCTCTCAGCAATTGTTGGATCTTGGGGATCAACTTGATATATTAGATCATCACGACTATCTGAGATAAACCATCTCGATCCATTCCAAACCAGACCTTCTGCATCTTTTGAGTAACCGGATATATCCCATCGTGACAATTCAGTACCGTTACTAGCATGAAATTTGATTAACTTATCAGAATTGGGACCATTTCCAGAATCTATCAGATAGATATACTCGTTTCCATCTTCTAATCTGAACTCACAACCTCCATGAATAAAGCTTGTACCTGAATCCCATGCCAAGATTTCAGGTCCATCAAGATCCGATTTGTTCAGTTTGTGAACAAAGTCATCACCGCCAAAAATCCAAACATATTGATCTGGGGGTAACTGAAAATTCATCAAAACCATTGTAGTATAGGACACCTCAGAAAAAGAAACGGGTAACAAAACGGCCTGAATAACCATATAAAAGACAAACAAATTAAAAAAACTAATAGTTCTATTTTTTTTGCTTGGCAATTTCTTTCTCCTCTTCATCTTTTAAAAAGAAGTGACCAAGAAACACTTTACCTTCTTCAAAAGCGGTTTCGTGATACCAGAGAGCCTGACGTCTGAGATCATGATTTCTAATTACAAAAAAATCATTTATCATCATAGACCCAAAAATAATTGCAGCAAAACCACCAAACGCACAAATATAACGGGAATATTCACCTAAAAAATAGAGGCCCCCATCTGGAGTACTCCATCCAAATAACGCAAAATTTGCGGCTATTAAACCTAAAATTAAAGAAATACAACCTAAAACCATTCTTATCTTAAGATATTTTGCTTTAACCATTCTTATCTTAAGATATTTTGGTTTTATCGGAATTGGCCTCCAAAAAAGTATAAAGCTTAGAAAAAATCCTAAGGCATTGGAGTATACTGGAATGTCGTAGTTATCGGAGTTATATCATCCACCAAATCATAAGAGTAAGTAGCTTTTACAAGATAATACGTTGTCATCGAAACATCTTGGTGAATATAACCAGCAGCTCCAACCGATAAACCATCAATTTCGGTAATCGTGCTTGATCCTAAAACTGAATCGTAAAGAGCCGCAGATACCCAAGCAGCACCATTCCAATAGTCTACTGTAATATCAAAGTTTGAGAATTTCCCGCTATCCATTGCAGAGGTTAACTCGATTTTGACTGCACAGGTTTTTTCTGCATCTGTTGCAACTCTAAAAGCATAAGTATCTACATCATCTGGATCAAATGCTGGCAGAGAAGATCCACCTGGAAGGTATCTGGCTTGATTAATTTCGTTTACGTATAACGTCCATGAATCAGAGGAAGAGCCTATTGTAAATTGTTGTATAGGGGTAACCGTTATAGAAGCCGAATAAATCACTAAAGCCATGGCGATTGCTATCAGGGAAGAAACTGCTAAAAAGCCTTTTAATCCTAATATTAAACCTATTTTTTGAATTTTCATTTTACTTCATATTCAGATTCCGAACCCGAAGATATCAGATTTATGAAAAACAAATCAATACTACTAATCCATTTTTTATAAAACATTACAATTGCTCTTTAAATCGTTAAATCTAGGAGTCTTAGCCCATTTAGGTTTAGTTGTTAAAAACTTCACAATCGCTGACATCACAACAGGAATCCAATGATATGTATAGACAGCCGCTATAAAGATAAGTGGAATTATTTGCCATCGAGGATATTCTGATCGTTCCTTCCACAAACCATACCCGAAAAGAGGAATAAAAGAGAACCCATTTAGCAACCATAAATGCAAAAGGAAAGAAGTTTGACACTCCAATAATTCCCAAAATAGCAAGTCCAGACCAAACCCAACAGAGAAAAACCAGAACAGGTAGAAGAACATGAATCAAATAAACAGAAATGTCAAGCTTTGTTCTTAAGACTGAACTTTTTTCGCCAAAAACTCGGTTGTAAAACAAAAGATTTCAAGGTTTGAAGTGTTCCCCAAGCCCATCTTTCTCTCTGACGAAACATTGTATGTAAGAGTCTCTGTACCTTCTTGTGAGACAAATGTTGAATCTATAAAAACATTTTTCCATTTTTTAATCAACAACCTTACACCTAAGTCTAGGTCTTCGGTCAAAGAATCACGACTCCAATATTCTTTTTGCTTTTTGAGAGCAACTGAATCTAAAGCTGGCGCTCTGACAAACTGACCGTTGCCTCCCAGAGCTACTGACCCAGAATAGTTCGTACGTGCAAATTGGATGACTCTTGCAAAAGCCAAAAACTCTATGTCTTGGAGCCTAGCTAAAAAAGACGTTTTAGCGTTCTTGATACGAACTAATGTCTGAACTCCACCAACAGTTAGATCATTAAATTGAAAAGAGACTTTCTTGAGCATATCTGATTTGGGAATAGCATCAGAGTCAAAAACCCCAATTACCCAACGATGTCTTGGTTTGATTTCTATACCTCGCCAAGCTAAAAGAAAATCGGCAAAACCCACATTTAAAGCCGAACTTTTTCCTTGGCCTCCGTTGTTTATCGGGATAGTAAGTATCTTTAAGTTGGAATATTTCTTTTGGAAACGACGCGCTATTCTTTCAGTTTGATCAACAGAACCATCATTGATTACCACTACCTCAAACAATTCAGAGGGATAATCAAGATTTAACACAGTCTCCAAGGTTTCGCCTAACACACTTTCTTCATTATGTGCAGGGATCAACAAACTAAAAAAGTGACTTACATCCTCACCTGGGTTTCTGTGTGCTCTGGAAATAACCACCAAAAGAAAAACATTGTATAAGGTGCAGGTCACAAAAAAGTAAATTGTCAAAAATGTGGTGTCAATGACAAAACCTGGAAGGATAAAACCTAGGCCAAACGTTACACTCACTATTAAAATGGGTCCAACAAGGCTTACCCCAACTGTGACAGCAAAACTCTGAAAGTTTCTTAGCGATGTTCTTAATACAGAAAAGGGCATCTTGTTGTTACACCAAAGTCTCTTCTATCCCATTATCAACAATCATTTGGAGATCAAAAGAGTCCCGGGGTAGATCTAAATTTGATTTTAGTTCCTTTCCAACCACAACTTTTTCACTGATTTTTATTTGTCCAGCAGCCCTAACACAGCCACCAACTTTGGAACCAGAACCAAGAACAATATTGCCCCCAGAAATGACATCACCATCAATAACTGTTCCAATCCCTACTATAACATCCCCTAAGACTTTCACTTTTCTGAACAATCGACAATTATCACCAATTTTAAGCTCTCCTTTAACCACTAATGTTTCATTCACTGTAGTTCTAGAAGGAAGTTCAAGATCTCCAACCACCGCGGTAACATTATCACCAACCAAAAAAACCTCTCCAGCGACATAGGCTGGGAACTTGAGAGTAACGTTTTCATCACAAGCTTTTCCTACTGGTGATTGACTCTCAGAAATTTTTTGAGGTTTTTCCAAATTAATTTCTGGCTGCTTGGAGGTTTTTTCAAAAACGGGTTGTTTAAGGTTATCTTGAAAAGGTTTTTGTGTATTTATTTGAAAATCTGTGGGTTTATCTAAACTTGAATTTCTATGAAATAATGTGTTATTCCTTTTTTCAAGTTTATATTCTAGAGTCTCACCACTCACACCATCTACTCTCAAAGTAACACTCTTGTTTGTTTTTATTTTTTTATAAGTAAGCTCAAAAAAAGGTTTGTAAACTATTGTGTTTTCAGTGATATCGAAGAACTCTCTTATGGTTTCAGCTAAGTCTGGAGGTCTTTTAGCGATCCTTGAACGAAGTAGCTCTATTACTTCATCTACAGAGATACTAATTTTTCTAAAAGTAAGGCTATCATCAACGGTCCCGTCTAATTGTATATCATAGGGAGCAAAAGAAAAGTTATCAGGCGAAATCTCCCTTCTTAATCTATCAAGCACAAAAAAAGTTTCCGTTTCATAATGAGTATATTCTTCACCCTCTAGGTGAATTAGATGCTCCATATTTGTTCCGGGTTTTGATACTACAGGCACATATTTTTTTCCAGCAATAAAAACTTCAGGAGAATTTTTGTTTAATTGAACTTGAAAATCATGTTTTCTACAATAATCTACTGAGTATTTCCCACCAATAACAATGTAGGGTTCATAATATTTTTCAAAACCAACAAGTTGAATATCGTTTGTTTTTGGTTTTATAAAACCTAGTTTAGTAAAAAAACTATGTTTTATTTGTTCAACATGGAGTTTCACCATATTTGAGTCAAGTCGAGTTTTTAAAACCACGGTTTTAGTTTTCGCTATTTTTTGTGCTATGACTTCGATTTCGCGTACCAAATTTATTCAACCAGGTTTTTTTTATTCTCAACCGATTACCTCGTCTAGGTTAATACTCCATGCTCCACTTATTTTCAGAAGATGGACTATTTTTAATTAAATGAGAAACATAGGATTAAATGGAAAAAAGAAAAGCAATTATTTGCTTTTATAGGATATTGGATTCATTTATTTAGGCTTCAACAGTAGCGGGTTTTGCGGTTTTTACAGATTTTTTTTCTTCGTCTGGATTTGTCAATGCTTTATTCCCATGGGGAAAAGTTGGTACGGTATACACTTCAGTAACCCCTGTCATGTCTTTCACTTTCTTTTGGACAAATTCAAGGGCTTGAGTACTATCTTCAGCATTAATCCAAACTCCTACGTCCCAAGCTCCAAAGATATTCATAGTATAGCGCAGATCAACTCCGTCGACGGGTTTATTGCTCAATTGCCTCAAAGAACCCATAGTATCCATTATTTTGCCAGGATTTAATCTCATCAAGACCAAATATTCACTCATTTTTTTGTTTACCTCCTTTTATTTATATTCAGATTCGGATTTGGAATTCAATCATCTTACAGTAAACTTAACAGTTATGAATCATCAATATTGATTATCAAATCTAAAATCAAAAACAATAAAAAATAATTATTTTTCACCAAAGGGATTATAATAACTATTAGGAAAATAATTAAAAATTTAAAAATGAATTAGAATAATTTATAAAAAATTAACAAGATTATTATTTAAAGTGATACCACTTCTTAATTTCTTTGACACTTTCATTAGATTTATGAACTTTAGATAACATGCAATCTATAGATTTAGAGCATTCAACACAAGTATTGGGTATGCCTTCCCCTTTTTCACGCTCAGAGAGATAACCGAAATAAAAACTACAGCCATTATTAGATGTAGTATCTAGCGCTTCATCTTCTTTTTTCATTGTTTGTTCTGGATAAGTGAATTTAGTATCAGGTAAATCTTGAAC
The DNA here is from genome assembly GCA_963714725.1 of Candidatus Bathyarchaeota archaeon. Classification (GTDB taxonomy): domain Archaea; phylum Thermoproteota; class Bathyarchaeia; order Bathyarchaeales; family Bathycorpusculaceae; genus AD8-1. The sequence continues at coordinate 22,444 of CAVQPF010000011.1, forward strand.
TTTAGAAGATTTTTTTTGTTGTTCTCTATTAATTTTATTTGTATCTGAATCTTCAGTCTTATCGACTGGATTTTCAAATTCAACATCTTTTAATTCTTTAGTTTGTACTTTTGTTGTTAGTCTGTTATCTTTTTGAATTTTGGTTTCTAACTCAAGGTCCTGAATTCTCTTTGAATCATGCCCGTTTCTCAGCAATTACATCTTCTTTTCTAATCGAGTTAGACATTTTTTCTCTAATTGCAGTAAGTTCACCTTGAATCTTGGTTTTTGCTTCGAGTTCCTGACAAACCTTACTCTCAAACTTTACCTTTTCAGCAATCACATCATTTTTATCTCTTAGAGCATCGTCTCTTTGCTTTTTTAACTTTTCAACCTCTTCTCTGAGTTCAGCTAAACGTTTATCCAAACGTATAACATAACCATCTTTTTCAGAAAGCTTCTCCTCCAATCCAGCAAGCCTACCAGCATCTTCCCGAATTTTTAGACTATCAGACTCCCTCGCAGCCTCAAATAACTCAACACGCTTAATCAAACCCAAATTCTTCTCTACAACTTCAGCCAATTCCTCATCCTTCTCTTTTAACTTTCTATTTGCAGATTCGAATTTTTTTAAGTTAATATCAAAATAGTTTTTGGCATCGTTAAGTTCCTTGTTTATATTTGCATTTTCAGTTTTTAGTTTTTGAATTTCTTCGATTTTATTTTTGATATTGGCTTTTAGATATTCTATCTCTTCTAATTTTTTAGATTTAAGAGAATGGTACTCTTCAAGGAGACAGAGGTTTTCTTCACCCATTGGATCAACTATTACTGGTTGACTGCTAACACCTTCCATTTCTGCGAAAGATTGACATTTAGGGCAAACATAATACTTTATAATTTTTGGTTGAGAAAAAACAGTCTTACAATTAGGATTTGAACAACAATATTCTTCAGAGATAGTTTTAGTTTTTTTCTCTATTTGCACCTATTCAAACATCCTAAATAAGGTACATTGATTAGGATTTGTATTTAGAACTTATTCAACTTGGGTAAGTATTTCTACTTCATTTTTTTGTATTTCAATAAAACAAAAATTCAATTATAGCAAATGTATACCAATAGCCAGATTACTTAAAGGGACAACTACATGGGGATGTAAAACATTTTGGACAATTATAATTGTATTTTTTCAAAACAGCTTTTTCCAAATCAATATTAGAAATATTTGCAAGAGAAGCTAGCCAAGCAAAAACATCTGCAAATTCTTTTTCAATTGAATCAATTTTTCCATCCCTTAGAGCTTCAATAAGCTCATCTAATTCATCTTTTAGCCAATTAAGAGTATCTTGTTTCCCTCTTTTTTTATCTCTTACAAAATATAGTGTTTTCATCATCTCTTGAAATTCGCGAATTGATACCAAAAATTTACCTCCAAACATCAAAACTTAAACTGTTGATAAAATTACCAGCCCCCACCGGAACCACCTCCACCAGATCCTCCGCCACCACCTCCACCACGCAACCTCCATAGCCACCTCTTCTTCCTCTACCAATTGATCGTCCTCCAAATACGAAAAATAGAATCACAAAAATGATTATCATCACAATTACCCAAGTTGGAATATCTTTCTCGCCAGGAAAATCTCCAAGATCATAAACATATCTGCCCCTAACAGGTCTGCTATTTTGTTCTTCAAGTTCAGGAACTAAAAGACTTAAGGCTTCAACCGTATCTGCAATACCCTCGCCATAATTTTCTTGCTGAAACTTGGGAACCAAGGATTCATTAGCAATATGAAAAGATTCAATATCTGTTATAAATCCCTCAAGCCCATATCCTATCTCGATTCGCCACTCTCTTTCTTCCATCGCGATTAAAACCAAAACTCCATTATCTAAGTCTGCTTTTCCTATGCCTACAACAGAACCTCCAGGAATATCCAAATCTAGTTCATTGAAAATGTATACTCCCAAAGAAACTATCTCATTAAGCTCACTACCATCTTTTTCAATTCCGTGACCCTTTAGAGAATCAACAATGTAAACTACAATCTCAGCTGAAGTTCTCGAATCAACATCTAACAAGAAAGACTCAATCACGTCTTTCCAATCATCAGAGATAACCTGACCTTCTACAACTAAATAACTAGAAAAAACACTACCAAATAAAACAATAAATACAAATATTAAAGAAAAAGAGAAGACAACTCTCTTTAAATTCAGAAGGACACAACCCTAATAATTTGTGAGTTAAACTGGAACGTCTGGTGGATCTTCAGCTCCAACTTTAGCTTCAAAATAATCTTTATCATCAAAACCCCATCCTCCAGACCAAATATTGGCTGGAAAAGATCGTCGGGCACTGTTATAGTCTCTTACAGCTTCGTTATATCTACCTCGTTCGGTAGAAATCCTATTTTCTGTTCCCTCTAAAGTGACCATTAAATCTACAACTACTTGAGAAGCCTGTAATTCAGGATAATCTTCTATCACTACAATCAGGTTTGATATAGCAGATTCAAGACTAGTAGTAACGTTGTTTACTTCATCAACATTACCATCTTGGAGTGCAGTTGCCCATTGGCTTCTTAGGGCGGTTATGGTCTCAAGAATTGAACCTTCATACTCAATATAAATTCTTGATGCGTTAACAACTCTTGGAATCAAATCATATCTTCTTTGTAACTCTTGTTCAACCTGAGCCCACTTCTCATCCACACTTTCATCTAAACCTACTAAATTATTATAAGATCCAAAATAAACCGCAACAAGTCCAATTCCAACAATTGCAATAGCTATAACTAAAACCAAAACTATCCATTTTATGTTCATAGCAATAATCTCCAAATAACTTCATATATTGACTTAGGAACTTCATATAAAACTTTAGCCCAATAGGTCGAAAATCACAAGGTTTTCCTAATAGAGGGTATCACAACATTACAAAAAATTAGAATCCAAAAGAAAAAAGGAAAACTATTCGAACTCTATTGTCGAAGGTGGTTTATCAGTAATATCATAAAGACACCTAACAACAGTGGGAATTTCTTTAGTGATTCTTTTGGCAATTCTAAACAATACTTCGTAAGGAACTTTTCTTGCCTTTGCAGTCACAGCATCAGTAGAATCTACAATTCTCACAGTTATTATATCACCATAAAGACGTTTACCATTCTTAATTCCAGTAGCTTTATCATTATGTAAAACAGCAAAATTCTGAAAAGTTCCCAAACTCACAGTTTCCTCCTCAACAATGTGGGTTGCCTGTCGAACAATTTTTACTCTCTCTGGAGTAACAACACCAAGAACCCTCAACGAAAGAGCAGGTCCAGGAAAAGGCATTCTCTCAGAGATCTCTTTTGGCAAACCTAACTCCCTACCAACCATTCTAACCTCTGGTTTAAAAAGTTCACGAAGTGGTTCAAGAATTTTATATCCATAATCTAAAGAATCAATACCTATTTGCTCCAACACATTATGCTGAGACTTAATTCCCTTAACTGTTTCAATAACATCTGCCTTAATAGTACCCTGAACAATAACAGAAATTTTCTCCTCTTTGGCGACTTTACCTAAAACACTATAAAATTCATGTCTAAATGCTCTTCTTTTCTCTTCAGCATCAACCCTTCCTGTAAAAATCTTGAAAAAATCGTTTTTAGCGTCAATAGACCTTGTCTTAATCCCTAAATCTTTCAAAATCCTAACCACAAATTCAGGCTCACCTTCTCTTCTAAGACCATCATCAATGAAAACCGCAAGTAATCTATCACCAACCGCTTTATGAACTAGAAAGGTTCCAACAGTACTATCAACTCCACCTGAACAAGCAGAAATTACATTTCTATCTCCAACGGCTTCTTTGATTTCCTCCAAAGATTTTTTAATAAACAGTTTTGCATCAAAAATTTCAACCAACTCCGTATTTAATGAATCAATTTATTTCATTAGACATATAATTTTTTCGTAAAAACTAAAAAAAATAACAATTTTCAACCTTTTTGAAAATAATACTCTTATTAAAAAAATTTGAATTAATTCTAAAAAACTTAAATAAATCCCAAAAAATCTTCAAACTAATATTTATCTGGTAAACATATATCAAAAGAGTAAGAGTCCAACAAAATAATAATTTAGAAACCTATTCAGAGTAGAATAAAAAATGGTAAAAATAAAAATTACAGTTTTTAAAAAAATCGATCCTAAAAAAATATACAAAAATACTCCAATAAATTATGAAACCGGAAAAAAATTTGGAGTTTGTTCCCACTTTGAAGAAGGACAAGAGTTTATCGTTGATAATTGCACTGAGGTCCCTCAAGGTTTTTGTTTATGGGCTTGGAGAGATATATTCAAAGATCTCTCAGTGTTATATTATGGTGGAAATTTTCCCTGGTTTAAAAAAGGAGAAATAATATCTTGTTGTACAGACGGGGTTCGTCCAGTTTCTTTCTTACTAAAAAGAATCTAACTTAAAATAGGAAGTTAATTAGTTGTTTCTTCAATTATTGGAAGAACAGTTTTCAATTCCTTGAATGAATTAAGAACAGAAATACCTCTATGGGTTATGCAATAAACAACTTTATCATTTCGTACAAACTTCTCTTCCACCAAACCTTGTTTTATCATAAATATCAGATTTTCTTTAAGTAAACTACAATTAGTATTTGAATCATACATAATATGAGTAATTCTAGATTGTCCCCGATGGGATAGAATTGATAAAATTTCCATATAAATTTCTATTTTTGAGCGTCTCATCATAATAACCTCGAATGTTACAAAGTTTAATTTATTTTTCTTGTTAGTCAAGAAATTGGAGGGTTTAATATAACTGATTTATGATTATTGAATCTGAATTTCAATTTATGAATACTTAATCTAGATATTCAATTTTAATAATAAGAAATGTGTATTTGAAAAAAAAGAAAAATGCTTATAGCAAATGTTCTGTTAAAAAGAGAAAATAGCTAGGTAGAATTTAGAGCAGAAAGTGATCGCCCTAAACCTCGTGGATTAAGAGTAACCTTCAATCCAGATTGATGTATTTGTGTATTATCTGAATTTAATTGTTTGCACATCATTTTTAACGAGTTTTCTGTGAAGTTTAGCATGTTCTGACCTTCATTTGTTATTGTGTATATTTTTCGTGGTCGATCAGTAGTCATATTCCATGCACTCGATAGATGACCTTTTTTTTCCATAGTTGCTAGAAGGGGATAGATGGTGCTTGGACCAAAATACACTCCAAAACTCTTCCTTATCTTAGTTATAACTTGATAACCGTGCATTGACTGATGTTTTAGAAACTGTAAGATAATTAAGTCTAGGAGGCCTTTTGCGAGTTTGGTTTGTACTTGTTTTTGTAGGTTTGGCATTTTTTTTGTCTCTTTTGTAGTTTTGTTGTACAGACATACAATATGTATTTTTTCAGACATATCGTGTCTTACATATCAATACTTGCTAAACGTGCATATAAAGGTTGATACATAATTGGAGCATACAAAAGTTTGTGTAAATTGTTTTTGGAGGCTGTTTTGGGTTTGTTTTTTTGGTTTTTTGGGTGTTTTTTTGGCTAAAAACGAAGTGTACAACACATAACCAACAAAAAGAAAACAAAACAAACAGTTTTGCAATAATCATCTATATTCAATTAAATGAAAAAATAGCTTAAAAAGATAAAAATTAAAACCCCAAACAAAAAAATAGCTCCTTGTGTTGAATAATAATGTATGATAGTTAAAGAGAACAAAAAGAAATAAGTTAAGAGAAAAAATTCTTAGGGAATAGATAGTAAAATTTTTTCTGGAACACCTTGTTTTTCAACGACAAAAAAATTAATTCCCTGAACTTCACCAAGTTGGCTAAGCTCATTTATTGCTTTTTTAGTTTTTTGAAGATGTAGAAGACGATCTTGCTGGCTTTTTACCACGTTTTCCAATACTTCTAGTTCATGTCTTGGAGTTGCATCCAAAACGATTTGTAACCCAGAAATAGACAGTTCATCTTGATTTTCTTTACAATGTTGTTTTCCCGTCATTTTTGAAACTATGTTTAATATCTTTTGAGATTTTTCTGCTAGAATCTTTTTATTATCAATTTGTAGTAGATATTCACCTAACTTACTTTTGGTTTGAGAAATTTCTTTGTTTATCTTTTCTGAAAGTTGCAAGAACGAAGAGTAATCTTTGATAGCCATGAAGTCACTTTCAGGCTCTTTGGTAGGATAGTTTGATTCTGGGGTAATTTGATTTTTTTCCTTTTTAGAATCTGGTTTTGTTTTCCCTTCTATTTTATCTGAGGGGTAAATGCTTTCATTTGTTTTTAGAAATTGAGTTTCTGTTTGAACATTTGTGATCTTTACCTTTTCAAGTTTTTTGATTATGTGTTGTGTGTTAGTTTGTTTATAATGATGTTTCTTGAATTTATCGAACATAATTCTTACCCATATTATCTCATATCTCAATACATAATAATATGTATTCTATAATAATCAATATTCCAAAAATCGACATAAGGCCAACAGAAAGCTATTAAGAATTAGATAAAAAAATATAGATTCTCAAGGAGTAGAAATAATTTAGTTGCTAGCTTGGAAGTCTAATAAATCAAAATATGTATATGTGTTGAGCAATGAAAACAAAAAGTTATTGTATATCAAAATTTTGTTCATTCTACGAGGAGAATTTATGGAGAAGAAGGCAATTCCAAATAAAACATTAATTAAACTTAAAGAACAAGGTTATTCTGATAAAATGGTTAAAGAACTTTGCAAATGGTATGATTCTTAGAAACATAAACGAGTTGCAAGTTCCTGAAGAATAATTACGTATAATAGTAAAATTTCATTTCCTTCTTCTTTCTCGTAATTTAATTTCAAAAAACAATTTTTTCAATAAATTTTTCATTTGAGTTTTACTTGATTTTCAAGCCCTATTTTTTTAATTTCAACAATTTCTAATCTTTCAAGTCTTCTAGTCAGTCTCCAAAGGCTAGTTCTAGGCATATCTGGAAAAGTTTCTCTTATTTCAGCTTCAAAGGCGTGACCATCATTTTTAGCTAGAAAGTGTAATACTGCTTTATCCTCCTTAGATAGTTGGGGATAATCTCTGAAAATTTTCTTGATATTTGGTTTTCTACTTTTCTTAAAATAAAATAAAAATATAATTGTCATAATTATTGTTCCAAGAGCAACCATAAAATATTCAACTGGAATCATATTTTGACTTGTTTTTCCATTGGTTGTTTCATCTATTGAACTCGGAGACAATAAGTAGCTTATTTCCCATTGATTGGGATGTAGGGTAAATGTGATTACATTATTTTGTGTATCGATGGCATCTGGCATTTCACTTAAATAGACTACTGTTGAATTTTTTGGCAAAGAAACTAAAATCTCATATTGAATTTCAAAATTCGTGCTCCAGATTTCAGCTTCCTTATTTGTTAATGCCATAGTGTCATAATCGATAGATATTTGAGTTGCTCCTAGAGAAAAAATAGTAAGATTAAAGTTGTTAAGTTCATAATCAACTATTTTTTGGTTTTGGTCAATTACAATCAAGTTTTCGATAGATGAAGATATCAGAGTAACGATTATTTGTGGATAAAACTCTTCAATATTCAATGTTTGTTTCACATTAGCTAATCCATCTCTGTAAATCTGCAAACTGGTTGATTCTATTGTGAATCCTGAAGTGGCATAGACATTCAAGAAAGTTGACGTCTGTAGAATAAGAAGTAGAATAACTAAACCCACTTCGCTGACGTAATGTTTCATGAGATTTCATAATGTATTAGATATTGTTTAGTTAAAATTTTTATGTATTCCAAATACTTTTTTTTGATTTGGAGAGTAGATAAATAATTAACTATATTCATTTTTTTCTAATTATTAAGACATTAAAAGCATATCAGAATTGTAAGTTAAGTTGTTGTTTAATGGCTTGTTTTCAACTTTGATAAGCTTTGGTTTATGGCGTTATTAGGACTATAACTATCAAAGTTCTTGCTCTCGGAATAGCAATATATTACAAAAGCAACTGTTTTTTGCCTACAATATCTTTTTTTATTATTTAAAAAAGTTATATTAGTGATTATCTTGGTTCAACGTGAATTATCAAATTAATGTTTGAACAATTCTTTTTTACTGCATTCTCTAAATGATCTGTTAAATCATGTGCTTCTTTAACAGTTAAAGAACTGTCCACGGAGAGATGAAGTTCAGCAAAAACACAGTTTCCACTACGGCGAGTTTTCAAATCATGAAAATCGATAAATCGGTATTTATGTTGCCCTAGAATAGTAGTTATTGTTTTTTCTTCAGAGATACATGATGAATCCATCAAACATTGTGAAGATTTCAATATTAAATCAAATCCCATTTTCAAAACAAAAATAGAAACAATAAATGCGAGTAATGAATCAACAAAATTCAAACCTGTAAATTGACCAAAAATCAAACCAGCCCAAACAACAACAGAAGAAATCACATCAGACATTAAGTGCTTAGAATCACCCTCTAGAGCTGCTGAACCAGTATTTTTCGCAGTACGAAGGAGAACAAAAGAGATAACCAGATTTATTGTTGTAGCAAAAATAGAAATAAAAATTCCCAAGTTTAATTCCAGCAAATAGTTTGTGTCAGATAGCCGACTAATCGCTGTACTGATTATCAATAAAGCAGCTATAATTACAAGCACACCTTCAAGAAGACAGGATATATCCTCAATTTTTTGATGACCATATTTGTGGTTTTTATCAGGATCTCGCTCTGAAATGGAAATTGAAAAAACCATTAACCCTGAAGCCATAATATTAATTATTGATTCAAGAGCATCAGATAACAAAGCCACAGAGTTCGAGACAAAAAACGCAACTATTTTTAAGAAAAAGATAGCAATTCCACAAAGAAGGGCTATTAGTGCTGCCTGTTTTTTTCTCATAAAAATAATAAATGTGTATTTTGCTTTTAGGTGTTACTAATTTTGAGACTGAAAAAAAATTTCCAAAAATAAAAAGTGGTTTTGAAGCCTATACATAGACATTTTTCAAGAGAGAAAAATATTTTTGATTTTTTATTAATAAAAATCAGTTTTCTTCTTTTTCGTATCGGAACTATTAACTACCATAACATGTTAATGGTGATAACTAAAAAATAGTAGTGTGGAATTTAAATGAATCAAAAAACTTTAACACTTATTATTGTAGCAGTTTTAGCAATAGCAGTAGTAGCAGTCGCAGCCTATTTCCTAATGGGCACTGAAGAGACCCCGGAAGACACCATCACCGTTGAAAACGCAACCAGTTTACAATTTAGCGTTGACCTTACACTTGAAGAGACATCTCTAGGATCTTATGTATATTCAGCAAAAAACATCGGAACAACAGATTTAATGATACGAGTAGAAATACCAGATCCTTCAGGAGATCTCATTTACATCGTAAATGGAGCTGATCAGAAAGCCTGGGCTTATGTAGCAGAAGAATGGATGGACCTATCTGAGACCTTTACAAACGAATGGGATATGTGGAGCGGAACTATGGACGGATATAAAGACAGCCTTGCAACTTGGGAACAAGGAGATTGGACTTTCACTGATACAGACGGCACAGGGGTCAGAGTGTACAACATATCTATCGACCCTGCACTTGCAGACTCTTTATTTGCACCATAAGTAAAGTGTAATATCTTAAAAAAACATAATAATAATATCCTTTTTCTTTTTTTTTAAATATTCTTTTTCAGCATGTTGGCTTTTATTAATGTAAAATGATATTTCTAAAGATTTGAAGAAAATTATTAGAAAGCTTACCAGTTTTAATAAAAGAAGCCAATTGCAGAGAGGAGAGATGAAATATATAGAATACCCCTTAATTAAAACAGGATTTTTGTCAAGTAATGCAGACTATATATAAAACTGGCTTATTGTATAGTACTACTTTAAGTAGACTGCAAAATAATAAACCAACAATTAAGAGGAATGAAAAATAGCACACAAAAAAAAGCTAACACGCAAAAATAAAAAAATCTATAGAAATACACAAGGAAATTATTACAAGGTTAAAACATAGAAGTTCTACCTATACCGTTTCTTTTCATTTTTTTAGCTACAACGGTATTATCTAAAGTTCAATAATAGTTCTCTAGTCTAAAAAAGATGAAAATAACAAGTTTTACTTAATTTTAAGGTAAAAAACCTAAAAATATCGATTAAAACATTTTCTTGATATCAAAGTTCACCGTTTTTCAACCGAGGAATATTGAACATGCATTAACACCATAAAGTCACTCATCAGTTACCGTTTCTAGCCTCATATTAACAATAGATAGAATTGCTGATTGTTTTTGATCGATTTATAATAAAACTTCAAATGAATACAACTTCTAAAAACCTAAAAATAGTATTATCTAAAAACTAATTAAAAGGTTCAAAGAAAAAGAGTGGTTAGAGAAGGGTAAAATGAATTGACGAAAAAGGAAATTATTGATCTGAGAAGTGATACTGTAACGTTACCCACAGAAGAAATGTTGGAAGCAATTAATCAAGCAAAGCTTGGTGATGATGTTTTTAGAGAAGATCCAACAGTGAATCGGCTTGAAGAAATAGCTGCTAAAAAAATGGGTAAACAAGCATCTCTGTTAGTCACTAGCGGAACTCAGGCAAACTTGATCAGTTTAATGGCTAATACAAACTATGGAGATCAAGTAATTCTAGAAGCACAATCACATATATTCTGGTATGAGGTTGGAGGAATATCTTCAATAGCAGGATTGTTTCCAAAACCGATAAAAAGTAAAAAAGGAGCGCTAAATCCGGAGGATATTCAAGCTGCGATTACCCCTAAGGATATTCATTTTCCCAAAACTTCACTAATATGCATAGAAAACACCCACAATAGGCATGGAGGGACAATAATAACACCACAACAAATACTATCTATAAGCAAAATCGCAAAAAGTAACAAATTAAAACTTTTTATGGATGGAGCTCGAATTTTCAATGCTGCAATTTCACTTGAAGTTGACGTAAAAAATTTTACTAGACATGTCGATAATTTAATGTTTTGTCTTTCTAAAAGTCTCAGCTGTCCAATTGGTTCAATGATAGTAGGTTCCAATGAGTTCATATCAAAAGCAAGAAAGTTTAGAAAAGTGTTGGGAGGAGGAATGCGTCAAGCGGGCATAATTGCAGCTCCAGGTATAGTTGCATTAGAAAAAATGATTGATCGACTGAAAGTTGATCATATTAATGCTAAAAATTTGGCTAGGCAATTATCAAAAGTAGAAGGGCTATCAATTGACCAAGATAGTGTTCAAACAAACATAATTTTATTTAAAATAGAGAACTTAAAAGTATCTGCCCAAAAATTTATTGAAAAACTTGAAAAAGAAAACATATTTGCACTTTCTCTTGGAAAAAATACTATAAGAATGGTAACTCATAGGGGAATTAAAAAAGAACATATAGAAAAAACTGTAAACGTAATTGCTAACATTTCTAAATAATGTTACAATTAACTTTTTCTTTGCGAGTTTGTTATTTTAATATAGCGATAGAAGTAGTTGGTGTTTTCAAATAAAGCAGAAAGTAGAAGAATATATTAATAAACAGAAATCTCCTCAAAAGGAAATCCTTTCAATCTTACGTAGTCTGATTTTAAAGAATTTACCAAATATTAGGGAAGAAATGAAGATGGGAGTACCATGGTATAAAGAAAAATTTTATCTTGTATCACTCAGAGATCATGTTAATTTAGGTTTTGCAGTTAAAGGATTATCAGAGTCTGAGATGGCTCTATTTGAGGGAAAAGGTAAAATTATGAGACATCGAAAATTTTATGCCATAAATAACATAAGTGAAAAAGAAATAGTAAAATTGTTAGAACTTGTTTATAAAAAAACTATCAATTGTCACTAGATTATCCTAAATAGAATATTTTTTAATAAAAGTCAAAATCTTGAAAAATCGCCTAAATTAATTAAAATCGAAAAGTAGATATATGTAAAATTATCGATTTTGTGTTTTTATTTCGTTAATTGTTTTCAGTTTTCAATTGTTTCAACCTTTAATAGCAGCAAGTTTACGATCAAAACAATTTTTTTGTATAATAATTCAAAGTAGTGCTAAAATATTAACAAATGAGTTTCATAAGTTAAAAATTCTTTGATAAAAATAATCTTAGAAGAAACTAAATCACGCCTTCATTTGCAAAGTATTCAAGTGACCACTTGTTTGATAATTTTGCTGATGTACTCATTGTTGTATAAGTGAGACCATATAATTTACGCAACAACATTCTCAGTTTAGAGTAACAAGCATCATGATAGAATTTATCCTTAACATTAATACAAATAGTTGTTTTTTCAATTAGTTCTTTGCATTCCCAACAAAAACATTTTTTTTTAACTATTACAAATCTATGTCGATCAATCATCAAAGCGTAATACAGATTTATTAAAAAAAAGAGTTTATGAATTAAAAATACTAATTAACACTCCATATAAAAAGTCAATTAAAAATTTTGATATTATTGATCAACATAGAGTTTTCCACCTTCTGAGAAATAAATAGTCTTTACTGCATCACCAATTTTAGTACCTCTAGCTTTTATTACACCAATATCTCGAACAAAGTGATTTCCATCTTTTCTAAGATCAAGACAAACAAGATTATCCGCTAAAGTAGCTAACTCACTTTCTTCAAATACATCTCCAATGGCAGTCATTATAGCAGTAACTTTTGTCTCCTTGTAGAGATTAGCTAAACTTCTGACCAACATCTGATAGTATTCTTCACCATACATTCTTTTCAAGGATTTAATTCCATCCAATACAATACGTTTGGGTTTTATTCTAGATATCAATCCTCTTTGGGTTTCAACTAGTTTGTAGGGAGTTTGGCCCATAATTCCCTGAGAAATAACCAACACATCATAAACTAATTTAGATGGAGCAATTCCCTGCATATTCTTTCTTATTTGATCTTCAGATTCCTCAAATGAAACATATAGACTCAACTCTTCTTTTCTAGCTCCTTCCAATACATAGTTGTAAGAGAGCTGCGTTTTTCCTGAACCTGAAGGGCCCATAATAATTGAAAGAGTACCTTCTCTAAAACCGCCTCCAAGTAAATCATCTAAACCTTCAATTCCACTTGATAGAAACATATCACCAACGGTCCCAGAAGGATTTGAGGCAAAAGGCGAAATCAGAATAATTCCGCCTAAACCAATAATCAAATCATAGTCAACAAAAGATAGGTCCTTAGCTCTAAACTTTTTTACTGTCAGCTGTCTTCTCGGCAATCCTTTTTCTTTTTTTACTCTAAGTTGTAATACTCCATCAAAAATAAATTCTTCAATTCCAGTCCCTATTTTTTCTTCACCATAAGGTACATCAATAATAGTTATTGCAGTCAAATCAGCATTTTTTAGAGCTCTTAAAAGTCTATTATGTAGAAAAGTTCGAATCTCCTTTCTTGAACTGAAGTCAACCTCCATTGCAGTCAAACTGTCTATAACAATCCTCTTTGCCCCCATTTTAAGAGCAGACTGTACAATCTTGTCAACTAAAAGATCAAGTTCGGCCGGGTCTTTTGCTGTAAGAGACTCGATAAAAAGAAATTGTCCTTTTGCTTCATATTCTTCTAAGTAAAACCCTAAATGCCACATATACTTCATAAAATCTTCTTTAGGTTCAACCAAACCCACAAAAATACCCGGTTCACCTTTTTGTAATCCTTCAGCCAAAAACTGAACTCCAAATGTTGTTTTACCAGAACCTGGATTCCCTGCAAGAAGAATAATTTGACCTTTCAAGAAGCCTCCACAAAGTTCCTTATCAAGAAGCTCAATACCTGTAGAAACAACTTGTTCTTCAACACAAACAACTTCACTACTTATTAATGGTTCAACTTGTTCATGACTTGACAGCAAAAAATGTAACACCCTTTTTCTTTAACTAATTTTCTTACTTTTGATATAGCGGTTATGAATCTTAAATCCACACCAGAATTTAATTCAAAATGACAAAATAATAGAAAAAAGAGTTAAACAGAAGTATGTTCATAAAAAGTTTTACAATCTTTTTATTTGCTATCAAAAATTTTTATAAGCGACCTAAAGAAAAAGAATAGTAAGAAATATTGAAAAGGAATTTAGAATCTGTATTGTTAAACAAAAACATAAAGGTTTAACATTATGCACTAGAAATTGTGTGATTTAATGGTAAAAGATGAAAAAGACTGGTTTGACAAAAAGAAGAAAGAATACCCAACTAATGAAGATTGGACATTCCCAGATATTGAAAGCGCATTTCGAGCTATGGAGAGGGCAATGAAAGACGAAATAAAAGAAATTACCAAAAAAAACCAGCATATCCCAACGTATAATAATTCAATAGGAAATGATAAAATAAACAATAAAAAGAATTTCATTCAAGGCTACAAGATAACGACAACCCCCAACGGAAAAACCAAAATCACAAAATTCGGAAACTTACCAGATAGGATTCAAACAAATATCAGAGCTGTTAAAAATCAAACAGTCAAAGATTCGGAACCACTTTTGGATGTTTTCCAAACTGATAAAGAAATAATGGTTGTTATTGAACTCCAAGTAGCAAATAAAAAAGACATAGACATAAAGGTAAACAACAAACAACTTATCATTTCTGCAAAGAAAATAGATAACAAATTCTATAAAAAAATTGAGCTACCAACAAAAATAGATAAAAAAAATACAAAAGCAATCTATAAAAACGGTGTTCTAACTATTACTCTATCCAAAGAAAAAAACTAAGCTATATCAACGATTTTCTTTTTTTATAAAGAAAAATATAATGATCCTTATTTGGGGATATATTTTTAGCTTAATTTTTTGTTAGTTTATTTTTTGGTGGATTACACGGAATTTTCGAAGTTCTAGCATTTTATGTATATGAACTATTCCATTTTTCAACTGTTTTGCATCTTCACTAGGTAAGTAAGCCATCATATATCACCAAATTTTTATAGACTATATAATATTAACACAAAGGGTTAATCGTTATGTCACAAAAAAATATCTCAATTAGAACATAGTCACAATAAATAATACTAAATTAATCAATATTCAATGGTATTTTAGAGAAGTAAGATTAGTCACAAAATTAGGTACTATAATCTACAATAATTGTTACAAATGTAGAAAATATTACAGAGAAAACTAACAGATCAAAATCAGAGACAAAACTGAATAATTCACTTATTTTGATATTAAAACTAAAAATAAATTTCAATAAAAAATTGGAACAGATAGAAAATCAAACGATTAATCCAAAAGAAGCCTAAAAGGTTAGAATTCATAGTTCGCTAGGAACAGAAACACGCCATGAATCAGGATTTTTATACTTAACATTAGGCAAATTTCCTTCTTTGATAATCATCTTTGAATTTATAGCATCTTTAATGTTTTCAAGTATTTCTATATGAGTCTCCTCATCTGATGCAATGGTATAAAACAAGTTTTCAAACTTTTCAAGATGGACACCATACAAACGACATATTTGAGGGGCCATAGCCAAGAAAGTTTTAGCCTGAATTAGCATATAACTTTCTGTTCCCAGAGAGCCTTCTAAAACGGAAACAATTTCTAACAGATCTTTAAGAGATAAAAGTTCTTTGTGCTCAATTTTCTTTGAAACCATATCAAGCGAGTTACAAGCACTATCGAGTCTCTTAGCACATGTTCTATCATCCATCCTTGATCGCCCAACTTTTACCGCAATTTCATCCAAAGTTTCAGAGTGCTTTTTTGCGTTATGTGAGATCTTCAGAAAGCCGGAACTAAAAGTTGAATTTACTGTTTTCTCTGAAAGTTTTCTATAGAGAATTGAGGTTTTACTTTCAAGAAAACCAAGACAATGTAAAAAATTGCCAATATCTTTAGAAGACTTTCGTTTACCAAACAATTTACTTTGATCTCCAACAGAAGAACTGTTCACAAATATTAGATAAGGACTTTATGAATTCGAAATACTTAGAAGAAATAACAAGAAAACTCCAAAATGATCAAACAGCAAAACAAATAATCATATTTAGAAAAGAAACACACAAAAATATGATAAACTGAAAAAATTCAAAATAAGATAAGATACAAATAATCAGATAAACAAGTAAAAAAATAACTAAAAACAATTAAACCGATATTAGCTTAACAAAAAATATTATTTATCCTATTTTTAGCACATCAACTTTTAAACAAGTAAGACATTAATAATATCAGTAACGTCGTAATGGTGAAAAACCAACCAACAACAACTTGCACGTTACAATCAATACGAAAAGGAGTGAAAAAAATATGTCAAAACAAAGTGGAGTAATCTTCATTGGAAACAAACCCCCGATGAGCTATGTTCTTGCAATAATCACTGACCTATCTTCTGGCACAAGTAACGAAGTATTACTAAAAGCTAGAGGTAGAGCCATCGCAACCGCTGTTGATGCTGCTGAAATTACTAGAAGACGATTCATCAAAGATCTAACAGTTGCCTCAATAGCAATCGGAACAGAGGAACTACCAGCAAGACAAGGAGAAAACAAAACACGCGCTGTTTCAACGCTTGAAATAAAACTGGTTAAAAAATAGAAAAATAGTTAATAACCCCAAATAACCACACATTTTTTCTTTGGTTTAAAAATATATAATTCATTAGAAATAACTATTTTAAGAAAATTTCAGATTTAAGTTTTCTCCTAAAATCAGAAAAGAATAATATTATTTGCAAGGTTTTTTACTTGCAATTACTAACGCATTAGTACACAATCTAGTGAAGTCATAAAGGTCTTCAATAGTTATTCTTAAATTTTTTGTTTCTTTTCCATAAAATGTTAAAATCTCATCATCAAATTCAGGATTATATCTTTGTAAAGCAAAAATAATTTTCAAATCTCGGAGTGGTTCCATCATTATTGCCCACTCAGTCGCTTCACTTACATCAAAATCGATAACTTGACCACCAACTTTTTCAGCCATTTTTTGAGCCTCAACTTTATTAACCAGCTTTAAGGTTCCAACACATTTTGCCATATCTTCCTGGTGTAAATTCTCAATAGCTAAACAACGTTCACCAATTCCAAGCTGTTTTAGAGTTAAAACATCAGACAATAATAACTTCATAAAATCACAACAAACATAATCTTACTTTGGCACCTATAAAAAAGTTTTTTTACCCAAATAAAAAACAAAATTTTTTATCAACATCAAGTCTTAATATAGAAAAACAGAGAAAAACTTATCAAAAACTTAAAAATATTTTTTTATTTGTTCAAATTTTTATTTTATCTATAATGTCTAAAACTTCTTTAGAGTGCTTTTTAATATCCACTTTTGGAAAGATCCAAGCAATATCGCCTTTCTTATCTATGATAAAAGTCATACGTTTGGTCATTATACTCCCAAAACCTAAAACACCATATCTTTTAGCGACCTCTTTTTGGTTGTCACTTAATAAAGAAAAAGGAAGATTGTGTTTTTCAGAAAATTTTTTGTGAGATTCTTGCGAGTCCAAACTGATTCCAATTACCACAGCTCCTTTTTCTTTATAGACCTGGTAATCATCTCGAAAGCTGCAAGCCTCCTTGGTACATCCTGAAGTAAAGTCCTTTGGGTAAAAATATAGGATAACAATCTTTTTTCCTAAAAATTTATTCAAACTAACGGGTAAACCATGTTCATCAGTTAGCTCGAATTCCGGAGCTTTGTCACCTATTTTTAGATCTGTCAATAATAAACCTCAATTTCAATTAATAAAAATAACTTTAAAAATTTAGTTGTTTCGTTTAATTCCGATTTCTAATTTGAAATAAAAAAAATAGAGATTTGTTTTTTTATTATTTGTTTTATTAAAAATGCACAATATTGGTAAAAAGTATCAAACAAAATAATAAAAAACTAAATAAAGTTCGATTTTTTAACCAGTCTTGCCCCTTTGGTTTGCATTATCTTAATAGAGTTAGCAATATCCCCTGGTCTTAACTCAATTCCTTGTGAAGCATCCTCAAGAAAAAAAGTGTTGAATCCTAAATTTAATGCATCAAGAACTGTATTTTTGACACAATATTCTGTTGCTAACCCTCCTAAGAAAACATTAAAAATTTCATCTTTTTTTAGTATTTCATATAGTTCTGTTTCATCAAAACCAGAGTAACTCTCTTTGTTAGCATTAGTAGCTTTAGAAATTATAATCGTATTATTTGGAAGTCCAAGTTTTGGATGAAATTCTGCTCCTTTTGTTCCAGAAATACAATGAGAGGGCCATATACCACTTTGTTTTTTAAAAGAAATATGATTTATTGGATGCCAATCTCTTGTTGCAAAAACTTTGCCTTCTGACTGAGTAAAAAGTTTAAGATAATAGTTAAGAAATGGAAGTATTTTTTCTCCTTTTGGTACAGGCAAAGATCCACCAGAAAAGAAATCTTTTTGAACATCCACTACTATCAGAGCGTCTCTTTTTGTGATTTCTATTCTCTTATTAATCATTAACCCCCCCTTAGGTTTCTAACTTTACAGAAAGAAAATTTGTGTCTTGTCGAATTGATTTCTATGTTGTTAAATTTTCTGGAAGTCTTCTTCTGAGCAAGTATGCTATAGGCACACCTATTATCCCACCAACAACAATTTGCCCTACATTTGCAGGAATCTCTGCAATAGCTCCACCCAATCCAATTGGAAGGATCACCCATTCAACAACAAAATATCCAAACACCATTTCAACACCAGCAACTATTACAGCTAATACATCACGATAAACTTGTTTTTTATTTGTCAAAAACCCCGCTATAAAACCTTCTAATCCTTTGATTAGTAAGGTTGGAATAGCAAATAATGGAAACCCTATCATGTCTGCAATTGCTGAACCTATTCCCCCAGCAAAACCACCAACAATAGGCCCAAAAGTTAACGCGCTAACAAAAATCATAACATCACCAAGATTAAAGTAACCCCCCATTGGATTTGGTATTCGAATAAATAAGGTGGCAACAGCCGTTAAAGCGGTCATCACAATTATTAATGTAAGTCTAATTACATTGTTTCTTTTGTCCATCAGTTCATCATTTCTTTCTTAGAGTTGTTTTTTATTTGGAGTCAGTCATCTATTTATGCTTACTTCAAATTTAAGGATAACTACGTTATATAATAATTAATTTACCGTCTTTAATATCAATGGATGAATCATCATATAAAATCTGCATATATTTGAATATCTTATTTTCAATTTAGAATAACAAAAAAAGGAAGATAAAATCTGATCAGTTTTTTGGAAGCTGCTATTTCGTTTTCACTTTTATGGTAGCGGTAGGTTCTTTTTTGAAGATGTAACTTGTTAGGATCCAATATACTATGTAAATAATGAATCCCCACACAACACCATTAAAGACGCCAATTGCCAATGAAGTCACTGTCATTCCACTTACCATATAGTCTGAATCTTGACCTACAGCAGCATAATAGATTTGTCTTCCAGGTGGAAGGTCTGGATAACCCAGGCTTATCACTAGAAAAAGCAAGAAAGCGGCAAGAAATACAATTGCTCCTTTCATATATACCCTAAAGTAAACTTAAAAAGTATTTAAGGTAGCCAAAATGAACCGTATACAAAACCATCAACTAAACACGATTTTTTATGTTAAACAGATTTTCAGAAAATAACTTTAACTTAGCTCTCCACATCTCAACTAATTCGCTTCCTCAAACACTTTTTATTTGATCAAAGATAATACAATCTTGGTTTGCGAGCCCAATTCCGCTAGAAAAATGGCAATAACTGCGCTCTTTTCTCCTCGATTAAATCCACGTTTTCTGAAAGGATCATAGGCTACTCAAAACCTAACTTTAGATCACTGTGAAAAAAATGCAAGACTGCTGTTTAAGAAGACCATGTGATTCTTGTGGAAAACACATTCAAGGGGGCAACTGGCATTGCCCAAAATGCAATATCTGCCTTTGTTACTACTGTGGACTTAGCTTAATCATAGACTTCAAGCACGATTATCCTTTAAAATGTCCAATGTGTAACCAAGAATTCATTTAAAACATTAAAAAAAGTTTTTTGTTTTATTTAGAGGTCATATACCGGGATAATGGCAAGGGAATTAGTAACAAATAAATCTAGAAATACTGCAAAAGATAAGAGGTTAGATCATAAATCGATAAAATCCGATACTTAGAATCAAACATTCGAAAAAACAATATGCAGCTATTGTTTGGCAGATTAAACATTCAGAAAAAAGTTTTATTGATGAAATACAAGTTCGTTTTAAGAGACGTGAAGATATTAGATGAAGATTTTAGCTCTGGATATTGGTGCAGGCACAGAAGATATACTCCTTTTTGATAGCAGCAAGAAAAGTGTTGAGAATTGCATTAAGTTAGTTTTGCCTACCCCTTCACTTATTTATGCTAAAAAAGTAACAAAAGCAACTATTCAAAAAGAAAACATTTTGATAACTGGTTCTATTATTGGTGGAGGAGCTCTTAGTTACGCTTTAAAAAACCACATTAAGGCAGGATTAAGCGTATTTATTACTAGGCAAGCCGCCTATACTATAAGAAATGACCTTGATCAGGTTAGAGAAGCCGGTTTTAAAATAATAAACAAAGAAGACATAGGAAAATTTGATGGAGAAATTATTGAGCTTAAAGAAATAAATTTAGAACAGTTGAGAAAATTTTTAACAGGTTTTGGTGAGACCCTATCAGAAGTTGATTATGTAGCAGTTGCAGTTCAAGACCATGGAATTTCACCCAAAGAAATGACGGATAGACAATTTCGAATTGAAAAAATGGAAGAGGTTTTAAGAAAAAATCCTAAACCTGAAGCATTAGCTTTTAAAGAAAAAGATATACCCCCCTATTTCTTCAGAATGAGATCAGCAGCTAGAGATTCAAAAAAACAGCTACCAAACGCAAAAGTGTTACTTATGGATACGGCCCCTGCGGCTATTTACGGATGCTTAGAAGATCCCATTATTAGAAGAATTCGAACAAAACTCGTAATTAATGTGGGAAATGGTCATACTTGGGCAACAATAATTGACAAGAATAAAATAATTGGAATAATGGAACATCATACAAAGATGTTGACTCCAAAAAAACTTGAACAACTCCTTATTCGTTTTGCTGATGGAAAATTAACAAATCAAGAAGTTTTTTCAGATAGTGGACATGGAGCATTTTTCCTTAGTGCACCTTGTGGTTTTTCACAAATAGAAAAAATTGTTGCCACTGGACCTAACAGAAGTATACTAAACAAAACAAATCTTCAAACCTATTTTGCAGCTCCTTATGGAGATGTAATGATGACTGGACCAGCTGGATTGATTAAATCTGTAAAAAAAATCTACAAATAGAAAAACAAAAAAGATGAATAAAGAAAGAGGTAACTATTCTTTAATTATAGGTGGTCTTAGACAATAGGACTAAAACATGTAGTCTCTACGATCTCTGTTTTTTGTTTCATTTCAATATAACAAGTACAATAATATGCTATGACAAATGTTTTCTTCATTTTATAAATTGTTTTTAGAAAGGGAGTTTTAGGGGGCTATTGTCGCTGATATGCTGCTTTTCACAAAACAACCCGCAACAGACTTATCACTCTTCAAACCATCACCAAAACCATCCCCACCAATCTTCCTCACAATCAAACTAAGACTACTCTCAGTGAAATTCAACATCTTCTCACCCTCAGAGGTCAAAGTATAAACTTTCCTTGGCCGCTCCGAATTCATATTCCACACACTACTAACTTGTCCCTTCTTTTCAAGTGTTGCTAATAGGGGATAGATGGTGCTTGGACCAAAATACACTCCAAAACTCTTCCTTATCTTAGTTATAACTTGATAACCGTGCATTGACTGATTTTTTAGAAACTGTAAGATAATTAAGTCTAGGAGGCCTTTTGCGAGTTTGGTTTGTACTTGTTTTTGTAGGTTTGGCATTTTTTTTGTCTCTTTTGTAGTTTTGTTGTACAGACATACAATATGTATTTTTCCAGACATATCGTGTCTTACATATCAATACTTGCTAAACGTGCATATAAAGGTTGATACATAATGGGAGCATACAAAAGTTTGTGTAAATTGTTGTTTGGAGGCTGTTTTGGGTTTGTTTTTTTGGTTTTTTGGGTGTTTTTTTGGCTAAAAACGAAGTGTACAACACATAACCAACAAAAAGAAAACAGCACAACAAAAAAGTCGTTTAAAATAATCCAATTCATTTTCCCCAGTCGATTGAGAATAATAAAATCAAAAAAACCATCAGATGAAACTCCAATAAAATTTAAGCAAGTTACATCTAAAACAATGAAGAGAAGAATCATAATGAGAATTCTATTTGTTTGCTATGGAAACGCATATCGAAGTCCATTAGCTGAAGCACTTCTAAAAAAGAGTAGACCAGATCTGGAAGTTGATTCCGCAGGGTTAAAGACCTCAATTCCAATTGGGACATTGATTAAAGAATTCCTAAATAATAATTCAGCCATTCAATATCTTAAGAAAACACCCCAAAGCATAGACCAAAAAGACCTGAAAAATTATGACCTTATAGTAACCATGCAGAATATTCATACAAAAGTAATTTTAAAAAAGTGTCCAGAATGTGAAAAAAAAATAATCGAGTGGGATATAGAAGACCCATACTTCTTAGATAAAAAGAGTGCAAAAAAAATTTTACAATATATTAAAAAAGAAGTAGAAAAACTCTCAAAAACATTATAAATTTAATATCAAAATATAATACCAACAAATCAATTTAGAAATACTATCAAAAGAAAGACGTAAAATCAAAAATCATAGCGTCTTTAATCTCGCTTCTATCTCTGCTTTGATTTCAGGATCATCTTCAGTTTTTAACGCATCATTAAGTAGAGTTTTTGCTACTTCTATTCTATTTTCACCAAATGTTTTGGAAAAATTGCTGGGAGTCCGTTCATTAGCTTTAATACTTTTTGGCAAATTGCACACAAAATTAACTGGATAATCAGGAGATTTATCCAAATCAAGTATTGACATTCGTATATGTTTAGGTTTTATATAACTATCTGAACTATACTGTTTGGTTATACGCAATGTTAGATTCACAATAATTCATCTCACTAGGCAAAAAACCCATAATCACTCTGTTAGTTTTTTGAGCATTCATCCTTTTGTTCATTTATCTTCGGCCATATATATTATTTGTTGGAGGCAACTCAAACTTTTCTCAAAATTAACTTCTAAATTCAGATATTTGGTAAAAAAATCACTTGTAAAAGAAGAGCTTAAAATAGCTAAGAATAACATTGTAACGGCAGAACCTTTTCTTGATTTTCCTTTAAATGAAGTGCAACAAAAAATCGCGCAAATGTTTCTTAAGTCAGCTTTTCAAAGTATTCTTCCAATTAAAAAGGAAATAAATCAAGTGATAACGCCTATAAATATTGTAACAATTTAGTTTTAATTTCAATTGAAATTGTTCAAACAACAATCTAAATATTCCAAAAATTTTGGATCCATAAAAATATAGGTTAATTTATTAAATAACTTATAGAGTAGTGTCATAACACAAAACCTTCTGATATAGAATTGATTTCTCCATATAAAATGAATTGTGGGGTTTGTGCTATTTACTGGACCAAGAAAAACCAAGCAAAAAAGTATCTAATATGGCTTCTTGCACATGCTGTAGACCAAGAAAAAGTTTTGAATATTAGAGTACCTAATTAATCTTGGCTTTTATGGCTTTGAATTTTGCGTTATAGGTTCTTTTACCTTTTGTATCTGTCGTAAATGATACTTTTGAGGAAAAAGTAACTCCAGCTAATCTTCTAAAAGCCAAACTTAAATCATCTACATTGTCATCAAACCAACATATTACGTATTTTTTTGCTGTTCCTTCTATTGACGATAAAGAATCAAGGGTTCCCATAAGAGGAAAAAAGTTCTTAATTTCGCCAGTTAATAGTTTATCATTGGACATAGTAACTTCGAGTTTTGTGGTTTTTACTACTGCAAACGGTTCTTTTTCAGGCGGGTTTTTCTCTCTATAAAAAGTTAAAACAGGTTTATTCCAGATATAAGACATTATTAAAATCTCAATTAATATTAATTTACAGTGATATATAATTGAATTGTTATATTGAAAATTTTATTAATTCAAAAGAGTTACAAGGTAAAACGTGGCTCTACACAAGAGCATCGCATATATTCTGATTTAAGATATATGTCGTTGTTCGCAATTCGATACTTAAACTTGCAAGATCAAGTAAAATGTAGCCAAAATGGAGTTACCAGTAAATATGTTAAATATCAAAACTATTCCCAGCCTTTCTCTTATGACGGTGGGAACAATAGATTGGTTAACAACAGTAATTGGAATAGCTTATTTTGGGGCTATTGAAGCAAACCCGTTTATGGCTCAACTAACTTCAACTAACCTAATATTGTTTACAATAGTAAAACTCTCAACTACAATAATAGTAGGATTTATTTTTTATAAAGCAGAAAAAACTCTGTTATCAGCGGAAAATAAGAAAACTAAAGCTTTTAAAATCACACATATCGGACTTAGAATAACATATGTAGGTGCAACTCTAGCTTTATTAATTGCAGTCATTAACAACATCCTTGTTGTTACACAAACAATATAAAAACAGAAAAGATAATTTTTTTGAATAAAACCATAGAAAAAAGCAGGAACAAAATTGCAAACCAACTTCAAACCATTAATTGTTTGGCTAATTCTGAACAAAAAAACAGAAAAAGCACTAAAAATTCTAGCAAAAAAATATAACGTAACAACCCCAAAACTAAAAGTTGGACTACCCAAAGGGCATAAAACAAATACACTAGGTTGTTATTTAACAAAAAATTCAACAATAACCGTACATAATAGCGATCTACTTTCTAATCCTCACGTTATTCTACACGAGTTTTACCATCATTTACGAACTAATATAGAAAAAAGACATCAGGGAACAGAAAAAAACGCAAATAAATTCGCATTAGACTTTATAAGAGAATATAAGATATCAAATTAAGGGTAACCAACTGTCTATCTCTTAAAAAAAGATTAAGAGAATAGAAAACAAAAATAAACAAGAAGCACACTTAAACAAAAGAGCCGGGATGGCAGAGTGGTTAACGCGTAGGCCTTGAGAGTCTATGGACCTTCAGGTCCGCATGGGTTCAAATCCCATTCCCGGCGCTCAACGAGGTTATTTTTAAAAACAAAACAAAATTAGATGCTATTACAGCAAAATAATGTTAAAATTAGTAAAATTTTAATAAAAAGTTTGCTGGGATCTTTGGATCAATGAAACCAATAGAGAAAAAAATGACTAACAAACAAACAGCTAAATAAACAGCTAAAGTAAAGTCCATTTTTACCAAAGATCCTCTCAACCTATTTTTGTTCAAATTATTTCATTATTAATTTTTATCCCAAAAAATGGGGGAAGTTTAGATTTTTTTTAGAAATTAAAAAGTATTTTTTGTTTAAAATAACATTTTGATACAAACTTGTCTGTTTTCACATAAATCATAATAAGAATTATAGACATAATACTTGCAGAGGGGTCTTCGTGCCTAAGAGTTATGATGAATTTAAACGTGAGCTCCAAGAAGATCATGACGAGATAAAACTTACTGGATCGAGCAAGAAGTTTTGGGTAAACTTAGCTAAACTTGTAGGAGAGAAAAAAGCTAATCAGCGAAGAAATCAAGCAATAGAACGAATAAGTAAGGTAAAATGTGCGACACGTAATGGTGTTGTAATTGAAACAACCAGAAAGGAATTGGAGAAGAAACAGAATAAACTTAAAGATTAAGAACGCCACAAAAATTGTTTGAATTATAATTATGATAGTCTTTGTGTTACTTTAAAGAATGATTTTTTTTGATTAAAAATTTTAATTTTGATCTTTGCGGGAAATGGATATAAAAATAATTAAAAATTAATAATAAAAAGTATTCATAATCCATTTGAAAGTATTTGTTTTCTCATCCACTCTTTTTCTTTAGCTGTTAAAGAAATAGCAACATTATTCTCGTCTGGTTGTAAGCTTTATTGGGTATTCGCTCATGGTAAATATCAATAATTCTTTTTCTGTTATGAAATATCTTCGGAATTAGGAGCATTCTTAACGTAGCCTCTACTTTCCAAGTATTCCATTTGACTATATGATAAGATACTATCATCCAGAAGATATTTTTCAGTCTTTAGATTTGTATTGCAAGCTTGATGGCATCTACAAAATCTTTTTCGCCATCTCATAGGTTATCACATATCCATTTTGTAGGTCTGCCCATCATTTTGTTGTACTCATATCGTATTTTTCTTGATTCTTTTATTCCAGTGGATTTTGTTATCCAATCTACTCGACTAATTCCGTTTTTCTCAAGCCACCTGAAAAAGCCTTACTATTTTCACTTAATTCTGAAAATATTCCTCCAAATTCTCTAACTCTGTTGTTTCTAACCTTTTTGTTTTTTCTGAAGTCTTTCTACTTTCTTAATCCATAAGTTTCAACAACTAGCGATATATCCATAAGGTCTGGATATTGCATCTTCAATTACTCGTCTTACGAATCCGCGTTCTCGTAAAGTTTATAGCTTTTTCTTTCTTCCCATTTCCTTTTAGTGGATCTTTTTTTACTCTTCCACTTCGCGATGTGCATAGCCTTCTGGATCTTCTTCATTCTATCGTCTAAGACCTTTGGATCCCAGCCACCTTCATATTCAGCACCATGCTCTGATCAATACATGAATAAGCTCTCTATCTGGTATTGTATCCAATTCAAAACATCTCCTCTTATAAAAAAATACTACCTAATATCCCAAAAAGGGGATACATTTTCGATTGACTTTTCACCTAATGTAATCGATTTTCTTTACTGATCTTTCAAAACATTTTTCAGCCTATTTATATGGTCTAGCTCCATTTATGTTTGATTATCCCAAAGAAAGCGGGGAAAAATTAAATTTTATTTTTTGTGTTAACTTATTAATAATCAGGTAACAGATTCGCACCCGCA
The DNA here is from genome assembly GCA_963714725.1 of Candidatus Bathyarchaeota archaeon. Lineage (GTDB taxonomy): Archaea > Thermoproteota > Bathyarchaeia > Bathyarchaeales > Bathycorpusculaceae > AD8-1. Next base: position 49,487 of record CAVQPF010000011.1, read on the forward strand.
ACAACCGAGGTAGTAGTATTTTCTACACCATTTATTTGTTGCATTAACAACACTAAGGTTTCAAGCTCTATCTGATCTTTTACATCAACCGCGGTTATCAGATCAAAATGTCCAAATATAGAGTCAGCAGACATGACTTCTGGAATTTTAAGCAATTTAGTACGAACCGTTTCTAAACTCTTAGGTTTTATGTCAAAAAAAACAAAAGCAAAAGGTTTACTACTGATCTCTGGTCCCTCTGATATGGTAATAAAACTAAATGTTTTAGTTATCAAATCTTCCTCTGCGCCTATCATTCTGATGGGATTAAACCATTTTTGTATAAACTCCTCTAAACTGTTAATTTTGTTGAACCGAATCAAGATATCTACAGGTCCAAACAACAAGAAAATGTCTCTTTGATCAATATACTTCTTTAGCAACTTCATAAAAACATCCATACAAGATCCTGCTTTACAACTCAACCCCATATATGCTCTCAAACAAATTCACCTCCAAACACTTAATCCCAAACCTCCAACTAATTGAAAAGTCAACGCATCTACCATCTTATAAAATCCTTAACTCTATCAACCACACTAAACCTTTTCTTTGTAGCCCTTATCATAGCCTCTCTTCTAAAAACTTCCAAAGGAACCAATTTTCGCAACGCAGTAAACCATGCGCCTGTACTAATATCAGCACAAAAAACCTGATCTCTCTTTACAGTAATGGACTTCTCTGGGCAAACCTTCTCGCATGCAGAACAAAAAACACAAAAATCATTTGAAATCACAAGATTACCATCAACTCTACGAATAGCTCCAGAAGGACAAACCTCTTGACAAACCACACAATCCTTAGAACAAGCAGATGCATCCAAATCTAATCTACCATAAAACGGTTTTTGCACTCTAATCGAATCAAAAGGACAAACTAACTCACAACGTTTACAATATATACATTTGGACTCATCAATTTTCACATCAACAATTTTCTCAATTTTACCACTGTCCGATTTTTGAGAAAGTACACTAATCGCCTCTGTTGGACACTCATTTTGACAGCGCAACTCACATTCTGGACTACACCTAGAAAGCTCTAATTGATCTGTTTTATGTAAAGTATCAAGCGAGAAACACCCATCATCATAAACTGAAACCGTTTCCTTTATGACCTTAATACTCTTCAATAATGACGGAAAAGAATCGTTTTTTTCAACCGTCGAAATTTCTTCTCCATCAACTTTCATAATCAAGGCCTTTAAAGGACACAACGCAACACACTCACCACATAAAATACAACTCTTTGAATCAATTTTGATTTTGGGCTTTTTAACAAAAACACCTTTCTCCACTAATCCAGGATCCCGAGTTATGGCTTCTTTAGGACAAACCTCAACACAAATCCCACAACTATTACATGCTTTCTTATTTAGTTCTAAAGAAGAAAAACTTGAAAGCAAGTTTCTTTCCAATCTGAATGTTTTTTTACTCTCAAGCTCTTTTATTTTTCCCCTCACAAACATATCCTCCATCGCATCTTAAAAATCACCGTTTAACAACCACTTTTGGATTTTTTACAGTAAAAGTTACACCGTTTTTCTTAGCCTTCAGAGGAGAAGGTTTATCTGCAAGCTTTTGTTTTGGCGCAAAACTCGTTACAGTTTTTTTAATCTCTTCAACAGTAACTCCATCAACAATTTTTTGCATTTCTTTCATTTTTGAAGCAAATTTTTGCCCCTCAGCAGCACTAATCCAAGCTAATTGAAGTCTATTCTTATCTAATCCAAGTCGTTCCATCTTCTTCCATAATCTCTCAACGCGCTTCTTAGTTTGATAGTTTGCGTTTATGTAATGGCAATCATTTAAGTGACAACCAGCAACCAAAACCGAAGCAGCTCCCCTAGCAAAAGCTCTTTCTACAAACTTAGAAGAAACCCTACCTGAACACATAGTCCTAATAATTCTTGCAGCTGGAGGATATTGCATTCTACTCACTCCAGCAAAATCTGCGCCAGCATAAGAGCACCAATTGCAGCAAAAAGCTACGATCTTTTTGTTTGCTTCATGCTCAGTAGCAACATCAATTTGAGCAAAAAGCTGCTCATCCGTAAAATGTCGCATCTCTATTGCCCCAAAGGGACATTCAGCACCACAAGTACCACAACCTGAACAAGCAGCCTCAACAACAGAAGCTTTCTTAGTATCTTTATCAACTGTAATAGCATTATAGGGACAAACATTAGCACACAAACTGCAACCTTTACACTTATCCTCAAATATGAAAGGCGTAATCGCCTCAACAGTAACACTGCCCTTCGACATCAAAATCCCTGCCCGCGCTGCAGCAGCACTCGCCTGAGTAACACTATCTTTAATATCCTTAGGAGCCTCAGCACAACCCGCCAAAAAAACACCCCCAGTCGGCGTATCAACAGGCTTAAGCTTAGGATGCGCCTCCATAAAAAATCCGTCAGTAGTCTTAGATAACCTCAATAGACGTTTGATGTTATCACTATCTGTTCTAGGTTCAAGTCCAACAGACAAAACTACTAAGTCAGTTTTTACTTTATACTTCTTGTTCTCAAGCGTATTCTCCCCGATCAGATACAGACTATGAGATTTATTATCCTCAAAAATCTCAGCAGGTAATCCCCTGGTAAAAATAACCCCTGATTCCTTAGCGCGTCTAAACAAATCTTCAAATCCTTTACCAAAAGAGCGAATATCCACGTAAAACACCTGAATCTTAACTTCAGGCCAATGCTCTTTGATAAGCAAAGCATCTTTTATCGTATTCATACAGCAAACATTACTACAATACGGATTACCCTTACCATGAGAGCGAGAGCCAATACATTGAATAAAAGCAACACTTTTTGGAAGAGTCATATCACTGGGTTTAACTAAATTGCCACCAGTAGGACCCCCTGCATTAATAAGACGTTCAAACTCCATAGATGTGATAGTGTTAGCAAAGCGCAAATACCCATATTCCGTCAGCTCCGAAGGATCAAAAACATCCATCCCTGTAGCAACAATTATTGTACCAACATCCAAACTTTCTATTTTCTCTTTTTCAAGAAAATCTATAGCATTCGGTCCGCAAACTTCCCTACAGCGTCCACAAGTATTCTTATCCAAACCAATACAGTTTTTCTCATCAATTAAATAAAGAGCCGGAACAGCTTGAGCAAAAGGAGTATAGATCGCCTTTCTCAAACTAAGACCTGTTTCAAACTCGTTGGGAACCTCAATGGGACAAACCTTGCTACAATCACCACAAGCCGTACAATCCTTGGTTACATGTCTGGGTTTTCTTTTAACCTTCACAGTAAAATTCCCTATATATCCAGAAACATCCACAACCTCACTATTAGCTAGTAACTCAATATTTGGATGTTTACCTACATCAGACATTTTTGGAGCAAGAATACAAATTGAACAATCCATAGTAGGAAAGGTCTTATCAATCTGAGCCATCTTTCCCCCAATACTAGGAGTCTTCTCAACAAGAAATACCTTATACCCAGTATCAGCTAAATCCAAAGCAGCTTGAATACCAGCAACTCCACCCCCAATCACCAAAGCTTTTCTTGCAACATGAACAGTAGCCTCCTCTTGAGGATTCAACAAGGCTGACCTTGCCACAGCCATCTCCACAAGATCCTTTGCTTTTTTAGTAGCCTCCTCAGGCTCATAGAGATGTACCCAACTGCAATGTTCTCTAATATTAGCCATCTCAAACAAGTATTTGTTCAAACCAGCCTCTTCACAGGTTTTTCTAAAAGTTGGCTCGTGTAACCTCGGAGTACAAGAAGCTACAACCACCCTATTCAGATTATGTTTCGCAATATCTTTTTTAATTGTCTCCTGTCCAGGATCAGAACAAGTATAAAGATTATGCTTAGATAAAACAACATGTGGAAGATTAGAAGCAAAATTCGAAACCTTCTCACAGTCAACCGAGCCAGCAATATTCTTTCCACAATGACAAACATAAACTCCTATACGAAGATCTTCACTAGATTTAGACGAAACTTTACTTGTCAATTTTCTTATTCTCCTTAGTTTTATTTATTTTAGATAAATTCAAAGAAAGATTTTGAAGATAGCAATCTATAGTGATCGCTGCTTGTTTTCCAGCCAAAACTGCCTCCATCAAAGTGGCTGGACCATTTGCAGCATCCCCTCCAGCAAAAATACAAGGTGAGCTTGTCTCTAAAGTAAAAGGATTAACGGCTACTTTATGATCTTTAGTGACGTCAACCGTCTCTGGCAGAAAAGATGTATTAGGAAATTGACCTGTAGCAATCACAACATAACTCGTTTCTAATTCAAAATTAGAACCCTCAATCTCAACCGATCGCCTTCGGCCAGAATCATCCATCTCACTTAACTCATTTTTCACACATTCAATCCCAGTAACACTACCATTTTCGCCAATAATCCTTTTAGGAGTAACTAAAAACTCAATTTTAATTCCCTCTTTCTCAGCTTCTTTAAGTTCCCAAAGATTCGCAGGCATTTCCTCTCTTGACCTACGATACAAAACACGTACCTTCTTAGCTCCAAACCTTAAAGCTGTCCTAGCACAATCAATAGCGACATCGCCTCCTCCGATTACCAATAAATTACCTGACACTTCAATTTCCGCTAAATTTGCTTTTTCCAGAAAAGCAAGAGCATAAAAAACACCATTAAGCTCTTCACCTTCAACATCAAGTACTCTTTCTTTATGAGCACCTGTGGCAACAAACACCGCATCATAATCAAAAAAGAGGTTCTCCAGTTTCAACTTCTTTCCAATTTCCAAATTCTTGATTATTTCAACATCTAAATCTTTGATACATTCAATCTCAAAATCAACAACTTTCTTTAGGAAGACGATACTCAGGGATACATCTCCTTAACATTCCACCCAACAAGGATCCCTCCTCAAAAACCGTAACATCATAACCTTGTTTAGCTAAAATTTGAGCAGCCGAAAGTCCAGCAGGACCAGAACCAACAATAGCGACCCTTGCTTTACTAATCTTGGCAATAGGTTGTAGCTTCTTATGCGTAGCTTCATAGTCAAGAATAACATCTTTTATTATCTGGTCAACTGACTCATCGTTTCTTAATGCCCGGTTTGGATGAAAACAAACATAACAACATGAAGCAGGCAAGGGAAGTTCATCTCTAATTAATCTCAGTGCCTTATAGAGGCCCTTAATATAACCATGCTCAACCGCAAAGTTTCTTAATTGCTGAAAAATTGCAGGAAGATTAATTTTTTGTGGACAACGTCATAACATCGACCACACCATGCACAAAGCCACATTTTAGCTGAATTTAATATTTTTTCATCTGCGTTTGGAAGACTATGAAGAAGTATTCGCGGATTGTAATGCTCTGGAAACAATTCTGCAACCGGGCAGCTTGCAGTGCAAATACCACATTCAAAACAATATTTAAGCTTTTCAAAATCAAAGATATGAACCAAAGCTTCCTTTGGGTCTGAGGTTTGTTGGAAAACCAATTCTTTTTCATCTCTTTTTTATATTTCCCATATTTTTAGTAGTAATTTAGAACTTTAGCTAACCATTTATCACGTTGTTATAGGTAAACTATTCAGTTAATATTACTGACGAGCAAAATGAATACGTTATCATAATAGTTACATTTACTGCTACTTAGTTTCATAAAATATTTCCGTTAAATCGTCATATTCAATTGCAGTTACAATAAAAGTAACTATTTCCACTTTGAAAGAAACATAAATTCTCTTCGCTAACCATTTTATTGCGTGTTGGAGTCCCAAGTTTGTTTTTCTTAAAGGAGAAAAATTTTATGACTAAACAACGACAACTACACTATTTTGTCCAATTCGTTTTTCACCGAGATCGTCTCAGTACACTATTATTATCCATTTAAACGAATAGTAATTATTTTTTTCCCTAAAGAATAAGTAAAAATATTTTTGTGGTTAAATATTTAAACTTATATTTGTGTCGGAAATTAGCTAAAGGTACCGTAAAGAGATGACTGGTATGATCTCAAAATATGTAACAAGATTTGAATAATTTACCATAAAATAGCTCTTCAAAATCCTTGTAATTAAAGATGGACCCTATCTTTTGCCGTGGATTTTGTTCACAAATACTAAGTGTGGCCATGAATCAAAAATTTTTAACGTCTTGCTCGGATATGCCCCAATTTCCTTACTCGATGGTTTTTAACCCTTCTTTCTTTTCTTGGAGCCCTTTCATAAGCAATAAGTGTCTCACTAGTCAAAATCCTGAGTTTCCTAACCTCATCATGAACTTCCCTAAGTTTCTCCATACTCTCAACTAAGAACTTACAGTGAATATCAAACTCCCCATAAACCAAAGAAGATTCAACAACACCTTCAAACTTCATCAAAGCATCAAGAACCTCATGTTCAGCACCATGCTCCACAACAATTAGCATGTAAGCTTCTACATTTTTTTGACCAATCATAAAAAATCAGTCCATATAAACTACTAATCTAAGAAGTACTTATAAATGACCTGTTCACTTAGAATACTTGTACAGTCTGACCAGAATTCAGCTCTTTTCTTGATAATCTAATTTAGTATTTTTTGTTTAAAATAACATTTTGATACAAACATGTCTGTTTTCACATAAATCATAATAGGAATTATAGGCATAATACTTGCAGAGGGGTTTTTGTGCCTAAGAGTTATGATGAATTTAAACGTGAGCTTCAAGAAGATCATGATGAGATAAAACTTACTGGATCTAGCAAGAAGTTTTGGATTTACTTAGCTAAACTTGTAGGAGAGAAAAAAGCTAATCAGCGAAGAGATCAAGCAATAGAACGAATAAGTAAGGTGAAATGTGCAACACGTAATGGTGTTGTAATTGAAACAACCAGAAAGGAATTGGAGAAGAAACAGGATAAACTTAAAGATTAAGAACGTCACAAAAATTGTTTGAATTATAAAATTATGATAGTCTTTGTTTTACTTTAAAGAATCATTTTTTTGATTAAAAATTTAATCCACTACCACTGCGTTGATTCTTTCGAAATGAAATGTGAAAAATATCGCCAATTCGACCCGGGATACCTCAGCTTGGCCAATAATCTTAAGAAATATTCTACTCGTAAATTGGGAATATAATTATATTCCCGGTGCTCTACAAAATTTTTTTCCACTCACGGTTAATCTTTTTAGAGTAAATCTGCATTATACTAATTCAACAGCACATAGTTGTCCTACTGATTAAAATTTGTGATATTTATGAAAATTGCAGTTGTAGCAGACGAAGATACAGTAAATTGTTTTAAATTAACTGGGGTAGAAAACACTTATGCAGTAAAGAGTTCATCAGAAGCTGATGAACTTATTCGAGAATTTTCCAAAAAGTCTGATTTCGCAGTAATAATTACAACAGATATAATCGCAAACCGAATTCATTCAACCATTAATGAAATCACAGAAAAAAACAAGTTTCCATTAATTATTTCAATTCAAAAACTTGGCGGCACTCCTAAAGTATCATTTGATCCTATTACTGAAATAATAAAACGAAAAACTGGAATAGAACTCAAATTATAAAATTCGAAACATGAATTGAGAGGTTAGAGATTTGTCAAAAAAAAATGCAGGTATAATATCACGTATTGCAGGATCATTTGTGACAGCCAAAGGCATGAAAGGATCACAAATGTTCGAATTGGTAAAAGTAGGTGAAGTAGGGGTAATTGGCGAAATTATCCGTCTACAAAGAAATATTGCAGTTATCCAAGCATATGAAGAAACTGAAGGCATAAAACTAGGAGAAAAAGTTACTGGAACTGGCAAACCATTGTCTGTAGAGCTAGGTCCAGGCTTAATTGGACAAATATTTGACGGAATCCAACGACCTCTTACTTTAATTTCCAAAATGCATGGGCCTTTAATCAAAAGAGGAACAGAAGCATTAGCTCTTGATCGTAAGAAAAAATGGAAATTCAAACCTATTCTAAAAAAAGGAACAAAAGTTACTGGTGGAGATTTTATAGGTACAATACAAGAAACACCTCTCGTTAAACATGGAATTATGGTTCCACCAACCACTTCAGGAATTGTTACCGATATTAGTTCTGAAGGGAACTACACAATAACAGATCCAATAGCAGAAATTAAAACATCAGAAGGGCTAGAAAACATGTTTCTGATGCACACTTGGCCTGTAAGAAAACCGCGCCCTTATAAAAAAATGCTTACCCCTACAGAACCACTTCTAACTGGACAAAGGATAATCGATTCTTTCTTTCCTATAGCAAAAGGTGGTATAGCAGCCACAACAGGAGGCTTTGGTACAGGAAAAACTGTTGTTCTGCAAACCTTAGCCATGTGGGTCGATGCAGATGTAGTTGTTTACATCGGTTGTGGTGAACGGGGAAATGAGATGGCAGATGTTCTGGACAGATTTTCAAAACTTAATTTAGGTAATTCCAATCAATCATTAATGAATCGAACAATTTTTGTAGCAAATGTTTCAAATATGCCAATTGTAGCTAGGGAAGCAAGCATTTACACAGGGATTTCTTTAGCTGAGTATTATCGAGATATGGGTTATAACGTTGCTCTAATGGCTGATTCAACTTCTAGATGGGCTGAGGCATTAAGAGAAATTTCAGGACGTCTCGAAGAAATGCCAGGAGAAGAAGGATACCCCGCTTACCTAGCATCTAGATTGGCAGAATTCTATTCAAGAGCCGGATTAGTTCAGTCAATTGGCAAAGAAAACAGACAGGGCTCAACTACAGTATTAGCAGCCATTTCACCTCCTGGAGGTGACTTCTCAGAACCTGTAACAACAAATACTCTAAGGATAGCTAAAGTATTTTGGGCTCTCGATTTTGCTTTAGCTCACCGGAGACATTTTCCAGCAATAAATTGGTTTATGAGTTATTCTGAGAACATATCAATGCTTGAACCTTGGTTTGCTAAAATCGAAAAGGATTGGCAAAAATTATGCAGCGAAGCTAGAACCCTACTTAAAGAAGAAGAGGAATTGAGAGAAATTGTAGCATTAATTGGAGCAGAAATATTGGGAGATAAACAAAGATCTGTTTTTGAAACAGCAAAGATGTTAAAAGAGTATTTCCTTCTTCAAAACGCATTCCATCCTGTTGACGCATATTGTCCAATAGCAAAAACTTACAAAATGCTCCGTACTTTCTTAAAATTTTATGATAAAACAAAAATTGCGATAGATTCTGAGATTCCTTTAACAAACATTCTCTCGTTGCCAGTTCGCAAAAAGTTAAGTCGACTTAAGACGACCCCAATAGATGATTTTGATAAAGTGTATAGTGAAATTAATAAAGAAATGAATGACCAATTTGAAAATCTAAAACCAAAATCAGATGAAGGAGATGATCAAATTTGAGCAAAAAATCTCACCTAGGATTAAAATTCTTCACAATTAAAGAGATAACTGGGCCTTTATTATTTTGCGAATCTGTTGCCGGAGTAGGTTTTGGGGAAGTTGTAAATGTTATCACTCCAAAAGGTGGGGAAAAAATAGGTCAAGTTATAGACATTAGCGATGAAGTCACCGTTATTCAGATTTTTGAAAGTACTGCTGGATTAAGCATTGATAGTACAGCTATTCGTTTCACCGGAGAAACCATAAAGTTACCTGTCTCAATGGACATGTTTGGACGCATGTTCACCGGAACAGGAAAACCTGCGGATGGTGGTCCAAATATAATACCAGAAGACTATTTGGATATTCATGCTCCAACAATCAACCCATATTCCAGAGAGCATCCAACCAAGTTTATACAAACAGGTATTTCAGTAATCGATGGTTTGAATACCTTATTATTAGGACAAAAACTACCTTTGTTATCAGGAACAGGATTACCACACAAATTATTGGCCTCACAAATTGTAAGACAAGCAAAAGTTGTAGGTGAAGAAGAAGGTTTCACAATAGTATTCGCTGCAATGGGAATAACATCTGATGAAGTTACATTTTTCAGAAATGATTTTTTAAAAATGGGAGCTATGGGTAAAGTAGTTATGTTTGTGAATCGAGCAGAGGAACCAGCAATTGAAAGAATTCTAACTCCACGAATGGCATTAACTGCAGCTGAATATTTTGCATTTGAACACGATCTTCACGTACTAGTAATTTTATTGGATATGACCAATTATTGTGAAGCGCTTCGCGAAATTTCAGCATCTCGTCTAGAAATTCCAGGAAGAAGAGGGTATCCAGGATATATGTATACTGATTTGGCAACTTTGTATGAAAGAGCAGGAATCATAAAAGGAAAAAAAGGATCAGTAACACAAATGCCAATATTGACAATGCCTGATGATGATATTACTCACCCAATTGCAGATTTAACCAGTTACATAACTGAAGGACAAATTATTCTAGATAGAGAAATGTTCAAAAGAGGAAGATACCCACCAATAGATCCATTGCCATGTTTATCTCGTTTAATGGATAAAGGTATTGGAATAAATAAAACAAGGGAAGATCATAAACAACTTTCAGATCAACTGTATTATGCCTATGCTGAAGGAAAAATTGTTCAAGGTACGGCTTTAGTTTCTGGAGAAAAAGCACTAACAAGTACAGATAAACTCTATCTTAAATTCATGGAGAGATTTGAAAGAGAATTCATCGGACAAGACTTCAATGAAAACCGTGACATAGAAGAAACGCTAAACATCGGGTGGAACCTTTTGTCAATATTTCCTGAGTCAGAACTCACAAGAATTGAACCCTCAATTATTAAAAAGTATTTTCCAAAGCATGAAAAAACAAACTCCGAATAAAGGGAATTTTAATGCCAGAAAAAAAAATGGAAGTACATCCAACTCGAAGAGAACTAATAAGATTAAAAAAAAGAAAATCTCTAGCCGAAGGAATCGCTGATATCCTGCAAAAAGATTTGGAAACTTTAATTATAACACTTATTGAGTTTAGAAAAAAAGCACATATGTTTAGAGATCGCTTGTTTGAAAAAATTGACCAAGCTTATTCAAGTTTTTTTAAAGCCGAGATGATAACTGGATCGATAACAGCAAAAGAACTGTCATTAGTAGCTCCTATCAAAGAATTTAATGTTGAAACAAGTACAACAAAAGGAGTTTTAGGATTACCTTTTTCAGTTTTTAATTTAGTAGTGGGAGATACTGTAACTAAAAAGCCTCGTTTCAATATTGCAGAAACACCTTTACAATTAGATGAGGCAGCAACAAAAATAGAGGAATCAATAAGATTTATCGTAAAATTAGCTGAATTGACAGCTACAATCAGAGAAATCTTAGAATTAATTTCCATAAAAAGAAGACAAATTAATAGAATAAGATTTAAAATCATTCCTCAACTAGATGCGACAATCAGGTATGTAGAATTAATACTTGAAGAGATAGAAAGACAGGATTCAATCAGAGTAAGAGTGCTTCAACGTAAACGCAAAGAGCGATCTATAAAAACAATTTAAGGAAAGAGGAAAATGAAACCCTTAAAATATAACGAGATAATGCCAAAAGTTGCGTTAGAAAAACTCAAACTCATGGAAGAGCAAAAACTGGTTGATTTAGTCGGTAAAAATCTTGTGGAAATCCACTGTGCATTAATGGAAAGCTCATATAAAGAAGAAATAGTTAGAGTTTTGCCGAGAGAAAACAATTCCATACCTTTTGAGGAAGCATTATTAGAAAATTACGCAAAAACTTTGAAAAATCTAGAAAATTTTTCGTCAGGAAATCTAAAGAAGTTAATAGGAGCCATTATTGGAAAAATTGAAGTATCAAATATCAAAACATTGTTAAGAGCTACTAAAGCCAAAATGAACCCAGATGAAGCAAAAAGTAACATTATTCCAGTAGGTATCCTCAACAAAGATCGATGCCAAGACATATTATCCAATTCAAAAACAATTGTGGATGTGATCCAACAACTATTTGATACCAAATATGGAGTCATTTTGCAAAAAACACTATCAGATAGTAACGCAGGTGATACCTTGCTACCTTTGGAATCTGCGTTAGATCAGGCAGCATATCAGAAAATTCAAAAAGTAGTTAAAAAATTTAAGGGTTCAGATAAAATAATAGCAAAAAATGTTTTAGGAATAGAAGTAGAAACAAAAAATATAAAGATAATTCTCAGGGGTATAGCTAAAGGAATTTCAAAAGATTCAATAAAGAAGTATCTGTTACCTTCTTTTTTTATTAGTGACCAAACAGTATCAAAGTTATTGGAAAAAACTGACATTAAGAATTTCATGGAATACTTACTAGCTTCTAAGGAAATTGCTAATAATCCCACATTAAAAAGAGTGTTTTCTCAATTCTTGGAAAATCTCGGGAAACCCCTGAGTCAAATTGAGGAAATCCTTGAAAAAGCTTCGCTTAAAGTGAGTTTGGAAATGCAAAAAAAGTACCTCAAATATTATAATGTGAGTTATGTTCTCGTAATACTTAATTTGAAGTGGATTGAAATCAAGAATTTAAGAAGCATAATTGTTGGTTCAAAAAGAAAAATAAACGCTTCCAAAATTCAATCTGTTTTAACTTTACAAAACAACTATTAATGGCTAATAGCTATTGAGCGAAGAATAAATCAATTTTTCTGAGATCTTCTAAGGAACCAGCATAAAAGCAATTAGAAGCCCGTATATGGCCAACGCTTCAGATAATACTACTCCCAAGATGTTAATAGTATAACTTTCAGGTTTTTCAACCATTGCAGTCATCAATGCAGGACCAGTATACGAAATACCTATACTAGCTGCAACTGCAGCACCCCCCATTGCGATTCCAGCGAAAAGAGCTTGGATACCTGCGTCAGCTGTGGTAATCACAGGTAGTTTAGATACTATCATAAAAGCAATAAGTAATCCATATATTGCAAGTGCTTCTCCCAACACAATCGTTATTAATAATTTGCTACCGTACTCAGGTTTTTCAGAAGTTACTGAAGCTAAAGCGGGTGCACAACTAATTATCGCATAGGCTGCACTTCCAGCAGAACCAAGAGTTGCAACTGCTATACCTATAGCTGCAAATGTGCTAGGATCCATATTCATATTTCTCCTTGGAATTATTATTTAGTTTAATTGGTTTAAAAGGAATTCCTTTTCCACTATAGAATCCAGGAAGCCATTCAACCCAGTGAAGCCTTAGAGTGTGTACAAAAATTATGAGACCTTCAATGGTTAATGCTATAAGGGTTCCAGCAAGAACTATTGGGATACTCTGCAAGGTGAAATTTGAATGTTCAACTCCAGCTAAAATAAGAAACATGTAATTTAAAGCGCTATGAGTAAGTGATAAAGCGGCAAGTCGACCAAATGATATTGTATGGTCTAAAGATTCTATTAGAATTTCTATACTAAATTGTACGCCTCCCATAATATTTTCAACTGTTGCAGTGACTATAGTCATTGTAATTATTGGAAAAACAACTAACCCGATGAACATGAAGATACCCTCTCCAAACCATTTGGTTAAATTTGAAATTCCACCCCAATAAATCCATAATATAAACCCACCTGCAAGCAACCATAACCAAGAAACTGAGATTAAAGTTTGTTTAAATTGGCTTTTTCTTATATTATTATAGATTCTTAAAACCAAGCTAAAACTCAGCATACATACTCCAACAAAAATCGCTAATCTCAACATGCTAACTGGTTCAACCATAGGATCAAAACCACCAATCTGAAAAGGCCCAATTTTACCTAGAGATATTGGATGTATTATTCCTGATGGACCAAAAAATTCCCCGAAAAGAAACCCAAAAAAAGTGGATGTAAAACCGCAGAGAAGAATCAGTCCGGATCCCATCAATAAATACCCAACAATATCCCCAACCTCTTCTATGTTGATTTTTCTTCTAAAATACGATAATACCAATCCTGCAACTATTAGAATAATGCCTTGTCCAACATCTGCAAACATTATACCAAAAAGCAATGGAAAAGTTATAGCCATAATAAAAATTGGATTAATTTCATCTGGTTTGGGATATCCAAAAGAAAAAGTTAGTTTTTCAAACGCTTCAAATAGACGTGGAGTTGGTTTGATTATTGTAGGAACGGTGTCTTCAGGATCAGGCGGGTCTTCTTTGATTATACAATTTCCTTTTGTGACTTCTTTTATTCCGTCAATAACTTTTTTGAGGTGTTTTTGAGGAACCCAAGCTTCCAGATATACAGTGGGTGAAACACTACCTAAGTGACTTTCAATTTTTCTTAGTTCTTCTATTTCCTCAATTAATATTCTGAGGGCTAAAAGTTTAAATTTCGCTGAAATAAATTCTGGTTTGGTTTTTATTGATTGTCGTTCTAATTCTGCAAGTTTTCTTAGTTTCAATGTTTGTTTTATGAGGTTATTTTTTTCTTCAGGAACTTGTTCTTGCATTTTATCTATGTTTGTTTTTGTAGAGAGTAATTGTTTAACATTGGAAAATTTCGATGTTTTTTGTGTTCGAATATTTTCCTCATAGGGTAATATTGTTTGTTCGATAAAATCTAAGAATTTTTCATCCAGGGAATAGTTAATTCCATTTGTTGAAAAACCTGTCGGTTTTATCTTTAGGTTTTTTATTAGGATATTTATTTTTGTAAGTATTTTTGGAATTCGAGAAGAAATGGTATTTAGTTCTTTAATACGCGTTTCAATTTTAACAAGTTTTAATTCTACTTCTTTGAGAATTTGTATTTGGGATTCTTTTGGAAGAGTTATTGTCGCAATCGGAATTTTTTTTCGATTAATCTTCCAAGAAGCTAGTAACATGTCAATCTTTCGCATAATTTTAGAGTAAGAATCAAGAGATTCAGCAAGATGATTTGTGGTTATTTCGATTTCAGATAGCTCATTTTCGGCTTTTGATAAGGTCTCGTCTATTGTCTTTTCATGGGGAAAAGCTCTTATCTTTTTAGATGTTATTTGTTCGATTTCTAGATGAAGAAGATTTTTTTCTATTCTCGCAAATAGACTTTGTGGTCTATTAACTAGTTCACAAGAGGTTGCATATTGTTCCAAAAGACCATCAAATGAATCTAGCTTTTCATCTACATTCATACATTGTACAACACCCAAATCCCCTAAGAAAAACAAAACAGAGTCCACATATTTATCAAGGAATACAACCTTAATTTTCCTTAAATCTTGCGAGACTTAACACCTTCAATGAAGATTGAATAAAATTAATCATAATAGAAAGTTACTCTTAATTTTTTTGGTTAAATCTTAAAACTTTAAAGTGATGTTTAACTCTGATCTTTTTAATAACTAGAAAAACTATTTAATCGATCAAACATTCTAATAAAAGAAAGCGGTGTCACTCTTGCTCAAGGTCTTTAAAGAAATAAAAGAGGCCAATTTAGAAACTAAAAAAATTTTTGAAGAGGCTAGAATTCAAGCCGAAAAAATTAACAGGGAAGCGCATCAAAAAGCTTTATTTGCCTATGAAAAGTCTTACAAAAAAATTCTGAAAAAGGCTGAACAAGAAACCATTGAATTGAAGAAGAAAAAAGGAAAGAACATTGAAAAAGAACTTGAGAAGACCAAAGTGGAGTCAGAAAAGATAGCAAAAGAAGTCGAAGTGAATTCAGAAAGAAATTTTGAAAAAGCAGTGGATTATGTTTTTCTCACAATTATTGGGGAGGCATAATATTTGGAACTACAAAATATCACAAATACTCTATTGCAAGAAGCAAAAGAATCAGCTAAAATGATAATTAATGACGCTCAAGAATTATCTGAAAAAATGATAACCAAACAGATACAATTAGGAATTAAAGAAGCGAACTCAAAAAGATTATTGATGTTAAAAAAAGCAGCAAATGAAGCGGATATGGAAAGACTCCATAAGATTGCAAATTCAAAAATAACTTCAAACTGGATTGTTTTATCCAGAAAAGGAGAAATAATTGCTACAGTTATGAAAGAAGCTAAAAAAAGGTTGCAGAATCTAACACAAACAAAAAAATATGTTCCCTTGTTGGAAAATTTGATAATTGAAGCAGGAGTGATTTTAGGTGGTAACAAATTAGAAGTTGTATTAAATTCTCAAGATTCAAAATTGTTTCTGAACCTAAACAAATTAGCTAAAAAAATTAGTGCTATAACAAAAACTAAATCATCATTGACACTGTCCAAAGAAAAAATCCGAGTCATAGGTGGAGCTATAGTAAAAACTAGTGATGGTAAAATCATAATGGATAACACGTTTGATGATATACTTAAGCAACGAGAAAAAATTCTGAAATCTAAAATATCAAAAATTTTGTTCAATTAGAATAATTATTAAAATTAATAATTCAAAATATTTTTCTCCAACTTAGGGAATAATAAGTTGGAGTTGTTTTGTTGCAGCTTCAATAAGGCTTAAGACGAATTGTGGATAGATTCCTAAAATCAATATCGCAGCTACCAAAATAAATATTGGAATAAGCAATTTTTTAGGTTCATTTATTCTTTTTGAATCTGTTGATTTTTTTCCGTACATATAATTAATTATTCTCATCAAATAAGCTGTTTGGATAACACTTGTTAGAACGCCAATAACAGCTAACCAACTCATATTAGCTTGTATTGCTGCTGTGAACACAAGAAATTTAGCTGTAAAGCCTCCAAGAGGAGGAACTCCTGCAAAAGATAACATACCAATTACAAGAGCTAAGCTCAATAGTGGCATTTTTCTACCAAGCCCTGAGAAATCTTCAATTGTCTCTAATCCGTAGTGGTTAATTACGCCTATAACCATAAAAGAAAGAGCTGTTGTAATTCCTCCTATTAAAAAGAAGTAAAGATTACCTGTAAGTCCAAGAGAAGTTAAACTAGTTATTCCAACGAGGTTATAACCAACATCTGCTACGCAGATATTTGCTATTAAACGTTTAACATTATTTTGAATTAACGCAAATAGATTACCTACAATCATCGTCAAAGCTGCCATCATAGCTAGCATTAAAGTCCAATTTACTATTGCTGGCGGTGTTAAGATGAACACAAGGACTCTAATTAATACGTAATAACTACCTTGATCTATTAATGCAGATAGAAAAGCGGATGAAGAGGCTGGAGCTGCAGTGTATGCGTCTGGAAGCCAAAAGTGGAATGGAACAATAGCTGATTCTATCGCATAACCAGCAACGATAAAAGCAAAAGCGAGTATCAAAAGAGTTTTATCGCTTAGAGTCAACAAAGCATCTCTAACAACCCAAAAATTCAATGAACCAGTTAGACTATAAACCAATGAGAGACCAAAAACAATTAGTGCAGAAGCAATTATTATCATTATCAAATATTTCAATGTTGAATTTAATGAAATTGAAGTTTTTTTATAGAGCATAAGAAAAGCAGAACCAGCAGCAGCAGCTTCCCAAAAAATGAATAATGTCATAAGATCACCAGCAAATACTGTTCCGATTAAAACTGCTGTAAGCATCAACATTATAGCAAAATATCTTTCTGATGGGCGCTGATTTGAGGTGTGGTATAAAACGCTGTAAAACAAAACCAAGGCACTTAAACCAAGAATAATAATAGCCATGTAAATTGATATTGCATCTATCATAAAGGAACTTGAAAAAATATTTTGAGGCGAATCATTTAGCGAAATATTAAGAAAGGGTTGTGTTGTTGGTAACTCATAATATTTGATAGTTATGTTTGCGACTGTTATACCTGAAACAAAGAAAACAATTAAAAACCAACTTAGAGTTAGAAACAAATAATTGTTGAATTTTCTTAAAAAAGTCAGTATAGGAACAGTTAGAATTGCAAAAATTACCAAACTGGCTATTGGTAAGAGAACATCAATAATTTCAATCAAATCACAACACCCTACATCACACAAAAGCAACTGTCGAAATTAATTCAATAAAGAAAGAGGGCCAGATTCCCAAAATTATCACAAATAGAGCTAAAATTATCAAAGCTATCTTCATAAATAAAGGAACAGCAGAGACTTTTTCTGAATTTTTTGATTGCCCAAAAAAAACATTAGATATAAACCTTAGAGAATAGGCAAGCGAAAGAACAGTGGCAATAAGCATAAAAGCAGTTGGCAAAAGATAGAAACCATCACCGTTTATGACTTGGAAAGCACCAACAAATATTAAAAATTCACTAATAAAACAGGCAAATGGTGGAGTTCCAGCAATACTCAACGCAGCAATAGTAGAAGTTGTTGCTGTTAAAGGAAGTTTTCCTGCAAGTCCACCCATTTTCCTTATATCACGCAAGTGTAGCTGATGCATAATTGTTCCAGCAGTTAAGAAGAATAGACCTTTGCTAACAGCATGATTTAGCAAATGCAATACTGTTCCAGTTGTAGCTTCCACATATGGAAATAAAGAAAGCCCAAACATTACATACCCCATATGTGCAATGCTCGAATATGCTATAATCCTCTTTATATCATTATCAACCAAAGCGATAAGGGATCCGAAAAAAGCAGATAATACTCCAAAAAAAGCTAACCCATGCAAAAATGAAATCCCAAACTCTGTACCCATAACTGCTGGAAATACAGTTCCCAGAGATAAACGCAAAATAGCATATGCACCTGCACCAATGATTACTCCACTTAAAAGAGCGGACATAGTAGACGGAGCTTCAGAGTGCGCATCAGGTAACCACATATGTACTGGCACAACAGCCATCTTTACAGCAAAACCACCTGTTATCGATAAAAGGATCCATTTAACAATTTCCGGATTAGCCGACATAAGGGCAGTTTGTGCTTGAAACATATCTGTAACGCCAGTTAACATGAAAATTCCACCTATACCTAATAAAACAAAAACTGCGCCAGCATGTGTAAAAACAAAGAGTTTAAACGCGGCTTTGTAAGGGTCTCGATAACCCCAACCTCCTACGATGAAGTATGCAGGAACTAACATGAGTTCCCAGCAAAAATAGAATAATAAAAGATTCGAAGTGATAAAAACACCTACTAGACCTATAGAAAGCATTGATAGAAGAGTATAATACGTTGGGAGGTTTTGCTTACCTTCCATGTAATTTATAGAAAAAATAGCTACTGAAAGAATAAGAATTAGAGAAATTATAGCAATAGATGCACTTATTCCATCCACAAAAAGTGTAAACTCCGCTTCTAAAATAGGAATCCAAGCGTATGATTCAACATATCTATGATCTGGACTATCGAGAACTGTTGGAACTGTAGTAAGAATTAAACCAATATTCACTATAGCAATTAAGGCAACAACTATTGCTGCCATCTTTACAGATTTCCTTCCGGCCAGATAAGCCAAAGGAATACCCAATGTTGGTAGAAGAAACACTAACAATAGAGAATACATGTTTTTACACTCCAATACCTATTATCAATAATATTACCAGTAATATGAAACCTACTAAAGCTGCAGCAATGTAATGTTGCAGAGATGTTTGAGGAACCTTCTTTACTTTTGAAGAATAATGTAAAGTACGATGAACCACAATACCCAATAATTCATCTGCAAAAACATCTAAATATTTCTCAATATTATGAGCTAATTTAATTGTCAAATCAGCTATTAATTGAGGAAATCTCGTAAAAAGAGTTTTCTCGACTTTTTGAACAAAGTTTGAAAAATATAAAACACCTCGACCTGAAGTTCCAACTTTATTCATTACTTGTTCATTTCCATAACTAAGAGTAGTAGAGAAGCGGTCTATACCTGCTCCCACAACCTTCCGGTAGAAATCATCAAAAAAATAACCGTGTTTTAATATCGTAGTAAATATATTTGAACTGTTTCGAATTCTATTCATTACCTCAATTTTCTTATAATAAGTTAAATATATAATTAAGCCTGTAGGGACCAAAAATAAAAAGGTAACAAGAGTTTCTAGACTCAAAAATGCCCCTAACAAACTTAATTCTTCTTCAAAAAGCATAAATTCACCTACCCAAGGTCCCAACAAGCCCCAAACAACACACAAGAAACCTAATATAACTGCAGGGAAAAGCATAATCTTAGAAGCTTCATGTACATGAAGATTTTGTAGAAATTCTGATTTTTCACCTATGAAAATTAAGGTTAGGAAACGGAGGCTATAAGCAAAAGTAAGGGCAGCAGTGAAATATATTACTATAACTTGTAACAAATTACCAGTTTCTATTATACTAGTGATTATCAGGCCTTTACTAAAAAATGCTGCAAAAGGAGGTAATCCACTTGTTGTTAAAATCATTATTACACTTAAAGCAAATGTAATAGGCATAATTTTTTTCAAACCACCCATCAATCTCATATCTCTGGTTCCAAGTGAGTGAATTATACAACCTGCTAAAAGAAAACCAAGACCTTCGAAAAAAGCGTGACTCACCATATGAAAAAGACCTGCGAACCAACCTAAGTTAGAGTGTACAGAAACAGTGCCTAATGCAGCCATCATAAAACCCAATTGGCTGATAGTCGAGTACGCTAATACACCTTTGATGTCTGGAGTGTAGAAAGCTAATGTTGCCCCAACAAAAGCAGTTAAAACACCAATCCAAGTTACTGAAGGCAACCACATAGGAAGAGAATAAGCTATAGGACCCAAAATTAGTAGAATTCTAGCAACTAGATATATTCCAGCTTTTACCATTGTAGCAGAGTGTAAAAGGGCACTAACAGAAGTAGGTCCTTCCATAGCTCCATACAACCATGTGTGTAAGGGTAGTTGAGCGGATTTGGCTATTGCACCGCCAAGCACGAGAAAGGCGATGATAGTTAGTGTAGGTGTAGGTATTGTGCTAATATTCAAAATAGCATATCGAAAAGAAAAAGATCCTAAACTCGAATACAAGAGTCCAATTGCAGCCAATAAACTGGCATCTCCTATTCTAGTCATTAAAAAGACCTTGGCACCTGCTCGTACAGACTCTGGACGTTTATACCAGAAAGATATTAGTGAATAGGAACAAAGACCAACCATTTCCCAAAAAATAAACATTTGAAGAAAATTGTCAGATAATACAAGACCTATCATTGAACCTATAAAAAGCAAAAAAAAGAAATAGTATCTTGTTAGACCTTCTTCCCCTTTCATATAACCGATCGAATAAATCGAAATAATTAAACCAAAAAAAGCAATCATAACAGTAAATAAAATACTAAGAGGATCAACAAATACACCAGCAGTAATTCCAGAAGTTGGAATCCAAGCTATTGAAGATCCAAAATACTCTTCAGAACTTAACTGAACTCCAAAAATCAGATATATAGATAGCAGCGTAGTGATTAGAGCTATTATTACTGCAAAATATTCACGTGCTTTTGAACTAAAATGAGCAATAGGGATTACAAAAATACTAGATATTAATGGGATTCCCCAGACTAGCCAAGAACAGATATCAAACCACATTAGGGTCATCCTCTATTTGCTCTTTTTTGAGTATTTCATTAATGTCACTGGTTCCATATTTTTTACATGCAATTACTAGTATAGCCAATACCACACCACTTATTGCAGTATCAGTTGAAAAAACAAGAATTAAAAAAGCTTCACCCAATCCTTTGCCAAGGGAAGACGTGAGCATAACAAAATTTAATGTCGCTCCTGTCGTAATCAATTCTACAGACATAAAAACTTTCAACAAGTCCCGTTTTGTTAATAGCCCATAGATTCCGATTGCGATTATTGTCAGCGATAAGATAACAAAATCCATTCTCATGTACTCCTTTTCTTTTCATAAAGAATGATGGCAGTACCTAAAGCAACAGTTAATAAAACCAAACCTTGGAAAACTACATCCATACCTCGCAGATTCCATAAAGCTTCCTCAAATGTAATTCCTGATCCGACATCTGATATGTCTGAAATTGAAAACAAAATCGCGGGCAATGAAAATAGACCCCCGATAAAAACTATTATCAAGGACTTGTTTAAAGAAAGCTTATTTTCTGATTTGGTACTCAACATCTCTCCTGATAGAAATAAAATTGCTAGAGTCCCAACAGCAACTGCAAATTGGAATATCGCTACATAAATTGCATCATTTAGCAAGTATAATAGTGAGGTGAAAAAAAATGTACAAGCAAGTGCAGAAACAGAGTAGACGGCTTCATCAATAAAAATAGCTAAACAGGCAGAAATCATTAATCCAATTGAGAGTATTTCAAAAATCAATATCAATCAGATACTCCAGTCTTTTCATCTTCTTTTGGTTTTATTATTAAATTTGATTTATTATTTGAAGCTAACTCAAAGAATTTAGAGCTTGTGATCGCATTTCTAGGGCATCCCTCAGCACATTGGTAACAAAAAATGCACAAATCAAGATGAAAAAGAGGTTTTCTTTTTCCATCAACATCTATCATTTCAATTGCTTTTGATGGACAATCTCTTGCGCACAATCCACAACTTATGCAAAGATTAATATCAAATACTTGTTTTCCTCGGAAATCTTCTGGAACTTCTGCTTTAACAAAAGGATATTTTTCAGTAACAGGTTTTGAGAAAAAGCGTAAGAACACTTCTTTTAACATGGGCGATATTCTTTTTTTAACCAAGTTACATCACCCAAGGATATATCCACGTATTTAAAGCAACAGTTAGAATAAGTGAGAGAATAGAGAGGGGAAGCAGTATTTTCCAATTCCCTTTTAAAACCTGATCTATGCGTAACCTTGCGAATAAAGTGGTTAAATATTCCGAAAGCACTATTACAGCAATTAATTTGAGAATAAACCAAAGAGTGTACCAAAAAGCAGGAAAACCAAAGAAAACAGGACCATAAGGACCTCCAAGGAATAACTCTACAACTAGTGCTGCACCAAAAATAACTTGAACATCCCTAGTTAAATGTAAAAAAGCTAGTCTCCCACCACAATATTCAGTCTCTAAACCACCAACTAATTCGCTTTCAGCATCAGGGATATCAAATGGATCTTTTTCCAATTCAGCCTGCATAGCTATGAGAAACAGGATAAAGGCCCAGGGGGCTAGAAATACAAACGGAACATTTTGGTTTATAGCTATTTCAGAGATACTCAGACTTTGAGCTAAAAAGGCTGGGGATAAGGCTAATAAAAATAAGGGTATATCATATCCTAAAAATAGAATTAAAACTCTTGCAGCTCCAATACTACCATATGGACTAGCTGAAGCCCAACCTGAAAGGAACATTAGAAAGTTAACAATTGTTAATAAAGCTAGGTCGAAAATTAAATCTCCTGAGAACGCTGAATTGGGAATAATATTTGTGCCATCAATTGGAAAAAAACACATCCCAAAAACGATAAGTGAAAAAGCTAGAATTGGAGCAAATTTAAAAACTGTTTTTTTAGCAGTCCCCGGTATTATATCTTCTTTTGTGATAAGTTTAATGACATCAGCTAAAGGTTGAAGAATTCCAGAAGGTCCTGCAAGAGATGGTCCAACCCTATTTTGCATTCTAGCTTCAATTTTTCTCTCCAACCAGTCCACAAACAGGGTAAAGAAGAAAAGAAATGTAAATCCTGGAAAAATCAGAATTCTGAAGATTAAATCAAAAGTAATCATATCATTTGCTCACCTATCGGTACATGAGAAACAAGGATCAAGACTAACAAAATTAGCGGGTACATCTGCTATATTTCCACCTATCGCAGTTTTTTGGAAAGCAGGTATGTTGGAAAAAGTGGGGGTTCTAACTTTTACTCTTTCAGGATAAGCAGAACCATTACTTTTTACATAATAAAGTAATTCACCTCTAGGTGCTTCTACTCTAGTTAAAGCCTCACCAACTGCCACAATTCTAGGTACTTTAGTTCTATATGGTCCATTTGGCAGATTATCTACTGCATAATCAATAATTTTTGCACTTTCAATAAGTTCATCTAATCGCACCATTAGTCTAGAATATGAATCCCCATCTTTCCTTGTTACGAGATTAAAAGGTATTTCATTATAAGCCGCATAAGGGTCATCTTTACGAACATCAATAGGAACACCAGATGCTCGAGCTACAGGTCCAACAACACTGAGTTTTATCGCTTCTTGTGCTGATAATACACCAACATTCTTGGTTCGTAACTTTATAGAAGGTTCATTTTCAAAGAGATTTGTATAAAAAATCATACGTTCTTGAAGATGAGCCATTTGTTTTTTAATAATGGGAATATGAGTTTCTTTTATATCTCGTCTAACCCCACCAATTGTTAATGATGAAGCAACAACTCGATTACCCGTAAGCATCTCGGTTAAATCCATTATTGGTTCACGATCACGCCACAAATATTGGAATAAAGCTTCATAACCAATTTCAAGACCAGCATGACCAAGTAATAACAAATGACTATGAAGTCTATTAAGTTCAAGAATGATAGTACGAATATATTTACCTCTATCTGGAACTTGGGTTTCCAAAATTTTCTCTACAGACTCTACAAAAGCTATAGCATGACACGAATTGCATATGCCACAGATACGCTCTACAAGAAAAACATCCTGTAAGTAAGTTTTCGTTTCAGCAGCTTTTTCCACACCTCTATGAACATAACCAATTCTAGGTTCAACATATTTGACAATTTCACCATCAACTTTTAAAGAAAATTTTTCAGGTTCTAAAAGAGCTGGGTGCTGAGGACCCACGATTACACTAACCAGATTACCCTCTTGTGACGGAGACTCAGCTGTCTTATAAGAAATAGCGTTACATTTTTTTGAAATATCCTCGAGATTAGCGTCTTTTCTAAGAGGAAATAAATCTTTAGGCCAACTTTCTGGAAGGACCAACCGTTTTAGGTTTGGATGATCTTTAAATATTACTCCAAATAGATCTGCAGCTTCTCTTTCATGAAAATTTGCTCCTGGAATAATATCAGTTATACTTGAGATAACGGGTTTGTTTTTTTGAACTTCTGTTTTAAGTGTAATAATTCCTTCACTTGTACGAAGATGATACAATAAACCTATCTTCTTATCAAGATCAATCCCAGTAATTGCGGATATTCCTAAATTATTGTCTTTTTTTATTAATTTTACAATAGCATCTTTGATTAATTTTGATTCAAGTATGATTGTTGCTTTGCCTAAAAAATTTCTTTTTATCTGAACATTATCACTGAACAATTCTTGAATATTATTTAATATTTCATTTTTTGATACCGTATTTCTTACGCCTCTTTCAGGGAGTTTAATAGTTTAACTACACCATCAATTATGGCTTCTGGTTTAGGGGGACACCCGGGAATGTACATATTAACAGGAATAATCTTATCGACACCCCCTTCTACAGAGTAATTACCTTTAAATACTCCGCCTGAACAAGCACAGGCGCCAATAGCAACCACAAATTTTGGTTCAGGCATTTGATCATAAATTTTTTTTAATCGTTGAGCACATTGAGTAGTAACAACGCCTGTTGTTAGCAACACATCAGCATGCCTTGGTGAGGGTGCAAGTTTTATCCCAAATCGTTCCACATCAAATCTAGGCGTTAAAAGAGCAATTACCTCGATGTCACACCCATTACATGCTCCAGAATTAAAATGAATAACCCAGGGAGATTTAGTTCGAGCCCAGGTTGTTATGCTATTCATTAGCAGCTCGTCCTCCTTCGAGTAATATTAATCCTGAAGCAAGCATTAGAAAAAGATAGAGAATAACCAAAATAGCATTTCCACCAATAGAAGAAATTGATGCAAAGGATAACAAAAGTACCGAAGAATCAAAAATGACAAAATATATAAGGAATTTATATAATGATACATTGACTTTTAATCCATGAAATGTATCATTTTCCCCACATGCATATGAAGATTTTTCATTATTGCTTTGAACTGGCTTAGGTGCAACTCTTCTACCCATATAATAGATAAACAGACTAGCTGTCAGAATTAAGAGAAAAGCGATTAAAGACTCCACTAACGTTCATATTCGCCTCGATTCCATCTTACCAATTTAGCATACTTAAAAAAAGTAACGGAATGTTTTCGCTTATAGGTCTTTTGGATCAGAAAAAAACTTTGTATATAAAAATTAATGAAAAAAATTGCTCTCAGGGATTATTAGAAGGCAAGTTTAGAAAAAAAATAATAAAAAGAAATAGGAGAAAACTGTTTCGAATTGGTTTAAAGACAAATATTCAAAATTGTTTAGTTAATGCATGTATTAGATCGGTTTTAGTCACAATTCCTAATATTTTTTCAGAATCAGTTCTATCTATAACAAGTACTCTACCTATTTTGTAGGAACTCATCTTTTTAAAAGCGCTTAATGCTGTTTCATCTGGATAAACTGTGATTAGTTTGCGGATAGCTATCTTTTTGACACTAGTTGTCGATCTAAACTGTTTTTCGACTTTTGCTGCCTCTTCAAGAGTTATCCATCCTATAGGCACATTTTTGTTATTTACTAAAGGATAAGCTATGTGTTTGTATTTAGGAACTAAAGCCAAAAAATCAGTCACTGAGATATCTTGTGAAACTGTTTTTATTGATGGCGTCATTACTTCACAAATTTTGCTATTAGCCAAAATAGAGGACTCTCTTAGTAACAAAACAGGGTGATGACCTGAGTTTTGTTCCATTTGTTTAGCTTTTTTTAATGCATTATTTCGTTTTTCCATTCCAGCTACTATTAATCGTTCGAAAACGTTGGGCTCTTCCTCAATGACCCAAGTATTAACAATCCCTTTTGATACGGCATCATAAAAAAATTCTTCACCAATTTTGGTTCTAATTATAAGCGTAGACCAGCCTTCCAAAGGATATCCACTACCAATAGATATATCAGCTAATTCCGAAGTAAAATCTGCACATACCCTGCAACTAGGTAAAATATGATCATCGATTTCAGATAAAGGAATTTTTACATCACCATTACGAGTCTGTATTACAAAACTTGATGATAGACGCATACGCAAAATATCTGCAGATAATAGTTTATACTTCTTTGATATATGGTCTAACATGGAATTCGGGGAGCTGCTCGTGGTCCGGGCTGACGGTCGACAAGGCCGTGCACCTGCAGGGCGCCGGGACCGGCAAGACCAACATCACGCTGACCGGGAACAACACCTTCACCAAGCAGGCCGCGGGCGTGGT
The DNA here is from genome assembly GCA_963714725.1 of Candidatus Bathyarchaeota archaeon. GTDB lineage: Archaea > Thermoproteota > Bathyarchaeia > Bathyarchaeales > Bathycorpusculaceae > AD8-1. The sequence continues at coordinate 76,499 of CAVQPF010000011.1, forward strand.
CCGCGTCTCGGGCTTCAGCTTCAGCAAGAGCGGCGGCGGCAACGGGAGCAAGGGGTTCACGGTCGGCGGCTCGTGGAAGAGCGCCGAGCCTCTTCCAGCAGAAAAACCAGCAGCAGAAAGCCCATCACGATATCCCGGGGGATGGGCGCCCCGTAACGCATGATCAGCCCTTCGTAGTCGACCCGGTGTCGATGAGGCCGAAACCGGCCAAGGCCGCCAAGCCATAGTCGATCCAGGTAATCCGGTCCGTGGCCGGAGCCAACTGCAAACGCGCCAAAGGCCGCTTGAACATGGGATAGTTCAAATAGACGATGGTCAAGGCAATCGGCCAGGGACGGCATCTCCAGCCGGCAAGGCCCGCACCACGTGGCCCAGAGGTTGAGGACGACGACGCGCCCCTCGAAGCGCTCGATGCCGACCGTCTGCCCCTCGCGATCGACCATGTTGAGCGTCGGCACGGGGATCGGCGCGTCGCTCCAGTTGATCGACAGCGCGCGGACGGGCACGCTCCAGCTCAGGCTCGCAACGACGGCGAGGCAACAGGCGAGGACCTTGATCATGATCGGTGCACCGTGGTGAGCCAGGAGAAGAAGGGAGCCGTGACCTTTTGGGGCGGTGGGCACTTCGAGGCCGGCCAAGCGCCGCTGATGGAGCGCCTAAACGCGTCGATCGGCTTCGACAAGCGCCTGTGGCGTCAAGATCTCGTGGGGTCCGCGGCCCATGCCCGGATGCTCGCCGCCACCGGCATCGTCGGCGCGGCGGACGCGCGAGGCGATCCTGGCGGGCCTGGAGCGGATCGCCGGCGAGATCGAGGCGGGCGACTTCGCGTTTCGGGCCGACCTCGAGGACATTCATTTCAACGTCGAGGCCCGGCTGACCGAGCTGATCGGCGAGCCGGGCCGACGGCTGCACACCGCCCGCTCGCGCAACGACCAGGTGGCGACTCGACGTTCGGCTGTTCGTGCGCGACGCCATCGACCGCGCCGACCGGCTGCTGCGCGATCTGCAGGCGGTGCTCATCGACCGTGCCGACGCCGAGGCGGCGACGGTGATGCCGGGCTTCACCCATCTCCAGGCGGCGCAGCCGGTGACGCTCGGTCATCACCTCTTGGCCTATGTCGAGATGCTCGGCCGCGATCGCTCGCCGCTTCGCCGACGCCCGCCGTCGGCTCGACGAATGCCCGCTCGGCGCCGCCGCCCTCGCCGGCACCAGCTTTCCGATCGACCGCGCGATGACGGCGAGAGGAGCTGGGCTTCGATCGGCCCAGGGCCAACTCGATCGACGCGGTCTCCGACCGCGACTTCGTCGCTCGACTATCTGGCGGCGGCGGCGACGACGGCGGTTCACCTGTCGCGGCTGGCCGAGGAGCTGGTGCTGTGGTCGACGCGCCAGTTCGGCTTCGTGGTGATGAGCGAGTCGTTCTCCACCGGCAGCTCGATCATGCCGCAAAAGCGCAACCCGGATGGCGCCGAGCTGCTGCGCGGCAAGTCCGGCCGGGTGATCGGCGCGCTGGTCTCGCTATTGGCCATGCTGAAGGGCCTGCCGCTGACCTATTCAAAGGACATGCAAGAGGATAAGGAACCGCTGTTCGACGCCGTCGACACGCTGGAGCTTTGCCTGGAGGCCGCGGCACCGATGCTGCAGGGGGTGACCTTCCGCCGCGATCGCATGCTCGCCGCCGCCGGCGTCGGCTTCACGACCGCCACCGATCTCGCCGATTGGTGCGTCCGGGCGCTCGACCTGCCGTTTCGGAGCGCCCATCAGGTCGCCGGACGGGCCGTGCGCGCCGCCGAGGACCGTGGCTGCGAGCTGGAGGAGCTGCCGCTGGCGCTCCTGCAGGAGATCGAGCCGCGGATCACGGCGGAGGTGTTCGAGGTGTTGGGCGTCGAGCGTTCGGTCGCCAGCCGCACCAGCGTTGGCGGCACGGCGCCGGCGCGCGTGCGCGCCGCGGTGGTCGAGGCCCGGACCCGGTTTCTGGAGACCATCGGATGAGGATCGCCGCCGCCCTGCTCGCCGTCCTTGCGCTCGCGGCCTGCCAGCCCGGCGATCCGGACTACGTGCCGTCCCCGAACTTCGAGATGCCGGCGGGAACCAACCCGCCGCCCCCCGCCATCGTGCCGGAGGCCGATGTCGGCTCGGCGGCGCCCGGCCGGCGTCGTCGTCGTCGTCCCGGCCCGAGTCGACTTCGATCTGCCGCCGGACTGGAGCCCGGGCTGGAACGACGAACCGCCGATGACCGCTGGTCCCGGCGGGCCGGACATGGCGCCCGACCAGACTGGGCGACTTTTGACGGTCGCCATTCCGTCTCGGCGCCCTGCTCCTGCTGCTCCTGGGCGCCTGCGGCAAGGTCGGCCCGCTGTCGCTGCCCGACGGCGCGCCGCCGCCCAACGTCGCCAGCGACGTGACGGTGATCGACGAGGAGCTAGGCGAGACCATCGTCGAGCCCACGGACAATTGACTGGGTTCGCCTACGACGATCAGCGGCTGCACGCCGACGCCGTTCCGCTCGCCGATCTGGCGCAGCGATTCGGCACGCCGCTCTACGTCTACAGCGCCGGCGACATCCGCCGCCGCTATCGCCTACTCGCCGACGCCTTCGCCGGCACCGGCACCCTGCTCTGCTACGCGCTGAAGGCGAATCCGACCCTCGGCGTGGTCGCCACCCTGGCCGCGGCCGGCGCCGGCGCCGACGTCGTCTCGGGGGCGAGCTGGAGCGGGCACTTGCCGCCGGCGTTCCGCCCCAGCGCATCACCTTCGCCGGCGTCGGCAAGCGCCACGAGGAGATCGATCGCGCCCTCGCCCTCGGCATCCTCCAGCTCAACGTGGAATCGATCGAAGAGCTGATCATCGTCGCCGAGCGGGCCAAGGTGCGCGGTCTGGTCGCGCCGATCGCGCTGAGGCTCAACCCCGACGTAGCAGCGTCGACCCATGACAAGATCTCCACCGGCCGCCGCACCGACAAGTTCGGGATCGGCAGCGAGCGGCTGGACGAGGCCCTAGGCCTAGTCCGCGAACTGCCGAGCCTGCGGCTGGTCGGGCTGCATTGCCACATCGGCTCGCAGATCGCCGTGGTCGAGGACTTCGAACGGGCCTACGGCCGCATGGCGGCCTTCTACCGCACCTGCCTGGCGGCAGGCTTTCCCCTCGAACGGCTGAACTTGGGGGGCGGCATCGGCGTGCGCTACGTCGACGAGCGCGAGATCGACGTCGCAGCGTTCGCTGCGATGGCGCTCCGCGTGACCCGCGACCTCGGCGCCCGGCTGGTGTTCGAGCCGGGCCGCTTCTTGGTCGCCGCCGCTGGGGTCCTCGTCAGCCGGGTCGTCCTGGTCAAGTCCGGCAGCGACGCGCGCCGGTTCGTGGTGCTCGACGCCGGCATGAACGACCTCGTCCGCCCGGCCATGTACGGCGCGGTCCATCCGCTGCAGCCGGTCCGGCGCCGCCCGGATCCGCCCCCTGCCGCCTTCGACGTGGTCGGCCCGATCTGCGAGAGCAGCGACGTGTTCGCCCGCGACGTGTCGATGGTGCCGCCCGCAGCGGGAGATCTCGTCGCGTTCATGAACGCGGGCGCCTATGGCGCAGCGATGTCGTCGGACTACAATTCTAGAGGTAGGGCAGCGCAGGTGCTGGTCGATGGCGACCGGATCGCGGTCCTGAAGCCGCGGGCAGAGCCCGTGGACCTGTTCGCCGACGAAGCCGTGCCGGCGTGGCTACGCCCGCCGACGCGGCCTTCGGATTTCGCCTGAGCGGCGTCCCAACGGGCGTCACCGAGCCTCGGAGGACCGACCCGTGCCGATCACCGAGCCCCGGACCACCGCGTCCCCCACCGACCGCCGTTTGCGGCGGCGGCTCGATGCGCGCCGACGCTGGGCGCGCTCGACCCTGGCGCTGGAAGGGCTGGTCGACGCGTTCGCGCCGGCCGCGGGCGTCTTGGTCCTATTCCTGGCGCTGGCGCTGGGCGGCGTGCTGATTGCACTGCCGCCCTGGCTGCACGCGCTGGGCCTGTTGGCGCTGGCGCTGGCCCTGGGCTTCGCCGCATGGCGCGGCTGGCAGCGCTTTCGAGCCCCCGAGGCGACCGCGGCGGATCGTCGGCTGGAAGCCGCGGCCGGGCTCGCGCACCAGCCGATCCTTGCCGCCGAGGACCGCCCTTCGAGCGCCGATCCGCGCGCGCTGAAGCTGTGGCAGGCGCATCTCGAGCGGGAGCGGGCCAGGCTGGCCAAGGTCGGCTACGTGGCGCCGCGGGCGATCCTGGTGCGCCGCGACCCCTGGGCATTGCGCGCGGCCCTGGTCCTGGCCCTCGTCGTCGCCGCCGTCGATGCCGGCAGCGGCTGGCAGGCGCGGCTGCGCAGCGCGTTGCTGCCCGGGGTGCTGACGGCGCAGGCGGCGGTGCCGACGCGCGTCGACCTCTGGGTCACGCCGCCGCTCTACACCGGCGCAGCACCGCTCGTGCGCACGGTGGCGCTGCCGGCGGCCGAGCCACTGGAGCCGATCCTGGTGCCGGCCGGCAGCGAGCTGGTGCTGCAGCTGCACGACCTGCCGCGGCCGGATAGCCTCGGCGTCGGCTACGCGCTGACGCCGCTGGCGACCAAGGAGCTCGGACCGAGCAGCCGCGAGGCGCGGCTGGTACTGCAATCCAGCGGTGCGCTCGAGGTCGTCAACTCCGATGCGGAGCCAGAGCTGCGCCTCGCGATCGAGGTGCTCCCCGACCGCACCCCGGTGATCGCCTTCACCGAGCCGCCGAGCGAGAGCCTGCGCGGCGCCACCGGCCTGCGGTTCGCCGCCGAGGACGACTACGGCTTGGCGCTGGTCGAGCTCGAGCTGGCCCTGGCCGGCCGCCAAGGCGAGACCGAGCGGGTCGACGTGCGGACGTTCAGCCGCGCCCCGCTCACCCACGACGGCAGCGAGTACCTCGACCTCACGCCGCATCCGTTCGCGGGCCAGAACGTGGTCGCCCGTCTGCTCGCCACCGACGTCGCCGAGCAGACCGGTGCCAGCGAGCCGATCACGTTCGTGCTGCCCGAGCGCGTGTTCGCACACCCGGTCGCCCGCGCGATCATCGCCGCCCGCAAGCAGCTCGTCGCCGAGCCGGAGACGCGCCGCACCGTCGCGGCACAGCTCAACATCCTGGGCCAGTCGCCGCAGGTGGCGCCGCTGGAGGCCGTCGTGCCGCTCGCGCTGCGCGCCGCCTCGACCCGGCTGGTGCTGCGCCAGGACGGCGGCGGCGATCGCTCGACCGTCGATCTGCTTTGGGAGATCGCCCTCTACGTCGAGGAGGGTCAGGTCGCGGTCGCCGAGCGCGACCTGCGGGCGCTGGAGCAGGCGCTGCAGGAAGCCCTCGAGCGCGGCGCCGACGAGGCCGAGCTCGAAGCGCTGATGGACGAGCTGGAGGCAGCGCTCGACGCCTTCCTCGAGGCGATGATGCAGCAGGCCATGGAGCAGATGCAGCAGATGCCGCAAGGCGAGATGCCGATGGCGCCCATGGACCCGAACGCGCAGATGCTCGACCGCCAGGACCTGCAACAGATGCTCGACGCCATGCGCGAGGCGATGCAGGGCGGTGCCACCGAGCGGGCGCAGGAGATGCTGGCCCAGCTGCGCCAGATGCTCGAGAACATGCAGATGGCGATGCAGATGCCGATGGGGCAGATGCAGCAGAACCTTTCGGCCCTGCAGGAAATGATCCGCCGCCAGCAGGAGCTTATGGACGAGACCTTCCAGTGGCAGGACGGCCAGCAGGGCGAGCAGGGGCAGCAAGGCCAACAGGGGCAACAGGGGCAACAGGGGCAACAAGGCCAGCAAGGGCAGCAAGGGCAGCAAGGCCAACAGGGTCAGCAGGGCCAACGCGGCCAGCAGCCCGGCGGCGCCCAGAGCCTGGAGCAGCAGCAGGAGGCGCTGCGCCGCGCGCTGGGCGAGCTGATGCGCCAGCTCGGCGAGGACGGCCAGGGCATCCCCAACGAGCTGGGCGATGCCGAGTTGCAGATGCGCGGCGCCGAGCAGGCGCTGGGCCAGGGTCGGCCGGGGCAGGCGACTGGCCCGCAGAGCCAGGCGCTGGACCTGTTGCAGCAGGGGGCCGGTCAGCTGATGGAGCGGATGCAGCAGCAGCTCGGCCAGATGCCCGGCGAGATGGGCAACGAGCCGG
>CAVQPF010000012.1:0-13522 GCA_963714725.1 Candidatus Bathyarchaeota archaeon
CTAAAAAAATTCAAAGTTTTACGTAATTGGAATAAGTAATACTAATTAAGAAACGTTTTATCTAAAGAACCTAAATTTAACTCTTAAGAGATTAAATGAAACTAATAGAGGGAATTTCAGCCAAAATTTCTTGGAAAACAACGTGGCCTCCAATTTTTCTAGTGTTTAACAGTTTTGTTTGGTACATACTTACATATAAATTGTTTAGCGAAATCGTTAATAATTTAGGAGTTTCTCAAAATGAAATAATTTTATATAGTTCTTATTTTGCTAGCGTCGCATTGGCAGCTATAATTGGCGCAAAAATTCTTCCTAAAATAAGAGTTAATGCTCTAGTAGGTTGGATATTTTTAGGTTCTTTAGCAACCATTCTTCTTTTGTTTATTTCTATTGAAAGTTTTTTAATCAATGAATTAATTTCAATTCTTTTAGGCATCTCAGTTGGAATCGGGCTTCCTTCCAGTCTAAGCTACTTTGCAGAACTTACAAAGATAGAAAATCGAAGTTTTGTGGGAGGAATAATTTGGAGTTTAGTAGGAGTAAGTGTTTTAGGTTTAGCTTTTCTATCTGAAATTCTTAATCAACTGGAAATGATTATTATTCTGTTAACAATCTGGCGCCTTTTGGGTGGCTTATTTTTTATGTTGTTAGATAAAAAACAGAAAAATATACCACTTAAAAAAGAACCGTCTTATTTAGAGATAATTCGTAACAGAGACGTATTGTTGTATTTATTTCCCTGGATAATGATTTCGATCATAAACTTTGCAGAAGCTCCAATAATAGAGCGAGCAGTCGGTGAATATTTCTTCCTCAATATTATGTTGCCTGGATCATGGGTTTTAGTGGGGATATTTGCGATTATAGGTGGCTACATAGCAGATATTGTAGGTAGAAAAAGGGTTGTAATAGCAGGATTTGTTATGTTAGGTATAGAATATGCAGCTATGAGTATATTTCCTTACTCAATGATTACAGCATACATGTTTTTAATAATGGATGGTGTAACGTGGGGATTACTTTTTTCTGTTTTCTTTATGTCTTTATGGGGAGATTTGGGTGAGCATTATATAAAAGACAAATATTATGTATTGGGTGGATTACCATATCTTTTAGCTAATTTCATGTATGTTTTAATAAAACCAATTGCAGGTACACTTGAGCTAACTACTGCTTTTACTTTTGCTAGTTTCTTTCTTTTTTTGGCGGTATTACCTTTGATTTATTCTCCTGAGACTCTACCTGAAAAGAAATATAAAAGAAAGAGAGCTTAGTAATTACTTAGCAAAATGCTCAAAAGATTAAAGAAAAATATGCTTAAAAGGAAGTTCTCAGTTTAGAAAGATAAAATGTTCTTTCATCTGATTTTAACAACTGAGTGTAACCTTAAATGCAAATATTGTTTTGGAGAAGTCGTGGAAGATTTTGAAGAAGATTTTGGAGATTTAGATATTGATTATTCATTGCCTAAAACCACTAATTATGAGTATAAACTTTTGGAAAGATTTTGCAAAAAAGACCAAGATCTGTATTTTAACGTTCTATGGCGGTGAACCATTACTTAGAATAAATGACATTAAAACAGTAATGGATTTAGTCTCTATAAAATTTTTCATGATTCAAACAAATGGACTTTTTCTGGATAAATTAGATTCAAAGTATGTTAATCGTTTCCACACAATTTTGGTTTCAATCGATGGAAATGAATTAGTAACTAACCAATATAGAGGAAAAAATACCTATAAAAAAATCATTAATAACCTTAAGCTAATTAAGAAAAACAATTTTCAAGGTGAAATAATCGCAAGAATGACAGTTATGGAAAAAACAGATATTTTCAAACAGGTTAAATGGTTGTTGGAAAATGAAGATTTCAAATTTTCTTCAATACATTGGCAATTGAATGCGGGTTTTTGGGGAAATGATTTTGAAAGACGAGAGTTTGAAAATTGGAGCAAAAAAAGTTACATACCAGGAATAAAAAAACTAGTCAAATACTGGGTGAATCACATGATTTCTGATAGTGAAGTCTTAAAGATTTATCCTTTCTTAGGAATAGCAAATTCCCTCTTATTGGGTGAAGAAAAAAGTTTTCTTCGATGTGGTGGCGGGTGGATAAATTATACTATTCAAACTGACGGAAACATAATTCCTTGTCCTACAATGTGGGGGATGAAAAAATATTATTTAGGAAACATAAAACATTCAAATCCTTTAAATTTAAAAAAAATTCATATCGAATTATCTCCCTGTGTTAATTGCGATATTTTTGGTCTATGTGGTGGACGATGTTTGTACGCCAATATTACTAAGCGTTGGGGAAAAAAAGCTTATGAACAAGTATGTAAAAATACAAAAGAATTAATTGAATCAATAAAAAAAGAAATTCCTAACATTAAGAAAATTATTGATTCAAAAAAGATTAGTTTAAAAGATTTTGAATTTATGAAGTTTAATGGATGTGAAATCATACCGTGATTTTTTATTGCATCCAGTAAGTTTTTGTTATTTGCGTTTCCTGAAATAAGACAGATCATTCTTTGTCATAATGTATTCAAAGCCAGTCTCAAGCAGACTTTTAATCTCTTCAGGTTTAGATGATACTTTAACTGTGAAATTATCATCAATACCATTTGTATATAGTTGCTTTTCAATATGAATATAAACCTCTGTACTTTGTATGCTTTTGTGACCCAATATTTCTTTAACATGCGTAACTGATTAATAGTTTTATTCAAAATAAATCAGACATATGATATCCTAAAGTGAAATAAATTGTCAAAAAGTAACAATAAGGTAAGTAAAAAAAAGAAAAGCATTCTCGAAAGTCTAATCGAAAACCCTGCAAGAAGCGATAGAGAGATAGCAACACAAGTAGATAGTTATAGACAAAAAATCTGGCGTGAAAGAAGAAAGCTTGAAAAAGAAAAAGTGATTTGGGGATACACTACAATAGTAGATGAGAGCGAATTTAGTTATGTTGTATATTTAGTACTGCTTAAGTTAAAACCCATGAGCAAAAACCTGGCTGACTTAATGACAAGAAGAATCATAAAACATGAACCTGAAAAACAAGATATAAGATTACTAAATGTGCTCTTTGTAAATGGAGAATACGATTGCCTAATAATGTTTTCAGCACCAAATCATGCCACCGCAAGAAGATATTATGATTCACTTCGCATTGCGTATGAAGATTTTTTACTTGAGAAACCAACAATTGTAGATGTTAATTTTGCACTTGTTCGTGAAGGAAAAGTAAACCCCAACATAATGAATCTGTTTGACTTCGTACCAACTGAATAAAAAAAATATAAATGAGAAAAAACTTTAAAACAGTTTTTTGTGGCCAAGATAAGGAGTTGGTTGGAATCATTTTGCGGAACAAAAGGGTTTCGACCCGACCAACCAACTCCATTATCGTGTCTTGTAAACCAGACCCCTGACCAGAAGGGTTACTGAATTACAATTGTTTTTAATTGTAGGTTGTGCAGCTAATTATAGTTATGTTTAACCTAAATGTTACATATAACCTGAAAACATAAAATAAATTATCAAAAAGTAACATCTTCTGAGACAAGAAAAATATTCATCAAGCAATTATCGAAAGAATTACCAAATTAGAAGATCTAAATTAATCAAAAAAATTAAACATGGGTTTCAAAGAGTAGCGGTTTTTGCCGCTTCAACGATCTTACTTACCTCTCAATGACTTCCCAATGTTTCTTAGCGATCTTTTCACCTTTGCCCCTGTCGTATTATCTGCTAATCTCTTTGCTTCTGCTACATCTGCTAATCTCCTTTTCTCCGCCACATCCGCTAATCCCTTTGCTTCTGCTACATCTGCTAATCTCTTTGCCTCTACTCTCTTCTGTTCTTCATTCATTTCATGACTCACCTCCCTCAATTTTTTTCTCCTTAGTAAAATTAGTGATTAGAAATCCCTTTTCTGAGTTAGAACTAAAGTTTTCATATTTTTAGGTAGTGAAGAGCTTAGAAACCCTAGGCTCTATTTTCCAACTTTCTTTCAGCTTGCCTTATATTAAGTTAAAAAGATATCTCAACGCAACGACAAGAACTATTATTAATACTACTACTACAATAGCAGACCAGAGCCACCCAGCTAAACGACCTTTAATATTATGCAAAAAACCCATTTATCCAATCACCTCTTGTATAACTGACTTATTATCTTCCAATTCTACTTAACGATTTGTGACTGCTGAACCACAGCTACAAGCGCTCACTGTCTGTCTGTCTGTCATTCTAAGTCAATAAAAACTCACACACAAACAAGCCAAACAAGGGTTACAAAACTTTAAACTTGATTTTATTAATTTTCATATTTTCGTTTGAAGGAAGGAAATTAAAATTTAATCCCAAACCCAAACTTACGCTTTCTTTACAATCTGTTTAGTCAATTTATATAGAATAAAAAAAGAGAGTAGAGTTATTTCCACAGTTTCTTGCCAGTCAACAGCCAAACAACCACTAAAATCACCGCAATAACAAGCAGTATATGTATTAGTGATCCTATGCCAGGCAAAGCAAAAAAGCCAACAGCCCAAAGCAACAAAATAACAATAACAATCGTCAACCAAGTATCCATAACAAACCCCCCAACTAAGTTTCAACTGGCCTAAGGTACATATGAAGCTGTCCTTTTGAGACCTTAATGTTAAGTCCCCTATCAGTCCAGCGAGCAACACCTTCCTCTAAGGCGGAAACAGCCAACATGTTTCGCACTCCACCTTTCTTTACGCCAAGCACAGATTCAGCTATGTCCTTTTCCAATTCAACTTCTAGATGAGTTACCTTCCACTCTTCCGGATCTATCCCTAATTCTTTAACTTTGCCGATTTTCTCGTCTTCAGCAAAAACATCCTTATCCAAAAAATCTTTACTATTCAAGTTTATTTAATCCTTCTTTTTACACCCATAAATTGGGCTACTTAATAAATGGTCATTGCCAAAGTTAAAGATGTGTAACTGTTAACCTACACCAACATTCTCAAGAGTGTTACTGCGCTAATCATTCCAAGTGCTGAAAAGAAACTAAACCTCAAAACTAAAGAAGAAAAAAGCACTTTCAAATTAGTCTTCAGCTTTTTCCCAGTCAGATTCAAAACCTGTTCTTAGCACACCTATAAGGTTGCCATTGTTTGTCCAAAGAGAAGGACTTTCACCCAATCCACTTTCTTTAGAGGTAGTAATCAACGCTTCTTTATCATCAGACATTATAAAGTGATTTAACGGTTCACAACAAAACTTGATGTGAACCAAAGGAATACCGACGAGTTTGTTCACTTTTTCTTTTAGCAAATCATCTGGTTTTTCTCCTTCAAAGACCAGTCGAATATGAACACCTTCCTTTACTGCCTGCTTAAATTCATCCGAAAACTTGAACAAAATCCTCATGAGGATTCTCTTGTCTGCAATCAACCCAACTTCTTTTCTCGAGTCTTTAACCAGTCCTGAAATCTTAGCCAAAATCGCTTTCCTATCAGGTATCAATATATAGATACTTTCATCTTCAAAAACCCGTTGGGTCCATTCTTTAAGGGATAACTTTTTGACTGTACTCTTCATACCCAATAAACGTTCATCAGATTTGCGTTTTTCTTCCGCAACCAGGAAAGTTAAAGCGTCCGAAATAACAGTAGCCCGGACTTCAGTTGGATTGCCCAACAATCTTTCGACCAGACCCTTCTTTTCAAGTGCCGGCAGAATCCTATAGACTTCTTCCCTGCGCACTTTTGAAAACTTCGCTACTTTTCCTATCGTAGTTTTTTCCAGCTTAAGTATTGCTAAGTACACCCTTGCCTGATTAAGAGTTAAACCCAAACCAAGCAAGAGGTCAGTGTTTTCATCGTCGGACATAATCAATTACCATTAATATGTTTGCACCATTAATTATTATATTTTTGCTGTTTTCGAAAAATATGTAACTAGCTTTGCGAATAGTTGAGTTGTTCTGATTTTAAAAGTTGCCACTTGTACTAAAAAGGCTAAAATTCCTGCTAACGCAACGTGCTCAGGCTCACCTGAAATACGACTAGAAGAATCTTGAGGCGTGAGTTAGAGTAGTGATTTCACCATCAGTCAGCGATTGTTCTTCTTTACACTTTGACCCCGAGGAAAGTTCAGTTTACGCAAATATGAAACCGATGACTAAACCTACTATGAGTCCAAGACCTAACGGCAACATTCCCATAAGGAGTACCCCATAGTGAATCGCAATGGGACCATATTTGTCAGCTAGACCACTCAAAGAGGCAGAGATTCAGACCAAAGAAGCCGAGATAGCTGACCACAACGAGTATAATCGCAGCGAAAATAGCGATTTTGAACATTTTTTTAATGAAAAAACCCACGATTAAACCGATGATGAAAGGAATAATCATCACAACAATCGGCGGTAAGCCCCCTATGCTTCCCGACGCAATAAACCCAAATATATCCTCTAAGACACCCAAAAAATGCAACTCCTCTTAAGTAATGTAGAGGTACAAATGACTATTAAGCACTTGTAGCTGTAGTCCCACACCAACTAAGCAGCAGCATTAAAATTTAATCAAAAAAAATTTCTAAATTAAAAAAAGGGAAAAAGTCGCGGGTGATATGAAAAACATCGCCAATTCGAACCGAGATACCTCACCTCGATCACTTATCACACGCAAATAGTTAGGAAAAAGGGAAGTTTGTGTCGGGTGACATCACCACAGAAATCGTATATGAAATTATCCATAAACACAGGGGAGAATCCATTGTGTCGTTTTCTTTGTCTAAAGTTAGGAAAAGATTCTTTTGTCTTTATATACGCAAAACCTAATTATCCGTTACTCTAATTTCCAAATGGCGAATTAAAATGGGAATGAAAAGTGCAAAGAATAAACCGTTAACTAAGAAAGAGCGAAAAGAGAAGAAGAAAAAACGCAAAGAAAAGCAAGCTAAATAGCAATCTCTGCTCTATTTACCAACTTTTGCATCATGTTTTTTCTTTTTTTGTTTGTTCTTCTTTTTCAACGAAGGCATAATTAATCCTCCAGCATGAACACCGCGCGCATCGTGAATGTCCTGATTTTTAATCTACATAATTCAGTTAAATGTTTAAAGCAATCGCTAACTAAAAAAGTGAAAGGTTGTGGGTGAATTTTAAATAATTTTTTTTGGGATTTTGTGAAGAAAAAAAATTATAATTTCTCAACAGGTCCATAATCTTCTTCATCCAAAACCAGTATCCATTGCCATTTTCTACATACAAGTTCAGCCAAAATATCGTCAGAAACAAAAACTCCCTCACGATCAAAATTTTTCCGATTAATAGATACACTCCAACCAGCTTTACCAGTATAAAAAACCCTCAAAAAATAAACATAAGAAATATTTGTGGGCCCAATAGAAAACTTGACCACAGGATTTCTTTGCTCTCTTTTTTAAGGTAAAATTCATAGCCTCCTCAATAATATCTGATGTATTTCTTAGATCAGAAAGTAAATCCTGTTTTTCTTTGGCTGATATGTTAGTTTCTTTCCACCAACGAATTTTGCAGTCTTCAAAAGGAAATGTGCTCGTAAAATATCACCTATTGAGTAATGTGTTAGCAAATATAAAAAATACTCGTAAAAAATATTTGAAAAAGGAAAAGGTACAAAGCAATTCAACGAACCAAACTTTTATTTTGATACAAAATATATTATTAATTTAGGAGTTATAATTGATTAAGAATAAATCAAGAATGAAAAGTAACAGAATGACAAAAATACTTCACGAATTAATAAAAAATTCTAGCAGAAGTGATCATGAAATAGCCAAAGTCATTGAAGTATCACAACCTACAGTCACCAGACTCAGAAACCAACTTGAAAAAGAAGGCATAATAAGAGAATACACAATAATACCAGACCTAACCAAGATGGGATATTCAATTATGGCCATTTTTTGCATCAAATATAAAGCGCATAAAAAAGAGCAAGTAAAACAAATGAGTGCAGCTGCAGTTATTGATCAGGGTTCTGTTTTGTTTGCTAGTAGAGCACAAGGAATGGGGAAAAACGCTATTTCAATTTCTTTGTTTAAAGATTACAAAGAATATGCTGATTACATTAATAATCTTGGTAGCAAATGGGATTATGTTATTGAAGAGTGGAGTTCTATGTTGGTAGACCTGAAAGGTCAAATTTTAAAACCGTTTTCACTAAAATACTTGGTAGAATAACCAATAATATACTCTACATGAAAATAACAAGTACAAACATGCGATCTGCTTTACTCTGAGCTTAGTAATAATATTCCACAAAAAATATTGCAAAAGCCTACAAAAGTCATCGCAATTACATTAATAAGACCCAATTGAAGTGAAAAAAGCTCAAAACCTAAAAATGATTCTAAAGATAATGATAGAGAAATTATACCTGAAATGAACAGAATAAGAATAAGATATTTTCTTTTTGAAGCTACTAGTCGAAGCATTTGAAGGCTCTCTTTCTTTGTAGTATCAGTAATCAAATTATCTACATCAATGGTCTTGCACACTATTTTTTTGTAAGGTTTCTTTCTTTTTTTCTCAAGACAAATCATCAAAGTTTTAGGTTCACATTTAGTTTTATTGACTATTTCATTTGAAGTTTTTGTTTGATTCTTTTAATCTTCTCTTGTTGATAGGTTCAAGATTCCTGCTAATAGCTGGATGATTCCTACAAAAAAGAGAAAGTAAACGATTAAGCTTGCTAGATCTGGTGAGAATCCCGGAAACACTATTAGTCCCCTGCCAATGGAGTAGGCTCCAAAAATTGCTAGACCGCCTAAACCAATGCTTATTCCGCCAAACGCAATTTGTATTCTATTATGACCAACCATGCGTATATAATAAATCAATAATGCAACAATACTCAATTCAAAACCTAATATTAGAACAGAAGGGTCAATAAACAATATTAGAAAAATAGATGTAGCTAGTCCAGCTATAGGCATTATGGGATAAAATGGTGTTTTGAAAGGTCTTTTAAGATGTGGCGCTATTTTTCTTAGTTTAATAACTGATAAATTAACAATTGAGAATCCAATTATGAACCCAAGGTTCGACTGCGCAAACTACAAAATTTACAAGTCCAGAGGCTGCAAATATCAAAATGAAGATTGCCCCAACAATCACTGCTATGTGTGGAGTGCTAAATTTGCTGTGAATTTTGCTTAAACTTTTTGGCAAGTAGCCATCTCGACTCATAGCATACAAAACTCTGGATTGCGCCATTATTGCTTCGTTAGTTGCAGCTAAACCTGCAATAGCCAATCCTGCAGTGATCAATATTCCTCCTACGGGTCCTAAAGCAATTTCTGCAACATAAGCTATTGGAGATGATTGGTGACCAAGAACATCAGGAGGAACGAATATTTACAGCCACATAAACTACGCTTGTATATAGAATAATTAAAACTACAGCCGAAAGAATGATTGCTACAGGTATGTTTCTTCCGGATTTTTTACTTCTGCTTGAGCTGCAGCCACCGCTTCAGCCCCTAAATATAGTTCAAATAGATGATGCTGTAGCTGAAAAATGCTATTAATCCAAGTGGAGAAGACGTGAGGGAAATTTTTGATCCTATAGTATAAGACCAGCCTCCTATAACAAATAATGCTATTAAAACAAGAACTACAATAGTAATGATGCTTTCTGCGGTTGCAGTCGGTTTGGTTCCCCTCAAATTAATAAATGCAAACAGTATCACAATTATTACTGCTGTTAAAGGAATGTTAAGACCAGGAAATAGATAGGCAACTACATATGCAAAACCTATGGACGAAAGTGCTGCATAAAATAAGTTACTTAGCCATTCAAACCACCCAGTGAGAAAACCAAGAAAGCCTCCAAAGGCCACCTTTGTAAAAGTATATTCACCTCCTGCTAAAGGAATAGCAGTACCTAGTTCAGCATAACTGAACATTGTGAACATACTTATTATTCCACCTATGATAACAATTGGCACTATTGAGTAACCAGCTAAACTAGCTGCGTGTCCGATAATGACAAAATTGGCAGCACTTAAGGTACCCCCTATACCTAGCATTGTAGTACGAAATAACCCAAGTTCTCTTTTTAGGTGAGTGCTGCCCATTATTTTTACCTTTTTTTATTTTTCATAAAATAGTAGTAGTCCACTTATTGTTGATAATATTCCAAAAGTTGTTAAAATCCAAAGATAGAGACCAATTTCTTCAGTAGATAAACCTAAAATAATTTGAAGATTAAAAAAATCATTAAAGAGGATAAAGCCAAAAAAAACAGATAACACGCCTATTGTGGCTTGAATCAAACCCACTGTTTTAAGGGCAATTTTTGGTATAATCATTTTTTATCTATCCAAAACAAGAATTATTCCTGCTACTAAATCTAGAACTCCAAATGTTATGAACATTAAAGTAAGAAGAGAAGAAGTTGATACGTCTGTCAAAATAATTGGGTCAAGTAAGTTTAGAAAAATTAAGAGAACCAAACCTACTAATATTAAACTATTTACTATCAGGAACCCCCCAATAGCGATACTAAGTCTTACTATCTTACGCATAATTTTCACTTGAATAAATCATAGTTTTAGCGAAGATGAAGAATAATAATTTTATAAGTTAGATTTAACGTATTCGCTTATTTTTTAACTATTATTTTAAAAAAAAAGTAAAAAGTAGAATAATTGGAAAAAATAAAGGCTGTAATACAAAATAAAAAATTATATAGCCTAAAGTTAACTATATATTATATATGGATCAGATATATAAAATACCAAAATAATATATATTAATAAGGAAAAAAGAGGTAAAACAAAAAAAATGTTATCGAGAAATTATGATGGTTGTTCACAACTAAAAAAGTGTAAAAATAGATTTAAAAAAGTAAAAAAAGGCGAAAAAGTCTATTGCCCAGATGGAACAGCTCATCTTGTGGATGAAAATAAAGAATTCTTCATTAGAGACCAAAATTTAGAAATCAAAATCTATTAAGAAATTGAGTAAAAGTCCAGTTATTTTTTGATTAAAAAAGAGAAAATAAATCTGCAACACATAACAAGAGAGATAATCTAAATTTTTTTTAAGAACCAAAGATATCGGAAAGTGTCTTAGGGAATGTATAGCATAAAATACTTCAATTGATAATTTATTTAATTATTTCTTAGCAGCCAAATAAAAAAACCTGATAGCACGGTAATTATTGTTGCGGTTAAAAGCGTAATCAACACCACATTTTTTGCTAGATAAAAATTAATTTCTGGAAAAAAAGGTTGAGAGGTGGTAGTAAAAGTCCAAGTTACCGAAGTGTCAAAAATAGTTACAGATACGTTGTAGGAAGTAGCTGGTTTTAGTGGTTGTGCAGGATAATAGGTTGTTTCGTATGTTAGTGGACCTGTAGCATAACTGGTTATGTGATCAAATGGTTCATAGGGGATTGTAGAAAAATCGGTTAACGATGCTGAAGCGATGGCGTCAACTGTTATAGTGGTATCGAGAGGAATGTTTGTAGAGTTAGGGGATGGACCCAAAGTGATTGACATTTGATTATAAATAAAGGTAGTTTGATGGGGTGTTGAATAAGCAGATTGAGTTAAACTAATTATCAGGAACGTAGCAGAAAAAGAGATTAAAAAGATTAAAGTGAAGACAAAGAATAATTGTTTATTCTTAGATGATTTCATTATCTTATATCCATGTTTTTGACAATATATTTATTTGTGGTTCCAATAGGATAATTTTTTCTTATTTTGTTTTTGGATTGAAATGAGAGTAAACAGAATTTTTGGAATTGTGAGATGTTTAATAAAATGAAAGCAAGAATTTGAGAGGTACAGTTTTAATTTGTGTAAAAAATTAAACAACAAGTTTTTTTTAACTTTCTTCAATTTCAAATCTGGCGGATTAGATCTAGGTAATTAGATTTTTAACATTAATGTTCTATCTGCGATTCTTTTAATTATTTAATCAAATAATTCATGTTTTCGTTAAGATTATTATTCTGATTTTTTGAAAGTTCCAATTTTTTTCGAAAGTTTGTGGCGCGGGGTGAGGGATTCGAACCCTCGCGGCCCAAAGGACCACAGACTTAGCAGGCCTGCCCCCTGCCAGGCTAGGGCAACCCCGCAAAAAAAGAGCACAATGTATTATCAGAATAGAATTAGGACATTTTTATTCTTTATCTTTAAAAATAACAATAAGTGGATTGTTTATTTTTTTATTGAAAAAGTTTTTTATTCTTTTAAACAGATATAACATTAGTGTGGGGGAGATTTGAATATTTAATGAAGATATTATTGAAATTGGTAGTGTTCTTCATTTCTTTCAAAGATTAATGTTGCAATAGTTAAACTTTCAACCTCACTATCAGTTGGGGATTCAATTCTGGTAAAAGGTCCTGAAACTGACTTTGAGCAAATTGTCGATTCAATTCAAATCGATTATAAAAATTTAGATAAAGCGGAAAAAGGACAAAGTATTGGATTAAAAATGGCCAAACATACTAAAGAAAGAGATGTAATATACAAAAAAATGTAACATAAAATTATTTTTATTTATCGAGTAGTTTAAATTTCAGAAAGTTTCTATTTTTCTAAAACTGTTAAGTGAAATGATTAAATGAAAAAATTTGGTTATGTTTATTGCAAATGGAGTTATTCTTAACTTGCTTTCTTCTAAAATGAATTTGTTAATCTTCATTATTGTGATTTCTATTGCATTTCTTTTTTTTGCTCATCTACTTGGAATTTACATTCCTTACGCGTCAAGGTACTTAGCTATTATTATTGCGATTGGGATTTACGCGTTATTTGATAAAATTAGAGGGAGACTAAAACCTACAACGCTATAAGAACTTCTATTGAGGTAATTATTACCACCAAATAATTTCAAGATTTTTTATTAATAATTGTCAATGTAGAAATATTTTTTTAAAAAAGATAAGTAGATTAGAAAACAATAACCTATTTTTTAAAACCTTAATGCTATTCTACCAAGCTTCCCTCTTTGAAAGCAAATCGTTCTTCATATTAGCTTCAATTACTTCAGTTATGTCACCCTCTTTGTTTGAAATAATAACAATACCTTGACCTTCAACTTTCTTGATTAAGTTTATTTTTCTTAATCTTATTTTTTTATTTTGTTTCTTAAAGTCAACTATTGTTTCTTTTTACTACATAGATTTGTTTTTTTGTTAGTGACGATACTTCCTTCATTTCAACTTTTACAACGTGTAAACCTGGAGTTATTCCATTTGGATCAAGTGTTACCTTCAAATAAAACTCATCAGTTGAACCAAAGCTGTGCAGAATATCAAATAAAACAGACTCTACTCTTTTATTATCAAACCACAAATCTGACTTTATTTTAGAATAAACCTTCTTACTAGGCAATAATTTGAAATCAACTTTCAAAGCTAATCCCTCTACATTATTTTCAAGATAAATTTTTGTGAGAATGATCTGTTTTTGATGCAAAATCACTGTTTTAGCAGAGGAGATTTTATCTAATTTATGGTTTTTA
>CAVQPF010000013.1:0-134622 GCA_963714725.1 Candidatus Bathyarchaeota archaeon
AACAATAAACTAAAAAATTAACAAATATAAATTTGATAAAAAAAATATATGGCTAATTAAATACTTTTCAATATCATATACCAATAATTACTCATATTATCCAGGAGGTGAAAAAAAGAAAATGGATAACACAATTGTTCATTTTGAGATTCCCGCTAATAATGTTAAAGAACTAAGCAAATTTTATTCTACTTTATTTAACTGGAAAATAATCCATAGCCCAGCAGGAGAAATGGACTACTGGATCATTCAAACTGTTCCCACTGATGATAAAGGGATGATTAAAAGACCAGGCGTAAACGGTGGAATGTTCCCAAGGCAACCTGAACAAAAAGGAATAAATCCAGTAAATTACATCGCAGTAGAAAATATAGATGAACACATAGAAAAAGTAGCAAAACTGGGTGGAAAAATTCTCATGCCCAAACAACAGGTTCCAACAGTAGGATATATTGCATTAGCTATGGATCCTGAAGGAAACCAGTTTGGGTTGCTACAACCAGAGATGACATAAAAGCCCTAACTCACACATTTTTTCTCATAATTCTACTTTTCTAACATAAAATAGAATCCAACAATTTTATGAAAGCAAGAAAACACAACATGACCTAACACGCATTTAAACTAGAAACCTTCAAATCTTAGATCTCTTTTGCAAAAAAAAATTTAGAATATATATGAATTAGTTTTTTTGTTTGCTTTCTATAATTTGCATATTGCTCGCCAAACTCTTGAATTAGCAAGTTCTCTTCAATTTTTATTCGATACAAAAACAAGTGAACAAACCCAATTTTTGATAAAATAAATCCGTAGACACTTGAAAAAAATTGTTTTGATATCAACAAATGCTATCATCCGCAACTTTTACACATCAAAACACCAAACCAACCCAAAAACAACAACATTCAAAACTATGACAAATAACAAAAAAAAATAAATCAAAATATCCAAATCAAAGATAAACACAAAATCAAAAATGTTCAATACCTAAACCCCACACACATATAACAGAAGCAAATAAACGGGACAAAAAATGCAAAAAACAATCCACACATTACTAGACACAGGAAATAAAGCAATAATAACATTTACAAAAAAAGATTTACTAGGAGAAGAAGTTAACATAGAAAAATTATGGACTCTACAAGAAGTAAAAAAAATACTTAAAAAACAACAACCAAACGGAGCATGGAACTACCCAAACAAGAAAGCAACACTGCGCTCACCCACAAATTACAACCAATACCAAACATACAAAACATTATCAGAACTAGTAACATTTTATGGATTAAACAAAAAACATGAAGCAATAAGAAAAGCAGCTAAATACTTATTTTCATTCCAGACAAAAAACGGAGAATTTAAGGGAATGTACGGCAACCAGTACAGCCCAAATTACAGCGCAAGTATCACAGAATTTCTGATAAAAGCAGGATACAATGACATAAGAATAAAGAAATCACTAAACTGGCTTCTAAAAATGAGACAAAACGACGGCGGATGGGCTATTCCTTTTAGAACCAGAAACCAAAAAATAGATGCCCTAAATAAGAAGATAATAATCCAACCAGATAAAACCAAACCATTCTCACACCTAATAACAGGCATCGTATTAAGACCATTCTCTCTAATGACTAATTATAGAACAAAAGTAAAGAATGCCGCAAAACTACTTGCAGACAGAGTCTTTACACTGAGACAAGTACCCAGACAGGAATGGAGTTGAATACTGGACAAAATTCACATATCCATATCACTGGACAGATATTCTCTCAACAATAGACACATTAACCCTTCTAGGAATAAAAAATCACTCAAAAATCATTGAAATAAAAAATTGGTTTGAGAAACATAAACAAACAAATGGAACATACAAAGTAAACGTTATGGCAGGCACAAAATACAGCGAGATAGGTAACTGGGTAACATTTCAATACTTAAACGTGCTCAAAAGATAATAAAAAAATCTCAACAACCCCAACAAGTTACTAAGATAAATAAGGGCAACAAACAAAAAATCTACCAACTAAAAATCATTACTACCACACAATTTTGAAATCCGAAAATTCTCCAGTATCCTTTTGCAACACAACATCAGTTTTAACCACTCTAGCACCAGATGGACCCCTACCACAAAACGCAATCATCACCTGAACATCCTCCTCTTCACCCTCAAAAACAGCTTCAACTCGACCATCAAAAAGATTTTTAACCCAACCAACTACATTGTGTTTACGAGCTTCTCTTCTAGTTTTTGACCTAAAAAAAACCCCTTGAACTCTCCCAACAATATAGACGTGAGCTCTAATTTTCATAACAAAACTCTCTTACTCTTCTAACCCGCTACAAGGTTAAAGTTTTCCCGATTATCACAAAAACAACAAAAAAACCCACAACACAAAAAAAACAAAACCACAAATAAAAAATTTATAAAAATTTCTAAAACCAGAAACTATCAAAACCTTCTATACGTCATAGGTTTTAAGTCTCTTGAATCCGGTAAATCCTCTATTGTCCTTCCCGATTTATCCAACCACCTTTGAATAATTCCCCACAAATGAACACTCTTATGACATTTACGACAATACAACCTCATATTCTCCACAACATCATTTTCAGGATTTCCATCCCTATGATGAAATTCCCCATCCTTAACCTTTACAGAATATGGAAGATCCTTTTTAGATATACAAATAGAACCAACTAGTTTTTTATTACAAAAATCACAAAAAGCAATAAAATCATTTTTTCCAATATCAAAAGGCACCAACATATTTTTCTCCAAATGAGCTCTCTTGATTTTATTATCCACCTATAAAACCCCTAGCCACATAACTATTAGACAAATACTGCTATTTTTATTGTTAATCATAATTTCTTCTACACGATATTTTCAAACCTATAACAGTTTTAGAAAAATAAAAAATAGAAAATATTTTCTTTAGAAAAATATTATAATCAAAAAAAGAATATTACCCTCTGTTCTAAATGACAAAAAATATTGCCTATAAAAAATCAATCTACCTGTTAGCATTTACTCTACTTCTAATTCTTTTAATTCAAATCAACTCATTATTTGTCGTCCATGCTCAATCTGATTTTACCATGTTTCTAGGAAATACAATAAGTGATTCCCAAATTGAAGGGGTTATCGGAGACGAATGGGATGATGTGACAAGTTACTCCAACATAGAGATTAGTCCTCAGGGAAACGCCCAAATCTGGATAAAACACGATCAAACCAACCTCTTCATAGCAGTTCAATTTGAAGCAGACTCAAATAATCCCTGGGTAGCCATACAACTTGGAGACATAAACTGTATGACCTCCAACACGGATGGAGCATTGTTTGGCCACGATGACCTATCCCCAAACGGGTATCAAGACATCTATTTTGGCGGATTTGGCATTATTAAATCTGATACATCTCAAGATGGAATTGGCGCAATTGAAATCTCAAATTCAAATATTGTAACAATTGAATTAAAAAAACCACTTAACACCCAAGATTTAGACGGAAAAGACATTCAATGGCTAGATAATAACTATTATGCAGCTATTATAATGTGGGACTCTAATGGTGGAGGAAGCGGCGGAGGAAACACCAGCCACACAGCCAACTCACCCAATATAAAAACCATATATGTTGAGCCTCAAACAAGCCCATCTTCACCAACTCCCACAATATCTCCATCACCAACTATTCCCGAGCTTTCAGCCACATTAGCCATCATCGCAGTTGTAGTTATTGGATCAACAATTCTCATATATTTTAAAAAGTACGGAGAAAAAAATAAAAAAGAATTACAGTAATGTTTTTCGCTCCACTCATGCTTTTTACCTTGTAGGTTAAGGATGGAATAAAAAAAGACAAAAATTTTAGTATTCTACTCTTACATTTAACAGTCAATCAATTGGAGTGAATTTGGAATGAAAGTGTTACTAAATGATAAATCGAAAGCTCGGGAATAAAAGTGTTTGAAGCAGCAGGTATCCAAACAGACACCCAGAGAAGAGATCCAAATTCGCTTATCGCTGACATAGCACAATTTGACGCTTTAATTGTGAGAAGCACCACAAAAGTAACCCGAGAAGTCCTTGAGGCAGGCGCAAAAGGAAAACTAAAGATTGTTGGAAGAGCGGGAGTTGGATATGACAACATAGATATAGTTGCTGCAACCGAAAACGGCATTATAGTTAAATGTGCTCAACTCGGAAATATCAACGCAGTTGCAGAACTAGCCCTTAGTTTAATGCTGAGCATTTCAAGAAATATTCCACAAACACATCTATCATTAAAACAAGGCATATGGAAAAAAGAAGACTTCAATGGAACCGAGCTCTCCAATAAGACATTGGGAATCATAGGATGCGGAAAGATTGGACAAAGGCTAGCTGAGATAGCGCGTCATAGTTTTGACATGAAAACCATTGGATATGACATATGTCCATGCTTTGATACTGGCATAAAATTCATGTCCAAAGAAGAAGTTCTAGCCAAAGCCGACTACGTAAGCATACACACTGGCGGAAAAGACATTATCGTGAGTGAGAAAGAGCTTTCCCTAATGAAACCCACAGCATACCTCATTAATACATCAAGAGGTAACAACGTTGATGAAAATGCATTGTATCAAACACTCAAAAAAAGAAAAATCGCCGGAAGCGCTCTTGACGTTTACACTAAAGAGCCTAATGTAGAAGGAACCAAATTCAAAAACAAACTGGAAAAACTTGATAACGTTATCTTCACCTCCCATTTAGGAGCTTCAACAATAGAAGCTCAGAGGGCAACTTCAACTGAAATTGCTCAAGTCGTTTTAGATTACCTTTTGGGAGGAGATTTCACCAATGCAGTCAATGTTGGAGAAACCATAGAGCTAGAAGAAAACCCAGTGCATGCTCTATTTATTCATCACCGAGACATTCCCGGAGTCTTCGCCAGCATCGATAAAGTTCTAACAGACAATAATGTAAACATCAGAACAATATACTCAAGGCAAATTGGTACAGGTTTCGCAATTGCAGTATACTTGCTGCACCAAAACGTGAATCCTACAATATTAAAAACGCTGAAAAAAAACGAAAATATTTGCAGCGTAAGAACATAGTATAAAAATAAAGCCTCAACAAAACAAGTTAATGGTCAAGCAAAAATAACCTGCAAGAACCTCTACTCCAATTTAATACAAAAAAGCCTGACGAGTTTTTTGGAATATATCAATATGAGTGTATTTATGAATAAGTTGAGCTAAAAGATTTGATAGGTATGATTTCTCAATCAAGTTATCTTAGTCTTCACAGGAAAGGAAAACTAGAAAAAAGAACAAAAATACTCTATACCCTTCTTGAAAGCTGTGAACTTTGTCCTCGAAAATGCAGGGTTAACCGACTAAAAGATAAAGTAGGTTACTGTAAAATGGGAAAAGAATTGGCTGTTTCAAGTTATGGTCCACATTTTGGAGAAGAAAAACCGCTAGTAGGTGTTTATGGCTCAGGAACCATCTTTTTAACTGGCTGTAATTTGCTTTGCGTCTACTGTCAAAACTATGACATAAGCCATTATAGAGTAGGTAATGTTGCAGGTGAAGAAGAAGTTGCAGATTTTATGCTAGACCTGCAAAGACAAGGATGTCATAATATTAACTTGGTTACCCCCTCTCATTTTACACCTCAATTGGTTAAATCTATTGAAATTGGAGTCAAAAAAGGGTTAACAATACCTATAGTTTGGAATTGCAGCGGCTACGAAAATGTGGAAGTAATCAAGCTTTTAGAAGGAATTGTGGACATTTATTTACCCGATATAAAATATGGAAAGACCGATCTAGCAAAAAAGTATTCAAACGCTCCTGATTATTTTGAAAGATGTAAAGAAGCTGTTACAGAAATGTATCGTCAGGTTGGCAACTTAAAACTTGATAAACATAAAATTGCTTGCAGAGGACTTATTGTTAGGCATTTAGTTCTTCCTAAAAATCAAGCGGGAAGCAAAGAAGTATTTGAATATCTAAGTGATTTATCTAAAGATGTTTATGTTAATATAATGGATCAATACAGGCCTGAAGGTAGAGCAGCACAATACAAAAAATTAGATAGACGCACAACTTCTAAAGAGTTTAGCAAAGCAATCCAACTGGCAAAAAAATTGGGTTTAAACAATTTAGACAATTGTCAATAACAAGTTTTTTGTGCTATATACGATAGAAATTATGTGAATTTTTAGAGTTATAAGACTAATATTTAAATGAAGAAAAACAAAACATTGCAAAACCTAAAAAAACCAACATCTTTTCTTCTTAACACAAAAAAACATTAAAGTTATACATGTCATTATTGATTACTCTGGGTCCAATTTTTGAAAAACAAAAGAAATTTAGAGTTTTATTTGACACTAATAATTCTGCTAGTCACACTTATTTTATCAATGGTAGCTTATGTTTTCTGGTATCAACTACTCTTTTTTGTAGGGTCTTATCTTTTCATACATTGGCTGGGCATAATGGCAACCATTTTCATTGCAGTTTTCACTCCAATTTACATTATATTAAAACAAACAAGACCCAAACATACTAAGATTTTATTAAGACTTCATGTCTTTGGAAATCTTTTTGCGTTTTTGGTAGTATCGATCCATTTCGCCCAAAATCTTGCTAGATTAGCTGGTTTTCTTCAACGACTAGGAGATGGATTGGCATTGTATTTGGTTTTGCTACTTATTGTCGCAACCGGAATTCTTGAAAGGTATCAAACCAGCAGCAAATTGTATAGATACACAAAATTTATTCACAAATACACTGTGATAATTCTTTATTTAATAATATTAATTCACATGCTGGATGGTTTTAATATCCTAATACTATAAAACAATACTCTCACTCAAATATAAAACTACAACAAAGAAGGGTAAAAGGGAATATATGAGGAAATGTATGGAAGCCTACAGGAACCTAACAAGAAAAAGAGCATATTATCCTCGCAAAACTCGCAAAAAATAAAACTATACCATTGACTATTGATTCAAAAGTTTTTTTGGAAATTAGCTAATTTATAAACATTTTTCCATGTGTGTATGGACATGTTTTTTATACATTAATCTAAACCCAAAAATTCTTAGCTATGTAGCATAATAACAAGACAAAGGTGAAGAGTATTATAGATCTGATTCAAGCAGGAATTAACTCAATTTTGGCTGTAGCAGCTGTTAGTACCGCATATTTAGCTTACAAATCTATTCAATCCAACCATAAATCTCGTGAGGCAGAATTACTAAATAGTTTATTGAAAGAATATGCAACCAAAGAAATGCGCGATTCTGTTAATCAACTTCAAAATTTTAAAAGAAATAATCCTGATGTTGCAAAAAAATATAAAGAAACTTACGGAGCTGGCAATTCTCTTGATATTTCTCGTCGTAGAGTCTCACATTATTATCAAAGAATTGAAAAACTTCTAAGAGAAAAATACGTCAGCAAGAAGTTCGCTGATGTTATCTGTTCTCCTCACATAGCAGATTTCCTCAAACTAACAATAATACCAATTGAAAAAGCTCATGCTAAAATTATCGGCGAAAAATTCGAAGAAGATTTTGATAACCTAATAACTTTACAGTCCAGAACTTAATTTGCCACCAGATTTCACATAAAGAAAAAAAACCTCTTTTTTTTGAATTAAATTTTAATTTCCTTCCTTCATTTTTTTACTTAAAAGTTATAATTGTAATTTATTCAAAAATATATTGTTTGAATATCATATGATTCGAAAAAATAAATAAAAGTTATATTATTTCAATTTATATGTATAGATGTCTTTATTTTAACTAATAAATTGGTGAAAACATGACAAGTAATGTGAAAATAAGTCAAAAAGACTTTTTGATTTTATTGATATATCCATTAATTGGCACTATATTGATACTTGTGATTGCTTACGATCCGCTTAACTTCTTTGATAATTCAACCCATAAACTGATAACTGGATTGATAGTTGGATCGATTCCTTTTCCTATTCTTTTGTATCACCGAAAGAAAATTTTAACGAAGGCAAAAAAAGGTACTTAGGATTCGACTATTTTTGATTAGTTCCAAAGAGAGTATTGCCCGTAAGAGATCGGTTCAGATTTTGATGCTTACTTGTGGACTACTTCTATTGATAGTAATCTTTGTTTGGTTTTTTCAAGAACAAATAGGCAAATCTTTTTTGAACATAGCTATTTTAATGTTTGTTATGTCTGTTTTGGTTGTTCGTTCAATTGTTACCTTAATTGATCTTCGTAACAAGTCATACGATCAAAGAAATCTTCGTAAACACCAAGAATTATTAATGGAAAATTCAGAAGAAATATTAGCAATTCTAAAGGCAGTTGATGACTCCCT
Source organism: Candidatus Bathyarchaeota archaeon (assembly GCA_963714725.1). Lineage (GTDB taxonomy): Archaea > Thermoproteota > Bathyarchaeia > Bathyarchaeales > Bathycorpusculaceae > AD8-1. Next base: position 8,376 of record CAVQPF010000013.1, read on the forward strand.
TGGCAGATATATGCTATTTGAAATTTTTGATTTATGCATTACAAATAAAAGATTAGTAGTAATCAACCCGAAATCGTATAATCGGTGGTTTAAGATGTGGGGGATTAGTGTATGGATACAAAGAAGAGGGGAAGCGAAAAAAAGACTAAAACAAGATCCATTAAAAGGCTTAACAATAAATGAATTACTTGAGAAAGATAAGAGTAGTTATGCGATAAATTATGATGAATTAGAGTATATTTATCTAAATAAGTCAATATTTGGAAGTAATCTAAATATTAAAGGCAAAAAAATCGGGATGCTCATTAAAATAAACAAAGAACAATATGATCAATTATCACAGATACTTCCAAGAATAGATGCTCTCAAGGGAAAATTAGAGATTAACCAATAAACAATTTTTTCGATTAAACAGTATCCCTATCCTCACAGTAATAGATTGACTCCATCAAATAATGACCGTTAGCGCTACTAACACGATTCTTTTGCTCTTTTTCCTACCTGAAATGATCCTTAAATAGTTGACTACCTATATTATATAAGTAGACTTATTTAGGCGACTTTTAAAAAGTAATCTATTTTTTTCTATTTTATTGTAAATATTTAACAAAAATGTAAAAGGAGGTTAGGTTATGGAAGCAACATCAGGAATTCATTTTGCAATTAAAGCGAAAATCAAATCAAAACTTGCTGCAGTAGGAGCTATTTCTAGAGATAAAGCTGTAACATGCAATCAAGCTAATTTTAGTATGCAAGAACGAAACTGGATTGACTATATCGCTGGAGGTATGTTTGCAGAAGTGAAAAAGACGGGAACTGGACGATTCTACGCTGCAATTTAATTCGTTGAAAGAAAATAAAATAGAGTCAGTAACACGATTTCTTATAGGGTGTTACTCAAAAAATTTTGGATTAGTTTCTATAAACGCTTTAATCATTTTCTCAAGTTTTTCTTGTTGGTTTTTGTTTTTACCTAGTATTTTTGTTGCTGATATACTTTTTACCTTATTAGTTTAGAACGGAATAAAAAAGAAACAGAAATGGGATATTAAGTAAGAGATGCTTAACATGGAAAAAATTTGTTCAAAAGATCTCAACAAAGTTACAAACAAGCTTGAGGAGTTCATGCAACACTGTCAGAAACTTGTGGCTAATGACACTTATCTTATTATCAATCGAAACTCACCCATCTTAGCAGAGGCATCAAAAAGAGCAGCAGAAAACCTTGAGCTAAAAGTCAAAAAATTTGATCTAACAGCAAAAAAACCATACAAGAACTTTCCAGAAAAACTCACAAAACATCTTCGCCAACAAACTCCCAAAGCTGGAATTGGTCTTTTCAACTATTCCCAAAACCCAGACTGGAACCTAAAAGAAGTAGGAGCAAGAATAAAATTTCTGCACCAAATCATTGAACAACTACCTATAAGCTGGGCGCATTCTCCAGGCATAACATTAGACATGGCAATAAATGGACCACTACAATGTAACTACAAGAAAATGGCAGCAGATTCAGAGAAGCTTCTTCAAAAACTCCAAAACATAACCACTATCCAGATAACCTCACCTGGAGGAACCAACATAAAAATAGAAATCGCTAACCAAACAAAATTTGATACCGACTGCATCATTATTCCACCAAACATTTACGGCAAACCTGGAAAATTTGGTAATCTACCCGTAGGTGAAGTCTGGTCACAGAAAGGCGAGATAATCCAAGTGTTAAACAAACAAACAGGGAAGCTGGAAAGTGAGCATTATCCTGTGAAACAAAAAGCAAATGGCAAATTAGTCTGTGATGTCACCATTGGCGGCTACTCTGGAAAGATAAATCCAAAAAAACCAATAACCGCCAAATTCAAAGATGGAATCCTAACCGATTTTCAAAGTGAAGATCAGAAACTTGAAAGTGTTCGAGCAGACATATTGGCTTCAGAGCAAACATATGGTTTACCAACAGTTCTAGAAGAAGTTGGAATTGGACTAAACGAAAAAGCAAGAATAACAGGAAACATGCTAGAAGACGAAAAAATCAAAGGTACTTGCCATTTAGCTCCAGGAAACATCAGATGTCATGTGGATATGCTAATTGATAAACCTACAATCACCATCAGCCAGCTTAACGGAGTCAAAAAGGAGATAATTAGAAAAGGCGAATTAGCATAAAAACTGTGTGAAGAACATAAGCATCCACTTCTTTTCATTTTACTTCTTACTTAAACAAAAACCACCCCCCAAAAAAAGACAATATTGTCCAAAAAATAAAAAAACCTTTAAGTGCAAAAAACAAATTTCTACATTAAAATAACTAAAACTATACAATCAAGATTCACAATAATACTTTACTTATTACATATTTCAGAAAATGATTAGTTAATAATAAATTGTTCTTAGGAAATAGATTTACATGAAACAAATGCTAAAAAATAAAATCTGCATTTTAACGATTGTAGTATTACTCAACTCCTTTTTGTTAAACGTAACCACTGCTGCAACTAGTCCATCACTAAATTTTCACGGTGTAGGACTAACTGTTAATCTTACATATCCTGAAGAAGCTCACCCATTTGAGGAGATCTATCATAACGTAACAATAACCTCCCAAACAAGTCTTACAATCAGTAATTTAACTTTAACAATCTATGCAACAGTTAATCAAACCCAAGAAGAAATAACAAACCTAGCCTTATTTTCTTGGACACTACTACAAAATAATACTCTTACAAACAAAATTAACTTCACATTACCGCTGGAAACTTTTGGAAGACTTTACTGTACTCTTTACACAAAAACAAATCAAGATACAGATTATCTTTTCACATCATTTTACACAACACACGTACACACAATCACCTTTAGTGAACTATTAGTCAACTACAACCAATTACTAACTAACTTCACAAATAATAAAGCGGAGTACGATTCTTTGAAGATAACATACGCCAATACGCTTATTCAAAAAGAAAATTCAGACTCAGCCTATTACTACCAATGGGACCTTAACAAAGATCTTCAATTAGAAATTGATTCATTAAACACAAACAACACAATTATCCAAGAAAATTATGAGTCACTAGAAAAAACTTACACGCTTCTTAATCAAACAAACACTCAACTAGAAACAGAAATCGCAACTCTTCAACAAATAATAGATGATAGGGATGCGGCTATACTTGTTAAGGAAAATTCGCTTAATATTGACAGAAATCTTATGGTAGTTTTCATTGTTATTCTTGTAAGTTTGATTGGTTTGATTATCTACCTGAGGAATAAACAAAAAGAACCCTATGTTGTTATAAGAAAAGAAACAGTCTCTGTTAAACCAAAAAAATAAAACCTATAAATAAACTATTTAGAAAAACTAGTATTTATTTAAAATATTTTATCTAAAAAGACACTATTCTAAGACTCGCTTTTCTTCCTTTAAGAACATTCGATTAATTTTTCACATATCAGACATTCTTCAGGTATTTCCTCTGCTTTATCGCGATTTTTTAGATAGCCACAGTAGTGCTTGCAATTTGACTCGGTGGGTTTTGTTTGTGCTGGTTGGATTTGTGGTTCTGTTTGTGTTGTGTTTGGTGTGATTATTTGTGTGTGTGGGTATGGGGTGGGTTTTGTTTGTGCTGGTTGGATTTGTGGTTCTGTTTGTGTTGTGTTTGGTGTGATTATTGGTTGGATTTGTGGTTCTGTTTGTGTTGTGTTTGGTGTGATTATTTGTGTGTGTGGGTATGGGGTGGGTTTTGTTTGTGCTGGTTGGATTTGTGGTTCTGTTTGTGTTGTGTTTGGTGTGATTATTTGTGTGTGTGGGTATGGGGTGGGTTTTGTTTGTGCTGGTTGGATTTGTGGTTCTGTTTGTGTTGTGTTTGGTGTGATTATTTGTGTGTGTGGGTATGGGGTGGGTTTTGTTTGTGCTGGTTGGATTTGTGGTTCTGTTTGTGTTGTGTTAAAAGCAGGTTTTGGGTTGAAAGAATACTCTACCTTGTATGTTTGTTTTTTTGTTCGATCATTTTTCCAGATAAAAGTTCCAGTCCACAATAATACTATTGATGTAACAGATCCAGCAAACGTAAAGGTGTTGACTTCAAAAATTGTTTTATTCCAAACAAAGAGATCATAGCAAACCCAAAAAATACACCAAATATAAACTGATGTAAACATTACATACCATAAAGCTTGTAAATTACCTCTAATAACTTTAAGAATCTTCAAAATCGACAAATTTTTAATACGTGATTCGGATACTTTAGAATCCTTTAGGTTTTTGAAATTACTTTGATAATCCCGCAATTTCACACTCAATTTCTTTTTAAATTGCTGACTAAACCCTTTCTGGAATATCTTCAACAGCTAGTACCCTAATCAGTGGTTGGATATTGAAATAATAAACAATTATGAATTCTTAATAAAGATCAACAAAACGATTCAATTAATAACATTTAATAAAAACAGATTAAACCAAAAATGCACTTAAAATATTAATCTACCAATTATTCTCATGTTTATTCTATATTTAGACTAGTTATATTCATAAATAGTTAATGTTGAAAAAACAATCGAAAAAAGGTTTTACTTCTTCTTTTTGGAAATAGCTGTTTTAATGGCTTTTTCTTTCAAATTCGTATTGTTGGCCCTTATGGTTACCTCTAATTCCTCTTCATTTTCCTTTTCAATACTCCTAATAACCATTGTTTTGTAAACCTGAAAGCCTATAGTTACAATAAGACTAAGCCATGACATTGCAAATATTACCCTAATTGCTGTCCAATACGGATAAGCCCACAAATCACTAAACTGAAGACCATAAGCATACAACTCTTGATTGACTATTATGTCAAGTTGAAAAGCTGCAATCATAGAAACCAGTGAAGCCCCGCCATTATGATTAATACCCAGTTGCCTAAACCATCGATTGTTCTCATTTTTCGTCAAAATAGACATATCGACAAAAAATAGTTAAGCATTATGACCTAACAATAAGTATTACTGATTCCTATTCGCGATTATAAAAAAAATAAAAATATACTAAAATAAAATTAAGGATTTTACTTATCTATTAATTTTTAATAAAAAAAGAAACAATTTGTCGAATTTCTATTTCTTTAACTATGTTTTTGTTATTTTTAGAAATAGGTACCATGAATATTGATTTTGGCTTCAGAAAATTTTTTATTACTCGCTTTTAATATCGAAACGTTCAATATTAGACCATCTGTACTAAGCATTAAGAAATAAGAAATTAGAGGAAAAAAATTGTTACTAATAATCTCAAGCATTTCATCTTTGTGTTTTTCACAATCACAAAAAATTCAGAAAAAAGGAGTGTACATGGATAAATGGCAGTTACCGTTCTATTACCTAAAATTCTTGAAACCCACAAATTTAATCTTATAACTGAACCTTCAATTGCTGTCATTATTCCAACTTATTGTGAAGCCGAAAATGTTGAGAGACTAATTAGGCAAATTCAAATATTAAATCTAAATGTAAGAATTATAGTAGTTGACGATTCAAGTCCAGATAAAACTCAACAAATAGTTAACGAACTCAACAGAGAATTCGAAAACATTCTTTTAGTCTCAAGACCTAAAAAACTTGGATTAGGAACTGCCATAACTGATGGCTTCAGATATGCTATAGAACTTGATCCAATTCCTGATTTCATAATAACCATGGATTCAGATTTTTCCCATAATCCAAAAGATATTCCAAGACTAGTAAATATTGCTAAAAAAGGTTATAATCTTGTCGTTGGAAGCAGATATATTGCTGGAGGAAAAATGAAAAATTGGCCTTTATCCAGAAGAATTATTAGCCGCGTTGCAAATACTGCTTGCGACTGGTGCAGTTGGTTTGAAACTAAATGATTTTACCAGTGGTTTTAGATGTTACTCAAAAAACTATGTAGTTAAAGAAGTCTATCAATACCTTCATAGTACAACCTACGAAATCCAAATTGAAACTATTAGACAAGCTCATTTAAACGAATTTCAAGTTAAAGAAATACCTATAACCTTTATTAATCAGAAAAAATGGAAACTCAAAATTATCTTCAGCAGAATTTTTAGGATTTCTAACTTATGTTGTAAGAGCTATTTTTTCGAACTTTAATCAATTTTTTATACGTGTTTCACAAACAAAATAATTAAATGTGGCAATTTATTTTGTTTAAAATTTTGGAAAATTTTGGTAGAAATATTTAATTATAAATCAATCTTAACAAAAATTCGTTTTAGTATTTCTTCAAATTGGTTTTTGTTTCTCGCTGTTTTTATTTACATAATTTTTTTATCGACTATAACTATCTTAAAACATCAAGCTTTTATGTCCTCAGGTTTTGATTTAGGATTATTTAATCAGGCATTCTGGACTACAACTAAAGAAGGTATGCTTTTTTATGAAACTGCAGACTTATCCTTTAATCCTGGTGGAAGTTTTTTTGGAGTACATTTTTCTCCAATACTTTTTATTTTGCTCCCTTTTTATGCAATTCTTCCTAGACGTGGAAACCTTATTAGTTCTTCAGAACAACAATACTGGCGATTGGAGCTTTTCCAGTATATTGGATGGCGAAAGATAGAATTGGACAAGAATTCTGCGTTTTGCAATAGCTGTTGTTTATCTTGCTTATCCCCCTCTTTTGCTGTTAAATCTAAATGATTTTCATGTTCAAATATTTACATCTACTTTTTTCATATTTACTCTACATTATCTTGACAAAAAAGATTGGCCAAAATTTTTATTATTTATGGTACTTGCTATGTCTTCAATAGAATTCGCACCTATTATCGGCATCTTCATTGCAATATACGCCTTCATAATCAATTTTGAAAGAACATCCATTTTAGAACTCCTTTAAAATCAATATTAAATTTAAAAAATAATCTTAAAGAATCAAAAAATACCTTAAAATACATAATAATAGCGACATTTTTAGCATTTTTATTCTTATTTTTAGCTTTAAAATTTAAAGAACTGGTAAATGATTATACTTCTGCAGTTCCAACAACTTTCAGAATATCCTTCTTAATCCCTCTGAACTCCCAAATGTGTTACTAACTAATCTTAGATGAAAAAATATTATTCATTCTATGGTTTTTAGCTCCTGTTGCTTTCCTACCTTTTATAGTTCCAAGTACTTTGTTTTTAACTCTACCTTGGTTAGTGTTTAGTTTTCTGTCACCATACTCAAATTATTACTCAATTTTTTTCCAATACAACGCATTTCTAATACCTTTTATCATTATGGCTTTGCCTAAAGCTGTTGAAAAACTTAAACTTCCAACAGGCAAAATTTTAGCTTTAATTTTAATTCCCACAATTTTATGCTCAATATATCTACCAATATCCCCAGGAACTCCATGGAATTATAAGTTACCAATAGTTGATTCTTCTGCTGAACTAAAAAGAGAATTTTTATCCTTAATTCCACCTGAAGCTTCAATTTTAACTCAAAATGATTTATTTCCCCATGTTTCAAACAGGAAAAATGCCTATATGTATATTCCTTCAGAATTTCCAGATATTCAAATAGATTACATATTAGTTGATGTAAATTCAAATTGGTTTAAATGGATACCTGAAATCTCAGGAGGAAAAATTACTCCTAAGGGATATACCCTAACCGGATTGGAATCTGGAGATTATGGTGTTTTTGCTGCAGTTAATAGTATGGTTCTTCTGAAAAAAGGTTATACTGCTGAACCTGTATTATTCAGACCCTTTGTATCTACATATAATTCTGATAATTTGGCCTTAGCAAATGGCTTAATTATTGATGATCCTTCTTCAGAATCTTGGCGTGTTCTATATTCAGAAGAAAAAGCTTCGCAATCGACTTTTTGGTATGGCCCTTATGTTGATCTTACCCAAGGATTGTATCAAGCAAGTTATAAAATAAAAATTGAAAATACATCTGAAATTAAACCAAATGAAAGAGTGCTCACTCTTGAAATCGCTTCTTCAGTTGGACAAACTTTTCACACAGAAAAAATTCTATGGGGCGCAAATATTTCTTCTATTGGAAAGTGGTTTACCATCTCTTTGATTTTTGGTTTAAAAACACCTGCTGATCTCGTTGAACTTAGAGGAATAACTTTTGGAAATCATAACGTTTATCTTGATTATATAACTCTTGAACAACTTTCAGCACAATCTATCAACGATTTCATTTTTGATTATTCCGATTTAACTGTAGTAACTGGAAAAATAAAAGATGAAACAATAGTTAATTCATATGGTTCTGGTACTTTTTGGTATGGTCCCTATATTAATCTAACAAAAGGCTCTTACACCGCAAAATTTTGGCTTAAGTTGGAAACCTCATATGATGGACCACTATTAGATATAGGTATATTAACCGATTTAGGAACCAAAGTGATTACCACAAAAACGATTTGGGGAAAGAACTTCACTGAGAAAAATAAGTGGCAACGATTTGATGTCAATTTTGAATTGTTAAAGGATGCGACTAATATTGAATTATCCGGAATACATGTTGGTGACCGTGCAACAATCTCTTTTCTTTTAGTGGAGGTGTATCCTAATAATATCACTAACCAAAGAACAAACAATCTCTCAATTAGTTATTGTAACTTTTAATAGAGGCCAGTGATCTCAAAGAAAGTTTAGAATGCACTTTTCAAATTAGATGAATCTCCCTTTGAAATTATAGTTGTAGACAGCAACTCTACAGATTTAACTCAGAAAATTGTTAAAAATTATCCTAGTAAAGTTCATAAACATAAAAGAACGAAGTATGGTGAAAGCGAGAAATCTGGGTTGGCAACATGCAAAAGGAGATATAGTCGCCTTTGTTGATGACGATGCACTAGTAAGCAAAACATGGTCAAAATATATCCTTGAACCATACCAAGATAAAAAAGTTGGAGGTGTAGTTGGCAGAGTTATTTCTTCAAGAGAAGGAGAATCAATAATTATTCCAGAAAAACACAATTCAATAGGTAAAATTTTCGATAATGGACTTGTTTTAGGCAATTTTGATTTGGAGCAAGAAAAAACAATAGAAGTAGACACGTTAATTGGCTGCAATATGTCCTTTAGACGAAATCTGCTTGCAAAAGTAAACGGTTTTGACGAAAATTTTAGAGGCAACTGCTTTAGAGATGATACCGATATGAGTCTAAGAATAAAAAAACTCAATTACAAACTTATTTTCCATCCCAAAGCCTATGTTATCCACAAATATAAAGGAAAAACAGTATCAACAAAATGGTTCTACTGGACAGTATATAACCACACTTATTTCTACCTAAAAAATTTTCAACCAGTAAATTTACCAAAATTTTTAGCTTTCTTACTGGCTACTTTTCGTCCTCCAAAAGATTATATGAAAAAAACAAAAATTCAAATCAAACCATACTTCAACCTCAATTTTCTATGTACTTTAGGATTATTTAACGCAATATATACTAACAAAAAAGGTGACCCAAAACGAATAGAAAAAATACTGAAACTAAAATAGTTCAATTTTTACTTGATCCATTGGAGAGTCTATATGGTCCATTAACTCCTCCATTTCTGATTGCAAAAGAATTAAAAAAATATCTTCACTCCAATTTTTACTTCACCAGTAATTGATCAGAATATTAAAAAAGTGCTTAAAAGCAAACGAATTTGATACCTTAGACTTAAAGAAAAAATTCTATACTTCAGGTTCAATCCTTACCTTGGAAGCTTGGATTCGAAATTCAAAATATACAATCGAGAACAAAAATTACTTGTCAGTGAATTTTTCTCAATGTTTTCTAACTGATGTTGACGTCTATTATGCTCAAGGACCAATAACCCAAGCCCTTGACGATATGTATCCGGAGATGAAGAAAACACATCAATTTGCATACTGGATTTCAAGACGTTTTCTTGCTAATCGTGATAAAGCTTTTGTTAGGAAACTTAAATCAAAATCTCGTTTATTTATAGCAAACAGCAATTTTTGTGCTAGTATGTACCAAAAATGGGGAATACATGTAGATGATGTAATTTATCCTCCTTTAGATTGCCAACGGTTTAAACCTCAAACGTCTACCCCTTCTAATGATTACGTTTGCGCTTATATAGGCAAAGAAACCAAATATTCAATTCTTAATAAAATAGCTTCTCTAGGAATTAAAATCAAAGCTTTTGGCTCGAAAAGCAAAGATGTACCTAAACAGATTCGCAAAAATACAAATATTGATCTGTTAGGAAAAATAACTGACAAAGATATTACCGGATTGTTCTCTAATGCACTTTTTACTCTTTTTACCTTTACTCATGAACCTTTTGGGTATATCCCTGTAGAGAGCATGGCTTGTGGTACACCAGTTATTACCTATAATAAACAAGGTCCCGGCGAGAGCATAATACACAACAAAACAGGTTGGCTCGTAAAAAATGATAATGAACTAGAAAAACAAGCAATACAAATTTGGAAAAAAGGATATTCACCGAAAATTCGAAATAATTGTATAAACCGAGCTTTGGAATTTGACCAGAAAATAATCGGCAAAAAATGGGTTCAAGTATTAAATTTATTAGCAGAAAATACAGGTATAGGACCTTTAGATAATCCTCATGAATACATAACTCATTAGATTAATTTATTAAAAAGAAGAATTTCAAATTTAATTGATTTATTTTATAAAGAAAAATCTATTGAAATTACCTAACCTTTGTTGATAAAAAAAGAAAAAATCTTAGAATTATTCGAAGATTAAAATCTTTCAAAAATATTGTTAAAACGATCAAAAAATTATTGAACAGAATTATTAAAAATTACGTTGTATTTATTTTCTGATCGTAATCTGGTTTGTCTTGTCCACGAATGTGAACGTCTTCATCTGTATTTTCTTCGTTATTTGTTTGGTCTAAGCTATTATTGCAGTAAGGACAAACATTTACTAATTTTGTTTTTCCTCCCTCAAAGTTAAGCATAACTAATGGTCTACCAAACACTTTTTTGCAATTTGGGCATGAAATGATCATGTTGTTTTCTTCAGTACTTAGCTTTCTTTTGGGTTTTTGTTCTGTTGGTTTTATTTTTATAGCATTATCTGTAACTTTATTTTTATTACTCTTTTCTAATGCAACAGTAGCTGTTTCGGGAACAGCATTTTTTGATCTAAAAAATCCTATTGCTAGAGCAGTTAATCCTAAACCAGACGATACACCTAAAAATGCATAACTAAGACGCAGATACATCCAATATGGTTGACCCCATTCATTGCTAAATTGCAAACCAAAATCATACAATGTTCCATTCACTATAACATCAAGATTAGTTAGCAGAAAAATAACTATGACAGCACTTAAAATCCAAGCAGCTATAATCACTCGATCTAACCAATTATTATTTAGCAAACTCTTGAAATCCATCTTAAATTCCTTAAATTATAACGATCAAACTATAAACAAAAGGATTATGAACCATTAATATTAACTGTAAATACATCTCAATAAAAGAATTAATAGAGGCGCAATTAACTGAAAGATAAGACGCACTTTAAAACAAATTGCTATGAATAGGATCAATACTCTTTTTATCCAAGCAAAAAGTATGTATAAGACTGATCCGAAACTATCAGAAACCTACATAATAACCGCTAGAAAAATCGCTATGGCTGCTAACATTCGCTTTTCAGAAATAAATAACCAACAAATATGTAAGAACTGCAATACGTTGTTTATTCCTGGAGAAAACTATCGAGTAAGAATCAAACAAAAAAGAGAACCTCACATAGTCACCACTTGCCTTAATTGTGGTTATCAAAAACGTAATCTCTTAAGAAAGAAAAGGAAAGAATCTAAAATTGAATCCAAGTAAAACTAAACGTTTCGTAAAACACAAACTCCAAGACGCAGGTCCTACCGTATGGATCGGAAAAGAAGGTCTAACAGAAAATTCTATAGTCGAAATTGAAAAACAACTAAAAAAGAATAGGATGCTAAAAATAAAGATACTAAAAAGCGCTCTGCAACAAGAAAACAAAAAAACCATTGCAACCAAAGCCGCAGAGCAAGACAGGTGCATTACTTGTAGATCTTAGAGGAAACGTTTTCATACTTTTCAGAAAACAAAAACAACAAATTTAACTTTCTAAATTATAGAAAAAAATTAAAAATGAATTTCATTTGTTCTAAACTGTAAATTCTATCTCGACCCAAACTAGAGTACATTTTGCTGTTTCAAGAAAGCCATTTATTTTTAATCCTACTCCGCATTGAATATTGTTTATGTCCTCCCAAGTCCATGACCCTCCACCTGGTCTGTCAGCTTTATAGCCAAAAACTTCCCAATTAGTTGATAGTCCATAATCCTTTTGTTTAGTATCTCCGTCTAACCTCAAATAATTTCGTATATCTGCCTGACCTATTGTACTAGTACCTTTTGTAAAAACTGTGACTTTTTCAATTGAGCCTGAACTTAAACCAATATTTTGAAGTGAATAGTAATCCGTAACCCACTCCTTTGGTCTGTTGGCTCCGTTGATGTTTGATAATACATAAGTGTCATCATCAAGAGCTTTATGGTCTGCAACACATCTCCAATGATCATTTGATCCAACAGAAAAGGGGATACCTTCTTCTACTTGTCCATCAGGATATAATATTATTTTACCAATCCAAGCCCAAGTAATACTTGATGGTTCATCAATAACAAATTGTACTGTGTTTTCATTTCCACTTGGTGCACTTCCAGTTCCAACATAACCACTACGGTATAAACAATCTGGGGAGGTCCAACAATTTCAAAGGGTGAATTAGCTGAGGAAGATACTGTTGCACCTTCACTATACCAACCCTCTTCAGCTACAGTAGGTCCAACAGGAGAGAAAACTTCAAATAAATATTGAGTCTCATAAATTCCATTTACACTTCCCGAATCAGTTATTTTATATACTCCACTTGGACTTGTTAACACAAACCTTCTACCTTTTCCACCAGAGACAACACTCGAATACCTATAAGTCGTTCCACTATCAAACCAATCACTAACTGGTAGATCAACGTATAACTTAGCTTCTTCATCAACCATAACTATTGTTCCAACAGCAGAATTATCTAATCCTATTTGGCCAAATATGAAAAGATATTGAGTTTTATACGTGCCAACAATATCAACAGATTCAGTAATAGTCAACTTCTTATCATTATTGACATTCAATAGTCGATACCTAGTACCTGGATCGCCAAAAACATCTTCTTGATAAGAATACTCAATTTTACTATCAAGATCTACCAATATTTCAAAAGGAACTGTTGAAACCTGATTTCTTCCTCCATCAATACTATAACTAACCGAAGTTAACACATTCAAATTATCTATTCCACTCTGGTCAAATGACACCAAAAATTGAGGAATTTCTGATACTCCAAAAGAAGTTGAAGCAATTTCACTATCTCCAAAAATCAAATCATCACTAAAAGATGCTTCAACAGACCAAGCCCCAATTGTATCAGGAACAAACTGATAATTGAACAAACCCATACTGTTCCCTTCTAAAGAATAAGTAGAGACCATAACTTCAGTTTGAGTACCATTGGGAGCAGTAACAATCAACGTAACATTTTTGCCAATTAAGCTTTCAACTGTTGAATTAGTGTTTAAGCTACTAATACTTCCAATAAGCTTTTGAGAATCACCAAGATAAACAGAACCAGGATTCACAATCCAATCCATAACTGTAGGAATTCTATAATTTGCAGAAATATTTCCAGGACCATTAACAACTATTCTAGTATTCTGAGCTTCTATATCCTCAAATTGTATTGCTGAATTTGAACTATTCCAAAAAGAAAAAACAAATTCTGAACTTGAAGTGCTAGTTTCTATTAAAACTTCTTTTCCAGCACTTATCCATTGAGTCCCTTCAGGCTGAGTTGTTGCATCAACAATATCAGGACTATAAGAAAATACTACTTTATACTGTTTCTCAAATTCTGCTAATATAGAAACATCACTAACAACACTCATTGGCGATTCTGGTCCTTTGACTGATTTCAGAACAAATTGCTCACCCAAAATACTGCTAACTATTGCTTCTGAAAACTCATAATTCAAAAAACTACCCTTAACCACATTTAGACTAACCGGAAAAGCACTATACGCTTTACTTGTCCCTTCAACAGTCAAAATCGTTCCAGTAGAACTCGAATCAATTCCACTTAGAGAAAAAGTTACTTTTACTGTTTCTTCACTATCATCAGGTGGCTCCACATCTGGGGGTAAAGTTGTTTTTTCAGCAAAATTTGCGTAGATATTTTTGTTTGAATCAATTATAACTGTAGACGGATTATTAACCCCTAACATATCTCCACTCCACTCAGAAAAACTCCAATCTACCCCCGATTCAGCCAATAAAGAGACTGAAGACCCACTAGGATATGATAGTTGATCCGGAATCTTTGTAACTTTATTACTAGAATCTCCTTGAATATTAACAGTTAAAACATAAGAACTAAGAAGTGAATCTGAGTTATCAATTTTACTTTCTGCAAATATTACGCCATCTCTAAAAATTTTTACAACTAATGGTATGTTAGACGATATTTTAAATGGAATATTAATTGTAGCAATTTGTCCTGGATCTAAAATTTTTTTATCTATAGCTTCTTCAGTTAACGGTATATTTATGTCATTAACCTCAAAATCATATTCAGAAATAATATCACTTGATTCACTTCCAACATTTTCAACATACGCAATTAAGGTACCTACTTTAGGATCTTTTCCTAACCCAGTAATTTGGAGATTTTCCGAATTGGGTAAATTCGAATTTACTGCAAACCCCTGCAATTGAGATAAGAAAAGAGCAATTACCATAATTATCGCTGCAAAAACCACAATTCCCAGTAGAATATCCGATTTTCCAATTTTGGGAGTACCCAAATTATTTACCATCTTTAACTTATTCTTTCCAATTCTCAAATAAAGAGCTAGGTGATCTTTATTGCTTTCATTGACATCTTGATCATATCGTACTATTTAAAAATTTTAGAATTGCGTTATAGAGAATAGTTCTACTAAAATATCTCAACATTAATAGTATAACTCACT
Organism: Candidatus Bathyarchaeota archaeon; assembly: GCA_963714725.1. GTDB lineage: Archaea > Thermoproteota > Bathyarchaeia > Bathyarchaeales > Bathycorpusculaceae > AD8-1. Next base: position 23,434 of record CAVQPF010000013.1, read on the forward strand.
TAAGATACATGTAGACGACCAGATAATCTTTATATTTGGCTTAATGAATCTACTGCAAGGAAAAACCAAGAGGAAACAAACATATTGATAACTCCCTATGATGTTCCAATTACGCAATTTATAGATAAACTAGCTAAATATCTAAAGGAAAATGTTGAAGAAGTTCAACCTCCTTCCTGGGCAATCTTTGCAAAAACTGGTATGCATGTAGAAAAACAACCTCAGGATCCTGATTGGTGGTATACTAGAAGTGCTTCAATGCTTCGCAAGGTGTATGTCCATGGTCCAATAGGATTAGAAACCCTTCGTGCTCAATATGGAGGAAGAAAAGATAATGGTGTGAAACCAGAGCATGCGGTTAAAGCTAGCGGTAATATAATTAGAAAAGTTCTGCAGCAACTCGAAAGTGCTGGTTTAGTACAAATTATTGCTTCAAAAGGTAGAAGTATGTCTCCAAAAGGGAGAAAACTTGTTAAAGAAGTAGCTGAAGATTTGCACAAAGACCTTGTGAAAATTGATCCCGCCCTCAAGAAGTATCAAGGCGAATGAGATGTCTGATGAAGAGCTTGAAGACCTTCGCAGAAGGCGACTTTCAGAGTTACAACAACAGGCAAATGATGATCAAAATCAATCTCAGGTAAAAAAACAGATTGATGCTCAAAAACAAGCATTATTAAGGCAAATACTGTCACCTGAAGCACGACAGAGATTGACAAATCTAAAAATGATAAAACCTGAATTCACTGAACAAATAGAACTTCAATTAATCCAGTTAGCTCAAGTAGGTAAGTTACCAATACCTTTACCTGATGTTCAACTGAAACAAATATTAATTCAACTTCAATCTCGAAAGAGAGAAACTAAAATAAGAAGGATATGAAAATATGGCTCGAACTAAACCTCCAGCTAAAAAAAGAAGATTGGGAAAAGCTAACAAGGAATCTAAAGCGGTTCCAACATGGGTTATAGTACGTACTGATGGAAAGGTTAGAACAAATCCCAAGAGAAGAAGAAACTGGAGAACAGGAAAAATTAAGCCTTAGGAGCGAAAAATAATGGATACTGAAGTCAAAGAAGATATTTCTACGGAAGTTCAAGATATGTCAAAAGAAGATATTTCAGAAAAAGAATCCGTAGATGAAATTGAAGAATTATTGATCTGAAGATTCTGAAGATTCTGAAGATTCTGAAGATTCTGAAGATTCTGAAGATTCTGAAGAAGTCATTGATGACAAAGAGGAAGAACCTCAAACTGCAAAAAAGAAAAAGAAAGAAAAAGATGAGGATATAGTAGAAGAAAGAGTTTATACAATACCTCTAGGAAGAGCATTAGTTAGACCCCCAAAGAAAAGAACTCCTAGAGCAATATCGTTAATTCGAGAATTTGTTACTCGCCATATGAAAATAGACTTAAGCGCTAAAGCTGAAGAAGAACGAGGCGAATTACCCACACTTTCAATAAGCAACGCTGTTAATGAGAAAGTTTGGAGCAGAAGTATAAAAAAACCTCCTAGAAAAATTAGAGTCCGTGCAACCAAAGATAAAGATGGAAATGTAAAAGTATTTTTGGCTGAAGGCGAATAATTCTTGGCTGTTTATCTGTCAAGTATTATTGGAAGTGTATGTATAGGCGTTTATTCTATAGCCAACGAAAAAATAGTCATAATTCCTAAGGAAGTACCACAAGAAAAAGCTGAAGAAACAGCAAAATGGCTAAAAGTAAAACTTGTACACACTTCAATAGCAAATTCTATACTTGCAGGAGCTTTTGTTTGTGCAAACTCAAAAGGCATGATTCTTCCAAAATCAATCAGAAAAGAAGAATTATCAATAATAAAATCTTTTTTTGACGGAACCACTACAATATTAGACTCGAAAAAAACAGCTTTTGGTAACTTAATTCTCACTAACGATAAAGGTGCAATTGTAGATCCAAATTTTACTGAGTCTGAATTAAAACAGATTTCCTCCTCTTTAGGTGTTGAGGCTATTCCAGGAGAAATAGCTGGATTACCCTACGTGGGATCATTAGCAGTAGCCACAAATAAAGGAATTTTAGCCCATCCAAATATTAAAGATGATGAAAAAGATCTACTAGAAAGTGTTCTTAAAGTTCCAGTTGAAAAAGGAACAATTAACTGCGGAATTCCCTACATTGGAACAGGTTTAATTGCCAATTCTCACGCTGCTGTAGTTGGATCTTTAACAACTGGACCCGAGATGTTTATTATTGAGAATGCAATCGATGTTGTGCAGGAAGATGAGTGAATTGAAGGTTTTTAGAGTTACCGGAGAAATAAACAAGCCAAACTTGAAGACTCCATTTACTAAAGAACTCTTAGCGACTAAATCAGAACATGCAATTGAAAAAGTCTACTCAGAAATTGGCAGTAAACATAGAGTAAAAAGGTTCCAACTTAAAATCTCAAACATAGAAGAGATATCTGCTGATGAGATAGAAAATCCAATTCTGAAGAAAATAGTTACTGGTGAATAAGTTTTTGGCCGAAAAAAATAATCAAGAAGAACTTAGAAAACTAAGTGTTGAACTTCGTTTACTAGAACAAACCGCAGAATCTCTGCAACAAAGAATCAATATGATGAATGCTGCTCAAACCGATTTAGCCTATGCTAATATGACCTTAGATGGAATAAAAGATGAAAAAGATAACGCTGAACTTCTAGTTCCTATAGGCGGCAGTTCCTACATTAACGTTAAACTCGCAAATGTTGATAAAGTGGTTGTTGGAATGGGCGCTGGAGTTTCAGTTGAAAAAACTCTTCCAGAAGCAAAAAAAATTGTAAAAGATAGATTACTTGACCTTCAGAAAACAATGACTTCTGCACAACAACAATTTGCTCAAATAGTTGATCGTATTAATTCGGGCAGAAATCGACTAGAATTTTTGTATGGTTCCATGAGAGAAGGAACACAATAAAACAATGTTTGATAAGCTCAAATCTGGTCTTAAAGGACTAGTAACTAAGGTTACTAAAACTGAGCTTACAAGCAAAAGTTTGGATCCAATTCTTTCAGAATTCACTATGAGTCTAGCAGAAAATGATGTTGCATTTCAGGTAGTTGATAAAATCTGTGAAGACCTAAAAAAACGTCTAGTTGGACTTCAAGTAAAACGTTTGGAAGATCGAAAAAATCTTGTTGAAGAAAATCTGCGACAAGTCCTTCTAGAAATCATGATTTCTGAAAAAACTATTAATTTACTCGATAGAATTGATCAGAAAAAACAAAAAAAAGAACCCTTTATCATGCTTTTTGTGGGTATAAATGGTACCGGTAAAACTACCACTATCGCAAAAGTTGCAAACTTTTTAAAGAAAAAAGGATACACAGTTGTTCTTGCGGCAGCCGACACATATAGAGCAGGTTCAATTGAACAGTTGGAAGAACATGGCAAACGTCTTGGTTTACGTGTAATAAAACATAATTATGGTGGAGATCCTGCAGCTGTCGCTTATGACACGATAAATCATGCAAAAGCTCATGGAATTAACGTGGTTTTAATTGACACAGCTGGTAGAATGCAAACAAACCAAAATTTAATGAATGAATTATCCAAAATTAAACGGATTGTCTCACCTGATCTAACTGTTCTGACTTTGGATTCTCTAATAGGAAATGACGCGTTTATGCAAGCTGAAGAATTTCATAATTCTATAGGTATAGATGCTAACATACTTACCAAAGCCGATGCAGATGTAAAAGGAGGTTCAGCCTTAAGCGTTACCTTTGTAACTCAAAAACCAATTCTCTTTATTGGAGTAGGACAAACGTATGACGATCTAGACTTTTTTATTCCAAAAAACTTTGTCCAAATGATTATGAAATAAATATTACCCGAAAAACTCTTTCTCTTAAATGGATAAATAATTTTTACTACTTTTTACAATATTTTATATTTGTAAGCTTTATCCTATTAGTTTTAACAATATTGATTTGGCTGAGTAAAGTCTATTTTCACACTGGTCATAAATAATTGATTGAGGATGCTCAATTAAATCTGCTGATATCTCATATCCACGATGAATTGGCATATCATGCATAATATATGCGCCATTTTTTCTTAATAATTCTGCATTAATCTGATAATCCTTCATTATTTTTACACGTTTTTCCTTCTCTTTATTAAATGTTGAATCAGCGAAAAACTCCATGTCTATCCAAGTATCAGTATAAATAAAATCTGCGTCAACTATTGCTTCATTAATATTCAAAGAACATTTCCATAAACCCGTTTTTTTTGCAGTATCCATCAATTCTTGATCTTGAGCACGTTTATTTATAATTGGTGTAACTGTTGTTAATTTAACTCCTGTTTTTGTACACCCTTCAATCAACGAGTTGCAGACATTATTATGTATACCCACAAAAACCACCTTCAATCCTTTTAATTTTCCTTTTTTTTCTTTGATTGTTATCAAATCTGCTATTACTTGGCTAGGATGATATTTTTCGTCACATCCATTAATAACTGGAACTTGCGAAGCTAAAATCATCTTTTGTAAATCAGAATTCTTGAGCACTCGAGCCATTATGCAATTAACATTGCGAGACAAATATTGGCTTTCATCATAAATATCTGCCAATGTGAAATTTGTTGTTCTCCAATCTATAAACAAAGCATGACCACCCATTTGGGTCATAGCCACCTCAAATGCTACCCTTGTTCTTGTTGATGTTTTTTGAAATATTAATCCCAAAGACTTTCCACTAAGTGAATTCATGTACTTTTTAGGATTATTCTTAATCTTAATACCCATATCAACTAGATCTCTAATTTGTTGACCTGATATTTCCTTGAAATTAACTAAGTCCAACTCTTTTCAACCCCTCTCACAAGAAAGGTTGACTTTAACTTAACAAATAAGGTTTATGGAAACCTTTTCATAAGGACTACTTCCCATTGATATTAGGTACATGAATGATTCAAATAATCTCATCAAAAAAAGATATTGCAGGATTAAACATAACAAAACAGCTTCTCCAACATTATCCTTTTAAAGAAACAATAAACTCCACCAAAGAAAATCCCGAGTATTCACTACATCTTTCCCGAAAAAACGTGTTATTAAAAATAATTAACCAAGAAACAATAGAAACTCAAAATCTTCTTCAGGATTTTAAAAACCCTACATTAATTGTCTTTATTTCTCGACATTGTAGTTCAAGTTGTAAACCAACTTTTTCAGTCCACACTCCTGGGAACTTATATCTTGCTAAAATGGGGGGTCTTCCAAAAAAAGTATCCGTTTCACCAGGATTAGCTATGAAAAATGCTCTTAGAGCTCTTGCGTATTTTAGGGATGGCCTAAAACTAGACTTTGATGTTTCATATGAATGTACTCATCATGGGCCATCTTATAATGTTCCAACAATGTTTGTTGAATTGGGTAGTTCCCAGAATCAATGGTGCAATTCTAAGGCCGCAGAAGTTGTTGGACATGCTGCAATTTCAGCAATATCAAAATACCACTCTTCAAACGAAAATGCTGTATTGGGTATAGGCGGTACACACTACAATCAAAAATTTAGCAATCTAGCGATTAACTCTGAAATCATTTTCAGTCATATAATTCCAAAATATCTTATCCAATATCTAGACAGTAACATGTTAAGTCAATGTGTGGAAAAAACAGTAGAAACAGTTGAAAGTGCATTATTAGATTGGAAAGGAATAAAGAGTTCGGATAAACCTCAACTCCTAAAAAAACTTAAAGACATTAATCTTCCTTATAATAAAATTTAAACCCTATAGGCCTATTTATATTGCTATTAAAATTTTAAATTCATTCATATGACAAAAAAATATTTCAAAAATATTCATAAAGTTATCCTCTAAACCTCAAAAGTTACAGTAACGTTTATTATTCTTTAGTTAATCTTGAGTTTGCGGTAAATATGGGCATACAATCATTGCTATCTCAATGTGCAAGAACACTTAAACTAGCTGTAAAGCCTGGGAAAACTGAGCTTTGGCTATCAATAAAAATAAGTTTATTGGGTATAGGTGCAGTTGGATTAATTGGTTTTATAATAAAACTCCTATCTTTTGCAATAGGTGGCGCAACAGCAGGTTCAGCATAGAAGGTATAATTAATGGATGAGAATGAAGATCAATACTCAGCAAAAATTTTTGTTGTAAAAACAACAACTGGACAAGAACGTAATGTAGCCAGTCTTATGACTACAAAAGTTAAAATTTCCAAAATTCCAATTAAATCACTTCTTGTTCCTGATACATTAAAAGGATATGTATTCATTGAAGCTGATGGTCCACATTTAATTGAAGAGGCAATAGCAGGCGTAAGACATGTACGTTCAAGAATTCCAGGACTAGTGAGTTTTTCGGAAATAGAACGATACCTAGTCAGAAAACCCGTCATGGAAGACCTGTTTGAGGATGACGTTGTAGAAATCACTGGTGGACCCTTTAAGGGAATGCGCGCAAAAATAACAAGAATTGATAAATCAAAAGGTGAGGTTACACTTGAATTGCTAGAAGCTACATTTACTTTACCAATTACAGTCCACTCAGACTATGTAAAATTAGTTGAAAAAGCTAAAAAATAAAACTGGTAGAAATAAAATGGCAGATAAAAAAATTGTAGAATTACTCGTAAATGGAGGGCAAGCAAATGCTGGTCCACCATTAGGTCCAGCTCTTGGACCTTTAGGACTAAATATACTTGTTGTTGTAAACAAAATAAATGAACTCACCAAAGATTATTCTGGAATGAGAGTTCCAGTTAAAATCTCAGTTAATATTGACGATAAATCTTTCGAGGTTACTGTTGGTACTCCAACAGCTTCGGCTCTTATTGTGAGTGAATTAAGTATTGAAAAAGGTTCAGGAACTCCAAATACAGAAAAGGTCGGTGATCTTACGATGGATCAAATCGTGAAGATTGCGAAGATAAAACTTCCACAATTATTAGCTCAAAACTTGAAAAAAGGAACCAAAGAAATTCTAGGAACCTGTGTAAGCTTGGGTGTAACAGTCGAAGGAAAAGATCCACGTGAAGTCCAAAAAGAAATAGATGCAGATAACTACAATGAATATATTTAGTAAAGGCGAATAATAAGTGAATATTTTTATAATTGAGTTCCAATCCCTGAATAGCACGAGGCTTCATAATGCCCTTAGATAAAAAAACACTATTAACAGCAATAAAAGAAGTAAAATCAAAATCCAAAGAAAGAAAGTTTACCCAATCAGTAGATTTGATTTTGGATATTAAAGAACTAGATATGAAGGCTCCAGAAGGTAGACTTCAAGAAATAGTTGAACTTCCACACCTTACCGGAAAACCAAACAAAATTTGTGTTTTTGCTACAGGAGAGCTTGCATTCAAAGCTAAAGAATCTAGCGCAGATATTGTTATTGAAAAAACTGATCTTGAAGGCTTATTAGGTAAAAAGAAGGATCTCCGAAAATTAGCTAACACGTATGATGTATTCATTACCGAAGCCCCATTAATGGCGTCAGTCGGAAGGACTTTTGGTCCAGTTTTAGGTCCTAGAGGCAAACTACCAATTCCAGTTCCGCCAAATGTGAATATTCAAGAAGCCATCGAAAAGCATAGAAGAACAGTTAGGCTTAGGATGAGAAATCAGCCAATAATTCAGTGCCAAATAGGAACTGAAGATATGAAAGATGAAGATTTAGTTGATAATATTCTGGCTGTTTTGAGAGTTTTAGATGGAAAACTCAAACGAGGTCTAAAAAACATAAAGTATCTTTTTATAAAAACCTCTATGGGTACTCCAGTGAAAATTAAACCTTAATCGAGAGAAATAAAATGCCATCCCAACAAATATTACAAGAAAAAAGTCAAGAAGTCGAAGAAATAAAAACTATACTTAAGAGCTACAACGCTATTGGAATTGCAAGTCTTAAGAAAGTTAGATCTTCACAACTTCAAGAACTAAAAAAGAAACTAGGCAACAAAGTTAGTATGAAAGTTTTCAAGAACAACTTGCTCAAATTTGCCCTAGACTCAATAGAAGATAAAAATCTGAAAAAAATTGAAGATTACATTTCTGGTTCAAATATTTATTTATTCACTAATCTTAATCCCTTCAAATTAGCTCTTCTCTTAGAAAAAGGAAAAATAAAAACTATTGCCAAGACCGGTGATATAGCCGCAATGGACATCACTGTTCCTGAAGGTAATACAGGTCAACCACCAGGTCCAATAATTAGCCTTTTAAATGCTGCAGGATTACCCACCAGAATTCAATCAGGAAGCGTTTGGGTAAGCAAAGATACCTTTGTTGCAAATAAAGGTGATATAATAACTGAAAGGATTTCTGGAGTTTTAGCAAAACTTGGAATCAAAGCTGTAGAATTAGGCCTCTCTATGCGAGCAGTTTTAGATAATGGACATAATTATTCCTGGAGATGCTCTCAATATCGATCTAGATAAAACTAGAAATACCCTAATCACAAGTTACAACGAAGCTTTTGCATTATCATTAGAAATAGCCTATCCAACAACCGAAAATACTACTATTCTATTGCAAACTGCACATCAAGAAGCATTTATTCTCTCCTTAAACGCTGCAATACCCAACAAAGCTAATATCGCAGACTTAATTAAAAAAGCTCACACAGAAATGCTTAGTCTAAAAAATTTAACTGAAAAATCTTCCTAATCCTTTTTTTGGAAACTCGGTTTTTTTATTATATTATTTTTGTTTCTTTCTATTCAACATTTTTTCCAAAACTGGACGAAGTTTTAGATTTTCAGCTATGATTCTATCTTTGCCTAATTTTTTCATTTGATTGTCAACCTCTTTAATTATCTCAGCATAACGAACTCCCTCTGCTGCCGATACATATTCCACACGTAATCTTTCAGCGCTCATACCAAGCTTTTGCAACATAGGAGCTAAAGCATCCATACGAACTTTCATTTTCCAATTTCCGCTAATATAATGACAATCATAGGGTAAATGACAAGCACCAACAATAATCATACCTGCGCCTAATCGCAATGCTTCGAGTATAAAATCCCTATCTACCCTGCCTGAACACATAACACGAAGGGCTCTAACTGATGTAGGATACTCAAAACGACTTGTTCCAGCCAAATCGGCTCCTGCATAACTACACCAATTACATAAGAATGCCAAAATCTTATCTTCAGGATCCTTTTCTAGGGCAGCTTGAATTTGTGCCATTATTTGAGAATCAGTGAAATGCATTTGAGTAATTGCATCTTGAGGACACTCAGCTACACAAGTTCCACAGCCATGACAACTAGCAGCAATAACTTTTGCCGGTTGATTCTCTTCAATTTTCAAAGCCGCATAAGGACAAGCATCAACACATATTCCACATTTGCTAGTTGTATTTTTACATTTTTTTTCGTCAATAACTGAAATAATTGGTTCAATTCTCCATTTAGATTTTGAAATAACGGTTGCAGCTCTCGAAGCTGCTCCACTTCCTTGTGAAACACTATATGGAATATCTTTTAGTCCTTGACAAGCTCCAGCAAAGAAAATTCCATCTGTTGGTGCATCCATAGGTTTTAATTTAGGATGGCTCTCCATGAAAAAACCGTTTGATCCCCTAGTAATATTAAGTATTCTCGCTAGTTTATCTGAATCTTTTTTGGGTAATGAAGCTGTAGCTAAAACTGCCATCTCAACTTCAACCTCTATTGGTAGACCTAATGTTGCATCTTCTGATACAATAACCAAATTTTGAGTGTTTGTTTGTTCATCAATTCGACTCACTCTTCCGCGTATAAAGATAACACCTTTTTCCCTAGCTCGATCATAAAACTCTTCATATCCCTTTCCAGGGCTTCGAATATCCATATAAAAAACATAGACTTCTATGTCTTCTTTGTATTTTTCTTTGAGTTGAATAACATGTTTTAAGGTATACATACAGCAAAAATTTGAGCAATAAGGAAACTTCTTTTTGTCGCGACTTCCAACACATTGAATAAATGCTACTGAATGCGGTTTTTTTCCATCTGAACTTCTAATTACTTTTCCACCTGTTGGACCAGCAGCAAGTATGAGCCTCTCAAATTCCATTGAAGTTATAACATTTGAATATTTACCATAACCCAGCAAAGGTAAATCATAAGGAAGATATACATCAAAACCTGTAGAAACAATTATCGCGCCTACTTCTATCTCCAACATTTCATGTTTTTGATCAAAATTTATTGCCTCTCTGGCACCACAAGCTTCTACACATTTGTAACATTCAATACAATAATCTCTATTAATTGTATAAATTAATGGCACTGCCTGATCAAATGGCAAAGAAATTGCTTTTCTCGTACCTAAATTACAATCCCATTCATTGGGATACTCAATTGGGCAAGCATCTTTGCATTCACCACAACCAGTGCAATTCTCTTCTAAAACATATCTTGAATTTTTTTGAATCTTTACTTTAAAGTTACCAACATATCCGTCTACTTTGATGAGATCAGCATTGGCGATTATCTCTATATTTGGGTGACGAGCAACGTCAACCATTTTAGGGCCTTCAATACAAATAGAACAGTCAAGAGTTGGGAAAGTTTTATCTAAGGCAGCCATATGTCCGCCTATACTCTCACTTTTTTCGAGTAGATATACTTGAAAACCCATTTCAGCTAGGTCCAATGCAGAATTCATTCCAGCAATACCACCACCTACAATCAAGGCTTTATTTGTAACTGGAACTTCTATTGTTTCAAGTGGCATTAATCTACGGGCTTTAGCTACTGCAATTCGGATAATATCCTTGGCTTTTTTAGTAGCTTCTTTAGGATTATTTGGATGACACCATGAAGCAAATTCACGTATATTTGCCATCTCATATAAAAATGGATTCAAACCTGCTTCAGATACTGTTCTTCGAAAAGTAGGTTCATGCATTCTAGGTGAACATGCTGCTACAACCACTCGGTTTAGATTATGTTCTTTTATTCCTTTTCTAATTTCTTCCTGACCTGGATCTGCACAAGTATATCTGTTTTCTTTGACATAAACAACATCAGCTATTGTTTTTGAATAATCTACTAATTCTTTAATATCTAATGTGCCAGCGATGTTCAAGCCACAATGACAAATAAAAACACCGATACGCAAGTCTTCTTCTGGAGTTTGTATTTGACTCTTTGTTTTGTTCATCGTATAACCTCATCAAAAACAACTATTTCTGGAAACCATTTCTTTAGCTTTCAAAGAACCTTTAGCTTTAAACTCTTTAACAGCATTCGCTTGAGAAGTGAGTCTTTCTAAAGCTTTATTCCATGCTCCAGAGTGTGTAGGTGTATGATATATTTTTGTTCTCTTAAGCGACAAAGCATTTTCCACTGGACAAGCAACTTTGCAAGCTCCACAGTAAACGCAAAATAATTCATTCACTATAACTTTTTTTGAATCTTTAGAAAGAAAAATAGCTTCAGGTATGGGGCAAGCATCAACACATTCTTTGCATTCTTTCGGACATTTTTCTTGATTAATTACTATTTTTCCTTCAATATTTTTTTTGACTTTGATTACACCTGGAGCACATTTAAATTCACACACTCTGCAAGTTGGACAGTGTTCTTTTTTTATATTAATTTCAATTTTTACTCTTTGTTTTTGAGATGTAGACATGTTATTAATGTCTGTAACGAATTTTCCATCGTAATCTCTTTTTGAAATTGAAATTAATGATAATGGACATGCGTCTTCACATTCAACACAGTCTTTCGGACAAGATTTACTGTTAACTTCAATATTTCGAATTAGTTGAGGAAAACTATTTTTTTCAAGAACTGAAATAGAGTTTTTCCCATTTTTTGTAAGTTTTATTGCTCCGTAAGGACATGTAATATCACATATTCCACAAAAATTGCACTTTTCAAGATCAATATCAATAATTTTTTTACTTTTTTCTTCTTTATCTTTTAGCTGTTTATTGATGGTGATTGCTTCTTTTGGACATGCCAAGTTACATATTTGACAATTTACACAAAAATTTTTGTTTAGAGCAAGTTTGTAATTTTTAACATGCATAACCCACTCTAAAGTCAATTCATTTGCCGTGTTCTTTTTAATAGCTTTTAACGGCGTTTAACTCACCACCAAAGGGTTGAATAAGCGTCAAGATTTGGTCGCTTATTTATGTTTGAATCTAAAACTTGTGATATAAAGCTTGCTTACCAATTTTTTACAAATAATATTTTTAATTTTTCGTTACTTAGAATAACTTATTGCTTTCAACTAACTTTTTTATTAATTGCCACATAACATTTCAAATCTGATCCATTTTCGATATGTGACTATTTTCAGTCCAGATTCTTCAAGCAATTCTTTAAATTTCTTTAAAGTAAAAACTTTTTTTAAACCAGTAATTATGATTTGTCCATCATTTTTTGTAGCTAATATTATCTCTTGTATTGTCTTCAATGGTGATGGCATATTTTGAAGCATAGTAAATGCAAAAACGACATCCATTTTCTTATTTTGAAGTGGTAAATTATCAGCATCAGCTTGAATCAAATGAATGTTTGTTTTATTTTTCTGTTTTGCTTTGCGTAATAATTCAATTGATAAATCAACTCCGATAATCGCTTCAACTTTGGATACTAAGTAGCCAAACAATAATCCACTCCCGCATCCAATATCTAAAACGATGTTATCACAGCTTAACTTTACTTTCAATAAAGCTCGGTTGTACTTGATTTTTTGTTCTTTTGAATAACGCATATCGTACATGTTTGAAGTTAAATCATAACAATTTTTTACTCTACACTTTTCGTTCCATGCGGGCACATCAAACACTTCAGAACTCTTATTTACGTAGAATCCTTCTAAAATATTTGGCTGAAACACTTGACTGTTTTAGAGAAGCTCACAATTGCAAAAAACCCAAGTTTAGACGATGCTATAACTCTTATCAGGAGAGTTCTTGGAAACAAAAAAACTTTGATAATAGTAGGTAACTTTAGAGTAATATATAATGGACGAGCAAGATCTACTCTCGAATATGGAGAACGCTTGCTTATTATCAAGAGCGACGGAGCCATTCTTATTCATCGCTCCTTTGGGTACGAACCTGTAAATTGGCAACCACCAGGAACTATTTTACACGCTCAAATAATATCAAATATTCTAGAAATAAGTGCAATTAGAAAAAATCCTAGAGAAACATTAAAGGTTTTATTTGATAAAATTTTTATGATCTCTATCTTTAGTCTTGAAGATTTTGCAGACTTTACTTTATTTGCAAGCGAAAAAGATATGCATAAAGCAATACTGCTAAACCCTTCACTAATAGAAAAAGGCTTCAAACCGATTATTTATGAAAAAAAAGTCGACCCAGGATTTATTGATGTTTATGGTATCGATATAAACGGCAACTTAGTTGTGATCGAAGTGAAACGCAAAATTGCCGGAAAAAAAGCTGTTCTTCAACTTGATAAATATGTGAAAGCTATAAAAAATAAATCAGATAGACCTATCAGAGGTGTTCTTGTAGCACCCAAAATTAGTAAAGGCGTACAAAATCTTCTATCAATTTTAGAATTAGAATTCATAGCTTTAGATCCTCAAAGGTGTGCTGCACTGCTTAGAAAACCTAAAGATAAAAAACTAGAACTATTTTTAAACAGAGAATCTTGAAAACAACTTGCATCCAACAAAAAACTCTAAGAAACCTTAAAAGACAGGTCTGTTTCTTGAATTTTAAAGGTGCGGGTAAATAGGTTGAATTTTTGGAAAGATATCCCAATTGGTGATAATCCTCCTGAACTTCTTAATATGATTGTTGAAGTAGTAAGTGGTTCACGAGATAAATACGAATATAATCCTGATTTGGAAACTTTTGTATTAAATAGAATTATTCCTTCATCGGTAGTTTTTCCAGTTGAATATGGTTTTGTTCCCCAAACCTTGTGTGACGATGGTGATCCGTTAGATGTTATGACCTTAAGTTTCGAACCTTTGGAAATAGGTTGTTTAGCGAAAGTCAAGGTTATTGGATGCTTATTAATAGAGGATGAAGAAGGTATAGATCCAAAAATACTCTCAGTACTTGTAAATGACGCAAGATTTGAAGGATATGAAGATATTTCTGATGTTCATGATCATGAATTAAGAGAAATTCAAGAATTTTTTGAAACTTATAAAAGATTAGAACCGCACAAATGGACAAGAGTTAAAGAATGGAAAAAAGCAACTGAAGCTAAAGAAATTGTAATAAAAGCAATAAAAAATTACAGCAAAAAGAATCTATGTCCACTGAACGTAGAATTCCCAAAACAAAATTTTTTTTAATTTCGTTTTGCTGCTAAGATTTTCAATAACCTTAAATTATCTAGCAAAAATCTTTCTTCTGTAAAATTTATTCATTATGCAATTTTGGAATAAGGTTATATAGATAAAGTCAAGGTAGTCTGTATCATTAATTATCTAATAAACGAAGTTGATTATTGTTGAATTGTGTTGACTGTGGTAAAGAAATCGTTGATGAAAACAGCAGTTTTTGTGCTTATTGTGGTAATCCTTTTGGATCAAAAAAGAATAAATCAGAATTATTGAGTGGCGCAGCTATTTTATTGATTATCGCATCTACCTTTTCTGCTGTTATTGGTGTTATTGGTTTAATGAACTACCAGGCGACTGTAGCGTATTATAGCCAAGTTGGTGGTGACATAAGTGTTTACTTAGGCTTTTTGATATTTGGAATAATTAATCTAATTGCTTTTATTCCCGGTTTGATAGGTGGTCTTTCTGTGTTATTTAAAAAACGCCAGAAATTTTCGTTAATTTCATCAATACTAGTATTAGGCTCCGCGTTGTCTACTATCATAATAATTGAATATTATGCATATGGTTATGCAGATAGTGTCTTATTTTCACAAATATCAATAATAGTATTTTCATTCTTAAGCATATTTTTAATTAAAAAATCAAAAACGGAATTTAATGACTATCAATCAGTTTCCTAAAAAAAATGTAATCTTATTTTTTATTAAAATATCCTAAAAAAATGAAACTTAAATTCTAAAAATCTTTAATAATCCTTATTTCAATCGACAATACAGCAATATTCATCTTGAGGTTTAATGAAAAAAATGTCTAAACAGAAAAAGAAAAGCTGGAAAGAAAAACAACGTGATAGGCAACTAAAGGAAAAAAATGCGCAAAAAACATATCAACAACAAAGAGAAAAAGCTGAAAAAAGTAAACCTCGAAAACTACCTAAAGGAAAAATAATTGTTGGATTAGTCATAATTCTTTTTGTGGTAATAGGCGCTTATGTGATAATTCTAAATCCTTCTACCCCATTTACAACAATATATGTTAGAGCTGATGGAACAATTGACCCGCCTACATCATCGATATCAAAAAATTCAGATAATCAATATTCTCTCTTAGATGATATTTACGGTTCAATCGTTATTGAAAAAAATAATATAGTCCTTGATGGTGCAAACCATATTCTTAAGGGAAATAATAAAGCAGATTCCAAAGGAATAGAATTAACCGAAAGAAATAACGTAATAATAACAAATTTGGAAATAACTGACTTTGACTATGGTATTCATCTTTTCTTATCCTCTGACAATACGCTTTCTCAAAATAAGATTTCGAATAATAATAATGGTATTTGGCTTGAACATTCCTCAATTAATGAAATAATTGAAAATGAAATTACAGATCAATATGCTATTAGCATAAACTATTCTCCAGAAAACACTATTTCAAATAATATTATTTCAGATTGTGCTGGTGGTATCGGTCTTCTTTACTCATCAAAAAATGATATAATAGAGAATGCGTTGTCTAATAGTCAATCTGCCATCGGACTTGCTTCATACTCTTTGAATAATACTATTCTAAGAAATATTATTTCAGATTGTGCTGGTGGTATTGCTCTTACAGAATCATCTGAAAATTTTATTGCAGAAAACGAATTAACCAACGGGGGGGGCGGTTTTGGGCTTTCAAATTTTTCATTGAATAATACCATCTCTAAAAACCAAATAGAATTATTTGACGCAGGATTCATACTGCACCAAAGTCCCTCTAACCTAATTATTGAAAACTTAATTTCAAAGTGTGGTATTGGATTAGACCTTACATATTCTTATAGTAATATTATCCGCGAAAATAATGTAAGAAACAGCCAACAATATGGAATTATACTGACTTCTTCTGAAGATAACTCGATTTTCCATAATATATTTTATGAAAATACTAATCAAGCATCTTCTAGTGAATCTGTAAACTATTGGGATGATGGCTATCCAAGCGGAGGTAATTATTGGAGTGATTATGAAGAATTATATCCACATAGTGAAGAATTAGACTCCTCAGGAATATGGAATGATTTCTATCAAATTAATGAAGCTGAGCGTGACAATTACCCCTTAATAAACCCATAAATAAAAATATTTGAGTTATAACAAAAAAAGAAATTTTTTCTTTTTTTAATTGATAACACCTATCGAAAAAAAAATTCAAATATTCTATTTTGAGATTAAGATTTCATATTCTTTTTCAGAAAGCCAACCTTCATCTTTTAAGTGTTTTAATCCATTTGAAATTTGATCCTCAATCAGTTTATATCCTAACAAATTGAAATCTATACCAATCTCTTTAAGTTCTGTTTGAAACATTGGGTTTTGTTCAAGCAATACTTGCATTTCATCTACTAAAACTGTAATTGCTTGAAAACGGTTTTTGAGAACCTGTTTGATTTTTGATTTTCCAAGAGCTGATTTCAGTTTTGTTGTAAGACATACTGTATTCACTATTGATGGCGAGATAATATTATAACGTTTTTTTGATTCAGTTTGATAACAAATCACATAAAAAGGAATATAATGAAGAGTTGATTTTTTTATTCCAGAATTTTCCTTTAGACCTAAATTATTAAATTGAGTTAAATCTGTTTCTTCGATTTTAATGAATCTGTCAAGTTGGTCGATTATTATTTTGCTGTTATTTCTAATTTTTTCTATCTTTTGATCATATGCTAAAACTTCAGCTTCGCATGAAGCTTCCAGATCTTGAAGGTTTTTTTGTAAATTTCTAATTTTTGTTTCCGATTCAGATTTCAATCCAAAAATTGATAATGTTTTTTTATCATTCAAAGTTTCAAGTTTTTTCTCGTTCTCTCTCAATGCTTTCTCAAATTCAGAAACAATTTTTTTTGTTCTATTGCTTTTTTCCTTCCATTTTTGTTCGCCTATTTTATCATTTTTTTCGGCACAACTCATTGATTGGAGTTTACATGTTTCAATTTTTGTTTGATCTTGGTTTATAGATTTTTCAAGTTTAATTTTTTCTTTTTGAATTGGAAGCTCAAGTTTTTCGAAATTTTTTGTAGTTTTAACTATCTGATCATCGTACTCTTTTTTTAATTGGGCAATTTTGGGTTTTATTATTTCTTCTTCTGCTTTTATCTTCTCTTTAAATTTGTATTTTGTTTCATTAATAATGCTTCTTAACTCTTCAATGTGTTGTTCTGTTATTTTATTAATTAACTTCATGCATCGATACAAACCACCTTTGTTTTCGTTTGCATATGTATGAATATTTTTTAGATCTTCTAATCCGGATGAAATAATTGCGTTTTGGATAATTGGAGGAAGTAATCCTGTTCTATATGCTGTTTCATCTGTTTCTTTTGCTTCTGGATAATACGAATCAAATTCATTTAGAAAATCTGGATCACTAATTAAACCTTTGATTAAGATCTCTTTCTCTTTAATTGGTGATTCAAAGTAATTGAGGTTATCTGAGAGAAAAGTTTGAAATGTTTCGAATGCCTTTGAACTACTTTTGAGATTTTCTATGAAGACCTTTACATTAGGAATTTTGGCATAGACCATATTATATTTGTGTCTGTTTAATCCATCAAAAACTAGAGGTTTTTCAAATATTGGTATTAACCATATTGGATAACCAATTTTTGATATAAAAGCAGTTTTTTCTTCTGGACGTTTTGAGATAAGCCCACCACCTTTCTCTCTCCCAAGTTCAGAAAGAGCAAAAACAGTAGCTACTTCCATATCATAATTAAAAGGGTCAATACGACTCTCTGATAACTTTGAGAAAGGTAAAATAAATTTAGGTATTGAAGGTGTTGGTTTTGACATTGGATCCCTTAGTATACCTGACCAGTAGAGTTTTTAAGATTTCTTATTTCGATGATTCCTACTTTGAAAAATATGAAAGTTTCTTTTGATAAATTGAATTTTTCAAAATATTGCTTTGAATAATCCATTTATCTATTGGAATTTTAAATTTTTTTCCAACGAATTGTAAACAAACATCTAAAGATTTAAACAGTTGAGGTTTTTGTTTCATTGCGTTTCTTACATTTTCTCTTACTTGCCAAACACCTACAGGCATTATATATCCTGGATGTATCTCACGTAAAACAATTACTTTTGCTTGTCTTTTTTCTTTTATGAGTTGTTCACACACAGCTAGACGTGCAGAATAATAACTTCCACCAATTTTTGCATAAGTTGATCTTCCAGTATATTTTTCATAATCTGAGAAGATAACTGCATTTTCTCCATTTTGATTCCAAATTGTTCCAGGATACCAAGCTTCCATTGCCTCAAAACTCCAAGCTGATGGAATCATTATTATTTGAAAATAGTTATCCAAATATTTTGAATCATATACTCTAATATCGTTTATTTCAGGATACCTATTAACAATTTTCACTAGTTTCTTCGAAATAATATCATCAACAGCTGTTATGCTCCAGCGAGTTGGAACAAGACGCCTATTTCTTTTTATACCCAATGCCCCAACACTAAATGCTTTCTGAATTTTTGTAACCCTTACTCCTTTATTATAAAGATCCAAAATAGCTTGAGTAGAGTTTAAATCTATATCATAGAATGCTTTCTCTAATTTTGAATCATAGCGTGAATTGCTAATCTGTAATTTTTCAATGATAGCTGATGGCCCAAAAGGTTGTGCATTAGTGTCAAGAAAAAGTGACCCTTTTGGTTTTTTTTTGAATTTTAATTCCGTTTCTATACTATTATCTGCAAGTGCTATATCAAGAGTTTTTTCATATATCTTTCCAGAATCCCTGAACTTAGCTACATGAACACGTTTTTTACCTCGAATTAATAATGAACGAAATCCAACTATCTGGTCTATTGATTTTCCAAACCATAGTTCAGGTTTATCAAATTCACTAGTATCCTCGTAAACGGGTGGAACAAGTGGCCCAGCGTAAACATAAGGGTAACCTATTCTGCCAATAAAAACACTGGGCGGTGAAAATCCTGAAATTTCTTTATTGGAAATTAAAGAAATAGTTTTTAGAAAATAATTAGTTCTAACTAATAATGGACAACGCGTTTTGCCACAAAGAAGTTTTGAACCTTTACAATTGATGCAGATCCCTTTTTCTGTTTTGGATATTATTAGCTGTTGCTTTTCAAAAGAATTTTTATTGTATTCTATATATTCTGATATCAATTTTTCAATCGAATTTGAATTGACATTGATAGATAATGGAATCATGATTGTTTGTGATGATTATTATGATCGCTCTTATATTTTCTGTATTAAAAAAAATAAATTTTATTATCTTATTTTAGGAATTTTAAGGCAATTTAAACAAAAATATATATTAAATTTTTAGCTAAGAAAAGATTTAATGTTTTTTTTATAAACCCGACAAACAATTGGTAATGTATTATCAAATAGAGAAGAAAAGAAATAAGTAAAACAACTGGTGAATTATCAAATATTTACCAAATTCACAACTATTATTTTTATTAGAGCAATACTATCTTTACATTCCATAATTGTTTATGCGCGAGATGCCCGTTATGAGAGAACAAAGTGAAGTGTTAATAATAGGAGCTGGAGTTGTTGGTTGTGCCATTGCTAGAGAACTGTCAAAGTTCAAAATTGAAACTGTTCTGTTAGAAAAGGAGAACGATGTATGTGGTGGTGTGAGCAAAGGAAATAGTGGAGTTCTTCATACGGGTCTTTACTATCCTAAAGGGAGTTTAAAGGGTAAATTATGTGTTGAAGGACGATTGATGTTTCCTAAATTAGCAGAACAACTAAACATACCCTATCAACTTTGTGGAAAACATGTAATTGCTAGAACAGAATCGGAACTCAAAGACTTAGAGACCTTAAAAACTGTGGGGGAAAACAATGGTGTTCAGGGATTAACAATCATCTCAGGTAAAGAATTAAAGAAAAGAGAACCCAACATAGACTGCTCTTTCAGCTTTATATTCTCCTGTAGCTGGAATTATTCTCCCATATCTTTTCACTATTGCTTTGGCTGAAAATGCGTTGAACAACGGCGTGAAAATTCAAGTTACCACTAAAGTATTAAGTATTCAGCAAGTAAACAGCAGCTATAAAGTAACAACAACTCAAGGAATTTTCTATACTAATTTTGTTGTTAACAGTGCAGGTCTTTACGCTGATAGAATCTCTGCTATGGTGGGTTTAGATAAGTACAAACTTTATCCCTGTCGAGGAGAATATCTCATCCTAGACAAAAATTGTCGTGAATTAATCAAAAGTATGATTTATCCCGTACCCCCAAAAGTTGCAGGAGTACTTGGTGTTCATCTTACACCTACAATAGAGGGGAACGTGTTGATTGGACCTAGTGCTGAATTCATAGACAATCGAGAAGATCTAAGGTCAACTAAAGAGAAGATCAAACAATTAATGAAGGGTGCAAAAGAGTTGCTTCCATCTATTCCCTTAAACGAAATTATTTACGGCTTCTCAGCTGTTAGATCCAAGATCACTCCACCAGAAGAGAAAGAATCGCGCGACTTTATCATTCGAGAGGACCTTGAAAATTTTATTAACCTTATAGGAATTGAATCACCTGGTCTTACATCATCTCCAGCTATTGCAAAGATGATCGTTAAGATGATTAGAAAAAGAAATGATATGCATGAAAAAGTAGATTTTGATCCAATACGAAAAAGAACATTACCTTTTCGAGGAAACTTCAAGAATTAATCAAGCCACCTTAATCAAAGGAGATCCGGCATATGGTGAAATGGTCTGCAGGTGTGAACATGTATCCAAACGAGAAGTTCTAAATGCTTTAAACAATCCTTTTTCTGCGAGAACCATATCAGCTGTAAAGTATCGAACAGGTGCAGGTATGGGACGTTGTCATGGCGGATTCTGTTTACCAAAAATAGTTGAAATCTTAAAAGAGGAATACGGACTGCGTTCTCAAGATATACACCTAAAGAACCTAAATTCACCCCTTTTTGTTGGAACAACTAAAAACCTTAGGGAGAAGAAAAGAAATGAATGATTTCATATCTAGAACTGTTGATTTATTAATAATCGGCGGTGGCCCAGCAGGGCTAGCCGCTGCTATTAGTGCGAAAAAAAACGGTGTTCAAGATTTAATTATAGTGGAAAGAAATGATTGGCTTGGAGGTATTCTTCCACAATGTATTCATGACGGTTTTGGACTGGAAATCTTTCAAGAATCCCTAACAGGGCCAGAATATGCTCAAAGATATATTGATGAGTTGGAGGCTCTAAAAATTCCTTACATGCTTAATAGTTTGGTACTTGAGATATCGCCTGAAAAAAAAGTGTATGTAACTAGTCCAAATGATCTGTTTTGTTTTAATGCTAAAGCAATCATTTTTGCTATGGGATGTCGTGAAAGAACGCGAGGACAAATATGCATTCCAGGAACTCGACCTGCAGGAGTATATACTGCAGGTGTTGCTCAGAACCTAATTAATCTCAAAAACTTGATGGTTGGCAAAGACATAGTTATTCTCGGATCTGGAGACATAGGGATGATTATGGCTCGACGTTTTACTCTAGAGGGCGCTAAAGTTCATGCTGTAGTAGAAATTCTTTCTCATACCAATGGTTTACCCCGAAACATTCAACAGTGTCTTATAGACTATGAAATCCCTCTTCTACTCTCCCACACTGTTACAGAAATCCGAGGATCAAATCGAGTAAAATCATTAATTATCTCCCCGGTAAATGAAAAATTGGATTCAATTGATGGGCAAGAAAAGAAAATCAAATGTGATACGCTACTACTATCTGTTGGTTTGATTCCAGAAAATGATCTTGCAAAAAATTGTGGTGTTGAACTCAGCTCAGTTACTGGAGGTGCTATTGTTGACGAAAGCCTTGAAACATCTCAACCTGGTGTTTTTTCATGTGGAAACGTTCTCCACGTTCACGATGTAGTGGATTTTGTGACTATTGAAGCTGAGAAAGCTGGTAAAAGTGCTTCAGAATACCTCTTAGGAAAACAAGGAAAAAAAGAAAAAATTCGAATAGAGGTAGGTAACGGAATACGATATGTTCTACCCCAATATATCTCTCGAGACGCAGATCTTGAATTATCAATTCGTGTGATTAGTCCTGGAGAAGATACATCGATTGGATTTTTCGACGGAAAAAAATTGAGTCAAGATGGAAAATTTACGAAAAGTTCATCCTGCTCAAATGATCAAGATAAAACTAAAACGGAGCGAAACTAGAAATATCAACTCTTTGAAGGTTGAGGTATTTCAAAAATGAAAAAAGAAATGATTTGTATAGGTTGTCCAATGGGTTGCTACCTAACCGTTGATTACACTCAAAAAACTGTTCAAAAAATTAATGGGAATCGATGCAAAATCGGATTAGAATACGCAGAAAAAGAGATTTTCAATCCTGAAAGAACCCTGACAACCACAGTTAAGATAAAAAATGGGCATCTTCCTCTGTTAAGCGTGAGAACCAACAAGCCAATACCTAAAAAACTAATTTTTAAAACAATGGACTTAATCGCAAAAGTTGAGATAGAAGCACCAATTAAAATCGGAGAGAAAATCATAGAAAATCTATTCAATACAAACGTTAGTATAGTGGCTACAAAAAATATTTTGAAAAAATAGAGAAAAACCTGTGAGTACCCAATATTATTTAATTAATTTTTACTCAAAATACTCAATAAACAATTATTGCTAACTTCTTTCAATTAGTTTTAAACTATTTTCACTTTTTTTATTGTTCTGTAAGCCATCAAGTAAGTAATAACTGCAAATCCAAAAAGAAATAATAGGGCAAATAAAACATCAAAAGTGCTGTAATTATAATAGTTACCAAAAGAAAAAAAGTTGGATCCCAAAGTAAAATATCGCAATCCCTTAATAAAGTATGAAACTGGATTAGCATAACTAATAATTCTTATTGCATACGGCAGTGAAGTTATGGGATAAAGTGCGTTGCTTGCAAAGAAAAGAGGAAGAGAAAGAAGAGTTATAACTCCTTGTAATCCTTCATGAGTTTTAAGTCTTAAGGCTACAGTGCTTGACAGAAAAAGTAATCCCATAGCAAATAATAAAATAAATACCAATATTCCTAAGACTGAAAAAAATGTTTCCATTATTGAAAAAGTATTAAAAAATCTAACTCCCAAGACATATCCAAAAACTATTATTATTAATGTTTGAATCAAAGATTTTGCAATTCCGCTTAAACTTAATCCTATTAATATATGCGAACGTGGAAGCGGTGAGGCAAGCATCTCCTTCATTAAGCCGAATTCTTTGTCAAATTGTAAAGTTATTCCGCTGTATAAACAGGTAAATAGAATTGTTAATGAAATCACTCCTGCAGCCATGAAAGTCAAGTAATTAACTTGAATAACTCCTTGACTAATTGGAATTTCTGGAATGATAAGATCAAAATTACTAGACATCGAGATTCCATATAATGCTAACCAGAGAGCCGGTTGAATTAAGGAAGTGAACAGCATAGCTTTTATTCTAAAGAATTTGAGCATATCTCTCCAGAAAATAGTTAAAAACTCAGTTCGCATTCTATAATCCTCAAATATCAAACGTATATTTTTTGCTCTTTTTCTTGTTCTTCAGCTCTAAAACGTCGACCCGTATAATGAATAAATACATCATCCAAAGTTGGTTTTTTTAAATTGATACTTTTTATTTCAATATCTTGAGTTCTAATTAAATCAATTAATTTTGGTATATTTTTTGGGCCATCTTCTACCGAAATCATCAATTCAGAAGGAGTTTTTCTTAAATTTTTTATTTCTCTCATTTTCTTAATTATTTCAAATGTCTTCTCGTTTTGATCTGTTTTTAAATAAATAACATCCATTCCCAAAGATTGCTTTAGAATTTCTGAAAAACCATTAGCGATAATTTTTCCTCTATCAATAATACAAATAGTATCGCTTAACTGATCAGCTTCATCCATATAATGAGTAGTTAAGAAAATCGTTACTCCTTCCTTGTTTACCCTTTTTATGTAATTCCATATTCTCATCCTTGAATTAGGATCTAGTCCAATTGTTGGTTCATCAAGAAAAAGAACTTTTGGTCTAGTTAATAATCCTCTGGCAATTTCCAATTTACGTTTCATACCACCACTGAGGTTTTTTACAAATTCCTTTCTTTTATCCTCTAATTTGACAATTTGAATTAGTTCATTAATTCGATCTTTTCTAGTTTTTTTTGGAATCGCATAAAGTCTACCATGAAATTCTAAAGTCTCTTCTACTGTTAGATTCCAATCAAGAGTTTCACTTTGAAATACTATACCAATTGATTTACGAATTTCATCGGGTTGAGTTCTTAAGTCAAATCCTGAAATAGATATTTTACCTTTTTGAATAGGTAGAAGCGTTGTTAAAACATTAATTGTAGTTGTTTTTCCTGCTCCATTTGGTCCTAAAAATGAGAAGATCTCCCCTTTTTTAACTTTAAAACTGATACCATTAACTGCTTTGTTCTTACCATATTGGTATTCTAGGTCTTCGACTGTTATCTCAAATGTTTCCATATCTTAAACATCTTTATTGATTTTTTCTAATCCCAAACTATGAAGATAGTAAATCATAATGATATATTTTTTTTCATTCAAGAGAAAAACAGACGTAACAAACATTATGAGTATATAAGAATTAATGGCGCCTTGGCCGGGATTCGAACCCGGGTCTAGCGGGCGACAGCCGCTTATACTAGGCCGTACTATACTACCAAGGCAACTTTGTGCGAAGTGAATAATTTATCTTTTAACTAATTAAGTTTTCTTGATCAACAACCTTTTTATTAATAATTTAAGGATTTTCAACATCAAATTTTCGATTTATTTGGTCTAATTTTTCTTTTAAAAAAATTTAAAACATCTGGTGTAAAAATTGAAATTGATGCTAACACAAAATTGATAGGAAAAACTACTGCATGCTCAAAAACATTCCCTCCAGTAGTTCCTGAACTCCAAGGTCCTAATATCAAAAGAGAATACCCCCAATATTGAAAAGCAGCCCAGAAAACTGTTTGGAGTAAAGCACCTCCTAATCTTGCTTGATATTTAGTTTGATTTTCAATTAAGATACCCTTATATTTACTTACAAATATTTCGCCAGCAATTCCTCCTGCTCCACCTGGAAAAAAAGCATTAACCAACAATTTTTCCAAGAAATTTCCTGGAATAAAATGGCCAATCCAAAATCCTGGAATATTCAAAAAAGGTATTATTACCTCTCCACTGAAAAAACGAATAGTTACTGGTATTAAATAAATAATAGCACCAGAAACTTGCCATAGCCAAAATCTTTTGCTTCTTAGGGTTTTGACTATAGCTCTAATCAAACTCATATCTCTTGAAGAATTCAATAAGATTTTAAAAGGCTTGTTATTAAATTAATGCTTAACTTAAAATTTGAATAATGTTGTTTTTAATTAATTCAATTTTTTAGAATAGCGATGGACCACTGTGGTTTGACGCCCAGAATCCATCGAGAACCTTCAAACCCTACGCTCTTATCCGCACCCCCTTGAGCGCTGAACGCCCAAACTTAGGTTGCTCTCTCCCGAGCCTGGCCAGATTCGTCTGATGAACAATGAAAACAGCTTCCCTACGGAAGCTCCCCATTGACCGCCAGCCACAAGAGACGGATAGTCACTGTTTCGGAAAGGAAGATCTCAACAGCCTTTGACGCCTCAGCCCCAGCTGTTAGCCCGTCATATAGAGGGTTTACGGTTCAAGGGACCCCTACCCCCCCGCCTAAGACCCATCGCCAAAAAGTAAAGCATATACAAAACTATAAAACTTTTCTAATCTATCAACGGGTAAATTCGTTAATTTGGTTAATTCATGCTTCGGAGATCTATTATGTGTTGAAAATTCTTAACTTCAAACTCATCGTTTTGGTTGTTAACCTATTTTGTTTTTTCCCAAAATAACTATTTTTTTAGTTCGATTTCTGGTTATAATTTAATAAAGATACAAAATATCTTATTGTTTGAGATTTTTTTAAAAAAAAATTTTACCTTTAAGTTATGAACCCTTTTTTGTTGCAGTTTTTAGTTGATTAGCTAATTTTTCAATTAGTTCCAACATTTTGTCGGTATTTTTTTGGTTTTTTTCAACAATATTTACAAATGCGCTCCCCACGATAACTCCTTCAGCACCAGTTTCTACAATTAATTTCGCGTGTTCAGGTTTTGAAACTCCAAAACCTACTGCTAATGGAATTTGGTTAGTTGTTTTGGGCAAAATTTTTTTTATCAATTTTATTGTGGAATCTTGTATTGTTTCACGAGCTCCAGTAACTCCAAATTGTGAAACAAGATATAGAAATCCTGAGGTTGATTTGATTATTTTTGTAAGTCTTTGTTCAGATGTTGAGGGTGTTGCAAGAAAAATCGTGTCTACTTCATAATTTTTTGCAGTTTGACAATATTTACTAGCTTCTTCAACTGGAAGATCAGGAACAACTACCCCATCAATCCCATGTTTTTTTGAAAGCTTAAAGAATTTTTCTACTCCCATTCTGAAAATAGGATTATAGTATGTGAGAATTACAATAGGAATATTCTGTTCTTTCTTAATTTCACCTGCAATTTCTAAAACCTGATTTGGTGTAGTTCCATTTTTTAAAGCGCGTAAACTAGCTGCTTGAATTGTTGGACCATCAGCAATTGGGTCGGAAAAAGGAATTCCAAGCTCTAGAATGTCTATTCCACCCTTGATCAGAGAATTTGCAAGAAGAGGTGTTATTTTAGGATTAGGATCTCCTGCAGTAACATAACCTATTAATGCTCCTTCCTTGTTGGTTTTTAATATCTGAAAAACTTTTTCGATTTTGCTCATTTTTTCCCACCTATATAGTTAGCAACTACTTCAACATCTTTATCTCCTCTTCCAGACAACGTAACTACCAAAGTTTTGTCCGAGCTCATTTTTTGAGCTAATTTAATAGCAAAAGCTAGGGCATGTGAAGATTCAAGAGCTGGGATTATTCCCTCCTCCTGTGATAATAATCTAAAAGCATCTATTGCTTCTTTATCAGTTGCTGTTTTGTATTTTGCTCTTTTTAGAGTTTTCAGAAAAGAATGCTCTGGTCCTACTCCAGGATAATCTAATCCCGCAGAAACACTATGGGTATTTTGTATTTGTCCGTCTTTATCTTGAAGGACATATGTCAGCATACCATGAAAAATTCCTTCTAATCCTGCACCTAAAGAAGCAGCATGTTTACCTGATTTGATCCCCTTACCAGCTGCTTCAACTCCATACAGTTTTACATCTAGATTTTCTTCAAAAGGATAGAATGTACCTATTGCATTGCTGCCACCTCCAACGCAAGCTACTAATGCATCTGGCAATTTTTTCTCTTTTAATAAAAACTGTTTTTTCAACTCATTACCAATAACACTTTGAAAATCTCTAACAATCATTGGATAAGGATGTGGTCCTACGACTGATCCAATTAAGTAATACGTATTTTCTATATTAGTAACCCAATCTCTTAACGCTTCATTAATTGCATCCTTTAATGTTTTAGAACCTGATTTAACTGGATGTACTTTGGCTCCTAAGAGTTCCATTCTGAACATATTAAGTCGCTGTCTTCTGATATCCTCAACACCCATGTAGATTTCAGCTTTCAAACCTAAAACAGCACAAGCCATAGCGGTGGCAACGCCATGTTGTCCTGCTCCTGTTTCTGCAATAACTCTTTTTTTTCCCATACGTTTAGCTAATAGAGCCTGCCCAATAGTATTATTAATTTTGTGTGCACCTCCATGGGCCAAATCTTCTCTTTTCAAATAAATTTTGGCTCCGCCAATTTTTTTTGTTAAATTTTCTGCGTAATAAAGTGATGTTGGTCTCCCAGCATAATCTGACAGATAATATTCTAGTTCTGTTATAAACTTAGAATTATTTTTAAAACTGTTATATGCCTCTTCTAACTCGGTAATAGCTGCCATTAATACTTCAGGTACAAAGCGACCTCCGTATTTTCCATATTTTCCATCAATTGGATATTTACTCATTTTTTTCATTTTTTATAACCTTGACATTTTTTATAAAGTTAAATAATTTTTTATGATCCTTAATTCCTGGCTTTTTTTCAACTCCACTGGATACATCAACAGCATATGGTTGAACGCTCCGAATTGCATCAGCTACGTTTTCAGGTTTTAAACCTCCTGCTAAAATCAAAGGTGTAGGCGCAATGTCCTCTTTTATTCGTAGGCTCAGATCCCAATTATGTACTACTCCTGTTCCTCCATGTTTTCCTTTAACATAAGAGTCGATTAAAACTGCATCAACATTTTTTGAAATATCTTTAGATTTTTTTATCGCATCGAAAGGGATTGCTTTAACTGATCCAATCAAAAATAAATTAGGCATTTCTTCTTTAAGATGATTTTAAATCAGATTGTATACTTTTTCCATGAATCTGTAATGAAGTTGGGTGGAGGCGTTTGCATATTTCAATAATTTCTTTTAAGTTTTCATTAATAGTTACAACAACACTATTCACAACAAGTGGAACCAACTTGATTAGTTTTCTTGCTTCTGATAACTGGAGATTTCTAGGTGATGATTTAACTCCTACAACAAATCCTACTGCATCAGCTCCGAAATCTGCTGCTGCTTGTAAATCTTTTTTGTTTGTGATCCCGCAAATTTTAATCCTGACTTTATTCATGTTGCTGACGCGAACTCCGTGACTTTTTTTTCAACATTATTACTTTTCATTATTGAAGATCCTATCAGGAACGCGTTAGCTCCACATTTTTTTAAAAAACTCACATCGGATGGAACGTTTATTCCACTTTCACTTACAATAATTCTATCTTTAAAATTAATATTTTCCAATATTCTCTTTGTTACGGCCAAATTTACTTTTAACGAAGACAGATCTCGATTGTTAATTCCTATTAGATCTGCTGAAGACTCTAAAGCGCTACTAAATTCTTTCTCATTATGAGTTTCTAGTAAAACTTCCAAACCTTTTGAATGTGCAAACGCAATCATTTTGTCAAGACTCAGCTTACAATAGCCTCTATCAAAAAGTGCTTGTATGAATAATACAACATTAGCTCCTATATTATAGGCAGCCTCAAGTTGTACTGGATTTAAAATAATATCTTTCATTAAAATTGGGATTTTCACAGATTTTCTGGTTGTTATCAGAAAATCTAAGGATCCGCAAAAATGTTTAGGTTCTGTTAAAACTGAAATTGCAACTGCTCCACCATTTTCCATGCTTTCAGCGATTTTTGCTATATTAAATTTTTTTCTTATTATACCCTCAGATGGTGAAGCTGTTTTAATCTCAGCGATAATCGGATTTTTTTCCTCTTCAATAATCTTTTGCTTAAGATTAACATTAACCCTTTTGTTTTTAGGTGCTTGATAAAAATTATTTTTAATAGTTGCTTTCGCATTTTTTGCTAATGTATCTAAGAAATCAACCATTTTTTGCCTCTAACTCCTCAAGTTTTGTTGAATCTCCATTGGATTTTTGAATTAATTCCTTGAGTTTCTTATAAGCCGCTCCACTTTTGATAGAGTCTTTTGCTATCTCCATTCCCGAAATAAAATCATCTGCTTTTCCACCAACAATTATTCCAGCAGCGCTATTGACAAGGACAATCTGAGTTTTAGGATCGCTAATATCATCTTTTCCATAAAGAATGTTGAACAGCACTTTTGCACTTTCTTTTGGATCTGTTCCCTTTATCTCTCTGACTAGAGCTTTTTTAACCTTGAAATCTGTTGGACTGACCTGAAAAGTTTTAACTTCTTTTTCTTTTAACCATGAAATGATTGTTTTTCCAATTGTTGAAATCTCATCTAATCCATCTAATCCATGAACAACCATAGCTTCTTTGCAGCCTATTCCATTCAAAACATTGGCTATTACTTCTGTTAAGTTTGGATTAAAAACACCTATTAATTGTGCGTCAGCTGAAGCTGGATTAGTCAGTGGCCCTAGGAGATTAAAAGTTGTTCGAACACTAATTTCTTTTCTGGGTATAACAGCATACTTCATTGCAGGGTGAAAAACGGGAGCAAACATAAAACCAATTCCAATTTGTTCAATTGTTTGTTTAACAGTATCCGCTGTCATCTTAAGATTAAGCCCTAATTGTTCTAGTACATCAGCACTTCCACTCTTGCTTGTTACTGATCTATTTCCATGTTTTGCGATAGCTACTTCAGCACCAGCTATCACAAAAGCTGCAGCTGTGCTTATATTAAATGTTTTAATTTTGTCACCCCCTGTACCACAAGTATCTACTAGACGCCCTTTTACTATAGGTTTTATATGTTGACAATTCTTTCTCATAATTTCTGTGAAAGCTTTTAGCTCAGTAACTGTCTCTCCCTTCATTCTTAATCCAATCAAAATTGCGGCAATCTGAGAATTTGTTGCTTCTCCTGCCATAATTTTTCTCATGATTTCTTGGGATTCAGCATATGTTAAATTGGATTTATGAATAAGTTTTTGAATCACTTTTTTTATGATCACTAATATCTGCCATCCAAAAAGTTTTTTATTATTTTTTTCCCGTCTTCACACAATATAGATTCAGGGTGAAATTGAACTCCCTCAATTGGGAATTTTATATGTCTTACTCCCATAATTTCGCCATCATCTAAGCACTCTGCTGAAATTTCTAGATTTGATGGTATTGTTAGTCTATCTCCAACAAGAGAGTGATATCGAGTTCCGGTAAACGGATTTTTTACTCCTCTAAAAATGGTTTTTCCATCATGTTTGATCGTGCAAGTTTTTCCATGCATTAAAATTTTTGCAGGGACAATTTTTCCTCCAAAAGCATGAATTATACCTTGGTGTCCAAGACAAACTCCTAGAGTTGGGGTTTCACAACTGATCTTTTGTAGAATTTCTGTGCAAACTCCAAAATAACACTTTTTTTCTGGGGTACCTGGTCCAGGGGAGATTATTATTTTGTCTGGTTTGAGTTTATTAATCTGTTTCAAGTTTATTTGGTCATTTCTGTAAGTGATTACATCTGTTACATATTCTCCTACATATTGGACAAGATTGTAGACAAAAGAGTCATAATTATCAATAACTAAAACTTTCATATTTTTTTATCTCCACAATGTTTTAGGGCTCTTATCAAAGCTTCAGCTTTTTGATCTGTTTCAAACCACTCTTTTTCGGGAACTGAATCTGCAACGATTCCTGCTCCCACTTGGATGTAGGCCTTATTTTTATCTGCAAATAGTGTTCTTATAGCAATAGCAAAATCAGCATTACCGTTAAAAGAGAAGTATCCGACTGCTCCTGCATAAGGACCTCTCCTAGTTGGTTCTAGTTCTTCTATAATTTCCATTGCTCTAACCTTAGGGGCGCCTGAAACTGTTCCAGCTGGAAAAACTGATCTTAGAGCATCATAACTCTCATAGTTATCTTTGAGTTCGCCTGATACTTGTGATACTATATGTTGTACATGACTATACTTGTGAACTTTCATAAATTCTGGAACTCTTATACTTCCAAATTTAGCAATTCTTCCGATATCATTTCGTGCTAGATCAACTAACATTAAATGTTCTGCTCTCTCTTTTGGATCATTTAATAACTCTTGAGCTAATTGTTTATTTTTAATAGAATTTTCTACGCATGGTCTTGTACCTGCTATTGGAAATGTATTAACCATCCTTTTGTCCACTCTAACAAGCATTTCTGGGCTTGAGCCGACAATTTTCCTTTTCCCTTCTTTAAGAAAATACATGTAGGGAGATGGATTAATTTCTCGCAAAGATCTATAAAAAGAAAGTAAATTGCCTTTAATTGAAAATTCATACCTTTTAGAAAGAACTACTTGGAAAATATCGCCAGCTGTTATATACTTTTTAGCTTTTCTAACTGCTTTTTCAAATTGTTTTTTTGTTATGTTCAATTTAGGTTTATTATAAATCAGGGGTTGATAGGTGCTTGGTTTTTTTAATAGTTCTTTGACTTCTGATAATCTACTATTTGTCAAGTAATAGTAAACTGCTTTTTTTTGTTTATGATCAAAAACAATACCATCATCAAAAATTCCTAATTGAATATCTGGAAAGTCCATATCGTTTTTCGCTTTTTTAGGAATTTTTTCCCAATAACGAATTGCATCATATGAAACATGTCCTATTGCACCTCCAATTAGTCTGAATTCGTTATTTGGAATTGATTCATCTTCAAAAAATTTTTTAAGAGTTTTTAAAGGCTTGATGGTTTTTTCTTTTTTTTCTTCGCCTGTTTTTTCATTACGGATTGTGGCTTTATTGTCTTTTATTTCAATTGTTGCTTTGGGATCGAATCCTATGAAAGAAAATTCAGCTAATTTTTTTGGGCCTTCCATAGATTCAAGAATGTAAGCGTTTTGGTAGTTGTTGTAAATTTTTGAAAAAAAATCAAGTGGAGTTTCTGAAAAAGGGATTTTTTTGTATTTTAGCTTACGCTTTTTATTTTTTTGCAAAGTTTGATGACTGCCAAATACTATCCCTCATGTTTACACATCCTTGAGGTTCTGAACACTACTTAATTGTAATATTTAAGACTTTTGAGTACATAAATGTACTTTAGTTATTGTTAGGTCTGAATCAGTGATTTATTTATCCATTTCAAATACTCTTTTGAGCCATTTATTATTGGAAAAACAATAATTTCAGGTATTTCATAACTATGCAATCTCAACACTTCTTTTTTGATTTTATTAAATAAATCATTTCTGGATTTTACTAAAATTAAATATTCTTTACTAGTTTCAATAGAATCTTTCCACCAAAAACTAGACGATATAGGACCAATTAAGTTTCCACATGCAATTAATTTATTTTTTAACAGTTTTTCGATTATTGTTTTTGCTTCTTGCTCTGAATTTGAGGTAATCATTATCATAATTAGGTTTTTATCCATGGTTTTTCACTTTTAATAAGTCAAATTTAATGCCAATAGGTTATTACTTAACCTCGTTGTGTATCATCTGAATTATTTTTTCCACATTTTGAAGTTTTTTCTTTCTCCAGAATTTGCCACCATTCTGGGACAATAATCTCTTTGTTCTTATCCCAAAAATCATATGGTTTAATATCTAATACGGGTGACAAATTGAATGCGTCTAGTCCACGTACAATTATCATATTTTTTTTAACATCAATTATCTTAACTATGGTTAATCCGATTGGATTTGGTCGAAACATACTTCTCGTTGCGAAAACTCCAACTAATGGCAAATCTTTTCTACCCCTAGGATGAACTTTAAGTGGTCTGTCTTTAGTTGAAATTTTATCTAACCAAAAAAGAACATAAATGTGGGAAAATTCTTCTATTCCTTTTAAAGCTTCAATGAATTCATTGAAGATCATTATTTGAGATATTATGTTTTTATCCCTTATTTTAGTGTCTTTTGTCTGGGTTATCACATATCCAATTGGTATTGTTGAATAGTGTTTATCATTAAACATTATACTTACCTCTAAGAACTTTATAGCCAGATTTAGATAATAGATATTATGCTGTTGGATTGAATTAGAACTTTTTTTCGCAAAAACAATTTATGTGAAACCGTAAGCTCTATATTTCTTGATGAAGCTCTTTTTTAATATCTTTAGTGGGCCCGTAGCTTAGCAAGGCAGAGCATCGGACTCTTAATCCGAGGGTCACGGGTTCAATTCCCGCCGGGCCCGCCATTATATTAATTCATTTAAAAATTGTGCTACTATTTTTACAGGTTTAGTAATTATTGTTTTAAGTTCATCTATTTTTGCTCTATTTAAGCTAGCTAAAATTACAGTAGCTGGTCCTGCTGACTTTTTTAGATCTAATTTCGATTGATTTACAATTTTATATTTAAGATTTGAACTCTTGGATAATACTTGAATTTCATAACCAATTCCTTCTGAACCTACCGGAATAATCTCATTAATAAACTCGCAATTTAGCAAGTTTCGAAGATCTGCTATGTCTGCAATTTCATGTCTTTCTTCTGCAGAAACAACTTCGTTTCCTACACAAGGCATACCAATAGCTACAATAATATTATTAGGCTGTGAATTTCCAATTCGCAGATTTTCTTTTGCTAGTCCAATAACTGTAACTCCTATACCGGTTTGTTCAACTTTAAAATTTTTTTCTGATCCTCCGGTTATTGCTGATTTTGGATCTAGACCTGCTTTCATTGCTTCTTCTTTTATTCCTTCTAAAATCTCAAGTCCAGTAGGTTCCAATTCTACGCTAAGAGTATCTATTATGCAAAATGGTTTTGCGCCAGTAGCTAATACTTCCATTAATGTAACTCTTGCAGTGAATTTTCCCAGGGTATATCCGTCAACTTTAATTTTATCTAATGGTTTTGGTCCAATTCCACCAGCTGAATCGCATCCAACTACCAATTTTTTTTTGGAAGGAAATTCAAAGATAAGGATATCTCTGATTGATTCCACTGGTTTTGGAAGAAAAAAATCTTTTTTCAAACTGGAAGTTTTCCTCTTACTGTGATATAGATTATTGCTGAAACGATAGCATTTAAACTTGCGCCAAATAGTAGAACTGGGGCAAATGCAATTGCTCCAGCCCAAGTTATTACTGGTACAGCAAATACTACTGAAGCGATATTAATTATGACTCCGATTATTAGACCTGGAATAAATCCCCATTTTTTGTTTATTTTGTTTATAAAAGCTATAGATGCCCCTGCTATTGCCATACCTGTAGCGATTGGAATATGATAAATACCCAGAGGAAATCCACTTAAAACAGATGTAACTAAATGTCCTATTCCGGAAATTAATGCTCCATCAAGAATGCCAAAATACAAGGCTGCGAAGAATCCTGGAGTTGAGTCAAAAGCAACAGATGGTATAGGACTTGGAGTCTTGATAAATGAACCTACAACAGTTAGTGCGGAAAAAATTGCTAATCGTGCAAAAAACCAAGGTGAAGAAATTTTTAGCACATTCGTAATATTAGTTACTTTATTGACCATTTTATTCATCTTTTCTTAAAAAGGGATGAAAAATTATAAAAGAATTGTGTTGTGTATTACAATTGTAGTGTGTGTTGATTTTGAAGGTTGTAAATGTACGCATTTCCGATGAAGTGACATCTCAGTTGGATCATCTCTCAAAAAGACATGGTATTACTCGTTCTGAAATAATTAGACAATCTCTGGTGGTTTATCTTCATATTATTGAAAATGTTGGAACTTTGTTACGGCCTATCACTTTTAAAGTTAAACCTTCCCAAATCGTCTATTCTCGAAGAGGAGACGTTTCTATTCTCAAAATTCCTACTGGTCATGCTATAGTTGTCGGTTCGACATCTTCTGGTGGGATTGGTCCAAAAGTTATGGATCAAATAAAAGTTGAAGGTCAAATTCTGGGAAAATTTCTTGCTAGAGTTGCACTTATGGATGTAGCGGCAACAGGTGCTTTTCCATTGCTAATATCTGTTACTTTGGGGGTTGAGAAAGAACCGACCGGTCATGAAATATTACAAGGTATACAAAACGAATCCCAAGTGTTGGGGCTTGAACCTAATCAGGTATTGATGGAAAATACAGAGGATAACTTTAAAACAGTTCAAACAGGTGTTGGATTAACAGTCATTGGTCTAGCAAACGATGATCAACTTAGAATTGGAAAAACTCATCCCGGTGATTTACTTTTAGCACTTGGAAAACCAAGAATAGGTAATGAAGTTGTTTCTTCTGAATCCAGAGGTGAAATTGCAAATTTAACGGATGTTACTCTACTCTCTCAAAAAAGGTTTGTTCATGATATTGTTACTGTTGGTTCCAATGGTATTGCCTTTGAAGCTAGGATGTTAGCAAATGGTGTTGGACGCCAATTAAAATTGAAAAACGTTAAAAAATTGGATTTAGAGAAATCGGCAGGTCCGGCAACAGTTGTTTTATTCAGTATTCCTCCCAAAAAACTTGATGAAACTTTTTCTTTATTTGCTAAACCAATGAGTGTTATTGGTGAAATTCTTTAATTATTTTATAAACTAACTTTTTCTTAACATGTGTCCTTCTCGATCGATTTCTCCTTCTCGTATTCTTGTGGTTGAAATAGGTTTAAGATTTTCAGCCGGAATCATGTTTATGCTTATAATTTCGAGTGGATTAAAACCCGATTTGATGCGTTCTTTATTAATTTTAATAGCCATTTTTTTTGTTTCTTCACTTACAACTATTGCTTCTATACATTTGTTGTTTATTGTATTCCCAAAAGGGTCATTTAATGGAATAATCTCAGCTCTTTCATAGAAATTATGTTTTTTTAGAAAACACACAAGTTCTTCTAATCTTTTCTCAAATATGGCTGTGGGGTGGGGTTTTCCTATTTTTTCTACAAATTTATCAGAACATAAACCGATTAGGATATGATTACCTATTTCAAACGCTTTTAGTAATAAAACTTCGTGCCCTTTATGGAATTCATCGAAAGTTCCTCCTACTGCTACTTTTTTATATTTTATACTAATCTTGCTCCTTGAAAATCGATTTTTGAAACAAAGATTTTTTCTTTCGGGAGAACTTTTTGAAAAGCTTCTACAATTTTATTTGTGTTTTCTTGAAATGTTAATGAATGTATTGCTTCTCCCACCATATTTTGAGCACTACCAATAGCTCCAGCTTTATTAGCGAATTTAACTAATTTTTTGACTCGTGGGGTAATAAATCCTGTTTTTTCGGCGAAATTTAATGAATAATCCATAAAATTTTCAATTGATGGTTCAATGAGGATTTGATCAAGAGTTTTTTTACCCCAAAGATTCACTAGTTGTCTCTTTTTTTCATTATTTAATATTTGTTTAGTTGGAATCGGTTTGAACACACCAGATACAATTACGTGCTCTTTTGTTAGTGGTATCCGATCAATAACACTTACTCCTGGAGCGCCTGGTTCAATAGTTAGGACACAGCCTCCTATCATTAATGGACCAACTGTGCCCAATCCAGTTTTGCATTTAATCTCTGCTCTGTGAGCGATCTTTCCAATCTGGTTGTATGTTAGATTCATATCTAAAACCTTTGCGAGCGCTAATCCTGTGGTTAATGCCCCCCCTGCGCTAGTTCCAAAACCTGATCCAATTGGAATTTCCACTTTATGTTTGATGATTATTTTGTATTTTTTCTTCGTTTTAATCATAAAGGCGTCGGCAACGGCTTTTGTTGTATAAGCATTTGTTGCTAACTTTCCGTTGATGAAAATTGAGATGTTGGATTTTTCTTCTTCTGATGCAGTGACTTCAGTTATAACTCCTTTTTGGAGTCCAAACCCGCCACCTCTTGCTCCTACTGCATCTAAATTCTTTATGGAATTTTCATTATTTGTTTTGTCACAAATTTCAAAAAAACTAGAGATTCCTGCTGGAGCAAAACTCTTTGCAACCTTGTAGTTCATTTCTTCTTCTCTTCTTTGCTATCTCTTATTCTCTTTAAGTGAAGGAAATGCTTTGTAGCACGCTTTAATTATGGGAGGTCCTAGAAAAAGGATAAATGGGATTTCAGTAGCAAAAGTCCAAATAAAGATTATTGGTATAAACGAAGAGTTAATAGCTGCTTTAAAGTAACCAGTGGGTGAGAATAGCACTTGACTATAACCCCACACTACAATAGCAATTATCATACTGCCCATAGCAGCTCCAATAACTGATCCAACAGCAAAATTTCTCCACTCAGGAAAGGCTTTTGAAACAATTGTAATTATGGCTAAACTTGAAATTACTGTTCCAATAAACAAAATAATTGATTCAATAGTTGAAAGTTGTGTGAACCCTGATGTTTCTGTTGGCAACAGAATTGTAGGCAACAAAAGTCCTGAAATGATTATTATAGTTCCGATAAAAACACTTGTTACAATCTTTTTGTTGTCTAATTTGCTCCGAGAAATATATCCTATAAAGAAAAAGGCTGCAAAATTACCCGTAACTCCTGCAGAAAGACTCAAAAGCGGATCTCCATGAAAAATCATATCTCTTATGAAAATTCCTATGGCTGCTCCAATTCCTCCTGTCCATGGTCCAAAAAGAACTGCGAATACAGCCGGTATTAAAGCAGCTGGCCAAAAGGCAACACCACCTACATTTAACCCTAAATCAGTTAGTCGTCCAACGACAGCATAAACAGCTGCACAAATACCAATAATCGCAACATCATAAGCTCTCAATTTCATTGTATATCAACTAATCGAAATCTTAGTTCAGATCAATATATTTTTCATAAATAAAACTTTTCTATGAATTGTTTAAACATGTTTAAACTTCTTAGTTACTACTAATTTGAAAACAAAAAATAGAATAATAATTTAATTTATTTTTTGTGTCGCTTGATTCTGTCTGATCTTTGACTTTTTTTTCGCCAATCTCTTTTCCTTTGTGTATTTAAAGTAAATCTTCCACGGTTTCTGTTGTTTCCATCATTTCGATGTTGAGTGATATTTCTGTAAAATGTACCTGGGTCAATCTTGTTTTCTTTGAGTGATTCAATGTTCTCATTTAGGTCTTGTTTAGCTTCTGCTGTAGTAGCAGAGTCAAATAATTCAGAATATGTGACATAAGCTGCATGAAATAAAAAGTTGTTAGGATCATCAATTAAAAGTTTTTCAGGATTATTTTGTTCGATATTTTCAGGTTCTTCTGGCATAGCCGGTTCGATATTTTCAGGTTCTTCTGGCATAGCCGGTTCGATATTTTCAGGTTCTTTAGTCATTTTCTTCCCGCTTTTTGCAGAAAAAGATGATGTTTTTCCCTCTTTTATAGGTGTCTCTTACTATTCTTCTTTTTTTAACCTAAAGACTAATTTGCTTACAAAAAAGATGCTACTTTCAATGTTTCTTTTTTAGATTTGTAAATTATGATAATATAACGGTTTTTTTATCAAATTCCTTGTATTATTTTTTTAGCATCCTGATCTAACATTTTTATCTCTCTATTTTGCGGATGCTTCCATGAACCATTATGATACATAGGAATTATGTGGACGTGCATGTGGAATATTACTTGACCTGCTGCTTTACCATTGTTTTGTATTATCCTGATACCTTCAGCATTAACAGAAGTTTGTACTGCTTTTGTAATCTTTTTTACTCTTTTATACAACTGTGCAATTTCTTCTTTAGGAATTTCATAAATGTTTTCATAATGGTTTTTTGGTATCACTAGCGTATGTCCAACATTTATTGGTTGAATACTCATAAACGCTATTACTTTTTTATCTTCATAGACTATACTTGCTGGTGCTTTTTTTTGCGCTATCTTACAAAAAATACAAGTATCTGACATCTTAATTCACTTTCTACCAAATTTCTATTATATATGTTTCCTTAGTTTTGCTATTTTTTTTTCAAATAAATTTTTGAATTTTATTTTTTATCTCTCTTTTTTTTGATCTTATGACAATATAGTATTAGACACAACGTTAAGAAAAAGACTATATCCTAATTGAAGCAAGATTTAAAACTATATTTACTCCAAAATAATTGAGGTTAAGGAAGTGAATTTGGAGAGGGACGAGAAAATAGTTTTGGATAATGGTCCCTTGGGGTTAGGTAAGAAATTAACTTTAACAAACAAAAATCTGCTAATTCACAAAGATGAAGGAGTTTTTGACGTCAACTGGAAACAAGAAAAAGCAATTCCTCTTAGTACTATTGAAGACGTGTATATAGAAACAGAATCCTTTTCAAATTCAAGTTTATTTAAGCTAAAATTAAAAAATGGAAAATCTGTTGAACTTTCATTATCATTAGATAATTCTTGGTTGATTAATGACTCTTCAGAAACAAAAATGAATACTGAAAAATCTAGTCAATTGAAAATTTTAAACTATAGATGGGTAAAAGCAATAACTAATGAGTTGATGAAACTCGATGAAAAAAAGAAGAATGTTTTTATTCGAAAATGTCCTAAATGCAGTAAAGAAATTACCCAAGAAAACTATGAATATTGTCCTTTTTGTGGTAATTTGCTTAAATCAAAATATCTTTTTTAAAAAAACTTTGAATATTTCTTTTTTTTAGATATGCTGAATTGCTAATAATGCTTAGAAATTAAGATAGTTATTATAAAATTTCTAAATAACCTTTTTATTCTCTTTTTAAACTATACGAGCTGAATTATATGTCAAATATGATTGAAGTCAAGGATCTTGTCCTAGTTTACTCAAATGGCACAAATGCAGTGGACCATATATCTTTTAATGTAAAAAAAGGCGAGTTTTTTGGGTTTCTTGGACCAAATGGTGCAGGAAAAAGTACTACAATAAAAGTTCTTACTACCTTATTAAAAAAAACTTCTGGTTCAGCTAAGATTGCAGGATATGATTTGGGTAAAGATTCAAATGAAATACGAAAATTGATAGGGGTACAATCTCAGGAAACAGCTATTGATGGTGATTTGACAGGACGAGAGAATTTGATGTTACAGGGGCATTTTCAGCAACTTTCAGGTAGTGTATTAAAGGATCGTGTTGAAGAGTTATTCCAGTTGGTTGATTTAGAAGAGTTCGCTGATAAAAATGTCAGGAACTATTCTGGTGGAATGAAAAAACGCCTAGATTTAGCGACTGCTCTCGTTCACAAACCTCAACTGCTTTTTTTGGACGAACCAACTACTGGGCTTGACCCTCAATCACGTTCAGCTATTTGGACTTATCTTGAAAAAATAAACAAAGAAGAGAAAACCACAATTTTTTTAACAACTCAGTATATGGAAGAAGCTGATAGGTTATGCACCTCACTTGCTATAATTGATACTGGAAAGATTATCGCAGATGGTACTCCTAGAGAGTTAAAGGAACAGGTGGGTTTGGATTCTATCAAGCTTGATCTAAAAAATTGTGATAAAGACAAAGCTGCAGCTATTAAGGTTCTACAGGATTTAGATGGAATATCAAATATTAGTGAGATAGGTGGTTGTTTGACAGCTTTTGCAAAAAATGCTAGTTTGATCATTGCAGATATTGTACGCTCTTTCGACAGTTTAGGAATAATTCTCTCTGGAGTAAGTTTTTCACCTCCAAGTCTTGATGACGTTTATCTTCAAAAAACTGGAAAACGAATCAGAACGGAAGCACTTGTTAAAACACCAAATCTTATGCGTTTTGGTCGGAGACGAAGGTGATTTTATGACTCTACTATTTGATACTCGCTATATTTTTGTGAGATATTTAAAGAAACTTGTTCGAAATCCTATATTGCTAACTTTTTCACTAATTCAACCTATCTTATTTTTGGTTTTGTTTACTCAACTTTTTGAACGAATTGTGAGTAGTGTTCCTGGGTTCCCTGCTGAGAGTTATCTGTTATTTGCTGCTCCTGGAATATTGCTCCAAAATGCTTTTGGTAGTGCTTTGCAGTCAGGTAACTCGATTGTTGCAGATTTTGATACAGGTTTTCTTCAGAAAATGTTGGTAACTCCAGTTAGTCGATATTCAATTCTTCTTGGACGACTATTAAGTGACGCTTTTAGAGTAGTTTTGCAGTCAATTATTATACTTACTTTGGCTTTTTTT
This sequence comes from Candidatus Bathyarchaeota archaeon, assembly GCA_963714725.1. GTDB lineage: Archaea > Thermoproteota > Bathyarchaeia > Bathyarchaeales > Bathycorpusculaceae > AD8-1. The sequence continues at coordinate 65,275 of CAVQPF010000013.1, forward strand.
ATGGGCGCTTCTCCTGTGACTGGAATTATTGGTGTTTTATTAATGCTTTTCACAATAGCTTTCTTTGGTTTAGCATGGTCGGGGATTTCGCTAGCTATAGGATTAAAGACTAAGAGTTCTGAGACAGTATTTGCAATAGGATCATTTCTCACTTTTCCACTTATATTTATGAGTACCTCTTTGACTCCTCTTGAGTTTATGCCAGACTGGATTAAAACAGTTTCAATGTTAAACCCAATTAGCTACACTGTTGATGCCATAAGAGTGTTAATGATTGATGGTTTTGTTTGGGATACAATATTTTCAGCTTATGCTGTGATCACGCTTATTGCAATTGTAACTTTGGGTGCTACTCTTTATATGTTCAGAAAAGTGGTTAACTAAAAAATTCCTTTTAGGTTAGCTTAAAAAGTCTATCCTAATAAAATCAAGCCAGCACTTTTTAAGCTCTCAATTGTAGCGTTTATACCATGAAAAGACAATCCATCCCGCTGCCATGAGTATAAATCCTGTTAAATAATGATGAATTATTGGTGGTCCAAACCAACTTGACCATAAAGCGCTGCCTCCGTTTGTTTTTGAAAAAAATATTGCTTGTTCTATACTTCCATGTAATGCTATCGTAAAACCCGACCAAAATATTATTTGAATCCATAATTGTTTAACTTTTTTTGATAAATTCACTATTTACCCCCATTCTATTTCAGACATATTATTTATAAACTATTTTTTAGAGGTTACTTTCTACATAATTCAAAGCTAATAGCTAGTACTATTGTAGAAACTGATAAAAATGGCCTTTTCTTTATAGTGCCATTGTTGCTAATAATTATTCTAATCAGTGTTATAACGATTCGATTCTTGAAAAATCGAAACATCTATGAATTAAATATACATATAAAATAAAATATTACCTTCAAGGAGACTAATTAAATGCCACATGTTGTTCTAAATGGAAAAATTGAGATAGAGTCAATTTTTGATAAATTAAATCCTTTATTTTTTCGTAATAATGGAAATATTCTGAAAACACAAGAAATCTATTTAGAACGTAAAAAGACTATGATTCTTGTCGACTCTTTAGTTATTGATTCTGAACAAAAAGTATCTTTTTTTATAATTATCGCGAATAGAGAAAATAGCATAGTTGTTAGGCTTTCTCCCAATTCTCAAATTAAAAAAACTAATGGAGTAAAGAAATTATTAGCAGAAATTGCCAAACAATTGATTAAAGATTTCCCTCAATTAACAGTATCTGAAACAAATCTTGAAGAATATTTATGATAGATCATTTTAATTGAGTATGATATGCAAAAAAAATTTCTAAATTTACTAAATACAAAATTTTAAAATTATTTTTATTCAATAAGTATTATAATAAAATAAATTTATAATACAAATTGGGAGCGGTTAATAATCAAAAAGATTCTTATCACTAACAAGCTCACAAAATCTTATAAATTAGGAAAATTGACTATTATGGCTCTGAATGGTGTTGATATTTCAATTAAGGAAGGAGAGTTTGTTTCGATTCTTGGTCCCTCTGGTAGTGGAAAATCTACTCTCCTTAACTTGTTAGGCGCCTTAGATAAACCCACTTCAGGTTCGATAAAGATAGATGATGTTAATCTTTCAAAATTACGTGATCATGAGATTTCTCTTTTGCAGACGGAGAATTGGAATTGTTTTTCAATTTTTTAATTTAATTGATAGGCTAAATGCAACAGAAAATGTAGGATTGCCCTTAGCAATTGAGAATGTAAAAAAGCAAACGAGAAATAAACTCGCGGAAGAGTTGCTTGATACAGTTGGTTTGGGTAAACGATTAAAGCATAAACCAAATGAACTATCCGGAGGAGAAAGTCAGCGTGTTGCTATTGCAAGAGCTTTGATAAACAATCCCCATTTTCTCTTGTTGGATGAACCAACAGGCAATATTGATTCAAAAAACGCACATGATTTAATGAAACTAATAAGGAAGATTAATAACGAAAGAAAAGTTACGATTGTAATGGTGACCCATGACACAAAAATCGCAAAATATGCACATCGGATTTTGTATCTTTTAGATGGTAAAATTGCCAATCATGGTGAATATTAATTGCTATTTCGGGATATTTTTCTTTATGCAGTAAATTCAATAAGAAGAAAAAAAACTAGAAAACTATTGGCAATTCTTGGTGTGGCAATAGGAATAGCGGCAATTGTCTCTTTGGTTTCGCTAAGTCAAGGATTTCAAGAAGCTGTTAGAGTTCAATTCCAAAAGGGATTTTCAGCGGATACTATTATTGTTACAACCCAAAGTACAGATTTTCTTGAAACTGAATCTGATTTTGATTTATATTTGAATGATACTCAAATTATAAATCAAATTGAGAATGTTAAAGATTCAGTTGCTTTAATAACAAAAAACTTGTTTTCTCCAAATTGAGAGAGAGAGAGATAAGTGTTATTGTTGTGGGTGTTGATTTTAAAAAATATTCAGAAATTTATCAAAATACATTCAGAGCCAAAGAAGGAGATGTTCTAACTTATCAGAATACATCTCTCATTATAGGTTCAAGCATTCATAGTCCTTGGAAAAATCAGACAAAATATGGTGACATAAATGATGTAGTTAATTTAACTTGGACAACAAGAAATGGGTTGCTAGATTGAAAATAGAAGCTATCAAGCAAATTTGTTAGCAATCTTAGAAGACGTGGGAAGCGCAAGCATTGGTGGACCATCTGATAATGGAGTATATATTCCTGTCAACACAGCTCAGGATTTTTTTGAAACTAATGAAACCACAACCATTATTGTACAGCTTGTTGGCAGCTCTGAAGTTCTTGTTGAACAAACCTCAAAGGCAATTCAAGACTCTTTTGGAGGCCGAGTTCAAGTTGTTACACCCAAGGCAGTATTAAACGCAATCTCATCAATAGTTTCAACTATAGAACTTTTTCTAACTGGAATTTCGGCAATTTCTTTACTTGTTGCTGGAGTAGGAATAATGAATATAATGCTCACCTCTTTAATGGAAAGAACAAGGGAGATTGGAATTTTGAAAGCTTTAGGGATGTTTAGGAGAACTGTTTTGGCGATTTTTCTAAATGAAGCTTTAATAATTGGACTTATAGGCTCAGCTGTAGGAATATTATTGGGAGTAACTTTAGCTATTGGAATAGACCAGTTTGGTCTTGTTTCTGGATTAGCAAGCGGAACTGAGAGCACTTTTTTAGGTGAGATTCGGATAGTCCCTGTTTTTTCTCCAATACTAATAGTCTATTCTTTTGGGTTTGGGGTAGTTGTTAGCATTATATTTGGTTTATATCCAGCTTGGCGAGCAGGAAAACTAACTCCTGTTGACGCTCTTAGGCATGAATAAAAATGGGGAGGAAAATTGGAAAAAAATTGGAAAGTAAAACTTTCTAACAAAAGTTCTATAATTTATTCAAATAGAATTTCTAGTGGATTGCTTCCAGGAATGATAAAACCCCTGATTTGGTCAATTAATATTCCTGTTGTTAATAGTTCATGGAAAAATCTATTCAAGGAATTAACAGGATCTGCTGCGGATCATATCAGGGTTGAAAAACTGGCTCATTGTTTTTATTATCGTGCATATTTCAATATGAGTGTTGTTGGAGATTTTTTTGAACTTTTAGGAATTTCAAGAGATGCTTTGGAAGTAATTTCTGGTATTAAAAAAGCATCTGATTCATAAGGGTATTTTCAAGCCAAGTTTAAGAATACTAAGATATTTACCTCGAATGATAGTCTTTAGTTTTAAGTTATGTTTTTTTAATAAAAAAATTGAGCAATTTCTGAGACAAAAAACTCAACAATACAAGAAGATTGATAATATTGTTCTGAAGGATATCAATTTTGAAAATAGCTTTGATGTTATTGATCGACTTATTCTAATTCATCAAGAATCATCATATGTTGTGATTTTAACTCAAATATTAAATTCGATTTATAATCAAGCTTTAAAAAGAATAAATAATAATAAAGAAATTGATAAAAAAATTATTTATTTTAATTCGGAAAAAAATATGCTTGCTAAAATTGATCCAGAAAAATTTATCTCAAAGCTTAATTATTTTTTTAATAAACTTCCCAAAGAAATTCAAAAAATTGTTCTAAAAACAGATTATTTAACTCTCAAAGATGATCCAAAATTTGGTTCCTTTGGAAAAGAATTTGATATTTTTATGAGAAGATTTGGACATCTTAGCGATAATGCTAATGATTTTTCTAAAACAACTTGGAAGGAAAATCCTGAATTGACGCTTAAAATGATTATTTATCATTATTCTTCATCTGAAAAGAATTTATCAGATCCAAAATCTAAATTGATCAATCCTGAGAAAAATAATTTCTTATCGAAATTTATTATTAAAAGAGCAAAACAATATCATATATATCGAGGATCTGTAGGGTTTGTTTATAATTTTGGTTTTGGTCTGTTTAGGAAATTGTTTTTACATATAGGACGAGTTTTTGATGAGAAAAATATTTTGGATTCAAAAGAGGATATTTTTTATCTTAATTATGAGGAAATAAAAAACCTTTCACGAAATCCTTCCTTGAAAAATAAATATAATTTTATTATTGAGCAAAGGAAAAGTCAGATAAAAGAGTATCAAAATTTGGATCTTCCTGAAATTATATTTAATGATTTACCCCGCAGTGAAATTAAGAAAAGCATTGCTATAAAAATTTTTTTTGGAGTAGCTTCTTCAAGAGGCAGATATTCAGGCGCGGCAAAAGTTGTTCTAGGTATTGAAGATTTTAATAAAATTCAAAAAGGCGATGTTTTAATTATTCCTTATTCGGATCCAGGTTGGACACCATTATTTTCAAAAGCTGGAGCAATTATTTCAGAATCAGGTGGTCTATTATCACATTGCTCAATTATTGCTCGTGAATATGGCATCCCAGCAATTGTTTCTGTTAAAGGAGCCCTTAAAATACAGGATGGAACAAAAATAATGGTTGATGGATTTGTTGGAAAGATAAAAATATTGGATTCTTGAGGAAAATTAATTGGATTATGTAATTAGTTTATTTATTTTTATTGGAAGCTATTTAATTGGATCTTTATCTTTTGCTAGAATATTTCTATATTTTAAAAAAGCAAATAAAAAAATTGAAGATTTAGAGATAAACATCAAGGATTCGGAAGATACTAGCAAAGATGTTTTTGGTGCAGGTGCTGGAAGTGCTTCAATGATTCTTGGAACTAAATATGGAATTATTATTGGTATTTCGGATATATTAAAAGCCTTAGTTCCAACTTTTTTGATAATGCATTTTTATTTTCCTGATGAATATTATCATCTGATTTTTTCATTGGGAGTACTAATAGGTCATAATTGGCCGATATATTTTAGATTTAAAGGTGGTCGGGGTATATCTGTTATCTTTGGAGGTTTTTTGGTTATTGATTTGATTGGTGCAGTTGTTACGACATTTTTAGGTTTATTGTTTGGTATGATTGTTGTTAATGATCCATTATTAGGTTATAGTTTATGGATTTGGCTGATGATACCTTGGCTGTTTCTTCGAACTTTTGATTGGATCTTTTTATTTTATTCTATTTTAGTGCTTCTGATATTTCTTATAGCGACTATTCCTGAAATTAGAGCGTATTTAATTCATAAGAAGGAAAATAATCTTAAACAGTATTATAAGAAAAAAATGAATTCGTCTGCTCAATGGAGAAGCATTCAAAAAATACAAAATTTTATCGATAAACTAGGTTTTATTAAATATCTAACTAAAATTATTTTGTTATTAATTATTGTGTATATTTTTTATTTATTTAGTATATTTAATTCTTAATTGAAAACTTTGATTGTTATTGTATTTTTTTTATTTTTTAATACTGGGAGATGATTGAGATAGTTAAAGGTGGTATTTGTGGAGCTGAAGTTCCTGAGGAGCCAAAAGTAACAGCAGACGGTAAATGTTCCATATGCAAAGCTAAACTGAAACCTGCATAACTAAATCGTATTATCTATTTTTTGGTAATACACTATTTTATATTAAAGATCCAAAATTCTATTTTTTTCTCTTTTTCTCAGTAATCCCTGTTAATTAGAAAGTCCGAATTCAAAAAAAAAATTATAGACTTTAAAATTTTCAAATAATAACAAAGATTATGAATATTATAGGAAACTTTTTATTGCTAAATTATTCAGGATAATTTGGTGTATTTCTTGGAATTTTTAGAAACAATAAAAAAAAGAAGAAGTATTAGAAAATATAAACAAACAGTTCTTACAAAAGAAAAAATACTATCTATTTTGGAAGTTGCTCGTCTTTCACCTTCTGCAATGAATCGTCAACCCTACGCTTTTATTGTTATATCTGAAAAAAAGATCATCCAAGAAATTAGTTCTGCTTGTAATCAAGAATGGGCTGCTCCAATAATTATCGCTGTTTGTGTCTTTCCTGAACAAGCTTGGAAAAGAGATGATGGGGAAGAGTATTGGAAAGCTGATGCGGCTATAGCTATGAATACTATTTCTTTAGCAGCTTGTTCATTAGGTTTGGGAACTTGTTGGATAGCCGCTTTTAAAGAAGAACAAGTCAAGAACATTTTAAGAGTCGATTCAAATGCTAGGATCTTAGCACTGACTCCTTTGGGTTATCCAGCTGAAAAAAAAGGTGCAGTAACGAAAAGAAAAACTCTTGCTGAATTAGTACATTATGAGAAATGGTAAAAATCTTGGAAGTTATGTTTTTGGAAAAAATTTTCTCACATTATTAAGGTGATTTTAATCCTATTTCTTCAATTATTTCTTTGAGTTTAACTATAACTAATTGATTTTTTGGAGTTAATGCCTCCCATCCTTCCTCTTTTCTGAAACCGTGAGCAGCAAGAAAATTTTTTGAAAGTTTTTGCTTTCCCTCTCGTGCTATTTGATTTATAACCTTAATTCTTTCGTTTAGATCTCTTACAACTTCCAACTCTCCCCTAAAAATAACAAAATTGTAAGAACTTAAGTCCGGTTTGTATTTCTCTATTTCAACACATACCCTTTTATCATATTCAAGTAGTTTCATTTTTTTCCCATAGTCTGTGAAGTGGAAATAAAGTATTCCATCCATCAAAACATATTGAAAAGGAGCTATATACGGATATTTTTCTCCCTTAAAGGCGATACGGCATAAAATTTGTTCTCCTACCAACTTTTTTATCTCATTTTTATTCATTTTGGATAATTTTATTACAGCCATTTTCAACACACTTAATATCTGATCTAACTATAGGAATAAATATTTTCTTAATATAGAACTTATGTTAAAGGTTAAAAATATTATAAATCTTAACAAGAGATAGTCAGAATATACAAATAAATATACCATAAATTGGGAATATTCTGGTGAATATTTTGTCATATGAAGAGCGCATAAAGCAATTAACTTCAATTGAGATCAAAGAAAGAAAATATGTTCTTTATTGGATGCAATCATCACATCGAACTCGGTTCAATTTAGCTCTTGACTTTTCCATTTTTATGGGAAATCGATTAAACAAACCCATTTTGGTATTCTTTGGATTAACTAATTATCCAGATGCTAATGAACGCAATTACAAATTTATGCTTGAAGGTTTAACTGATGTTAAAAAATCATTAGAAAAACTTGGAATAAAGATAGTTTTTAGATTAAAGTCACCAGAAATCGAAGTTGCTAAACTCTCAAAAAATGCTTGCCTTATTGTTGTAGATAGAGGTTATCTTCGAGAGAATAAAGAATGGTACATTTCAGCTACAAAAAATGTAACTTGTCCTTTATTTCAAGTTGAAGATAATATTGTTATCCCAGTTATGGATGCTTCCTCAAAGGAAGAATATTCAGCTGCTACATTTAGACCAAAGGTAAATATGAAAAGTGGTTTTTATCTAAGAGACATACAAACTAACAAACCAAAAATGGTTTCGCTTGACTTAAAGATAGAGTCTTTAGATATAAAAAATTCAAAAAAGATTTTTTCTTATCTTAATTATGATAAAAAGGTTACTCAAACAAGCTTTTTTGAAGGAGGTGAAAACAAAGCAGTAGATCATCTTGAGAACTTTTTGAAAAACAATTTGATGAATTATAAGAATTTGAGAAACGATCCAAATTCTGATTCCCTTTCAAATATGAGTCCTTACCTACATTTTGGGCAAATATCACCTATTCAAATAGCTCAAAAAGTTCTTTCTTCAAATAATCCCCAAGAATCTAAAGCGGTTTATCTTGAAGAACTAATTGTTAGAAGAGAATTGGCAATAAATTATGTTTTTTATAATGATAAATATAATTCTTTTGAAGGTTTACCAAATTGGGCTAAGAACAGTTTATGGGAACATAAACATGATTCTCGAGACTATAATTATTCTCTTAAAGATTTAGAAGAAGCTAATACCCATGATCCATATTGGAATGCAGCTCAAAATGAAATGAGGATCACAGGTAAAATGCATGGATATATGAGAATGTATTGGGGCAAAAAGATTCTAGAATGGACAACAAATCCGGAAAAAGCCTTCAAAATAGCTCTTTATTTAAATAACATCTATGAGTTAGATGGTAGAGATCCTTGCGGATTCGCTGGAGTAGCTTGGTGTTTTGGTAAACATGATCGTCCATGGAAAGAAAGAGCGATTTTTGGTAAAATTCGATACATGAATGATAAGGGATTACGTCGAAAATTCGACGCAGAAGGATATGTGAAAAAAATACGCCATCTTAATGTCTAACTTGAAAAACTCTATTTCCAATAATCCTTTTCTAAATCTTCATTTTTTAAATTATATGGTTCAAATAATTCTTCAGGATATGGTTCAAGAAATGTCTGATTAGCTAAATATTCTTCTTTGAAACGGATAATCCAAGATCTCAATATACTTAAAGGTGTACTTAAAGGTAATTTATTTTTATTGTAATTATTTACTACTTCTGAAAAGAAATTTTTTTCTTCTTTTGAAAGTTTTCTTGAAAAATATCCAGCTGCTTTTATTAGTACATTTGCATTAGCCCCAAGTTTTGGTGGGCGCTCAAAAGTCTTCCATAAATTATTTTTATAAGCATCAATAGTGAATTTGAAATCTTGTTTATCTTGATTCGCAACAATTCTTCCCATTTTATGAAGGTATTTTTGGCTATAAGCAGTGAATAAAAGTTTATTTCGAGATTGAAAAGCTATAAGTTCTTTTGGTGAACCTGAATATTCAACGTTCCTAAAATCTGTTAAGGTATAAAGTTTGGTGAGAAAATGTTCTCTTATTCTTAAGTTTATTAGTCTTTTTTCATCTTCAATTGCTAAATGGGGGAACTTTATTAAGACTTCATTTCCAAAAAAACCTGGACCTTTTCCTATTGCTCCCACCTTTTCTGTACTTGGATAAATTTTTGCGTCTTTATATCCGCTACTCGGAGATTTACTTTTTAGAATAAATCCGTCAACTAAAGATAAAGAATTTAAAAATTGAGCAGAAAATTTTTTTATTTTATCTGTTAAATCAAGACCACTTAAAGGTTGAATCAGCCTTAATTCATTATTTTGTTTTACAATTCGAAGTGTTTCTCTTGGAACTCCTAATCCTATTTCTACTTCAGGGCAAACTGGCAAAAAATTAACGTATTTTTTCATTTTTCGAACGAAATCGCTTGCAATTATTTGTGCATTCCATCTAACTGGTTCAAATTCTATGCATTTGCTAATAACGATGATAGGTTTTGGAAATTTTCTCATAAGGATTACTACCTACTTTAATACATACATAAAAAGTTAAAAAATAATACGGAAAAAAATTTTTACGCTTAACGGATTTTTGGCTAATCTATTTTTTGATCAAAAATAATTTGAAGAAAAGATTTGTTGGATTAGAAATTGTTATATTTTGCCTATTTTTTCTTCTATATTATGGTTGAACAAATAGATTTTGAGGTATTAAAAAAAATAGGCAATATTGAGATAAGAAGATATCCCAGTTATCTTATTGCAAAAGTTGACGGCTACGGTGATGGAGGTTTTAATATTCTTTTTAAATTCATTAGCGGAGAAAACATTTCTACTTCTAAAATTAGCATGACTGCTCCTGTAATATCTCAAGAAATTGAAATGACAACACCAGTATTATCTGAAGGTGGATCAATTGCTTTTGTTATGCCATCAAAATATTCTTTGGAATCAGTTCCTAAACCAGTTGATGATCGTATAAATATTGTAGAAATACCTAAACGAACTTTAGCAGTTTTAAGATTTTCAGGTCGATGGTCAGCTTCTTTATTTAATAATAAATCTAAGCAATTATTGGAGCAAATAGGCAAAGAAAAGATTAACATTATAGGAACTGTTTTTTCTATGAGATATAGTTCTCCTTTTACTCCTTCGTTTTTAAGAAGAAATGAAGTAGCCATAGAAGTAGAAATAGACTAATCAGCATATTTCTATTTGACCAATTTTAACGAAAATAATAAGCTTTGTACATGAAAATGAATCTCAAGTCAGCAGTAAAATTTTATTAATACTATAGGTGACTATTATAGCCATTGGGGAAAATATTTTGTCAAAACATAAGGTTGGAATTGTAGGTGCAGGTCCAGGAGGTCTAGCTTGTGCAATGATTTTAGCTCACAAAGGATTCGAGGTAACAGTTTTTGAAAAATCCGAGGAAGTGGGAGGTAGAAATGCTAGACTTAAGTTGGGCGAATTTGTTTTTGATACAGGACCTACATTTCTAAACATGAAATTTGTTTTGGATGAGGTTTTTGATCTATGCAAACGAAAAAGTTCTGATTATTTGAATTTTCAATTAATAAACCCTATGTATCAATTAAGTTTTGATGGTACAAAATTAAATATGAGTAGCAATAAGGAAGAAATGAAAAACGAAATCAAATCAGTTTTTCCTAGCAATGAAGAAGGTTTAGAAAAATTTTATGAGAAAGAAAAAACCAGATTTGATAAAATATTACCTAGTCTGAGAAAAGATTTCTCTCATTTTTACTCTTTTTTTTCACCCAAAGTTCTAGGTTCTTTGCCTTTTGTTTACACTCGAGGTTCAATATATGATAATCTTGGCAATTATTTTGAAGACGAAAAACTTAGGGTTTGTTTCACTTTTCAATCTAAATATCTTGGTATGTCACCCTGGAAATGTCCTGCCGCTTTCACTATGATCTCTTTTGTCGAACATGAATTTGGGGTTTATCATGTGGAAGGAGGTTTAAATCAAATATCCCAAGCTATGAGAAAAGTGATTGAAGAAGAAGGAGGAATAATTAAAACAAAAAGTCCTGTTGAAAAATTAGTAACAAAAGGAAATAAATTAATTGGTGTGCAGCTAAAAGGAGAAAAAGACCCTATGTTTTTTGATGACATAGTAATAAATGCAGACTTTGGTTATGCTTTTAGTAATCTTGTTGATTCCAGCAAACTAAGCAAGTATTCTCCTAAAAAAATTGCTAAGAAAAACTATTCCTGTTCAACTTTTATGATGTATCTGGGTGTTGATAAAAACTATTCTGAACCTCATCATCAAATAGTGTTTGCTAAAGATTACAGATCTAATATCGATGATATTGGTGAAGGTCGTCTTTCTGAAGATTTTTCTTTTTATGTTCAAAATGCTTCAATAAATGATAAGACATTAGCTCCAAAAGGCAAATCAACTGTTTATGTTTTAGTGCCTGTTGCAAATAATTTTTCAGGAATCGATTGGAAAAAAGAGAAAGATAAATTAAAAGAAAAAGTTTTTGAAGCTATAGAAAATCGCACCTCTATGAAAGATTTAAGAGATCATATTGAAGTTGAAAAAATTATAACACCTTTAGATTGGGAAAACGAATATAACGTCTATGAAGGAGCAACCTTTAATCTTGCACATAATATTCGTCAAATGCTCTACTTTAGACCTCATAATAAATTTGATGAATTACAGAATTGTTATTTAGTAGGCGGTGGAACTCATCCTGGTAGTGGTTTGCCAACTATATATCTTTCATCAATTATTACAGCTGGATTAATAACTAAAAAAATGGGATTAACTTAAAATCAAAATAGTCTGATTAATTTTTTGAAGATCTCCTTTTTGAAACCCAAAGATAAACTGCAAGATAAAGAGTCAGCATAGAAAAATTGAACATAAAATCTTCAATTGGTATTGTGATAACTCGAAAACCAATAATTGCCAAAGATGAATATTCCACAACTGGTATTGAAGTTAATAAATAGTTAAAAATCAAAAATACGAATATTGTAAAAGCAATATAAATCCAAAAAAGTTTTGAAAAAAAAATTTCTATCATAAAATTTGAAATAAATATTATTGTGATTCCAACTGATGCTAATGCTAAAGTTGTGTATTCTCCACCAATTGAAAGAAATGCTAATGCTAAGAATAATATTCCTATAATTGTTGGAATCCATTTATTAGTTGAGAAGAGTTTTGAGTCTTTAAGGTAATATTTTATTCCTTCATATGCAAAAATGCAACTAAATGGAACAGTTATAAAAAATAATACTTCTTCAAGGGGAATCCCCAGAAATTTTGTTCCTAAAACATAATGTGGATTAAAAGACCAATGTCCTCGATAGGTCGCAAAAATATCCCAAAACACAAACAAAGAACTAATTAAAAGAATTGTAACTATCAAATTTTTTATTTTAGAGTAGTATTTTATCCTTTTTTCAAAAGTCAACAATAAAGGAAATAGTATTATTGCAATGTTTATGTATAGATAAAGCGACATCCTGATAAACTAAAGTTTTACTAATTTATTAAATAGACCTATTATTTATTATCAAATATTCTTTTTTTCCTAGAAAATTAATCTGCCTAAAAGAAGCAAATCAATTGTTAGAACAAAAAATATTATTGCAGTCATGTTGAGTTTAACTTGTTGATCTAATACTTTTATTTCATCACTATTTTTTCTATAACTTATAATCGATGAGAGAAACGGAAATATAGAAATAATTGTGAATAGCCCTAATGGAAGATAGTTAACAATTAATCCCAACCCTTCCAACAAAAATATGGATAGAGTTGCTAAACCTGTTGATAGTAAAATTAGAATTTTTCCTGTTCTTCTACCCCATTTAACTATAACGTTATTTTTTTTAGCAATTCGATCACTTTCAAGATCTGGTATTTCTACAGTGAGTATGAAAAATAGACCATAGCAACTTAGAGGAACAATAAAAAGAAATAATGATTGATCTAATGAACCAGAAGCAACAAGAGATCCCATTCCAGGAATCAAAAAACCAATAGAAAGTATACTAACTATTTCTCCTGCTCCTTTGTATGAAAAATTAATAGGGGCTGCAGAGTAAAAATACCCTATTAATCCCCCTAAAATACCATAAAGAACAAACCAAAATGAATAACTGTAAACCAGAGCAAATATTATTAAACCTATTTCAGAACTAACTAACAAAAATAAAGCTATTTTAAGAGCCAGTCTCGAAAGTTTGGGATTTTCAACTAATACCTTGCTTCCTCCAGTAAACCTGGTTTTTTTAGAATTTAAATCAGAATAACGATCAAAATAGTCGTTACTAAATGATATTGACAGATGTGCTAAGGCAAAAATAAAATATCCAAAAATAAATTTTAAAAGATCAAAATTAGCTCCTGAATAGATTGCTATTAAATAGCCCAATAGAAAAAGCAGGAATCCTGGAATTAGAAAATGAGGTCTAGCTGAATCTGAAAATCAGTTGAATTTTGTTTTGGTTTCGATTCATATTGTTACACTCTTACTGATATTTGATATAGAAAAATTATTTTTAATACATAGGATTAATTTGCAAATTAATTATATTTTTTGTAAGTAACACAATAATAAAGGTAAATTAATAAATTATCAAAGTTATGGTTATTGTTGTTTTTTTTTGATTTCCTAAACAAACCCTTAAATATGACACGTGTCATATTTTGGTTATTTGTTACATTATATTTTTTATTATTGGAGACTAGAAAAATGCCTTATAGTTTCATTTATGACCTAACACAAATCTCAAAAGGAGTACTTGGTCAAATATTTGACATTGCAATTAACACTGGTGTTCATAAATTCGTGGGTTTAAATGCTAAAAAAATTGTAAAATTGTTCAAAATTGATCAAGCAACAGGATTAAATTTTTCAGATGCTATAACCCTGGTGGAGGATCTATTAGAAGTTCAAGTTGCTAATAAATCTCAAAGGAAAAATTTTGAGAAAGCAAATCGCAAAGCTTTACTTCTTCCTCACTGCACGCGTTCATACATGGATCGTCGGTGTATGGCGGATTTCATTCCTGAAATTCCTACCTATAGATGCAATGGTTGCACGAAAAATTGTTCAGTTAACCAAAGCAACAATTTTAGCAAAAGAAAAAGGCTATGATATTTTTGTTATTCCCGGTGGTTCTTGTGCTGAAAAAATATTAAAAGACAATAAGTATGAGGGTGTTCTCGGAGTTGCATGTGGAATGGAGCTAAAGTTATCAGTTGGTCTTTTAAAAAAACTTGGGATCGCTGGTCAAGGAGTTTTTCTGACTAAAAATGGTTGTTCTAACACAAATCTTAATTTAGAAAGCCTCAAAAGAGTAATGTAGATTAAATAATTAAGTAATCAATAAGCCAAAATTATTAATATTAATTCCATTGGAGCTTAAATTTATGATATTAACCACTCTACCTTACTTTCTTATTACAATAATTGTTTTAGTTATTATGGAAGGAGTTGCTTGGTTTCTTCATAAATTTGTTATGCATGGTTTTGGTTGGGTTCTGCATGAAGATCATCATAGGTATACAAAGGGTCGTTTCGAAAAGAATGATATTTTTGGTTTAATATTTAGTCTTTATTTCCTTCTTGTTTATTTTATTTGGAATACTCTTCGGAATTACTCTTATCTTTAGCAATTGGAATTGGAATAATGCTATACGGAATAGGTTACTTCATGGTACATGACGTATTTTTTCATCACAGAATAAGAATAAATTATAAACCTAAAAGTGAATATATGAAAAGGGTTTTGCATGCACATGCAATACATCACCAAAAAAGTACCGCTAAAGATGGGGTAAACTTTGGATTCTTGTATGCAAGCAAAAAATATGTATAAATAATAAGTGGGTTCAAAAATTACTTGCATTAGCATAAATAATTGCTATGAGGAGCTGAATTCTTGGAAAATAAAAAAATTAGTTCCATTGGAAGATCTCTTAACTTCAATTATAAAACGAATAAAGCCATTGTAATTATAACCGCGATAAACATTGTTATTGGACTTTTACTTTCTATAATAAACCAGTTAGAACTTCCTGTTGTTATTATTCAAGGACTTTCATTTGGAATAACCTTTTTTTTGTGTTGGGCTATAACTCGTGAAATTGATCCAGATAATGCACTTTCTGCATTTATTGGTCTTATTCCACTACTTTTTATTCTGATTTTTTTGCCTGAAACCAATATTATTATTTTGTTTTGGTTATTGATTTCTTTGCGAATAATTAATCGAACAACAGGATTACCCGCAAGAATAGCGGATTCAGCAATGTTATTTGTGCTTAGTCTTCTGATAAGTTACTTCTATAGTCCGATTTTTGGATTTTCGGTAGCTGCGGTTTTCTTATTTGACGCGAAATTAATTGAGGGTCAAAAATTTCAATTATTATTCACTTTCTTAAGCGTATTTTCATCAATTATTCTTATACTTTATATTAATCAAATCTTTGAAGTGACAGCTTTTTCTGTTCTTCAATTTATTAGTATTCTAGCTATTGCGATATTTTTTGGTTTTATTATTTATTCCACTAAAGATGTTAAATCAAAAGGTGATATAACAAATATTCCATTATCATTGTCTCGAATAAGATCTGCTCAATTTTTTGCGTTATTTTCAACTTTTTATTTTAGCTTCTTTGATGTTGGATTGATCGTTATGATTCCTGTTTGGTGTGCTCTAACTGGTGTAATTATTAACAAGATTTACTTATTCTTTAAAGGTTAACATAATTAGTTTAATTATATTAAAAATATTTTTTTACCCAAAAAAATGGGGGATACTTGTTTTGTCAAAATGGTGCAAATATTCCGATAAATACGAGCCAAGCTAGGATTGTTTTTGCTGCTAAACTTAGAATTATGTAGAATCTTTCACCGTAAAGGTAGTCTTTCCAGCGTCCAACACCTTTGTATTGTAGTACCATGTTGAGGGCAAATATGTTGAATACGATGAAATACACAAATATGATTGCATAGACAAAGGTTGGAACTTCCAAACCAGTTGATAGTATAGATGCTATGAAGTAGGCGTACAGTACAACCCATGGGAGTCCACCTGAAATAGTTCCAAGAATAAATGCTGACCAGTCAGTTTTCTTAGTGTATTGGTTTAGTTTTTCCATCAAGTATCCAAACATGATCATCATTGCATTAAGTGTGAAAATCATCACTAAAGACCAAAAGTCCCATACTCCCAAAAAGAGAGCGATTAGTGCTATCATTATTGAGCTTGAGAAAGCGTATTCGTACCAGCGATAGGGATTCATGCCTTTTTTGAGGTTTTCATTATATTTGTCATTTTTAACAAATGCTATAATGAAGTGAGCTAATGCCGAAAGTAATGGAAATGAGGCTACTATAACTCCAATATATCCGATTGTAACCATTATCTGTGGGTCTGGAACCACTTCGAATACTAGAGGCGGGCCTTGTGTGATTGTGATTTTTGTATAGAAAGTGTAGATGTTTCGTTCCCACTCTAGCATCGTTCCTAGGCTTAACATTAGTATTCCTGTTATTAGGTGTAATATTCCAGCTACTGTGTTGAAGCGTTTTAAATAAGACATTGAAATTGGCGATTTTGCTATTATTTCTTTTCTTTCTTCAGAATTCATAAAATAATATATTCTGCGATTTTGTTTTTATCACTTTTGGTAGATGTTAGTAAGTATAAGAGTCCCTTTTCTATAATAAGAAGATAATTTCACTGAGATTAAAACTAAGAAACATTTATGTTAGTACTATGCATTAGCAATTTAAATTAAAAAAAATCTAAAAAAACAGATTTTATAAAATAAACTAATAATAAAAGAATAATAACTGAAAAATTCTACTTTTTATCTGCTCCTAATTGTCCAAACCAACTTAGACGCCATTGTAATATCTCCAGCATTTGTCTTTCAAGTGCTTCATATCTATTTTGATACTCTTCAACTGGCCAATTATGCGGAATTTCATACTCAAATTCAATCAGAGGAAAAGTTTTATTCGCTTCACTTAATACATCACGAATATACTCGGGAGGAACATTTTTGTTGGGTAAATAATCGTCAACCAGATCTTTTTCAAGTTTACCTTTAATCAATTATAGATTCACCTAAAGATAATACTAGCTTTATCAAATTAATGTTTTTCACTTTAATCGTATTCAAAAATTACTTTAATATTTTAAAAACTTTCTTATCAGATTAAAAATCTTAAAGATAGGGACTTATTGAAATTGATTCGAGGAATAATTCGATTTTTTCCTCTTTATTGAAAGATAATTAACTATAAAAATCAGTTCTATTCAATTTTACTGCTAAAAAATGTGATGATTATCTTGAAAAAGGAAAACTAAAAGCTATTAGTTATACTCAAAAATATCTAAATTTTCCAGATTAGATTGCCCCAAAGAATACTTTTTGCACTTGGATATATAATTAAAACTAGAACTTGGCTGAAAAGAAGCAGGAAACTTCTCAAAACTAATAGCTTGTAAACTACTTTTAATTATTTTTTTGGGGTAGAAACCATCCTTCACTTCAGAAAAAAATGTTGTAAACACTCCCCCGCAGTTTTTTCTCTTAAATTTGTTTATATAGTGAATAAAAAGCTATTTTAAGACTCTGTTTAGCCAAAAAACTTTATTTTGAACTCTATTTATTAAAAAAAAGTCTATATGCTAGTTTTTATCCAATTTAATTGAGGTCATAGTATGATTTTTGAAGAAGAAGAAGATGAATGGATAGAACAAGATTGGCCCGAAGATGAATATGAGTAATTTTGTCTGATTTTCTGCTTTAAAGAGAGTAGGCTATTGGCTAGAAAAAAAGACAAAAAAGCAAACTACTCTGAATCATTTTAAAAGTTAATATCCGTTATTTTTTTTCTATTTTTTTTATTATTTAATTTGAAAATAGTCATTTTTTTGAAATCAGGATTAACAAGGAAATTATTTTGTTTAATAGCTTGATAATTATCTCTATTTTTTTTGGTTATGTACAAACCTTAAAATTTTTTTATATTACTTTTATATTGAAAACTTTAAAAATTACACCTAATCTTAATATAGAAAACCTTGTTTTTTTATATTATCAGTTAATTGTTTTGATTTTTTTTAAAAGTCAAAACTTTTTGAGGTCTAATAATTGTTAACCAATAGGATAGCTTTAATTGCAAAATTCAAAAAAAATAAACCCGTTCTACATAATGATTTAGTTTTCTATAATAAGTACTCAGTTTTTACTCTTAAAATAATAAAGAACCAAAAATTTCAAAGATTTATTAAATATTTATTGCGAAAAGAAAAAATATCCGAAACTAAAATCGAACAAATAAAAATTAGAGTTTTTCCATATAAAAATAAAGACGGTCAGTGGATTATTGGGAAATGTAACAGGAAGGGTGAAATCAACATATTTCCCAAAAAAAGAAGTTTATGTCTAAAAATAGCGTCAAGATTTGGTGAAAAAACTTTCTTTTCATATGTAGCAAGTCGTGCCAAAGCTGCATTAATACACGAATTGCTCCATATTAAATACTTGAGTGATGAAAAAAAAGTAAGAACATTAACAAAAAAATATTTTGATATATATGACCAAAATAAAATTCTTCCCTATGCAACTTATCTTCTATTTATGTAATTACTTATAATTCGATTTTTAAACTAATTAGCTAATTACTTTTCCAAATATTATGTTTAATAACAATCATTTTCTTTTTTTAGGTTAACAATAAGCTGTTTGGTATCGTTCAAGATTAAGGAATATTAGTTTTTAGTGAAGCAAGTTGGTACGATCCTAGAAGTTGTTTTTTATCACTTTTGATTAGAATCTCTGTTATTGTGGTATTTCCGTTCTTAAAAATGTCAATGAGGTTAAATGAGTTTGGTTGAGTTGATAATGTTCTTTTGCTTGATAATGTATTTGCGTTAATTACTATTGTTTGATTGATTTTTTTTGCACTAGCAACATGACGATGGCCTGTTAGGATCATATCAACTTTTACATTTGTGAGGTCTTTCAATACATCGCCTGCATCTTCAATGGGATACTTTTCTCTTGTGTAAGGAAGAGGAAGAATATGGTGGTGAAATGCTACTATTTTTAATTGTTTTTTATTGTTTTTTGATATTTTTTTTATGAGTTGTTCGAGTTGTGCTCTGCCAATTAAACCTTCGTCTTCGTCATATTGTGCACTATTTATTCCAAATACAGTGAATATTTCGTTTTTTGCTGTATATTCAGGAAATTCATTAATGATTTTGTTTTGAAATGGAATTTGACCAAGATGTAATAGATCGTGAGGTCCAGGTACAATAAGTTTAGTATTTTTTATTTTTTTTAATTCTTTTGCTGCAATCTCATAAGAAGGTAATAAACCGTCGTGTGTTACGTCACCACAGTGTATTATTAAGTCGGGATTTAGAAGGTTAATTTTTTTTAATGCGAGATTGTAAGTTTTAGTTAAAAATTCAGAGGAATTTGTAAAGTGAGTATCCGAGATTTGCACTATTCTAGCAATTGGTTTTTGGTTAGTTTTTTTTAGTTTTGGTGTATTCATTAACTTTTCGAAGTTTTGGTGAGTTTGTTTTTCTATGTTATAGACATTAACTTCATATTTTTTTGGTTTTATGTTTATGACATTGAAGCTGTGAAAGCTTCCAAGTCTTGTTTTGTAATGGGATACTGTGCCTGAATTGATTACAATCGTGTTTTCTATTCTATAAATGTTAGCTGAATGTCTATGACCGTTTAAGACAACGTCAACATTATAATCTAAGATGGTCTTTAGGACATCACCAGCATCTAATATCATACTTCTTTCGCGACCTGCTCGTGGAATAGGAAGAAGATGATGATGGAATGCAACAATTTTTGTTTTGTTTTGTCCTTTTTCTTTTAATATTTTTTTTAGTGCCTTTATCGATGTTTGACCGAATCTGCCTCCATCTCGGTCAGGGATTGTGCTATCAAATCCGACTATTAGCACTTTGTCATCACAGTAAACTGATTTTAGAGGTCCAAAATATTTGGGGAAAAGTTCATAACCTACATTTCTTGCATCATGATTACCTATTATGTATATGACTGGTTTTTTTATTTTTGACAAGAGTTTTTTGGCTAACTCATAATCTTCTTTGGTTCCTTCTTCTGTTACATCACCAAGGTGGATGAGGTAATCTGGGTTTAGAGTATTGATTTTTTTTATAGTTTTTAATAAAGTCTGTTGGTTGAAGTTTTCACTTTGTCGTATGTGTGTATCAGAGAATTGCAGGATTGTTATTTGTTTCTTATTTTGAAGAATCAGGATAGTAATCCCCTGGAGTTTTCGTTGTTTGTTGTAGTTCGTTTGTTAGTTGGAGTATGAATGTTGTGACTAGTTTTTGTCTTTGTTGAGCTATTTTTTTTCCAGTTAACGTGAGAAAATCCTCTTTTATTTTTAATCTCCATTTAGCTTTCTTTAATATGTGTTTCCAGTCTTTGTTTTGGACTTGTGCACTTAAAGCCGTTCTCAGCAGACCAACAGCTCCTATCATTTCAAGGCCATCTGCATCATAGAGAACTTTGGCTTCTATGGTTTTTGGAGGTTTTCTATGAATTTTTTTTCGACTGTGTGTTTCTATGCAATGGATTATTTTTTGTGTGGATTTTTTTGGGAAGTCTAAATTTAACAGGAAGATTTTAGCGAGTTTTGAACTTGTTTTTGTGTGATATTGATTTTTTTCGTGCCCTCTACCAATATCATGCAGGTATGCAGCTATCTCCACAATTGTTATGTCTGCTTTTTCAGCTTCAGCAATCAGTAAGGCGTAGTTTCTCACTCTTTGACTGTGCTCAAAGCCGTGATGTAGGTCTTTTGGTGACATTAACTTTGAGTATTTCTTTGTTTCTTGAATTATTTTATTAATATACTCGGGTTGCATTTTTGAATCAACTTTAATTAATTATTATCTAATAAAATATGAAAAGTTTTGATGTTTTTAGGATGAAGATTAGATTTTCAATACATATTTTGGTATTAGTTTAGCTATTATTTGCCCTAACTGAAGTTCAACAGTTCTTAACACCACTGCTTTTCCCCGATAATCAAACTCCATGTCACGAACATCAGAACAAATCTTATTTCCAATTTCTGCTCTCATCTCCAAAATAAAATAGCGCTTCTCCCCGACTTCAATAACTTCTTTTACCTTAAGAAAATCGCTAAATGCGTAACCTCCGCCATGTGGCAAAACATTAGACTTTCTCAATCTATCCATAACTCCCAAGTTCTCAGCACGTTTAGAAAAACCTGAAATCTCAATAATCTCGTCATTTAGGTTTTCATTTCCCTCAAATAAGAAACCCGGAAGATCAGCTTTCAAAGCTATTGGAAAAATATTTGAATTTGTGTCTTTTGTATTTTGGCAACCTAAAAGAAGCTCGTTATAGTTTAAAAGACCTTGATGAGTAACATTACAGATCTCTTTAAACCTTCCAAATATTGCCTCTGCAACAAGACGTCTTTTATTTTTTGAAAACTTTTCAGCATATTGGTAAAAATGATAATAATCTTTGGCTGCATTATCAATTAAAACATTTAGAGATCCAAATTCGGTATCAAACTTTTGAGAAATATTCTGAAGTTCTTCACTTTTATCAAAATATAAGCCCATACCTTTCTTATTTTCCTTGCATAATTCAGGTGCAGAACCATGTACTATAAAAACATATTTAGGAAAATTGTAGTCTAACTTTAGACTTTCAACCTCAAATAAGTCAATAAAATGATTGCTTTGTGCAAAATCCCAATCAATATTAATATTGTCAATATAACCCTCTTTTCTATAAGTTGTAATGTTTTCAATAATTTCTCTTGGTTTAGGGAGATTATCAAGACCACCAACTAACATACCACAAGTGTTGGGTTTAGCATCCAATACAATGAAATGATCTTTTCCAGAACCCCAAACTAGTTTTCCACCATACCCAAATCCTGCTTTCCAACGGGATTTATTTCTTGTTACTGTTTCATCAGGTGTTGAAAGAAAAGTAGCGTTTGGTTCAAATCCCAGTTTCTCTTGAACAATATGGATTTTCGCTAATCCATACTTCATATTTTCTCGACACAAATATGAGGCCCCATCTCCAAGACCTAAAGCAAAATAATGTTTTTTTGCTCTTTCAAGCAATTTCTTTTTTTCAGATATGTACTCACACTCCTAAAATTTGTTTATTTTTAAAAAAATCTGATTTTTTACCAGTTACTAAGCAAATCATAAACAGATTGTGATCAAACGAATTATCAACACTTGCAGATTTATTGACAGCCACTATTAATTCTTTTGGTTATCTTCATTCGGATTTGTATCTTATTTATTTCTTCACATACAGCCACACCTCTCTTCTATCAAGAGAAAAAGATGTAATCCAAAACTTCTACCTACTGGGTAAAAAGTTGAAAAAACTCCCATTTTTGGATAAGTTGTTCCAGGAATATAAGTGAAATATTTAACTCTAACAATATTTTGATACTTTACACATATACTCTGCAAATATAACTTGAAAAGCTAAGTGATTCTATTGACTTTGTTTGTTAAAGTTCAAAAAAGAAGAAAAAAATTAGTTTGCTTATTGAAGCTTGTTTCGAATATATTTGAGATAGTGGCGGTTTAAAATTCTTTAGAAAAACCAAATGATTAGATTCGTAGTCTGACCGTAGGTAGTGTTGTGGCGCCGCCGATAGGATTCGAACCTATGACCAACTGGTTAACAGCCAGACGCTCTGCCGGACTGAGCCACGGCGGCAAATAAAACCGCATATTCCATTTTGAGTTCTATAAAAGTATTTAAGGTTAGCCTTTGAGTTCAATTAGTTGTGAATCTAGAATTTAATTTTTACATCTTTAAGCTTTTAATATTTAATTAAAATTTGACTTGCTAATTCTTTTGGCATTTATCTTCTAATAGTTTTTTCTTTTTTACTGTTTTTATATTTTTAATAAAAAAATATATGAATGATTATTAATACTATTGGGGGAAATCAAAATTATTTGTAAAGGGGTACAAATTTGAAAGAAATAATAGAGTTCAGATGGCATGGTAGAGGCGGTCAAGGCGCTTGGACAGCTAGCGAATTGTTGGCACGTACTGCTCTAAAAGAGGGTAAATATATTCAATCGTTTCCAGAATTTGGTCCTGAAAGAATGGGGGCTCCAGTAGCAGCTTTTACACGTATTAGTGATAAACCAATTAGGATTCATTGTGCAGTTTATAAACCAGATGTTGTTGTTGTCCTTGATCCAACCTTGATCAAAACAGTTTCAGTTGCTTCGGGTTTAATCGATGATGGAATAATAATTGTAAATTCTACAGAAAGCCCAGCCAAGGTCAGAGAACATCTGAAAACAGAAAAAGGAACTCTATGGGTAATTCCAGCAACAGAAATTGCTTTAAATATTTTGGGGTTGCCAATAACTAATACAGCTTTATTAGGTACTGTTGCCAAAGCTACGAATATCGTTTCTTTGGAAACAATTGAACAAACAGTTAAAGAACGTTTTAGAGCCGATATAGCAGAGAAAAATTTTGCAGTTATACAAAAAGCATACCAGGAGGCAAAACAAGCATGACCTCTAAAAATAAAAATTGGAAAGAAATCGCTCCTGCTGGAGTGTGTTCAAAATCAAGCAAAAGTTTCTTAACTGGAGATTGGAAAACCTATATGCCAATTAGAGACATAAAGAAATGTGTTAAATGCTTAACATGTGTTATATTTTGTCCCGATGTAGCAATAAAATGGGTTCCTGATAAAAAAGATATTGAATTTGATATGAGTTTCTGTAAAGGTTGTGGAATATGTGCTAATGAATGTCCTACTAAAGCCATAACCATGAGCTTGGAGTAATGGTGGAAAAATGACAAATATTATTAAACAAAAAATGGTGGCTTTAGCTGGAGATCAGGCAGTAGCATTTGCGGCTAAACAATCAGACGTTGATGTGGTTGCTGCTTATCCAATTACCCCGCAGACTATTATTGTAGAACAATTTAGTGAGTATGTTGCTAATGGAGAAGTTGAAACTGAATTTGTATGTACAGAATCAGAACATAGTGCAATGGCAGCCTCTATAGCTGCTTCAGCTACTGGCGCTAGAGCTTTTACTGCGTCAGCTTCAGCAGGATTAGCTTTGATGCATGAAATGCTTTTTGTGGCTTCGGGGTGTCGAGTACCAGTTGTAATGGCTATTGCAAACCGAGCTTTATCTGCTCCTCTAAATATTCATGGAGATCACTCCGATAGTATGGCTCAAAGAGATAGCGGATGGATCCAAATATACGCAGAAAATGCTCAGGAAGCTTATGATTCGATAATACAGGCTTTTAGAATTGCTGAGAATAATAAAGTTCTTTTACCAGTGATGGTTGGACTTGACGGCTTTACTTTAAGTCATACTTTAGAAAATGTTGAAACTTTTTCAGATAATAATGTGAAAGATTTTGTTGGAATTCGAAAAATAGCAAATGTGCTTACTCATGAAGGCAAATTAGCTCCATTTAGATTAGATCCCAAAAATCCAATGACTATGGGCCCAATAGCTCTGCAGAACTATTATTTTGAGTTTAAGCGACAACAAGAAGAAGCTATGAGTAATGCTTTGATTGTTATTCAAAATATTAACAATGAATATGGCGAACTAAGTGGACGAAAATATGGAAATGGTCTTATTGATGAATATAATCTCGAAGACGCGGAAATTGCTGTTATATGTATAGGATCAACTGCAGGAACAATGAAAACAATTGTTGATCAACTGAGAAAAGAAGGAATTAAAGCTGGTCTTCTAAGAATTCGCACTTTTAGACCTTTCCCTTCTGAATTTATACAGACTGCTTTAAAAAATGTGAAAGCTATAGCTATTATGGACAAAAGCATGAGTTTTGGAGGAAATGGTGGCCCAATTTTTCATGAAGTTAGAAATTCACTTTACAACTCTAATCCCAGACCATTTATCGTAAATTACATCTATGGTTTAGGCGGTAGAGACACAAGTCCTACACAATTAAGGACTATTTACTCTGATTTGCAGCAAATATTAGCAAAACAAACAATTAAACAATCAATAAAATATTTAGGATTAAGAGATTAACAAAGGAATGAAAATAGATGACAACACAAGAATGGAAATTTAACGCAAAAGAAATAGCCAATAAACCAGATTTATTCCTTCCAGGTCACCGAGCATGTGCAGGATGTGTACCTGCTACTGTTCTAAAATTAGTAATGAAAGCTACTAGGGGACCAACGATAGTTACAGAAGCTACCGGTTGCATGGAAGTAGTTTCTTCAATTTATCCATACACGTCCTGGGCTACACCATGGCTGCATACAGCATTTGAAACAGCTGCAGCAAATGCTTCAGGAATTGAAGCAGCCTTAAAAATAATGAAGAAAAAAGGTCGCATAACTCGAGAACATGTTGATGTGATAGCAATTGCGGGAGATGGTGGAACATTTGATATAGGTTTTCAAGCGTTATCAGGAGCAGTAGAACGAGGTCATGACTTCTTATTTTTGCTTTATGATAATGAAGCATACATGAATACTGGAATTCAGAGAAGCAGTGGAACTCCACATGGTGCAGCAACAACAACCTCACCCGCAGGCAGCTCTATACCAGGAAAACTAGAGTACAAAAAACCATTAGCAGACATAATGATTGCCCATAATCTAGAATATGTCGCCACAGCATCACCTTATTACTGGCGCGATCTAATCACAAAGGTAAGAAAAGGCTTAGAAGTTGAAGGTCCAGCTTTTCTCCATGTATTTGCCCCTTGTCCAAGGGGTTGGAGAAGTAATCCGGCAAAATCTATAGAATACTCAAAACTAGCAGTTGAAACATGTGTATTTCCGATTTGGGAAGCAGTAAACGGAAACTATAAACTTTCTTCACCTAGCAAACTCTTATCTTTAGCACCGCAAAAAAAGAAACCAGTTTCAGATTATCTTAAAGGTCAAGGAAGATTTAGACATATGTTTAAACCAGAAAACAAACCTCTTCTCGACGAAGTTCAAAATATAACCGACAAAAGATGGGAAAAACTTTTGAAAAACTGTAATCTTTCATAACCCATTTTATTTTTTATTATTATTTTTGTCACTTTCAAAATTTTAACGTTAATTCTTTTTTTATCTACTTGATATTTTGAAAAATTGGTTGCTAAATGCGCCAAAGATATCCTTTTTTTGCAGAAACAGAAATATCTTTAGAAGAATTTAATTATTGTAGGTTTATAGGATAATTGTGGGATAAATTTTGAGTGAGGATCGAAAAAAGAAGTTGAAAATTATTTCCGATCAATTTAATGAAGAAATAATCAAACTAGCTATCATGACCGAGAAAGAAATTCAACAGATGGTTGACGATTCAACAATTGCATTTGAAAGTATGTTTGGACGAAAATCAGATCCACTAAACGACTTATTAGTATACGAAAATTTAATACTCAATTTTATTCATAACTTACTAGTTGCTAGAGACGTTAAGAAAAATGAGCTTTTAAAAAAAGCAAAAACTTAGATTTTGACATACGAGAATAAAAGATCTTTTCAAAGTAGCTAATTTGTTTGTACCTCGTTTTATTATAAATATCGGGTTTCTTCAATTCAGTTTCTTAATTAATATAGCATATCTGAGTTAACAATGTCACTTCGAACTAAACACTTATAGATACTATATAGTATTTACTTTGAAATATTCGAAAAGTTGAAAAAACGTCATAAATTAAAAATTTATTACTAAATAACGTTAGATAAAACTCGCAAGTAATTAAGTAATAGATAATAACATTTTATGTACAGTTAATATAGTGACTTTGGAGAGTGCTGTTAAGTTAACAAAAATCTTGATCACATCTGCATGGCCTTACATAAGTGTTACACCTCATTTAGGTAATCTAGTAGGTTCAATTCTATCAGCTGATGTTGTGGCAAGATACTACAGATTACATGGTGACGAGGTAATCATGGTAAGTGGTTCGGATGAACACGGTACTCCAATTGAAGTTGAGTCGATAAAGCAAGGTATAACTCCAAAAGAGTTGACTGATAAGAATCATGCTTTTGTGGATAAACTATTTCAAAAGTGGGGAGCATCATTTGATAATTATACTAGAACAGAAAATCCTATTCACAAAAAATTTGTTCAAGATTTTCTGATGAAAATTTATGACAATGGTTATATTTTTTCGAAAGAAATTCAAATGCTTTATTGCGAACATGATAACCGTTATCTTCCTGACAGATTTGTAGAAGGTACATGCCCTAATTGTAATTGTAATAAAGCTCGTGGAGACCAATGTGATAATTGTGGTCGTTTATTAGAGCCAATTAGTTTGTTAGACCCTTATTGTGTTCTTTGTAATAATGCTCCAATTGTTAAAACTACTACTCATTGGTATATTGACCTTTCAAAACTTTCCAGTAAACTTAAAACATACTTAACAAATAACCAGCAACTTCCTGATGCTGCTAAAAATTTTAGTTTGAACTGGATAAAAGAAGGTTTGAAACCCAGAGCTGTAACACGTGATGTTGCTTGGGGTATACCTGCTCCATTTCCAGGAGCTGAAGACAAAACAATCTATGTTTGGGTTGATGCTGTTTTAGGATATATTTCGGCTACTATCGAATACTCTCAAAATATTGGTGAACCCGACAAATGGCGAGACTTTTGGCTAAATAAAACAGCTAAAACTTTGTACTTTGTAGGAAAAGATAACATACCATTTCATACAATAATTCTTCCTGCCTTGTTATTAGCTTCAGGGCAAGATTATAATCTTCCTTGGAATGTTTCTGTAACAGAGTTTCTTCAATTTAAAGGAAAAAAAGCCTCTAAGAGTCAAAGAATTGGTATTTGGATAGATGAAGCTTTGGAAATGTTTCCAGTGGATTGGTGGCGATTCTTTTTAATGGTTACACGACCTGAGACTAAAGACTCAAATTTTTCTTGGGATTCGTTCCGTGAGAAAATAAACTCAGACCTAAATGATACTTTCGGTAATTTTATACACAGAACTACAAAGTTTATTAATTCTAAATTTGAATCCAAAATTCCAGAACCTAAAAACCTATCCCTTGCTGATAAGTCAATTTTAGAAACAATAAAAAATAAAGTTGACAGTATGTCCAGTGATTTTGAAAATTTAAGACTTCAATCAGCAACAAACACTCTAATTGGTTTAAGCAGGCTTGGAAATCAATATCTTAACGAAAATGAGCCTTGGAATTTAATTAAGACAGATAAAGAGAAAGCTGCAAATATTTTCTATGTTTCTGCTCAAATAGTGAAAGCAATTGCAGTAGTTACAGCTCCTTTTATGCCCACTACATCAAAGAAAATCTTTTGGATACTTAACTTATCAAATGATAAAAGACCTTCCACTTGGAATGATGCATTAATACCTTTGAAAGCTGGACATGAAATAAATAAACCTGAGCCCCTATTTAGCAAAATAGATGATGATGAGGATCAACTTGAAAATAAACTAAAATTGATAAGACAACGCAATAGTTGAATAGTTTTGAAGGAAAATTTTGTGTTGAAAAAACAAGTTAGAGTTGATTTTCACGTTCATTCATTTTATTCTTCAGATTCAATTATAACACAAAAAGACCTCGTTTTTTATGCTAGAAAACGATCTTTGGATGCTGTAGCTATTACTGATCACAATCAGATTGATGGTGCTTTATCTTTGGCTAAAAAAACTAATTTGTTAATTATTCCGGGAATAGAAGTTTCCACTCTGAGTGGTCATGTAGTCGGTTTAAATGTTAGCCAAAATATTCCAAAAGGTATGAGCGTAAATGAAACTATTGATTGTATTCACGATGCAGGTGGTTTAGCAGTTGCTTGTCATCCGTTTGCATGGTTTAAAGGAAGTCTAAAGAAGGATATAACTGAACGGTTTGATGCTATTGAGACAATTAATTCTTCAGCTTTTCCTTTTCTACGTTGTAAGAGAAAATCTGTTGAACTTGCTAAAAAAATTAATCT
Organism: Candidatus Bathyarchaeota archaeon; assembly: GCA_963714725.1. GTDB lineage: Archaea > Thermoproteota > Bathyarchaeia > Bathyarchaeales > Bathycorpusculaceae > AD8-1. The sequence goes on from CAVQPF010000013.1 coordinate 94,568, forward strand.
TGCTCAAATTGCAGGTACTGATGCTCACAATCCTCAATCAATTGGTTTAGCATATACACTTTTAGAAGCTGATTTGACAATTAACAGTATTCTTCAGGCAATACTTGAAAAGCGCTGTCAAGTTTTTGGAAATCCTTTATCTTTATCGATGAAATTAAGACAAAAATTCACAAGATTAACTAAACAGAAATGAAAATTGACACTTTTTGGAAATCTTAGTCCTTGAAAATTTTAATAAAATAGTCAGAATGTTTTTGGATAAAATAGAGAGAGGTTTTTTAGTAATCTTCCATTTGATAAAGTTCTATATCTAACTCAATTTTTTCAGAATTTTCTTTTATTCCTTTTTTTTCAAGATCATAGAGATTAAACATAAGCTTTTCCACAATATTTTTTGTTCTTGTTATGTCTCTGGCAATAAGATCTATTTCTAATTCTTTGTCCAGTTTAGAATTGGATGGTATATCATATAGCAGTAGTGAGTTATTGTCTATTGGGTTGCATAGATTTTCAAAAGTCTTGTTTTCTGTTAATGTTGGAGTGCATTTTAAAATGTTTTCTCCAGTTGTTGGTCTAGTCAATTCCATTTCTCCTCCATACTTCTGCGCTTATTAGATCTCTGATAGCTACGCGTATTGCTTCAGATCTGTTTGGATAGAATCTTTCATCAACAAGTTGGTCCAGAGCGGCTATGTATGTTTCTGGAAGGTGTAAAGTAATTAGTTTCACTTGATTTCTCTCCCTTAATTTATTAGAACTGAATGATTAGAAGTTATACTTCTATATGTTATGTTACAAATATGTTTCAAACATGTCTGTGCATCGACTTATAAATATGTTGCAAACCTTGTTGCAGATTTATGTAAATTTTGATACAATCCAACCTCTATGTTTTTATTTCTTAATTAAGCATCTAATGTATCACGTTGAATGCGTATGCGAGTTTTTGTAAAGAGCTACGGGTGTTCCGCAAATTTAGCTGATTCAGAGGTATTGCTTGGCTGTATATTGGAGGCAGGATATGAGCAAGCAACATCTATTTTGGAAGCTGATATAGTTATCGTTAATTCATGCGCAGTAAAAGGTCCAACTGAAAATCGAATAATTGCTAAATTGAAGAATTTACCTGAAAACAAGAAGGTTATTGTTGCCGGATGTTTACCCGTTATTAATTTTGAACGTTTACTTCGCGAAATACGATTCGATGGAATTGTTGGACCGGCAGTTGGTGATACTATTGTGAATGTTATTCAAAGAGTTATGAAAGGAGAAAAAGTAATAGATCTAGGGAATGCTTTATTTTCAAAACCTGATTTGTCACTTCCTAGCAAAAAATCAAATCCTGTTATAAGTGTAATTCCTGTAAACTACGGTTGTTTAGGTTCCTGCGCATATTGTTGTGTAGTTTTTGCTCGAGGTAATCTTCGAAGTCATTCTATTCAAGATATTGTCAGTAAGGTAAAAAAAGAATTAAGAACTGGAACCAAAGAATTTTGGATTACTTCTCAAGATGTTGGATGTTATGGAAAAGACTTAGGAACAGACATTATTGAATTATTACAAACTTTGTGCAATCTTAAAGGCACTTTTTATTTGCGTTTAGGAATGATGAATCCTAATATGGTGCTTCCTATCACCAATGAATTAATCACCATTTTCAAGAATCCCAAGATCTTCAAATTTTTACATTTGCCTGTTCAAAGTGGTGATGATTTTATCTTAAAAAAAATGAATAGGTTTTATTCAACACAGCATTTCAAAGATATAATCACCAACTTTAGGGCAGTAATACCTGAAATTACAATTGCTACTGATGTGATTTGTGGCTTCCCTGGAGAAAGCCTCAATGCTTTTTCTAATACCCTTCAATTACTAAAAGATGTACAACCAGATATAGTGAATGTATCCAAATTTTTTTTACGTCCAAAAACTAAAGCTGAAAAAATGAAAGATAACATAGTAGCTTTAAATGAAATAAAGAGAAGAACAAAAGAGATGGCTAATCTTGCCAGATTAATTTCAATAGAACGAAATAAAAACTGGAAGGGTTGGACAGGTGCTGTTCTTGTAGATGAAATAGGAAAAATATCCTCTTCTTGGATAGGCAGAAATTTTGCTTATAAACCTGTAGTAGTGAAAAGTTTAGACAATCTTTTAGGTAAAACAATTAAAATTAAAATTGAAGACACTTTTCCTACATATCTATCCGCAGAAATTTGTTGATATCCTTTCGGATAAAAATATGTAATAATTTTCTAAAATTATTTCGATTAATTTTTTTAATTCTTGAAATTAGTTAATATTATTAGTATTAAGCTCCTATGATAGATCGGTTGTAGGTATGTCTGATAAAAATCCAAAATACTCTAAGCTTACTAAAGAAGAAGAAGAGGTAATTTTGAATAAAGGAACCGAAAGGCCCTTCACTGGAAAGTATAATATATTCAAGGAGAAAGGTACTTATGTTTGCAAACTTTGTAGAACTCCACTTTATAAATCCACAACTAAGTTTGATTCGGGTTGTGGTTGGCCTAGTTTTTCAAGTGAGATCCAAGGTAAAGTTAAAAGATCTTTGGATAAAGATGGTGTTAGAACAGAAATAACTTGTATGAATTGTGGTGCTCATTTAGGTCACGTTTTTACAGGTGAAAGTTATGCGCATAATGAAAGACATTGTGTGAACTCAATTTCAATTGATTTTATTCCTGATAAAAATGACAAAAAATTTCCTAATTAAAAAAACAAATTTATATTCAAAATAACTTTAATGGTTGATGCTTTTAGGGGTTATAAACTTGGTAAATGAATCTGAAATAAAATCTAGTATTGTTTATTCAAATGATATTATTGATTATCAAGCAAATGCTGTTGTTAGTCGTACAATAATAGATAAGACGGTTGGTTCGGTGACTTTTTTTGCTTTTGCAGATGGGCAAGGATTAAGTGAACATTCCGCTCCCTATGACGCTTTAATTTATATTTTAGATGGAGAAGCTGAAGTTATTATTTCTAAAAAAGTTTTTAATCTAAAGAAAGGTGAAATGATAATTATGCCTACTAATAAACCCCATAGTGTATCGGCGATAACACAATTCAAGATGATGTTAGTTATGATTCGATCATAATTACCTTATAAAAAATTAAATTGAAACAAAACAACAATTTTGATGTTCTCAGGAATTTTTTTTATTGGGTTCAATTATTACTTTTAGAGATTTTCCAGCATTTGCCATAACTTTGAATCCTTTTGCAGTTTCTAACAAACTAAATCTGTGAGTAATCATGTCTTTTACTTGTATTTTTTTATGAGATAAAACATTTAGCGCTTTGGTTAAATCATCTGGAGCTGCCCCGTAAGAGGTTTTTATTGTTATTTCATTTCTCCAAAACTGATTTATTGGTACTGGCAACTTAATTGTTGGATTTGGGACAGCAAAAAATAAAATTGTTCCTCCTTTATCTACGCATTTAAGTGCAGTTATTGAGGCTTCAGTTGCGCCTGTACATACTATTACCTTATTCGCTAGTTTACCTTCGTTAACTTCTTCTAGTTTCTTAGGAATATCTTCATTTGCATCTATAGTGAAATTTGTACCAAATTTTTTAGCTATTTTCAATCTATAAGAATTAATGTCTGCAGCAATAATTCTTTTGACTCTTTTATTTTTAGCTAATTGAATGTGAAGAATTCCTGATACGCCACATCCAATAACGAGTACAGTATCTGCTTTTTGAAGATCTGCAATTCTTTGTCCCCGAATTACACATGCTAAAGGTTCAATAAACGTACCTTCCTCAAAACTGAGTTCTTCTGGAAGCTTATGAATACCATATTTAATATTAATTTTAGGTATTCGAATATACTGCGCAAAACCTCCTGGATAATAATTTGTTTTATGAAGAGTGCCACAAGCTGTATGATATCCACTCTCGCAATACTCACATTTGTTACAAGGCACATGATGTGAAACAAATATTCGATCACCCAATGAATATCCTTTTACTTTTTTTCCAATTTTATCGATTGTGCCTACAGCTTCATGACCCAAGACAATAGGTGCTCGAGGAACTCTATACCACTCTATTACATCGCTTCCACATATTCCTGATGCAATAACTTTTAATAATAATTCTTCAGACCCGATTTCAGGTATGGGTATTTCTTTAATTCTTATATCTTTATTATTATAATAAAAAGCTGCAAGCATGCTTTAATCACTAGAAAAGAAAGGATTTGTTGATACTACTTTTTTTCTGTTACAAGTTTATTGAACAAATCCAAGGCTTCTTTAGGCGTATAGTTATCGTGTATTATTGCTCTTATTGATCGAATTGAAGCTACAGGATTTTGTGTTTGCCAAATATTTCTTCCAAGGTTTACGCCAATAGCACCTTTTTGGAGACCATCATAGACAAATTCAAACACTTCTAATTGTGATGATACTTTTGGGCCACCTGCAATAACTACTGGAACTGGACAGCCGTTTACAACTTTTTCAAAACCTTCTTCACAATAATATGTCTTAACAACTCTAGCACCTAATTCAGCTGCAATTCTACAACATAATCCTAAATACCTAGCTGTGCGTTTTTCAAGTTCCCGTCCAACTGCTGTAACCGCCATAACGGGTATTCCATATTCTTCACATTTGTCAACTAGTTTGGCTAGGTTTTTTAGCGTTTGATGTTCATATTTGCTTCCAACAAAAACTGACATTGATACAGCACTTGCATTAAGTTTTATGATTTCTTTGATAGAGGTTGTGATTGTTTCATTTGCTAAATCTTCACCTACGACACTAGCTCCGCCTGAAACACGCAGTATAACCGGTTTTTCAATATTTGGCTCCACGCAGTTCCTCAGTATTCCTCTAGTTAACATGAGAGCATCTGCATATTGCAGTATTGGTTTTATTGTTTCACCTGGTTTTTCTAGTTTAGTTGTTGGTCCTTGAAAATAACCATGATCAATTGGCAAAAATAATGCTTTTCCATCAGGTTGAATTAGTTTATTTAGTCGATTTTTCATGCCCCACTCCATTTCTTATTTCTCCTTGAAGCTTTTTAGTTACAGAATTACTAAACCTTTCTCTTTACAGGTCTAACTATTAAATATCCTTTTTCAATTAACCAGTGATGAAATTGCCAAGTTGTAAAAAGACATTTTGTCCTACATGCTTTCCTAACTTTTTCATATTTTTCAGTTTTCTCTTTCAATCCATTAAGTTCAATTTGGTTTGGACACTTAATATCTTTACAAAACTCTCTTCTTTTATAATCAATAAATTCTCCATTAAGCATTTCTGTTCACTTTTTTTGATAATATTTGCTCTTTTTATTGCTTTAAAATTGGTTAATCACTATTATGTGCTTTTTAATTAAAAAAAGAAAAAAAAGGTTGTTTATTAGTGTTTTTTCAAATATTGTTCTGCCTATTATGGTGGTCTTAAATATATTCGAAGTTGTCCTCTGGAGACCTGAAGGTCTATTCCGCTTTCTGTTGTACAACATTTAGAAGCTGGTCCTACTGCAGATATTGATAACAGATTTTTAAACGAAGTTTTTGCTCCAAGTAATTCTTTAGCAGCTTCTTTTCTTAGTTCAATTTCAAGATGAGTTACTTTCCACTCTTCTCCATCAATAATAACGTCACTAATTTTGCCTACTTTTAGACCTTCACAATAAACCTCTTTACCAATTAACTCACTGTATTTCATGTAATTTCCCCTTGAATTAATTTTTAATTAATTAAGAATTAATAATATTTTTCTACATAATTTAAAGACTTCTGATTATTACTATTTAGGAAAATTATGTACTTGAAATTTAGTCTTCTATAGCATGTGTAATAGTAGCCCGGGAGAGATTCGAACTCTCGTCGAGGGCTCCAGAGGCCCCTATGCTTGACCACTACACCACCGGGCTAGATTCTTCGTCTTAAAAACTATTTCTAAGTAATAACTTTAGTGTTGGATAAATTTTCTGATTTAAATGTTAATGTTTAAGAAGCTTTTCATATTTTAGATTTTGAGTTAATGCTTTTATGGGCTAAAAAGTTACTCTCCTAAAATATTAGCTATATTTTTTTGTAGAATTAATTCCTTCTTTTCTTTTGAAAGATTTAATAAATCTATTATTTTCACTGAAACCAGCGGATGTTCATGGGGAAAATCTGATCCCATTATTAATTTTGTAGGATTAAGAGCTCTTAAAGCATAATCAACTAAGGGATATGTATTTCCTGAGGTCTCAAGAAATATTTTTTTGTCTTTGGCTAATTCAATAGCTTTTTTCAAACGATTAACATCTAAACAATATACTCCAGTACCAAGATGAGCAATTATTATTTTTGCATCAAACTCTTGGGAAAGTAATTTAATTTGATTAAAGTCGTTTCCTAAGTGAATACAAATAGGAATTGCATATTTTTCAGCGACTTTGAATATCTTTCGAAGTTTTTCCAGCGATGTGGGATGCATCTCTAAGTGGAGTTTAACCCCTTTTAATTTCCATTTTGTGACTGCTTCTTCCAACTCTTTTGGCGCGGTTTTTTCATTGGGATTTATCCATGCAAAACCTACATACTGCTTTGGATATTTTTTTATCACTGAGCTAATGTATCTGTTGCTAAAAACTGTTGGTTTGTCATAAAAATATCTAAAAATAATAGCTTTGTCTATTTTGCTTGTTTTCATCAGTTTTGCAAAGGTTTTTGGTTCAGCCTCCTTAAGAGGTCCACCAAGATGAACATGCGAGTCAATTATCAACTTAATCAATGAATAAACTAATCTATCTAATATAAAAAACAGATACTACGCTAATGAGTTTTTGTGTTTAGCTGAGAATAGTTAATATTAATTCAGTTATTATTTATTCCAAATTGTTTTTTCTTATATTTTATGGTGAGATTTTTTTTAGAGGTTATTTCTAAAGCTCCACAATGGGCTTCATTATGATGTTTTTTACAAAGTACAATCATGTTTGCTGAGTGATCAGCTCCTCCTTGTTCAAGAGGAACAATATGATGTGACTCAAAATAGTGAGATTTACTCTTACTTTTAGTGAGCTGACAAATCTGACACCTAAATTTATGTTTTTTTTTCAGTAGATAAGACAAAAAATTATTCCTTTTAATTTCTGTTGGCATAATCCGTAAATTTTCTTTTTTAATAATATCATTTAATGAAAAACCCTGATTTTCATATTCAATAATTATATTATCAAATCGTTTCTTTTCATGCTCATAAATTCCTTTGCTCAGATCTATCTGGTTTGAAAGATAATATTTCTCATGAAAGGGGAAAACTTTTTTCAAAAGAGCTAACAAATAAATGTTTTTTTCTTTTAAGTCAGATATAACACTCCCTTTGTGCATTACAGAATTAAAAACAGATTCAATTGAAAGTGGTTTTAATCCAATTTTCTTCCATAAGTCTACAACAATTCTTAACTCGTAGTTATCAAAAATTTTAAAATTTAATCCACTTTTTTCGTTGAGTACCATATTCGCAATTAAATCGTCTGCTCTTCTATTTAGTATCTTTTGTAATTCAGGGAATAGAGCAATTATTTTTAATATGATTTCTGAAAAATGTTCAAATCTTCGAGAATAGGGACCTTCTGCTTTGAAGAAACAAAATTCAAGAAAAGCAATTATTCTAACATCTACATCTAATTCTTTATAGCTTTCATTAAAAATCTTAGTTAATCCGTCAATCAAGTTGCCTCTTGAAAAATCTTTCACTTCATCAATTTCAGTTGCTAACTTATCTAATTTTTCTATATAGTTTTTCCATTCGGGTCTAACTTTTTTTTCAGTCACTAACATTCAACTTTAACATTTTAATTAGGTTTCATACTCTAATATTTGCTTTTTTGAGAAAAATTGATAGTAGTCTTAATCTGAAGAAGATTATAACAATTCTGAAATTTGTACAATAAATGATTAGTGACAATATTAGCTTAATTTATGAAAAAAATAGGTGCTACGAATAATAATAGCAAAGATATAATGTAAAATGGCTAAAAAAGCCTTATTTTTAATTTTTATCCGTTTTTGTTGATTCTTAGCTATTTTAAGATTGAAATATTGAAGTGTTCAGGGAAAAATTTAAATCCATCTCTGCGCTTTCGAGCACAACATGCAATACAGCTAGGTTGGGTCAAAAAGGAAAGCTATAAACAATACATTAAGCGTTCATTTTTCAGAATTTTGTTCTGAAACAACATTAATCGGAAATCCTGTAACTAACGAAATCGGAAAACAAGTCAAACTTGAAAGTTTAATTCGAATTGCTGAAAAAATATTTATGGATTGATTAAGTTGAAAGTATTTTTTTTAGGAAAAATTTTGCATATAACTTCTATAGCTTTTTGTAAATCAACCATTACTACTATGTTTTAGGTGAAAAGAATGGAAATATTAGCGATTATACCAATTATTTTGATTGCAGCATTTTTGCTTGGAGAATTATTCAAGAAAATTGGTTTACCCTCTGTCATTGGTCAGATTCTCGCAGGATTATTGTTTGGAGTTCCATTCTTAAAAGAACTATTTTTTGGTGAAGCCTCAACGTTAATTGTAATAGATTTTCTAGCAACCCTTGGAATCCTGCTTTTACTATTTCTAGCAGGATTAGAAATTGAAATCGAAAAAATAAAAGAGACATCACGAGATTCAATTCTAATATCCCTTTGTTCTGCCCTGATTCCTTTCGTTTTAGGATTTGTTTTTATTATGATAGTCTTCCCTGAACAAGGGTTTATGACGGGTGTTATTTTTGGTGGTGCACTCATGGTTACATCAGAAGGAACAAACGTTAAGGTTCTAATGGATTTTAACGTCTTAAACACTCGATTGGGGGCAATAATGCTTGCTGCTGGTGCAATAGATGACATATTTGAAGTCCTGTTCTTAGCTCTAGTAGTAGTCTTGGCAAAAGGTGGAAGTATATTCGATTTGGCAATGGTGCCTGTTGAAATGATTGTATTCCTTGTAGTCGCATTCGTTGCATTCAAAATAATTTCAAAGGTTCTGCAAAATCTGGATAAAAAAACTAATGAAGAAACAGGACTTTTTTCTATAGTGCTGATTTTCATACTTGTACTTGCTGCCCTTTCTGAATCGTTGAATGTTGGTTACCTGATAGGAGCAATTCTAGGTGGTTTTCTCCTACAAGCATCTATGAAAAAAATTAGCAAAAAAAATCAAATCCAATTATTAAATGTCATCAAGCTTATTGCTATGGGTTTCGTAGTTCCCTTCTTTTTCGTTAATGTTGGATTGACTTTTGATATCAACACTTTTCTTGCAAACATCCCCATGATTGCAGTAACAGTTCTTATTGCAACTCTCGGAAAAATCGTTGGAACAATGATTGTTAAACCAGTATCGAGTCTAACCTGGAAACAGCTCTATTATGTAGGCTGGGGAATGAACTCTAGAGGTGCAGCCGAGTTGGTTATTGCGTTGATTGCTATTCAATATGGTCTTATTTCTCCAGAGATTTTCTCTGCACTAGTTTCCATGAGTCTAATAACTACACTTATACTTCCGCCTATTCTTGCTAGAGGCATAAAGAAGAATCCGGGAATAATGGATGCAAAGATAGATAGAAAAACATTAAAACTTGATTAAAGAATTAATTATTAATACCTATTCTACAACATAAGAAAAATGCGGCTAGATGTTAATAAAATGAAAGAAAAAATGAAGATTCTTGTTGGAGTCGATGGGTCTGATAATTCCACATTGGCACTTATGGATGCTATTATTTTAGCCAAAAAATTCTCAGGACATATTAAAGTTATAACTGTTTATAAGAGAGGGACCCAAGACGAGGCAAATAACTCTTTATTCAAAGTGAAACAACTTTTGGATACAGAAAAAATTGATTCAAGTTTTTTAGCCATTCTTGGTTCAAATCCTGCTCGTGCTTTAGTTAACATAGCTGAAAATGAAAACTTTGATTTAATAGCAGTAGGTAGTAGAGGTTTGGGTAACGCTGCTTCTTTTCTTCTAGGCAGCGTTTCAAAACAGGTGGTTTCTAAAGCTAGCTGTAACGTTCTTGTAGCAAAAAAATAGTAATTTTATTTAGCGATTAATAATTTGTAACCCATTTATTTTGTTAGGATAATTCATATTTCAGAGCAAAACTCTTCTATAGGATATACTTGCGACAGAGTGTCATCTGAATGGTATTCTAGATGTTATTGTGAGAAAAAAATCTGTTTAGGAAATTAATATGAAAAAATCCAAAAACGATGTTACCTTCAAAGGAAGATATCTAGGTATACTGTTTCTTGTAATTGTTCAATTTCTTATTGGAATCATTCATGCAATATTTGGAGTTGTTTTGCTTCCAAGTAACTTTTTGCTCGATTCTTATTCAATGATATCAACAGTATATGCAGTTTATACTTTGGTCTATGGATCCTTAACATTAGTTTTTACTTATTTACTTTGGATGAACAAACGTTTAGGGTGGATCGGTACTGTTGGACTCTCGATATTTGTGATTGTTGTGGATACATTAGCGGTGTTGGGGGTGACTAATTTTCTGCGTATTCCTGCTCCTATTTTTGCTGGAAGTGGAGAGATTACATATAGTCTTCTAATCATAATTTATTTAATTCAAGATCATATTAGATTAAAATATGAAATAAAGCTCTGAAACTGTATTTTTTTATGGAGTCATATTTGTTGATGAAGAAAGTTTTCATAATGGTAATACTTCTTTTGCTTTTAATCTCAACAATAATATTTATGGCCCAATATTATTTGACAGTTGAAACAGAAGAAACAGAACACTGTTACCTAGGAGTTGCCTTTGGGGGAAATACTATTGCAGAAGCTAAACTGCTGATAGATAGGGTGAAAAACTATACTAACCTGTTTGTTTTACAATCTGGACCAATAAGTACAAATGAGACTGCAACTACCGAAATCTGCGATTACGCAGTTGCATCAGGGTTAAACATAATTGTATACTTTGGAGACCTCGCCCCAAAAATTCTAGCTGAGAAAAACTTAACATGGCGAGCTTCTTGGGTTAGCTCCGCAAATTTACGTTATGGTGAGCGGTTTCAGGGTATATACTATTACGATGAACGTGGAGGAATTTACTTGGATACAGATAAAAATGCTGTGAATTGGAACTTACCTCCAAACTCCACCTATAATACTGTTGCTTCAGGATTTTCCAACGGATTCCTAAGACGACCCTGGTACTATTGCTTTAAAGGACCAAAATACGCTGATTTTTTGTTCAGATTATGTGCTCTACTGGTTTGATTACCTTTCAGGTTACGATGTTGTTCTTGCTCAGATCGGTTGGAATCATAGTCTAGTCAAAGATATTGGGTTAATTCGAGGAGCAGCAACACTACAGGATAAAGACTGGGGAGCAATTATAACTTGGAAATACACAACTCTACCCTACCTTGACAGAGGAGAGGCAATTTACAGGCAAATGCTTTCTTCATACGAAGCTGGTGCAAAGTATATTGTGATTTTCAATTATCCCTATACAGATGAGAATCCATACGGTATTATGCTTGATGAGCATTTTGAAGCACTTGAGAAATTATGGACCGATGCAATACAAGGTAAAGTGACTCATGGTTCAATATTGGCTGAGGCTGGTTTAGTTTTGCCAAAAAATTATGGGTTTGGACTGCGACATCCTAAAGATAGTATTTGGGGTTTTTGGGGTCCAGATGAGAAAACACATCAAGTTTGGTCAATTACAGAGGAACTCCTCTCAAGGTATGGCTTAGGATTGGATGTAGTATATGATGATCCTGCTTTTCCAGTTACAGGCAAATATCACTGAGATTTATTACTGGAACCAAACTATAAACTTCGACTGAAAAATTTTTTTTTGTTTGAGTTCAAAAAATAATAATTTATTTTTTGCTTTTTGATCTTTTTGCTTTTCAGTTTCATTAACGCAATTGATTAGGAGCGAGCACCTTTTATAGGGTTTTCTTGCGATGAAAACTGTTTGTTTTTGTTTGATTTAAATAAATAATTTTTATAAATTTATGATAAAAATAATTTAAAATATTGTTCAAATTGATACTAAAATTGTAGTATTTGCTGTGTTTTGAGAATAATTTATTAGGTGATACTAAATTTTATATTATGAGGCTTTTTAATGAAAAATAAAATAGCAATAAGTCTTTTACTACTGACTTTGATTTTAGGTGTTTATTCTCCATTAATTCAAGCGCAACCAACTCTGAATATTATTGAAACAGCTGATGATGCTGGTTCTTTTACGACTTTGCTTGCTGCTTTGGATGCTGCTAGTTTAACAAGTGCTTTAGAAGGAGAAGGGCCTTTCACAGTGTTTGCTCCTACAGATGATGCTTTTGCAGCTTTGGAACCTGCGTTTCTTGACTATTTGTTAGCGAACCCAGATGTTCTTTCAGAAGTTTTGCTTTATCATGTAGTTTCTGGAGCAGTAAATTCGACTGATGTTGTTTTGTTAACTGAAGTTGAGACTTTGCAAGGTAGTATGGTGGATATAACAGTTAACGGAGGCGTTATGATAGATGGCGCTAACGTGATAGCTGTTGACGTAGAATGTTCTAACGGAATTATTCACGTTATAGATGCTGTTATGTTGCCTCCAGATGTCTTGGATATAGTAGGAACTGCTACATCGGCTGGTTCTTTTACGACTTTGCTTGCTGCTTTGGATGCTGCTAGTTTAACAAGTGCTTTAGAAGGAGAAGGTCCTTTCACAGTGTTTGCTCCTACAGATGATGCTTTTGCAGCTTTGGAACCTGCGTTTCTTGACTATTTGTTAGCGAATCCAGATGTTCTTTCAGAAGTTTTGCTTTATCATGTAGTTTCTGGAGCAGTAAATTCGACTGATGTTGTTTTGTTAACTGAAGTTGAGACTTTGCAAGGTAGTATGGTGGATATAACAGTTAACGGAGGCGTTATGATAGATGGCGCTAACGTGATAGCTGTTGACGTAGAATGTTCTAACGGAATTATTCACGTTATAGATGCTGTTATGTTGCCTCCAGATGTCTTGGATATAGTAGGAACTGCTACATCGGCTGGTTCTTTTACGACTTTGCTTGCTGCTTTGGATGCTGCTAGTTTAACAAGTGCTTTAGAAGGAGAAGGGCCTTTCACAGTGTTTGCTCCTACAGATGATGCTTTTGCAGCTGTTGATCCTGATGTTTTAGATTGGCTCTTAGCTAACCCATCAGCTCTGAGTGAGGTTCTTTTATATCATGTTGTTGCTGGAGAATTAAATTCTACTGAAGTGGTAGCTTCGGGTTCGATTGAAACATTACAAGGTGGAAACCTTACAATTACTGAAGGGTCAGTTTTAGTTGATGGAGCTACTGTCTTGGCTGCTGATATTGCAACCTCTAATGGAATCATTCATGTGATTGATGCTGTATTGATACCTCAAGCTATTGTGGCAATTCCAGATAGTGGAATAGCTTCAACTACGATTGTTGGTGTTGGTTTTAATCCTGATGCCACTGTAACTATATCTTGGGGTGACTCAAGCATTCCGACCGTTCCAGCGATGGTTACTGTTGATTCAAACGGAATTTTCACGGCTATAATTAGTGTTCCAACACAAAATGATCCAGGAGTTCATACAATAACTGCAAGTGATGATGAGGGAGCTATGGCAAGTACAACTTTCACAGTTGTTGATATGACTGGTCCAGCTGGTGCTACTGGTGCTACTGGTGCTACTGGTCCATCAGGTCCAACAGGATCAACTGGCTCAGCTGGTGCTACTGGTTCTACTGGTGCTACTGGTCCTGCAGGTGCGGATGGTGCTACTGGTGCTTCTGGTTCAGCGGGTGCGGATGGAGAAGATGGAGCAGGTGCTCCTATAGAGGGAGTTGTCGGTGGAATTGGTATTGGTATCATTGCTTTGCTTGTAGCAATATTTGCTTTCTTTAAAAAAAAGTAGGTAAATAAATTTGAAAATATCTTAGATTAAAACTTTGGGGGGTGGATATAATAGTAAAATGTGGTATTTGTGGAGCTGAAGTTCCTAAGCAACCAACAGTTACAGCAGATGGTAAATGTTCAATTTGTGGTGTGAAACTAAAACCAGCAAAGTAGTAGCATTAAGGTTCAACTAAATTCCTCTCTTTCTTTTTTTTAGTTAAAATAAGCTTGATTTGTAGAAATAAAAAATCGTTAACTAAAGTATAAAAAGTCCTAATTTTTCCTCTATTTTGATGAATTTATTAAAAATAGTGTTCCTTATTACTCATGGATTCTTGTTTTTTTTGGTTTTTGTTTTCTTGCCCTTCAACTTTAGTCAGGGAAACTCGTATAGAGCGGCTCCTATTTGGGTATATTAGCTCTAAGTTAGTCACCCTTTTCAAAAAGTAGGTAGTGCTTGATATCTGTACCATACCCAGTAGGTTGGTAGGTGTTAAGACGCCAACCTTGGTTCTGCATATCAGCAATTGTCGAAGGTACGTATTTGTGGTGATTAACTTGTATGCAAGCATATTCTTTCAATTTTACGTCTCCCTCCTTGTTCAACTTGACGGGTGCCTCTTTCATCATTTTTTGGCTACTCATTTCGAGTTTTTTCATCTTCGAAAACAAAAAGGTCATCTATTGTGGTTTTAAGAGTTTGAGCTATCTGGTGAGCTAGTATTAGGGATGGATTGTACTTGCCCTTTTCTAGGTAAAGGATGGTTTCTCTTCTTACACCCACGCTTTTTGCGAGGTCGTCTTGGGTCAAATCGTATCGTGCTCTTAGCTCTTTGATTCGGGTTTTGAATTTCATCATAATTCTCCTTTTTTGGCGTAGTACCAGCTCAGTAAGCCGAACGAGAATCCCATTACCAGCATTATGGCGATTACAGTCCATCCTGTTTCCAGTTCAGGCAAGAAGGTTAGAAACTCGTTTCCGAAAATGTTCCACAGCATTATTGATACAATGAAGGCTAAGGTAATATAATAGGTGCCAAGTGCTGCTTTGCCTTGAATCTTTGATGTTCGTTCATCTTGCATTGGATATCCTGCTTTCTTGTTTTTTTGCACCGTCCAGATCACAAATATTGCCACTAGAATAATTATCACGGCGTTTAGGATTAGAATTATTGGCCATCCGAATGTAGCCATATCTATTCACCTCCGTTGTTCATTGTTCTTTTTTGGGTTGCGATTAGGCTTATTCCGGTTATTCCGAGTACGGTTGCGACATTTGTTGTTGTTTCGCCCAGGATTGCTCCGTCAAACATCAGTCCCGCTCCAGCTAGACAAATCAAAATTCCTAAAACGAATAATATTTTTTTATATGTTTTCGTGTTTCTTGGCCTCCATTTAATTATATCTAACATTTTATTGTATTTATCTAACATAAAGTTATGTATTTCTAACTATTAAATGTTTTGACACTTTAATTCACGATAAAAAAAAATAATAATTTGCGATCTTGACCTTGTTGCCTTTCAAATTTCAATGGGGCAACTCTGAAGGAGCGAGCCCCTTTGATGGGTATCCTCGCGCTGATACTATTATTTTTAACTATTTTTTAATTTTCTTGAAAAGATCTTTGAGGTTGAATTTTGTTGTTATGGTATAGTTATTACTACATGTCCCTTTTTGTGTCCCTTGTCAACATATTCATGGGCTTCGACGATTTGTTTCCATGGATAGGTTCTATCTATAACCGCTTTTATCTTTCCTACCTCAGCTAGCTCTTTGAGGAAAATTAAATCTTCAACCTTTTGGTTTCCTCTTTTATCATGAACTGACATATATATCCCATTCGGAGTTAGCGCTTTCTTGCGATTTGATTTTGAGATTTTTCCAACGGCATCAAAAATAATGTCATAAAGCTCTCCTCTTTTTGTAAAATCCTCTTTACTGTAATCAATTACCTTATCGGCTCCTAGTGATTTTACCAATTCCAAATTGGCTGTACTGCATACTCCGGTAACTTCTGCTCAAAAGTATTTGGCAAGTTGTACCCCATAAGTACCTACGCTTCCAGAAGCACCATAGATTAGGACTTTTTGTCCATTCTGAATATTTCCTTTTTTTAAGAAAATGTCAATGCCATGTCTCCCCCAGTAGGAATTCCTGCGGCTGCTTGCTCATAGGTCATATTGACTGGTTTTTTTGTCACAATCCCCTCTTCAGGCAAACAAATATATTCAGCATAAGCACCACCAAAACCGTTAGATGCAAAAACCTGATCACCTTTCTTAAATTGTTTCACATCTTTGCCTACCGACTCAATTTCTCCGGCTAGTTCCATTCCTAGTATTTTGGTTCTTGGTCCTGTGATACCAAGTGCTATTCGCGCCATTAGCCACATTCCGCGAGGGACATCGAAACTTCGCATTCTAGAGTCCCCTCGATGTACTGTTGTCGCATGTATTTTTATTAGTATTTCGTTGTCTTTGGGCGATGGTTTTTCTACTTCTTTGAATTGAAGAACTTCTGGTGGTCCGTATTTTTCATAGACGATTGCTTTCATTTTCATATTTTAGTATAATTACTTGAAAGGTTGATAATATTTTGCCTCAAAAACAAATCAGAAATTTTGGAATATGTACATAGAAGAGTTAGGTTTCTTTATAGACTTTGATGGAAAATATGAGTGTTAGAAGTGAGGTTATATAATATGTCAAGATAGCCCACCAATTAGCAAGCGGTTCATGTACTTGTACGTCTGTTGTTTGACCTAAAGTTACGATAATAAATATAGACTGCGATATGATAATAAAGGCAGAAAGACCCATTATTCCTATAAGTCCATATTTTTTATCTAAAAGATACAAGCTTGCGAAGATGCCTAATAAGACATTAAGCAGTAAAACTGTTACTGCACTTTCAATGTCATTATAGTAGAATTGATCCTTTCCTATCAGGTATCCCCCAAAGAGTAAACGAAAGAATAACGTCACAACTAAAGCTTTACTATTCCATGTGAGTTTCATCATATCCTTCCTTTGATGTTTTAGATTTGCTCTTTTTATTTTAGTTACTCAAGTTTTGACGAGTTAGGAAGCGATTGTAGATGAGTTAAATCCTTTTATTATAAGCCATGTAGCTAGCCCCATTTCTTGCAAACCTAATAGGGCAAACAAAATGGTCGGATCCATCAGGTTGAACATTCCTATTAAGACTCCAGGTAAATATAATACGCCTCCAATAAAACCCCATCCTGATAGCCATCTTGGAATTAGTTTTGATTTATAAAACAAGTAATTAACGATCAGAGCACTTAGGACAAAGGGAAAGTCCAACAAAATACTATTCCATTCAAATTCTGCTAGTAATAAATTGCCTGAAGTTTGAAAATAGGACGCGTTTGGAGCCACTGTGTTTACAAATTCGTGACTTAATGATAGTATTGATAGTAGGGTGATTATATTCACAGCAAAGAAAAGAGCCTCAAAAATTCTAGCGCCAACATATCCAAGAGCTAAACTTTCGTTTTGCTTTTTTAATAGCGGATAGAGCGCAATTGGAATACCAACGATTGAAGCCGTTGCAGTTAACATAAAGAGTACTCCTATCAAAACTTGGTTTTCATTTGCTGAAACAACGGTAAGATAATCTGTCTCATAAATAGAATTAAAAAATAAATAACTTGTTAGAGTCGTTACGGTCGCAATAATAAATAGTACTCCCACGATTATTGCTGTTTTTCTATTTGAATCCATTTTTCTTGCCTCATTTATTGAGGTTTGGTATCTGATTTATGTTATAAAAGGCTTTGTTGTATACAAAAGTTCTTCTGGTTTGTTTAGATTACAATTTTTTTGTAGGTGTTTGAGTCTTTCCCTGTTGCTTTGATTGTTGTGTCTGCGTATGCGTTGCGTTTCATCCATAACATTACGTTTATAATATTGGGGGACGGTGTTTTATTCTCGGGGAATGATGTCGCCGTCCCAGCCTTAGGGCAAAGTAATTTTTATTGTTCTTGTGTTTTTTCATTTTTTGGGTTCATTTTTTTCCCTCTTTTTTGTTGTTTATGTAGTTATATTTGAAGTTTTTTATGCTTTTTGACTTATGCTTTGATTGCCAGTTTGGTATTTCCAGAAGTGCGAGAGTTTATTCTGTAAATAATACCAAAAACTATATTCGTTTTGTCAACTTAATCAACTCTTGGATGTGCGTGTTTTTTGTTCAAGAAAATTTTAGTTCCACTTGACGGTTCCCTGCATTCTGTAAGGGCGCTAGAAAACGCCATAGGGATAGCTAAAAAGTTTAATTCAAAACTCACCTTGCTTCATGCGTATTCAACCAATTTACTCTTGCTACCCAAAAAATTTGTTAGACCAGAATCTACTCCTGCAATAGTTGAAATTTCTCGTGATATAGGTGTAAATATCCTAGCTGCTGCTGAAATTAAAACTAAAGATGAAAAAGTTCAAGTTGAGACGTTACTTAAAGGAGGGCATGCAGTTAAAGTAATACTTGATGTTTGTAAAAATGGAAATTTCGATTTAATTGTTATTGGTGCAAGAGGCTTGAGTGTAGTAAAAGAGATTTTATTGGGGAGTGTAAGCCAGGGAGTAACAAGGCATGCTGTATGTCCGGTTCTTGTAGTTAAGTAAATCAATGTCTAAAAGGATATTTGATATCGCATTTTCTTTTTTTTGTGCTAATATTGATAGATTTTTTTTGTTGTTAGTTTTTCTACTTGCTTAAATTTTCATCTTTTTGCGGGATGATACTAGTCCCTTCTTGGTTGGTGGCAATAATAAATCTTTAGACCTTTGCTTAAAAAAGGAAAAGATTTATGTTGACACCTTATATTTTTCGCGAAAATAATAATAACTATCTTTTGCGGTCTTGACCTCGTTGCCCTTCACACGATTAAGGGCAACTTAAAGAATTACGGAGCAGCCCCCCTAAAATGGGGGTATGACTGCGCTGAAAGTTGTCTGAGCGGTTCTCTTTGTTTTTATAAACAGTTTTTTGCGATATGTTGAACGAGGAAGCAGTTATTTAAGAAGAATTAAATGACATAGTGGTCGGCTGTTAGTTCTATTTTATCTTCAAAATTTTTTGAACATACTTTGCAAAAATTAAGGGAAACTTGTTTCCAATTTGTTTCTCCTTTTGCGAGATTCTTTGCAGCTGTATTGGCTATTTTTTGAATTTTAGTTAGAATGCCTTTACATTGTGGAATGTTGTTTTTTGCGCGTTTCGAATTAAGGTAATTGCTTACTGCTGCTTGTGTTGGTCCAATTTTTTTTGCTACTTCAACTTGAGTTAGGTGATGAACATTGAGTAGTTCTTTTGCAACAAGAGACCTGAAAATTGACACTAGGTATTTTCCTTCATTCTCGCATCGGGTTCCCATTTGAAATCAATAATGTATAACGCTCTTATATTTAAAAATTTTTGGCTTCTTCAATAAACCTTTTCTCATAGTTTCTTACTTTTGGGTTTTGATCTTGTTGCCTTCAGTTAAGAGAGGGCATAAGTGGTCTTTTTTCCAGAGCGGATGGGCACGTGTTTTTCATACGCGCTATGCTCTAGGGGGCAACTACATTAATGGCAGTGCCCCAACCTTTGTCTTCGGGCTCCAATTCTATTTGGTATGCACGACCAGAAGACCATTTGAAGCTTACACGAAACGAGGTTTCCTCACCCACAGGTACTGGTTCATGCACTGCAACCACATGCGGCGTGGAAGTCCAGTCAACAGTAAATCCGTAGCCGTAGGCTTTGAGGTCGCGTATCGTGACTTCGCTGATTATCTTTGCCTCAGTACAGGTACTTTTCACTGTTATGTTCAGGTGGCCTACGTCGAACTGTACGTCTGTTATCTCGAAAGGTGACGTCGCATGAGGTGTCCACTGTAATGAACTCAACCATGCCATTGGAAGGAGCACACTAGCAGCTGCCAAAACAGCAACTACGATAATAATCATGGCTAATCTTCGGTTTATTGCCATAGCAAATAGTTTGATGGTTTTCAGTCTTTAGCACTTATGAATTCTGGATATGCTTTAGTTTGTGTTATTATTTAAACAAGGATTCTAGTTTCTTCATTTTTTCTAGTGCTGTTTTAATAATGTCAATTTAATTTGCTAATATTGATAATAACGGGATTTAGGGTTCTTTACAGTTCTATTTTTTGAATCTTTAGATAAACTTCTTTTTACATATGATCTGTCTACTGATTTGTGGGCTTCATCTAATTTCTGAATATGCTCATATTTATTGGTGCCAAAAGCGTCTAAATGACTTTGAAGATCATATTGTGAAACAAAATAACAAACACAATAAGGACATTCAAGAAAAATTATTTTTCACTTTCTTGTCGGTATTATTCTTCAAAATCTTTCACCTTTTAAAGAAATTTAAATATTTTATTTTTCAAATTTAATGGAAATAACGTATTTTTTAAACTTTTCTTGATATACTTTTTGCGGTCTTGACCTTGTTGCCCTTCACACTCTATTGGGCAATTTGTTTAGAACGGACCCCAGTTTTGGGTTTGGCTGCGTTGAATTATATACTGTTTTTACTCTTTTTTTATTTGTTCGTCTGAGAATTCGCTTAATATAAGCGCTAATAGCGTTTTGTTTTTAATTATGTCAAAATTTATGAATCCATTTTCCATAATTTCATTTAATCTATTTGATAAGTAGTTCTAAGGTTTTTGTTTTAAGTTTGCCTTCTCTTCCAACTGTGTGTTTTGCTCCTGTAATTGCTACTATGCCTGTTGATAGGTCTATGTCTTGCAACTTGTTATCCATGTTAATTCTATAGGTCGTAACCCTAGGTCTTTGACGATTGATAGTTTTAGTTTCATTTCTAGTCTTGCATGGTTGATTAAAAAGTCTATGAGTTCTTCTTTTGGTGCTCTTGCGTTTTTGTCATATCTTCTGGTAGAATGGTTTGTTCCCATGTTAATCCTTCTGAACGCATGAAGTTTTGCATATGCTTCAATTAAGTTTTGTTTGTGTCCGTTTCCGCATGTTTTGTTTGCTATGTATAGTCTTTGTTTCTTCGGGTTGTTTTGTGTTGCAGTTTTTCTTTAGGTGTTTTAGTAGTTTAGCTACTTTCTTTTATTGTTGTGTTTGCGTAGGCGTTTCGTTTCATATAGAGAATTACGTTCACAATATTTATTGACTGGGATGTTGTTGGAACTGGTGGGGAATGATGTCGCCGTCCCAGTCTGATCGGGAAAAATGAAGAATGATAGTTGACAGACCCCTAATTCTTAGACTATCAACTTTTGCTAGAACTTATTGAGAAATAGACAGTTAAAAAAATCTCTTAATTGTATTACGAGTTATTAAAAAAGAATTTTATGCCTGCTGCTAGTATGCCATGCAATCAATCATTTTATTGCATGTGAAACACTCTTCAGGTATAGGCGAGTTTTTTGGTCTTCTTTTTAAATAGCCTATAGAGTTTTTACATCCGATAATTTTATTTTCTATTTTTGTTTCTTCTTTAATTTCAGCTTCTGGTAGTTCCTCTTTGAAGTTTTCGATTTGGGTGACTTTTTTGGGCTTTTGTACGTCTACACTGATTATTTTTGAAAGACATTTTGGACAGGCATAGTATTCTTTTAAAACTTGGCCTGAAGAAATTGTTGTGAATAATGGTTTTTCGAATCTATCTCCACAATTTTCGCAGCATATTCCCTCAGGATTTGAGGTTGAACTGTTGTTCTGTTCCATATCTAAAGTGTTAATATTTCTATTCATCTTGGTCGCATCCGAATCAAAATATCTCAAATAATAATATTTAATAAACCTTTTTATGTAATCGTACAACACAAAGACGCAAAAAATAACAAAGGTAGGCCGAGCCGGATTTGAACCGGCGATCTTCGCCGTGTGAAGGCGACGTCCTAGCCAGCTAGACTATCGGCCCAGAACTAACTGAACTCAAATACTAATCTTACCTTCATAAAACCTTTCCTTTAAAAACATAATAAAATCACTTGGTGAATAATTATGCAAACTTCTCAAAAAAATCCAAACTCACAAACAAATTATAAACTCGAAGGTATTCTAATTTTTCTCTGTTTTTTAGCCAGCGGATTAATTGGCTATTTATTGACTAATATAGTAACTTTGGTTTAGTTGGAAACCTCTTTTTTATTATAACCTTTTTTATAGTTTTTTATTTAGGGTTGTTTTCTCACATATTTTTAAACCAATATTTAATAAACATTTTATTATTAAATTGAATAACTATTTGATTAAAATCCATAACCTATGAATTCTGAATCTAGATTTAAGGCACATAAGCTTATTCTTTAAGTAAAGGACATGTGATTTTGATGAAGAATGTCTAGCGTAGAACTTAAAGAATTACGTGCTCACAGAGCAAAACTTGAGAAACAAAACCAACTTTTGGAAACCAAACAAAAGGACCTAGAAGTTGATATTGAAGTTCTTGAAGAAAGAGTTGAGATTAAAGAATTGGAAAACTCGAGAAATGAACTAGAAAATACGATTTTAAATCTTGAAGCTCAAAGCAGTGATTTGGAATCCAAGCTTCAAAAAGTAAACTGATAAAACAATCTTTGGTTTGCAAATACTCTGATAAAAACTGGGGTCATCCTTTAATTTCATGAACAAAAACTCCATGCAATCTTTCTTTTTATACAACTTTTCTTTTTTTAGCTCATTAATAATTTGTTTTTAATACTTTATTTAGATCAAAAGATTATTAAAAGAAAAAATAATTTTCTATTTTTGAGGACAGTCTAAATTTATGGAAAATCCTGAGTGTACTCGATGTGATTGTGCAAATTGGAAGAAAAATGGGAGATGTGCACTTATAGATCCCGAGTTGATGGGTGACTCATGCCTCTATTTTGAGGATGCTGTTGATTCTTTGAGATTGAGAGCAGATGCAATCAAAGGTATTCTCAACAGAGAAGAAATATACCCATACAAAATTAGTCAAATAACCAATAACCAAAAAAAGAAAATTGAATCACTAACTAAAAAAAAGAAATCGTGATTAACTACTATACACATTACTATAAATTAGTCTAAATACCTTTAACAATTAAGAATAATATCTCAAATAAGCTTTGATTACCTCTCTTAAATGGATAAACTAATATTTATGAGAAAACCTAAATGAACAGGTCAAAGTGACTCTCTGAGGCTATCCAAAAATTGCTGAGGTAGCTCAGCCTGGGAGAGCGCTCGGCTGAAGACCGAGTTGTCGCCGGTTCAAACCCGGCCCTCGGCACATTCATGATCTTTGTCATCGGCCCGCGATACTATTTTTATTCGAGTTATTCAAATAACTTATCAAGGCAATTAAATAAAGCAAAAATAGTAATGGGGACGGGTTTTTGATAAGACAGAAAGATCTTCCATAATTTATTAATACAACGTTTATGGATGGGTTATGATAACTGGTTCATTTTCGAAATGGATAGAGATAGTATTTCAGATGAACGACGATTGAGATATTAGGGTCGTATTGAGGAAAAGAAAAATGAAGAATTTAGATAAAACAGGCATAACCAAGTTGGTAGCTCTGCTAATTGTGTTACTTATAGGTCTCACAAGCCTTATAGGAGGATTGGCACTCAATCAATTAGCTTCATCTACTCCAAATCCTAATTTTAATCAATTGCAATTACAAACTCCTACTCCAACGCCAACAAGTACTCCTACTCCAACGCCAACAAGTACTCCTACTCCAACGCCAACAAGTACTCCTACTCCAACGCCAACAAGTACTCCTACTCCAACGCCAACAAGTACTCCTACTCCAACGCCAACAAGTACTCCTACTCCAACGCCAACAAGTACTCCTACTCCAACGCCAACAAGTACTCCTACTCCAACGCCAACAAGTACTCCTACTCCAACGCCAACAAGTACTCCTACTCCAACGCCAACAAGTACTCCTACTCCAACGCCAACAAGTACTCCTACTCCAACGCCAACAAGTACTCCTACTCCAACGCCAACAGCAGGCGGAAACTGGAACGGGGGTACAGAATTTCTCATTCGAGACGAAATCCATACATTTTCCGATAATTCACCTGTCTATGTAGAAAACTGTGGATGGCACTTCTGGTACGACACGTCAAGGTATCCTCAAAATTGGCACTCGCCTGTCGACTTCTGGAATGGCAAAATTTACACCCGTTGGGAGATTATAGAACAACCCACAAACACAGCCTGCAGTTTCCAGATAGTCTGGTGGAAGGACCTTCCAAGAGAAATCGATGGGGTAAAAGTTTACCAAGAGCTTTGGGATTGGCCCCAGCATCTTGTTGGAGGCGCGGGATCAGTTGGCGAATTCAGTACGGTGCTAAGCGACTATAATGTTCAGGGATTAGGAATTGATTTGCACAACACAAACAATCTCTGGCGTCAAGGAATTGCTTTATTTGATGATGTCACTAGAAGTCCAGTATCGCCCCCTTCATGGGGATACGGCGATGAACCTTGGAATAGTCGGGCAAAATGGTTTCCTATGAAGATGCGTTTAACTATTGTGGCTGTGGCAGCAGGAGCCACTTTCTCCGGATGGGATAGCTGGGTATCGACGCCTCCCACGGACGGCTATAGTTGAGAACAACGTTGGACCAACTTATTCTAGCACGCTGTACTGACTACACTTCCATTTTTCAAGAGATATTTTTTAAATTTTCATCCTAAAAACTAGGTACATATTAATATTTTTTTAAAAAAATTCACTAGAATTTTTTGCATTCTGATAGATGTTTATCCAGAGAGGCTATTTGTTTAGACTTTAAACGAGTATTAGTCTTGATATACTGATTAACTATTTTTTTTAAAACAAAATAATTTCATTCCTTATATTTCATTTTTTTTCGTTAAGCAAATGTCATAAATAACATAAAAATTAAACCAATTTTAAGAAAAGAACTATTTAATTCATAGATAATATTAAAATATATCCAAACTTGGTCACAGCTATTATTTAAAATGGGGTAAGCAACATTACTAATATTTTTGAAGAAACTAGAGTAATTCCTAAAACAATGTCAACACAACATCCTGATAACGCAACTATTCCAGAATGGACTAAGGGCGAG
This sequence comes from Candidatus Bathyarchaeota archaeon, assembly GCA_963714725.1. Taxonomy (GTDB): domain Archaea; phylum Thermoproteota; class Bathyarchaeia; order Bathyarchaeales; family Bathycorpusculaceae; genus AD8-1. The sequence continues at coordinate 119,608 of CAVQPF010000013.1, forward strand.
GTTATTGATGGCAACGAAGAAGTTTTCGAAGCTTTTTATGCTTTTAGTAGGCTTGGTTGTCAAGAAGTAATGTGGGACTCTGAAGGGAAAGATGTAGATACGCGAGTAGTGAGAAAATTACTTCAAAAACACTGGAATTATTTTTCGGAACATGTAATTGGAGAAGATGTTTATTTAACTTATAGAATTCCCAACCCAAAAATCGAGGGTGCCGAGAGAAAATACGTTGTAGAAACTCTTCAAAACATACCAGTTGCTCATGATGTAGCTTCATTGGTCTATAAAAGAGAAGTAAATCCTATTTTTGAGGTTATTTTACCTTTTACTACTGATGCAAAAGAGCTTATAATGCTTTTAAACTATTATAAAAAATCTATAATCGCAGATGAAGATATAACTATCTACAAATCTACAACAACAAGAGATTGGATAGGTGATTTTAAACCAAAAATAATAAAAATAATACCTTTGGTTGAAGATTTCGATAGTATTTTACATGTCGATAGAATACTAAATCCATATGTTAAATTAGCTAAACCAAAAAACCTAAGAGTCTTTATCGCAAGGTCTGATCCTGCGTTAAATTATGGCCTTATATGTGCAGTTTTGCTTACTAAAATTGGTCTCAACTAAACTTATAAAAGTTGAAGAAAAAAACAATTTAAAAATATATCCAATCCTTGGTGTAGGGTCACGACCTTTTAGAGGACATCTATCGCCTGAAAATATTGATAACTTTCTGGAGGAATACCAAGGTATTTCAACTGTAACTTTGCAATCAGCTTTCAGATATGATTACCCTATCGATCAAGTTAAAGCATCTATAAGAAAAATAAATCAGAAACTCCCAAATGGGGACTGTGCTATAATAGACCAGCAAGAACAAAAAATTCTTATTGGTATTCTACAAAAATGCAGATCCGAATATGAAAAGGTAATTGAAATGCTAGCACCTTTTATCAATAGTATTTCAATGTATGTTCCTCAACGAAGAGCACGTAAACTCCATATTGGACTTTTTGGTTATAGCAGATGTGTTTCTGGTATACATCTTCCAAGAGCAATTTCGTTTGCTTCATCACTTTATACTATTGGATTGCCTCCCGAATTTATAGGTATGAAATCTCTGATGAATTTACATGAAAATGAATGGCGAGTTTTACAGAAATATTACGTTCACATGGAAAGTGATCTTAAATCTATTGGTCAATACTTTTCATGGAAAAACATAAATTTTCTCAAAGAAGTTAGCGAAAAAATATCAAAAAAGGCTAACCTAAGTAAAGAAAAGTTTGAGTATTGTTCTTTCAAAAATTTTAATAGATATACAAACAGTGGAAAAATTTTTTAATATTGAGCTTGGACCTAAAAGTATATCGCAAAGAATGCACGAAAATTTTACCAATAACTTCCTTTTATCTTATATAAACAATGATGATATAGAAGCAAATAAAGCTCTTATAGAAGCCGCTAAACTTAGAAAATGTCTAGGATAAAAGAGGATTGTTGTTCGGGTGATATATCCGCTAGTTGTAGTTTCAAACCTTAGCCTCTTTACAATAGTTTCTTTCTGAAAAGATTATTGATTGCAAAAAAATTATGAAATTTAGATTAAAAAAAACTAAATCACCAAAAGAATAATTATTGAACTGCTACGGCTTCAAGCAATTGGAGTGTAGCATTAAGGATTTGGTTCTGTTGTTGTTCTCTTGTTATTGTTGCTACGTTATCGCCTCCTTGGTCACCATACCACCCAAACTGTGCATGATTTCCGCCTGCTATTTCGATTCGCGTTGTGGAGACTGGAAGCAGTTTTAGGGAATCTTCTATCTGAGAGTTACTTATAAGTCCATCATTGATACCATGTATTGTTGTAACCAACAACTTATCTTTTGATAAATCAGTCCCCGTGGCCGGGTAAGCAGCCCACAACACCAGTCCTTTGACTTCTGAAGGATTTTCATGAGCAAATTGAGCTGCCATTGTGCCACCTAGAGAATGCCCACCAATTACCCAAGAACTAATCTGCGAATAAGACTTAATTACATCACTAGCTATGTTAGCACCAAAAATAGCCAAGTTAAGAGGCATCTTTACAATCACCACAATAAATCCTTTCGCAGCAATTCTGTGAGCTATTGGAGCATACGACCGAAAATCAACTCTTCCACCTGGGTAAATAACGAACCCGACACTTTTATTAGAAATTGTTGGTTGAAAAACGAGCCAATCTGTAATTGACACAATCACTTCCGAATCAGACTCTAAAGCCTCATAAGCTTCCAACATCGGAGCAGAAGGAGTTTCAGCCCAAACCGTAAAACCAACTAATATAATCGTGAATGATAGGAGAAAACCGATTATTATTTTGAACTTCCGCTTCAAATTAATTCCTATTAATTATTTTTATCGCATCTGAGATATCAAACTTCGCATTTTCTGACAGAGTTTCTTTCTTTTTTTATGTTTTTTACCAAGGAATTCTGACTTTTACGAATTTATTCTTTGAGAATTTTTATTTTATAATATTATACTTAGCATACATCTTTCGAATAGAGTGTCTTTTGTATTTTGAATAAAATATTGTGGGAATTAGGTTTGTATCTTTAATAGCTATTTAAAAAACGAAATTTTGTTAGCATTATATCTACTGGTTGTGCTTTCAAACCCAGCCCTTTGCACATTGACGATTTTGTTGAGTCTGCTTTTTTTCGTGCGAAATCCTATAAGCTGCAAGAAACATGTTATATTTTATGCAACCTCATCAGCATAGAAGTGAAATAAAATTGGGAATCCATGTGGCAATAGTCTTGAAACAACACCAAAGGAGTGGTAAACTAACTGAAGGTATTGTTAAGCAAATTCTCACAAATAGTTCAACTCATCCACATGGGATCAAAGTTCGTCTCACAGATGGAAAAATAGGTAGAGTACAGTCAATATTAAAATAAAAATGCAGAATCTTCAGCTGCATAAAATCCATGTATCATTTATGCCATTTAATTCTTAGTTTAAGATAACCATAATAGTGTAAACAAAGATGTTTATTTTGAGCTGATTTTTTGGTTAAAGCAATCTGGAAAGGAGAAGTTATTGCACAAAGTGATAAATTTGAGATAGTTGAAGGCAATTATTATTTTCCACCAAATTCCATAAACAAAGAGTTTCTGAAAGAAAGTATTACTCATTCGACTTGTCCATGGAAGGGTATTGCTAGCTATTATGATGTGATAGTCAAACAAGACATTAACAAAGACGCAGCATGGTATTATCCTGATCCAAAACCAGCGGCTAAACAAATCAAAGGCTTTATAGCCTTTTGGAAAGGTATCATAATTCAAGGGTAAACAGAATTTTCAAATTTAACCTTGAATTTAGTTTTTTTTCAATAAGAACGAATTTAATACTATTTTTTTATTGCTATCTATTTTGAAATTAGAAAGTTACCATTCAATTTATATTTTATAGAAAACAAAAAGATTAAGTGCAATGCTAGAAGATACTGGAATTCACATTCTGATTCTAATTGGTTCACTTATTGGTTTAGCCTCTTCTAGTCATTTCGCTATTAAATCTGTCGAAGATATTATTGAATTAACAGGATTAAGTGATGTTTCCGCTGGTTTTATTCTTCTTTCAGTACTTACCTCAGCTCCTGAAATACTTGTAGCAATTTTTGCAATTGTTGAAGGAAATTCTGCTGTGAGTGTTGGTGATGTTTTAGGATCAAACATTTTTAATATAGCTTTCATTCTTGGATTGCTTGGCCTGTTTGGATATCTTAAACTATGTTGCAACGATCTTATTTTAGAACTAGCTGATATGCTATCTGTTATCGCTCTTATTCCCTTGCTTTTGTTGATAAACCAATTTACGTCTTATGTGATTCCAAGTCAAATAATCGGCCTTATTCTTCTAGTTGCTTTTGTTGTCAACACTATTTTGATATCTAAGAAAAAAACCCCGACAACCAGGTTGGTTTGTGACAAAGATAAATGTGAAATAAAAGAAGTTAGACCTATTTCAGAAGAAATTTGTGATGACAATAAAACAACAATTTTTAAAAAAATAAAAGTAGTTACTACTCTCTTAGTAAGTTTCACAATAGTAGCGATATCTGCACAATTTACAGTTTCTTCTGCTTCAAACATAGCAGTTGCATTTGGTATACCAGCTATCCTAGTGGGAGCAAAACTTGTAGCCATTGGAACATCTCTTCCAGAATTAACACTTGACATAGCAGCAGTAAGAAGAGGTAGAGTACAGTTAGCTATTGGAGGAATAATTGGTTCTAACCTCACTAACTTGACCCTAGTATTAGGTCTAGTTTTGATAGGATCTCCTTTTCAAGTTGATATGAGTGTATTTTTAGAAATCCTTCCGTTCTTGCTTATAACATCAATTTTGTTCTGGCGTTTCGTTATGAGAGGAGGTATTTCAAAAGTTGAAGGTGCAATTTTGATTATTTCTTATATTGCTTTTATGGTACTAGTTGCATAGTCTTTTTATCGATTCTTTAGATTAAAAAAGAGTAAGAGATAACCAATACTTTTAAGTTATTTATTTAAACTTAAAAATACTGTTCTGAGTGATTATGTATATGAAATTTAGAATTTTAAACTTGAATCCCAAATCTTTTATTAAATTTTTGCAAGGAACAGAGAACTCCAACATTGCAAATCTGCCAGTTGATTTAGAATTAATCGATATTAAATATGATTTATTTTCTGATCAAATTCAGATTATTGTACGAAGTGATGATTTTGAAGATGTAGATTCATATCCAATTCCAACCTTAAATGTTAGTGCTGTTCACACTCCCCTTGTTGCTTCTAACCCGATAGCGCCTTCAAAACCGGAACCAAAAGTTGTAAAAACACCTAGTGTTAATGTTAATAAAATTATTAGTTCGTATAAAAAAGAATTTAGTCCTGAACAAATAGAATTGCTAAATTTTTCGGTAAAAAGAGATTATCTTATAGTTAAACCTGCTCAATATTTGAAAAATGAATGGAATGAGATAAATGAAGTCGTTAAAAATATTGGTGGCGAATGGATCAAAGGTACAATAATTAGCTATTGGAAGATTCCAATCTAAATTTATCATCTTTGAATTTGAACTAAGTAACGTTTTTTTGTTACGTAATTAATTAGTTTTTAAATTGTTTTTTATGGAATTGTATTTATTTTATTGAGTATGATATCGTAAAACTTAATATATGATATTGTATTTTCTGTTTTGGGGATTTCAATGGCTAAAGCCGCTTGGGTAGCTCCACTTTATTTGTCTGTAGCTTGGACGCTGATGATTACCTATCAAATATTTACTCAAACTGCAGTTTCGACATTAATAACAAACGTTAACACCATTGTTCCTTCTGTAGGTTTATGGTTAACCTCTAGGATAGACTTGGTGGTCTTTGTTTATGGTTTTGCCTGGGTTTTTGTTCTCTCTTCTGCTATACCTTGCGTAATTCTTGGAAAAGAACGAGGTGTTCTTGCTCAATTTTTTCTTTGTTTAACATTGACTTTTCTGGCTGTTGTTATGGTGGATGTTTTAGAAACATATGCTGAAGTTTCAATGAGTCAATTGCTTGGCTTTTCTTATTTCTTCAATAACCTCGTAGTAGCTTCGTTGTATTTGGTGATACCTTATGTTTTGATGATTGCATTAGATATTCGATCAAGAAACATGGCCAGACAAAAACAAAATTTGGAATTACTCACTGAGAATTATCTAGAAAATACTCCAGTTGAAGAAAGATATTGAGTACTCAGAAAATATTGATCATGGTAATTTTCATTTTTTTATTTCTTTTTTGATTATTTTTTGACTTATGTTTACTAGCAAATATGTATTTTTTAATACATATATCGATTTTAGAAATATATCGTTCTAAAAATAAGCTATATATTGAATCTTGCGATGCAATATGTATCTGAGTAAAACACGACAACAGTACAACTCAAATACACAAGAAGTTGAAAATTTATGCAAGTAGAAAAAATATTACCCAATAATAATCTTTTATTATTAAAACAAAGAAAAGTAATTCCTACAAATTCTTATTCAATACTTTTAGAAGCAATTGATGAGAGTTTTGCTTTATTTATCAATTCAAAAAAATTCAATATTTTTCAATATTTAGAAGAACAATATGGACTTGCTAAACAAAATATTCCAAATAATATTGAAAAATTCGTTGACATAGTGGAAGACTTATTCGGATCTGGAGCACAATTAATAGAACTTAAAATAATCGAACTGCTTAACAAAAAAATCTATAACTTTACTTATTACCCACAAAAAGGAGAATTAATTTTTAAACAATATTTAGTTGAACTACTATTTTTCCTAAAAACATAGTCAATATTTGTCTTAACTTTTATTTTTACTCTAAAATTATATAGTAACAATAAATTAGCTAACTGAAGCCGAAGTTCATAATTTAAAATATTTACATCTTTATTAAAAATCAATTAATTCTACACTTAGAATGATGTGAACTTTTGATCAAATATTTTATATCTATTCTCTGAGGCTTAATAATGAATAGAAATGAATAACATTCGATATTATAAGGGTCTATACAGAGTAAAAGTTGTTACTGAAAGCGTTGGATACTATATAATCGAAGCTCAAGAAATTTTTGAAGATATTGTTAATGGCAAAAAAATAAAAGTTATGAAAGGAGAACAGCGAATCGTTACTCCTGATACTCTTTATAAAGAGATGACCTTTCTTCCTCCAATTCAAGAACACGCTTATGAATTAAAAATGGAGAAGAAATTAAAGCAATTAATACGAGATCAAGAAAAGCACAATAAAAATCCAAAATAACAAAAAACTACTTTTCAGATTTTTATATTGTTTATACTTTAGAATTAAATTTAAGTTTTCACTCATTTTTCCAATTAATTATGTTCTTAATAATTTTAAAAATTGGCTCTTCCTCAAAATTGAATAAAATTTACGATTTAAGAAGATATTGCAATTTGCTTTATTCAACTTTTTAAGGAATGATTTTTACATAATATTAACTCTATCAACGATTATTTTTTATGAATTTGGTATTCAAAGCTTAAATTGTACACAATATACTTTCAGTTCATAAGGAGAAAAACATTTGCAAGGTCAAACAATTAAAGATGGGGATTATGTACTTCTATGTTTAGACTCGAGAAGAACCTATCTACTTAAAATCGAAGTTGGAAAAACATTCCACACTCATAAAGGTTATTTAAAATTAGAAGAATTGATTGGAAAACCCTTTGGTTCAAAATTGGAAAGTAACTCAAAGATACCTTTTACCGCATTAAAACCAATTCTTGAAGACTATATAATGAAATCATCAAGAAAAACTCAAATAACTTATCCCAAAGATGCTGCATTAATAGTCATGTTTAGTGGCATTGGTCCAGGAAGTCGGGTTGTAGAATCAGGAACAGGTACAGGTGCTTTAACAACTGCTCTGGCTCATTATGTAAAACCTGAGGGAAAAATCTATACCTACGATATCCGCGAAGAATTCAAACTAAACGCTGAAAAGAATTTAAAACGTGCACATCTGCTAGATTTTGTCGAACTAAAAAGTGGTGATGTTACAGGTGGTATTGAAGAAAAAGATTTAGATGCAATAATATTAGATCTAGCCACTCCCTGGTTAGTTATTCCTCATGCATATGAAGCTTTAAAACCGTCAGGAACAATAATATCTTTCAGTCCAACAATCGATCAAGTTGTAAAAACAACTGAAGCTCTTGAAGACTATAATTTTACATTTATTGAAACCATTGAATGCTTAATGAGATCAATGCAGATATCTCGAGGAAAAACCAGACCACACACTATGATGACAGGACATACAGGTTATATTACACGCGCTAGAAAAACAATATTTTCCCCAGAAGAACCAACAATTGATCCAATTTAATCATAAAAGTGGTTAAGCTTGTTTTTTATTTGCTGTTCGTAACTCCTAAAGACCAAAAAGCTTCTTTTAATTGTTTTCCTCGAGTAAACCCATAATAAAAACCCATTATTGCGGAAAAATAAGGTATTAACACATTATTTACAGCTTTATATAAAATTGGATTTTTTATTCTGTTTTCAAGGAAAGTTGGTTTCCAAAGACGAATATTGTATTCCCAACAACGTATAAAGAACTCCCAACGTACTTTGGATAATGAATCCAGTTCTGCTCCTTTATTATTCATTAAAACACAATTTTCTAATGGCACAAAAAATAAAGGAACATAAAAAGCTTTGTAACCTTTTAGTTTATCCATCAATTCAAGTGTTTCTAGAACATCCTCTTCTTTTTCATCGGGAAGCCCGACAATTAAAGTAGCCAAAGGACACCAGTTATTATCATTTAGAATTCCAAAAGCATCTATCACTATTTCTTGCCACTGCTCTGGTTTGAATGGCAACATTTTGCCTGACATGTATTTTTTCATTAAACGTGAACTACCGGTTTCAATTCCAGTTTCAGCAGTAATTATATCTTTTCCACCAAATGAATACCAACTATGCTCGATTAAAATTTCTGCTAAATCTTTTATCATTTGAGGATCATTTACAACAGGAGCTAAAGAAATATGTGACGTTTGAATACCTTTTACTCCTGGCCGAGCTGCAACACTCTGCACTAGTTTTATAACCGCTTTTGTATTAGGTATAAATCTTTCATTTTTTGCACCATATAAAAATAAGTCTTCAGTTACTAACGTAATTTGTTTGCTGCCTTCTCGAATTGTCATATCGACTTCTTGGATTATTTTATCAAGGGGGACGTCTACTTTATGTTGAACCGTTGGAGTACAAAATTGGCAATTTCTGCCGCATCCTTTTGAAATTTCCACTGCACCATGGATTGCTGCATGTTTGCAAATTGGCATCTTTGTATAATCCCATTGTGACATCGTATCATCATCTCTTATAATTCGCGGAATTTGTTGGCCATTAACTGCATTTTTGAAAACTTCACAGATTTTTTCTGGTCTTCCACCTATCAACACAGAATCTATTCCATATTTGTCAGTCATATGTTTTCTTTCTAGTTGCCAAGCCCCAAATCCTCCTACAATTATTTTAGGTTTGATTTTTTTTATCGAGGGATTAGATACGAGTTTTTGGAATTCAACTGCGTTCATTGGTTCTCCACCACCAATTATTGAAGAATATGTTTTGCTGACATACCCCATGCCAGTTGGATCCATTGAGGATATCCCAACAACCTTGGTATTGGAGCCAATAAAAGCCTCTAAATTTTCTGGATGAACAACAGCAACCTCAGATTCGTTAAAACCATTTTCTAGAAGAATTGTTTCAACTTTTCTTAAACCATAAGGAGCAAACCTGACCCTTTCGTTTGGATAACGTTCCACGGGGGGGTAGAGAGTCTTTCTTGCAAACCCAACAGGAATAGGTCCTAAACCAAAACCTGCAGAAAAAGCCATAAACGGATTATTAAAGAAGTCACTCATCTCTGTAGATGATGCTGTTAGAACAATTTTAACTCCTAAATTCTCCGTTTTTATTCTCTCCTAATTCTTTAAGATAATAGTGAAAGAGATTGTTTCAATATCTTTTAACAATTACTATTCCTTTTAAGAAAGAACAAAATCAAAATTGCCGTCCGATTAACTCTGAGCTTTCATCCTAATGTCAAGCTAATGCCTTTTCATCATCCGGCAAGAGCAATATAGAAATTATACATAAAAGGATTGCCAGCAATCAAGACGATATATTTAATGATATAGACACTCTAAAAAAACTTCAAGATAATATATTTGGAAATCTGTGAACCAAATCAATTCTTTTTGTTTACTGTTTATCTTTAGAATTGATTGATATGTCTGACGAAAAGTTATTAAGTAATTGGGTATTCTTCTAATCGGCAAGAAAAATAACATCGACTATGCCTATGTTTAAGTACAAGGGCTTCTCTTTAAGAGGGAAATAGTCGAATCAACTAAAAAAGTTAAAATAGTTGAATGAAGAGGTGAAAATGTATGGAATACGTTTATGCTGCAATGCTCCTTCATAAAGCAGGAAAAGAAATAACTGAAGAAAGTGTATCAAATATTTTAAAAGCGGCAGGGATTGCTGCTGACACTGTTAGAGTAAAAGCTATAGTTGCTTCCCTAAGCGAGGTAAATATAGACGAAGCAATAAAATCTGCGCCTACTATGATGGCTGCCCCAGCAAGTGCGCCAGCGACCGCAGAAGCTGAAGAAAAGCCGAAAAAAGAAGAAAAGAAAGCTGAAGATGAACAGGGTAAAGAAGATGCAGCACTTGAAGGTTTAGGTGCCCTATTCGGTTAAGAAAATAGTAAAAAACCCTTTTATTCTATTTTCCTTCTATCTTAATTTTTATTTTTTTGTACTGACTAATATTTTCCACACAACTATTGGTAACCACCCACAGATTATCATCAGTGTACCTGGAAAACCTCCAATTTCACGCTGCAAAATTGGCTCCAAGAATTCTATAATTTCAGGTAAAAATGCTTCAAAAATTCCAAAAGATACTGTCATGAATATTGCAGACAATACGCCAATATTTTTTCCATATTTTTTATAGGTTTGGATGCCTATGATTCCAGCAAAAAAGAAATCACCTAGCCCAAGTCCTCTCGAAAGAAGTATTCCGTTAACATATTTTAGCGGTATATTTGGTAATCTTACTAGTACTGGTAACCCCAATTCAGTAAATTGTTGAGCTGCAACAACCATGCTTCCAGTGCCTAAAACTAAGATAATGTCTACAACAGTGAGTAGAATAGCAAAAATGAACGTTGTTTTCCATGCAAACATAGATCCCAGATAAAGAATTATTAAAACTGCAAATAAGAATCCGTAAAAGTTCAAAAGAATTGGAGACCACACCGAGATACCATTGTAAGCTAAATTAAAAAATACAAAAAATAATACAAACAAAAATGTTGGTTGAATCGCTATAAACCATTTTTCATTATATTTTTTATTTTTAAATTCAAATATGATCACAGAAAGAGCGAAGAAGCCAAAAAAGTAAAAAGATAACGCTCTGATGAAACTTAAATTGTCTAAAAAGGGCTCTAAAAGACTAATTGTTCCAACAAAAAATCCTATCAGGCAAAAAAATAACGAGAAGATTTGAGCTTTTTTTCTTTCTAAATTTGAAAATAAGTATGAGAATAAGAAAAGTAACATTGAATACGAAAACATAAAAACTGATAAAATTATGTTTTGAAAAATTTGCCCAGGATTTAACAAAGAAATAAATGCAATTGCGGAAATGGTTATTGTAATCATAACTACTAGGAAAATTATGTCTTTGGTTTGGAACTCTTTTTCTTCAAGAACACCTTTTAGTTTCTTTTCTGATTTTTTATTTAGAAAAAAGGCAACTAATATAACTGCTAATAATGCTATTGGCATTGCTAGGTCTAAATTTGCCATGGAAAGCAAATATTTAAACTCAGATTTATTTGTTTACTTTTCATATCTCTTGTTTATCGTAAACTTTTTTTGGTTTTTATTCTTTTAATTTCTAATTGAGTTGAAAATAGCTAAAGTTGCTATTACTGCTTCTTCAGTTCTGATTGTTTCAGTGCCTTGTTTGGGAATAGTATTTATCAAAAAATCTGTGTGATTTCTTATATCTAATCCCTCATCTTTTGCTATTTCAAATAATCCTCTATCTGGTCCACCAAATTCTATTATAATGTTGTTTGCTTTTTTGTATTTTTTAACAATTTCTGATAAAATGTTGTTGAAATCTTCACCTTTTTTGGAGGTGCCAATTATCAAATCAAAATTATTATTTGCGATTAAGTTACTTAATGACTTCTTTTCTGCAAAAACAGAAAAGCCCCAATAAAAAGGAATTTGCTCTCTATTCACTGTTTGAACCTCTATTATGTTATCTGTTTTGATAATTTGTGAAGTTATGCAATCTCCAACTAACCATTGCATTTCTCTTAGAAGTGCAAGTTTTTCGACCCCAATCTCTATTAACATTCCCTCTTTTACTTTTTTTATTATTATTCCTTCCCGGTATTCACCGGTTTTTATATTTCTAGATTTGCTATTTAATGGATGATTTGGAGTTCTTAATGGAGGAAGAATTCCTGCAAATTTCAATTTTGCATCTAATACGAAAAGTTGCTTTCTTAGATATTGTGGAGTATCCATATATTTCAATAAAGTTACAATCAAATCAATTTCTATACTTTGGTTACTATTAGGTTTATCAGGAAAAATTATAATTTTATCAACCCGAAAAATCGCAGCAGTTCTTCCTATTAATCCTATTTTTGCAGTTTTTTCTCGTAAATGTGGAGTATTTGAAATAATTGACGCTGGTATGGCAATTGTTAGATTCTTTCCAATCATTGAGGGAAAACTCCGAATAGAAAATTTTATTCACTTGCGTTTAGCTTAAAAGTAAAATAGGAATATAAAAGTGAAGGTAATCAGGTGATAAAATGGAACCATCAGTAATTGATGATATTGCTGAAATTAGAAAAATCGATAAAAACAACATGCTATCTTATCTCGAAAATATAGCTGAACATTACAAGAGGGCAAAAAAAAGTTCTGATTCTATCTCCATTAATTATCCTACACCTTCAAACATAATTATTGCCGGTATGGGAGGTTCAGCAATTGGCGGAGAAATACTTCAAAATTGGGCTAAAGATAAAATTAATATTTCTCTAGAAGTTGTTAGAGACTATGCTCTTCCAGTTTATGCCAATTCTAAAAGTCTTGTATTAGTTTTAAGCTATTCAGGTGAAACTGAAGAATCTTTGAGCGTTTTTTTGGATGCTTTAACAAAAGGTTGTATGATTTATTGTATCAGTTCAGGAGGGAATTTGATTAAGCATGCTAAGAGATTAGGAGTTCCACATTTAAAGGTTCCACCTGGAATGCCTCCTCGTGCTGCCTTACCTTACATGTTAACTCCACTGCTTTTACTAATTGAAAAATTTGGACTGATTACTGAAGTTTCTGAAGAATTAGTTGAAGCAATTAAAATCTTGAAACAAATTAGTAAAAATAATTTACCTGAAATACCTGCAAGTAAGAATCAATCAAAAAAAATAGCTATTGGGATTTCGAATACTGTGCCAATAATTTATGCTTTTGGAATCTACAGCAGTATAGCCCATCGCTTTAAACAACAATTCAATGAAAACAGCAAAATTCCCTCCACGTGGGATGTTTTTTCTGAACTTAATCATAATGAAATAGTTGGATGGGAACAAATTGGAAAATTTTCTAAAAACTATTCATTGATATTTCTAAGAGATAAAATAGAGCCAATTCAGATAAAGAGTAGAATAGAAATCACTAAATCAATTTCATCTTTGCCTTTAAAAACATTTGATATTTGGAGTAAAGGAAATAGTGATTTAGCTAAAATGTTATCAATTTTATGTATAGGTGATTTTATAAGCGTTTATCATGCAATTCTTAATAATGTAGATCCTACTCCGGTAAATACTATAACTTTACTTAAAGAAAAAATTAAAGCGTTTGGTACAAAAGAAAAGATTTTGAATGATCTGAATAAAAATTTCAGATCTAAAATGAATATTTAGCTGTTTTCAGTTATGAATGTTTGAAAAGTCTCTTTTGCATCTTCAATAGAATCGACTGAAAGCGTTTTTTTAAAAGCGTATACGCAAATAGGTGTTATTGCCCCTTTCAATTTTTGATTTAATGCAATCTTCATAGCTCTAGTAACATCAAAAAGAACAGATCCTGCATTAGGCGCATCAATTGTTGAAAATTTTATGTCTATTTTCATTGGAGTATTGCAGAAATAATTTCCGCTAATCCAAAAGTAACTATCACGTTTATTTTTCAAGAAATCTACATAATCAGTTGATCCAGCTACGACTTCAGCTTTGTATGGTAATGCTGAAGATACCGATTGAGTTTTAATATCACGTTTGACGTTGCGAGTTCTATCATGAGTATCCATTGATTCGGCTCCTCCCCCAACATCCAGTTGATAAGTTTCAATTATTTTTACGCCGTTATTTGATAACAATTTCAGTAATGTTTTATGTAGAGCTGTAGAGCCGACTTGATCAATTAAATCATCCCCCACTAAAGGTAATCCTAAATCCTCAAAACGTTTTACCCATTTCTCATCACTAGCTATAAAACTCGGAGTAGCATTAATGAATCCACATCCGGCCTCTAAAGCTTGTTCTGCATACCATTTGGATGCTTCTATAGCTCCACTTGGAAGCAGATTAATAACAACTTCAGCTCCAGTTTCTTTAAGTATTTTTGATACATCAGAATCCGGTGTATTGCTAATCTTAATGCTATTTTTTGTACCTTTGCTTACTCCATCTAGTGGGGAGCCTTTATTAACAATAATACCCATGAGGTCAACATCAACAACTTTGGGAGTATTATTTAATCCTGAAAAAATAGCTTCTGATAAATCCTTTCCTACTTTATTCTCGTCAATATCAAAAGCTGCAACTATTCTAATATCTGAAGGATTCATGCCTCCTAAAGAAGGATTTTGTAATCCACTACGACTCTCATTCAGATCTGCTTTAGAATAATAGATTAGACCTTGAACAAATGCTGAACTGCAATTGCCAATTCCAATTAGCGCAATTTTAACTTGTGACAATTTGGACACCTTTTTATTGGGTTTTCTTATAGTGAAGTCCTTATAAAAACCATCGCTATCAAGTATTTATTCTAATACTTCTAAAATATTCTTTTTAAACTTCTATAACTTTTAATTTGTGTTTCGTTCTAATACTTGATTTTTTAATAAAATTTCATTCGAATTTTCTTAAATTAAGATTATTTTTATTTTTACATATAAGCTATAAAGACAATAAAGAACTGGAGGAAATCAATATCAATAATATTTGTAATCTGTTTATTCTTTTTTTATGGCAACCTTTTAATTTCTTCTTTTTCCTTAAGCTAAAAAAGGGTTATTATAATGATTAATAATGAAGACCCCGATAAATTCTTAGTTCT
>CAVQPF010000014.1:0-28184 GCA_963714725.1 Candidatus Bathyarchaeota archaeon
ATTTTATGTCGTCTACTTGTTCAGTTTAGGTATTGCTTATTTTGACGAAAAATGAGAACTATCGATGGTTTAGGCAACTGGATATTAATCATAATGGCTGTAGTTTTACTGGTTGTCTATGATTGCAGCATTTCAACTTGACATAATAGTAAATCAAGAGTTGTATGCTTATGGACTTCAGTTTAGTGATGTTGGGCTTATCCGTATTGGACCGCAATTAGGGTAATATTTGCAATGTCATGGCTTAGTCTTATTGTGACTATAGGTTTTCAGGTTTACAAAACAATGGTTATAAGAAGTATTGAACGGGAAAATGAAGAAGAATTAGAGGTAACCATAAGAGCAAATAATACAAATAGCAAAGAAAAAGCCATTAAACATCAATTTCAAAAAAGAAGTAAACTCTATTTTTAACATATTTTTTCTAATCTATTTATTTGAAAAATAATAATCTATAAGAAGATTGGTGATAATTAGTACAAGATTTTCTTTTTAAAGCATCTTTGTGTTTAATCTTTTTTGATAGAATGTTAGTAATTGAATCGTTGTTGATCTTTATTAAGAATTCATAATTGTTTATTATTGCAATATCCAACAGTGATTAGGGTACTGATTGTTGAAAATATTCCAAAAAAGAGATGGTCGGCAATTAAAAAAGAAATTGAATAGTAAATTGCGGACTATCATAGCAATTTCAAAAACCTAAACTATGCTAAAGTATCCAAATCTCGCATTAAAAATTTTTAAATTTGAAGATTCTTCAAGTTATCAGAGGTAATTTACAGGCATTATGGTATGTAATGTTTACATAGTTTATGTTTGGTGTATTTTTTGGGTATGTTATGATCTGTTTATTTGGAATAAAACAATATTTGAAGTTAACATTTTTACATTTGCTGGATCGGTTATGTCAATATTGTTTTTATGGGTTGGTACTTTTATCTGGAAAAAAGATGAAACAAAAAAACAAACACAAAAGATGGAGTACACTTACATGCAAAAACCTAGGTTAAACATAACACCAGAACAACAAACTCAACCACAAACAAAAACCACCCCATACCCACACACACAAATAATCACCCCAAACACACAAACAGAACAACAAACTCAACCACAAACAAAAACCACCCATACCCACACACAACAAATAATCACCCCAAACACACAAACAGAACAACAAACTCAACCACAAACAAAAACCACCCCATACCCACACACACAAATAATCACCCCAAACACACAAACAGAACAACAAACTCAACCACAAACAAAAACCATCGAGTCAAAGTGTAGACACTATGGAGGTTATCTAAAAAATCGTGATAAATCTGAAGAAATCCCTGAAGAATGTCTGGTATGTGAAAAATTAATTCAATGTTCTTAGATAAAATTTTAAAGATCTAAAAAAGATCGGTTATTAGTAAAATATTTCAAATTCATTAAACTTTATTTTTCATTTTTTTAAAAATATTCAAAACATAGTCAATATGTCGACTAAGTAGTCGGCTTATAAATTATGAGATTAACATTAGATCTTGAATAATCATTAGGAAGGTTAAATAAGTAAAAAATGTGAGCTTTAAGACTTAGGAATTATTCCCAATGAAGATTTATTTAAAAAAAGTATTACCTTTGGTTCGAAAGACGTTTTTTCTTTACATAATTCTTGTTCTTTTGGGTTTAAACAGTTATTTAGACGTATCATTTGCATCTCTTACTCCATCAAATCAGGCATATTTTGAGAGTACACCAAGCTTCTCGTTATCTATTGAAAGTACCACTTTACCTGTTCTATGGAGTAGACAAATACCTGCAGCAACTCCAATTCCAGAACCTGAAACCACCCCCACACCTTTAGTACCTTTAAGTCCCGTTCCATATCCTACTCTAATTCCCACACCATCACCTACAATAACCCCCACACCATCACCTAACCCTGATTTGTCCAAAGCAGATTTGATTTTGTTTTCAATTCTTGACGAAAAAGAAAAAAACATAAATTTTATTTCATGGGGAGACTTAGTTCCTGGCGGCGAATACAATAAAACGTTATTTCTAATTAATGAGGGAACTGATCCTCTTAATGTAACTTTGAAAGTTGAAAACTGGCAACCTATCAAAGCTCAAATCGTTTATGATAACTTCTCTGTACCAGAATTTATCAAAAGTGGACTCGTTGGGGGTTCAAATTGAACCATCTGAGAGAGCTAAAGTAAAACTAGTTTTGAAAATAAGTTCTTCAATTGAAGGAATAAACGAGTTTAAAATGGATTTTATATTCACTGCAACCAACATAAATAGTGAGGATAAAGCTTTGAACATAAAAATTGGTTCAAATTCATAAATAATGATCATTTAAAAAAATTTTTAGATTAGATAGTTCTTTACTACAATAAAAAATTGAAATTATAAAATAATTGTTAAAACACTTGGTTATTGATAGGTTTTTACTTTTTTGTTGGTTTTACAGAGACAGTTTCTTTTCTTATCACTACATAGGGCTCTTTTTGTTTATTCCTTAGATAGATTATCAAACCAATCAAACTTACAAGTATAATAATGAAAACTACCATAAGATTTCGGTCGATATTAATCGAGTTTTCCTTAACAAGTATATCTTCTTCCTTTTCAGCTATTATTTGTTGAAGATTTGAGATTTCTGTTTCTAGTAAAGTGTTTGTTCGATTAAGAATCGTGTAATTCTGTTCTAGTGAATCAAAATTTTCTTGTATACTTGTGATATTTGTATTTAATGAATCAAAATCTGATTTTAAAGTATTGTATTTTTCAAGCTGAGAATTATACAATAGTTCCAGATTAGATTTTTGGGAAAAAAGATTATCATACCGCGTGTTTAAAGAAGCTAAAGCTTCCAGATTATTGTTGTAGTTAATTAGCAATTGGTTGTAGTCAATTAATAGTTCGCTAAAGGTGATTGTGTGCACGTGTGTTGTATAAAATGATGTGAAAAAATAATCTGTATCTTGATTTGTTTTTGTATAAAGAGTACAGTAGAGTCTTCCAAAAGTTTCTTGAGGTATTGTGAAGTTTATTCGGTTTGATAGAGTATAGTTGTAGATATCTATAGGAATTGAGATTAAACCTAGGTTTGTTATTTGTTGTAGTGTTTGATTTACTTTGCCATAGATTGTTAAAGTAAAATTGTTAATAGTAAGAGGTACTTGTGAGGTTATTGTTATATTATGGTAAAGGTTTTCTTCAGGATGGGCTTCTTCTGCGAATTTTAATTCAATAGTAATCCCTACACCATGAAAAGAAAGAGATGATACAGTTTGAGCATTAATAGTTGGGAGAAGAACAGCTACTATTAATGTGATGAATAGAAGATATTTCAGTATTTTAGCAATCAATTAACTTCAGATTAAGATATTATAGAAAGAGGAATTTATTATTAACTAATTTTGTTCAATAATTTTTCATGTTTTTTTAAAGAAAAAAAGAGTGTGTTTTTATTTTTGTTGATAAGATAGGATTTTATTGATTTTTGAGATTTTGAATTTGAAAAATTTTTTTCTATTGCAGATTTTTCACATAATTATTTAGGATACCCGATTATCCTGTTTTTGATGATTTGCAAACTTCTTCTAGTCAGTTTATAACTTTGCAAACTAAGGTTAATCAATAGTGAAGAAAACTTTTTGTTTACAAATTTTATGTTCATATTTTGTCTAAATTTGTTGGTCCAATCAAACTTGTATGCTTCATCGCCTTGCATAAAATCGTATTCAGACAATCCTTTTTCAACACATTGTTTTAATATCTTTAACATCAACAGATTTCCAACGCTATATTTGGAATATTCTGGATCAAACCCGGAAAGGTGACCATACATTTTTCCTTGATACTCCAAATCTAGAGAAACAGCAACAGGTTTGTTATTCACTGTTAAAAAGTGTAATCTGAGCCAGTCTCTTTCAGCAAAAAATTTTATAGTCTCCATGGTAAATTCTCGGGATTTCTGGTTTCCAAAACCTCCTTTTTCACCTTTGAACATCCATCTTTTTTGGTGAAGTGAAAAAAAGATTTTCATTGCTTGTTGAAGTGAACCAAATTCATAGTAATGCGTTATCTCTACTTTTCCCTGTTCTTTTTCTAGCTTATTTAGTCTGCGCGTCAGATTTTTTCGGAACTTTGGATTTAAACTGTTTAATAGTTTTTTTTCTGAATTAGGAATGGTTACGTAGGGGCAGATTATTCCTTTTTCTATTTTAAATTGTGGGAGATTCTTGGAATTTTGTTTTAGTAATTCTAATGTTGGAGATGTTTGGGGTAAGTCTGGAATGGTAATAATATCCCAATTTTTTTGGTTAAACAAATGTTTTAGAAATTGTCGAATGAGTTGATCTCCTTGTTTGGGTATTAATAGACCTGCATAGTCGGTGTTTCCATTTGTTATAGGTTCTATGAGGTGGTAGCTTAGAAGTCCCAAGTTTTTTTGAGTTATTCTAAAAGGAGCAATTCCTACAAGTTTTTTGTTTTCAGTTGCACATAGTATTTTAAGGAAGTCTTTTTTTTCTAGTTGATTAACTGAGGGCGCCATTTTTTCCCATGTTAAAAAAATATTATTTTCTAAGCAGTTGTTTAACGTATCGTCCCAATTTGTTCTCAGTTTATTGAATTGTTTTTTGGTGTATACTTCGTTTATCTGAATTGGCGATTTCTCCTTTTTGGCTTACTCTTTCTAATCTGTTAAATAGCAAGAGTTAAGATAGTATAAAATGGATGTTTTATTTTGGCAATATATCACAATTTGATATTAGTAATTCACCCAAGTTGTATATAAGATATACATTTAAAAAATGTGTAGAGGAGTTATTTCATCATCTTCATGCATCTGCTCTCGCTGCCTATCAGTGTAAATATCATCAGTTTCTAAATCTAAATTTTCATCTGTTTCAACATCGTCTGTATCTACAAGGGGACTCTTCTATTTTTATTCAAAAAAATTACTTATTGATACAATATTGTTTTAACTTATAATTTTAGGGTTAATGTTTTTTTTAGTTAAAATTTTATTAATTAAAAGATTATTACCAATTATCAATCGTGTAGGTGAAATGAAACGTTTTATTGTTGGAAATGTGGTGCAAATCTAAAAGAAAATAGTAGTTTTTGTCATGTTTGTGGAACTAAAACCACTAAGGTTTATAGAGAAGAGTTTTCAGTGGTTGCTGATAATCTTATTGATAAAGTAAAACAGTTGCTTCATGATGGAAATGTTACTCGAATTATTATCAAGGATGAAAAAGATCAGGTTCTCTTTGAGATGCCTGTAACTGTTGGTGTTGTGGGTGTTTTTCTTGTGCCTTGGCTTGCAGCTCTTGGTACAATTGCAGCGTTAGCTTCAAATTGCAAAATTGTTGTTGAAAAAAGAGAATAATACTCCATATTCTGAATTATAAATAATGAGACTCTGTTTATTCTCTGAGGGTAGGAGCTGTTTGTTTGAAGGTTGAGTTAATTGCGCCTTGTGGCATGAATTGTAATGTGTGTAGCAGCTATCTTGCTTTGATAATGACACTAAATCAAAGGGAGTTAAGCTTTCTTATTGTATTGGTTGTCGTTTGCGGATAAGAAGTGCTCTTTTGTTAAGAAGAAATGTGAAAAGCTTCTTGACCACAAGGTCGAGTTTTGTTATGAGTGTGATGAGTTTCCATGTGAGTTTTTGGTAAAGCTTGGATTGAGGTACGAGGAGCGCTATCATATGAATATGGTTGAAAATCTCAAGTTTATCAAAGCTTATGGTATGGACGAGTTTTTGGAGGCTGAAGAAAAGAAGTGGAAGTGTCCCAAGTGTGGAGAGATAATATGTTGTCATAATGGTGTTTGTTATAGTTGTGATTTGGATAAAATGAAAACAAAAAAGAAACGTTATCGATGGGATGATTAAAAGGGGTTTTGTTGGGGTTTTTATTTTATGTGTGGTTTTGCTGATTTGCGCTTTGAGAGTAGAGTGGGGTGGCGCGAATGGTTAGAGGCGAATCATTTAGTCAGTGATGGGGTTTGGTTGGTTTGGATTAAATATTAATTTTGACATCTCAGATGTATTTCAGATTTAGAAATATTACTTTCAACGAAATCAGATTCTTAAACAATAATACACAAGATAGTTTCAGAGTAGAGAGGAAGAATAGGAGAAATAAAATGACGATTGATGCAATAATTCTCGCGCTTCTGACAAGTTTCTTTATGGTCGGAGTTTGCTGGATCATCGGAAAAATATATAGTTTTGAGCAAGAAGTCGCATGGAGTCTTAGAAAAGAGTAGAAACAAGAAAACCAATCAGAAAAAGACTAAAACTCCTTGATCTAAAACCAGTTAACAAAATCCAGTGCCAAAACTGTCGAAAACCAATTAACCAAACTAAAAACCGATATAGAGCCTACAAGTTCTGCTTTGAGTGCTATATAGACGGATATCCAAAAATTAGTGCTACTAGTCAATCAACATAAATTAAAAAAAGTAATGTGATAATCCTTTTCTATTAATCATATTCAGGAATTATTATCCAGTCTGATAGAAACTGACCTAAATAATGAATATCCCGAGAGACGCGCATAAACCTGTAGAGGCAAATAAACTCTCAAAAGAATTTCAACGAACTAACTGAATTCTTTTTTCAGAATTTAGTTAATTTATAAACATTTTTCCATGTGTGTATGCACATGTTTTTTATACATTAATCTAAACCCAAAAATTCTTAGCTATGTAGCATAATAACAAGATAAAGGTGAAGAGTATTATAGATCTGGTTCAAGTAGGAATTAACTCAATTTTGGCTGTAGCAGCTGTTAGTACAGCATATTTAGCTTACAAATCTATTCAATCCAACCACAAATCGCGTGAGGCAGAATTACTAAATAGTTTATTGAAAGAAGATGCAACCAAAGAAATGCGCGATTCTGTTAAGCAACTTCATAATTTTAAAAGAAATAATCCTGATGTTGCAAAAAAATATAAAGAAACTTACGTAGCTGGCAATTCTCTTGATATTTCTCGTCGTAGAGTCTCACATTATTATCAAAGAATTGAAAAACTTCTAAGAGAAAAATACGTCAGCAAGAAGTTCGCTGATGTTATCTGTTCTCCTCGTATATCCGATTTCCTCAAATGTACAATAATGCCAATTGAAAAAGCTCATGCTGAAATTATCGGCGAAAAATTCGAAGAAGATTTTGATAACCTAATAAATCTGCGGTCCAGAAAGTAATGTACTATGAGATTTAAAATAAAATAAATGAATCCTCCCTTTTTACCATGATTTCTGGAAAAATATTATTAGTGAAAACCCAAAATAGGGTACTTTAAAAGAATTACCAAATAACAGTTTGTTGTTAATAGTTAAGTATGAATCCATCAAATATGGGGGTGATAATATATGAATGAAGAAACTGAGAAAGAAAATAATTCTGGTGCTGGGAAAAAATTCTTCAAAAAACATTGGAATATGGTTGTTTATTGGATAATAGCTGCCATTGTCGCAGTAATTGGGACTATTCTAGTCTTTTTATGGTTCGTAGGAGAGGCTCAATCAACCAGTATAGTGCCTATGACTTTTGGTCAATGGACAATAGGACATTTAGTGACGTTCACTTTAAATTTGGTATTCTGGGAGCTATTAATCGTTGGAATCCCTGTAGCTATCGCAGCAATATTAGGTTGGTTATGGTGGAAGAAAATACCTGCCGCAGAAAGAAAAGAATATGAATTCTTTAAACGCTCTCGTTCAGAAAACGGTGGAGAAGGAATATCGTTTCTATTCTTTGTCGCGTTCGTTATCAAGGTTTACGTTGACGGAAACTGGGATGTTGCCATTGCATCTTGGACTTTGGACTATGTCGTAGATTCAATGATTACAATACTAGTTTGGGGTGCAATTATCTTCGGAATTCCTGCATTTATCATAGGACTTATCTGGTTTAGTCGCCAGAGTAGAAATGAGGAATAAACTCTCATCGATTTCCATTTTTTTTGATTAAAAATTGATCCAACAACAACTGATTGTGAATCCTACTGCAATAAGATACTAAAATTAGAGGTGGGATAAATGCCTTGGAAGAAGCAGGTGCTTTCAAATGACTTTATCGTTCTATTATGATATAGTGAAGGTATAACGACCATGACCTACATGATCATTCCATGAAGAAAGAAGTACTATGTAATTTCCCGATGTAAGAGTAGTGTCAAAATTTAACGTTAAGCTTATCTCTGAGCCAGAAGGCAAAACAGCCAATGGACCTTCATCAGGATGATCCATATGCGTAACAAGAGTTCCATTATCATCATTAATAATAAATGCACATTCAATTTGACCGTCCTTACTGGTTATTGCTTTGACATCAACAGAAAGAATAAGAGGATTAGTATCAATCACTATTACCTGTGTTATTTCACTTCTTTGGATGGATATTGGAGCACCAAGCATTATATTTAAAGAAGCAAACCATACGATGACAAAGGTTGTTAGTGGAATCAAAACAACATAAAGTGCGACAAATCTTTTTCTATACTTTTTGACATTTTTCCAATCAAGCCCTAATATTCCAACTGTGACTAAACCTGTTCCACTTAGAACAAACCAAAACCCAAGTTGAGTCCCAAATGATGCTAAAACGCTTACTGAATCTCTAACATACAAATAGGAACCTACGAGACATAATATTAGAAAAATAACTCCTAAGATTGTGATGAATCCAAATAGAAGTTTAGAATGTTTCATCAATAATTCCTTTGTATTGTCGCTTGATTGGTTAAGGTTAGAGAATATAGATATGATTTCTGAATCTCTACTCAGTTACCAATTTTTGGGAACTTCGTTGAAAATCTATGGTGTTGTTTTTTATGCTTGCACTTGTTAGGCTAATTCGCCTTTTCTGATTATTTCTCTTTTTGTTCCATTAATGTAGCTGACGGTGATTGTAGGTTTATCAATTAACATATCCACATGACATCTGATATTTCCTGGAGCTAAATGACAGGTGCCTTTGATTTTTTCGTCTTCTAGCATGTTTCCTGTTATTCTTGCTTTTTCGTTTAGTCCAAATCCAACTTCTTCTAGAATTGTTGGTAAACCGTATTTTTGCTCTGAAGTCAATATGTCTTCTCTAACACAGTCAAACGCCCGATCTTCATATCTAAAATCTTTTAGGATTCCATCTTTGAATTGGGCGGTTATTGGCTTTTTTGGATTTATCTTTCCAGAGTAGCCTCCAATGGTAACATCACAGACTAATTTGCCATTTGCGTTTTGTTTCACAGGATAATGTTCACTTTCCAGCTTCCCTGTGTGTTTGTTTAACACTTGGATTATCTCTCCTTTTTGTGACCAGACCTCACCTACTGGTAGATTGCCAAATTTTCCAGGTTTGCCGTAAATGTTTGGTGGAATAACGATGCAGTCGGTATCAAATTTTGTTTGTTTAGCGATTTCTATTTCTATGTCGGTTCCTCCAGGCGAGGTTATCTGGATAGTGTTTATGTTTTGTAGTTTTTGAATAAGCTTCTCTGAATCTGTTGCCATTTTCTTGTAGTTACATTGTAGTGGTCCATTTATTGCCATGTCTAATGTTATTCCTGGAGAATGCGCCCAGCTTATGGGTAGTTGTTCAATGATTTGGTGCAGAAATTTTATTCTTGCTCCTACTTCTTTTAGGTTCCAGTCTGGGTTTTGGGAATAGTTGAAAAGACCCATTCCAGCTTTGGGAGTTTGTTGGTGAAGATGTTTTGCGAGTTTTTCTGGAAAGTTCTTGTAAGGTTTTTTTGCTGTTAGATCAAATTTTTTGACTTTTAGCTCAAGGTTTTCTGCTGCTCTTTGTGATGCGTCTGCTAATATGGGTGAGTTTCGATTGACAATCAGATAAGTGTCATTAGCCACAAGTTTCTGACAGTGTTGCATAAACTCCTCAAGCTTGTTTGTAACTTTGTTGAGATCTTTTGTACAAATTTTTTCCATGTTAAATATCTCTTACCCTATATATCATTTCTGTTTATTTTTTATTCAATTCTTAACTAATAAGATAAAAAGATTATCAGCAACAAAAATGCCAGGTAAAAACAAAAACCAACAAGAAAAACTTGAGAAATTGATTAAAGCGTTTATAGAAGCTAATCCAAAATCATTTGAGTAATACCCTATAAGAAATCTCGTTGATGAATCTATTTTGCATTCTTTCAACGAATTAAATAGCAGCGTAGAATCGCCCAGTTCCCGTCTTTTTCACTTCTGCAAACATACCGCCAGCGATATAGTCAATCCAATTTCGTTCTTGCATACTAAAATTAGCTTGATTGCATGTTACAGCTTTATCTCTAGAAATAGCTCCTACTGCAGCAAGTTTTGATTTGATCTTCGCTTTAATTGCAAAATGAATTCCTGATGTTGCTTCCATAACCTAACCTCCTTTTACATTTTTGTTAAATATTTACAATAAAATAGAAAAAAATAGATTACTTTTTAAAAGTCGCCTAAATAAGTCTACTTATATTATATAGGTAGCCAACTATTTAAGGATCATTTCATGTAGGAAAAAGAGCCAAAGAATCGTGTTAGTAGCGCTAACGGGTATTATTTGATAGAGCCCATCTATTACTATGAGGATAGGGACACTGTTTAATCAAAAAAATTTGTTTATTGGTTAATCTCTAATTTTCCCTTGAGAACATCTATTTTTGGAAGTATCTGGGATAATTGATCATATTGTTCTTTGTTTATTTTAATAAGCATCCCGATTTTTTTCCCTTTAAGATTTAGATTACTTCCAAATATTGACTTATTTAGATAAATCCACTCTAATTCATCATAATTTATTGCATAACTACTCTTATCTTTCTCAAGTAATTCATCTATTGTTAAGCCTTTTAATGGATCTTGTTTTAGTCTTTTTTTTGCTTCCCCTCTTCTTTGTATCCATTACACTGATCCCCAACATCCTAAACCATCGGTTATACGATTTCGGGTTGATTACTACTAATCTTTTATTTGTAATGCATAAATCAAAAATTTCAAATAGCATATATCTGCCAAGGGAGTCATCAACTGCCTTTAGAATTGCTAATATTTCTTCTGAATTTTCCATTAATAATTCTTGGTGTTTATGAAGATTTCTTTGATCGTACTTGTTACGCAGATCAATTAACGTAACAATTGAACAAACAAACAAAACAGACATAACAAACATTAAAATAGCTATGTTCAGAAAAGATTTGCCTATTTGTTCTTGAAAAAACCAAGCAAAGATCACTAAAAATAGAAGTAGCCCACAAGTAAGCATCAAAATCTGAACCGATCTCTTACGGGCAATACTCTCTTTGGAACTAATCAAAAATAGTCGAATCCTAATTACCTTTTTTTGCCTTCGTCAAAATTTTATTTCGGCGATACAAAAGAATAGGAAAAGGAATCGATCCGACTATCAATCCCGTTATCAGTTTATGGGTTGAATTGTCAAAGAAGTTAAGCGGGTCGTAAGCAATCACAAGTATCAGTATGGTGCCAATTAATGGATACATCAATAAAATCAAAAAGTCTTTTTGACTTATTTTCACATTACTTGTCATGTTTTCACCAATTTATTAGTCAAAATAAAGACATATATACATATAAATTGAAATAATATAACTTTTATTTATTTTTTCGAATCACATGATATTCGAACAATATATTTTTGAATAGATTACAATTATTACTTTTAAGTAAAAAAATGAAGGAAGGAAATTAAAATTTAATCTTTTTTACTGTGAATTTTGATTTAACCCCAGAAGCGGGAATTTCTCAGTGCATATCAAAATTTATCCCCGGCCAGGGGAAAAAAAACTTCCATGTCAACTGCGTGTCACTAAATTATTCAGACTTATATTCAGCGCTTGGGCGTGCAATAGGAATTATTTTTTTCCTTATTCTATAGAAATTTTTTTTGACAAGATGGGACTTATTATGTGGTTTACTTTTTGGTTGATTATACCCGGCCATCAGGTTCATGCTTTCATGGACAGAGTTTTTTTTGGAAAAAGCTATTGGAAGCTTCATGACCTAATTGACATGTATTATTTGGTTTATAGGTGTTGGCACAGACGATTTTTTCACGATGGTCCCAGCACGATTCTTATTGCCAAAAATGAATATCCTTACGACCCGATAGCTGTGGAGGCTGCATGTTTGCATGTTCTACTTGACGAGATGTGTTCACAAAATCCTGAGCTTAAAAAGTGGCTCAAAAAAACAGCTAAAGATTACTACAAAAAGATGAAACACTCGATTTTTCTATAGCCAGTATTTTAAACCTCTTTGCAAATAAGAAGCTGTAACTTTTCCTGAAATATTAATCCGATTCTGAACAGGGGTTAAACCAGTAGATGTCATCGAGCGCATCGAGGTTTTTCCCCATTCAAGCTTTGTTTTTGTTTTGTTGTAGCACTTGGATAATTTTGATGCTCTTTTTTGGGAGTTTATGGTTTGCTGAGAAATGTTTTAAAGCATCTGGGAGTCGTATTGTCCAAAAGCTTTAGTAAATTGAGTTTGTTTTTGTTGAGTGTGTGAAATTTGAGGTTTAATGGTCTCCTAAAGGATAAGTTTGTTTTGATTTTGCTGTTTGTCATAATCCTAAACGCAGTTGTTTTTGTTTTGGTTTGGCGTCTTGATGTTTTTGTTAATGGAGACTTGTATGATTTTGGTTTGATTATGAACCTTGAGTGGGCCAACGACTATTGGCACAGTACTCGATTGCTCTGGGCATTTTTAGCCGGGTCCACAACGTTAGCAGCAGTATCGATAATTCCACATTACAACCACAGCCAAGAACCCACCAAATTCACAAAAATGTTTGGTTTCCTATTACCCACCATAGCAATTATCTACCAGGCATTATGCATTATGTATCTAATTCAAATAGACTCTATAGTACAAAACCGGTTAATCGATTTTGGAGTACCCTCCAACATTAACTGGGACGCATTATACAATCCTGTTAGCGCAACAGCCTTGGTGTTTATGGCAGTTGCAATGTTAGCATTGATAATTCCTGCAGTGAGAACCCTGGAAATAATTGAAATTGAGGTAGTGAGAGAAGAGTTTGACGATAAAGATGAAAATTTGGCTGGCGAAGATCAAAAAGTAGAAAAAACATCGAATTTGACAGGAATAAAAGGGATTGGCCCTAAAAGAGCATCTGAACTAGAACGTGCTGGAGTTAAAACAGTATCTGACCTGGCAATGTGTTCCCCTAAACGCCTTGTAGAAAAAACTGGAATACCAATAAAGCAAATCTCAAAATGGATCAAAGAAGCAAAAAAACAATCAAAATAAGCTCAGGGTAAACAGAGACTCAATTAATTTTTTGCTATTATGTAATTATGCCTTTAGCTTTTAGGGCTTGTTTGATTTTGTCAACTTCAGCTTTAAGCAACCTAACCTCTCACAAATAACATCCTGCAAAGTTACCGGCGCAATTCCAGTTGGCAATGCTTTTTATGGTTTAGGGTAGTGTAATGGGTTACTAACATAATTAAAGTTGAGGTTTTTTAATTGGTACCCGAAAGAGTAGTACATTTTCGAGCATGCAATATGGCAACCAGTGATTCTGTGAAACTGCACAAACTTAGGAAGCTCATAGCGTGGCTATCACAAATTGAGGGAAGAGGAAAGGAGTTTATTTCGCTCTACATTCCTCGAGAGAAATCAATAGATGAGATAATTGCGTTCCTCAAGAATGAGTCTGATTGTGTTGTAATGAACTCTGAGAGCGTTAAAGATCGCTTTCAAAATGTCCTCAAGAACATAATCCAGCATCTAAAACTAAAAAATGAAATTCCAGAGAATGGATTGGCGATTTTTGCTGGAATTTTTGTCGCGAACGATTCGGAAAATGAAAGTTTGAAAATCGAAGAGCTTGTCCCTCCAGCTCCGATTAAATCCTATCTTTACAATGTTGATAACCATTTTCGGTTAGAGCCGCTAAGGAAAATGCTACGAGAGCCAAAGGTTGTGGGACTTGTTGCTGTGGATTCAAGTGAGGCCAGCTTAGGGATACTTGATGGTGAAAGACTTGAAATAATCGAAAATATCACTTCTGGGATTTCGGGAAAGTCTGGAAAGGGCGGGTCGAGCCAAAGAAGGTACGAAAGAGGGCGCGACATGGCAATCACAAACTTTTTCCACAGGGTTGCAGAGCATGCTGCAAAGGTATTTTTGGAGAACCATAAAGTTACAGTGTTGGTAGTTGGAGGGCCGGGGGGAACAAAAGAGAATTTCTTAAAGGGTGATTTTCTTCATTATGAGCTAAAGAATGCTCTTTTGGATATGGTTGATACGCAATCCGCCAGCAGAGAAGCCATAAGAGAGATGTTTGAGAAATCATCTGAGGTTCTAAAGAATATGTGTGCGCCAGAGGAAAAGAGGATAATGCAGCGGCTTTTGGCATCTATGGGTAAGCAAGACGGTTTGGCTATTGTCGGGTTAGATTTGGTGATGGAAGCTCTTAAGAATGGTTCGGTAGAAGTTGCCCTAGTGGCAGATAATACAGATAAGGTTGAGATTGTTTTAATGTGCAAAAGATGTGGACCATCAAAATCGAAGATAGTAGATAAAAAAATGAAGGTTCAAACTGTACAGGAAATGATATCTAGCCACTGCGGGAAGTGTAACGCGGTTGAATACGAGGTTGAACAAAAAGATATTGTAGATGTTTTAGAGGATGTGGCTTCACAGACAAACGCAAGAGTTGAAGTGATATCCACAGAGTCTGAAGAAAAAACAAAGCTCAAAGCTTTAGGAGGCTTTGCCGCTCTCTTGAGATACAGAATTGACAAAGGAGAATGAGAATCGCTAGAACCTTTTTGGGGTTTTATTTAAGTCCTCTTATAGTATTAGGATGTTAAAACCTTCCAGCACGTGAATTGATATTATTAAATAAAGAATTATCAGAGTATTTATGAATAAATTTTGTATATCTGTGCAATTTGTTACTGGTTTGAAACCTTTCAAGAATTCCGGTAGCTAAAATAAGTAGCAAAACCAAATACAATACCAATCCATCTCCTAGTCGTTGAAGAAAACCAGCTAATCTAGCAAGATTTTGGGCAAAATGAATCGATACTACCAAAAAAGCAAAAAGATTTCCAAAGACATGAAAATTTAACAAACTCCTAGCATGTTTGGGTCTTGCTTGTTTTAATATAATGTAAATTGGAGAAAAAACTGCAATGAAGATGGTTGCTATTATGCCCAACCAATGTATGAAAAGATAAGAACCTACAAAAAAGAGTAGATGATACCAGAAAACATAAGCTACCATTGACAAAATAAGTGTGACTACAGAATTATTAGTGTTAAATAAAACTCCAGATTACTTTTGTTTTTCAAGAATTAGACCCAGAGTAATCAATAATGACATGTGTAACTTTAATGTTTTTTTTGTGAGTTTTTATTTGATGTTAACATTTTAAAGGATATTGAAATTGTCCATGTTGCTAGAATTAAGCTGTGAATTATTTCTGGTACCGCAAAGCCAACTTGGATTGATAGTACAAAAAAGGGTAGGGGTAGCAGAAGTATTGCTACTAGGGCTAAAAATCCCATTATGAAACTAATTTTTTTAGTTTGATTATCTTTATCGGTAGAACTAATTAATAGTAAAGCTATTGGTGGTAGTAAAAAGTAGCTAAGAGCAACCAGACTGTGAAGTAAAGAATATTCAATAGTGAAAATACCTACTAAAGATAAAGATATGCTGGCGATCACTAATAAAGCGACTCCAATAAGTGATTTGTTGCTTTTAGTCAGATATCCTCTTAAACCAATGGAAAAGAAGAGGTTTAGAATTCCGCCAAAGAAGACAGTTGCATTGAAAATTAGTGCTACCTCACCTACGCCAAGGTCGCTAAGAGCGTTTTGTTGCCAGCTAAACCAAGGTGAGAGAAAAGCTGCGAGCAAAACGATAATTGTGTTAAGAGTTGATCCAAGAATTCCACAGGCCCCTGCGAGAATCATAAATGTATTATTTTTTGAGCGTTTAATCAAAAACATCAAACCATTAGGAAGTTAATCCAAGAAGTCTATTATGAGAGAGAGCAATAAAAAGTTTAAATCAGAACAAAGTTCTTAGTTTCTAAATAGATTAATTCTTTATCTTTTGAGTTGTTGGCATCAATTTGGATTTATAAGATTCTTTAAATACTTGCTAAAATTTGATTTTAGTTTAGGGAGGGAGATTTTTTGAAGAAATTTTTGATTTTATATACAGCTCCAGTGACCGCTCAAGAACAAATGGATGTTAGCCCTGAAGAGATGAAGAAAGGAATGGAACCATGGTTTACTTGGTTTAAGAAAATGGGAAAAACACTAATTGATGGCGGAACCCCTTTAGTTAATGGGATGCATTTTACAAAAGATGATGTTTCGCACGGCAAAACAGAAATTACAGGATATTCTATTGTGCAAGCAGAAAATTGGGAAGATCTAAAAGAGTTGATTGTTGATCATCCCCACTATATGGTTCCGAATGCAAGCATTGAAGTTTTTGAAATGATGCCTATGATGTGAGAATAACTGGTTTATCTAAGAGTATTCTCATTTTTTTTATTAAATTTTAATCCAACTAACCACTCACCCAATACACCCCTGTCTGTCACTTTCTCTCAAAGAATTTCTCACTCAATACCTACCTTTACCCATACATCTCTACACACGCGAACGCACACACAAAATTACTTATCTTATGGAAAAAATGAAAAACATATCGACAGAAATGGTTTTATGTTATGCTGAAAAAAGTGTGGCAAGGTGAAAACAAAATAGAATGCATATTTTTCTCACAGAATAGACAAACTTGTATTGCTACTGGTAGCTTGTCTCCTTGGAAGCCAGATCTAGCCACTATTCAGAAATCTTGTAAATCAGATTCTTTCAGAAATTGCCCACGATACATAGCCGTACGTGAAATGAAGAAAAAACCATAACTTTAAAAAAATAATTAGATAAAAAAGAAGAAAAGAGGTACTATAGTATAATCATATCAATATAGGGTATAGTCGGAATCGAGTATACGAGATCTAAACAAGTGGGCGAATGTAGAAAAAGAGGTTAAGAAAGTGTCATCAATAGATTCTTTCGTTTAGAACCATAATATTAAGAACTGATAACTGAAATTTCTGGGATATGGACAAATAAAGTGAGCCAATAAAGAGGAGAATATCGAAGGAGAAACTCTCAAAGCTCCCATTTTAAATCCAAACCTCTCCAGTTTTCAGCTAAGATCCTCAATTATCATTTTACTAATCAACAAAATATTCTACGAAAAAAAAGTTCCAACCAACAAACGATCATTAAAAACAACACAAAATCCGTTAACGCAATGATCCTTCAAAGAAGCTTTGATACTTAATCACCATCATATTTATCTATTATCAACTCTGTATTTGCAGATATTTTAAATTCACAAATTTCAGATTCAGTATCCTTTACAGAGATTCTTTCAATTCTACTGCACCAAGGTATAATCAAGTTATCTTTGGAAAAAGCAGAAATAATCTCTTCAATAATTAGGCTTTCTGGTTTATTTTGGCTCTCTCTAATAAGAGATAACTCAATTATTATTTTCTTAGACATTCAAATATTCTCCATACATACAAATAAAATCTTCTTGGCTCCACCTCCAAATAGTTATTTGAAAAAAAGTAATAAAGCAGTGTATGTTACAAACTTAACAAACATTAACTAAACCATAACTTATGAAACTTTGAAGGGAGTTATTTGCAGTCAAATCTTAAAATATTAAAAAATCTTGGATTATCCGAAAACGAAGCCAAGGTCTTTATTCAACTTTCAAAAACAGGACCAAAAAAAGTAGGACAACTCTCAAAACAAGTTGAAATTAGCAGAGTTCAACTCTACCAAATATTAAGAAATCTCCAAAAAAAGGGAATAGTCGAATCAACTTTTGAATATCCAACCAAATACAATGCAATTCCTCTTGATAGAGTTCTTGACATGTTTATTGCAAATAAAGAGGAAGAAGCTACTATTTTAAGAAAGAAAAAAAAGACAATATTGCAGAATTGGAATGATATTTCAATTAAATTTTCAGATGTAAGTGAAAATAAGTTTATTGTGCTTCAAAGTAATAAAATTATTTTTTCTAAAATAAGACAGATGATTAAAAACTCTAAAGAGATTATATATGGGATCTCTACCATTGAAGGATTTTTTTCAAACTAATACGAGTGGAATTCACGATTTGGAAATTAAACAGCCATTAAAGGATAAGATTCACTTAAAGTTTCTTACAGCTTTTAGTGATGTAGCTCCAGGATTATCTTTAATAAAAGAACTCGCAAAAAGATCTGAATCGGTCGGACTGAGGGTTGATACCAGATTAGTAGACCTTGCATCAATCAATTTCCCCAGATTTTTTATTGTTGATAACAAGGAGTTGGTCTTTTTCCTAACAACGACCAAAGAAATGAAAGCAACAAATATAGCAGATACAGCTCTTTGGACAAACAACAAGAGTTTGGTATCTGCTTTCATGTCATTCTTTGGTGAATTATGGAAAAACTCAAAGGATTTGCTCGAAATTATAGAAGAACCTCTCTGATACTAACTGTCATAGATATTTTTTGTGTGAAGAAGAAAAGATGTTGGTTTTTTTAGGTTTTGCAATGTTTTGTTTTTCTTCATTTAACTATTAGTCTTATAACTCTAAAAATTCATATAATTTCTATCGTATATAGCACATAAAACTTGTTATTGATAATTGTCTAAATTGGTTAAACCCAATTTTTTTGCCAGTTGGATTGCTTTGCTAAACTCTTCGGAAGTTGTGCGTCTATCTAATTTTTTGTATTGTCCTGCTCTACCTTCAGGCCTGTATTGATCCATTATGTTAACATAAACATCTTTAGATAAATCACTTAGATATTCAAATACTTCTTTGCTTCCCGCCTGATTTTCAGGAAGAACTAAATGCCTAACAATAAGCCCTCTGCAAGCAATTTTATGTTTATCAAATTTTAGGTTGCCAACCTGACGATACATTTCTGTAACGGCTTCTTTGCATTTTTTAAAATAATCAGGAGCGTTTGAATACTTTTTTGCGGGATTAGTTCTTCCATATTTTATGTCCGGTAAGTAAATGTCCACAATTCCTTCTAAGAGTTTGATTACTTCCACGTTTTCGTAGCCGCTGCAATTCCAAATAATAGGTATTGTTAACCCTTTTTTGACTCCAATTTCAATAGATTTAACTAATTGAGGTGTAAAATGAGAGGGGGTAACCAAGTTAATGTTATGACATCCCTGTGTTTGCAGGTCTATCATAAAATCTGCTACTTCTTCTTCACCTACAACACTACCTACTCTATAATGGCTTATGTCATAGTTTTGACAGTAGATACAAAGCAAATTACAGCCAGTTAAAAAGATGGTTCCTGATCCATAAACACCTACTAGCGGTTTTTCTTCTCCAAAATGTGGACCATAACTAGAAACAGCCAATTCTTTTCCCATTTTACAGTAACCTACTTCACCTTTTAGTCGGTTAACCCTGCATTTTCGAGGACAAAGTTCACAGCTTTCAAGAAGGGTATAGAGTAATTTTGTTCTTTTTTCTAGTTTTCCTTTCCTGTGAAGACTAAGATAACTTGATTGAGAAAGCATACTCACCAAATCTTTTAGCTCAACTTATTCATAAATACACTCATATTGATATATTCTAAAAAAACTCGTTATGCTTTTTGTATTAAATTGGAGTAGAGGTTCTTGCAGGTTATATTTGGTTTGAACATTAACTTTTTCTTGTTGAGTCTTTATTGTTGTACTATGTTCTTACGCTGCAAATATTTTCGTTTTTTTTCAGCGTTTTTAATATTGTAGGATCCACTTTTTGGTGTAGCAAGTATACTGCAATTGCGAAACCTGTACCAATTTGTCTTGAGTATATCGTTCTGATGTTTACATTGTTATTTGTTAGAACTTTATCGATGCTAGCGAAGACTCCGGGGATGTCTCGGTGATGAATAAATAGAGCATGCACTGGGTTTTCTTCTAGCTCTATGGTTTCTCCAACATTGACTGCGTTGGTGAAATCTCCTCCCAAAAGGTAATCTAAAACGACCTGAGCAATTTCAGTTGAAGTTGCCCTTTGAGCTTCTATTGTTGAAGCTCCTAAATGCGAGGTGAAAATAACGTTATCAAGCTTTCCCAGTTTGTTTTTGAATTTGGTTCCTTCTACATTAGGCTCTTTAGTGTAAACGTCAAGAGCGGTTCCGGCGATTTTTCTTTTTTTGAGTGTTTGATACAATGCATTTTCATCAACGTTGTTACCTCTTGATGTATTAATTAGGTATGCTGTGGGTTTCATTAGGGAAAGCTCTTTCTCACTTACGATAGTGTCTTTTCCGCCAGTGTGTATGCTTACGTAGTCGGCTTTGGCTAGAACTTCTTCTTTGGACATGAATTTTATGCCTGTATCAAAACATGGAGATATGTCGTATCCAATGGTTTTCATGTCAAAACTGTGACGCGCTATCTCAGCTAGCCTTTGTCCAATCTTTCCGCATCCTATGATTCCCAATGTCTTATTGGAGAGCTCTTTTCCGTTGAAGTCTTCTTTTTTCCATATACCTTGTTTTAATGATAGATGGGTTTGTGGAATATTTCTTGAAATGCTCAGCATTAAACTAATGGCTAGTTCTGCAACTGCGTTGGTATTTCCGAGTTGAGCACATTTAACTATAATGCCGTTTTCGGTTGCAGCAACTATATCTATGTTGTCGTATCCCACTCCTGCTCTTCCAACAATCTTTAGTTTTCCTTTTGCGCCTGCCTCAAGGACTTCTCGGGTTACTTTTGTGGTGCTTCTCACAATTAAAGCGTCAAATTGTGCTATGTCAGCAATAAGCGAATTTAGATCTCTTCTCTGGGTGTCTGTTTGGATACCTGCTGCTTCAAACACTCTTATTCCCGAGCTTTCGATTTTATCATTTATTAACACTTTCATTCCAAATTCGCTCCAACTGATTGACTGTTAAATGTAAAACTAGTTGGTATCTATAAATAATACAAGAGTAGAATACTAAAATTTTTGTCTTTTTTTATTCCATCCTCAACTAACAAGGTAAAAAGCATGAGTGGAGCGAAAAACATTACTGTAATTCTTTTTTATTTTTTTCTCCGTACTTTTTAAAATATATGAGAATTGTTGATCCAATCACTACAACTGCGATGATGGCTAATGTGGCTGAAAGCTCGGGAATAGTTGGTGATGGAGATATTGTGGGAGTTGGTGAAGATGGGATTGTTTGAGGTTCAACATATATGGTTTTTATATTGGGTGAGTTGGCTGTGTGGCTGGTGTTTCCTCCGCTGCTTCCTCCGCCATTAGAGTCCCACATTATAATAGCTGCATAGGAGTTATTATCTAGCCATTGAATGTCTTTTCCGTCTAAATCTTGGGTGTTAAGTGGTTTTTTTAATTCAATTGTTACAATATTTGAATTTGAGATTTCAATTGCGCCACTTCCATCTTGAGATGTATCAGATCTAATAATGCCAAATCCGCCAAAATAGATGTCTTGATACCCGTTTGGGGATAGGTCATCGTGGCCAAACAATGCTCCATCCGTGTTGGAGGTCATACAGTTTATGTCTCCAAGTTGTATGGCTACCCAGGGATTATTTGAGTCTGCTTCAAATTGAACTGCTATGAAGAGGTTGGTTTGATCGTGTTTTATCCAGATTTGGGCGTTTCCCTGAGGACTAATCTCTATGTTGGAGTAACTTGTCACATCATCCCATTCGTCTCCGATAAACCCATCAATTTGGGAATCACTTATTGTATTTCCTAGAAACATGGTAAAATCAGATTGAGCATTGACGACAAATAATGAGTTGATTTGAATTAGAAGAATTAGAAGTAGAGTAAATGCTAACAGGTAGATTGATTTTTTATAGGCAATATTTTTTGTCATTTAGAACATAGGGTAATATTCTTTTTTTGATTATAATATTTTTCTAAAGAAAATATTTTCTATTTTTTATTTTTCTAAAACTGTTATAGGTTTGAAAATATCGTGTAGAAGAAATTATGATTAACAATAAAAATAGCAGTATTTGTCTAATAGTTATGTGGCTAGGGGTTTTATAGTTGGATAATAAAATCAAGAGAGCTCATTTGGAGAAAAATATGTTGGTGCCTTTTGATATTGGAAAAAATGATTTTATTGCTTTTTGTGATTTTTGTAATAAAAAACTAGTTGGTTCTATTTGTATATCTAAAAATGATCTTCCATATTCTGTAAAGGTTAAGGATGGGGAATTTCATCATAGGGATGGAAATCCTGAAAATGATGTTGTGGAGAATATGAGGTTGTATTGTCGTAAATGTCATAAGAGTGTTCATTTGTGGGGAATTATTCAAAGGTGGTTGGATAAATCGGGAAGGACAATAGAGGATTTACCGGATTCAAGAGACTTAAAACCTATGACGTATAGAAGGTTTTGATAGTTTCTGGTTTTAGAAATTTTTATAAATTTTTTATTTGTGGTTTTGCTTTTTTGTGTTGTGGGTTTTTTTGTTGTTTTTGTGATAATCGGGAAAACTTTAACCTTGTAGCGGGTTAGAAGAGTAAGAGAGTTTTGTTATGAAAATTAGAGCTCACGTCTATATTGTTGGGAGAGTTCAAGGGGTTTTTTTTAGGTCAAAAACTAGAAGAGAAGCTCGTAAACACAATGTAGTTGGTTGGGTTAAAAATCTTTTTGATGGTCGAGTTGAAGCTGTTTTTGAGGGTGAAGAGGAGGATGTTCAGGTGATGATTGCGTTTTGTGGTAGGGGTCCATCTGGTGCTAGAGTGGTTAAAACTGATGTTGTGTTGCAAAAGGATACTGGAGAATTTTCGGATTTCAAAATTGTGTGGTAGTAATGATTTTTAGTTGGTAGATTTTTTGTTTGTTGCCCTTATTTATCTTAGTAACTTGCTGGGGTTGTTGAGATTTTTTTTATTATCTTTTGAGCACGTTTAAGTATTGAAATGTTACCCAGTTACCTATCTCGCTGTATTTTGCGCCTGCCATAACGTTTACTTTGTATGTTCCATTTGTTTGTTTATGGTTTTCAAACCATTTTTTATTTCATAGATTTTTGAGTGATTTTTTATTCCTAGAAGGGTTAGTGTGTCTATTGTTGAGAGAATGTCTGTCCAGTGATATGGATATGTGAATTTTGTCCAGTATTCAACTCCAGTCCTGTCTGGGTACTTGTCTCGCGTAAAGACTCTGTCTGCAAGTAGGATTCCTGCATCCTTTACTTTCGTTCTATAATTAGTCATTAGAGAGAATGGTCTTAACACGATGCCTGTTATTAGGTGTGAGAATGGTTTGGTTTTATCTGGTTGGATTGTTTTCTTCTTATTTAGGGCGTCTAATTTTTGGTTTCTGGTTCTAAAAGGAATAGCCCATCCTCCATCGTTTTGCCTCATTTTAAGTAACCAGTTTAGTGATTTCTTTATTCTTATGTCATTGTATCCTGCTTTCATCAGAAATTCTGTTATGCTTGCGCTGTAATTTGGGCTGTACTGGTTGCCGTACATTCCCCTGAATTCTCCGTTTTTTGTCTGGAATGAAAATAAGTATTTAGCTGCTTTTCTTATTGCTTCATGTTTTTTGTTTAATCCGTAGAATTGC
This sequence comes from Candidatus Bathyarchaeota archaeon, assembly GCA_963714725.1. Lineage (GTDB taxonomy): Archaea > Thermoproteota > Bathyarchaeia > Bathyarchaeales > Bathycorpusculaceae > AD8-1. Next base: position 23,696 of record CAVQPF010000014.1, read on the forward strand.
ACCAGTTCTGATAATGTCTTGTATGTCTGGTATTGGTTGTAATTTGTAGGTGAGTGTAATATTGCTTTCTTGTTTGGGTAGTTCCATGATCCGTTTGGTTGTTGGTTTTTCAGAATTTTTTTCATGTTGGTAGAGTCCACAATTGTTCTATGTTAACTTCTTCTCCTAGCAAGTCTTTATTTGTGAATAGTATTATTGCCTTATTGTCTGTGTCTAGCAATGTGTTGATTGTGTCTTTCAGTTTTTGTCCCGTTTATTTGCTTTTTTTATATATGTGTGGGTTTAAGCAATTGACATCTTTGATTTTGGGTTTGTCTTTGATTTGAATATACAAATAATAATTTTATTTAGTTGGTTGTATTCACCCAATGTTTTCAGGTTGCATACCATCTATCATTTAGTTTATTTAGTAGCTGGAGTATAGAGTAGTGTTTGGTTTTTGTGTTTTTTTTGTTTTGTGGGGGTGAATAGTTTTGAGTATGAAAGAAATCAAGAAAAGAGAGGTAGATAAAAGCGTTGTTTCCAATTTTTCTAGAATGGTTCAGAGTCATGAAGGTTTTAGATTTCATAAAGAAGCAGGAAAATATACTGGGAAGACTGCTAGAAGTCTTGGAGGAGTTTTTGTTAATTCTAAAGGTTGTTGATGTTAAGTCAGTTAATTTTCATTTTAAGCGTGGAGATTTCCAAAAGTGGATACTAAATATTATTGGAGATGCTAAACTTTCAAATAGGATTGGAAAAATATCTAAAGATGTTCATGGTGAAAAGCTTCGTAATGAATTAGCTAGAATCATTAAAGAACAAGACGTTGAACAAACTAAAAAACAGTAGATTACGACTCTATTTTTTTTCAATATTTTTTTGAATCTTTTTTTGAGTATTGGTTTGGGATGAAGTTTTGTTTTAGAAGACTGAGGTCCATATTTTTCTTTTCTGTAACATTTTTGCTGCTTTGGGGTTATCTTTTTCTAATTCGGTTATGATGATTTGCTGTATTGTGTTTGGGGATACTGGGGGGTCCATTTTGTTGAGTCTAATTTGGACTCTTTTGATGACATTGTCTGTTATGTCTTGGGTTGCTCCCACTTTGTTTAGGGTGTCTCGTATTTTTTGTATTTTGAATTCTTCAAGTAATCCGGATTTGTTTTCTACACTAATTTTTGGTGGTTTTGGTACTTTGATTGGGAGTGCTATAACCAATGTTGCTTTGCTGTCTTTAATTTTTTTTAGCGTTGGTATATCAGAGAATATTGTTATTACTTTGGTTTTTTCATCTATTCCTTTAACTTCTATTTGTTTGAGGGTTTGTTTGTTGTCTAGAAAAATTGTTATAAAATCGCCTATTGCCAAGTTGGAGGGAAGTAATTCGCATGCTATTGGGATGGCGATTTGTTGTGAGGGTATTATTACGCTTAGTCCTGTTTCTTTTGCTGATATGGCTAGATGAATGATTTTTCCATCGGAGGTTAGTTCTAGTTCTACATCTCCTAGTCCCCAGTCTGTAATTAATCGTCTTTTTACTCGTTTTATTATTTCGTCTGTTGGGAGATCGTTTGGGAGAGTGAATTCGCGTTCTGATAGTTCGGTTTTTAGTGAGGGTGGAACTTTTGTTTTTCCGATTATGTCAACTATTAGTCTTTCGTCTGGTAGTTTTATTGTGGTGTATGTTTTGTTTGGGTTTCTGATTTCGTTTAGTATTTTTGTTCCATTTTTTGGGAGTTTAGTTGCGATTTTGTCTCCTGCGTTTACTCCCCAGACTACAAATATGGTTACTGTTAGGATTTCGATTGCTCCTCCAAAGGAGGGTTGTTCAAAAATTGCTAGTAGACCTCCAGTGAATCCCCAAAATCCTAGTCCGAATGCTACTCCTATAAAGGATGGGAATTTTTCTTTTGTGAAGAACCTGTAGATGGCTGATAGTAGTAGTACTGCGAAAAAGGAGACTGTGCCTGAAATTAGTCCTTTTAGTAATCCTATGATGGATTCTATTACTATGTCAATCATCTTTGGCCAAAGTTGGCAAATGACATGTCTTGTTATTAAAGCTAACTTAGGAAATGCTTTTTTTGTTTAGTATTGTTTAATGTTTGCAACTATGATTGATTTTGAGGTTTATTTTTGGATTTTAAGGGTTTACTAAATGACAAGTTTGTTTTGGTTTTGTTATTTGCCATAGTTTTGAATGTTGTTGTTTTTGGGTTGGTTTGGTGTTTTGATGATTGAAGAGAACTTTTTAATTCCATAGTTTGGCGAGCAATATGGAAATTAGAGAAAGCAAACAAAAAAACTAATCCATATATATTCTAAATTTTTTTTGCAAGAGTGATCTAAGATTAGAAGGCTTCTAGTTTAAATACGTGTTAGATCATGTTTTCTTGCTTTCATAAAATTGTCTATTTATTGTTAGAAAATTAGAATTATAAGAAAAAATGTGTGAGTTAGGGCTTTTATGTCATCTCTGGTTGTAGCAACCCAAACTGGTTTCCTTCAGGATCCATAGCTAATGCAATATATCCTACTGTTGGAACTTGTTGTTTGGGCATGAGAATTTTTCCACCCAGATTTGCTACTTTTTCTATGTGTTTATCTATATTTTCTACTGCGATGTAGTTTACTGGATTTATTCCTTTTTGTTCAGGTTGCCTTGGGAACATTCCACCGTTTACGCCTGGTCTTTTAATCATACCTTTATCATCAGTGGGAACAGTTTGAATGATCCAGTAGTCCATTTCTCCTGCTGGGCTATGGATTATTTTCCAGTTAAATAAAGTAGAATAAAATTTGCTTAGTTCTTTAACATTATTAGCGGGAATCTCAAAATGAACAATTGTGTTATCCATTTTCTTTTTTCACCTCCTGGATAGTATGAGTAATTATTGGTATATGGTATTGAAAAGTATTTAATTAGCCATATATTTTTTTTATCAAATTTATATTTGTTAATTTTTTTATTATAAATAAAGTTGAAGGTAAACATTAATTTGTTGAATAAAACGTGATCCAGGTGAAATATCTGCGATATGCCAAATATGTAACAACTGGACAAAAACAAAAATATGATTACAGCGACAGTAACACTTCAGGAGGTAACCTGGGCGGGTTCGGCTCATTTAAGCTGTATAAAAAAATATAACAAAATTCACAAAGTAAAAGTATTCCATTTGTGAATATGATGAAAATGACAAGTTTTTAGGTACAGTAACTCCGATTTAAAAAAGGAATTAACTTAAAACAATAGAAGGTTTTTCTCTTTCTAATAAGTCCAATTGTTAGTACGAAAATGTTCTAAGAACTAAATATCAACAAAAAATATCCCCAGGGCAAAATCCATAACAAAATTAGAGAAAAAAAATATTAAAATCTACTTCAAGACATCGGGACAATAACCCGCCTTCTGTGAAATTAGACGATGCCCTTTAAACAGTAATGTATGAATCAGAATAAAGGCTACAAGCAACAGAGCCATAACAAAAAATAAAATAGAAAAAAGAGAAGATTTAGTATTACATTTTAATTTTGGCTACTTGGGCATTACAATAAATGCCTTCCCACTCATATGGTCCCTACGGGATTCACAGATGACAACACCAGTGTTTGTCCCTTAAAATCGCCAGTACCATGAAGCACACAATGAGCCTCTCTAGTCGGTGCTGGTATGACCTGTCACTTTGTTGTGCATTATTCCCTCAAAAGTGCCTGTTGCTACATTAGGGGCATCGAAAGTCCATACCATTTTGTTAACCACTACGTACTTTAGCTTCAGGGTCAAGCGTGGCGGGTCGGGGCTAGAAAGAGTCACCGCGAATTTCATCTTAATATTAAGTGGTACCACTAGTGGTTCCCGTCAAAAGTACCTACTCCAGGTATGACAAGAGTAACCGTACCGCCTCCACTGGCGTCTCGAATTTGAATTATATTATCTCCTGCCAACCACCGCACTCCACCAGCAGGTGGTCCCGTAGTGGCTCATTTGCTGTTACAGGCACTTTTGTTGTGGCTTTTGCGCCATTGCTGGAGCAGCTAACATAGCTACAGCTAAAAGTGTAATTGCTATTCCCAGTATTTTTTTCATTTTTTCACCTCCATTTTCTAATTCAAAATTATTGTCAGCTATTTTCTGCTAAGTTGTATTAAAAACTATATGAAAATTACTTCTACACATCAAATATAAAATTGTGATTTTCTAATTAAATCAAATTCAAAAATTATAATATCAATGATGATTTGCCTTCTTTGTAGTTGGACAGTGTCGCATTAACAGTAATATTGAAAAATATTATAATCAAACGATGAAGCCTACTCCTTTGTTATATGGTAGCCAAAATTTAACATTCTATTAGTTATTTTTGCTAGTTTAAAGGAAATATAGGAAAATTCAAGCATAAATAAAGGAAATTAAAAGATTATAATATTGATGATAATTTGCCTTCTGTTTATCTGGACACTTTTCAGCTTTATTGGGGGTCTTTTAACAATTTTACTTATTAAA
>CAVQPF010000015.1:0-190565 GCA_963714725.1 Candidatus Bathyarchaeota archaeon
GAAGCGTGGCAAGACAATGACAACTTGTCAGATTCCAAGAAGGCATTCTACGAATACAATTCTTGTGTCATGGAGCCATCGGGCGAGAGGACCAGCGATGGTTGCCTTTACCGATGGTCGTTACATCGGTGCGACCTTGGATCGTAACGGTCTTCGTCCTTCTCGTTACTACGTAACCAAGGACGATCACGTCATGTTGTCTTCTGAGATTGGTGTCTGCCCGGATCTTCCGGACTCGGAGGTTAAGATTAAGCATCGTTTGGAACCTGGGAAGATGTTCTTGGTCGATTTCGAAACGGAGCGTATCGTGCCTGATAATGAGATCAAGGAAGAGGTTGCAGCTATGCATCCTTACGGCGAATGGGTCGAGAATGGTTTGATTGACTTGAATGCTTGGACAAAGGAGGCGAATGTTGCCAAAGAAGACGACGAACTTTTCCACACGAACCGTAAGCTCAACATGTTTGGATACAGTATCGAAAAGCTCGAGATGCTCCTCTTGCCCATGGCTGTTGGCGGCAAAGAAGCGCTTGGAAGTATGGGTAACGATGCGGCACTTGCAGTCTTGTCAGAGAAGCCTCGTCAAGTAAATGACTATTTCAAGCAGCTCTTTGCTCAGGTGACCAATCCTCCGATCGACCCTATTCGTGAGGAGATTGTCATGTCTCTTTGTGTGTCCTGTCGGTCCTGAAGGAAACTTGCTTGCAGACAATAGCCAGAAGCATTGTGAGCGACTTCGAGGTTCACCATCCTGTGCTTACTCTCGAGCAGATGGAAACTCTGAAGGGAACCGAATACAAGCGTCCTGATGGATCGACTGGATTCAAGTGCAAGGTCATCGACATTACGTTCCCGGTTGGAAGCGGCCCAGATGGTATGATTCAGGTACGTTTTCCTCGCGTGAATTTCCCGAATGATTTACCGTTGGTTGTTTCGTCTCACTAATTTGCGTTCTGTATTCGCCCCGTTACTAGGCGTTGGAACGCATTTGTGTGACGAAGCAGCCGATGCCATTCAGGGCCAGGGCTTTGGCACAAGGGAGTTGAGAGGAGTGATTCTGTCGGATGTAAACTTGTCCGGGACCTGACCGTATTGCATTGCCCTCGCTCCTTGCTGTCGGTGGCGTGCACCAACACTTGCTCAAGACGAAGCAACGTCCCAAGGCAGCCATCTTTGCTGAAGCTGGTGATGCCAAGGAAGTGCACGACTTTGCAACCATCTTTGGGTATGGTTGCGACGGTGTTTGCCCATACATGGCTTACGAAGCTATTTGCAAGATGAATGCCGACGGAATGGTCGAGGCAAAGGCTAAGCAGGAGTTCACGGACGACGAAGTCATCAAGAACTACCGCAAGGCTGCCGCTAAGGGGCTCTTGAAGGTCATGAGTAAGATGGGTATTTCGACTCTCCAGAGTTACAAGGGAGCCAGGTAAGAAGTGGATGTGGTCGATTCAATAATTGAGAAACGATTCGAGCCTCTCAATAATATCTGCTTCGCATGAACAGGTCTTCGAAGCCGTTGGTCTTGCTGATGAAGTTGTCGATCGATGCTTCACCGGAACGACAACTCGTATTCAGGGAACTGATTTTGAAGCTTTTTATCGGGATCTCGAGAGCTTCCACGAGTCTGCTTTCCCTCCTCACACCGACGAGGACCATCTTTTGGTTCGGAGTGATGGTCAGTTCCACTACCGTGATGGTGGCGAGGCTCATCTTGAACACCCCGGCCGACATGGTTAATCTGCAGATTGCTGCTCGTACGAACTCACGTGATGCGTATAAGGAATTTGCCCGTCTCACCAATGAACAGAACAAGAAAGTTACCCTTCGTGGACAGCTCAAGTTCAAATTCGACCCTTCCAGGGCCATTCCTCTCGAGGAAGTCGAGCCGGCACCGAAATTGTGAAGCGGTTTGCCACTGGAGCCATGTCTCTTGGATCGATCAGTCAGGAGGCGCACGAGACACTTGCTGTTGCCATGAATACTATTGGTGGACGTTCGAACACCGGAGAAGGTGGTGAAGATCCCAAGCGTTTCCTCGACAATCGTCGTTCAGCTATCAAGCAAGTGGCATCGGGACGTTTTGGCGTCACATCCCACTACCTTGCTAACAGTGATCAGATTCAGATCAAGATGGCTCAGGGTGCCAAGCCCGGTGAAGGCGGTGAACTTCCCGGGTTCAAGGTGTCGGAATACATCGCTGAGAACCGTCACACTACTCCTGGCGTCGGTCTGATTTCACCTCCTCCTCATCACGACATTTACTCGATTGAGGATCTTGCACAGTTAATTCACGATTTGAAGAACGCTCAGCCGAATGGAGAAGTTTCTGTGAAGCTTGTTTCGGAAGTCGGTGTTGGTGTGGTTGCCGCTGGAGTTGCAAAGGCTCTGCCGATCACATTACTATTAGTGGTCATGATGGTGGTACAGGTGCTGCTGCCTGGACTGGAGTCAAGGTGCGGGTCTTCCGTGGGAGCTTGGTCTTGCTGAGACTCAGCAGACTCTTGTACTCAACGGACTTCGAGACCGTGTGAAGCTTCAGACTGACGGCCAGCTGAAGGTACGTCGCACAAATGTGGGTTATTCCTTTCTTTCGAAGAATCCAGGAGACTGGCCGTGATGTCGCCATTGCTTGTCTTCTTGGCGCAGAGGAGTACGGTTTCGCAACTGCGCCACTGATCGCTATGGGTTGCATCATGATGCGAAAGTGTCACTTGAATACTTGTCCCGTTGGTATTGCCACCCAGGACGAAGAGCTTCGGCGCAAGTTTTCTGGGCAGCCGGAGCACGTCATGAATTACTTCTTCCTGATGGCTGAGGAAATCCGAGAGATCATGGCAAAGCTTGGCTACCGCACCATGGAAGAGATGATCGGTCAGACTCAGCATCTTGAGGTGAACACACGAGGTCTTCATTACAAGAGTCGAGGTTTGGATCTCAGTCCTCTGTTGACTCCTGCATCTGAGTTGAATCCCTCTGCCGGTATCCGTAATCTTACTACTCAGTATCACGGACTCGATATTGCCAAGGATAATGAATTCATCGAGGCTGCCAAGGATGCTCTCGAGAGCAAGAATCCTGTCGTAATCGATGGCGAGTGTACCAATGTGAATCGTACTCTCGGAACCATGCTTTCGTACGAAGTATCGAAGCGTTATGGCGAAGAAGGTCTTCCCGATGACACTATCAAGCTCAACTTGAAGGGACACGCAGGTCAGTCGTTCGGCTTCACGCTTGCCAAGGGTATCACGATCAATGTGGAAGGTGACGCCAACGATTACACCGGAAAGGGACTTTCTGGAGGCAAAATCGCTGTGTACCCGAGCCCTGAGGTCGTTGCTGAGCGGTTTCAACCCCTCCGAGCACGTCGTTGTTGGCAACGTTTGCCTGTACGGTGCCACTGCCGGAAAGTGTTTCTTCCGTGGTAAGGCCGGAGAGCGTTTTTGCGTCCGAAACTCTGGAGCTCTAGCTGTTGTGGAAGGAGTTGGCGACCACGGATCTGAGTACATGACGGGTGGTATTGTCGTATGTCTCGGCGAAACCGGTCGTAACTACGCCGCAGGAATGAGTGGCGGTGTCGCTTACATTTACGATCCAGATGGTAAGTTCCCTGCTCGGTGCAACATGGGTCTTGTCGGACTCGAGACGATCGATACTGAAGAGGAGAAGCATGAAGTGTACGGATACATTCAGGAGCACGTGGAGGCAACCGGAAGTGATGTTGGTCAGGCCATGCTGGACAACTGGGACGAGCGTGTCGGACAGTTCGTGAAGGTCATGCCTCATGACTACAAGCGTGTGCTTATGGAGAAAGCCGAGGCTGCTGCAGCTGCAGGCGCCGAAGCCGCCTAAAATGGTGTCTGGTTCTCAAGCAAGCAACTTTTTGCGTAGGAGGTGGCTCTTACTTGTATCATATATTGCATGAAGTGAGCCTACCGTATTTTAGTTTTAATGTATGTAATATCTATCCGTTTTCAATAATGATTAACTACTGCGCTAGTTACTTTAGGTCCGCAAAGCATCTTGAAGAATCTGTCGAAGTATAAAGAGGTCTAGATACTGTCGACTGCCAATAGTCTTGCTCCAGGCCCGGGCAACGTCTGCAAAGCACTCGCACTCAATACCCGTCTTGGCCTTGTATTCCTTTTTCAAGTATTCCATGAGAGCTGGGGCCTTGTCCTTCTCCACAAGTGTCACGGTGCATCCACCAAAACCGCCGCCAGTCAATCGCGATCCGTAAACGCCATCAAATGGCTGTGCTAGATCGACGAGTACGTCAATCTCGTCACAGCTCACCTGCGTAATAAAAGAGACAATGAAAAAGTGCAATGAGAATATGCGCACTCGATGCCACCAAATAGAGAACAATACATTAGAGTCTTACCTCGTAGTCAGTCTTCATACTTCCATGACTCTGATTCATGGCTCGCCGACACGTTTCCAGTCACTCGCTAGTAACGCGTCCTTTGCTTGAAGAACACGTTCATTTTCCGTTACAACATGCTTGGCACGCTTGTAAATATCGAGATCAATGGAAGCTTGCACCTCATCGATATCTGCCAATGTGGCATCACGAAGAGAGCCAATTTCCTTTCCGCGACTTGACGATGCCTTGAGTGCAGCCGTTGCCTCATTGCACTGTCGGACACGTACAGGATACTCTCCACCTCCAATACTGTGCTTGACATTGGAATTAGTAATAACGAGGGCAGGAGGGTCGACAGTATGCACCTTTTCAAAGTCGAAACTGGTGCAATCAATGAGAAGTAAATCTCCTTCAGATGCAGCCGACGATACGTACTGATCCATAATTCCACAAGGAGAATGGCACCATACATTTTCTGCCTTTTGACAACGTAACGCACGCGCCTTGGCTGGCAGCTTGATATCCGACGAGCTAAAAGCATAATCACCAAGCACGCATTCCAAAAATCGTGCCACAGCCACTTCCAGTGCGGCACTAGACGACAAGCCAGACCCAAGCGGTACATCACCCGCGACTGCAAACTTTATATCCAAAGCTGTATTCTCTGGAAGATCTGGTAGATACTGTGCTACCACTCCCAACACATACCACGTCCAACTGCGCACGTCTGGATCATTTTCCGGCAACGGTTTCGAGTCGAGACGGATTGTACAGTCTTCCACTTTTTCAGGTGCTGTAGCACTTACAAACTTGATTGTAGAGGTGAGTAGTTCCCTCTTTTAAACTACCCGAACCATAAATGACAGTGCTGTAATCAATAGCAAAGGGCATGACGAACCCTCCCGTGTAATCGGTATGTTCACCAATCAGATTGCAACGACCGGGCGCCACTGCCACAAAAATGTCATTCGCAGAACCAAAAATACTCTGGAAGAGATCTTTTGCAGATGTGACCAAGTCATTCATTGGTTTGGATAGTTTAGCATCAGATAATTTAGGAGCAGAAGTAGCCATCGTCTTGGTAGTCGTATGCCGTCGTGTCGTCGTTGTCACCTTGACTGATGGTTCGAGCAGAGCGGACGATGAGGAAAGAGCTTGATTAGGATCGACCAAGTGCATGGCAAGAAGCAGGAAAAGGACTAGAGACGTAATGATTATAGTTTTTAAGCTCTGCAAGGTACTTACAGAATGAAACCTTGTCGGTTTGATGAGATTGTGACAGTGTTGTGAGCTCCAGACGTGCAACAGAATCATTATTATCATCGGCATCTTCGGTCTCGGCGGCAGTTGAAGGTCATTTTGTCATGACATTTTTGTTTCGCACGACTCAATTCCTCGCGGGACTCGACGATGCGGCGGTGATGATGATATTATGATCATGCAGTGGAATGGATCATGAGGATGAGGACAAACTGCAAAGCTCATCACAAGTGAAAAGACAAAGTGAAAAGAGAAGAAAAGAGAAGGATCAGAAAGAATATAAACATTACTTGATCATGTCTAGAGACTTGGATAAAGCATTTGAGCTGATTGAAGAGGGAAATGAGCTTAAAAAGAATGAGAAACACTGGCAAGCTGCTTCCAAGTATGGCGAGGCGCACTGTCTCTTGGAAAAGCTTGCAACCGAGACGCCGTCTACTACAGATGAAGAACAAAAGATTGGAACACTCTATCGAACCAAGAGTCGGCACTATACACAAATGGCACGTTCTAGTCTTATTGAAGCACTCGAACAGGAAAAGGAACAAGATTCGCAGAGTGATTCCATTCTAGTAGTGTCGACCATTTCCATGCAGGAAGCAGAGAATCGGATACGTATATTCTCCATGTTATTTTCCAGAACATCTCAAGATGTAGGTGAAAAGACGAGCATGTTAGAAGAGCGACTCATGGAGCTGAATGCATCATTACCTTCAGGCTTCAAAACGGACAAGGAACGTCTAGCCGATATCAACAGAGGCTTGGGACGACTAGGACTCTCCTTGTACCCAAACAGCAATCACGGATCTTCTACAGACATACAACCACCTCAATGTGAAGAAGATCAAGTGGCAGAAATTATTGCTCAAGCAAAAGATGAAGTGAGATACGAGAAACCTGCGGCGGGAGAAACAAATGTGCATGCAGATACTTCAAATGATGTTGACGACTCCTCTACTGAAATTAGCGAAGAAAGCTTTAGCGAGGATTCCATTAGTGCCGATGATCTTGTAGACGAGCCTATATTCAAGAATCGTAAAGCCATTCGGCACAAAGTAGTCAAAGCACAAGTCAAGCTGGCGGAACTTCTTGCTTTGCTAAATACAGGAGCCAGATTCAATCTCAGCGAGGATGCTGACGAGAAGGGCAACAGTAATGATGGTGGAGTCGAAGAGGAAGGAGCTGGATTTGATATTGGTTATGGGAAAGCTACGTTAATTGCAGCAAGAAATTATCTGAACAAGGCACTGAAAGAATTGCCACAAGATTCATCTGACACAGATTAGCTAGTTAGAATAGGACCACGGCATTTCTTGTTCATCAAACCAATGTAGACCTGAGAAATTTTTATCCGCCGTAGCCAAGAGGTACGGAGTCACGGGCCCACGTTCGGCTGGACGATTGCCTTGGTGCATGTTTTGATCTGTTGCACAATACCCTGGATCCACACTGTTTACCCTATACTCGGGATTGTCTCTTGCCAATATTTTGGTGACATAAAAAAACAATCAGTTAGCGGATTGTTACAATGGTATAAACCTGAAGAGCTCGTTAACAAGATGGGCGTCTTTATTATTAACCTTAAAAATCGTAAAGTTATGGGAATTGAATCTCAATGCATGATATTAGCAGCTGAAGATAGCAAAGGTAACGTAGTAGTTCTTCAACCAGAAAAAGAAATCGAAAGTGGAAGTAGAATTCGATAAAAAAACAAAAATAATACACCAGAGTTAACACTTTTTTCAGTCCATTTTTTGAAGAAAAATATGGAAATAAAAAAGAAGCCCCCCTTAATTGTTAGATTTATAGATTACATACAAAAATTTTAAATGTAAAATTTCATTTTATAAAAAATCTTTTTTCAATTAAATCCTTTTAAAGAAGTCAAAGATCATAAAGATTTATTCACAGAAAACAAATTTTATCGAATATATATTTCATTTATTTCGCATAAAAAGAATATAATTCAATATAGTTGTCTGTAAATAAGATTATATACAAAGCTAAACTCTAATGAAGCAATAAGGTGTTAAAATGAATCTTAGAAAACCTAATTCAAATGAAGCAACTTTTACATTTAATCGATCAAAGAATGTCACTCCTTCATCAGGAATTTGCTCTAAATGTATTGATGGATGTAAGGGTGGATGTGAAATTTGGTTATCATCTTTTAGAGGTCGTGAAGTTCTTTACCCTGGACCATTTGGAGAAATAACCGCAGGAGCAGATAAAAATTATCCAATAGATTATTCTCACCTAAATATTCAAGGTTATGCACAGGGAGCAAAAGGGTTACCTGAAGGCATCCAAGGAGATCCAGATACCGCTCTTTTCAGTAAAGTTAATACTGAGACGGAATATGGATGGGAAAAAAAAGTAAAGCTAAAGATTCCCTTATTTACAGGTGCATTAGGATCCACTGAGATTGCTAAAAGAAACTGGGAACATTTTGCAATAGGAGCAGCTATATCAGGGATTACACTAGTCTGCGGAGAAAATGTTTGTGGAATAGATCCAAATCTTGAGTTGGATATTAATGGAAAAATTACGAAAGCACCTGAGATGGATCGGAGAATAAAGATTTACAATAAATTTCATGAAGGATACGGAGAACTTCTTGTTCAAATGAATGTTGAAGATACAAGATTTGGAGTAGCTGAATATGTATCAGCAAAACATGGACTGGATACAATCGAACTCAAATGGGGACAAGGAGCTAAATGTATCGGTGGAGAAATTAAAGTCAATACTCTAAAAAGAGCAATAGAACTTAAGAATAGAGGTTACATAGTTTCTCCAGATCCTACTTTACACGAAAACCAGCTAGCTTTCAAGGATGGAGCTATAAAAGAGTTTGAAAGACATTCACGATTAGGCTTTGTGACTAAAGAAGGATTTTTAGTAGAGGTTGATCGTCTTAGAGGATTGGGATTCAAAAGAATTACTCTTAAGACAGGAGCTTACTCAGCAATGGAATTAGCAATGGCATTGCGTTATGGAGCTGAAGCTAAATTAGATCTTCTAACAATCGATGGTGCTCCTGGAGGAACAGGTATGAGTCCTTGGCCAATGATGAACGAATGGGGAATTCCAACTTTTTATCTCCAGTCTCTGATGTATCAATATTGTGAAAAACTTTCAGAAAGAGGAATAAAAGTTCCCGATATAGCAATGGCTGGAGGTTTTTCATCAGAAGATAATGTTTTTAAGTCAATCGCAATGGGAAGTCCATATGTAAAAGCAGTGTGCATGGGACGAGGTTTAATGATTCCAGGAATGGTCGGAAAAAATATAGCAAATTGGATAAAAAGTGGAACCTTGCCAAAATCAGTCTCTAAATATGGCGATAATGTAAATGAAATATTTGTTGCTTACGAAGAGATAAAAGAAAAGTATGGCTCAAAAATTAATGAAATTCCTTTGGGAGCAATAGGCATCTACACTTATTGTGAGAAATTCAAGGTTGGTTTGCAACAATTAATGGCTGGAAGCAGAAATTTCAAAATATCAGAAATGTCGCGAAAAGATGTCATGGCTTTGACAGAAGAGGCAGCAAAAATTTCAGGAATAGCTTATGTAATGGATGCATATAACGAAGAGGCGCAAAAAATATTAGATGAATAAATAATAAAATTAATTTTTTTCCAAAAAAGCATTAGAAAATCCTCTGTGTCTAATTAAATAGACAGGGCCCCCCGTATTTTTTTTATTATACAGTTTAGTAAGAAGTTTTTTAAGCAAAAATTATTTCATTATAAATAAGAAATGAGGCAGCCTATAATGAAAAGAAGTATTCAACTATCATATGAAAAACTCTTGAATAAGACAAAGGATCTAATCATTTTACAGACAGTACAATCTATAATCCAATGGGACATGGAAACAATGATGCCCCCTAAAGCAGTTGAACAACGAAGCTATCAACTTGCTCTGTTAAGCAGAATGGAACACAAAATGAGTACTTCTCGAGAAATGGGCAGACTTATTAACGAAATAAAATCGAATGTTAAGTATGAAACACTCGATCAAATCGAAAAGAGAAATTTTTACTTAATAAAAAAAAACTATGAAGAACAAACACAATTACCTGAAAAATTAGTTTCTGAAACAACCAAACAACAAGTTCTAACTGTAAACAGTTGGAAAAAAGCAAAAGCAACAAACGAGTATAGTAGACTTAAACCTGATCTGGATAAACTTGTTAATCTAAATAAAAAAGTAGCAGAAATATTAATGAAAGTAAAAAAAACAAGCACCCCCTATAACGCATTAATAGACAATTATGAACCGAAAACAAATACTCAAACCATTAGCAAAGTTTTTGCAGAACTTCAAACCGGAATTAAAAAGTTACTAAACAAAATCCAAAAAAGTCCAGAATATGAAAATGAACCAATAAGCAAAATCCCAATACCTATAGATAAACAAAGAAAAATAGCGCAATTAATTGCACAATCTCTTGGTTATGATATTGTTTCATCGAATTCAGGAGGAAGAATTGATGAAACAGAACATCCCTTCACAACTGGTTACTACGATGATGTTCGAATAACTACACACTTCCATCCTAAAAATTATATTAGTGCAATTCTTTCAGTGCTCCACGAAACTGGCCATGCATTATATGAACAAAATATAAATCAAGAATGGAAATATCAACCTATAGGATCAATAAGTTCTTATGGATTCCATGAATCACAATCACGGCTATATGAAAACATAATTGGTCGTTCACAAGAATTCTGGAATTATTTGTTACCCAGACTTAAAAAGATCGCATCACCGCTATTAGATGAGGTGAGTCTAGACAAATTCTTGATGCTGATTAACCATGTTAAGCCTTCAAAAATTCGTATAGAAGCAGACGAAGTTACATATAATTTGCATATAATTATTCGATATCAAATTGAGAGAGCTCTTTTTGAAAATGAAATAGATGTTAAAGAGTTGCCTGAAATATGGAATCAAAAATATAAAGAGCTTCTTGGATTAAAAATTGAAAATGACACAGAAGGAATAATGCAAGATACTCATTGGGCAAGTGGATATTATGGTTATTTTCCTTCCTATGCAATAGGTAACGTCTATAGTGGTCAAATTTTTCAAGCACTCAATTTAAATGTAGACAAAGTTAAAGAACAAATTGAGGAGGGAGAAATAAAAGAAGTTAACTTGTGGCTTAAACAAAATGTTCAGTATTATGGGAGTTTATATGAGCCAAATGAATTAATTGAAAAAATAAGTGGAGAGAAAATAAATGCTCACCCCTATATTCAATATCTTCAAGAAAAATATAGAAAACTTTATGATTTTTGAACTTGTTTGATTTGAAATACTCCATTGAAAATGTAAATAATTAGAAAAATTAGAAGACCACCTAATATTAAATAAACTCCAATCCAACCGATAAAAGCATTATAGAAAGAAGCGCCATACAAAAAAAGAATAATTCCCGTTAGAATAGTACATAAGAAAAATAGTGTTTTTGAAGACATATAGTAACTACCTTTATTCAATTCATAAAATATTAAAACTTAAAAATATTGTTTTTTAGCTAATTATCAGAAATTAACAAGTAATAAAAAGGATTTTTGCAAACTCACTAAACACTACATATTAAACAATAAGCAGCAACTTTCATAATAAAAAACAAGCTTCGCTTAGACAATTTTATATATTACTTAATCCACTTTGACCTTAGAGGCAATATTTAATGTCGGACTTAGATATTAAAAAACCTGAAAATAAGGAAGATTTAATTGAAATTTTATTACGAGCTGCAAAAAGAGATGCTCAATTCAACACTGCCAAGAGAGGAAAAATATCTAAACCGACAATATCGGGAACTGCAAAGAATCTAGGAATCCACAGAGATACACTATACACTTGGATGAAAGAGTTCGATGTCGATTTCAAAGAAATATTAAACGACATAAAAATAACATATTCCGAAAAAAACGTCGGAAATACTGAAAAAATATACTTAATAGGAGAAGCCCTATTAGGTAATGGAAATGAATTGGCTCATGTTGATCTTTTAATAGGCGACAAAGAGGGCCCAGTAGGAAAAGCTTTTGCGAATGGTTTCTCTAACCTATCAGCTGGACATACTCCATTATTAGCAGTAATAAGACCAAACCTTCCATCAAAACCGCATACACTTCTTGTACCAAAAGTTACCGTAAAGAATATGAAAGATGCAGGAAAAATTTTTGGACCAGCCCAAGCAGCAGTTGCTAAAGCTGTAGCTGATTCTGTAGAGGAGGGAATAATTCCTAACGATAAATTGGACGAATGGGTAATTGTCTGTAGTGTGTTTATTCATCCTCAAGCAATTGATTATCACAGAATATACCAGTATAATTATAGTGCAACAAAATTAGCCCTTCAAAGAGCACTTAAAAAATACCCAACCCTTGAAAAAATGCTCTATGATAAAGATCGTGCTCAACATCCAATAATGGGTTTCAGAGTTCCACGTTTATGGAGACCTCCATACATACAAATTTCCCTTGACGCCCCTAACTTAGAAAAAGCCAAACAAGTAATTTCCCAAATCCCTGGGAGTGACAGAATCATTATAGAAGTGGGTACACCATTAATCAAAAGATATGGAACAAGAGTAATTAGCGAATTAAGAAAAATCTCAAAAGACGCTTTCATGATTGCAGATCTCAAAACATTAGATGTGGGGAAAGTTGAAGTAGATATAGCATATGAAGAAACTGCTGATGCAGTAGTAGCTTCAGGACTGGCACCACCTGAAACACTCGACGCATTTGTACATGAAGCAAAAAGACTTGGAATTTATGGTGCTGTTGATATGCTAAACGTAGAAGATCCGTTGGGAAAACTGAAGAAAATGAAAAAATTCCCCGATATAATAATATTGCATCGAGGAATAGATCAAGAAACGGGAAGAACACATGGTTTACAGATAATAAAAGAACTACGACAAACATTTGATGATAAAAAATTCCTTATTGCTGTTGCAGGAGGAATACTACCAGAAACTGCCAAAGAAGCATTACTGAAGGGAGCAGATATTATTATCGTTGGAAGATATGTAACCCAATCAAAAGATACTGAACGTGCAATCAGAAACTTTTTAGAACTAACACCATTAATGCGAGAAGATATTGATCATTTCAGAGTTCATGTGGAATAAAACAAATAAAATCCCAGAAATTTCAAAGAGGAATCAAAAAGAAAAAATAGTACCAAGAAAAGTACAATAAACTGCAAGAAAAGTTTTAGTAAATAATAAAAATATTAGAAGATGTTAAAGTCATCATAAATCCTTAATAGAGAGAGACTCAACATCTTATTTCGCTGAAAGGTTGAAAGTACATGGCTAAATTCAAGGTAATAATTTCCGATCCAGAAGATGGTACTTGTAAAGTTGTTGAATTGGAAGAATCACGTGCAGCACCACTTATTGGTAGAAGAATAGGGGACACGTTCGATGGTACCGTTGTGGATATGCCAGCTTACAAATTGCAGATTAGAGGAGGCTCTGACACTGATGGTATTCCTATGAGACCGAATGTTCATGGGGGAGGTCGAAGAAAAATTATCTTAAGTGGAGGAGTAGGATTCTCTCCAAAAAATAAAGGAGAAAGAAAACGCAAAACTGTACGTGGAGACATAATAACTGAAGAAATTACCCAAATTAACACAAAAATTGTTGAAAAACCTAAGAAAACTGTCACAAATAAAACAAAATAAGTTCAACAGAGAATATTTAAAATTAACCATTTACTTAAAACTTATTAAGTTCTAACATTTATCCTTCATTATTTCATTAATACTTGTGGATAATAAGAGTATGAGTAAAAAAAAGGAAGCCCCACATAGGCAACCAGAAGTCAATATTGGAACTATTGGACATGTAGATCATGGAAAAACTACACTAGTACAAGGATTAACTGGTGTTTGGGCTTCCAGACATAGTGAAGAACTCAAAAGAGGAATCACTATAAGATTGGGTTATGCTGATATGGCTATTTATAAGTGTCCAAAATGTGAGCCACCAAAAAAGTATACAATAAAAAATTCGTGTCCTAATTGCGGGTCAGAGGCAATATTTGTTCGTGCAATTAGTTTTGTTGATGCTCCTGGGCATGAAGCATTAATGGCAACAATGCTCTCTGGAGCTGCAATAATGGATGGTGCTATTCTTGTAATAGCTGCTGATGAACCTTGTCCTCAACCACAAACACGAGAACACTTAGCAGCAGCCGAAGTAAGTGGAATAAAAAACATAATAATAGTTCAAAATAAAATCGATATTGTCGACCAGAGAAGAGCTCATAAAAGTTATGAAGAAATTAAGTCTTTCATAAAGGGAACAGTAGCAGAAAACGCGCCAATAATTCCCATTTCAGCTCAAAGAGAAGTAAATTTAGATATACTTCTAAACGCTATGGAAGAAAAGATCCCTACCCCAGAAAGAGACGCAACAAAACCACCAATTATGCATATTATTCGATCTTTTGATATTAACAAACCTGGAACTTTAATCGAAGAGTTGGATGGCGGAATTATAGGGGGAACCATTGCACAGGGGAAACTCAGAGTTGGAGAAGAGATTGAAATTTGCCCAGGAATTAGAGTGGAAAAAGAAGGAAAAACAACATATGCCTCGCTAATTAGTCAAATTGTAAGTTTGCAAGCTGGCGATATAATTGTAAAGGAAGCAACTTGTGGAGGACTGATTGGCATGGGAACATTGTTGGACCCATCCTATTCTAAAGCAGATGGTTTAAGTGGAAACATCGTTGGTAAACCCGGATTACTCCCTCCAATAAGGCAGGAGCTTTTATTGGAAACCCATGTTTTAGAAAGAGCTGTTGGCACAAAAGAACAAACGAAAATTAAAAATATAACACCAAATGAAACATTACTTCTTCATGTTGGATCGGCTGTAAATTTAGGAAAAGTTATTGCAGTAAAACCAAACAAGGTAAAAGTAAAATTAACTAGACCAATTTGCGCTATAACAGGATCTAGAGTTGCGATAAGCAGAAAAATAACTGCTCGATGGAGACTTATTGGGTATGGATTAATAATAGCGGAAAAAAAGAATAATTAAAATAACTAAACAAAATTTTGTGTTTCCAAGAAAGTGTTTGCTCTCCTGAGAAGTTTTTTAAAACCTTTGAAAGGGAAAGTGGTAATATTAGGGAAATATTTTTCCAATAAATAGCATATATACTCAAAAGATAATCGCAATATATGACTTTAACAAAAGAGCTAAACATGTTTGCAGAAAAAATATAGAGAAAAGAAGAGATAAAATGCTAGGAGGAGCAAAAAAATCGCGTTAAAATCAGTTAAAAAAAAGCCGTTAAAGATTATTTTAGATTCCAACGCTTTTTTTGTGCCTGCATATTATAAGATAGACATTTTTAGAGATATAAAGCAGTTATTAAATAGAAATATTGAATTGATCTTAATTTCTCCCATTAAACAAGAACTAGAATTACTTGTTGTAAAGAAAAAGAATAAAAACGCTGTTTTCGCTTTAAGTCTTGCTTTGAAATGCAAATATATTGAAGTGGATGTTGCTAAAGATTCTTTGACAGATGATATAATTATTGAAAAAGCTAACGAGTGGAAAGCGATAGTTTTTACCAATGATAGAATACTAAAAAAGAGGCTAAGAAATATAAGTGTGCCAGTTGTTTATGTGAGACAAAAATCTTTTCTTGAAATAGATGGAATGATATAATTCAATGTTTAAACTAATATCTATGCAGGACACTATTCGTATTCCTCCCGAAACATTTGGATCACCTCTTGAAAAAGTAGGATGTGATCAAGTGAAAAGGAAATATGAAGGAATAGTTGATGATGAGTTGGGGTATGTAATAGCAGCTACCAACGTGGAGGTAAGCCCCACAGGAAAAATTATTCCAGGTGATGGAGCTACTTATCACAAAGTAATTTTTTCTTTGTTGACATTTTACCCTGTTATTCAAGAGATAGTTGAAGGAGATGTAGTAGAAATAGCTGATTTTGGGGCTTTTGTGAGGATAGGCCCAGTTGATGCATTATTACATGTTTCCCAATTAATAGATGATTACATGTCTTATGATGAAAAACAAGGAGTTTTACTAGGTAAAGAGACAAAAAGAAAGTTATCTAGTGGAGATAAAGTTAGGGTTAGAATAACAGCAGTTTCGTTAGGCAGAGCAGGAAGCTCAGGGAAAATTGGGGTAACAGCTAGACAACCAGGGTTAGGAAAGTTAGAATGGATAAAAATAGATACAGAGAAAACGGAAGAAAAAGAGAAGAAAGATAAAAAAGGTAAGAAGGAATCCAAATGAGAGAAAGAGCATGTACTAACTGTCATTTTATCACAAAAGAAAATTTTTGCGCAAAATGTAAATCAACAAATTTAAGCGAAGATTTTAGCGGTATAGTTGTAATGTTTGATCCAGAAAATTCATCCATTGCAAAAACAATGAATATTAAAAAGAAAGGTCGTTATGCCTTAAAAGTTAGATAAGAGTGATAATCTAATTCTATTTCTCTGTTTTTGAGAGGTGTAAACAGAGAAGAAAAGGTCCAAATAAAGGTCGAAGAAAATGAAGGTTATCTATCAATTAAATGCTAAAATACGCAAAAAACTCCATACACCTTACGGCATTTTAATAAAAGGTTTTTTGCCAGATAATAAAGATGAGATTGATAAAATTTTAGAAATACAAAAAGCTCCAATAATAATCTCCGTGGGGGATAAAGTTTCAAGGGACTTATTTACAAACCAATTTAACCTGAAACTAATCATTATTGACAATAAATGCATGAGAAAAAAAATAGAACCAAAAAACTTTTTTGTCGAAAAAAGTTTTAGTGCAAAAAATCCGCCTGGAACGATAACAAATCAAGCGATAAAAGCAATAATAGAAGCGTTGGAAAGCTCCAAAACAGCACAAATATTGATTGACGGCGAAGAAGATTTACTCACTTTAATTGCCATTTTACACGCTCCAAAAAATGCTTTTGTCATTTACGGACAACCAAATGAGGGTATGGTATTAATCAAAGTTACAGAAAAAAGGAAAGAAGAAGTAAAAAAGATACTCAAAGAGATGAAACCTTTTAGAAAAGCTAAATAATAGGAAAGTGCATGAACACAACACTCTAGATAAGTGATAGCACGATGGAAATTAAATTTGTATCAGTGAAAAAAAATCCACTCTTAAATCGCAAAGAAGTAGATTTTTTAATAGAACAATATTCAAAAACAACACCGTCACGATTAGAAATCAAAAGAAAGATTGCAGCAGAATTGAAGAGTCCAGAAGAGACTGTTTTTGTTAAAAAAATGCAAACGCTTACAGGCTCGAACATAACAGTTGGTATTGCTAACATTTATGAAAATATTAAACAGGCAGATTTGATAGAAGCAAAGCATATTAAAAAAAGAAATAACGCTAAAGAAGAGAAAAAAGAAGAGGCTAAAGAGTAATGGCCGAAAAAAACAAGAAACAAAGTGAAAAAACCTCAAATAAAAAAAAGCAGAAAGGCGTCTTTAAATTATATAAAATTGAAAATGACAAAATTTCAAGACTGCGCCCAACATGTGAGAGATGTGGTTCTGGATATTTTATGGCTAGCCACAAAGATAGATTCACTTGCGGACATTGTGGTTTTACAAGATATAAACAGGTTAAGTAATAAGTAGTTTTAAATGTTAACATGTGAGTATTTTTATGATATAAATGCTCAAAGTTAATGTAGCTATAACCAATATTTCAGCAGAACGTTTTTGGGATTTGCAAAAAGCAATTCCGCCTATTCAAATTGGTACAAACATAAATGTAATAAGTATTGAAAAAAACAAAAAGGGCATTTTAGTAGTCCCGTTTGTGTTGTCAATAAATTATAATCCATCTATTGCTCAAATAAATCTTAAGGGGAGTGCATATGTTGTGGGCGAACCTAAAGAAATAGAAAAAATACTAAAGGATCACGAAAATAAACAACCACCTCCTCCGCTCATAGTTCAATCTATAGCTAACTTTGCATTTATTGAATCAGTATTAATCTCAAGAACACTAAATATTCCACCACCTGTTCCATTGCCTAAAATACCGGATGTTAAAAATAGAAATAAAAAACATGCAGAAAGAGAATATACTGCGTAGAAATAAAGAGAGTATTACTAGTTTATTTCAACGGTACATACATTGATGATCTTGAGGCACCTATTCCAGGAGTTCCATGTCTAACTGGTTTATTAGTGATAGCGAATTCACCTAAATAATGACCAATCATTGCTGGTTTGATTTCAAGTGGAATAAATTCTTTTCCATTATGCACTGAAACTTTTGCTCCAACCATTTCTGGAAGAATAATCACATCCCGAACATGTGTTTTTACTGCAACATTTTTTCCTTTATTCTGAGTTTCTTTAGCTTCACGAATTTTTTCAAGAAGAATTCGTTGTTCAGGAGTCAAACCTCTTTGAAGACTTCGCCTTTGTCTTGAAGGAAGTATATTAATGAACTCATCCATAGATAAGCTCAGCAAACTGTCAAGAGAATGACCACGATAAATGAAGTCTTTTGGCATTTTATTAATTCAACCTCATAGGTAAATATCATGAGCTATAAACTTTCTGCTACCTCAATCGCCTTTTCTTTTTCTGTCCAGCCCCTCTAGCACCAATCAATCCAACTTTTTGTCCAGGTGGTGCACCATGAGAAACAGTCGTGACTTTCCTAGCACTTTTTGCACTACTACCATAGGGATGAACAGCAGCGATCATTGCTCTTCCGCGAGCTCTTGGATACTGATGGCCTTTAGATTTCATTAAATGATGTTTGTTTCCGGCTTTAAGAAAAGGCTTTTCTGTGCGACCTGATCCAGAAATTACTCCAATAGTTGCCATACAAAAATTATTAAGATATCTAGTACGACCTGATGGTAATTTTATTAGGGTTCCTTGAGGTGTATGTCCAACTACTGTTGCATAAGCTCCAGAAGATTTTGCCATCTTTCCTCCATCACCGGGTCTAAGTTCTATACTACAGACTATTGTTCCTTCAGGAACCTTACCTAAGGGAAGAATATTACCGATCTCCGGAGAAGCCATTCCACCTATACTGATTTGTTGCCCTTTAAAAAGACCTTCAGGAGTTACTGTGTAGCAAGATTCGCCATTAACAAATTTTACAAAGGCTAAAGGAGAGCCCCGCCCAGGATCATGAACAAGATCAACCACTACGCCATCTATTGATGAACCAAAAAACTCTTTGGGAACAATTTTTGGAGGATATTTAGCTGGAGCAACTCTTTTGTGAGTTGAAGCACGATAAGTTGAACCTCCACGACCTCTTCTTTGAACACGAATTCTTTTACCCATATGTTATTCCTCATTAAAATTATAAAAGTCCAAGTTTGATTGCTACGTCTGAAGCTTTATATTCCGGTTTAAGCCTAATAAACGCTTTTTTTTCGCCTTGAGGAGTTATTAGTAAAGTTACTTTGTGAACTTTAACTTCATATAACTCTTCGACAGCTTTTTTCACATCATTTTTATGTGCTTTAAGATTAACGATAAAAATTAGTTTATTTTCTTTTTCCACCATAAGACTTGCAGATTCAGTCATCAAGGGACAATATATTACATCCATAGAGTTCATGTTAATCTTGATCTCCAGTGTAAAGAGTATCTAATTGTTTAAGAGCACTAATAGACCATAAAGTTAGCCTGCCTGGATTAGTACCTGGCGCAAGCATTTCAGTATTAAGGTTATTTACTTCTACTACGTCAACACCAGGAATATTGTTTGCAGCTTTTGAAATACCCCTATTCTTACCAACAACTATTAGAGGCCCCACTGCAATCTTCATTTTTCTGCCTCTACGTTTACCTTTGCCAGCTCGTATCTTTCTGCTATTTTTTACCCTATCAAGGTCAGATATCAAACCTAGATTAGTCAGTGTAGTTTCTACTTCACTAGTTTTAGAGAGCTCTTCAATTGAGTCAATAATAATAATTGGAATTTGTGGCACGTTTTCAATTTTATGACCACGAGAAGACACAACCTCTTTTGATGCTGTTGCTGCAATAGCTGAATATAGACCTAATCGTGCTTCTTTCTTTGGAATATTTTTTATAATCTTTTTTTCAGTTTTTGGAGGATGTGGTTGTCTTCCACCAACTGTACTTGGAGCAAAACCAGCTTTTCCGCCGCCGCTTTTAGTACGAGGTATTCTGGAAATACCCATACCAGTACCGCGAGATTCAGCACTAGTCTTTTTACCAGCCATTGGATCACGCCCTTGAGGTTGAATTCTAGTTGATTGAATGGCTAAAACTGCTCTTTTTATTACATCAGGCCTTAGATAAGTATCAAAAACTGTTGGAAGAATTGTTTTGCTTTCAGGATTTCCCTCAAGATTGAAGATATTTACGGATTTTTTTGTATTAGACATGATGTTCGTACTCCACTATTTTCCCTGTGGTGATTCAAGTGAAATGTATGTTATTTGAGGAGGAGCTTTATGAATTTCAGTTGGTGGACGTGCAGGTTGACGTAAACGTATTACTCTTTTTTTGTACCTGCAACACTTCCGCGTATAATAATATGTGGCCCTCTTACAGGACCATATCGAATATAGCCCCCTTTTACGGTCACATCTTTACCATCTTTACCAATTTTGAAGATTCGTTTATTATATTCTGTTCTTTGATGATAGCCCATTTGTCCTGCACGAGGAACAGAGTACCTCACATGAGAAGGACTCCAAGGACCAAGAGTGGCAACGCCACGTTTTGTTCCTCTTGCTTTATGTTGAAGAATAGCTACGCCCCATCTTTTAACTGGACCTTGAAACCCTTTGCCTGTAGTAATAGCAGCTATATCGAGATATTGCCCTTCTTTAAAAACTTCTTCTACTGTAACAGTCTTCCCAAGTAGTTGTTTAGCATACTCGAGTTGTTCTAGTATTGTTCCACCACCAATTTCTACTTCATGAATATCTGGTTTTTTCTTTGAAACATTTGTTTGTTTAGGTTGAGTAGCAACCATAACCCGAATATTTGTTATTTTTTCAAGGTTATCTTCAATTTTTTTCAGATATTCGTTATAATTATTTTTCTTTGCAAGTGTTAAGAGTCTATTGAAATCCATTGGAGGATCTTTCATCCAAACCTCACCATAGTTTTCAAGACCATAAGGAGTTTTTCTATAAGCACGAATTGAACAAACGAGTATAGGAGGAGTTTCGAGGATTGTTGCTGCAGACATTACTTCTTTTCCAAAATTTGGACTACGCTTCCTGTCTTCTATCGTATAAACGTAAGTCATACCTGCTTTGTAGCCTGTAAAACCTAATAGAACAGGTGATTTTGAAGTGGTTTTTGGCCAATATCTTATTCTAGCTACTGATTTCTTAGCGTGTTTTCTAGGTAAATAAGCAAGTGATCCATGTTTAGGAACATGTTGTCTTCCCATTGTACTTCCACTTCGCGTCTTTTAGCAATAACAACTTAGGGTAATAAACGTTACCGTAACTTTTTTATCTAGATAGATTAGGAAGCTTCTAGAAAAAAATAAAAAAAACAAAAAAGATAAAAAACATGAGATATTTATCGGAAGTAATAACTACTCAACAATAAGTAAATAAAAAAAACTGTAGAAGGGATAGGCATTCTACTTTTGAAAATATATTGGCTTGTTTAATCTGTAGACTTTGTCTCTTCCATCTCACTTGTTATCTCTTCGATCGGTTTAGGAGGTGGCGTAGTAGCCATTGTCCAACCAATCCAAGCGCCTATAAACAGAACTGCAATGAACGCAATGAATACCGGTATGGCAACTATCCAAAATTTCACATCTTCAACAGTTGTAGTTATACCAATGTAATCAACAGCATCGACAAATAATGTTGGAACGAACAAAGTTGCTATATATCCTACAGCTACAAGTAAGCATACAATAAATATAGCTCCACCAATTGCTTGATCTTTACTCATAATGATTCACCACTTTATAAGCCAAGTACAACTTTTAGCCATTTAAAGTTTACCATAAACTCCGATATATTTTCTGGAATTAAATGGTTCCCATTTCCCAAGTTGCTAAATATTTTCTCTGCTCATCAGTAAGTTCATCTATACTTACACCCATAGCTCTAAGTTTCAACTTAGCAACTGTCTCATCAATTTCTTTAGGAACATTGTAAACCCTTGGAGACAAATCTGCTGTTTTAGCCAAATATTCACCACATAATGCTTGATCTGCAAATGACATATCCATCACTTCAGAAGGATGACCTTCAGCAGCAGATAAATTAACAAGCCTTCCTTCAGCGAGAAGGTATATTTTTTTATTGTCTTCAAGAGTATATTCTTCTAAGTTTTGACGCAATGTTCTTTTATTTTTTGAAAGCAATTCCAACTCTTTTAGATTAATTTCTACATTAAAATGACCGCTATTGGCAATAATTGCTCCGTCTTTCATTTTTTCCATATGTTCTTTACGTATAACACTAATATCCCCTGTTGCTGTTACAAAAATATCTCCTTGTGGCGCTGCTTCAATTAAGGGCATAACACGGAAACCGTTCATTGACGCTTCGAGTGCTTTAAGAGGATTTATTTCTGTAACTATTACTTTTGCCCCTAATCCAAGAGCTCTCATGGCTATACCTCTCGAACACCAGCCATAACCACATACTACGAAAGTCTTTCCTGCAATTAGAGTGTTTGTAGCCCTTAAAATTCCATCGATAGTACTTTGACCGGTTCCATATCTATTATCAAAAAGGTGTTTTGTATCTGCATCATTCACTGCAATTATTGGATATTTTAGACTCCCAGTTTTTTCCATTGCTCTTAATCGGATTACTCCAGTAGTTGTTTCTTCTGTTCCACCTTTAACATTCTTTAGATCGTTTTTTCTTTTTCCATGTAACATACCCACAAGATCTGCACCATCGTCGAGAGTTATTACAGGTTTATGATCCAATACTTTTTCTAGACACCAATAATATTCGTCTGTTGATTGACCACGTTGAGCATAGACGTTTGCTCCTTTTTCCACTAATGCAGCTGCAACATCATCTTGCGTAGATAATGGATTAGAACCACAAATAGCTACTTCAGCACCACCTGCAAGTAATGTCTCAACCAAAACTGCAGTCTCTTTTGTTACATGTAAACAAGCCCCAAAAACAAAGCCTTCAAAAGGTCTTTCTTTTTCAAATCTAGATTTAATTTGATTTAATACAGGCATATGCTTAGAACCCCATTCTATTTGCAGATGACCCTTTGAAGCCAAAGTTATATCTTTAATTTTTGATGAAACCAAATTTATCACTTATTTTCAAATATTACTTCTTACTTACTTTAATTTTACTTATTCTAAAGTCAGTTATTAATGGTAGGTGTCTACAGGCATAATTTAAAGTAATTTTTTAAAACAGGCTATTTCGGATATATTCCGATTTTGGAATTAAAGATTAAATATGTATTTTAGATACAATTATTTGAGGTTGTAGCAAGTGAATATTGAGAATACAAGAGAGTTGAAGGAAACACTCAAAATTGTTGGTTACTCTAGAAAAGCAGTACTTGAAATTTTAGCTTGGTATGCTCCAAACATTTCATCTAAGTAGATATTAGTAATAAAAGTAAAAGCATTATTTTTTTATTTTAAGCTAATAGAGCTAATTTTGTTGTAGCAAGTAGAATATTGTCTTTTTTGATTAATTATCTAAATATTTACAATAAGCAAAAATTTAGAATATTCAATTTTAAAAATTTTTTAGTGATGCATTTTTTTGTATATAATCAAGAACTGCATGAGCTTGATCATCTGAGATTTTGTTAGAAGCAGACAGAACTTTTACTATTTCAGAGATTTTAGCTAGTGAATGTAGAACGTATCCGTTTTGTTCTAGTGTTTCTTTTCCACCTTGTTCTCTATCCACTACTACAAGTAAATGTTTTATGCAGGCACCTTGGTTTTTTAATGGTTTTATTCCCTCTACTTTGGATAAACCTTCACTAACCACATCATCAAAAAATAGAATATGGTCATTTTTAACCACTGGTGCTCCAACAACTCTTCCTTTTGCGCCATAATTCTTTTCACTCTTTCGTATTATTATACAGGGTAAATTTAACAATGAAGCAATACTTGGTGCGATAAGAGCGCCTTTAAGTGCAATTGAGGCTATTTTATCTATTTGGTCATTGTTCATTATTTGTTGAATTGAGGCTGCTGCTGCTTTTGTTACAGTGGACAAGTCTTTAGGTGAAGATAGTAATCTTGCGATATCAATATAGTAAGGACTTAAGGCACCTGATTTAATTTTGAATGTGCCGAATCTTAAACAATTAGCATTAAAAAGAGAATCAGCAATTCTATTAACTTTTAATGACATTTATAGTTCCCTAAGGAGAATTTATGTTTTCGAATTTAACCTTTTGTCCCAAAACAAAGTTTAGTCTTCAAAAAAATTTTTTATTTAAGATTAGTTGACTGTAATTCTTATTAGGAAAAACACAATTTTTTTAAAAAATAAGTATAAAGATAACAAAAGATGTTATTCATTAGGAATACAATTTTGTCCAGGATCTGCAAGTTTTTTCAGATCTTCTACACCTTCTGAGTACCCTGAAGTTATAAGTATGTCTCCAAAATTTATTCTCATAGAAGGTTTCGGTCTTAAACTTCGGTTATTTCGTTTAATTGCTAAAATCCACATACCTGTTTCTTCATGTACACGTGCTTCTTTCAGAGTCTTATTAAGCAAAGGGGAAGTAGCACTCACGCAAACTTGAACAACTGTTTCTTCAGCTTCGCGTATAGCTAGTTTTAATACGGGATGTGGCTCAATGCCACGTAAAACTACTTCTGCTATTTCCGCTGCAGCGTCAGCAATTTTCTCAGTCGCCACCCCTAATCTGATTAATCCCAAGATACCTGAGGCATCTTCTTTCTTGAAGCCACTGGTCAATGCAAGAAGTTCAAATTTTGTGTGCAAATCATCCATATGTTCTTCTAATCGTTCAACTTCTTGGGCAAGTTCTGAACTGTTTAGCATTAATGAAGAATAGGCTAAATCAATCATTAATTCAGACGTGTTTTTTAATTCTACAAAAAGGTTAACAATCTCTTCGAATACTTCTTGGTTTTTTGTCATCAATTTAAAACTCCAATTTTTTGAGCTTGCCTTCTGCCAAGTCCTTGAAGTCTTTAATTCCCAAAGGGGCACCTCTAGTTATCAGAATATCTCCAAGAAGAATTAATTCAGTTTCAACAGGATCTATTATCCAATCTTTATTGCGACGTATTGCAATGATATCTATTCCCATCCTTGCTGCCAGATCAAGTTCTAGAATCTTTTTGCCAATTAGTACAGAATCTTTTTTTATAGTTGCTTTCATTAGACGTTCTTCAACTTTTTCAAAAATCTCACCAATAATTGGATGAATTCCAATATTACGTGTTACAATAGCTGCAATATCAGCTGCAGCATCAGAGATTTTATCAGCAGCAGCAGCTACTGTAGAAACTCCTATCAAAGTTTTAGCGTCTTTGGCATCTCTGGTAGCAATCATAATCTCCATGTCTAAGAGATAAGTTAGAGTATCAATTCTAGTTTCTAACTCAAGCACGTCTTCAGCTAGTTCTTTGTCGTTGAACAAAGCAGCAGAATATGCCAAATCAATCATGAGCTCAGAAAGATTCTTCAATTCCAATAAAAGCTCACTGACAGGTATAGGTTTGTATTCTATCTTTTCAAACTGAGGCATACGTTGAAATGCTCTCCGAAGGTAGTATTGATTATGCAGATATTTTAATATAACCTAATCCAGAGACACGGACTTTGAGTTCTTCCATGTCACATTACCAAAAATAACAAATCAGAAGTTGCTTAAAAAAACCTATGTAGAAAAAAGCACTATTTCAAAATGAGTAAGTGTTATTCTTTCTTTTGAAATAAACAAAAATGTTAGTAAAGATGTTCTTAGCTTAGCCCTATCAAAATCAGAGAAGCCAAAAGGGCAATTGAGGTAACGAGATCCGCAAAGGAACTTTCAACAGGAATAACAAAATTGTCAGGATCTAATCCTTTTTTAAAAGTTAATATAGAAATTGAATAGGTTAAAAGAACTATTGCTAAAACTGCAAAGATATTAGTTAAAAATAGAACTAAAATGAAAGGGTATAAAGAAGATAAGGAAAAGGAACCGTTAAGTATCAAAGAAAGAAAAGCTAATATAATAAACATGAAAAGTGATGCACTCCAAGCACTAAAAATACTGTTGGTATGCCGTTTAATTGAAGAAAAAGAGGAAGAAAGCAAACCTAAAGCAAGTTTTGTTGTTGCAGTAGAACCAACTACAGAGCCTACATTTCCAATCATACCAATCAACGCAGGATAAATGGTGTAAATTTCTTTTCTATTTTCCACAAAAGTACGTATTCCTAAAAGTACAGTACCCGTTATATTTACCATAAAAGCTACAAATATCATCGTAAATAGAGATTCTTTTATAGTTTTTACAAAATCCTTGTCATGAAAATTTTTCCAGCCCACATACAGGGTAGCAAAAATAACACAGGTACTTAGTAGGATAAGGAAAAAAATACCTATATCTCCATAAAAATACAAAGTTAAAACAAAAATATAACAAGCAGTAATAAAAACGTCAGAAACCGTAGACATTATCGGATAGACAACAATATCAGGATCAGATCCTTTTTTGAAGGATAAAAAAGCAATAGTAATTGTGATAAAGGAAAGAAGCAAGCCCATAGACATTGTTGTCACTACAACTAGAATAATTCCCGGAAATTCTAAAAGGGTAAGTCCCCAAAATAATTGACCAAAAACTAGAGAAAATAAACTAATTGTCATACTAGTTGCTAATGTTAAAACAATTAAAGCTGAAAGTAGAGTATAAAAAGTCTTGGTATTATTAAAAAAGTTAGGCCGTACAGTACCAAGATGCAAAGCCGTACTCAATCGGCCACTAAGAAGGCCACCAGTAACACCTTTAGCACTAACAAGAACAGGATAAAGAGCAATTGTCCAAGGTGCAAGATCAAATATCCCAAGGTAGGACGCAAGCATAAAACCAGCAAAGATTCCACCCAACCCAAAAAAATAGGCAAAAGAGGTTTCTTTTAGTAATCTAAAAAAATTTTTTGATCCACCTATACTTTGCAAAAAGATTGCCTCCTTTTGCTATCATTGAAAGATAAGTAAGTAACAAAGTGAGTTTTTTTAATTAAGAAAAGCAGATTAAGTGAAAGTATTATTATTTGTTTAGTAAAAACTACGAAGAATAGAAACTGAGCAAGAACATAATTTAAAGGACAGTCTATGTTCAAATGGATCCACTTCCAGATTTTGACCATTTTCAGACATCCTCAAGCACCTTTTATAGATATTCAAAAAAGGAGCACTTCGCTTAAATATATTTCTAAAAAATAAAGGAGTAGAGGTTAGTTTGTTCCTAAAAGTTTGCGCATTATACTTTATTAGTTTTTTTAGGAGCGTAGGTACACCAAGGATCTTCAGCTAAATAGTCTCCTTTCAATTCTGAGGGTTCATGTAAATCACCGCAATAACTTATAAAATCACTAGTAAGTCCATAAGCTCTCGCTCTGCAACCTCCGCATATAGAAGAATATTCACAATAACCACATTTTCCTTTGAGAGAAGTTAAATTCCTTAAAGAGTTAAAGAAGAGAGAATTAAACCAAATTTCTTTGAAAGATTTTTCTCTGATATTTCCGAGTTTTATAGGCAAATATGGACAAGGAGTTATTTCACCGTCAGGATAAACACGGCAATAGTATAAACCCGCGATACAACCTCGAATCCATTGTCGCATATCTAAACCTTCATTGATGGCAATTCGCATAAATTGAGGTGCGCAGGAGGGTTTTACGTTTAGATTATGTTTTGATGCTTTAGCAAAGGTTGCTTTTAGCATTGCCTCATAGTTTGAAGGGGAAATATCGGTCATTTTTACACCTCTTCCAGTGGGTACTAAAAAGAAAAGATGAAAGTTTTCTACTCCTAAAGCTTCAGCAAGGGACATAATTTCGTCTATTTCCCCATAATTTTGTTGAGTAACAGTTGTATTTACTTGTACTAGCAAATTATTTTCTCGTAGAACTTTAATAGCGTTGACTGCTTTTTTCCAAGAGCCAGGAACTCCACGAAATTGATCGTGAAAGTCAGGTTTGCTCGAGTCTAGACTAATTGAAACGGTAGTTATACCAACGTTTTTTAATTTATGTGCAACATTACGATCGATTAAACTCCCATTACTGCCTAATCCCATTTTCAAGCCTTTTGAGACACCATATTTAATGAGTTCAAAAACATCACTTCGTAAAAGAGGTTCACCCCCGCTAAGAATTAAAAGAGGTCTACTCACTTCAGATATCTGATCAATGAGTTTTTTTGCTTCAGAAGTAGTTAGTTCATTGATTAACTCTTTACTAGTTGCATTTATGTAACAATGGGAACATTTCAGATTACATTTTCTTGTTATGTTCCAAGAAATCACTAGGGGAATAAATTTTTGATTTTGATCAGCTGCAGGCGAATGTGCTAGTTTTAAGTAAAAATCACATTTTCCATGAATGGCCATTCGTTTAGGATGCCACAAAGTGAAAGGAAAAGGAAAAACTGTTTCTAACATAGCTTTTGCATGGGAAAAGCAAAAATATTTACAAAAAAGAGCAGACACGGAAGGATCTAATTCAAGAGCATCAGAAATGTGTTTATGGCTTCCAAAAATTGGGCAATTTAAAAATTCCATCCGGCCATCTAACCGATCTATGTTCATTTTATATTTTATGTAATGATCACTTAACATGATTGTTCGGAGTTTTTCTCGACGTAAACCAGCTTTAAGAGTTACGTCAAGAGCAATACTTACAGTTTCTTTTCCAAAAAGTTTCTGAACTTTTTTCATTGCACTTTCCAATTGAATAAGACCATACTTTTTTGCAATTTCTGTTGAAATAAATAACCCTTTTATAGTTTCATATTCTTGTCGTAATCGCATCAAAATTATTTGGTAAACCCATTCTTCAAACAATTTTTCTAGGTCTATTATTCCTTGGATATCATGATTATTAAAAAAAGTTTCAATTTTTTTTGTTTTATTAAATAAATTCTCAAAAAGGTGTAGTTTTTCTGAAGAACCAAGGGGATCATCTAAAACTGGAGTCAAAGTACTAATATCTAAAGAAAGAAAAGGGGTACTTAATTCAATTGCATCAGAAAGAAAAAGATCGTAATATTTTTTTACGGCAATCTGATCAAAAAAAGAGATATTAAATTCTTGAGTTAAAAGGGTAGTTTCCATCTCCATTTTTGAAACCATGGCCATGTGATATAAAAGAGATCCAATTAAACCAGGATCACTATTTTTTCCGTTGGAAGATCCAGATATTACTTCAGAGAAAAGAGAGAAAACACTATCAAAATCATTTTCAGTAAAGGCACTTTTGATTTTATTTAATTTAAGCCGCTTTTGGTCTAGAAGTAATGCCCACTTATGACAATGTTTCGTATCAAAAGTTGTTAACTTAGTCACCAACCATTCATTAAGAGCTAAATACAGAAGTAAAAAAGGTAACGGTCTAAGGCTAAGAAAAGAGATTTTTTTGATTAGAAGCAAAAAACAATAATAGAGATCACATAATTAAAAGCAATATAAAAAGAAGGAAAAAAAATGATTGATGATTTAATTTATGCACTAATAGGTTTTGCAATAATGTTTGGTGTATTAACGGGAATAGGAATTAATGAGCCAAGAGGAACCAGTATCAAAACGTGGTGTTATGGTTATTTAGCTATAGCAATTACTTTTGATGCGATTGTAATATTTGCATTAATCTCAGGTTATTCTCAACTAACTGGTTTTTTGCTAGGTCTATCAGCAGGAGCAGCTACTGGATTAGGGATTCATGTGGCTCATCATATATCCGAAGAAGATCATAATGGAGAAACAGGTAACACTAACGAAAAAAAAACTATGTTTGGTTTTTAGATCCAGAAAAAGCGCCGGGGAAGGGATTCGAACCCCTGCGAGCAAATAGCCCACTGGCTTTCTTGTATTTATTGGCCCTATTATGCACTAATGGGATTTCGAGGCCAGCGCGATAACCACTCCGCCACCCCGGCTAATTAGAAGAGGTTGCAGCATGATCTAAAAGAGTTTTCATTAACAGAAGTAAACCTAAGTAATCAAACAACCAAATCGGCTAAATCTACGCAATTTTCATATGTTTGTCTCATAAAGGAAATAGTTGCTAAGATTTGAAGAAGAACTATAGGATTTTTTTTTGAAGCGTTTTCAATATTAATAAAAAGAGGTTCTAATTCAATACAGATTTTGCGCACTTCATCAGCTAAAATAATGTCTTTATCAATAAAAGCTTGTAATGCTTTTTTATGTGCAGTAAAAATTATTTTTTGCAAGGAGTCCATTAACCTCTGTACATCTTCAGAAGCTTTTGTTTTAGGTAGTTCAAGGGTTTTTAAGGAAATTTTTACTGATAAATCACCTATAGTTTCAATTAAACTAGCTGCTAATCTATAATCTAAACAATCAATAGGAGTAATTCCAAGCTTTTCACTTAAACTTGGATGTTGAATTATTGTTCGCAATATTCTTACTAAAAGAAAATATAACCGATTGCTATCATCATCTCGAACAATAACACTATTTGCAAGATGTAAGTCACCATATATAAAAGAACAAACGGCATCACGATTCATCCCGGCAACAATATCGTATATACGGCTTAAAATTCTCTGAGGAGAAAACCCTGAAGGTTGTAGTAAACATTGTAAAACTATTTTTGAGTAATTTTCTTCTAAAATTTCAAGTCCAATTAAAGATCTAACAGTATTTTTTACGATAGTTCTCAATTCAATATTTATGTTATCTTTTGCCTGAATACTAATATTATCAAATCCAAGTAGATATCGACCTATTATTTCTCGGTTTAAATAAGGTCCAGCAGTTAAAGTGGTTTTTTTTGGTAATTGATTAATTTCGTGAGTAGGATCTATTATTAATTTTTTATCAAAAGTTTCTTTTAGATAAACTAATGCTCCTTTTTTCAAGTCTATTTTATTAGCCCATGTTCGAGGAAGACAAACAAAAAAAGTTCCAGTTGGTGTACGTTGTATTTTTCGTAATTCACCCAAATCTTATTCACCATTAAAAAAGTTGGAAATATATTGTGATAGTATCTTATTTATAAAATAGTCGTTACTATAAATCTAATAGGTTAAAAGATAACAGATTTAAACAAATATTATTTACTTTAAATAAAAACTCATAAGGTAATATGCAAAAACAAAATTTTAAAGCCTAAACCATTTTTTTTCTTTGAGAAAATTGAATAAATGAGATAATTGTGAAAAATGTTGGTATTAGATATAGAAGTTATCTAAATTTAGTTTTAAAAATTGAGAAGATAAGCAATTAATAGGTCTGAATATCTATAAAAAAGTAGATTCAGGATTTCGAGTAACAAATGAATGAAAAAGAAAATCTTCAGAAAGCTGTTTGCAGAACTATTAAATCTGGATACCAATTAAAAAAAGATGCATTTGAATTTTTATGTGAAGAAGGCTTAGTAGAGGATCCATTCATTTTAATCGGTAAAGTTCTAGAGAAACTTGAAGAAATGGATGAAAAACCATTATTTATTGATAAAAATTTTCTAGAAAAAGTGCTGAATCAATCAGAAAAAGGAAGTATAATTAAGAATAAAAGCTCTTCTGAAATATCAGATCAAAAATTTGAAGAATTAGAGAATAATAATTCTAAAATTGATGACGATAATTTTAATCCTCCTGCAAAAAATATAGAATCTAAGATTAAAATTTTAGAAGACTCTTCAAAAAATCTTACCTCAAACGGTACAATGAAAGATTATGTTCAATACTTTCAAGATAGGTTCCTTCGTATGGAACGTTTGTTAAGACAAAGAATTGATGTTAAGGCTGCCACACCAATAAAAGAGGCCCTGAAATCACCTTCAAAGTCAAAAGTCAAAATAATTGGAATGGTAGCAGAAAAAAGAGAAGCAAAACAACAACTATTTTTTACAATTGAAGATTTAGAAGCAACTGCAACTATTTTGGTTCCACGCAAAGCATCAAAAAGGTTACATAATAAAGCAAGATTTTTGCTTTCAGATCAAGTAATATGTGTAGAAGCAAAAAAAGCAAGAAATAATCTATTTCTGGCTGAAGATATCATTCTACCTGAAATCGGGTATAAACCCCAAAGAAGAGCCAATGAACCAGTTTACGCAGTATTAACATCGGATATTCACGTAGGCAGCACAAAATTCAATGAAGAAGCTTTTAACAATTTTATTTTATGGTTAAACGGAAAATTTGGAAATCAAAGAGCTAGAAAAATCGCAGGTCAAGTTAAGTACTTACTAATTGCTGGTGATTTAATTGATGGAGTAGGTGTTTATCCTAAACAAGAAGAAGAATTAGTAATCTTAGATTATAAAAAACAATATCAACGTGCTGCAGAATTTATTGAAAAAATTCCAAAATACATTGAGATTGTATTATTGCCAGGAAATCATGACGCACCTAGAAAAGCACTGCCGCAACCAGCAATAAAACCAGAATTATTAAAATCTCTCCAAGAATCAAAAAGATTTCATTCTGTAGGAAATCCGAGTTTAATAAGTATTCACGGAGTAGAGGTTCTTATGTTTCATGGAAGAAGTTTAGATGATCTAGTAGCAACGGTTCCAGGATTAAGACATGATCAGCCAGAAAAAATTATGAAAATGTTGTTACAATGTCGGCATCTAGCACCTTCATATGGAGGTAAAACAATGTTATCACCTGAAAATCGAGATTTTCTAGTTATAGAACGTCCACCAGACATTTTACATGCAGGTCATACTCATGTAATGGGCTATTGTAATCATAAAGGAGTTTTAGTTGTTAATTCAGGAGGTTGGCAGGAACAAACAGAGTACATGCAAAAACTTGGATTGACACCAACACCTGGAAAAGTACCAGTAGTTAACCTTCAAACGCTAGAAATTACTGTTTTATCATTCATTTAATATTAAAATGAAAAGTTTACTTATTTAGTTTGATAGTTAATTTTTATTCTTTAAAAATAATTTTGGTTTATATTTTAATAATTTATCCAACCGATCATCAATGCTAAATACGTCTTTAATTAGAATTCTTGATATTTCAAGTCGAATTTTTTTAGTGCGTCCATATCTACCCATGCTAACTACTTTCGCATTAAGAATTCCCATTGAATCAAGTTCATTAACTAATGTACCTAGCCGACGTTGAGTTAAAAGACCGGTTCCCAATTCCCCACAAAGTTCATTGTACAAATCATATATTTCACCAGTTGTTGCACTTGACTTATTTAGAAGATGAACACTTAATAAAACCAGTTTTGAATGAAGAGTTAAGTTCTTGAGAGTTTCTACTACACGATTATGCTCAATATGTTTTTCCGCATCTCTCACATGGACATCAGTAATTAATTTGGCTCCATTACGTTCAGCAACTTCACCTGCTACACGTAATAGGTCTAAAGCTCGACGGGCATCTCCATGTTCCGCCGCAGCTAGAGCCGAAGCAATGCTTATAGCAGCTTCCGAAATACTTCCCTCAGTAAAAGATAATT
The DNA here is from genome assembly GCA_963714725.1 of Candidatus Bathyarchaeota archaeon. Lineage (GTDB taxonomy): Archaea > Thermoproteota > Bathyarchaeia > Bathyarchaeales > Bathycorpusculaceae > AD8-1. The sequence continues at coordinate 33,336 of CAVQPF010000015.1, forward strand.
TTGATCTTTCAAAAAGAATATTACGTAGTTCATTTGCATTGTAAGGTCGGAAAACCATTTCTTCTTCACTTAAAGAACTAAAAACACGAGGATCAAGAAAATCTTTCAATCTAAGGTCATTAGATATTCCAATTACTGTAACTTTGCTTTTAGTAAGATTTTCATTTATTCTAGTCAACTCATAAAGTATACCATCGCCTCGGTTTTTTATAAGTGAGTCTATTTCGTCTAAGACAATAATAAAAATAATTCTCGAGGATTCTAAACCACATCTAAATCTATCTGCTACTTCACCAACAGACAAACCTGTGAAAGGAATACTTACACCTATACTATTACTTAGATTTGCGAAGACACGATATTCTGAGTTTGTTATTCTACAATTTAAATAACAAAATTTAACCGAAGCTCCATATTCTTTTGCTTTTGATTCAAGATGACTTAAAACAAATTTAGTGACAGCAGTTTTTCCAGTTCCAGTTTTTCCATAAATAAAAATGTTGGAACAACGAGCGCTTTTTAAGACAGGTGCAACAGTTGCCCCAAGAAGTTTTATCTGATCTTCTCTGTGTGGTAAACTGTCAGGTAAATAGTCATGTCGTAAAACTTCACGATCTTTGAAAAGGTGGTCATTATTAACAAAATTTTCAAAGATATCATCAAGTAAATTATTTTTTGTCATATGCATATCACTGTTTTCATTGGTACCACCGTTATTTCTATTGGAATAAATAAAGAATCCAGTACAAAAAAATAGTTGTTAACAACAATTATTCTGAAAAATAAAGTAAAAAAGTATTGTATTAAGTATTTATTGGAAAATACACGCACACACCAGAATTTCTACTGGAAATATACTATAGTAATAAAAATTTGTTTTATTATTATTATGATGTAAATATACTCTGATAGTTAATATTTTATTTTTATTTATAATAATTATCATTAAAGTTTTTAGATAATTTCCCAAAATTTTTTTAGAAGACCTTTTTTTCTTTTTATTGATTACTTTTTTCGAGAGGAAATAAAGGGGTGTCTGTGTTGTTTAATTTTTAATGATTTAATCTTTATTTTATTCTATTTTTATAATTGATTTTTTTTAATAATAATATTTTCATAAAAATACTTTAATCTTTTTTTGTTAGAACTATTGTTTTCACAATATTGTGAAATTAGTGTGAAGTTTAATTGTTTTGGGTTACTATTTTCGGTTTATATTTGAAAATAAACTATTTTTATAGTTTTTTTATGTGAATAAGACACCCCTTGACTTCTATTGGAAAATAGAGATCTGTAGGTGAATTTAATCTGTTTTTTTATTTAAAGACTTTGTGAAGCTTGTGATTGTTAAATCTCTGTATTTTAATCTTTATTTTAGATTGTAACTGCTTTTGATGAATTAATGTTTTTAAATATTCACCATAACAGTTATAGGTTGTGAAGAGTAAAGATTGTGAACATAAAATAAGGTATACATCAATATGCCAGCTCGTAAAATGCGTGTTGAGTTGTTTGATAATGAAGGTAATCGCTATACAATAGCATTTGAAGGTCAAATTACTCGCGACAAGGCCATTCGCCTATTGGATCTTGTAGAGCTATTAGGAGGTATGCCAGGTGAAAATAATAATCAATCATCGACTTTAGCAGCAAGAAATAATTTATCAAGATTCGATAAAGCTAAATTAATCATTCAAAAACGATTTCCTTTAATATGGTTCTCTTCAAAAGAAATTCAATCAAGTTATGAACAAGAATTAAAAGAACCTATTAGTCTTAGTACTGTTTCCACATATTTATCCAGAATGACCAATAGAGGTATTCTTATAAGATCTGGACAGTCAAATAGTTTAAAATATAAAATGGTCTCTATAACTTATAAAAATATAGTTAAACCTAAAATAAAATATCCATAAAATAACGCGTGAAATTAGGATTGATTTTTGCTACTGTTTAGAAATTTTTCCATTTCCTTTTTTGCACTGTATCTAAATGGAATTTTTCCTGTCTCTCTTTCTAAATATCCTTTTTCATAAAGTTTTTTCATTAATCTTGCTGTGTGCTCTCTGCTTAAATTAATTTTGTTTTTCATTTCAGGCGCAGTTTTTCCTCCTTCCGATGAGAGCACTTCTAATACTTTAATTTCAGTTTCAGTTATCGCCCCTAACACTTTCTCTCTTCTGATTGGAATTACTGGTTCTCTACTTATTTCAGGCAGTTCTGTTAAATTAGTTATTTTTTCTTCTAATTTTTCTATTCTGTTATTTAATTTTTGGTTTGATTCATCAAAGTTTTGTATTCCTTTTTCTTCTAATTTTTCTATTCTGTTATTTAATTTTTGGTTTGATTCATCAAAGTTTTGTATTTTATTCTTCTATTTTTGCTGAAGTTGATAAAAAAGTGGAAGTTATTTCATTAATCTTGTTTATTTTTTCTTTAATTGGAAAAACTATTTTTTCGATACTTTCAATTTTCTTTAAACTATTATCTGATTTAGCTAAACTGCCATCCACTTTGTAAGTTATTACTTCTAGTTTGTTTGCTTCTCTTTTGAGTTCTCTATTAAAACTTATTACAATATCTTCAATTATTCCTTTAGCTTTGTCATATTCTTTTTTAGCCTTACTAATTTGTTTATAATATTCTATTGATGTTACTGTGATTCCTATGGCCATTATGATTAGGAGGATTGAAGTTACTTCAATCACTTGTTATTCCTCTGTGATTTCTTTGTGATTTAATCTGTGATTTAGTATGTGATTTAGTATGTTGCATCACACATCACAGTTCATGGTAAAACATTTAAATTTTATGGTTATTTTGGAAATCTTACCTCTATGATATCACAGATCACAAGTTATAAGCTTTACTTATTAGTACTTCCAAATAATATTAATTAATCATATTTGGCTTTAAATTAGTAATAAAGAGTTTTTTGACCTTATATTGGTTGTAGTGTTAGATTTCAAACAACTGGCTATATGTGATATGTGATGTCACAAAAGGTGATTGGTTGGTGAAGAAAGCCGATTTAAGCTTCTTTCTATCTCTTCTCTTATAATTTCGATTATTTTTTGATGATCCTCTTTGCTATTGGACTTAGGTATGTCATTATATGCTTCGATATAATCATGTAGTTTATTTGCAATTTCGAGATAAGGAGTAAGAGTTGACGTTTCAAAAATCCCTAGATACCCTAAAACTAGAACTGTGTAAATTGATTTTATTATGTTTTCTTTAGACTGTTTTAAGGTCCTATTAAATGATCCGCGACTTATTTTGGCCTTTATTAGCCTTAAATTGGCTTTTTCATCGTAATTTAGCAATTTGCCTGTTAAATTGTCTGCTAAAACATCTATTAGGAGTGTTTCAAGCTGTGTTTTAGTCAATTGGCTATTTTTGGAGAGTATTTTGACAATAGGGTCGTTTAAGGCTCTTTTTAAATATGTTTGTACTCTGTCTGTTGTGTTTAAACTGAACTCCTCCTGATATCTTCTGATGAATACAACTTTGTATACGAGGTTAGTTATAAATCTTATTTGAGACACTATTTGTATTAATATAACATGAATAATATGAGCTTTTAAATATAATTGATGTTTATTTTGAGCATATTTTTCGTTTTAAAGCTTAAAATTGACTTAAAATCAATTTTAATCTTTATATTAACGGCTTTTAGTGTTTAAAAGTCATTTTTTTGACATTAAAAATTTATTTTTTTGACAAAACTAAATTATTTGCCTTACTAACTAGCTTTGATTTATAATATACTTACTTTAATCGAGTAAAATATCATTAATTATTAACTTTTTTTATATCTTTGGAGCTTTTTATTTCTTATTCAAGATCTCTTGATTTAAAATTATTTCTTTTATTGATGTGACCACTCTCGTCACAATTAAATCACATGTGATTACTTATAGGCGTATGATATCACACAATTGTGATATTAATGTGATTTATACATTATTAGATACGTGAAGAATTTAATGAAGAAGAAACAAATTAAAATTCTTCAGCAAGTTTGGTGAGCTAGTGCTGTTCTGCTTTTTTTCTTTAACTTAATCCTCTCTTTTAAAGTATATTGCTAAATTCTGAAATCAGATCCAATTGTTCTAAATCCAATTTTAGAAGTTAACGGCATTCTTCTTTTATGCTCACTGCAAAATATTCTTTTTTTAATTTTGAGAACCAAAGATTTGTTAATCTCTAAATTACTAGAAATTTCTTCAACTGTCATCGTATGTTCTAAGCCATAAAGAACCAGATCTAATATTTCATAATTTATGCCTAACTCTTTTTCTGCTGATTGATTTAACCATAAATTAGGCGAAGAAGGTTTTAATGCTAATTTCTTTGGTATACCTAAATGGATAGCTAATCTTCTCACTTGGGTTTTATATAAATCCATTATTGGTACAATATCTGCACCACCGTCACCCCATTTGGTAAAATACCCTATCATAGCTTCAGATTTATCTGAGCTACCACACACTAGTTTGTTAAACTTATTTGCATAATAATAAAGGTAAATCATCCTCATTCTGGATTTTATATTTCCTTTCGAAACTTTATCTTTATTATCAAACACTGAAATGTTTTTGTAAACACTATTTAGACACTCTGAGAGATCATGAGTTTCCACTTTTATTTTAAATTGGTCCGCAATAATCTTTGCATCATCTATATCTTTAATGTTATACGTTTCTTCTTCAGGTAGAATTAATCCTGTTACTTTTTCGTTTCCAATAGCTGCACATGATAGTGCTGCTATTGTACTGCTGTCTACTCCTCCTGATAGGCCAATAACAATCCCATCAAATCTATTCGTTTCGACGTATCCTTTAATGAATCGTTTTATTCTGTCCTCTACCTCAGACAGATTAATTTCTAATACAGTTGGATTTAGCTTCATAATGTATCTCTGTCCTAAGTTATCTTAGTAGGCAGGTAAGTATTTAAGAGGAAGTACAAGTATTTAGAAAATGCCAATCTAATCTAGGAAGGACAAATAAATGGGACGAAAAAGAAAACGGGTAGTTCATATACCTAAGAAAAGATTACCTAAATTCTTTTCTTGCCCAAAATGTGGTAAAGAAACAGTTGGAGTGAAAATCTCAAGGGAATCTGGTAACGCTACTGCAGGTTGCAGTAGTTGTGGTCTTAATGAAACTTTTTTAGTAAAACCAGCTCAAAGAGAAGTTGATGTTTATTGTATGTTAACTGATAAAGTTTTTTCTTCTCCTAAAAAAAATCTAGCTTCAACTACTCAAAAGAAGAATTAAGAGAAGGGTTTAGGGTGTTTGGGTCTATTGAAAACTATTTGCTAAAAAAAATTGAGGTAGAGACTTCAATTCACATGACTCTAGTAGATCCTGAGAAAATAACTTCTGAACAAGCTTCAAAAGTTGCTGAGAATTCTAGTCGCAGTGGTACGGCTGCTATTATGATTGGCGGCTCAACTTTTGTTTCACAAGGTCATTTGGATTCAATTGTTAACACTATTAAACAGACCGTTGAACTTCCAATAATCCTTTTTCCAAATAATATAACTGGAATAAGTCAGAAAGCTGACGCCATTTGGTTTATGTCTCTTTTAAATTCGGTTGATCCTTATTTTTTAATGGGGGCACAAATACTTGGAGCTCCATTAGTAAAAAAACTTCATTTAGAACCAATTTCTATGGGATATATTATCGTTGGTGAAGGGGGTACTGCTGGTATTATTGGTAAAGCACTTCCAGTTCCATATAATAAACCTGAGTTGGCGATTGCACATGCTCTGGCGGGCCAATATCTTGGCATGCACTTTATTTATCTCGAAGGCGGTTCTGGAACAAAAAGTCCAGTTCCTCCAGAAATTATTCGTGCAGTTAAAAATGTTTTAACTGTTCCTCTAATAGTGGGAGGTGGAATTAGGAATAAAAAACAGGCAGTTGCTGCTGTTTCTGCAGGAGCTGATATTATAGTGACAGGAAATATTATTGAAAGCGTTAATGCTGATCAAAAATTGTCAGAAATTATTAATGCAATTAAAAATAATCGAATTTCTTAATATTTTTTTAATAATTGACTTAAATTAGTTTAAAAATCCTCTACTTTAGTGTGTTTTTTCTGTTTTCTTTATAGCAACTCAAAATAAACACCTTGCTGTCAGTCTTTGAAGAGGCTTTATGTGTGCCCAGCGAAATGAGCGATTCCTATCAGCAATATGTTTACTCTCTAGAAAAAGAGCTTACAAAACTTTATGCTATTAGTAATAACGCTAGATCGATAGGTTTGGACCCTTCTTTAAAATCTGAATGCATTATTGCTAAAGATATTGCTGATCTAGTTGAGGGTCTAATTGGTCCAAAAGGGGTTGCTAATAGTATTAGAAAACTGAACGATAATTTCCAACGTGAAGAAATAGCTTTTAAAATTTCTGAAGAAATCGTTAATGGTAACTTCGGTAAACTTGAACCAGAACCGGCTGCAGAACAAGCTATTCGCACTGCACTAGCTATTTTTACCGAGGGTCTCACAGCAGCTCCAATACAAGGAATAGCACAAGTAAAAATAAAAACTAATTTAGATCAAAGCAAATACTTGGCTATCTATTTTGCTGGTCCAATTAGATCCGCAGGAGGCACTGATCAGGCATTAACTCTTGTTGTTGGAGATTTTGTTAGGCGTTTACTAGGTTTAGATAAATACAAACCCACTCCCGATGAAGTTGGGCGTTTTATTGAGGAGTTAAGACTTTACGAACGTTCCGTAGGGCGATTCCAATATCATATTCCTGATGAACAATTAAGAAAAGCTCTTAATCTTCTACCTGTTGAAGTTACAGGCACTGAATCAGATAAAATCGAAGTTTCTTCTTATAGGAATCTCCCCAGAATAGAAACAAACCGTGTCAGGGGAGGGGCTCTAAGAGTGGTTAATGACGGAATTGTAGGTAGAGCACCAAAAGTACTCACAATCATTGAAAAACTTGGTTTTCAAGGATGGGATTGGTTAAAAGATTTTCGAATAAAATCAGAAAAAAAATCTAGTGGCTTCATGGACGATGTTATTGCTGGTAGACCCATTTTTTCTTTTCCATCTAGACGTGGAGGTTTTAGGCTTAGATATGGTAGATCTAGAAATACGGGATTAGCCGCTGTAGGTATTCATCCTGCAACAATGCTTGTTCTTGGAAATTTTTTAGCTGGAGGTACTCAAATGCGCTTAGAGCTTCCAGGGAAAGGGTGTGTAACTATGCCTGTGGATTCTCTAGAACCACCGATTGTTTTATTAACAAATGGTTCAGTAGTTCGTGTTTCAATTGAAAGTTATCCCAAGATAAAGAATAAAATTAAAAAAATTCTTTTCTTAGGCGATATTTTGATCAGTTTCGGGGATTTTCTTTATACTAGAAAGCAACTTTCTCCTTCGGGATATGTTGAAGAATGGTGGATTAAAGATCTTGCTTTAATTGTTAAAAATAATTTTAACGACAATATCGAGACAGCAATTATAAAAAGCAAAATTAATCCTAAACGATTTAAATCCTTTTTGAAAGATCCTTATCTAAATAAACCCACTGTTGAAGAAGCAGAATTGTTATCGACTAACCTGAATGTTCCTTTACATCCCAGTTTTACTTTCTATTGGTCTAATTTGTCAGATATTAATGAGCTTTTTTTACTTCAAGACTGGCTATCTGAAGCTAAAGTTTCTTTGAGTAGTAGTACTCTAAGTTCTATTAAAGGAACAATTGATACTAAAATAATTAATATTCTAAAAAAAATTTTTATACCTTTTATTGTTTTGCCTAATCACCTTTTAATTGAAGGAGAAACTGCATATGCTTTTTGTCTGAATTTGGGCTATCGCCTTTCTAAAAAAATAGAAGAAAAAAAACCGTATTCAATATTAGAATATCTTATTTACATGTCTGGAATTAAAATTAAGGATAAAGCTCCAACTTTTGTTGGTGCTCGTATGGGTAGACCTGAAAAAGCTAAAAGACGAGAAATGCGGCCTCTAGTACATGTTCTTTTTCCTGTTGGTCTATCTGGTGGCTCAAGAAGAGATCTAATAAAGGCAGGGGAAAATGGTCCTGTATTTATCAATATAGTAAAACGTAAGTGCCCAGTTTGCAAGACCTTTACATTCAAAGTTAGATGCAACGATTGTGGTGTTGCAACTCTAATGGAGACTAGTTGTCCCCGTTGTGGGAAATCTCTGAACTCTTTAATATGTCCAACCTGCAAAGTTGATGGAGTATCTTATCAGAGGCAAGCAGTTAATTTCAAAAATTTAGTTAATAACGCGTGTCAAGCGATTAATAGTACTAAACCAAAATTATTGAAAGGTGTCAAGGGATTAACTAATGAAGATAAGACCCCTGAAGCTATTGAAAAAGGTATTCTGCGAGCAAAATATGATTTATCTGTCTATAAAGATGGTACAATTCGCTTTGACGCTACTAATGCACCTTTAACTCATTTTAAACCTTTTGAAGTTGGTATAACTCTAGAAAAATTAAAACAACTAGGATACACTCATGATATTTACTCTAAGCCTATAACTGATTCCAATCAAATATTTGAGTTAAAAATTCAAGACGTTGTAATTCCTAAAACAGCCGTAAAATATTTTATTCAAGTAGCAAATTTCATAGATGAACTATTAACCAAAGTATATAATCTTCCATCATTTTATAATATTAACACTTTTGAAGATCTTATTGGCCATTCCATTATGGGTTTAGCTCCACACACATGTGTAAGTATTTTAGGAAGAATAATTGGTTTTACCGATTTAAATGTCTGTTATGCACATCCGATTTGGCATTCAGCAAAGAGAAGAGATTGTGATGGCGATGAAGACGCAATTTTATTAGCGTTAGATACTTTGTTGAATTTTTCCCGTCGTTATCTTCCTTCTAGAATAGGTGGAATTATGGATGCTCCTTTACTTCTTACTCCTTTTATTAATACTAATGAAGTTCAAAGGCAAGCTCATGATCTAGATGTTGACAGCAAATATTCTCTTGACTTTTATAATAAAACTTTTGAAAAATTAGATGCTAAAGATGTTAGTTCCTTTGTTGATATCGTTCAGCACAGACTAGGAACTGAATCACAATTTGAAGCCTTTTGTTTTACAACACCAGTATCGAACATAAATATTGGCAATCCAGTTAGCTCATATAAACAATTTAACACAATGATTGAAAAGTTACACAAACAACTCGATTTAGGAGAACTCATTGACGCAGTTGATGTTGAATATGTTGCCTTAAAAGTTTTAACAACTCATTTTATAAGAGATATAGCTGGAAATCTGCGAGCATTTTCAACACAAGGTTTTAGATGCAAATCTTGCAACAAACGTTTTCGCCGTTTACCCTTAACTGGAAAGTGTACCACTTGTAATGGTGTTTTAACTCTTACTGTTTATCGTGGTGGTATTGAGAAGTATTTAGATGCTGCTCAACAATTAATCAATAAATATAATCTGCCAGATTATTATTCTCAAAGAATAACTCTCATAAAAGAGGAAATTAGTTGTTTGTTTGATAACAATAAACCAAAACAATTGAGCCTTTTAAAATTTACATAGAAACCTTTTCTATATAGTTTACCTTTCTGTACTTGGCGAAATGATATTAAAAAAAATTTTCACCCAAATTCCTATTTACGGTATGTAAGGAATAAAAAAACGGGTTTGACAACTAGGACTAAAATACTAAATGCTTTGGAACAAACTTCGGATCAAGCGTTATATTTAGCGAAAACTAATTCTTTATCCTATTCCGTGGTTTCATACCACTTGCGACTCTTAAAACATGAAGATATAGTAACCCGTACAGGAAAAAGACCCTACAATTGGATATTAACAGGTAAGGGTCAAAAACAACTTATTAGTTGAATTTTGGTTTTTATAGAAATATTTTCTTAACTTTTCTCTCTATTAAAGTAGTTTCTCTTTGTATTCTGGAAACTATTATTCTTCCATAATCTCTTTTTTGTTTTATCGGTTTGTACTTTTATCTTTTTTTGGTCCAATCTGATGAACATTAAAGCTTACCTATGCATAAAATTAATAATACAGGAGTTTACTATTTGGTTCATCAGTGTTAAAATAAGGTAACCCCTATGAGTAGAAAAAGAAAAGATAGTAGTCCTATGCCTGCTGCTAGTGCCGGCCTTCTTAGGTTTTTTGAAGAAGAGACTGAAGGCATAAAAATTAGACCAGAACTTTTAGTTGTTTTTGCTATTGTTGTGATTATTGGTTCAGTTTTGGCAAACATGTTCTTTATTATCTAAAAAGATCTACCTATCATCAACTATAAATTCCATTCTTTGTACAGAATTTAAGTTTAAGAAGATGTCTCCTCTTTCTTCTCTGCTTGCAACTTGAGGAACTGGTTGAGCTATTGTGGCTCTTAATACCACTGCTTCAACATCTGAAATCCAGATTCCAGCTGGTTCCTGAGTTACAGCAATTAAAGTCCCTTCGAAACCATATGCAGGATCAATAATAATCCTTAATCTTTTGCCAATGTTTCTTTCGAGCATATGGCCTATTGAAGGGGGTATTTTTTTGTCTGGCATAAGCCTCGCAGAATCTTAATGATCAGTGTAATTAAGATAAAACAATTACTCTTGTTAAAAATTGTAAATCCATGGAAACTCTTTAATCTTTAATATCCTTTAGTATCCTTATTTTGATATTTTACTGTTAACTTTTGATTATTATTTTTCATGATTATATTTTAATTTGTTATTAATGATTTGATTTTTTTTCTTTAGATTTAGTTAAATTTAATAGTTATATTAGACTCCTTAAAGAATCTTATTTGAGATGAAGAACATGTCTACTGGAAACTCTCTAAATACTTCAATGGATGGTGCACTAAAACATTATTCGTCCATGTTCTTTTTACCAAAACTTAAGAGAGCTATTCTCTTGTTGATACTTTTTTGCATCGGTCTGGTGAGTATTTCACTGGTGGTTCTTTTTCCTTCTTTGGAAGGCTTCCTTTATAGTCTTATTTTAGGTACATTCCTTTTTGTTTTAACTTTATTTTTAGATTTAATAACAAGTAGAGTATTTCTAGGTCCTGATCCGATTTATATTTTAAGAAGAATTTTAGCGCTTTCTTTATTTTGTTGGGTTATTTGGTCAGGCTTTTTGATTTTTGGATCAATTTTTGGAATTATTTTTAATAATAACTTATTATGGTTTAAACTTGTTTTTTTAGGCTTTTCTGCCGTGCTTACTTTTCGTGCAGTTATTTTCATCTCAACATCATCAGCTGGAATACTGCGGAATCTTTTAGCTTCTTTTCTTCAACCTTTTTTTCAAATACTTGTTTTTGTGACTTTTTGGCAGTATTTTTTGGGTTCTCTTTCTTTTGAATTTTTGCCGTTCTTATCTGTTTCTTCCTTTCTGGGTTTTTTTTCAGCAATTTTATTTATTTTCATGTTGGATCGTGTAGGCAAACAAAAATATGATGTGCCAGCTATTTCCCTTTTTAGAGCTTTTATGCTCAATTGGGTAGTTGGTTTAAATGAACCTTTTGAAAAATTACTTGAAAAATTGGGAAAAAATGAACTTATTGAAGTTATGCTTATGAAATTTGATGCTTTAAAAACTAAAGCAGCAATAATTGTTCCTTTTGTCCATCCTGGACCTTTCAAAAATATTGGAAGTAGTCTACTGCCTTCACAACTAAAAAAAGGATTTGAAAAAGAATTCAATTGTGATGCTTGTGTACCTTTAGGTATTCTTGGACATGAACTCGATTTGGCATCACAGGCTCAGAACAATAAAATTATTAAATCTGTTATAGATGCTTCAAATTTTGTTACATTAACCGATAAAGCGAGTCCATTTGTTAAGACGACAATTGATTCTGTTACTTCTTCATGTCAAATCTTTGGGAAAAATGCTTTTCTCTCTTTTACTCTTTCACCTCAAACAACTGAAGATCTTCCACAAGAGTTAGGAAGATTTGTCCGAGATGAAGCAAAAAAACAAGGAATAGATTACAGCATAGTAGTCAATGCACATAATAGTTTAACCGATAACACAGAAATGAACGTTTCTCTAAAAACTTTAAAAGAAGCAGCATTAAAAAGTCTTAAAAAAGCTCTCTCTCTACCTCATTACCCCTTTGAAATCGGAGTTAAAACTATTTTTCCTACTGCTTTTACTCTGAAAGACGGTATGGGTCCAGGAGGCATAACTTCTCTTGTTGTTAATGTAGCGGAACAGAAAACTGCATATGTTGTTATTGATGGTAATAATATGATTTCTGGATTGCGAGAAGAAATTATTTTATTACTTAAATCTAAAGGTTTTCATGAAGTTGAAGTTTTTACAACCGATACACATGCAGTAAGCGCAATCGTTTTAGGACGTCGTGGATATCATCCCATAGGAGAAGTCATGGATAAAAAACTTCTGTTTGATTATATTTTAAAAACAACAGAAGCTGCAAAAATTAATTTAGAACCTTGCAGAGCAGGGTGTATTCAAATTCTAGTTCCTGAGGTTAGAGTGATTGGAGAAGAGAGATTAAATTCTCTTTCTTTGTTAGTTGATTCGGCACTCCAAAGAGCAAAGAAAATTGTTTTTCCAATTTTTGGAATTGAGGGATTATTATTAATTATCTTTCTTGCTCTGTTTTAATATGAAACATGTTTTATCTTATTTCATTTTAGCGCTTATTTTTTAAGGAGTTGTTTTTCTCTTTGGTTTCCTTTTTAGTTTTGTTCCACAAATAGAACATGAAGCCATTTTATAATTGGATAAAAAATTTTTATAACAGGCTGGACAATATCGAATCCATTCAAAAATTTGACTAATACCACCTGTTGTAAGGGGAATAAATTCAATTTTCATTTTACTAGCAACATTTTGTATTGAGTAATCATCTGTTACAATTTTGGGTTTAAGACCCTCTATTTGTAATTCTGAAGCTACTGCCAAAACATCCAAATCCGTTTTGGACAGTAAATGTAAATCTCCCATTTTGTTTGCGACAGTTTTAACCTTTTTTTTGTGGCTTTCAAGTGGAGTTTTCAATTGAATTTTTCCATTTTCTATAGCCATTTCAAGACGTAATAGTAACATTGAATTCCTCTTTATTTCCTCTTTAACTTTAGGTACTGTAATATTGTGGCTTTTTGAAGAAAAAGGATCATAGCCTGCAATAAAAGCTGAAGTATCCAAAACTACTGTATTGATATCTTTATCATCTTTGTTTATCAGCTTTTCATCCCATTCCTTTGAAAAGAAGTCTACTTCTGAGACGATGATAAAAATCGTCTTCAAATCTTATGAAAGAAGTGTAATTTTTTGATTGAGACACTGATAAGATAGGAATTTCTGATGTTAATGTTTGTTGATAATTACCATCAATTAGAATAACCATTCTTTTAGGTCTGATTACTTTTATTGAGACTTGTGTTTTTGATGAAAAAACTATTGAATGGAATATTGTTAAAGAACAGATTGGGGTAAGGATGAACGCGTTTATTTCTTTGTCTAATACTGGTCCTCCAGCAGATAGAGAGTATCCTGTTGAACCTGTTTGAGTAGAAATTATTAATCCATCAGTCTGACATTTTAGAATTGGTTTAGTGTCTTTAAATATTTGGGTGTAAATGATTTTTGAAGGTTCTCCCGTAGAAATAACAATATCATTTAGCGCATCTGGGAATTTTTTTTTATCTGCAGAAATAGAAAGTTTGTTGGATTTTTCAATATTGTATTCGCCTTTTATGCATTTATCCAAAGCAATGAAAGCGTCTTTAGGCTCAACTTCAGTTAAAAATCCTCGTACTCCCATGTTAATTGCCAATATTGGTGGTTCAGGTTTTGGAGTTGAAATTCCAGCTCTCAAAATAGTTCCGTCTCCTCCTATAGTGACTATAAAATCTGTCTCCATTTTATCAAGTTTAATAGCTCTTTTTTTGGTATCCATCTTTTCTGCGAGAGTATCCTCGATAAAAACTTTTAATCCTTTTTTTTCAAGATACTTCGTTATTCTATCTGCGAGAATTATTGCCTGTTTTTTGTCATACCTAGCAACAATTCCTGCGGTTTTAAACAATTTTTTCCCTGATTAATTACTAAAGATTTCTGAATCTATATTGGTTTCTGTGAAAACAAGTATTATTACCTTTATCGAGACTCTAATTGGTCCTTTCTTCTTTTTTCTTTCTTTTCTTTATAACGGAGTCCAAAATTTTTTTATAGTAAAAATTCGCTAAAAAATAACAGCTAAAAGACAAAAAAGTTAATCCTAAATCTATATATGGATGTTATTTAGCTTTTCTTTATTTAGAATAGACTATTGGTGATTGTATGAGTAAACCAGTTGATGTTGGAACTTTAAGAGTTGGTGGTTACATGATTATTGATGATATTCCTTGTCGAATTGTTGATATTACTAAATCAAAGCCTGGAAAACATGGGGCTGCAAAAGCAAGAATTGTTGCTATTGGAACCTTTGATGGAGTGAAAAGAAGTATTGTTAAGCCAGTTAGTGCTAAAGCAGAAGTTCCCCTTGTTGATAAAAGACCCGCACAAGTGTTTACTTTAAATCCAAACGGTGTTCAAATAATGGATCTAGAAACATATGAGTATATTGATGCTCCTTTTCCTGAAGAGGAGGATATAAAAGCTAAGCTTGTAGTAGGTGCTGAAGTCGAATATTGGAAAATATTGGGTAGAATTAAAATAACTAGAGTAAAGTAAACCTTTTTATTTTTTTTAAACCTTTATTTCTGTGATTTTCTAAATATTACTACCGAAGCCAATGATGCATGAAGAGCCGTCTGATTTTGTGAAGATATCTTATTGGGGACTGAGGCTTTATAACATTCTCATATATAACGTCTACACTACTTTATTAGTGTAAATTTCTTTACAACTCTTTTTTTTAGTGCAATATGTATTTAAATGCGCCTAACTTTTTCTAAAGTTGGAGAGACTAGATGGTTTTAGATCGATTGGGTACTTCTCTTTATGGCGCTTTAAAAAAAGTTTTTAGAGCTTCAGTTATAGATGAGGCTACTGTCAAAGAACTTGTTCGGGATATACAAAGGGCCCTTCTCCAAGGAGATGTAAACGTAAAACTTGTTTTGGAAATTTCTAAACAAATAGAAGAACGAGCTCTTAAAGAAAAAGTCCCGCCTGGAATCGCAAGACGTGAGCATGTGATAAAAGTTGTTTATGAAGAACTGACTCGTTTTGTAGGTGATAAACCTGTTCCAATCAAATTGGACCCTGGAAAAAGGAGGATATTGATGTTAGTTGGAATACAGGGTTCGGGAAAAACTACAGCAGCTTCAAAACTTGCTCGGTTTTTTCATAAAAAAGGGCTGCACCCCGCTTTAATCTGCGCTGACACTTATCGTCCAGGCGCGTTTGCCCAACTACAACAGTTAGCAAAACGAATTAATATCCCTGTTTATGGAGATTTAACTACTAAAGATCCTATAAAAGTAGTTTTTAAAGGTCTAAAATTATTTGCTGACAAAGATCTAGTCATTGTTGATACTGCAGGTAGGCATAAAGAAGAACACGATCTTATCAAGGAGATGAAACAACTTGAAAAGAAAATACGCCCTGATGAAGTAATAATGGTAATTGATGGTACTATTGGTCAACAAGCTCTTCTTCAAGCAAAAAAATTCCATGAAACAACTCCGATAGGGGCCATCATAGTAACAAAATTGGATGGTTCAGCACGAGGTGGAGGCGCTCTATCGGCAGTGGCAGCTACAGGTGCCCCAATAAAATTTGTTGGCACTGGAGAAAAAATTGAAGATTTAGAGTCTTTTGTGCCCTCTAGATTTGTTGGACGACTTCTAGGAATGGGGGATTTAGAGACGCTTCTCGAAAAAGTTCATGAAGCTGAGATAAAGGTTCCTCAGAAAAAAGCTAAAGCTATTCTTAGTGGTAAGTTTACGCTTACCGATATGTATGAACAATTTGAAGCAGTAAAAGGAATGGGTACCTTTAAAAAAATTTTTAAAATGTTACCTGGTATGTCTTATGATGTACCCGATGATATGTTAAACACTGCTGAAGGTCGTCTTGATAAGTGGCGTGTTATTATCCAATCAATGCGTGTTGAAGAAAAAGAGAATCCAAAACTTTTGAATTCTTCGAGAGTAAGACGTGTAGCTCGGGGATCTGGAACAACTGAAAAGGAAGTCAAAGATCTGCTGAAACAATATGTGATGATGAGAAAAATGCTTAAGCAGTTCAAACGGAAAAAGAAACTACCTTTTATGGGAAAAGGGTTTCCAACTAGTTTCAAGTAGGAATCTAATTATGGATTTTTTAGAAAACGCGTTTAAAATGGTTAAAAAATATTCTTTATGCGATCATTGTTTAGGTAGGCAATTTGCTCTTCTAGGTTATGATCTTGAAAATACACAAAGGGGACAAGCGCTTAAACTTGTATTAGTACTGCAATCAAGCAAATTATTCTTAGAAGAAAACCCTAATGGTGTAAATAACCTTAAAGTTTTAATAGAAAACGCTTTTTCTTATGAAGCCAAACAAGCGATTCAACACTTAGAAAAAACAGTTTTATTAGAAACCCAATTAGCATCATGTTTTTTATGTGACAATACTTTTAATAATTTGGATACTTTGATCCACCTTATCCTTAAGAGGCTTTCAGATTATGAATATACTACTTTTTTAGTTGGCATCGAATTACCTGTTAAATTCGAAGAACGTAATGATGAATTTAAGTCTTTTTTTAATGTTATTTATGGGGAAAGTATCCGCCATGAATTTGCGCGATTAATAGGAAAAAAAATAGCTGACTTATCTGGAAAAATACCTGAATATAAAAAACCCGACATTTCAATAATAGTAAATCCTTTTACAATGGAGATACGTCTTCAAATAAATCCACTCTTTATTGCTGGTAGGTACAAAAAACTCGTGAGGACAATCCCTCAATCAAAATGGCACTGTTCTAAGTGTCGAGGTAAAGGTTGTGAAAACTGCAATGGAACAGGGAAATTATACGATGAGTCCGTTGAAGAATTAACTTCGGAATTGTTCTTAAAAAAATCAGAAGGTGAAAAGACTAAATTTCATGCTTCAGGAAGAGAAGATATTGATGCTCGAATGTTGGGAAACGGACGCCCATTTGTTATTGAGGTTTCAAAACCTAAAAAAAGGTTTATTGATTTAGAACTTTTGCGGAAAAAAATTAATAAAATTGCTGCTGGAAAAGTGGAAATTTCTAATTTAACATTTGCAAATAAAGATTTAGTTAGAAGGTTAAAAAAAGGAGAATCTGCAAAAAAAGAATATCGATTATTAATTGAGTTCGAAAAAGAAATTTCTGAGGAAGATCTATCTTTATTAAAAGATAAATTGACTGAAACTATGATAAAACAACAAACACCGATAAGGGTTTTACATCGTCGAGCTGATTTAATCCGAGAAAGATACATATATAACGTTAAAGTAAAGACAGTGTCACCTAAGAGGGCTGAGCTGGAAATTCTTTGCCAGGGCGGACTCTATGTTAAAGAATTAGTTTCAGGAGATGAAGGACGAACAATGCCTAGTGTTTCAAGTTTATTGGAAAACCAAGCGGAGACTATAGAACTAGACGTTGTAAACGTTCTTTTAAATGAAAAAAAGTAAGTGAAAAAAGAATGGCTGGTTCAAAAGGATATTATACAGGAGCTCGCAAATTATTGAAAAAACCTGTTCGCGAGACGGGTAAGTTAAACATCAGCAAGTTACTCACTAAACATGATATTGGCTCTAAAGTAATTATTAAAATGGATTCAAGTGTTCAAAAAAGTCTACCACACAAACGATTTCATGGGAGAATTGGAATTATCCTTGAAAAACGTGGACGAGGTTATGTAGTTAGTGTTACACAAGGTAACGCAGTAAAAAGTATCATTGTACGCTCTGAACATTTAGAACCATATACGGGTAATTAAAATGATTAATAATGAGATTAAAGAAAGAAAACTTGCTTTACCAGAAGTAAAGAAAGTATTAGACTCTATCGGAGAAGAAAATTTAGATCAATTTCAAAGACGCACCCTTGATTATATTAATAAATTCTCCAAAGTGAAAACCACAGACTCCCCAAAACTTTTAAAAAAACTCGTAAAGGATTTTCATCTAGATGAATCGGAAGCTGTTTCAGTTATTAATTGTATGCCTCGAAATGTTGACGAATTACGTGTTTTCCTTGCTGGCGGTAGAAAAATAATTGAAATTGTAAAATTAGAAAAAATAATAGCGCTTTTAAATGATTATAGAGAACCCGAATGATCTTGGTTTAGCTAAACTATTTTTAAGCAGTAATAGTCAATAAAGATAGGGATTAGGGACCATTATGGAGAAACGTTATGAAGAATATGCTTACGTGCTAGATTTCTTAACTCATGGCAAACCAGGTTTTAGACCCACTGGAAGAGCAGGATATCGAGCTGGTGCTCTGATCCAATGTATTGGTGAGGAATTTTTTACTCTATTAGAAGCTTTGGTAAAGGAAACTTTAATGCTTGCTCCCAATGATCGAGTATATGTAGGTCGAGCCTCAAGAAACGAGGTCACATATATTATAGGTCGAGTAGGTTTTGAAGAATTAACTGCTGCAGCTAGAGCTGAACTTTCTGGAGTTATAGGCACTATTGTTCAAAATCGTGAAAAATGGTTTGTTAATTTTTTTAACACTGCGCGAGCTATTACGCCCAGAATGCATGCCTTAGAATTAGTGCCTGGTATTGGGAAAAAATACATGTGGCAAGTTATAAATGAACGTGAGCGTCGTCCTTTTGCGAATTTTGATGATTTACACCAAAGAACTGAGTTGCCTAATCCTGTAAAACTTGTAGTTAAACGAGTCTTGGAAGAACTTGAAGGGGAAAGTAAGTACAGATTATTTACTCGAGCTCATTAAATACTCACAAGGCATTAGCTTTGAGTTTTTTTAAAACTGAACTTCTGCTTAAAGAACGTGGAATACTCCCAAATAAAAAAATGGGACAAAATTTCATGATCGATTCATCAATTTTTCATAAACTTAGTGAATATGCTTCGCTTCGTAAGACTGATGTAGTCTTAGATGTTGGAGCAGGATTTGGGTTTTTTACAAAGTATTTAGCTCAAATCTGTGGAAAAGTTGTGGCAGTTGAAAAAGATAAAAAAATTGTGGAAGTTTTAGAGGATCAATTAAAATCTATTAATAATGTTACAATAGTTAAAGGCGATATTCTAAAAGTAGATCTGCCAAAATTTAACAAAGTTGTTTCAATTCCTCCTTATTATTTATCATCACGTTTGATATCCTGGTTGTTTCAACAGAAAATAGCTTGTGCAGTATTAATTCTGCAAAAAGCTTTTGCAGAAAAACTTTTAGCTTTACCGGATACTGACTCTTACGGTTGGCTCACCGTTATTTCGCAATATTACGCTAAGATAGATCTTCTGGATGAAATAATAGCGGAAAAATTTTATCCTAAACCTGAAGTTGACTCTGTTATAGTGCGAATTCTTCCTTGGAGTTCTCATCCTTTCAAAGTTTGTGATCCACAATTATTCAACATAATTCTAAAATACCTTTTTACTAATCGAAACAAGAAACTTACTAATGCTATTCACCCTTTTCTTAAAAAAAATTTGGACTTTTCAAAATCTAGAATTCAAAACTTTTTATCAGTTTTTCCATTTCGAGAAAAACGTGTGAGACAATTATCTGCACAAAACTTTGGAGAGTTGATAAATGAACTCACAAAATAAAAAAATTTATTTCCAAAATTTTGAGTTCGTTATCAATAAAAATGTATACGAACCGGCTGAAGATTCTTTTCTTTTTGCAGAAAACCTTGAGGTAAAAAAAGGTGAACGAGTTTTAGATATGGGTACTGGGAGTGGGATATTAGGAATATTATCTTCTATAAAAGCCAAAGAAGTTATTGGAATCGATATTAATCCTTATGCTGTGCATTGTGCTAAAAAAAACGCGGAATTAAATAATGTAGCAACTTGTATCTCCTTTATCCAAGGCGACTTATTTGGGCCTTTAAATAAAAAAGATCTTTTTGATTTAATTCTTTTTAATGCTCCCTATTTGCCTGAAACTGAAGAAAAAGCTCTTAGCTGGCTTGAAAAAGCTTGGGCTGGAGGTTCAAATGGTCGACTTGTGATTGATTCTTTTCTTTCAAAAGTTACATATTATCTTTCTTTCAGTGGACGAATTCTTCTTTTGCAATCTACCCTTTCAGATGTAAACAAAACACTTTTTTGTTTTGAAGAAAAAAATTTGAAAGCCGATATACTTGCAAAATTACCTGTTCCTTTTTTTGAAACTATAGTTCTCATAGAAGCTAAGTTTTGATTGACTTCTCTGTTTTCTCTTTCACTGAAAAAAGAACTTTTTTATTTTTCGATCTATTTTTGAAAAATGTTAATTTCTCTGCCAATTATATGTCTTTTATTAGTATCTACTAATGAATTAATATTCAATATTTCCTCTTTTTCTGGGCTTATTTTTTCAAAATTTTCTTTTTGGAAAGGAAAAATTCTCTTAAATCCAATCTTTTTTGCTTTTTCTTCAATATTCATGGTGACTATTTGACCTGAGCGCGTTTTCAAATATGGCGCAACAAATACACATTTGCACTTTTTCCTTAATACATTGTATGTTTCATTTAAAAATGTGAAATATAGTTTATCTAGTTTCATTATAATTTTTTTAGCATAAGGTACAGTAGGCACTTGTCGTAATGCTGGACCCAAGTCTGGCTCAGTTGCTACACAATCTATTTCGTTATATCCTATTTTTTTGGAAAGATCTTTAATGTCTCCTTGTATTACTCTGTATTCTGGGTTTGCCAGTTCATACTCTTTGATTAACCAATCCAAATTTCTTTCAGCAGATTTAATACACCAAGGATTTATATCAACGCCAATAACTTTTGATTTGTTTAATAAACCCTCTTGCAGAATTGTTCCTACTCCACAGAATGGGTCAAGCAAAATTTTTTCTTGAGTACACGAAGACAAATTTATCAGTATCTTTGCTAATCTTGGTGGGATTCCAAAAATTTTTCGTTGAATTGGCTTTTCTATATCTCTTTTTTGAAATTCAAAAGGATTATGTACTGCTTTTGTGGTAGAAACCCATGTTTTGTTTTTATCTATGCTGATAATTATTTCTGCATTACTGCTGATTAGTTTCTTCTTTAGAACTTCCACATGACTGAGTTGTGGAAATTTCCTATCTTTAGAAAATCCCATAAATCTTGATTTCTTTCCTTGTTCGGATATTTTTCTTTTAATAATACTTCCAAAGAATCTCTGTGATGCTTTAGTTATTTTTCGGAATCTTTTTTCTGAACAATATACGCTAACCCCAAAAAATGGTTTTTTTTCAGAACTACATAACTCATCAATTATGTTGGTGTCTAAAAATAAGTTCTCAACTTCTTTTTTTGAAGATTTATCCTTTTGAAGAATAGCTTTATCTAGAATATCGGTTGAAATTTTTGCTTTAATTTCACCGATCTTTATTGTTCCACCCAAACTGTCTATTATATTAGGCTCAATTGTTTTTTCAGAATGAACAATAAAAAACTCTTTTGAGATTGATAAAATTTTAAATTCTCGTTGTCTACTTTCTAAAAAAGCTATTAGTTCCGCTAAAGATAATGTCCAATTTTTTCCAGGAATTACAACTGAATTATACATTATGCTATTAATAGCGTCCTTATTAGATAAATAACCCTTCTTGAAAATTTATTATACTGCTTACTTGTTTATTACACTAAATTATCAAAAAATGTTCTAATAATCGTTAAATAAAACTGCAAATCGTTTAAATATTTCTAATAAGTTTATGCTAAAAAGGGATATTTCATGCATGCGAGAAATTATCGACCTGTAGTGGGACAAGCTTATACTAGAAAAAAGTTTGCGAAAGGTTTTCCGCCTCCAAAAATAGTGAAATTCACTATGGGCGATACCAAAGCTGCTTTTGAATATGAAATTAGTCTTATCGGCTTAAAAAGAGTTCAAATTCGTCATTCTGCTCTTGAAGCTGCAAGAATTGCTGTGAATCGTATTCTTAATGATAGATTACTAGAAGAATACTTTTTAAAAATTCGACCCTATCCACACCAAATCCTAAGGGAAAACAAAATGATTTTTGGAGCTCACGCTGATAGGCTTCAACAAGGAATGCGTAGATCTTTTGGGACTCCAACAGGGTCAGCTGCACGAGTAGAACCAGGTCAAACCTTAATAACTGTAAAAGTTAATACCAATGGTCTAGACGCTGCTAAACAAGCTCTAAAAAGGGGTAGTTCAAAACTTCCAGTTACTTATAAATTAGTAGTTAAAAAAAATAAACCTCCAAAAGCTCCAGATACAGTAGAGCCGGAGAAGGAAAAAATTTGAGCAAATCCAACAATGAACTAATTTTGTGGTTTGACAAAGTACGAAACACTGATGTTCCTATTGTTGGAGGAAAAAACGCGAGTTTAGGAGAAATGATAAACGCTGGAATGCCTGTTCCACCAGGGTTTGCAATTACTGCCTATGCCTATGAAAAATTTATAAAAAAAACCAAAATTAGTGTATCTATCTATAAAATAATTCAAGAAACTATAACAGATCTCGAAGATCCAAAACAATATGATTCTGCTTCCAAAGAAATCCGCAAACTAATTGAAAAAACAAAAGTCCCAAAAGACATTGTAATCTCAATTAAATCCGCTTACGAAAAACTCAATAAACAACTAAAAACCAAAAACTCTTTTGTAGCTGTTCGTTCAAGTGCAACAGCTGAAGATCTTCCTGATGCCTCTTTTGCTGGCCAGCAAGATACTTATTTGGATGTTAAAGGTTTCGATGATCTTCTTGACAAAGTTGTTCATTGTTGGTCGAGTTTGTTTACGCCTCGTGCTATTTTTTATCGTAATGAAAAAGGCTTTGATCATGATAAGGTTTTCATTAGCGTTGGAGTTCAAAAAATGGTTAATTCACGAGCTGCAGGAGTAATGTTCTCAATAAATCCTGTTACAGGTGTTAAAAACGAAATCGTTATTGAAGGCAACTATGGTTTGGGAGAAACCGTTGTTTCGGGCATAGTCAATCCTGATGACTTTATACTAGATAAAGAAACTTTGGAAATAAAAGAAAGACGTCTTGCCCGAAAGACAATTCAGTATTTACGTGATCCTTCAACTGGGAAAACTCTTCATCTAGATGTGCCTGAAAAAAAACAGAAGGAACCTTGTGTAAATGATGAAGAACTCAACAAGTTGGGCTCTTTAGCTAAAATTATTGAAGATCATTATAACAAACCAATGGATATTGAATGGGCAATCGATAAAGACTTGCCTTTTCCAAATAATATGTTTATAGTTCAAGCTCGTCCAGAAACTATATGGGGTGCTAAAGGAATGGAAGAAACATCACAAGATGAAGAAAAGAAATCTCTGAAGAATTAAAAGTGGTTGTAAAAGGAATTGCAGCTGGAAAAAGAGGATACGGTACAGGGAAAGCAAAAGTTGTTATAATCCTGATGAAGCATCTGAAATGATGAAAGGAGACGTTCTCGTAACAGATATGACTAATCCTGATTTTGTACCATTTATGAAAATGGCAAGTGCAATAGTGACTGACAAAGGTGGAATCACTTCTCATGCAGCAATCGTCAGCCGTGAACTTACTATTCCTTGTGTTGTAGGTACAGAAACAGCCACTAAAGAATTAAAAACTGGAAAAGAATACACCGTTGACTCAAGAAACGGAGTTATTTACGAAGGTATCATGAAGCAAGCTAAAAATTCAACGACTCCTCAATCAAATATAATCTTTGCAGATCCAGCTCCTGTTACTGCTACAAAAATATACATGAATTTAGGTGTACCTGAAAAGATAGAAGCTTATAAAAATATTCCATTCGAAGGCATCGGCTTAATGCGTACTGAATTCATTTTAGCCAGCACAATAGGTGAACATCCTTTAGCTTTGTTGAAAACGGAAAAAGCCAAGAATTTGTAGATAAAATGGCAGAAGCAATAGCAACTGTTGCACGAGCGATTCAGCCAAGACCAGTTGTAGTACGATTAAGCGATTTCAAAACAAACGAATACCGAGAATTAAAAGGCGGTAATAAATACGAAATTGTTGAAGAAAATCCAATGCTTGGTTGGAGAGGTTGTAGTCGATACATAAGCAAGTGGTATAACGAAGCTTTCAGACTTGAATGCCAAGCAATTAAAAAATGTCGAACTGAATGGGGTCTCAAAAATGTCTAGGTTATGCTTCCAATGGTTCGTACTCTCTGGGAAGCAAAAGCTGTCCTTCAAATCATGAAAGAAGAAGGTTTAGAGCGTAACAAAGACTTCAAAGTTTGGTTTATGGCTGAAACACCATCAATCGGAATTATGGCAGACGAATTTTCAAAACTTGTTGATGGTTTTAGTATAGGTTCAAACGACATGACCCAAGGAGTTCTGATGATTGATCGCGACTCTGAGCGTTTAGGTCAAATGGGATACTTCGACGAACGAGACCCAGCAGTTAAACGCATTATTGCTCACCTTATTAAAGCTGCCCACGAAAACGGTTGCACAGTTACAATCTGCGGTGAGGGTCCATCAAATCTTCCTGACTTCGCAGAATTCCTGGTTCGAGTTGGAATTGACAGTATATCCGTTAATAACGACGCTGTAGTAACGACCAAAAACACGTTGCAAGCGTAGAACAGAAAATAATCCTTGAACGTCTTGCTGAACAATCAAAAATACTTCGTTGTTATACTGAAAAAAAATCAAAAATCAATAATGATTTTGAGTTATAACTACTTTAATTTCTCTTCTAATCTTTTTTATAGGGTTTCTTAGTTCTATTAAAACAGTGAATATTATGAAGGCCTTTGATTTTGAAGAAGCAAAAATACTTGCAGAAATAATTACCCGAGCTCCAAAACGTGTTTTGCTTCAACTACCTGAAGGCCTAAAATCGGAAGCTCCTAATATATCTAAAATTATTGAAAAAGCAGGTGTCCTTCCCATAATATCAGGTGATCCTTGCTATGGGGCTTGTGATTTACCTGAAGCTGAAGTGGAACGGTTCGATATTGATCTTATACTTCACTTTGGACACTCAAAAATGATAAAAAACGAAAAAGTTTCAACAATCTATGTTGCGGTCAAATCAACTGCTAAAATAACTAAGACTATGGAAAATTCTCTTCGACTTTTAAAAGATTATACCAAAATTGGATTAGTTACCACAATTCAACATCTTCAGACTCTAAAATCGTTCAAGATCTTCTTACAAATGCTGGAAAAACAGTTTTTATCGGAAATTCAGATCAAATGCTATGCAGGGGCAAGTTACTGGTTGCAATTATAGCAACGTTAAATGTATCTCGGATAAAGTTGAAGTTTTTCTTTTTATTGGAGGGGGTAACTTTCATGCATTAGGTGTAGCTCTAAATACAACTAAACCAACTATTCAAGTAAATCCTTTTAATCAAAAAGTCAATTTGTTAAACCTTAAAGTGAATAAATTACTTCAAAAACACTGGGATTTAATCCAAAAAGCAAAAAAAGCTAAAAACTTTGGAATATTCGTCAGTTTAAAACCTGGACAAGAAAATTTTAAAAATGCACTAAAAATTAAAAAAATAATCGAAAAAATAGGCAACTGTGCAGTAATCATTCTTGTTAGAGAAATATTGCCAGAAGTTTTAATGCAATTTCCAACTATTGATGCTTACGTTAACACAGCCTGTCCTAGAATTTCTTTTGACGATCCATTGAAATTCTTACGGCCTGTTTTATCAATTAATGAATTTAAGGTGCTTTCTGGTGAATGCTCATGGGAAGAAATTATCAAGATCGGATTATTCGAAAAATAGATTTAGAGATGTTCCTAAGTGATATTGTTCCTCATCCTTTTCCTCAAGCTCATCTTGAACAGTATACTACAACAGAACCTATTGCTGCGACATTATTGTTTCTAGCTTCCTACTCAAATAGTGATATTATTGGAAAAACTGTAATAGATCTAGGTTGTGGTACAGGCCGATTAGCTATTGGCGCCTCTTTTTTAGGCGCTAAATATGTTGTTGGTATTGACATTGATAAAGTTGCGATAAAAACTGCTAAGGAAACTGCTAAACGGTTAAAAATTAACAAAAATATTAATTGGATAATTGGGGATATTTCTGTTATTATTGGTCATTTTAATACTGTTCTGCAGAATCCTCCATTTGGGATTCAAAAGCGAAATGCTGATCGAGAATTCTTAAAAAAAGCTTTAGAAATAGGCAATATAGTATATTCTATTCATAGTCATCCTTCAGTGGATAAAAGGTTAATACAACGTTTTGGGAAATCTTCAAGTAATTTAATTAGAGTTCGTCCCTCTCGTTTTCTTCAAAAATATATAATAAAACACGATGGTCACATAATAGCTGTTTATTCCATGTTGATGACAATTCCGAAAATGTTTAATTTTCATAAAAAAAATAAACACTCATTTCTCATTGATTTATATTGGATTGAAAAAACGCAATAAATTGAATTAATTTTCTTCTAATGAATGATAAGAGGTTAATCAAAAGGTTTATTGATAAGCTAATAAACTTAGGATATGCCCGTTGACTAAATCTTTGTAGAAAGCATATATTTGAGAAAGGGAACCTGCATGAGTTTAAAATCGCAAGAACATAAAAGTGGCAAATTAGTTTTGCCTGGAGAACGTTTAGGTGTTATAGAGGAGTTTATTCCTGATTCAGGCACTTATGTTGAAGATGGTATAATATATTCAAAAGTTATTGGACGTGCTTTAGTGGATTTAGTCAGCAAGAAAGTTTCTGTTTATCCATTGGTCAGAAAGGAAATTACTCCATCAATCTCCTCTACTGTGATAGGCCAGGTGGGTAACGCACAATCTGATAACGTTCTCGTTAAAATTTATAAGATTGGATCACATTCCGTTTCAGGAAATTTTAATGGTGTTTTTCATATTTCAGATGTACAAGAAAGATATGTCGATTCAATGACTGATGTGTGTAAGCCAGGTGATATTTTACGTGCAAAAGTAATCAGTGATAAAAATAAAACTTATCATTTATCAACAAAAGATAGTGGTTTAGGTGTTTTGTATGCTTTTTGTTCACGTTGTTCACATTTGTTAGAATCTGATCGATATGACATGAAATGTCCTAATTGTGGAAATATAGAAAGACGAAAATCAGCTTTAGATTATGGGAAAGCCGCTGTATAATTTTGTTTAAAGGATTGATTGAAAGTGAAGATTAAAATTTTATCAAAAACAAAGAGTGAAATAAAAATAGAAATTGAAGGTGCTGGTCATAGCATCTGTAATCTCCTACAAAAAAAACTTTTAGAGGATCCAAATGTTGATTTAGCAGGATATGATGTACCCCATCCTTTGGCATCAAATGCTATACTCTATGTTAGAATGAATGGAACCTCTAAACCCGAATCCGCAATTATTAAAGCTACACAAAATGCTTTGAAACAAAATAAAGAATTCATAGATAGTCTGGAAAAATCCCTAAAATCATAAAAAAATTAATTTTTTTTATTCTCTTTTCCTTTTTTTTATTGACTAATAATGTCGTTATTGAAAAGTAAAAAAATTAGAGATAATGCTTCTCTTTTGACTTTAACTCTTTTAGTCACCTTTTATGCTATTGCAAATATTCTTTTCATTTTCAAAGGGTCTTCTCTATTTTTCTTATAAAAAAATATGATATATAATAAATCGAAAAAATATTTAAGAATATTTTTATCTACGAGCATTATGCTTAAGTGTGTAAACTTAATTAAATCATTGATTAGGCATAAAAGGTATGAATTCAATGTTTAAACTTAAAGTATCTGAAGCTAAACTCTTAAGAGATATGGCTACTGCCATCTCGATTCTTGTAGATGAAGCTACATTCAAAATCGAACCAGACGGATTAAAATTACGAGCTATGGACCCCTCTAGAGTTGCGATGATCGATTTTGAATGGCCTAAAACAATTTTTGAAGAATATGAATGTGTTTCCCCATCAAAAGTTTGTATCAATATAAGTGAACTATTAAAATTGCTTAGAAGGGCCGGGAAAAGCGAAAATGTGGAATTATCTTTAGACGAAAAAACTGGTCGTTTACAAATTGTAGTAACGGGAAAATACAGTCGTAGTTTTACTATGCCTACATTAGACGCTGTTGAAGAAGAAGTACCTACTCCTAAGATTGATTTTAATATAAAGGCAAAAATCACAACTCAAGGATTAAGTCAAGCTATTGAAGATGCACAGCTAGTGAGTGATCATGTTAGAATAGAAGCTGACACCGAAAAATTATTGTTAATTGCTTCTGGTGATCTAATGGGAGCAACAATAACTCTTAAAAAAGGAAGTGAGCTCCTTTTAGATTTAGAAGCAAAAGAGACTTCTAAATCTACTTTTAGTCTCAGCTATCTATCTGAAATTATCAAGGCTGCTTCTGCAACATCTGATATTGCAACTCTTGAATTCTCAACGGATATGCCAATTAGAATCGATTTTCAACAGATTAAAGATGGAAAATTAACATTTTTCCTCGCACCAAGAATTGAAACTGATTGATTAAAGCAAAATAGAACTTTTCTTCCCTCTTTTAATAAGCAAAAACGCCGAGATATTTTCCTTCTAACAAAGACAATACATTTTAACTTGCCTTTTCTAGAAAAGATATTATGATATGCCTCAAAATTAATAAAAAACCTTTTTTTTTAACTTTTTTTTGATACGGAAACTTCAAATGGCCTACTTCAGACAATAAATTTAATGAATGTTCTAAAAAATTCAAAACTTGTTGTCTTTTTAATATTTTTACTTTTTTTAAGTGTTTTTATGGCACTTGCGAGTATATTTCCATCTACTTCTTCTGAATTTGATACAACTGTTGTGAGAAATAAGTCTTTTAATATAACATCATTAGAGACTATTAGGTATGGTCTAGGCTCTTTTAGGGGAGACGAGACTGTTTATATTTCAGTTATTAAATTTCCTCGGGTATCTCTTAATTTTTCAATATTAACTTATGATGGTTTGGAGTATTCTGACTATTCAGATAATGCTATTGAATATTCCTTTAATACGACAGCAAATTATTATGAAGCATTATTTTTTTCTCGATCTAACGAACTGATTGAGATTCACTTTGAGGTTTCAGTTAAAAAAAATAATATTTCTTTTCCTTTAATATCTATTAATAATATTGCGAAAGGTTTGTTTTTATTAACCATATTTTCTCTTTTTTTTATTATATTGTCTTCTTTATATTATGCTTCTTCAAATAATGCAATACAAGAAAAAATGGATCCATCACTATCTCATAGAAATAAACGGATTTTATTTTTTTTACTTTTTTTATCACTAATTTTTTGGTTTTCACTAATTACGATAAATACTAACTCTCATGGATCGTTCGAAAATTGGTATACTGATCATGCGAGACATCCATATTCTTCTATTCTTTTTACAAAATTTGGTTTATCAATTTTTAATACTCCTTTGGGAGACCTAGCAAGCGTAGATGATTCATATTACAAATTTGTAACCTGGCCTCAGATGCCTCATCTTTATCCTGCCGGTAGTTTCTTATTGTTTCTTCCTTTTGCTTTATTATTACAAAACGCGGTGAATCAAATTTTAGTTTATAAGCTGGAAATCTCTGTTTTCCTTATTTTCTCCCATAGTAGTCTTTATTTTTTCTTAAAAAAATTCTGGAATAAAAATTCTTCACTATTACTAAGATTGATCGGAATCTATTCTATCTATATTCCATTAATTGTTTACTCAGCAAACGGGATGTTTGATGCTGTTCCCTTATTTTTTTCTTTAATCGCTATTGATATGTTCATAATTAAGCGATATGACAATTTTCTCTTTTTTATTTCTATTTCTTCAATTTTTAAATATCAACCTTTACTTTTTTTATTTCCACTTATTATCATTGCCTTAATCCACCTCTGCAAAAAAAAATCGTTAAAACCAATCCTAAAGAACAGAAAAATAACTGTGGCTATTTTTCTTATTGCAACTTCTATCTCTACTGCTTTTTTAAGTCTGCCTTTTTTAATGGACTCAAATAACATATTAATTATGAATGGGCTAAATGTTTTTAGTCTTCACTCGCAAATACCTTGGCTTTTTCAAGCTTTAGCTGTATTATTAACTTTAACCATAACTGTGTTTTTCTCTATTTATATGCTTGACAAGAATCCCATAATTTCACTTTTTTCACTATTTATTCTACTCCCGGCTTTTTTTCTGCAATACTTCCAAATTTGGTATTTGCCATTTGTATTTTTATATTCTTTAATTCCTCAAAAAAAGAGAGAAGTAGACCTAACTTTAATTTGGCTTCTCTTAATAATGGGAATGTTATCTTTCGGAGCATTATCTTTTAATCCGCTAAATGTTATTAATGGATGGAATCAAGTTCTAGGTTTATAATTAGATGATTTATGAGCCTGAATTTTTAATATAAATTGAGAAGTTAACGGTTAAATTTTAGATATTAACATCATTAACTAGATAAATTAGTTGGTATAGAAGATGGTAAGTGTTTCTTCCAGAGATTTCATCTGTAAAACTTTCCATGATTTCTATGATAGCGACTCTTTTTTCTCTCCATCTATATATAGATTTAATGAGAGAGAAATAGGTTTTTTTCTATTGGAAAAAAAAATAATGGTTAGACATAAAAAATTTCAAACAATTGAAGACTTGACTTCTTTTATTAAGCAAAACGTACCTTCAGATGTATACAGATCTTGTGCGTATTATGAATACCCAGATGCTGAGATGGCTGAAAAAGGATGGCTTGGTTCTGATTTAGTTTTTGATATAGATGCTGACCATATATCAAATTCTTGTGATAAAATACATGACAAATGGCTTTGTCTTATATGTGGTTTTGAAGGAAAAGGTATTACGCCAAAAGAATGCCCATTTTGTGGAAGTAAAAAATTCAATAATAAAACTTGGCCTTGTGAATCTTGTTTAGACTCTGCCAAAGAGGAAACAAAAAAATTAATTTCTTTTCTAGAATTAGATTTTGGTTTTTCTCATACTGATATGCGTATTTTTTTTTCAGGACACCGTGGATACCACGTCCATGTAGAACATGAT
Source organism: Candidatus Bathyarchaeota archaeon (assembly GCA_963714725.1). GTDB lineage: Archaea > Thermoproteota > Bathyarchaeia > Bathyarchaeales > Bathycorpusculaceae > AD8-1. Next base: position 64,543 of record CAVQPF010000015.1, read on the forward strand.
GCTGTGAAATCTTTGGATTCACTTGCTCGCAAGGAAATCGCCGACTTTATTACTGGACTTGGCGTTACCCTTCTGAATAATAAAAAAACAAATAGTTATTCTGATTCAAATATTAGTTCTCTTGGTTGGCAGAAAAGACTAAACATAGGCTTGCAAAAATTCCTTCTTTCTGCAAAAAAAGAAGATTTGAAAAAAGCTGGAATAAAAACAAATCATGATGCAATACTTAACAACAAAGAAAAAATTCTAAATCGCTGTATTATGGAAGGGAGATGGGATAGCATCAAAGGTTTAGGCACTAAAACTTGGGAAAAACTCTTTCAATATATAAAAAGTATCGAATCTTCACAAATTGATACAGTTGTAACTACCGATATACATCGCTTGATTAGAATGAATAATACTCTACACGGGAAAACAGGTTTTAAAAAAATCGAGTTTCCCATTAGCCATATTGACTCTTTTGATCCATTTAAAGAAGCAGTAGCTTTTAATGGTGGTAATGTTAAAGTTTGTGTCTCAGATGTTCCCTTGTTTAGAATAGGTGAGAACATGTTTGGTCCCTATAAAGATCAAAAAATTGAACTTTCAACTGCTGCCGCGGTTCTTCTTATTTGCAAGGAAAGAGCAGAATTGGTGAAAAATGGTAATGTATAACGAACTCTATAATGCTTGGCAATATGAAATTGATAAAAAAGAAATAGGACATTTGCCAATAGATTTTTACTCTAGATTATCTGAGTATATCACATTTCTTAGAGATGAAAACACTCAAGATACCAAAAAAACAGTGAATTCTGTTCTTCTTGCACATGAATTAGCACATGTTACTTGTATGATTCAAGAGTTAATGTTTACTCGATATAACAAACTCATCGAGAATATTAATGAGAACAAAAAATTGCCTTTAGCTGTTTTATCTATTGAGGAAAAGAAGATATATTCAATATTTTTATCTTTCACTAAAGAATATCACCTTTTTAAAAAGAATCTTTCTTCTGGTGCTATTCTAAAAACAAATAATAAAAAACCACAGAAAAGAATACTTCTAAGAGTTCTCAAAGATATTCCTGCTTTTATTGGGTTGGATATGACTTCTTATGGTCCTTTTCTACAGGAGGATCTTGCCTCCTTACCATTAGAAAACGCTGAACTACTAGAAAAACAAGGATTAGGAAAATTAGTTAGACTGCTTATTTAATTATGAATTTAAACTAGTAGTATTTCCTTTCAGTTTTTTTCTGAATTTCTGAATAGCAAGAATTATGAGTGGGTAACTAATAATCCATGAAATGGAGTAGAGTGGACCATAATAGAGATGAAAAACTTGGACATCCCCAAGATTCATTCCTATTAAAAATATTGTCACAATTCGTAAAATATTGATAAAATAGGTTATCATAGCGCCAATTAAAAAATAAATTATTTTTTCTTTACTATTAATCTGAGTTCTTTTAAGAAAAAGTACAACAATTATACTATAAATAAGTAAACTTTCAATTCCTGCGCAAGGCCATGCTATATCAAATGTTGCACTTCTTAATACTATCTCCGGATTTGAGACTGTTAAACGTGACATGCTTCCCATCGAAGCTAAAGTTGTATTATAACCCATAAAACCCAAAATATTTGCAGCTAGAATTGCAGTCGTAGGTACCATCAATTGAAATGGTGTAAATTCTCCATAGGGAAAAATATTGTCAATAGTATATATTGTACCTACTATTCCTAGGAAAAAAAGTGGTGCTGAAAATTCTTTTAATCCCTTTTTTCCAAATGAAGAATATATTATTAAACTAAAAAGCACTGTGAATACAAGATATTCTACTGAGAGTGACATTGAATTCCACCATTGAAGACCAATTTGTTGAGATATATTTGCAATTAATCCATTTAATCCAAGATAATTTGAGATTATTATGTAACCCATTGGAAGTGTCAATGTTGTGATGTAACTCAAAGATTTAATTGAAAAAAAAGATATTTCTTTAGTTTGAATAATATTCCAATTAAGAATTAATTCTATAGTTATTAGCCAAATAAAGAATATTTGAAATGTTCTCCCTTTCCACATTAACTCAAAAGAAGATGGATTTATTAGAAACAGCCAGAGAAGCGCAATAGCAAAACTAATCAAAGGTACTATTTTTATTAGATTTTTTTTTAAATATATTATTTCTTGTATTCTTTTTTGCATTAAGATTTACCAAAATCAAACTAATTTAGATCTACTGGTAGCTGTTCATTTTTAAATATGTGCTATTTTTCTATTTTCTTTTTATACGTAACATTTGAGAACATTTTAAGCAAGAGTAGCAATTTTTAATAGCATAAGTTGATCACTTAGCATATTAAAGGTTATTTTATGGTAGGCCATAAAGTTTTAATTAACGCCTTAGATCAATTAAAATTAGCATCTGAAAAATTGAGTTTAGATAAAGGTATTTACGAAATACTGAAAGCACCCAAAAGAGCTATTTTAGTATCCGTTACAATTAAAAATGATAATAACACTATTGGCGTTTTTAAAGGAATTCGAGTGCAACATTGGGATGTAATAGGCCCCTTTAAGGGGGGTATTAGATTTCATCCGAATGTGTCCTTGGATGAAGTGACCGCGTTATCTATGTGGATGACTTGGAAATGTGCAATTGCCAATCTTCCCTATGGTGGTGCTAAGGGTGGAATATGTTGTAATCCAAAAAAAATGACAAAAACTGAATTAGAAAGATTAACTAGACGATATACAAGTCTAATAGTTGAATATCTAGGGCCCCACAGAGATATTCCTGCACCTGATTTGTATACTAACGAACAAACTATGGCTTGGATTATGGATACCTATAGTCAACTAAAAGGATATAGCGTTCCAGAAAGTGTAACTGGAAAACCAATAGAAATAGGTGGATCAGAAGGAAGAAAATGTGCCACTGCAAATAGTGTATCTTTTTGTATTAGAGAAGCAGCTAAAATTTTGAATTTTAAACTTAAGAATTCTACAATTGCCATTCAGGGCTTTGGAAATGTTGGATATAATGCTGCTACAGTTATGAATGAAGCTGGTTGTAAAATTGTGGCTATAAGTGATTCTTCAGGAGGAATCTTTTGTCCAAACGGTATAAACCCTGAAAAATTACGTTTACATAAACTACAAACAGGTTCAGTACTAAATTTTGCAAATTGTACTAATATAACTAATGAGGATTTGTTAGCTTCAGCTTGTGATATTCTTATTCCTGCAGCTATGGAAAACCAGATTACTGAACAAAATGCTGATTCAATTAAAGCCAAGATAGTTTCTGAAGGTGCAAACGGTCCTACAACTCCTAAAGCTGATAAAATTCTTTTTGATAAAGGAGTTTATCTAATTCCTGATATTTTAGCTAATTCAGGAGGTGTAACTGTCAGTTATTTTGAATGGGTTCAAAACTTAACTAGAACACATTGGAGCCTTGATGAAGTAAATAGTAAATTAGAAACAAAAGTGGTTGAGGCCTTTCATGAAGTAGAAAAGCTTTCAAAAAAAGAGAAAAGTGATATGAGAACTTCTGCACTAATGTTAGGTGTTGGACGCGTTGCTAGTGCAATTAATACACGAGGTCTTTGGCCTTAAATATGAGAGTTAGAACAATATTTCATTGAACTTAAAACTCTTAAAATATCTTGAGTTTATTATCTAAATCTTTAAACTACGCTTCTTATATCCTGTTTATACTATTTGGATTATGTTGAGAGGGTGAAAAGGAGACTACAATATGACAAAAAAAATCAAAAAATTAGATTTTTGCTACGAAAATATTTTAGTTAAAGTCATTGCCATTTCTGATTATCAAAAAATTAAGCTTGCTGGGCTTTCTGTTGGTCCCTTTAAAGAAGGAAATGAATATGAAGTTCATTATTGGGTTGCAAAAGAGCTAGTTAACTCGAATATTGTTCGGTTTAGTGACGAAGATCTAGACTCAACTAAACTATATAAAATACAATGGAAAGAACGAGTTCAAATAGCAGGACAAATTTCTAAGCTACCAGAAGAATTTTATCCAAAACTTCGTAGGTATCTTGCGAAATCAAAAGATGAATTAGCTCTTCATCCGGAAAAAGTTAGAGAATATGAAAAATCACAGCATCTAGCCTTGGATATAGTGAATTCCAGACTGAAAAAAATAATTAGTTTGTCTTCAGGGCCAAATCAAACTGATTTTATTCTTAAAAAATTTACTAACGAAGAACGTTTTTTCTACCAAGAGCTTGGTCGGATAATTAATAATTGGAAGGAACAAATTCTGAATCTTGAGGATGTAAACTAATAAAATGGTTCATAAGATAGAGACTATTGACCCCCAAGAAAGATTTCTTGAATTTTTCAAGAAAGAGAAATACCGAAATAAAATATCACAGATGGCGATAGCTGGACAAGAATCAATAACTGTTTTTTTTGAGGATTTATTTGCTTTTGATCAAGTTCTTGCTGAAAGATTGATGGATAAACCTGATGATTTTCTGCAATACGCGAGTAATGCTGCTTATACCCAACTTGAGATTGAAGATTTAGAGTATTCTAAGAAATTAGAAAAGATTACAATTCGAATAATTCAACTATTGGGAAGAGAACAACTAAGAAAACTTGGTTCAAGACAACTTGGCAAACTAGTTTTAGTCGAAGGTATAGTTGTTCGTGCGACACCTGTTCGTCCTATGGTCATGAAGGCTTCTTTTAAATGTAAACGATGTGGCACAATAACAAACGTTGAACAATCAGGTCCCTTTCTGAGAGCGCCTTTTGAGTGTGGAGATCAATCTTGTGGTCAAAAAGGTCCTTTCGAATTTGTTCAAGATGAATCAACCTTTATAGATTCACAAGATCTTCGACTTCAAGAAAGACCCGAAGATTTGCCACCAGGTCAACTCCCTAGGTCACTAAATGTAAAATTGGTTGGAAGTGAAATAGTTGATCTGGCTAGACCTGGAGATCACGTTTCTCTTGTAGGTATAGTCCGAGCATTTGCTCCAACTAGACCAGGAATAGGCAAACTACGTACTTTTACTTTACATTTAGACGCTATCTCAATAGAAATTCTGGGTAAAGAACCTGAAGCGACTCCTGCTTCATTAGAGGAGGAAGAAAAAATTCTTGAAATAGCTAAAGATCCGCAAGTGCACTTAAAGATAATTAAATCTATCGCTCCGTCAATATATGGTTATGAGCGAATAAAAGAAGCTATTATGTATCTTCTTTTTGGAGGAGTTTCAAAATCTCTTCCGGATATTACAATAAGAGGCGAAATGAATGCTCTTTTAATAGGTGATCCTGGTACCGCCAAATCGCAACTTTTGCAGTACATCGCTCAAATTGCACCTCGTGGTTTGTATACTTCAGGTCGAGGAACAACTGCTGCTGGTTTAACAGCTGCGGTAGTTCGAGAAAAAGGGGGTAGCATGAGTCTTGAGGCAGGTGCTTTGGTACTTGCTGATAAAGGCATATGTTGTATTGATGAAATGGACAAAATGAGGCCAGAGGATCGTGTTGCAATTCATGAAGCTATGGAACAACATACTGTTTCTGTTGCAAAAGGTGGAATTGTTGCTACTTTGAATGCGCGAACAGCAATTCTTGCAGCAGCTAATCCCTCTTTAGGTAGATATGAGCCTCATAGAACTGTAGCTGAGAACATTTCTCTTCCCGTGACTATTCTTTCTAGATTTGATTTAATCTTTGTTTTAAGAGATGTTCCAGATAAAGAAGCTGACAGAAAACTATCAAAACACATTTTGGAAATTCATCGAAGAGGATCACAACCTATTGCAGCACAAATAGATACTGATTTGCTTCGAAAATATGTTAGCTATGCAAAAACAATAAAACCAGAACTTAGTACTGGAGCTTTGAAAGCTCTAAGTGATTTTTATATGGCAATGAGATCTGCTAGTGAAGGTGAAGGCTCACCCATAGCAATAACTGCTCGTCAGCTTGAATCACTCATTCGTATTTCTGAAGCAAGAGCAAGGGTAGCTCTAAGAAAAGTGGTCACAGCAGAGGATGCGGAAGCAGCGATAGCTATTATGCAAAGATCATTAAGTGAAGTGGGAATTGATGTTTCTTCATATAAAGTTGATATAGATATAATAATGACTGGAAAACCTAAAAGTGTCAGAGACAAACTGCATGTTATTCTTTCAACTTTAATGGGTATGGAAAAAGAAACAGGCATAGTTGAAAAATCAACACTTATTGCTGAATTAGAAGAAAAACATAATATTCCAAGAACAGACATTGAAAGAATGCTCTCACAATTATTACGTGAAGGAACAATTTATGAGCCTAGAGAAGGGCACTTAAAGAAAACATAACTTTTTTTAACAAACAACAAATCAGTTAATATTTTTCTCGATTTACAGCCTACTATGAAATGTAAGTGACTTTTTTATCTTCCTCTTTTCGCGTTTCTTCAGCCTGCAAAACTCTCTTTTCTTCAATTTTTTGTAAACGCATCACCATAGTTTCTGCCTTAATAATTTCTTCGTTTAAACCTTCAAGATCTATTTCAAAATTAAAAGCTACTCTTAATACTTCTAATACACTTTTAGCCGCTAAAGGATCTGGCATATACCCTCTTGTTTCTCCCAATAGACAAAGAGCATCAATTTTTTTAAAATCTGCTAATCCGAGTATTAATCCAGCAGTACCCACAATTGGGCTTCCGGAATTTCCCAAAGAAGCACCTGAATTTAGAGCGTGATTAAGCAGTTTTTGGCTATTAGCTGCAACATAAACCCGGGGTTCTTCGTTTATTTCCTTTCTGTAACCACCTATTGTGGCTATTGTTTTTACTTTATTTTTTTGGGAAAAATTAAGCATGCAATCAGCTATTTCATATTGACCTTCGATAGTTTGTGATTGACTATCACCAGTAAACAAAATTAAATCATTTTGTTTATTTTTATTCCTCCAATAATAAAAAATTCCTCGTAAAAGACGAACATTTCCTTTTTTGTTTACAAGAACATAATAAGGAAAATGAGGAGAATACAAATATGCAAATTTTTTAGCTTGCAGTTTCTTAATTAAATATCTAATAGCAATTTTCCCAACGAGTCCCAATCCGGGAAGTCCTTCTATCAGGATGGGATCTTTTAATTCAACTTTTTTAAGTTCTTTAATGTACGTTTCTTTCAAGTTGTTATCTGCTCTTTTTTTATGTCAATCCTATATTTAAGATACTTATCGTCAGGAGAGAATTTTGGAGGATGTGGTATTCTTACTGATTGATTGCACATAGGGCAATTCTTTAGATTCAATGTGTATTTTCCACATTTAACACATTTCCTCATGTGCCAAACCATTATTTGTCCCTTCTGAAAGATCCTTGACCGCCAGAATCAGTAATGTTTGCTACAACTTGTTCGGAGATTTTCTGGAAAACTTCTTCTCCTCGTTTGTAATTTTCCGCTAATACTTCAATATTATATTTAGGCGCTGCTTTTACATAAAAACGAATCTTTGTGTCTTTTGTTTTTTCTTTTTTATAGGCATTTAAAAAAGAATCTTGAATTACTTTAACTCCATTAGGTTTCATACATTGAATTTCGATTGTACCTTTAACCTTAACCATTTTTACTAAAATTCTTTCTTCTGCAACTTCAAAGAAAATCTTTGACAGCTCTTCAGGAGCTCCTAATTCTGTTAAAAATTCAGGGCCTTCTTTTAGGACTTTTTCAAAACCATCATATAATCCATATTCTTCTTCCAGAAAAACTCCTGCTTTGTCATACACTTCTTCTTTTGTTAAACCTGACTTTTCAGCGACATTTCGAAGTAATGTTTCTGCCTTCCTGTCTTTTTTCCAAACTTTAATTTTTTCAATTCGTTCTCTTCGAGTCACTCGTCTTAAGGATACATCGATTTGGCCTTTTTCTGGTTTAACACGAACAACTTTGAGAACAATTTTTTGTCCTTCGCGAACAAAATCTCTAATATTTCTAATCCACGAGGATGAAATTTCAGAAATATGAAGTAGTCCTTTTTTCTTATATTCGTCAAGGTCGGCATAAGCGCCATAAGTTGTAATAGATTCGATGGAGGCTATCACTAAATCTCCGCGTTCTGGCCACTCAGACTTCCTTTCGGACAATTTAACAACTCATCCTATTCTAGAACTGCTATTATTTCGCCTTTAATTTTAGCTCTTCCACCTGCAGGTTCGGCAAGTAATTCATCGCAAACGTTACAATTGATATTGTTTGTGGCATTACTGAATATTATCTGTTCATTATTGCATTTCAAACATCTTACTCGCCAGAATTTACTACGAGGTTTAGGAATAAGTTTATCCCATTCTGTCATTTTTTTCTTCTCACTATCCTATGTTTACCTTTGTTAGACGTATACCGTCTTTCATAATCATGAAACTACAAACTTTGCATTTAAGTCTTAAAGTTTGTTTTTTTGTTGTTTTAGCAAACTCTCTTTGAAGTGGATACTTTTGTCCACCATAACCCTTTTTAGCTCGTGCGTGTCGACGTTCTCCTTCTGCTAAAGCTCTTCGCTTTCCTGCCTTGTATAAACTGACTGTGTGGGCTTGATGGTTTTTACATTTTGGACAATAAGTGTTAATTTCTTTAGGAACATTCATGTGATATTGCACCAGGCTTGCAATAGAGAAAACATACGCCTTCTTATACTTTTTCCGTTTATTAATTGGAAACTAATACTGACTATATTCGATAGATCCCAACGATTAAACCTAACCACGTTTTATTTATTCCTAATCAATTATTGTTCAACTTCTATCAAATATATGTTAACCAGTTTTTATTAGGACTTTTTTTAATGAAAAACATTTAATTATTTTATTTCTTTTTAAAAATTTTTTATTAGACTTGCAATTAATTTTTATATGCTCCGGCCGGGATTCGAACCCGGGTCTTCGGCTCGAAAGGCCGGAATACTTGACCGGACTATACTACCGGAGCACTAAGGCATAGTATCAAGAAAATGTTTATTCATTCGAATAAACCTTGCTCTCTTTGCTCGTTATTTATTATATCTTTTAATAAGATATTTTTGTTGCCTGTGGAACTTTGCCTAAAATTCTGATAGTTGCTTTCTCTACTTTTTCTCGATTTTCTTCATTAGTATATACTCTTAAAATGTTAATGAATCCTTTTAAACTCTCTATAATTTTGGAAGCTTCAGAAAGTTTGTAAGCTTTCTTTTTATTTATGGAATTCTTCCTGAATATTGGAACTTCCATTGATTCCATTAGAACTGCGTTATGGTAAGGGACAGATGGAACAGTAGGTACATCAATTATAACAGTCTCAGAATAGACTTTTGCTTCTTGTGCAATTTCATTTTGCATTTGTTTTCTGTAAGTTTCTAAACCAAAAATATTTGATACCATTGTATCTTTTTCATAAAACGTTCTTTCATATGCACATTTCAACATTTTCCTTTTTTCTAAGTCATCTATTATACTCTTGGAAGAGTCACATTTTTTCAAAGCAGTCCAAACAGTATAATCATCTAATGCTAAATACTCTTCAGGCGTTTTAAAAACCGTTAATCCCAACTCATCATCTGCTTTTTCCATCGCTGTAGCAAGCATTATTTGTGCTGCTCTACCTACCCTGTGAAAATAAATACTCTTAAATGACTCGATTCTTGCTATCATAAAAGCTTCAATAGCTGATATTGCTCCTATCTCAACAGCTAGATTCTCACCTAAGACGTTTAAAGCGTGAATTAATCGGAATACGTCAATAAATCCATATTCAGCTCCTGTATGAAACGTATCTCGAACGATAAAATCTTGTTTATCCACATCTACTGCACTGCTTATTATTTGATCAATAAACGCTTTTCCAGGTTGATGTAATTTTCCGACAGCAAGAGCTGCGATTTCTTGGGGATTAAAACCTATTTCAGAAAGTCTTTTGGCAATTTCACTCTTTTCAATTAACCAGGAAGTCATATCTTCGTGTGTTTTATTTAGTTTTTTTATTAGTAACTGCTCAAAAACATGTGAAAAAGGACCATGCCCCACATCATGTAATAATGCGGCTATTCTTATAGCGTCAACTTCTCTATCGTTAATAAGCATTGAAATATTGGGATTCTTAACAACTTTTCCTGCTAGATACATTACTCCTATGCAATGTTCAAAACGAGTGTGATTCGCACCAGGATAAACATAATCTGATCCTGCTAACTGTCGTAATCTTCTCAACCTTTGTAACGGATACGAATCTATAATCTTTTTTTCAGGTTCTGTAATATAGACATATCCATGCACAGGATCTTTTATTTCACCCCAATACGCTTTAGGCAGTTTCTGTATCCTCCAACTGACTTACCAAGTTATATTTAAGGGTCCTACTATAATGTGTACCGCTATTGCTGGCTGGCTTTAAAAAATGGTAGAAAAAAAAGGGATATTTATTTGCATTGAAGGTTTAGACGGTTCTGGAAAAACTACTCAAGCTAAAATTCTTGCTAAAAAAATCAGTAATGCTATTTATACCTCAGAACCAAGTAAAGGTCTGATCGGAAACTACATTCGCAAGAGTTACCTATACAGCAAAAAACGTTTTTCGCCTTTGGTTGAAGCTTTGCTCTTTGCAGCTGATAGACTTGAACATCTTGAAAGTGAGATTATTCCTGCGTTAAATAGAGGAAAAACAGTAATCTGCGATAGGTATGTTTTTTCTTCTTTGGCTTATCAAGGCGCTAGTGGAATCAGTTTAGATTGGATTGAGACAATAAATAAAGCAATAATTTATCCAGACTTAGCATTATTTATAGATATTAACCCTGAAAAATCTATGCGTAGACTGAACTCAAAAAAATCTCTTATGGAAAACTTAAAAACGCAACTAAAAGTTAGAGACATTTATATGAAATTTGTTGAAGATAAAAAACTCACATTAGTAAACGGTGATAATTCGAAAACTAAAGTTACAGAGGAATTGTTTTCAATATTAAAAAATTATTTTAATTAACTATCCACTTTTTTTAATATAGTTTTACCTTTTTTTTTGATAACGTTTTTATTGATTTCATTAATAATAACAGCAACTAAGTCTTCAGGGGAAATATATCTTGGTCCTCGTTCGTGAAAAACTCTGAATTCTATTAATTTCTTTTCAAAGATAATTCGCATTAAATAATAATCAAAATTTAGTGGAGTCTTTTTTTCTTTATTGGTTCGATAATATCTTATCGCTACAAACAAATCCAACACCTTGAAGGTTTCATTTCTCAGAGCTTTAAGAAATCTTTTTTTTTCATCATCATCGATATAATTATAGATTTTTGCATCAGCTAAACCTGTCTCAAAAATTATTTTGCAATTCGGTATGGTTGGATATGTTATTTCTTCAAAACTGAGGGTTTTAGAATTAAATTTCACTAGTGATAATATAAGTTCTTTTTGTACTTGCTTAACAGGAAAAGTAGTTTCACATATTTCAATTCTATGAATTTTTTCAGGAAATTTATCGCTTAATCCTATCATCCTTTAAAAAGTCCGCGCTACTTCATTTTCATTTTATTAATTTTTTCTAAAGTAGTTAAAATCTCTGATAGTGTACTAGTTAACTTTTGAAGGTCATCTGTATTTTCAGTATTCTCTATTCTCTTCTGTATTTTATTAACTTTGGATAGAAGTGTTTCCTCAATTTTATCATAAGTTGTGTTGTTTGTTTTTTTATCTTCAGATCCTCTTTTTTTTACTATTACTTTCTTTTCGTCTTTTACACACCAAAGTGTCTGATCTTTAAGCCTAAATAGAGGTGAACCACAAGCGGGGCATGATAAATTGGTTAACGTAGAACCTCGACGCAGAAAATCAGCCATACGTTTTATTATGTAATCTTTGTTGTTATTACTCACTATAGAACCCCAAAGTAAATACACGTCAATGCTTATATAACTTGATTAATTCGAGAATGAGTAGATGATAATTTATGGTTAGAAAGAAAAAAGCTGCTGAATATGAAGTCAAGATGCAACAAGCACTAATGGTACTAAGTGGGATCTCAGAAGATAGTACTACTCCCAGAAATATTAGACGTGCTGCAAAAGAAGCTATTGAAGTGCTTCAAAACACTGGTTTTACTCCTGCTGTGCGAGCTTCAAATGCTGTGTCTAGATTGGATGAGATTTTACAGGACCCCAATATGCCGCCTTATACTAGAGTGAAACTTTGGAACGTTATGAGTTTAGTTGAAGCGATAAGAGACTAATTGAATTTTATTACCACTGCTTAATTCATTTATTTATGACTTTATTTTTTTCTTTAATATAAATAAAAATAAAAATATTTTAGTTGATTTTTATATTGCTAAAAATTGGTTATACTAAAATTTGTTTTTTCTTCAGATTCGCTTTAATCGCTGCTAATATTTTAGTCTAAATTTTATTAACACAATCTATTTTTCTTTTGTATTTGAAAACATCACAGATATATTCAAGTTATTATATCTAATCCTGGGTTCCTAGGAGGCTCACCTATGAAATACGATGTAATTATTGTTGGTGCTGGTCCAGCAGGAATATTTTCTGCATTAGAATTGACTGAAAAGAATAAACTAAATGTCCTTATTCTAGACAGAGGTTTAGATATCGATCTTCGTAAATGTCCATCAAGCAGGGGATTTGAGTGTGTACATTGCGAACCTTGTTCTGTCCTTTCAGGTTGGGGCGGTGCAGGAGCTTATAGTGATGGAAAATTAACTTTATCTACTGAAATAGGTGGTTGGTTGAATCAATATGTTTCTCAAAAAGAATTAAAAAAACTCATAAAATATGTTGATGGAATATACATACAATATGGTGCAAGTGAACAAGTTTATGGTGGAGACACTGAAAAAGTTGATGAGATTGATCGAAAAGCTTCTCTAGCTGGACTAAAACTTATTCGACAAGAAGTTCGTCATATGGGAACTGATAAATGTCTAGAGACTCTGAGACGAATGAGACAAGAACTTAACGATAAAGTAACTTTTCACCCAAAAACCGATGTTAAAGGTCTTATTGTTGAAGATAAAAAAATTGTTGGGGTTAAAACTACTAGTGGGGAAAAATTTTATGCCAAATATGTGATAATTGCTCCCGGTAGAAGTGGAGCAGAATGGCTTCAGACGGAAGCTCAATTTCTTGGATTAAAAACAGTAAATAATCCTGTAGATGTTGGTGTAAGAGTTGAAGTTTTAGCTTCAGTTATGGAAAAACTAACTAAAACTCTTTATGAACCTAAACTAGTTTATTTCTCAAAACTTTTTGATGATCAAGTTAGAACTTTCTGTGTTTCTCCTTACGGGGAGGTAACAACAGAATCTTATGATGGTGTATTAACAGTGAATGGGCAGAGCTATGCTGAAAGAAAAACTGAAAATACTAATTTTGCCCTTTTAGTTAGTACCTCTTTTACTGAACCTTTTAAAGAACCTATTGCTTATGGAAAATATGTGGCCCGTCTTTCAAATCTCCTTAGTGGCGGTGTAATGGTTCAAAGATTAGGTGATTTAGTTTCTGGAAGACGTTCGACTCCTGAGCGAATTGCTAGAAGTGTAGTTACTCCTACATTAAAAAATGCGACTCCGGGTGATCTTAGTTTTGTTCTTCCATATCGGTATTTATCAGACATCAGAGAAATGCTTCAGGCATTAGACGTAATTGTACCTGGGGTACATTCAAGGGATACTCTTCTTTATGGTATCGAAGTCAAATTCTACTCTTCTCATCTTCAATTAAACGATCAACTTGAGTCAAAAATTCAAAATATGTTCACAATTGGTGATGGCGCTGGAGTTACCAGAGGTTTAATTCAAGCTTCTGCTTCAGGCGTTATAGTTGCAAGAGAAATCATGAAAAGAGAAAAAATTAAGGTTTAAAGAATCTGGGTATCATAATGACCTCTTACTCCAGAAAACAATTTCAAAATTTGTCCCGAGTTGTATATTTCCAATCTCTAATTTAGCTTATAAATACGAAAATAAACATAAAAAATTTAATTTTATCATATACGCTATCGCCTGTAAAATCTTAAAGCGGATATATTAGCACCCCTTTAATCCTCTAAATTTCAACATTTTCTGTTAGTAATCTGTTTACATCTTTTTTACTTTATTCTAATATCTAAATAATACAATTTCTTTTAGTTTTTAATCAGAAGATTTTTTATACAGTTGCATGTTCGTTGTTACAGAGGTTTAAAATTATGAGCCAAAAAATTGTTGGACATGGAACATGGTATGATCTGATGGCTCAAAAGATAATAAAACGAGAAAAGAGGCTCAATCGAAGTTTATCTAATATCAAAACTGAAATGGGTCTAGGAGCTTCTGGTTTTCCACATATTGGTAGCCTAGGAGACGCCGCTCGCTCTTATGCTGTAACCTTGGCTTTAAGAGAAATGGGTTACAAATCTGAATTAGTGGCTTTTTGCGATGATAAGGATGGTTTACGAAAAGTACCCTTCGGGCTACCTGATTCATTAGAAAAATACTTGGGTTATTCTGTTTCGAGTATTCCAGATGTTTTTGGGTGTCATGAGAGTTATGGTAAGCACATGAGTTCTCTTTTATTGGACTCTCTGGACAAATGTTGTATTGAATACAACTATTTGTCTGCAAAGCAAGCATATGATTCTGGGTTATTAACTGAGGAGATCAGAACTATACTTCTTAATGCCAAAAGAGTTGGGCAGATTGTTAAGGAGGAAGTAGGTCAAGACCGATATACTGAAGTTTTACCTTATTTTCCTGTTTGTGAAAATTGTGGTCAGATTTATACCACAAAAGCTACCGAGTTTTCCGCTGAAGACAACGTAGTAGTCTATTCTTGTGATGGTTTAGAAATCGGAGGAAAACATATTCAAGGTTGTGGTCATAAAGGTGAAGTAGATATAACAACTGGCGCTGGAAAACTGAGTTGGAAAGGAGAATTTGCTGCTCGATGGAAAGCTTTGGATATTCGTTTTGAGGCTTTTGGTAAAGATATAGCAGACTCTGTTCGAATAAACGATAGGATATCACGAGAAATTTTGTGTTTTGAGCCTCCTTCTCATGCTCAATATGAAATGTTTTTAGATAAAGGTGGTAAGAAAATTTCAAAGTCAGCTGGGAATGTTTTTACTCCACAATTATGGTTTCGTTATGGTTCTCCACAATCGCTTCTTTTGTTGATGTTGAAACGGTTTGTTGGGACCCGTAGTATAGCTGTCTCTGATATTCCAACTTATATGAATGAACTTGATTCTCTTGAAGATATTTATTTTGGCAAGAAGAAAATACCTGATGTAAAAGAGCTTGAGAAACTTCGAGGATTGTACGAGTATTGTTGGGTTATGATCCCTCCTGAATATGTGAGTGTTCATATTCCCTATAATTTACTTGCATTTTTAGTTAAAATGGCTCCTGAAAATGGTTTTGAAGATTTTATTCTCAACAAACTACGAAATTATGGATATCTTGAGAAAACACAATTATTTGATTCTGATCTCTATAAACGAATTGAATATGCTAAACATTGGTCTAAAGATTTTAAAGAAATAAAAGAAACTACTATTTTTCTTAAAGAAAATGAGAAAAAAGCTATAGTTGATTTGATTGTACTTTTAAAATCTGAAGATAATGCTGATAAGATTCAAAATGCGATTTTTAATGTTGCTAAAAACAATAATTTAAAACCTGGCGCCTTCTTTAGGGTTCTTTATTCTGTTTTAATGGGTGCTAATCAGGGACCTCGTTTAGGACCTTATGTGTTGGCGATGGGGAAGCAAAATGTTATAGGGGCTTTGAAAAGAGCCTCTGATTAACGATAATTTAGATTAATTCAACTATTCTTTTTTATAACACTTAAAATGCCTATTTGCTATTTTCTAATTTTTCTTTTAAGTACACTTTAATTTCATTTTTTACGAGGAGCTCCACAATTAGGGCAAAAAGACTCGGTATTTTTCATAAGACTTTCACAATATTCGCATGAAACCATCACTGTTTTCTCTTCTCCTGTAGTTTTTCCTATTGTAGGTTTTACCACTTGAAGTTCTAGAGTTTTGCTTGTTACATCGGGGCGATTATCGACTGCCACTACGCCTTTGACTCTCCAAGTGACATTGGTATCCAAACCGTCGTATGATTCTCTGCCTGCAATAGGGATAGTGAAAACTATTGGAAACTCTTTTTTTAATCCAGGAACTATGTGGATCTGACCACTCGCCTTTGGATCAAAAGAATGTAAAGTAGCCTGATCCCAATAGACTTGTCTCTCGTTGCGTCCTAAACGTTTATTGAACACCCATCTTTCTTTTCTGCATCTTTCTATGCATCTAAGTTCTGCTCTAATTTCGGTTGAATCAAATTCTTCTTGAGAAGTTACAGTTATTGTACCGTTAATTGTATCTCCTAATTCGGCATGAGTAGCTGGAATTTTTAGTGAAATAATCGATTTTGGTGTTTTGAAACGTTTAAAAAAACCCAAAGACTAATTTCTCTCCTTAATTTCAAGTATTTTGATTTAATATATTGGATCTGGGTTATAATTCTTATATATACTTTTCAACCTAAGAATAATTATGGGTGATTCATAAATGGATGAGCAAGAAACTATTAATAATATTAAGAGCAAACAGGGAATTCTAGATCGGATTCAGAACTTCTTTACTTTAGGGTATGGTACCAAAGAGGATTTGAGAGAATTAGATAAAAAATTGAGAGATTTTATGTATGAAGATTTTCGTGACTTACGACATGTTTGGGAAGACATTTATTTAGAGGCTATAAATGCAAATATCTCAGTGTCTAGTTCAAAATTCAAAAAAATAATTCAAGTCTTAGATAGGTTGATGGAAAAAGTTAGACATGCTGATTACGGGTATGCTGGACTAATGGATAGAAAAGGTCACATACGCGAAGAAGAACTTGCCAGAGTATTCAATTTTGACCAAGTTTTGAGTAAAGATGTTGAAGAAATCAAGCAGGTAATAACTAAGACTAGTGATGATGTTGAAGATGAAAACTGGGTAGCACATCTCTGATGAAGTAAAGAAAATAAAAAAATTATTATTAACCTTTGAAGATAAACTTCAAGAACGAAAAGAAAAATTTAGGCCTTTGGACAATTAGGAAGATATTAAAATGCCAATTATTGAAAAAGTTTCTTGGGATTTCGGAAATGATCAGGATATTGCTTATAGATTTCCTAACTTATCTTTAAAATATGGTAGTCAAGTTATCGTAAGAGAAAATCAATGGGCTGTTTTTTTCAGAGATGGAAAAGCTTATGATGTTTTTGGTCCTGGTAGACATACCATCACAAGCAAAAATATTCCCTTTCTTACTGCAGCATTACGAGCTTTAAAGGTAATTGGGGATATCTTTGAATGTGAGGTAGTTTTTGTTAGTAATAGTCAATATAGAGGTAATTTTGGGGGTCAAGCGTATTCTGCAGCAAGCGGGACCTTGGAATACCAAGCGGAAATCGGTTTTTATGGATATTTACTCTATAAAGTTGAAGACCCAAAATTATTTGTGGTTGAATTTTTTGGAAATAAAGGAGCTAGTACTTCTACTGACGTTGAAAGATATATTAGGGGTTTTATTAATGAGCGTGTAATCGATGAATTTGCTCATTTTGATACTTTTAACTTAGTTAAAAATGTTGATGAAACTACAGATAAAGTCAGTTTGACAATTAGTGATGAAGCTGCTCGGATTGGAATTAAAGTAATTGATTGTATTTTTGAAGGAGTTAAAATACCTGAAGAAGCTAGAAGGTTTGCCTCTAGAATGGGCCAACAAGCTATGGCAATGCAATATATGAAAGAAACAACAGCTGAACTACCTGAGGGTGGAGGAGGAGGCGCAGCTGCAGCTGGAATTGGAGCAGGCGTTGGAATCGCTATGGGGACAACTATTGCAAAAGGAATGCAAACGCCAATTCCTGAAGAAACAATCCCTTGTCAACAATGTGGAAAACAAAATCCAATTGGAACAAAATTCTGTGGCAATTGTGGAAGTAAAATGGGTTCTTTAAATATGGTGAAATGTCCAAAATGTGCAACGGAAATGTCTCCTCAAATGAAATTCTGTGGCAATTGTGGCGCTAAAATGAGTCAAACTGAAGTTACCTGCTCAAACTGTAACACAAAAAATAAAGCTGATAGCAAATTCTGCGGTAATTGCGGGAATAAACTCTAACTTCTCACTTTTTTAGCAAATTACCTTTTTTTTAAAAACCTTTAGTTTCACAATATCTGAAAACTTCTGTAAGTCTAAGTTAATTATTTGTTAGAATTGATCAAAAAACAAAAGCAAGACCCCTATTTTTTTGAGGATTCCCCTTAAAAAGGCCTATCTGCCCTTTTTTTATTGAATATATATTTCCATTTTCTTTTAGTTGACCAGCTTGTCCCTTTTTTATCGAATATATATTGCCGTTTTCTCGAGTAATACCCAACATACCATTTTTTACAGAATATATATTTCCACTATCATGAATAATGCCTATTACTTCTTTATTTAATGATAAAACATAACCATTTTTCTTTATAACTCCAAGAAGGAGACCATTTCTAGTAATTACGCCTTTTTATCTACTTCAATAATTCCCAAAGTCAAGTTGTACCCATCTAATAAATTAAAAACACAAAATAGTTTTAACGTTATGCTAAATTTTGCTGTTAAATTTTTCAATTAAACTCATGCATTTTGGTTCTCTACACATAGACTACTATTTTTAAGTTTGAGCAGAGTGTTTACTATTTTGCCTTTCACTTGGGGTGAGGGTGCTAATCTAGTAGTTTGGGCCCGTAGTCTAGTACGGACCGTTTGTTTTCTGGAGACATCTCCCGCGTATCCCCCTCTTTTTAGAATATGAACCAAAAACTAAACTGTGATCTCTTTTTTTGTTTTCTCAGTTTAAACAGAATTTTGAGCTTGGTTTGTTTTGGATCTATCTCCTCTACAATTAGTATAAGTATCCCACCTTAAAAGATGTCTCTGTAAAGTTAGGAGTATGAAAAAATTGGATTTTTTTTGTTTGGAGTAATTATTCTATTAAGCTTTTTTCTGCACTCAGAAAACGATGGCCCGATATGAGTTTATGTGATTAGAATGGATCAGTAAATATTTAATCGAGTTTCGACATTACTTATATACGGAGGTTTTGTTTTTGGAATATTGTTTAGATTGTGACGTGCCAATATCCACAACGCAACCAGCTAAAGTTTGGTTCTGTAATAATTGTAATAAAATTCTTCGGAGTGATCAATTATTTAGATTACTAAATGAATTGAATATTAGTCAACAGAACATTGAAAATATTAAAACCGAACTTTGGAATAGGCAAGTGGCTATAGCTTTGTGATTATGCTTATTTTTAAAACCCGAAAAATCTCATAATACAAAATAATATGTGAAAAAATGGGTTTTAAAATATCTGTTTGCGTTTTTTGAAAAGTTTGACTTCATCAAACTCTGAAATACTCAAAACCCTGTTCTACAAGCTTTTTTGCTTCATCAACTGTTTTTGCTGTTGAACTATGATATTCTTCTGCTCCAAAATCTATGTACTGCAAATAAAACAATGCTGTTTCAAGTTTTTTCCAGCATAGTTTTTGTTTTTTAAACGAAACATCTTTAGTTTGATTATACGTTTTGCAAGCTTGATAATGTCTCAGATTGTAGAGTCTAATCGTGAGTAAACTTCGATCATTAAGTTTTTTGCTTTGTCTTTTTTTGTATTTTACCCATGATTTTGTCATCCACTTCGACTCGGGGAAAGGACAATTCTTTTCACCGATTTTCGATAGATAAACTTGAAGCATTGCAGAAGTTTTATTTTTCAACTTAATTGTTCTGCTTGAGTGTCCTTTTCTGCCTCTTATCGAGATTGTCTCTCTATCAAAGTCGATATCTCGTAATGTAACTCTACTAAGCTCTATTGGCATAGCACCAGTTTCTTTGAGAAGCGTGAAGATTACCTTGTATTTCCATCCACATGAAAGAATTATCTTGTTCAAAATCTCTTCAGAAGGAATACGTGGTTTATTTTGTTCCCATCTGTATTTTGGTCGTTCCCAAACCATGTTGTTGATTAAAGTATAGTAGTTGTAAGCTTTGACGAGATTTCCTTTAAAACCATTGTTTACATTCTTGTTTGCGCTGAACTCTTTAACACTATCAGGTTCAGACAAATCAGAATTAACAGCAAGATGTCTGAGATAAAATCCTAAAATCTTAAAAGTCTGTTCTTGTAGACCACTATTTTTAAGTTTGAGCAGAGTGTTTACTATTTTGCCTTTCACTTGGGGTGAGGGTGCTAATCTAGTAGTTTGGGCCCGTAGTCTAGTACGGATTATGACACTGGCCTGCGGAGCCGGAGATCCTGGGTTCAAATCCCAGCGGGCCCACTAACATTTTTAAATAAATTCTTAACCTTTTATTTACAAGTAGAATTTATTGAATTAGTTTTTCCCAATTATTAACTAACTCAATGACTTCTTGAACAGGTTGGCCACCATAACTTCTTAATCGTTTTCGAAGCTCAAAATTATTTACTACTTTCTTCTGAAAATCTAATAGCTTGCTAGCTCCAGCAGCAAAATAAAGAATACCATCAATACCAGTTCGAGCACATCGAACACTAGTGGTTAGCAATTCAGCGGGTGGGGGGACATCTTTTGGGCTATCTCCTGGGCATGAAACATAGAGGCTGATATAAACTGGTTTTTTTAAGATTTTTTTGAATCCTCTTGCTAACATCTCCCAATACCAGGGAGTTGCATAGCTTTTACTTAGCATTACAACATTAAATGCGTCAGCATATTTTGCAAAATCTTCGAAGTCAACTCCATAGCGTTCATAAGCGGTAATTGGATCCGGTTGAATACACATGACTAACTCTTTTTTTACATGTTCTCTGATTTGTGCAATGTAATCAGTAACCTCTTTTCGTCGCCACTCCAGCCATGAAAGCCCACTTTTTTTCCATTTTTTGTCACATCTTAAACACGTACAATGACCATGATCCGCAAAATATTGGCTATTTAGCCATATACCTGGTGATTGCCGATCAACTTCTTCAATATATTTTATTTGTTCTTCTCTATGTTCCGGTTGTGTTGCACACACTACATCCCAGTAAATATTATATTTGTAATTCCCAAACTTGGCGGGACCAAGGAGTGATTGTGAAATCCAATTTTTATTATTTCGTGCAGCCACATTATCAGCAAAAACTGCAATGTTGCTATACATGTCTTGTCTGGGTGTAATTCTTTTACCTGTTTCTTGTTTAACACGTAAAACGTGAAAATCAAAACCTTGAGCTTTTTCTGGCTCATATACATATGCACCAAATCTCAAATTATTCACCTGTCTCAAGCAAAGAAATTAAATAACGATTATAATGTTTCGGATAATTACTTATTTTAATATCTTTAACTTACTCTGCAGTTTAATTTGAAGCCAAATATCTAAAAATTATTTAATTTATTTATCATCAAAAAAATTAGCTTTTAGATTACCCCTAAATTTGCAACTTTATAATCAAAATATCCAATTTTCTTACGTGACATTATAGAAGTTCTGGTTGGCAAAAAATTTGGATTACTTCTATTCTCTACTTGAAAGAATAATTATGTAATCTGCAGTGTCAGCACACATGTCAGCAGCATGTTCAATAAATTCAATTAAATCATCAAAAATAATTAAAGCACCAGGATTCATGGTTTTACCATACCTCACAAACGACCTTTTAGTTCTCAAGTACTCTTTATCTAACTCGTGTTCAATAATTCCTACTTTTTCTGATCTGCTTATCGCTATTTTTGGGTTATCTGAAATCATCTCAATACTTGTTTGAAGTTTTTGAGCTATTTCAACCAGTTTTGAGGTCATAAACACCATTTTTTCACATAACTCTTTTGGTATCTCAGCTTCTGATAACATTTCCAGACACCTCGCAGCATCTTTTGTATGGTCTGCTAGAGTGTCTAACCTCTTCACAAGATGAAGTAAATCCTCTCGATAATCTGAAATGAGTGCAGCGCCTTTCGACAACTCTCGAAAGACTTTTGTTCGTAGTTCGTCTACTTCTTCCTCGGCTTTGTAAAGATTCTTTAAGTGTTTTTTTGTTTCTTTTATATTTCCTTCTACAAGACTCTTTGCTGCTTTATTCAGTAATATCACGGTATCAAACGCTTTAATTATTTGATTATGAGCAATCTCTAATCCTTTTGTTCTTCTTCTTTTCTCAAACCATCCATATTTTCCTTTTTCCAAAAAATTCAACCCCTCAATTCAAACTTGGAGCAATAACTCTGATTGTTATCTTATATGGTAAGTCTTTTAAATTAAAATGATGCTCTCAAAGTGAGGCAATCTAATGTTAGATATCATGAGCTATATTCACTCTGATTAATTGGAAATAAAATCAATCACCAATTCTCTAAAATTTTTTTTACTAATCTTTTTATAAATAATTAGCAAATTATATTTCTTTTTCCGAAATCCAATATTCCTTTTGGATGCCATCCAATTTGGTTATTAACTCTTTTTTAAAAACGGGAGCTTCATTTTTGTATCTCTCTACAGCATCGAATAAAACTGGAAACACATCACTTCTATGTGAGCCGGCAACAGAAACATAAACTAAATCTTCACCTACTTCAAACTCGCCTAATAAATGATGAATTTGAACATTAACTATCCCTTTTTTCACGGCTAGTTCCCTACAAATATTCAATAAAATTTCATTTGCTTTTTCTTCATAAGCCTCAAGTTTGAGTTTTTGAACTTTTTCTCCATTAATTGTTACGCCACGAACGATCCCTATAAATTGAGCTATAGCTCCGGCTTTTGAATAATTATCGCTCATAGTCGTATTTTTAATTAAATCAACAACCGAAAAATCTCCTTTTTTATGAACTCCAGCTTGATAACTCAAGTAAATTCCTCTTATCTAAAAATATATAATCATTGTAATATTTTCATCTCTAAAGAAGTTTCGTTTTATAAGAATATGGCTTAAGAAAAATAGACAATAGCCTTCTCACGCAGAAAAGAGTTTATTGTTCTATAATAACTTCTTCGCGAACTTCAATTGGTTGCTCGGGTTGGGCTAATAGTTTAGATTTATTAATGCCTACATGTCTAAGAGGCGCAACTTTTTTTGCTTCGTTATAAACGTCTGAAGCTATTTTTCCTAAAACAACTTCTTGGACAAAAGAATCCAAGTTTAAAGCCGCAGCTTTTTCTTTTACAGTTTTATCCATTATTCCTCGAATAATTTTTTCTTGAGATGTCTTTATTCTTGAAAGCGTTAATGCTGAAACTGAAATTCTAAGTTTGTATCCATCCTTAGTTGCTAAATTAAATAGACCACTCACTTTTGTTGTTCTTCTTCTAACAAGACTTCTCATGTAATCTCGTGAATATTCGTGTCCTTTAAAAATTGTGTGAGCTGTTTTTCCTTCAAGGTTGCTTATTTGGAAGAACATCTTAAGATTTTGATGAGAAAAATCACTTGTAATGTCATATAATGTTGCTTCTACAATTCTCCCAATTAGCTGTTCTGGATCAGCTGCAGGTATGTTACCTAATTCAACGTTTCCAAAAAACGAAGGCGCTAACGTCATGTACCAAGATTTCCCTCGCCATTTATCTCGAACGTGTCTACTTCTACCCTTTTTTCCTTTTGAAGACAATTTTATCCTCCAAACGTGCCAACATCATTCTCAGAGCTGTATTAAAAGGTTTACCGTTAAAGACTTATCTTCTCTATATTACCCATATATTTTCTTAAAACTTCGGGTACTAAAACTGATCCATCCTGTTGCTGAAAATTCTCTAATAGTGCTACGATCATTCTTCCTGTCGCTGTTGCAGTGGAATTTAAAGTATGCACAAATCCTTTTGTGGGTGCTCCTTCTTTTTCTCTATATCTAATATCTAATCTTCTAGCTTGATAATCAGTACAGTTGCTGCATGAAACAACTTCTCTGTAAGCTTTTTGTGCTGGCATCCAAACTTCTATGTCATACTTCTTTGCTGCTACCGTACCAATATCTCCTGTGCAAACATTAACTATGCGATAAGGAAGCCCAATTTTTTTCACTATGGTCTCTGCATTATTTATTAGTTCTTCGTGAAGTCTCCAAGACATTTCAGGTGTACAAAAAATAAATTGTTCTATTTTATTGAATTGATGAGTTCTGAAAATCCCGCGTGTATCTTTTCCATGAGAACCTGCCTCTTTTCTAAAGCATGTGCTTATGCCTGCAAATTTTATTGGTAATTCATCCTCTTTTAATACTTCTTTCATAAACATTGCTGCAATTGGATGCTCAGAAGTCGCGATTAAATACAAGTTTTCTCTCTCAATTTTATATAACACTTCTTCAAAATCGTCAAGTGATGTTACTCCTTCATAAGCCTCTTTTCTCATTAAGAGAGGTGTTTCTATAGGTAAATACCCCTTTTTGGCTATAATTTCTAGAGCAAAATTTGTTAGTGCTAAATCTAAAAGTGCTCCTTTTCCTTTTAGATAAAAAAATCTGGCTCCAGCAACTTTTCCAGCTCTTTCAATATCAATTATTTTTAGATCTGTTCCTAACTCAATATGGTTCCTAACAGGAAAATTAAACTCTGGTATTTCTCCCCATTTTCTTACTTGTATATTTCCTTTATCATCTTTTCCAATAGGTACAGATTCGTCTAATAAGTTTGGAATTCTCAAAAGATATTTATTTATTTTATCTTTTGAATCCATTTCTTCACTATTAATTTTTTTTATTTGATTATCGATTTCTTTGGCTTTCTCAATTTGTTCTGCAGCTTCTTTTTTCATCTTTTTTAAAGAAGCTATTTCTTTTGTAACCATTTTTCTCTGATGTCGAAGTTTATTCAATTCTGTTAGTTGAGTTCGCCATTTTTTATCCAATATAATTAACTTATCCAACATTTTGATATGTTCTATGTTTCCCCTTCTTGAGAGATTATTCTTTACCATCTCTGGATTTTCTCGGATAAGTTTGATGTCTAGCATTTATATCACACTATATCTGTCTTTAATCTGAGTATAATTTTAGCTACTACTCCTATTAATAAAGAAATATTGTTTAATCTTATTCCTAAAAATGAAAAAATAAAAAAAAATTTAGTTGTTTAAATTTACTATCTCTTACATTGTACTCATGCAGTTTTTGTCATCGTTATTTCCATCGTTGAAACCATTCTAGACCTATTTTCTCCATCTCTTGGTGGCATTTCAGCAGTACCAATGGCTATCTTGGTAACCTTTAAGTCTTTAATAAATCTATTATGGGTAATTTCGGCTACATCAACAGCTGTGGTTATCGCTTGGCCTCGAGCTTTTAGAGTTATTTTTTTTAGATTTCCTTGAGATAGACTGGTAATTATAGCTAAAACATAGCTCATAGGGGGTTTATTTCCAACGAATATAACGTCTGTATTTTCAGTCATTTTCTTCACTCCTTTATGTATCAATTTTTGTAACTCTATCTACTATATATTTGTGTCTCTGATAGTACGTTACTGCCTCCTATTACTATGTTCATACTTATAAATTCGTTGAGATTTTTGTTTCACCCTACTAGTAGAATAGTTGAAAATATTTTCATATTCATTTTGCCTTCTCTTCAAAATAACATAAATTGAAATGGTTTTTTATTTGATCACTATTGATTTATTATTTTGGCACAGACCATCTTAAATAATAAATTATCACATACCCACTACAGAATAAAATTGCTTTCCAAACTGAAAGAAAAAGTTCAGACTCTGCTATCAGCTGAAGCAAGAATAGCATACAAATTAGGGTTAACTCCAAATATTGTTAGTGTGTTAGGTATTCTGTTTTCTCTATTTTCAGCGATTGTTTTTTCGTTTTCACTCAATCAACGATGGTTCCTTATAATCGCCACAGTTTTACTTATGATTTCAGGGTTTTGTGATGTATTAGATGGGATTCTGGCTAGAACCTACCAGCAAGAAACTATTTTTGGCAGTTTTTTTGATTCACTATTGGATAGATACTCCGATTCTGTTATTTATATTGGAATAATCTTAGGTGGTTTATGTGAACCTCTTTGGGGGTTTTTCGCTCTAACTGGTTCTTTATTAGTCAGTTATAGTCGAGCTAAAGCTGAGACAATCGGAATAAAAATGATTTCAATAGGCATCATGGAAAGAGCCGAACGATTAATTCTTTTAATGACTTCAAGTATTATCGCGTTCTTTTGGCTACCCGCTCTAAATATTGGAATAATAGCTTTGGCCATTTTAGCCAATCTCACTGTTTTAGAAAGAGGATTACATACTTATAAAATGTTAAAAAAATAGTTAAAATTAACGTCTTCTTCTTATTCGTGAATGTCTTTCATTTTCAGACCTAACTTTTACAATTCCCCTATGAACAGCACATGATATACAATACCATTTAGTGTCGCTCCAAGAAGCTAAATATGTTCCTTGTGCTCGTAATTCTTTAGCCAATTGATGTTCTACTAAAGAAACTCTTCTAGTAGATCTTTTTGCTTTATCACGTGGTACCACTTGTCCACAACTTCCACATTGTACTGTAGTTCCGCTTCCTTTACTTCCTTTTGATCTTCCTCGACTTTTTCGCTTAAATGGCACTTTTTTGTCCTCTTTTAGATCTAACTTGAATTAGTAATTTTACTGCCTTATATATTTGATCGTATCTTCAAGAGATAAGCAATGTTGGCTTTTCTATCAATTTTGGGAGTTATTTTTCCTAAGGCAGAAGTCATTAAACTTGTGATTCCCGGACCATGACCTGCGCTGACACAATTTGTGTGAACTACTATTCCAATGGATATAGCTCCTTGCCGGTATATTCTCCCAAAAGAGTGATCTGCATCCTTTATCGCTACTAAATCTCCAAGTTTTAAATTATCCAACTTATATTCTTCAATCATTTTTTTGTCAAACATTTGAATATCATAATCTCCAGAATGAACATGATTTGCTCCTAATCCTGAACCCATTATTGCCGCTGGAATAATATGCGTAACAGGCACCTGAACTTTTCCATTAATCTCTTGAGGATTCATAACTTCTAAAAACTTTGGGTCCATATTCATTATTCTAATTTCGGGGTGATCAACTAGTTTTAATCCGACTCCGAAAGCTT
Organism: Candidatus Bathyarchaeota archaeon; assembly: GCA_963714725.1. Taxonomy (GTDB): domain Archaea; phylum Thermoproteota; class Bathyarchaeia; order Bathyarchaeales; family Bathycorpusculaceae; genus AD8-1. Next base: position 91,724 of record CAVQPF010000015.1, read on the forward strand.
TTATCAGGATTTTATCACCTGGGATTAACTTGTCTAATGTATCTGCTTGAAAGTCAACTAGAATATGTTCTATCCCTCCATGTTTTCCTGTAACAATTCCAACGGCCCCTTTTGCATCACCGTTAACGATTGTGGCTTTGTTGCCGATACATGAAAACACGTTAAATGCAGTATTTGCCGCATTTCCATATCGTAAATCATTCTCTTTATTTTCTACACTAACGCCTGGCTCAACGTGATCAGCTTCCCAACCACATGCTAGATCTCCAACTCTCAGATTGTATGTTATTCCTCCAACTCCAGGAAAAATTAGTGGTATACCATTGGCTGAAATCCTATAGACCCCTTTACTCACTATGGGACTAGAGACTTCTCCTATAACTGATATTTTTATGAGTTTGTTAGCATTTGTTTTTATCACTTTTATTCCTCTTTTATTTAGATGCAATTATACTTCAAAGATTAATAAAATATCTATAGAACTTCTAAACTTATATTATCCGTTTATTATGCTTAGGAACTCTTAAATGTCTGATTATTGCTTTTGACTTGTGAAAGCCAGAATCTGAATAAATTGGATGAGACGTATTTGTCATGTCAGAAATTGGATTAACTTCAAAAATGCTTGTAAGAGACGTGATGTCAAGTCCAGTAGTGACCTTAAACGAATTTGTAAAATCCAACAAAGTTGCAAAAATAATGGCTGATAAAGCTCTTGGTTGTGTCATTGTTACAAACAAACTCGGGAAACCTGTTGGCATCATTACTGAACGTGATCTTGTTCAAAGAGTTTTGGCTAAAAATCTAGTTCCGGATACCATAGAAGCAAAGTCAATAATGACTTCGCCTTTGGTGACCATTTCTCCTGAAGCTACAGTAACTGACGCAGCAAAGCAAATGAACAACCTAAATATTAGGAGACTAGGTGTGCTCTACAAAGGATCTTTGAATGGTATAGTTACTAGTAAAGATGTTTTAGGAGTCATGCCTGAATTAATTGAAATAATTCAAGAGAAAACGCTTATTGGCTGTTCTACAGAAATAGATCAAAATGAGGAACTTTCTTCTCCACCTATGTCTGGATACTGTGATAATTGCGATGGCTACTCTGAAAACTTGGAATTAATTAATGGCGAAAACGTTTGTGAAGACTGTCGTATTGACTTAGAAGCTTAATATCCAAAATTTTTTTAATTAATTCGATTAACTTTTCGAATTGAATACTTTTTTATTTCTAACTATAGCTATTTTAATTGAAGCGAAATACTTTGATTGTCGATTCTGTTCTAACTAATGCTAGAGCGTATATAGATCAAGAACTTGTTCAATGTAGCATTGCTATAGAAAATGGTAAAATCTTCAAGATTTCCAAAGAAACTCACATGCCTAAATCAGACAAAAAAATTAACTTGAACAATTTTCTTGTTTTGCCTGGCTTAATTGATCCTCATGTACACCTTCGTAGCGAAGGAAAATCCTACAAAGAAGATTTCTACTCTGGAACTGCTGCCGCAGCCGCAGGAGGTTTTACAACAGTTCTAGATATGCCTAACAATCTACCTGTAACTTGTAGCAGTCAAACATTGAAAAATCGAATAAAAATTGCAGAAAATCGTATTTTGGTCAATGTTGGTTTTTACTCAGAATTTCCAAGAGATATTCTCGAACTACCAGAAATTGTCAATGAAGGTGCTATAGCTTTTAAGCTATTCATGGCTCATCAAATTGGAGGTCTAGATGTAGATTTAGATCTCTCTCTTCAAAAAGCTCTTGCTAAAGTTAATGAATTAGATATTCCTTTTGCTGTTCATGCTGAAGATAAGACTTTATTATTCTTAAATGAAAAAAAACTGAAAAATTCCAATAAAAACGATTTTAAGGCTTTTTTAAAAGCCCACTCTGAAGAAGTTGAATATTTCGCTATTGAACGCTTACTCAGGTTAAATGAGGAAATAGGTGCTCATTTACATTTTTGTCACATATCAACAATGAAAGGCTTAACCTTAATAAAAAACGCAAAAGAAATCAATACGAAGATAACCTGTGAGATAACTCCTAATCATCTTTTTTTGTCAAATAATGCCTTTGATCGTTATGGTTCATTATTGGTTATGATGCCTCCTCCTCGAAGTGAGAATACTGTAGCTGCTCTCTGGAACGCAATAAGGAATGGTTGGGTTGATGTCTTTGGATCTGATCATGCTCCTCACTCTGTAACCGAAAAAATGAATACAAATATTTGGGATGTTAAAGTAGGGTTACCTGGTCTAGAGACATCTTTACCTTTGTTGTTAACAATGGTAAATAAACGTCTTCTAACTATTGGGGATATAGTTTTACTCTTTTCAGAAAATCCTGCAAGAATTTTCAAGCTACCTAGCCTTGGGTCTATAGAAAAAGGAAAAAATGCTGATCTTACAGTTATTGATTTTAAAAAGAAATTCAAAATTGATGCTTCAACATTTAATTCAAAAGCCAAATATTCACCTTATGATGGCTGGGAAGTTCAGGGATCTCCTGTGAAAACTTTTGTTAATGGAACTTTAGTTATGGAAGACCAAATGATTATAGCACACAAAGGTAGCGGGTCTATTATAAAGAGAGCTGTCAAATAAATTAGATAAAAATAATAATATTTGAGCCTAACTAGAGGCTCGGTATGTTAGGATCTTTTGATCTTGTTAATAATTCTATAGAAATAGAACTCTCACTGGAAACATTAGGCTTGATCTTTAACTAAAGTTATAACTTTTCCGTTAAATCTAGTTATAAAGCCATTTTAATGGAATATCTTGATACGTGCAATCAGGCAAAGTTCTTCTTATTGTTATTGGCAGAATTTTTGCGTTAAGCTCTTTTATTGCAATATCTATTGGGTTTGTATCCTTTTCGGTTACTTCTATCAATATTGGTGCTCCCATTGAAATTTGAAGTGATCTAGCTCCTACTATTCTAGCTTTCTCAAATCTAGTTATTTTTGGGGGTCCGATGATAATCTCTTCTTTTTTTGACATGGTTAATATTCTCCAGCGCCTGGGTATCCTCCCGGAGCTCCTCCTGGTGGCATTGGTGGTGCTTTCATTTTGCTAGCCGCAAGAATGTCATCTATCTTCAAAATTAATGAAGCAGCTTCAGTTGCTGATTTTATTATTTGTTTTTTAACTGCCAATGGTTCGAAAACGCCTATCTTAGACATATCCTGAACCTTTCCTGACATGACTTCAATTCCAGCCCATTTTTCCCCTTTCTCATGTCTTGATCTTAGTTCTGATAAAATATCTATAGGATCTAATCCAGCGTTTTCTGTTAATGTTATTGTTATTGCTTCTAAAGCTTCAGCAAAAATTCTTACTGCTATTTGTTCCCTTCCAGGCAAAGTTTCTGCGTATTTTTTTAATACATTTGCCATTTCTAGTTCAGGAGCGCTACCGCCTGCTAAAATTTTAGGTTCTTCTAGTATATCTTTTATTACGCATAAAGCGTCATGCAATGAACGTTCTGCTTCGGCTGTCAACCTTTGCGTGCTTCCTCGAATCAAAATTGTAACTGCTTTTGGATTTTTACAACCCTCGATAAACGTCATTTTATCTTCTCCTATTTTTCTTTCCTCAACCAAAGCTGCATAACCGAGATCCTTTGATGTAATAGCAGATAGGTTTGTTACAATAGTGCCTCCAGTGGCTTTTGCTAGTTTTTCCATGTCTGACTTTTTAGCTCGACGAATTGCAATTATTCCTTTTTTAGAAAGGAAATGTTGCGCCATATCATCAATTCCTTTTTGACATATTACAACTTTAGCCCCTGACTCGACAATTTTATCTGTCATTTCTCTAATGATGCTTTCTTCTTGATTAAGAAACGCATCAATTTGTTCAGGGGTTTCAATATTGATTTTTGCGTCTATCTCTGTTTTTTTGACCTCTAATGCTGAGTCAAGAAGCGCAATTTTGGCTTTTTCCACTCTTTTAGCCATTCCTGAATGCACAATTTCTTTATCAAGTATTATTCCATTTACTAATGAGGTGTCTTTCAAGGATTCACCAGTTTTTTTTTCAACTTTGACATCTTCTACATCTGCTTTGAATTTTAGTCCATCTTTAACTGCAACTGCTAGCATTGCTTTAACTGCCATTTCGGCCAAAAACTCTTTTTGTTCAGAAACAGTTTTGCTGGCCATTGACGTTATTGCAGCCTTTATTAGATAGTCTGTGTTTTTCAAATTTACAGGTATAGCCATTTTTTCAAGAGTCTCTAGTGCATTTGAGGCTGCTTTTTTATAGCCATCTATAATTATTGTAGGGTGAATATTTTTATCAATGAGTTCTTCAGCTTTATTTAGCAACTCACCAGCGATTATAACTGCAGAGGTAGTTCCATCACCGGCTTCTTTATCTTGTGTTTTTGCGACTTCCACAAGCATCTTTGCTGCTGGATGTTCAATTTCCATTTCATCTAAAATAGTGCGTCCATCACTTGTTATGGTTACATCTCCAAAGCTACTTACCAACATTTTATCCATGCCTTTTGGTCCTAAGGCAGATCTTACACTCTCAGCTACTATTTTCACTGCAGTTATGTTGGCGTGTTGTGCCTCTCTTCCGCGAGATCGGTTAGAACCTTCTTTTAATACAATAACTGGAACTCCGCCAGCTTGTCCAGGTGCAGACAAATTATACATAATCTCCTTAATGCGCACAAAAACAAAACATGTTACCCATATAAATTTTTCTAAAGCATAATGTTAGACTTTGCTTTAGTGTTTTGGTTCCTTTTTTTATAAATTAATTATTTTTTAGTGGTTCTTTAACTTTTTTAATAGATAGAAACTTTATCTACACCTGAAATTTTTAGTAATTCAGGAATTAGTTTACCTGGAATTTTTTTTTCTACTATTATTGTAAGTTTTGGTTCAGGTGAAAGTTCAGGGTCATCTACAATTGCTTGTCTAATACTTAGTGAGTTTTGAGTTAGAATCATTGCAGCTTTAGCCAATATTCCAGTTTTTTTCGCATCTGTAGGAGTAATTTCAACAACTCCCAAATCTAAATGTTTGGCAATTCTTTTTAATGAATGACCTGCTGGTCTTAATTCTTCAAAAATTAATCTTAGTTTTCGGTTTGCTTGGATTATTTTTAGGGTTTCATTTACAGTTCGTCTGTCTACTTTGGCACTTCGTGCAATTCTGACTGGTGGAATTTCGATTTGGTTAAGATATATTTTATTATTTTTTGCACATAATCCATTTTCCACTAAAACGCGAGCTACACGGAGGCGTTCAGGATATTGCTCTAAATATTTTTTAATATTATTCCACATAAAATTTTCCTAATGCACTCTTTTGTTCATCTTGGTATAAATATGCTCCTTAAATTCTTAAAAATAAAACCAGTTACTCTCTCTTTTTTATTTTTTTTATTTAATTTAACTGATATCATGTACAAAAACATACACAAGACTTAATATTCTATTTTTGTAGGAATTACCTTTTGTATTTAGGAGAAAATTGTATGCCTCGCAGAAAAATACTTCTTGATGAAGATCAGATACCAAAACAGTGGTATAATATAACCCCTGATTTGCCTAAACCCATTCCCCCTTTCATTGATCCAGCAACAAGGGAACCAGGAGTGGGAATAGTTCCTAGGATATTTCCGATGGAAATTATCGGTCAAGAATTGAGCAAAGAACGATGGATAGATATTCCTGAAGCTGTTAGAGAGGTCTATAAGTTATGGAGACCCACTCCCTTATTTAGAGCTATAAATTTAGAAAAAGCTTTGAAAACACCTGCTAAAATCTATTATAAATATGAAGGAGTTAGCCCTTCTGGAAGTCATAAACCTAATACGGCTGTTCCTCAAGCTTATTATAACATGAAAGCTGGTACCAAACGTTTAACCACAGAGACTGGAGCAGGTCAATGGGGATCTGCTTTAGCTTTTAGTGCAAACGTTTTTGGATTAGACGCTACAATTTATATGGTCCGAGCGAGCTATGACCAAAAACCCTACAGAAGAATAATGATGGAGCTTTTTGGTGCTGAATGCTATCCTAGTCCCAGTGAACAAACCGAAGCTGGTAGAAATATTCTGAAAGAAGATCCTGATAACAAAGGCAGTTTAGGTATAGCAATAAGTGAAGCAGTTGAAGACGCGCTTGTAAATGAAAAAGAAGCCAAATATGCTATCGGTAGTGTTTTCAATCATGTTTTAATTCATCAGACTGTCGAAGGCTTGGAAGCAAAGAAACAGCTTGAAATTGCTGGAGATTATCCAGATGTAATTTTTGGGTGCATTGGTGGTGGTAGTAGTTTCTCTGGATTTTTCTGGCCTTTCTTTTATGATAAAGTCGCAGGAAAAGCACCAAAAGAAACAAGATTTGTTGCGACAGAGGCAACTGCTTGTCCTAAAGTAACTAAAGGCGAATATGTTTATGATCATGGTGATACTGCTGGTATAACTCCACTGGTTCCAATGCACACTCTAGGTCATGACTTTATACCTGCTCCAATTCATGCAGGTGGTCTACGTTATCACGGAATTGCCCCATCATTAAGTGTTTTGCGCAGTGAAAATCAGATAGAAGCAAAAGCTTATAATCAAATTGAAGTATTTGATGCTGCTAAACTTTTTCTTCAAACTGAAGGAATAATTCCTGCCCCGGAACCTTCTCATGCAATAAAAGCTGTAGTTGACGAAGCACTAAAATGTAAAGAAACTGGTGAAGAAAAAGTCCTGGCCTTTGTGCTTTGTGGTCATGGTCACTTTGACATGCAAGCATACGATTCTTATCTATCTGGAAATCTTCTTCCTTATGAATATCCGGCAGAAAAAGTAGCAGCAGCTATGTTAAAACTGAAACTCCGTTATCCTTGGCTAGACGAAGTTAATAAAAAATTTATCTAAATATATTAGACTGAATGACAAAAAAATGATGTTGAAAATCCATCATCTTTTTTATTGTTTATCTGTTATTTTTTTTGTATTAAAGAACTTATTTTAGACTTTTTTAGTTTATTTTATGGAAAAAGAAAAATAATTAACAATTGAATCAAGATTTGATGCGAAATTGAAAACTTTGGGTTTCATTATTAATCCAGTAGCCGGAATGGGTGGTGCGGTTGGTCTCAAAGGTACTGATGGAACAGACATTCTAAATAAAGCTATACGTTTAGGAGCAAAACCTATTGCTCAGAAAAGGGCTGAACATTTTCTCCTAGAATTGAATAATCTTATGCCGAATGTAAAACTTTTTGTTGGTGGTGGAATTATGGGTGAAAACGCAATTAAAAAATTTGGTTTTGATTATAAAATTTTTGGGGAAAGAAAAAAATCAACAACCTCAGAAGATACTATAAACCTTGCTTCTATTTTAGCTAAGTCAGATTTGGATCTTTTAGTTTTTTGTGGGGGTGATGGAACAGCCCGAGACATAGAAAAAGCAGTTAATCTCTCTATTCCTGTTTTAGGTGTTCCAACAGGAGTAAAAATGCATAGTGGTGTTTTTGCAGTAAATCCGATAGCTGCGGCTAAAATTGCGGTAAAATTCCTTAATGATAAGTTACCTGTAAAAGAAACAGAAATTATGGATGTGGATGAAAAAGCGTTTAGAAATGGTCACCTTTCTGCGCATCTTTATGGTTATGTGTTATCTCCCTACGAACCCCTTCTGTTACAGGGAAACAAGTTGGGCAGTCCAACAACAGAAAGTGAATTGCGTAATCAGGCTGCCATATCGGTTTATGTTATCGAAAAGATGGTAGACAATACACTCTATATTATTGGACCCGGAACCACAACCAGAACAATAACTGATCTATTAGATGCAAATAAGACTCTTCTAGGCGTAGATCTTTTCTATAATAAAAAAATTTTTGCCCAAGATGTGAATGAGAAAAAAATATTAGATGCAATAAATACAAAAAAAGCGAAAATAATAGTTACGCCGATTGGTGGTCAAGGTTTTGTTTTTGGTAGAGGCAATCAACAGATAAGTTCTGCTGTAATAAAAGCTGTAGGTTTGAAAAATATTATTGTAGTTTCTTCCAAAAGCAAATTATCTAATTTACAACATCTGCGAGTTGATACTGGCGATCAAAAATTAGATGATTTATTTAGAGCAAATAAACTTAAAGTAATAATTGATTATGGAATTGAGCATATAGTGAAAGTTGAATGATATACTGCTGCTATTCATCAAATAGGTAATAAATAATAGACAATCAGAACTATCCAATTAATGAAAAATAACAAATAAGGAAGACGAAAATTTGATTTCAATTAATATGCCAATAATTGGAGACGCCGAAGTTAAAGCAGTTGTTGAAGTTTTAAGGCATGGCCCATTAACTAGTGCACTTGGTGAAGGTCCTAAAGTTTCTGCTTTCGAAAAAGAATTTGCAAAGTTTGCTAATGTTTCTTATTCTATAGCAGTTAATACTGGTACTTCTGCTTTGCATTTAGCTATCGTTTCAGCTGGTGTAAAACCTGGAGATGAAGTGATACTACCGAGTTTTACGTTTGTTGCCACCGCCGAAGCAATAGTAATGGCGGGTGGAAAACCTGTTTTTGTTGACATTGACCCTATATCTTTCAATATTAACCCTGATAAAATTGAAGAAAAAATCACTATTAACACTAAAGTCATAATGCCTGTAGATCTTTTTGGTCTACCTGCAGATTTGAATCCTATTCGAAAAATCGCTATGGACCATGATATAGCCATAGTTGAGGATGCTGCCCAGGCTCATGGTGCAAAATATTCGGGAAAACCAGTTGGTTTGTTAGCAAACTCGACTTGTTGGAGTTTCTATGCTAGCAAGAACATGACAACTGGAGAAGGTGGAATTATTACTACTAATAATGCTGAAATGGCCAAATTTTTACGAATGTTAAGATCACATGGAGAAAAAACAAAATACTCTTCTTTGACTCTGGGCTATAACTATCGTATGTCAGAAATGCAAGCCGCTTTGGGGTTGGTTCAATTAGATAAACTACCCTATTTTGTAGCTAAACGTACTGCTAACGCAAAAAAACTGAACGCAAATTCTGTCAAAAGAAAAACGGCTAAAACTACCTTTCAATTCGGAAGTTATGACTAGTGGTTGGAATCTATATACTGTTAAATTAAAAGATTCAACTGAAAAAGAAAGAGATGAACTAGTTAATACACTTAGGACAAAAGGTATTGGTGCTGCAGTGTATTATGTCAATCCTGTGCATCTTATGCCATTTTATAGAGAAAATTTTGGATTGTATAAACTTCCTGAAACTGAGGAAGCTGCAAAAAAAGTATTTTCTTTACCCGTTCATCCTGGTCTTCAAGATTCTCAAATTGAGTACATAGCTCAAACTTTACTTAATTCATTATGATTGTTAAAAAATTGTAGTTTGATCAACTAAATAAAATGCAAAAGTTAAATACTCACTTAAGATTTTATTTGAGCCTGTCAGAAAATATCCAATCTTATATTCTTTGAAGGAATAGAAACCAATGGTTGAGAATACTGATATTTCAAGAATTAAAATTCGATTTTCGATTTCCAATCTAGGAGAAGCTGAAGGAGAATTTTCGAGATTTTTAGCGCCTAGATCTATTGATGCACTACTTCGCAAACTGCCATTTGAAGGGCGACTCACTTTGTGGAAAGAGGAAGTATATTTCGAAATACCTGTTAAACTAGGGCTGGAAAAACCTAAATCAAGGATAAAGGAAGGTACTATAGCTTTTTGGCCAATCGGTAGTGCTTTCTGTATTTTTTTTGGAAAGTCCCAACCTTTTAGTCCAGTTACTGTTTTGGGAAAAATAACTAAAAATCTAGAGCTATTTAAACAGGCAAAAAATGGCAACGTTATGAAAGTTGAGCTCTCTGTTTAATACGCTAAAGCTGAGTCTTCCCACATCTGAAGCAAACGTTTGCATTCATCTTTGATGCTTTTGTTTTTACTCTCTTTTTTCAATTTCTCTAAAAATTCTATTCTTTTATTTACTGAGCGTTTCTCTGCTTGCCCACCGTAATACTCTTTGCCTTCAAGATATTCTTTCATGTGGTTAACTTTTTGAACAAAAAGACTTGCTGCATCAACAGGATTTTCAACAGCAAACTTGTTTGCCCAAATAACCGCTTCTGTCTCACGAAGTTGAGTTAAACCATCAATTTCAGTTATTTCTCTGATATAAGTTCTCAATAACTCGTAATATCCCACACTCTTTAACAAATCAAGAGATTCGTTAACTTTTTCTTTAAATTTTTGTGTTCCTTCAACTTTTAGGATATGTTTGTAGCCTTGATCGAGGAGGTTTTTTGCTGTTTGTACCTCTTTTGTAGTATAAACTTTTTCAGGAAATTTCATTTTTATTACTCAATATAATTGAAAAGGAAAAAAAACTTGTAATGAAATAAGTGACTAGACTTCTAAAGGTTTGTATATTTTGATTGTATGATTGCCTGATACTAGTTGTACTGCTCCATTTTGCTCAAGTTGTTCCAAGAAATCCTTTGCTGCACTTATTCTTATGTTAAATTTTGTTGAAACTGCAAAAGGTGTTAAAACCTTCATTTTCTTTATTTCACTAACTATTTTCTTGTTTTTTATACTTGGAGGAAGGATGCCTACCATCTTTTTCTCTTTTGTAAATGTCTTTTTATCTTTCTTCTTCTTATCTGATCCTTTGTCCTCTTCGCTTCTTCTGGATTGTGCTCGCTCTATTTGTTTTAAACTGAGTTTTTTTTGTCCGCCCATTGTTTTGTCTCTCTTTTGCTATATTTTTATCAATTAAAAAGGCTCAGTTATTTCAACTTTGTGCCTGTTTTTCCACTCTTTGAGCGGAATTCCCATTTTACTTTCAATATTAGGTCGATGAATTGAATTCATTGTACAAAATGGAATTATTCTCCCATCTGGTATAGCATAGTGTATTACACATCTCTGAACACGTTCCAAATCAAAATTATAAGGATCCATAAAATGCATAGATGATAAAAGAATAGTATTTCTTTGCAGATCACCTAATGCTTTATAATCTCCTTCTTTTAAAACTCGCAGTAAATATTTCCGCAGAAAACCAAATTTTACATGTCTAGCTGCTGTTAGAAGGTGCAGTTTAGCTTTGTTCTTGCTACCTTTTTCAGATAGTTCATAAATGTTCTTCATGCTTTTGATGAATTTATCTATGTTAGCATATCGGGTTATAGGCGTAATTTTTTCACCATCTATAAAAAGGTATGTAGCTAATCCACAATGAGGATGAGCAGTAAACTCGACATACCTTTTATTTTTTAAAGATCCAATGGCTTTAGAAACAGGAACAACTGTTGGAACAGGATAAAAATCTGAAACTTTAATTTCTCCATTTGTCTGTTCTTCTACAAGTTTAGTAAAATCTGGAATTGTAATGCGCATTTTATCTCTCTCTTCTTGTGGAAGTCGCCCACAGAGTGAAACTGGTTGAACATTTATGCATCTTATCACGTCAAAGTTTTTGGCTGCAAATCTTATTATATCGCCTAATTGCTTATCATTTACCCCTTTTACCAGAGTAACAACCAACACTAAACTTTTAAGACCTGCTTCTCGACAATTTTCGATAGCTTGCATCTTTTTTTCAAGAAGATCAATTCCTCGGATGAATTCGTATACGTCTGAAGTTAATCCATCAAATTGCAAATATACTGTGCTAACTCCAGACTCTTTCAATTTTTTGCAATAATCTACACTCTGAGCAAGTCGAATTCCATTAGTATTAATTTCCACATGACGAAAACCAATTTCTTTAGCTTTTTCAATTAATTCAAATAAATCTTTTCGAATTGTAGGTTCTCCGCCTGAGAACTGCAATGCAGTAGCTGGAACGGGATCATTTTTTCGCAGGTTCTCTAGCATACCCACGATTTCCTTTTTAGTAGGTTCATAAACATAACCTGCTGAAGCTGCGTTAGCAAAACACACAGGACATGTTAGATTACACCTATTTGTTATGTCGATAATAGCGAGTGCTGTGTGTGATTTGTGCTCAGTACAAATCCCACAATCATTAGGGCACCCTTTTTCCTTTTTTGTATGAGGATTATTTAGGCCTTCACCGTCATATCGAAGTTTCTCTGCTTTCATATACTGATCATAATCTGACCAGTACAACTCTTGAAAAGAACCATGCTCAAGACACTTCTTTTTAATAAATACTTTGTTATCTTTCTCAAAAATCGTAGCGTCCAATGTTTTTAAGCATTCAGGACAGATACTTTGAGTGCTCTTAATTGTCTTCATTAACTGAAACCTTTTATAACTATTATAGAAGTTTTAAGAATCACCAGCAAATAATAATATTTCCAAACAACTACTACGGTGATTAAGGGGGAGCTTTATTGTCTGTCAGTGAAAAAACCCGCACAATTATGAAAGAAATGGGATTGAATGCTTACGAAATTGAGGCTATAATTGTACTTCTGGAAAATGGCCAAATGACTGCAATGGAAATAAGTCAAAAAACAGCCATTCCTTATTCGAAAATTTATGAAGTTCTAAACTTGCTCAAAGAGAAAGGATGGCTAAAAAGTTCTGAAAGTCGTCCATTTAAGTATTTTCCAGTTCCTCCTCTTGAAGCGATAACTGCTGTAAAACTCAGACTTGAAGATAAGTATCAAAATTGGAAAACAGCTATTTCTGATGAATTACAGCCTTTATACGAGAATAGACAATTAGTTGAACACCCAGAGATGTTGATATTACGTGGTCAAGAAGCTATTATGGATAAACTTGAAGAAATTCTTAAAAAAGCTACAAAAGAGCTGATGTTTGCTGCTCCAAAATTTGCAAGAAATATTATTTCACAAATAGATCCAATAACGCTTAACTTGCATAAATCGGTCAAAATCAAACTTATGTTTGCTGGAAAAACAGAAGATTGGCTTTTTATAAAAAAGATTTTCGGATTGGATACTTTTCGAACCCGAAATCATATGTTCGGTGGTGGAGTAATTGCTGATGAAAAAGAAGCTATGCTCTTTTTAGGAGAAGATAAACCTAGTTTGGTTGTTTGGAGTGATCATATAGGATTAGTTGGTTTTGCTCGTGAATATTTCCAGTTTCTTTGGGATTCGTCAAAACAAATTTGATGATGATAATTTCAAGTTAATAAAAAGAAAAGGGAAGTTTTTGAAAAAATTATTTTTCCATAACTTTTTTTGAGGCAATCTCGATATCTTCAGCTTTTATTGTTTTTCGTCCTGCATGCATAGCGAAATCTAAAGCTTCTTTTGCAATTTTTATTCCGATACCTTCCAACGCTTTAGCGAGTTCTTTTGCTGCTGCCTCACTTACTCTATCTGCTCCAGCTTTTTTACAAAGTCTATGCATCGGAGCTACAGCTAATTCTGAATTGGTCATAAAGACTTCTCCGTAGCTTCTTTTTCTTTTTAAAGCTATATTTAGCCTTTGCGGTTCCTCGGTTACCTTTAAATCGTTTAAATCTGACAATGAATGAATTTTTTGCTTTTTACTTGAAAAAAGAGGTCATCTGATATTTTTTTTTATTATTGCAATAAGCATAATTTTCTTAAAACGCGAAAAAACCCTTTCAATGTTAAAATCCGATAATACTGGGAAAGAAGAAATATATTATAAGGATAACTATTACAACAATTGTAACCCCGACAACAATTATTGCAGCTTTTGATTTTGATTTTTTAATCTTTCTAGGCTGATTTGCATCTGATCTTTTTTTCCTCCATTTTCCAGATTTTGTTCTCTCTCTTTCTTTTGACCATTTTCCTTTTTTAACTCTAGGTGCTGGCAAAAATTCAACCTCACTTTCGTATCCTTTCATTTTACATTTCACACATATAAATTTGCCAATCGTAATTATGTTTTTAAAACTTAACAAAAAAATAATTACTTAAATAAAGCATAAACTTAAATTACGTCTCTTATTCTATACGAAGTTGCCTCTGTACTTTCAAGCTATGGAGGAAAAAGCCAATAAAATTGGAGGAATCCCGGCATTTGGGAAAAGTAAAGACAGAACAAATTAAAAACTTAGGCAAAGAATTAATGAAGCGTTTTCCAGAAAAATTTTCCAGAAATTTTGATGAGAATAAGCAGATGGTAGATAAGTTAACAGAAGGGACAACAACAAAGGTTAGAAATAAAGTAGCTGGATACATCACTAGAACTATTTCTTTAGCTTTCTCTGCATCTTCGGAAAACGAATCAGAAGATGAATTAATAGTTTAGGTTGTTCTCAAGAAGAGAATTCCTATGATGGATGAATACAGGAAAGGTTGGGCATTAAGATACCTCCGTGAAGCTAAAGCAGAGCTTAAAGCGGCTAGAACTGTGCCTTACATGTCCTCTAGTCTAGTATTAGAATCTATTAGGAAAGCTAGAAACGCAATTTATTATAGTTTAGGTGAACCCGCATTCATAGAAATTCTTTTACGCGAAGAAGCGGAAAACTGTAATCCTTCCGACGACTCAATTCTACGATTTTTAGTTGAACTTGAGTCTGTTGTACAACAACTATCACAAATGGAGGAAGTTAATGCTGAAGCAATGATGAATCAAGCTGACACGTTAGTTCAGGTAGCTTCCGATATTGTGGAAACTTTTACTGAAGAAAAATCAGATGAGTTTTAACAAATAATTTTTCTCATATTTGAAACTTGGGAAGAATTTTAAAATAAATTCTTATTACTGTCATAGATAGGTGGCGTGGGAAATAAGTGGTAATTAAAGTCAAATTTGTAGGAGCACTACGTAATATAGCTGGAGTAAACGAAAAGACATTCGACTGTAATAACGGTCTTTCTTTACTATTTCTTATAAATCTTATAATAAAGGAACTTCCAACTCTTAATCAACATTTAGTTATTCAGCAAAATGAAGAATTCAGATTAAATTCTTTGATCCTCATAAACGAAACAGAGATAAGCGTATTAAATGGGCTAGAAACCAAAATAAATAATGATGATGAAATAGTTTTTGTTCCATTCATTCATGGAGGTTAATAAATTAATCACATTAACCACAGATTTTGGTCTTTTGGATCCTTATGTTTCAGAAATGAAAGCTGTAATATTGAGTATTTCTCCAGAGGCAAGAATAGTAGACATAACTCATAATATCTCCAAATTTAACATACGCATGGGCGCTTTCATTCTTTCCTCCGCTTTGAACTATTTTCCCAAAGGCACCATTCATGTTGCTGTTGTTGATCCGGGTGTTGGATCCCAAAGAAGGCCCTTATTGATAGAGACAAAAAAGGGATTTCTTATCGGTCCAGACAATGGTCTTTTGATATTAGCGGCCCAGAAACAGGGTATAAAAAATGTTTATGAATTGACAAATACGAATTTAATGCTGAATAAAGTTTCTAATACATTTCATGGAAGAGATATTTTTGCTCCGGCAGCGGCATATCTATTGAAGGGAGTTACTCCTATGACTTTTGGACCAAAAACAAATGAATTAACAAAACCTATTTTTGCAAAAGTTATTAAAACCAAAAACACCCTAATTGGACAAATAATTTACATTGACGATTTTGGTAACATAATCACTAATATACCTCTAGATAAATCATTTCAAGACTTAATTGGTCAAAAGTTGAATATCAAATTATCAACTTCTAATTTAATTATAAAATTTTGTAAAACTTATTCTGAAGTAAAAATTGGGGAATTATTAATAACTATTGGAAGCCATGGGTTTCTAGAAATTTCGGCTAATCAAAATAATGCTGGAAAAATACTCAATATTAAGCCAGGTACTGAAATAGTTGTAAATATTTCTAGATAAACTATGTTTTGGATCTCTATCCCTAAAAGATATTTTAATACTACACTTCACTTTTTTTAAAAAAAACTTTGTTCCTAGAGTTATTTGAAGGTTACCTTTTTTATGTAAATTAACTAAAAAATAGATTGAAATGATATTCTAACATCATAAACTCTTTAAGCATACTTCATATACGTAATGGAAGGTTTGAAAGGTCTTGCTATTAGAAGGCATCTTTGACTGGATGGAAAAATTTTCAGTTCAATATGGTTATCTAGGTGTTTTTTTTATAAGTTTAATTGGGTCAATGTCAGTTTTTGTTCCCATACCGTATACCATTATTATTTTTACTATGGGAGGTATTTCTAGTTTTGAACCAATATGGATTGCAGTTGCCGCGGGGATAGGCTCTTCGATAGGCGAGTTTTCGGGTTATCTAATAGGAGTTGGTGGCAGAAAAGTAATTAGTGATAAATATCGAAAGAAAATGGATTTTTTAATGAAATTATTCAAAAAGTTTGGACCTATCGCTATTTTTGTTTTTGCTCTAACTCCTCTTCCCGACGATTTACTTTTTATTCCACTAGGTGTGATGCGTTACAGTTTGCTTCGTGCTTTTATTCCAGCATTACTTGGAAAATTCTTTTCAAATTTAATAATTGCTTATAGTGGCCGTTGGTCTTTGGAAATTATTAGTTCTCTATTTGGTTTAGAGGGCGAAGGCAGTTCTCTAATTGTTGGAACTTTGATTGGTCTAATTCTCATGATAATAGTGATAATAATTATGTTTAAGGTAGATTGGGAAAAATATTTCTCTAAATACGTAAATCCTCTACCTCCTCAATCTGAAACTTCAAAAGAAGATATAGCTGATATTGACAATTTGTAATAATCTAATTTTAACCAACAAGAAAATACAACTAAATTTAACAAGTTAATATTTATTTTAGGATAAGTCCAAAAATTGAGGACAATAGCAGACGCTGACTATTCCTCTTAATTTATTATTTATCTTCTTCTCTTGTATTGTTTTTAACCTCTCTACTATTTCAAAACTTAAACAAGAGGAAATATTCCTGAAATGAGAGAATATTAGTCGTTTCTGGAAGCTTCCTAGAACTTTTCCCTCTTTTTTATTTTAATTTTTTTGATCATTCCTGAAAGTTCTTAAAGAAGAAAAGAGATAACTCCCTGAAAGAAGAGACTTCACAATGATTTTGAGAACAGTAAAGGACGTGATTTAAATCCGAGTAATTGCCGACCTCCATATTCATAGTCGATTTAGTCGTGCAACAAGTCCAAAAATGGATCTGAAAGAAATTGCGCGGTTTGCAAAAATAAAGGGTCTCAATTTAGTCGGTTCAGGTGATTTTACTCATCCAAAATGGTTTGATCAAATAAAAAATGTTCTAATACCCGATCCTGAAACCGGTCTCTTTAGAATATCCGAATATATTGAAGATTCTGTACGTTTTATGTTAACAACTGAAGTTTGCACAATTTTTTCTTTTGAAAATTCTGTAAAAAAAATCCATCATGTTATCTTTGCTCCAAATCTGGAAGTTGTAACACAAATAAATGAAGTTCTGAAAAACTTTGGAAATCTGGATTCAGATGGTCGACCAATATTAAAAATGAGTGCTCCTGAGTTGGTTGAAAAAATAATGGCTATTTCAAATAAGAATATGATTTTTCCCGCTCATATTTGGACTCCCTGGTTTAGTGTTTTTGGAGATTTTAGCGGTTTTAATAAAATCAAAGACTGCTATCAAGATATGACCAAACATATCTATGCGGTAGAAACTGGTCTTTCATCCGATCCACCAATGAACTGGCGTTTGAGCGGTCTTGACAAATTTACTTTACTTTCAAATAGCGATTGCCATAGCTTTTGGCCTTGGCGAATAGGAAGAGAAGCAAACGTCTTTGATCTTCATACACTTATGTATGGAGAAGTGATTGATGCGATTAAGAATAAAGAATCTCAGAGGTTAAAATTCACGATAGAAACGGATCCGGGATATGGAAAATATCATTGGACTGGTCACCGAAAATGTAACATTTCTTTACCACCAGAACAAGCAGAGCGATTCAATTCGATTTGTCCAGTGTGTCGAAAAAAACTCACTAAAGGTGTTGAGCAAAGAGTTAATGAGCTTGCTGACCGACCAATCAATTATAAGCCTTCTAATGCTCCAGGATTTTTACGATTGCTTCCTCTCTCTGATATAATCTCTTCAGTTATCAATGCTGGATCTCCATCAACTCAAGCTGTCTGGAAAATTTATAATAGTTTAGTTAATAGTTTTGATAATGAATATTCTGTAATGATTGATATTCCTGAGGTTGATTTGCTAAAAATCGTTGATTCTAAAATAGTTTCTGCGATTATTAAAGTTCGAACGGGTAATTTTAGAGTTATTCCAGGATTTGATGGAGTATACGGAGAGCTAGATTTAGACTCTAATAATATGGAAAAAAAATTGCGTTTTGGAAGTGTAAAACAAACTAATATTGATGATTTTTAGTAAAAAAAGCATTTTTAAGTTACATTTTTTTAGAATCATTTTTTTTATTTTTCTAAATAGATTATATATTCATTATTTTTAAGAAATTATGCAAAACGATTTTATTCTTTTGATATACTCATATATTTAATGTTGATTATAAGGTAGATTACATTTGAAAGATCTTCTTACTAAAATTAATAGTTTGGCAGTAGATAATTTTTCAGCGGAATATTCAGAGGTTCGCGCTCAGAAATTGAAAAAAACTTTACTTGCTGTAAAAGAAGGAAGAGTTGAAGCAGCTAAACAAGGTATCGAAAGTGGTGTTGCTATGCGTGTTCTAGTTAATGGTGCTTGGGGATTCTCTTCAGTTGGATCTTTAGATCTCCAAAAATTAAAAACTGCTATTTCTAATGCCTGTAGAATGGCTAAAGTTCTAAGTACACGAATGAAAAAACCCATAAAACTCGCTGAAACTAAAGTAATAAACGATAAAATAATTGTAGATGCTGAAAAAAACCCGGCAACAATATCAATGGAAGAAAAGATAAAAACAACTTTAGCAATAAATCAATCCAGTCTAAGTTATGATAAGCGAGTAAAAAGTTGCACAATCGATTATTTGGATCTTTTTGGAACCAATTATTATTCTACTAGTGAGGGAACCTTTATCGAACAAGACAAACTTTATGTTTGGTCCAGAATAACTTCTTCAGCTTTTAGCAATGGTGGTTTTACGTTTAGTAGAGAAGAAATTGGATCTACTGCAGGCTACGAAATTTTTGATAAACAACCTCCAACAGTTATAGGTGAAAAAGTTGCTAAACGTGCGATAACTCAATTAGACGCAAAACCTGTTAAAGGAGGAAAATCGACTGTGGTCTTAGGACCTAACGTTGTTGGCGTTTTTGTTCATGAAGCTTTTGGTCATCTTGCTGAAGCTGATTTAGCTTTATCTGGTGGTGTATTATTCAATAGAATTGGGGAAAAAATTGGTTCAAATATAGTTACTCTTTATGATGATGGTACTGTGAGGGATGCTTTTGGATCATTCAAGTATGATGATGAAGGTGTCCCAAGTCAAAAGACCCTTCTTGTTAAAGATGGAATAGTAGAAGGTTTGATGCATAATCGCGAAACTGCTCAAAAATTTAATATGACTCCCACTGGAAATTCGAGAGGAGAAAGTTTTCGTGTTGAGCCTATAATAAGAATGAGAAATACCTACATGGCTCCCAAAGATCACTCTTTTGGCGAACTACTTGAAGGTATATCTTCAGGTTATTATATGAAAAGTTTCAGAGGTGGCCAAGCAAACTTGGATGGCACTTTTCAGGTTGGAGTGCAAGAAGCCTATGAAATAGTCGATGGTGAATTAGGGACTCCTATTAGAAACGTATCAATTAGTGGAAACACTCTTGAAACACTTTTAAAAATAGATGCAGTAGGAAATGATTTTGAATTATGGCCAGGAAGATGTGGAAAAGGGCAAACAGCATTTGTTTGTGATGGTGGACCCCATATTAGAATTAAAGAGGTGATAGTTGGTGGCAGTGCTTGAAAAGGAAATTATGCTCGATTTAGCAGACTATGCTGTGAATTCAGCTCTTCAAAAGGGGGCATCTGAAGTTGAAGCATATCTCTATGAAGGACATTCTACAAACATTGGTATCGAAAGAGGGCAGGTCACTAAAAGCAACAAAATAGTTGATCAAGGTTTAGGAATAAGGGTTGTTGTAAAAAAAGCATTGGGATTTGCTTATACAAATGATATCGAAAATAAGACTATAATAAATGACGTGATTGTAAGTGCGTTAAATGCTGCAAAGGCTAGCAAACCTGATAAACATTGGAGTGGCTTTCCAGGAAAAAAACTGTATGGTCTAGTAGAAAAATTATATGATAGAAAAATCGTTAAACTACATTCAACAGATTTAATTCCACTTGCTTATGAGATGCTAGATGCTGCTATGACCTTTGGAAAGAATGTTTTGCCTATTGAGGGAGGTCTAAGTTCTGCTTTCTTCTTAAATGCAATTGCTAACTCAAATGGTGTTAGAGCTTTTGATAAAGGGACTTATATTGATTGTAGTTTAGCAGCTTCAGTGAAAAAAAAGAACACCGTTACTCCCGTGTGTTTCGAATTTAACGCTGAAAGAACCTATAACATAAATCCTGTGTGGGTTGGAAAAGAAGCAGCACGTTTAGCTTCTTCGGCATTAAATACTAAGAGAATTGAAACAAGAACAACTAATCTTATACTTACGCAATTTGCACTTCAGAGTTTATTTTCTAACACTTTAATTAACTCTGTAAAGGCTGATAATGTTCAAAGAAACCAATCACCTTTTAAAGATAAAATAGGTGAAAAAATTGGTTCAGACCTGCTTACTATACAAGATGATGGATTATTGGTTGGAGGGTTGGGATCTTCACCATTTGATGGTGAAGGAGTTCCTCAACAGAAAACTAATATTGTTAAGAAGGGAGTTCTGAAGAACTTTCTTTACGATAATTACACTGCGAAAAAAGAAGGAAAAGAAAGCACTGGAAATGCGTCAAGAGCTGGATATTTGTCAACACCTAATATTGGAACTACAAATTTTCGGATAATGCCAGGAAATCAGACACCTGAACAATTAATTGAAGAAGTTGATGATGGTCTCTTAATTTATTATCTACAAGGAGCTCATAGTAGTAATCCTGTGAACGGAGAATTTTCTGTTGTAGCTACTCCAGCATGGAAAATTACGAAAGGAGAGATAACCCATTCTACTAGAGGTGTAATGTTGTCAGGTAATATTTTTGAAGTTCTAAAAAATGTGAGTCTAATTGCTAATAATGAAAGAAAATTAGGTTCAATTATCGCACCTTGGGTTTTAGTAAAAAATGTTCGTATTATTGGAGAATAGCAGTTTTGTCTATTAATAAAATATTGATTTACGCCCAAAAACTTTTTGAATATTCACCTAAAACTGATTTATAGATTTTTTCTGTTTTTAAGGCTATTTTCTTCCAATTATATTTTTCTTTTATTTTTTTATAAGCATTTTTTCTTAGATAAGCGCTAAATTTCTCATCTAATAATATTTTTGTAACTCCCCATGCCAAAGATTCAGGATCGTTTGGATATATTTTGACTCCAGTTAAATTATGATCAACAATTTCAGATAAACCACCAGTGTCTGAAACTACTACTGGACTTCCAGCTGCCATCGCTTCAAGTGCCACTATTCCAAATGGTTCAAATAGTGAAGGTACTACTGAAACATCAGCATATTTTTGTAATTTTAACAGAATATCCCCTTCCAAAAAACCGGCGAAAAGTACTTTATGTTCTAAATTCATACTTTTAACTATATCTGAAAGTTGCTCTTTCATATAGCCACTGCCAACAATTATGAATTTTGCATCGACTTTCTCTAAAATCTTAGGAACAGCGTTTACTAGAACATGAATTCCTTTTTCGTATACTAGTCTCCCTACATAAAGGACTATTTTTTCCTCTGGCAAAGCAAACCTTGTTCGAAATTCTTTTTCTTCACTTTTATTAATGTCTTCATACCCCTGAGTTTTTACACCATTTGGGATCATAACTAGTTTATCTTCTGGCAATCCATAAACCCATCTAGCATGTGAGATCATGTAATCGCTGCAACAAATTACCTTCCATGCTTCATAAGTCAACCAAGCTTCTGTTTCATGAATCATTTTTTCAGTCTGGGTGTGAACTCCATCTCTCCTTCCCATCTCAGTTGAGTGTACAGTAACTAAAAGGGGCTTCCTAAACACATGTTTTAAACCTATACCTGCAGTTGCCACAAGCCAATCATGAGCATGAAAAATATCAATTTTCTTTTCGATTTTAGCTGCAATACCTGCCGCCTCTTTTTGCATATTCATATTCATTAAGTATATCCAAGAGGCAAAATCTGGAGATGGATTTTTGTATGAATCTATTCGATATACTTCTACACCATCAATAACTTCATAGGCAAGAGCACCTGGGAAATCGCATGTTACAACGTGAACTTTAACACCAATTTCAGCAAGATTTTTAGATAAAAAGAACACATGAGGTGATATTCCCCCAATTACTCTTGGTGGATATTCCCAAGATAACATCATAACGTTAAGCTCTTTTTTCATTTTTTTCCCGATCCCTCTGAAATACCCTTGAATATGTTTCTAATGGTCAAAAAATTTGTCGGCAAGTCATATTCCAAAATTTTGATTTTTTCTCTTGGAACATTATAAATATTTATGATATCGTTTTTTATCGCCTCAGACTTTACACTAATTTTATCTGCCTCGTAGAACCCCAACCATTCGATACTTTTTATTGCCATATTATATGGAGTGTTGGCTTTTTGAGAACGATGATCTTCCAAACTTTCAACAGAGTAGACTATAGGTATGTTGAAAGCTCTTTTTAGAGTTACAGCAGCAGGAACAAAATGCCAATCATACAAGTTTATAAGGCTAATTTGGCTCTTTTTTTGATAAATAATATTTGCTGCAGCTCTTTCTATTTCTTGGTTTAAGGTTAAAATCCAAGTCAAAAAACTTATGTGATTAATAACAGGATTTGTTACTCTAACTGTTGTAACTCCACTTGTTTCTTCAGTGGCTCCAGTGAGAACATCATGATAGGTTATAACATAAGTCTTAATCTTATTTTTAACAAGATCCCTCGCTAGGTTACATATATATTCAGCAAGTTGGCCTATATTTCGCGGTGGATATTCCCACGAAAAAATTAAGACTTGCATTTATATTTCCTACGTGAAAAGCGAGCAGATCTTAATAATTCCTCTTGCGTTTAGATAGTACCTCTTTTTTCCATCATTATCAGTAAAACTCTCAGCGAATCCTTCTGATTTATATTTATCAAGAATATTTTCTATTTCACTTTGATCATGCTGTAATATTCGTGCAACTTCTTCACCTCTTCTAGCGAGATCTGCTGCGGTTGCGCACAAATTATGTAACGTTTGCAATACTTTATCTGGAAATGGAAGTTCTTCTCTCATTTTAAGGCACTCTACCGTTTATTAAATAACGCTCATTTCTCTTATAAATTAATGTACACTTTTTAAGTCTACGAAAGGATGTAAAACAGTTTTTGAACAATGACTACGATTTTTAAATCTTTTAATTGTCGCTCTAAAAATCGAGTTTCTGAACTCTTCAACAACCCTTTTTATTTCTAATTTTAATAAACCTATTATTTCTCATTCTCTTTTATGATTAGTAAATTAGAATCTTCAATAAAAAAATAATTTAAAAGAATATTGGGATTAATTGGTAAGAAACTTATGTCCTTTCAGCAGCTTTCTCTAAAGCGACAACGCAAGGTAATTTTTTTCCCATCAAGAACTCTATTAAAGCTCCACCAGCTGTACTGATATATGAAATTTTGTCTGATAAACCGAATTGTTTTAATGCTGAAATTGTGTGCCCTCCACCAGCAAGAGAAAACGCTTTTGAATTTGCGATTGCCTCAAATACTCTTTTAGTTCCAACTGAAAACTCTTTTTTTTCATATACTCCCATAGGACCACTTAGAACAATCGATTTTGCCTCTTTGATCATTTGCTCATATTTATCAATAGTTTTTTCCCCAATATCAAATATCGAATATTCTGTAGGCAATCCTGTTATTGAGATTTCTTTGCGTTTTCCATTAATATCTAACGCAAGATCTTCTGGTATTTCTATACCTTTTGGATAAATCTTCATTAACTCCCTTATTCCTGGAATTAAACCGATTACATTCTTTTTTGTTAGAAAAGCCATATTCTTTTCTCCTAACTTGTAACCTTTGGCTGCTAAGAACACCTGAGATGTTACCCCTCCTACAACTACAGTGTCTGCTATTTCATTGCTAAGAACGTATTTTGATATTTCAAGAGAATCATCTGCTTTGGCTCCTCCCATAATAAAAAGACAAGGTTTTTCAGGATTTTCTAATGCTTTGCTTAACGATTTTAATTCTCTTTCCATTATGCGTCCTGCTGCACTAGGTAATACTGCAGTGAAACCTACCATAGAAACATGAGCTCTATGAGCTGCAGCAAAAGCATCATTAACAAATAAATCTGCTAAAGGTGCTAGAGTCTTAACCAACTCTGTTTTTGCCTGATCTTCGGGAGTTCCCTTTTTAGTTTCTCCATCAAAACCTCTAACGTTATCTAAAACAAGAATTTGTCCACTTTTCAAATTTTTAATTGCGTTTTGAGCTTTTTCACCAAATATATCATCAACAAATTTAACTGGTTTATCTAGAATGGTTTCCAAAATTTTTGCATGTTGTTTCATAGAAATAAAGTCTGGTTCCCCTTTTCTTCCTTGATGAGCTAAAATAACTACTTTTGCTCCTTTTTCAGCCAGATCTTTAATTGTAGATTCTCCGTGAGCTCTGATCCTTACATCACTAGTTACTTTTTTTGTTTTCAAATCAATTTCTGAATTAAAATCCACTCTGACAAGTACAACTTTATCTCTTACTTCAATATCATCTATTGTTAAATATTTTGGCATCTTTACACTCTCATTATTTATTAAAAAAGAAAAGAAGGGAAGTATTTTTTATAGTTTAAGTATCGACTTTTTAGAGACCTGCTTTCTTGCCAATCATTTCAATGAAATCGACCATTCTGCAGGAGAAACCCCATTCGTTGTCATACCAAGCTAATACCTTGACAAAATTGCCTTTGTTTCCAATAACCATAGTTTTTTCAGAGTCAAATATTGCCGAATGTGTATTATGTATTATATCAGTTGAGACAATAGGTTCTTCAGTGTATTCAAGAATACCCTTTAGAGAGCCCTCAGCGGCTTCTTTAAAAACAGCATTAATTTCTTCTTTGGAAACTTCTTTTTTAAGAATCGCTTGAAGATCTACTATAGATCCGTCAGGAGTTGGAACCCGCAAAGAAATACCATTTAATTTCCCAGCTAATTCTGGAAGTACCAATCCTACTGCTTTAGCTGCTCCTGTGTCTGTTGGAATAATGTTAACCAAGGCTGATCTTGCTCTTCGTAGGTCTGAGTGTACTAGATCTAATATTCTTTGATCATTTGTAACAGAGTGTACAGTTGACATTAAACCTTCTTTTACTCCAAAATTATCATTTAGCACTTTCACTACTGGTGCCAAACAATTGGTTGTACATGAAGCATTTGAAAGAATGTTGTGTTTTTCATTGTCATATAAATCATCGTTAACTCCTAAAACAACAGTTATATCTGGATCTCCAGCTGGTGCAGAAATTAATACTTTTTTTGCCCCCGCTTCTAAGTGTTTTGCAGCTTTCTCTCTTGTTCTAAAAAAACCAGTCGATTCGACAGCCAGGTAAACACCCATCTCCTTCCAAGGAAGCAATGATGGATCTCTTTGGCTCAAAACTTTTAATTCTTTGCCATTTACTATTAGTTTGTCTTCTTCAACTTTTATTGTTCCAGGGAATTTTCCATGAACTGAATCATATTTGAGCAAATGTGCCAGAGTTTTAGCATCAGTAAGATCGTTTACTGCCACGAAATCTACATCCACATTTCTTTCTATTGCTGATCTGTAAAGTAATCTTCCTATTCTTCCGAAACCATTTATTGCTACTTTTATAGCCATTTTAGAATCACCTATGAGTACGAGTAATCCCTATTCTGACTTAATTAATTTTCCGACCAAAAAAGTAGATTTGAGCAATGTTCAACATAATTTTCTTAAGGCAATTTCGGCAGCTAGAACAATTGGTTCCCAAGTTTCACATAAAGGTGGAGCGTAAGCAGTATCTGCTTTGGCTAATTCATTTACTGTCATATTTTTTTGTATTGCAAAAGATAAAGCGTTTATTCTTTGAGTCACTTCTTCTCCTCCGATTATCTGAGCGCCTATTATTCGTCGTGACTCTTTTTCTACTACTAATTTGACTATTATCGATTTTGCGCCTGGGAAATAATCAGCTCGAGTTTTAGAGGTTATTTTTCCAGAAACTGTTTCAATTTTTGCTCTTTTTGCTGCAGTAGTAGTTAATCCAGTTGAACCTACTTCTGTATCATACAGTTTAGTTACTGCAGAAGCTAAAACTCCTTCAAAAAGAGCATATCCACCCCCTGCATTAATACCTGCCACTTTTCCTTGCCGTACTGCAATAGTTCCCAATTGTGAACAACTTGGTTGATGAGTGATTAAGTTAGGAACCTCAGCACAATCACCTGCTGCAAAAATATCGTCAGCACTAGTTTCCATTCTTTGATTTGTTTTTATGGCTTTTGTTTCTCCTAGGATTATTTTAGCTTCAATTGCGAGTTTAGTATTTGCACGAACTCCAAATGCGCTTACTATGATATCAGCGTTTGTTTGTTCGCCACCAGCAATTACTCCAGTCGCTATTTCTTTTCCTAGTATTTCTTCAACTCTTTTTTCGGTTAAAATTGTTAAACCTTTTTGTGTAAGTGTGTCTTTGACTTGATTTGCCATATCCATATCAAGCATTGCAGGCAATATTTGTGGCAGCATTTCAACAATGGTTACCTTTAATCCTCTCTCTTGAAGACCTACGCCTGTTTCGAGTCCTATTAGCCCCCCACCCATTATTAGGGCCGTTTTTGCTCCATCTTTTATACTCTGATCGATTTGTTTTCCATCTTCAAGAGTACGTAAAGACATTATTCCTTTTTTCTCATAACCTTTTATTCTAGGTATAAATGGTGCTGCTCCAGTGGCCATTATTAGTTTGTCATATTCTAAACTTTCAAGAACACCCTCTTTATTCACTATACTGACATTTTTGTTCTGATTGTCAATTTTTTTTACTGTGGTTTCTGTTTTCAAATTTAGTTTTAACATTTTATAGTAAGCGGTAGAAAAAACTATTAAATCCTCAAAATTTGGTATTTGTCCCCCAATTACAAATGGAAGCCCACATCTTGAATAGCCTGCATGTTTTTCCTTGGTTATCAGAATAATTTCAGCAGTCCTGTCTTTTTTTCTGCAAGCTGAAGCTGCGTCTACTCCAGCTGCATGGGCTCCTATAATCACAATTTTTTTAGACATTAGGGGCCTCCTTTATTTACCCCTGATTTTTGTGCCATTCAACTGCTTTTTCAAAATTCATTAAATTTCTTTTTTCTTCTTCTAAATTTGAAGGGTTTAGTACAATTAACCATCCTTTTCCAAAAGGATCGGTGTTTAGAATTTCAGGATTTGATTGAATCTCTTTATTTACTTTTTCTATTGTTCCACTTAAAGCAGATATTAAATCAGAAACAGCTTTTACTGATTCTAGAGTGCCATAAGGTTCATTCTGAATAAGTTCGGCTCCTTCCTCTGGAAGTTCAATATATACTATTTCGCGAAGTTGTTTTTGAGCGTAGTCACTTATTCCCATACGAACTTTATCGCCTTCAACTTTAATCCATTCAAAATCTTCTGAAAAATATAGTCCATCAGGTACTTCATAATCTCCAACTTTCACCATCTGTTTTCTCCTCAGATAATGTTATTTCTCTTTCTGTACTTAAAAGTTTTAATTAAACTCTAAATTTTAGAAAGAACTTCCGAGTTTCTATCTCTCTCTTTTTCCTTCAATATATTCTTCTACCCAATTTTTCGCAATTGAATCCGGAACTTGAATAGGTGGATGTTTAAATGCATAAGAAGATACACTAAGTAACGATCCTTTTATTTTTCTATCTAACGCAATTTTTACAGCTCTGATCAAATCTATAACTACACCTGCACTATTTGGAGAATCTTCAACTTCAAGTTTAACATTAATTGATATTGGGCGATCTCCAAATTTTCGACCTTTTAGTGTAATATAACATATTTTTTTGTTATTCAAAAAATGAACATAGTCCGAAGGTCCTATTCTAGTAGGTAGGTTATAGGGAACTAAACTAGTTACTGCTTCTGTTTTGCTAACTCTCTTTGATTTTAATCTTTCTTCAACAGTCATGTTTAGGAAGTCTGTATCTCCACCTAGATTTAGTTGATATGTCTCATCAACTATTACACCTCTATCGATGCATAAACGAACCAAGTTCCTGTGAAGAATTGTTGCTCCTACTTGACTTTTTATGTCATCTCCTGCAACTGGAAGTCCGGCAGTTTCAAATTTCTTACTCCATTCTTGATTTGAGGCTATGAATTCTGGGATACAGTTTACAAATGCGCAACCAGCATCTATAGCTGCTTTGGCATAAAAACGAGTTGCTTCTCGGCTTCCTACTGGTAAATAGTTCACTAAAACATCTGTTTTTGTATTCTTTAATATTTCAACAACATTATCACTTTTATGGGTTTTTTCGTCATATACATTGAAAACTTGTCTCATATGTTCTGCAACACCGTCTAAGATTGGACCAGTTGAAATTTTAACATCTAATTTTGGTACATTTGAAAATTTTTCACAACAATTTGGTTTAAGAAATATAGCTTCGGAAAGATCTTTACCAATTTTATCTTTATTTACCTCAAAGGCGGCGACAAATTTAATGTCCCTTATATGGTAGCCGCCAAAATTTACGTGCATCAGACCAGGAACAGTGGTATCTTCTTTGGTTTCTTTGTAATATTGTGTTCCTTGAATTAAAGCGGAAGCGCTGTTGCCTACGCCAATAAGTGCTACCCGAATTTCTGACAAATCACTAAACTTCCAACAATTTATTAGTGAAGGCATAATGTTCTGTCTACGCTATAACTTTTTCTAAAAAAGTGATAAAAATAAAAGGGAATACCTCCTAATTAGTATATATTGGTGATTGTTATTGGTTGAAAATCGTGTTTCAGTTATTTTTGAACCTTTTAAAGAAATTGTAATTATGGAGCGCACAAGTTTTTCAACTCCAGAAAATCTAGCTCGTTTTGTTTCAATAATAGCTGGTGGAAAATTGGCTGGGCTTTATTGGGTAGATGGTATGGTGTTTCTTTATTTTCCTCTTCCTGCTTCAAGTGAAATTGTGGCAAAAGAATTAATTGAAAAAGGGAAACTCTATTGGTCTTTTATTGGATATTCTATAATGCCAAAATTTGCTCCAACTATCGAGACAAAGGAGAAAATGATAATTCCAGTCGTTGATATATCATCTGATCAAGTTCTCCAAACAGTTGCAAACTGGTTAAAAAAACAAGAATAAATCCCAAAAATTCAATTTCTTGGCCCTTATTCTACAAAGTCACTATGGGAGTGATCTTAATATTTGAAAAAAATTATGCTTAAGGGTAAAATTTTTTCAGGTACTGGTCTAGGTGAAAAGTTCCTAAAATTAATTTGGGTCAAAAACCAGATTCAAGAAAAATTGGGTTTTAATCCCTATCCTGGGACATTAAATATACTGTTATCTGAAAAAAGTTTAGAATTTACTAATTTTTTAAAAAATAAAAATTGTACTAGAATTATGCCAGCTGATGGTTTTTGTTACGGACTAATAATTCCAACTTTAATAACTTCTCAAAAATGTGCTATTATTGTTCCTGTGGTTGCAAATTATCCAGAAAATGTTATAGAGATTATTGCTCCAATGAATTTGAGAATTAGTCTAAATTTGAAAGACGACGATGAAGTTTTAGTTCATCTGTGTTTATAGTTGCTTTTTTTCGAAAAAATTAGACAAATATTCTTTTTCTTGTTTATTCTTTGTTAAGAACGTTCCATATTTGACTAAAGAATTCATTGCTCTAGCTGCGTCTTCAGGGGATGAATAAGCTGGAATACCTAGTTTGTCAAATCTGAAACGAGTATATAATGCCATTTCAGTTTCGCCAATATCACACATAACAATAGATTTTTGGTACTTTCCTGAAATTTTGGCTACACCATCTATGTATTTTTCGCGAAGAGCTGGGAGATGATGTAATCCTAGTAATATTATGCCATTAATATCTGGATCTTGGAACATAATATCTACTGCTACTTCATACATTTCATCTGTTACCGATCCTGTTAAGTCAACTGGATTTAATATTGAAGCAAATCTAGGTAAAACTCTTTGATCTTTTAATTTTTGGAATTTATCTACTGTCTTTCTTGAAAACTGATTGACTAGCAAGCCTTTCCTAGCACATTCATCGACAGCCATAATTCCTGGACCACCTGCGTCAGTAAGAATTCCTATATTTTTTCCAAATGCTGGTGGTTGCATTGATAAGGCTTTTCCAGCGTCGAAAAACTCTTCCATATCGTTAGCTCGAAATACTCCTGTTTGTTTAAAAACTGTATCATACACCTTATCTGATCCTGCTATAGCGCCTGTGTGAGATGCCGCAGCTCTAGCTCCAGCGGCACTTCTGCCTGATTTAATTACTACAATAGGTTTTTTAAGTGAAACATTTTTTGCTATTTCAAGAAATTTTCTTCCATGTTTTATATCTTCTACATATAACAGTATCGCTTTAGTTTCTCTATCGGTAAGTAGATAATTTATCATTTCAGTTTCTGTAACATCACTTTTGTTTCCAAAACTCACAAATTTACTTATGCCAATCTGTCTTCCAGCTAGGTAGTCTAGAGCTGCAATTCCAAAAGCTCCACTTTGAGTAACTATAGCAATTTTTCCAAA
This sequence comes from Candidatus Bathyarchaeota archaeon, assembly GCA_963714725.1. Lineage (GTDB taxonomy): Archaea > Thermoproteota > Bathyarchaeia > Bathyarchaeales > Bathycorpusculaceae > AD8-1. The sequence goes on from CAVQPF010000015.1 coordinate 122,574, forward strand.
TAAGGGACGAGGAGTAGCAATAATTTCGTCACCAGTTGTTAAAACCTTTGTTTCAGGAAGGAAAAGAGTGTCTACGCCTGTTTTTGAATAGTATACTCCTAAACAATTTGGACCCAAAATTCGTATTCCCGCATCGTTAGCTGTTTTAACTATTTTTTTCTCTAAATCTATTTCTCCAATTTCTCTGAAACCAGCTGTAATTATTATTGCAGTCTTAACTTTCTTAGAAACTGCGTCTATCATTATTTGTGGTACAACTTTGGCTGGAACAACAATAACTATTAATTCTACTTCTCCGGGGATTTCAGTTATTTTTCGATAACATTTGAATCCAAGTATTAATTCCTCTCGCGGATTCACTGGATAAATTTTTCCTTTAAAAATTCCTCGTTTTTTATTATTCGCAAAATTCTTAAATATTACGTGGCCAGCTTTGTCTGTATTTTTTGTCGCTCCAATAATTGCCACTGTTGAAGGGTTAAAAAAAGTATCTAGCCTGTCTTTTTCCATAATTCTCACTTGTTTCATTTAAGAAAATGAGAGGTTTATTCTTTACTGCTTTGAACTGGTTTTCTATCTCAATTTATAGTAAAAAAATATTTGTTAGTTAATTTTTTTCTCTTATGATCACTATTGGTTTATGGCTAAAATTTTTTAGCATTTTCCAACTCGTTTCTGCATTTCCAACGTTAAACCTTGAAGCCATATCCCAAACTGTTGGTCCAGCACCTGCTCCCCTTGCTTTATCTGCGATGTTGGCGATCGTTAAAGCCTTTTTGACGTTCAAAGTACCTCCTCCAATAGCTATCGGTGTAGACTTTTTTTTTAGTCTTAGCGCTTTTCCCACTAAATAAGTGATCCATCCTCCACAAGAATGAATTCCTTTTATTGTTATTGAATGAGGAGTAAAATGAAAGTTTCTAAAAGTATATGTTTTATCTGTGTCTACAATTATTACGATAACTTTTTTGTTAAGTTTATTTTGAATTTTTTGTTGTATTTTTTCAGCAATTTTGACTGGATTTTTTAATGGTAAAGCAACATAAGCGTAAGGCAAATTTGATCCATCAATTCCACCCTCTGAACCCCACATTAAAGCATCCCAAAATCCAGCTTGTTGTAAGATTACCTGTTTATGTCGACTTCCCTCAATAATGGGGTAATTTCTTAGTCTTAGGATTAGTCTTTTACCAAAATGACATGTAAACCCGAGAATATATCCCCATATAATCCTCATCCAAAAACGCGAAATCACTTTTGCTGTGAAACTGACGTGGATGCCATTTTCATCTATATAATTACCCATTGCAGTTGAAAGTGCTTTTTCGGATATAATAATAAAGTCTTTATTTTCCACATTTTTTCTAATATCTTCGACAATAATTTTTACGTAATTTTCTCCGGGACACCAATATTTTGAATTTATGCTCAAAACAGAATATTTCGTCATCTGAAAACTATTTCCAAATTTTTGATATTAAATAAAAATATTTTTTTTGAATTAAAATATTTTTTTATTTTATAACATCCTGTTACTAACATCAAAATGACGTGTTCTTATCTACTACGTAGAACTATCATAGTGTTAGTTTTCGTTATTCCTTCTACTCTCCGTATTTTTTCGATACATTCGTTGACTTCAACCACGTTCATTCCTGAAATAACTGCAACGATATCGTATTCTCCTGTGACTTCGTAGATTGTGTCTACGTTGGGAATCTCTTCTATTCTTTTTGATACATCTTGTGTTGGCGATGAAGGTGAAGTGGCTAATAATGTTATAGCTTCTGCACTTTCCACTTCTCCTATTTTCACTGTGAACTTTCTGATTACTCCAGAATTTTTTAGTGTTTTAATTCTTTTCCGAATTGCTCCCTCTGATAGTCCAACTTTGTTGCCTAATTTACCATAGCTTGCTCTTCCATTTTTTTTTAATAATTGCAAAATCTGCTTATCTATATTATCCATAAGTGATCTCCGATATTCCTTGGGAAAATAAAAATTTAACGATTTCTGAATTTTTTTGTTTTTTTCTATTGTGGATACTCTTTTTTTGTTCGAAATTCGTAAACTCAAAATTGTTGTTTGTTCTAAATGAGACACCAATCACTCAATTTGTTACAAATAAGTCATAAAGTTTAAAAGAAAGACGTATCTTGAAAAAGATATTTCCAATAGAAAAAACTGGCGATTAAAATGAATTATCCCGTTGCAAATTTGGAATCAACCGAGGTGAAAATAATGAATACAAATAACTGTCCTGATTGTGATACCGCCCTTTCAATTCCAGCTGATGCAGAGAAAGGTGAAATTGTTAGCTGTGCGAGTTGCGGCCTTGAACTCGAAGTTAAGGAAATCAAAGACGGGTGTGTAGCCTTACAAGAATTAACTATAGAGGGAGAAGACTGGGGCGAGTAATCGTCTCTTATTGAACTCTTTAATTAGAAAAATAAAAATAACTAATTTTTTCTTAAAACTAATTTTTGGAGCCACAAAACAATGAGTATTGCACTTCTATACGAACGTTCTGAAACAGATGAAATGGGAATAAAACTCACTGCTCAAAAACTTGGAGTAGATTTGACCTTTATACCATTTAGAAAAATTGCATTCTCATTATTCAACAATAATTTTGAAGCTAAAACCAAAGGCAAAGTTTTCACTCAGATTATCAAAAATTCTAAGGTTGTACTAAACAGAGCTCAAAGCAAGAATAGAAGACTTCAAGCAGGTTATCTTTTCGAGCTTTTAGGAAAAAAAACTATAAATCCATCTTCTATTGAATTTATTTGTTATAGCAAATTAAGAACTCTTCTTCATTTATGGAAAGAAGGAATTCCTATTCCTAAAACGGTTTTTATTCCTTGTGACTCCTCAGATATGTTAAAAAATGGAAAACTTCTTCACAACGAATTTGATATTGCAGATCTATTCGAAGATACCCTACTTTTGGATGAAGGCATAGTGATAAAACCAGACTCTGCTACTCACGGAAAAGGCATGCTGCTTTCAAACAATCGTGAAGAATTAGTTTGTAATATTCGAGAGACTAAGCCATCAATAATAAACCCAATAGGAATCGTCGCCCAAGAGTATATCGAAAAATGGTTTTTTGATTTACGAATAATAGTATATAAAGAAAAAGGAAAACCTCCATTTTGTCATCCGATAGCACTAGCAAGAGCTGGTCTTAAGGATTTTCGAACAAACACTTATCTAGGTAATGTCGTGTTCGCAGCAAAATTACCCTCAAATATCATAGATTTATCAATAAAAAGTGGAGAAGCGCTTAGTAACAATCAAGAAGCTTGGCTTTTTGCACTTGATGGAATGATAAATATTCAAGAAAATAAGGTTGTTGACGACAATCAACTAAAAAATGAACTTGAAAAAACACTAAATGTTTTTGAGTCAATACGAAAAATTAAGAATGACAAAAATAAACATGCCAACTTCTCATCATGGAATGAAAAACTGGAAACAACATTCCAAGATTATATGGCTACTAAACCCTATCAAAAAGTTAAAAAAATAATTGATGATACCATAGAAAAAAATAAAGAAGATATTGTTTTCCATGAAGCAAATTCTTGCCCTGAATTCTGGGAACATACACGGTTAATTGCTGGAATCAACCTTGCAATTCCGTTGATAAAAGGTGCTAAAAGTCTAACATGATAATATTATTTAGGTGATAATCTTGAAAATTGGAATAGTCGGTGGTTCAGGATACGTTGGAGGAGAACTTCTTCGTTTATTACTTCTTCACCCAAATGTCGAAGTTACTATAGTTACTTCTCGTCAGAATATCGGTGATTTTGTCTTCAATATTCATCCTAATCTTAGAGGAGTAACTCAACTGAAATTTGTTCCTCAAAATATTTCTGAACTGCAAAAAAATTGTGATCTTGTTTTCACTGCTACTCCGCATGGTAGTGCTGTTGATATAATTCCAGAACTTCTGGAAGTAGGTCTAAAGGTTATTGATATGAGCGCAGATTTTAGACTAAAAAATCCAATTGACTATGAAAAATGGTATGGCTGGAAACACTCTAATCCTGAACTTCTTGAAATGGCTGTTTACGGGTTACCAGAGCTTCATAGAGAAGCTATAAAGAACGCAAATTTAGTTGCTTGTCCAGGGTGTATGGCAACAGCCACTATCCTTGGATTAGCACCAATTGTAACTGCAGACCTTATTGAAACAGAGAAAATAGTCGTAGACCTAAAGGTAGGTTCTTCAGGCGGAGGCAGCAAACCCACGATAGTTTCACACCATCCCGAACGATTTGGCGGTGTTCGTCCATACAAAGTTATTGGACATCGTCACATCGCAGAAGTTGAACAAGAACTGAATAATTTAACAAAAAACAATTTCTTAGTGTCATTTACTCCTCATGCAGTAAATATGGTGCGCGGTATTCTAGCAACAATCCATCTTTTTCCCAAACAACCAATAACAAACAAAGATGTTTGGAAAGTCTTTCGAGACTATTACTTGGATGAACCGTTTATTCGTTTCGTTAAATACAAACAAGGACCCTATTCTTTACCAGACCCAAAAGTTGCATTGGGCACGAACATTTGTGATATTGGATTTGAGATCGATTCAAGAGTAAATCGTCTTCTACTTTTCTCAGCAATAGACAACATGGTTAAAGGTGCATCAGGTCAAGGTGTTCAATGTATGAACATACTTATGGGCATTCCCGATGAACCACAGGTTTAAAATGCGTTGGTTTTCATCCGATGTGATTTAATATGTTGATAGTAGCGAAATAGGTGGAAGTATTTTAAAAGAAGGTACTTCTACAGATTTGGTTGAAGATCTAAAAGAATTACTGAAAGATCATAAACTTATTTTTGTTCACGGAGGAGGTGCAGAGGTCACTGAAATCGCGTCGAAACTCGGCAAAGAACAAAAATTTATTATTTCACCCGAAGGCTTTAGAAGTCGTTTCACTGACAAAGAAACAATCGAAATCTACACTATGGTTATGGCTGGAAAAATGAACAAACAAATAGTTTTAGCTCTTGAAAGCCAAGGAATACAAGCTGTCGGTTTATCCGGTTTGGATGGATTTCTTCTGAAAGCAGAAAGGAAAAAACGATTAATTGTTGTTGATGAACGAGGCCGAAAAAAAGTTATTGATGGTGGTTATACAGGCAAGATAACTGAAGTAAACACTGAATTATTAAAATCTTTGCTTGAAAAAGGCTATACTCCAATTGTGACTCCAATTGCCATAAGCGAAGAATTTGAGCCGCTTAATGTTGATGGGGATAGAACTGCAGCTGCTATTGCTTGCAGTCTTGCAGCAGATCGTTTAATATTATTAACTGACGTTGAAGGTTTAATTCTAAAAGGAAAATCTGTTTCCAAACTTAAACGGCTGAAGTCAAAGAAATTCTCTCAGAGATTGGACAGGGGATGAGCACCAAGGTTCATGCTGGCCTGGAAGCCCTAAATGAAGGTGTTACAGAGGTCCTAATAACTTCTGGTTCCGGAAAACAGCCGATTTCCAAGGCTTTGAATCATCAAGGTGGTACAGTGATAAGTAGTGAATAAAAAAGAAATAATTGATACAGAAAATCGTTACATGGCAAATGTTTTTCCAAAAAAACCATCGTTCTGGCTAAAGGCAAAGGAGCGCTTTTATGGGATATTAACGGAAAAGAATACTTGGACTTTGCTAGCAGTTACGGTGTTGCAGCCTTAGGTCATTGTCACCCAAAAATAGTTAAAGCGATAAATGCACAAGCAGAACAAATAATTTCATGTCACTCTGGATTCTATAATCCAAAACGAGCTGAATTATTGCAAAAACTAGTCAATATAACTCCCAAAGGATTAGATAAAGTATTTCTCTCAAACAGTGGTGCTGAATCTGTTGAATGTGCGATAAAATTGGCCCGAAAGTTTACTGGAAAAACTGAAATAATCGCTTTTATGGGAGCATATCACGGGAAAACTATGGGTGCTCTATCGGCTACTTGGGATAAAAAATATCGTAGCCCGTTCAAGCCTTTGGTTCCCAATTTCAAACATGTTCCTCCTGATAACGTCGAAAAATTACAGAAAGCTATAACTGAAAAGACTGCTGCAATTTTAATTGAGCCAATACGCGGTGAAGGTGGTATTCGTCTTCTTTCACAAGGCTTTCTTCAAGAAGTCAGAGAAATATGTGATAAGCAAAAAATTCTCCTAATCTTAGATGAAGTTCAGACCAGTTTTGGTAGAACTGGTAAATTATTTGCTTTTGAACATTGGAAAATTACGCCTGATATATTATGTTTGGCAAAACCATTTGCAGGCGGTTTGCCAATAGGGATAACTATAGCAAAAAAACATATAATGTCATCTCTTAAAACTGGCGAACATACCAGTACTTTTAGTGGAAGTCCTGTAGTTTGTGCCGCTGCAATTGCAGCAATTACTATTCTTAAAGAAGAGGAACTCATAGAGAACGCAGCTATTATGGGAAAATATTTTAGAAATAAACTGGAAAAACTAAAAAACAAATATAAAACGATTACAGAAGTCCGAGGTTTGGGTTTAATGTTAGCTATTGAACTCAGAGAAGATGTGGCAAAAATTATACAAAAAGCATCAGACAAAGGTTTACTTGTATTGAATGCTGGACGTAACGTTTTGCGTTTTTTGCCTCCACTTGTGGTTAACAAAGATCAAATTGATCAAGCGATAACTGTTATCGATTCAATACTTGGAGAAGAACAAATTGGATGATGCCAAAGTACGATTCTTAACCAACTTGTTGGGGATCTTTAGTCCTTCAGGTTGTGAAGAAGTTATATCTGATTATTTAGTTTTTGAAATGGCAAAATTGGGGTTTATCATAAAAAAAGACTCTGTTGGTAATGTTATAGGTGAAATTGGCAAAGGCAAACCAACCATACTTCTCTGTGGACATATGGATACTGTTGTTGGTCATCTTCCATTGCGTATTGAAAATGGCAGAATTTATGCAAGAGGTGCAGTTGACGCAAAAGGTCCCTTGGCCTCAATGATACTTGCTGCATCATCTGTTGCCAAAAACCCAAAATTTAATGGTAAACTAGTAGTAGCTAGTGTTGTTGAAGAAGAAGCAACTAGTCGAGGCGTCAAGAATTTAATAACTGATGGAATTTCTGCTGATTACGCAATATTTGGAGAACCTAGCGGAGTAGGAAATATAACAATTGGCTACAAAGGAAATCTACACGTTAAAATAATTTGCAAAACAGAAACTGGTCACTCCTCTACACCATGGGCCTACGAAAATGCTCTTGAAAAAACGTTTGAGCTTTGGGAAAAAATTAGCCAAACTTTTCCATCAAAGAAAATTCCTTCTAGTCCCTATAATTCAATTACAGCATGTCTAACTCAGGTAATTGGTGGATTTGCAAATTCTGTAATACCTTTTGACAGCGAAATGCATGTTGATCTCAGAATTCCTCCTAACACATCTTCTGCAGAGGTGTTCAATGAAATATCAAAAGTAATTGAAAAATATTTAATTGATAATCCAAAAGTGAAAATTGATTTTTCAATAGAAGATTCAAATGAACCTTTTGAGGTGAATAAAACTTCTCCTTTGGTTAGAGCTCTCTCTTTTTCAATAAGAACAATTCTCAAAAAACCAGCAGTTTTACTGAGGAAAACTGGCACTGGAGACATGAATATTCTTGGTCGTGCTATTAAAGCCCCCATAGTTACATATGGTCCTGGAGATTCTCATTTAGATCATACAAAAGATGAACACATAAAAATTAGTGAATATTTGAAAAGTATAGAAGTCTACGAAAAAGCTATTCTTAAATTGTGTGATCTTCATTCAAAAATAGAAAATAGTTAATTCAGCTATTCCTAAATCAGTCGGTTTATTTGCTTAAATTAAATTCTTCATGAATTGCATTAACTGCGGTTGGACCATCTCTCTCTTTAACAACAAAAGATATGTTCAATTCTGAAGATCCTTGAGCTATCATATGGATATTTATGTTCTTTTTTGCAACTGCAGTAAATATTCTAGATGCAACTCCTAATGAACCCTTCATGTTAGCCCCCATTGCTGCAATAACACAAACATCCTCTTCTGATGTTATCTTATTTCCCCAGTCTTTACCCAAAAGAGCAATTTCTAATGTACTGATCGCTTTCTCTAGTTGATTTCTACGTATAATAATTGAAATATTTGCTTCAGATACTGCTGTCGAAACCATCATGATGTTAATGTTGTTTTTTCCTAATATTTTGAATATTTTCGCGTAACTTCCCGGTGCGCCCACCATTCCTGCTCCTCTGATGTTAATCATAGAGACATCTGTGATCAACGCTATCGCTTTAACAACTTCTTTTGATTTAGCTTCTGCTCCTTCTGATATTAAAGTTCCAGGATTATTAGGATTGAAAACATTCCTTATTCTCACTGGAATATGTTCTTTAATTATTGGTTCTAAAGCTCTGGGGTGCATAGCTTTTGCTCCAAATATAGCCATTTCAGCGGCTTCCCCATAAGATAATCCGACAAGAGTTTTAGCGTCTAAGATAATTTTTGGATCTGAAGTCATTATTCCATCTACATCTGTCCATATCCAAACTTCGTCAACATCAAGGGCGACTCCCAAAATAGTTGCTGTATAGTCTGATCCCCCTCGACCTAATGTTGTTATTGCACCATCCTGATTCGCAGCTATAAATCCAGTAATGACTGGAATAATTTTTTTTTCTAATAGCGGTTTTATTATTTTATTAACTTGTTGAGTTGTAAAATTCATTAATGGATTTGCTTCTCCAAACTTTGAATCTGTAACTATACCAGCTTGTTTTCCTGAAAAATATTGAGATTCAAGATTATACTCTCTTAGAGTAGCTGATACTATCAGAGCTGCTAATCTTTCTCCGAAAGATACAACTTGATCTTTAGTTTTTAAAGTCAGTTCGCCAACATAGCATATTCCAATTAGAATTTTTTCTAGCTCTGCGATTGTTTTTTTTACATTAGCTTCTGTTTCCTTTTTCAATTTTTTGTTTTCAATTGCTTTATCTATTGCTTGTAGGTGTTTCTCTGCTAATTTTTTAATAAATTCTTGGATCCTTTCTTCTTTTCTTTCTTTCACTTCTTCAGCTTCATTAATTAGTTGATTTGTGACACCTGCTAAAGCTGAAACAACAACCAATACTCTATACCCTTTTTTCGAATTATCTCTAATAATGTTGGCAACGTTTCGAATATTTTCGCCAGTACCAACAGATGTTCCTCCAAATTTCATCACGATTGTCTTCAAATTTTTCACCTTTATTCAGTTTACCTTAGTATTTTTTCTGCCAAATGATGTTTTATATCTAATAGATCTCTTAATATGGCACTAGCAGTTTCAATTCCACCCGCGCCTCTACCAATAATAGTCTCTCTCCCGGCGTATTCTGAAACAAATGTTACTGCATTGAGAACACCATTTACACATAATGGATCATTTCTTTCTATCTCTTTAGGTGCAACACTTGCTCTTCCATTTATTGATCCGATTAATTTTATCCTTTTTCCTTTTTTTGAAGCATTTTCTAGCTTTGTTAGAGTAATATCTTGAATTCCTAATATGTCCACATCTTTTAAAGTAATTTTTTTATTCATTATCCAATTTCCAAGGATAACGACTTTTGTAGCTGCGTCTAATCCATCAATGTCCATTACAGGATCAGTTTCTGCATAACCTAGTCTTTGTGCAGTTTTTAATGCTTTTTCAAAAGTAACTCTTTTTTCTGTCATTTCAGTAAGAATATAATTCGTAGTTCCGTTTAAGATTCCATGGATTTCTTTTATTCTATCGCCTTCCAGACACTTTTTTGCGAACTCAAGAATTGGTGTACCTCCTCCCACTGTACCGCTGAATCGCAGTAGGACTTTATTATGTTCTGCGAGTTCTGTTAATGTGGGAAAAGCTAGTGCCAAAGGACCTTTATTCGTTGTCACAACGTGTTTTCCTGTGTTAAAAGCAGTTTTGATATTTGAAATCCCTGGTTCCCCAGTTATGATGTTTGTTGATGTTGCTTCAATCATTATCTCTGCTTCAATTGTCTGGATTATTTCTTGTCCGGTTTTTTGTAGGTGTCCAAATACGGGATCAGCTGCTACTGTTCCTTCTCTTTTTTTTATATTTTGGATTCTTTTTAAGTCCAATCCTTTGATATTAATTGCTGCTCCGCCTCGGTCGGTAATCGCGACAATTTTAGGATTGAAACCATAATTTCTAAGATTTTCTATTTTTCGTTCTAAAAAAATATCTGTTAAACTTTGTCCTACAACTCCATACCCAATTAAAATAATTCTCAAAATGTTGCCCCCGAAACAACTAATGACCCGGTTTTTTTGAGACCCAAAATTTTTTCAATAGCTTCAATTTTTGCTTCTACTTCTACGGGTTTTTTACAAATTTTTACTGCTGTATCAGGATCTTTTAATCCATGACCTGTTGTTACGCATACAACATGTTCATCTCTATCAACTTCTCCTTGCTCTATTAACTTCTTTAATCCAGCAATTGAAGACGCGCTGGCAGGCTCCACAAACAATCCTTCTGTTTGTGCTAATAATTTTTGAGCATTTAAAATCTCTTCATCAGTTACCATTTCTGCAGTGCCTTTTGACTCTCTAATTGCTCTTAAAGCTTTTTTCCAACTTACCGGAGCTCCAATTCTAATAGCTGTTGCTACCGTTTCTGGAGAAGTAACGGGTATAACTTTGTCGCTTCCATTTTTAATTGCATGTACTATAGGTGCTGATCCTTCTGCTTGTATGCCAGTCATTTTTGGTAGTTCATTCAAAAAACCTAGTCTATAAAATTCTTTTAATCCTTTCCAAATAGCACTAATGTTTCCCGCATTTCCAACTGGTACTACAATCCTGTCAGGCATTTTTTGATTTAATTGATCACAAATCTCAAATCCTAAAGATTTTTGACCTTCAATTCTAAAAGGATTAATAGAATTAAGAAGGTATATCTCTCTATATTTTTCTGAGAGTTTGAGTACAATCTCCAAAGATTCATCAAAGTTGCCACGTACTTGAATAACTTTGGCACCATAAATCATTGCTTGTGACAATTTTCCATAGGCAATTTTTCCAGCTGGAATAAGTACTGCACATTTAAGCCCAGCTCTTGCAGCATAAGCAGCTAATGAGGCTGAAGTGTTGCCTGTAGAAGCACAAATTACTGATTTTATACCCAGTTCAACAGCTTTTGTTACCCCTACCGTCATACCTCTATCTTTGAAGGATCCTGTTGGGTTTTCTCCCTCATTTTTTACATAGAGTTGTGTTATTCCTAATATTTTGCTTAAACGTTTACTTGAATGAAATCCTGTTCCCCCTTCATTAAGCGAAACAATCTTTGAGAAATCTTGAACAGGCATAAAATCCTGATACCTCCATACTGAAAGTGGAACATTTTGCCAATTACTTTTGCTTATCGCTTTTTTTATAACGTTATAATCGTATGTTATTTCTAAAAGATCTCCACATTTTGTGCAAAAATATACGATTTCGTTTATAGCGAATTTTTTTCCACAATTGATGCATTCTTGGTGTACCATACTGATTTCTCCATTAAAACAATTTTTTTTAATTTGTTGAAAGTTTTAGTTCAGACATTATTGTATCTTCTAAAGTAAAAGATGTGATAGTAAACTTTTTGTTATCTTTTTTGTTTTTTAATAGACTTGCTTCCAAATAATATTTCTTGGTATAGTATTTTATGTTAAACCAATTTAGTCGCATGTTAACTCACCATGTTGGATAAAACTTCGTAAGCTTTGAGACTGTCTTTTTTTTCTACAACTATAATTGTTTCAGTCCAACAAGAAATAAATTCGATAACATTTACTTTTTGTTCTGATAGCAGTGTAGTTAGAAATGCGACGACTCCTGGTGTATCTTCTAGCTCTTTGGGAGAGTGTATCACTATCATTGTACAATTATCATGTTTGACTAAAGTGCTAACTCTTTGAGGTAAATCTTTCTTATCTAAAAGATAAACAAATTTATCGGGAAGATCTACTTTCATCCCATTTTTAACACTAATTTCTTTGCTTGTTATTATTACTGATTTTCTATCATAAACAACTAATACGCTCTTTTTTAAGACGTCTAATACTTTTTCTTCTCTTTTTTGTTTATGTTTTTGGAGGTCTTCTGCAAACCTTCTTAGAGCAGCTTTTACGGCACTTGTATTTTTTATCTCTAACTCTTCTTGCACTTGTCTGGATAATTCACTAAGATTTACAATTCCCTTTTCTAACGCTTCTAGTAAATATGGTTTGTTTCGGAGATGTTTTCTTACCGTTTTAGCTATAGTCATGGTGCAATAATGTATCGTATGGTACACTTAAAGCTTATTATGTAACAAAAAAGTCACAACGTTTAAAAATAATGCTCCAGTGGTAAGTGGAATAATTTCTCTTAAGAAACAGGGGAAGCAAATAATGAATGAAAAAATTGTGTTGGCATATTCAGGTGGATTAGATACTTCTGTTCTAATAAAATGGATCCAAGAAAAATATGCTGCAGAAGTAATAACTGTTACAGTTAATGTTGGCCAACAGGAAAATTTGAAAGAAATCGCGGAAAAAGCAAAAAAATTAGGTGTTTTAAAACATTATTCGATTGACGCTACAAAAGAATTTGCAAAAAATTATGTTTTTCCAGCGATAAAAGCTAATGCTCTATACGAAGGAAAATATCCAGTCAGTACGAGTTTATCTCGTCCACTTATTGTTAGTGAGATGGTAAAAATAGCAAAGAAACATGATGCCACAGGTCTGGCTCATGGATGTACTGGAAAAGGAAATGACCAAGTACGTTTTGATATTTCTTTTGCTTCATTAGCTCCTGAATTAAAAATAATTGCGCCAGTTCGAGAATGGAATATGACCCGCGAAGAAGAAATAACTTATGCATTAAAAAATGGAATTTCTGTTTCTAACGCAGCTAAAAAATATAGTATTGATCAAAGTATATGGGGTCGTTCAATTGAATGCGGAATTCTGGAAGACGCTAGTCAAGAACCTCCCGAAGACGTTTTTGAATGGACAATTTCCCCCGAAAATGCAAAAAACGTCCCTGAATATGTATCAATTAAATTTGAATCTGGTGTTCCAACAAGATTGAATGACGAAGTCATGGAACCACTCCAACTGATAAAAACATTGAATACTATAGCTGGGCAAAACGGTGTTGGAAGAATAGATCATATCGAAGATCGATTAGTAGGAATTAAATCACGAGAAATCTATGAATGCCCAGCTGCAGTTGTTCTGCTTGAAGCTCATAAAGATTTAGAAAAAATGGTTCTTACTCGTCACGAGATAATGTTTAAACAAAGTGTGGATTCCCAATGGACATTTTTAGTTTACGCTGGTCTATGGAATGATCCGCTGAGAGACGACCTTGAAGCTTTTATTAACAAATCTCAAAATAAAGTAACAGGTGATGTTCGTATGAAACTTTTTAAAGGTAGTTCCCAAGTTGTTGGTCGTTCATCAAAATTATCACTTTATGATAAAAATTTAGTTAATTATAACATAAAAACTGGTTTTAAGCAATCATACTCAAAAGGATTTATTGAACTATGGGGTCTACAAACAAAAATGGCTAATATTTTACAACAAAAAGTCAACAAGAAGTCGGAGGAAGAAACTAACAGTAAGTTTAGTTAACTAGCAAGGAGAACTGTGTATTGTCAAACTTGTTGAGAGGAGGAAGACTAAAATCTGTTCGAGCAGATGTCGCCAGTTTTACATCTTCCTTCAAAGATGATCTAGTTCTAACAAGACCTGGATTACGCGTTAATCAAGCTCATATCATAATGCTTATGGAACAGAAAATCATTAAACGATCAGATGGCGGTACTCTTTTAGCTTCTCTGCAAAAACTTTTGGATAATCCTTCTGTTCTCTCTGGTGAAGACATTCACATGGCCATCGAAGAATCAATTTTGAAAGATGTTGGTGAAGAAATAGGCGGAAACCTCCACATTGCTAAAAGTAGAAATGATCAAGTTGTTACAGCAATCCGGATTTTGCTAAGAAAAAAATTGCTAAATTCAATCAATATTATATTGCAAATGCAAAAAAGTTTAGTTAAAACAGCTGAGAATCATATAAACACTCTCATTTTAGAGTATACTCATCTTCAACCTGCACAACCAGTTTCGTTCGCACATTATCTTTTATCATTTATTGATAATCTTGAGAGAAATCTGAATAGACTTATACAAACATATGAAAGAGTTAATCTTTGTCCTTTAGGTGCTGGAGCATTAGCCACAACAAGTTTCCAGATAAATCGAAACAGAGTTGCAGAACTCTTAGGCTTTGACGAAGTATTGGAGAACTCAATCGATGCAGTGGGAAGTCGAGACTTTATACTCGAAACTATAGCTGTTTTTACTTTTATTTCAGTAAATCTTAGTCGTCTATCTGAAGATTTAATTACTTGGAGTTCTAAAGATTTCGGAGTTATTGAGTTACCCGATAATTTTGCTGCTACTAGCAGTATTATGCCTCAAAAGAAAAATCCAGAACTACTTGAAATTATACGAGCAAACGCCAGCAGAATTTTAGGAGATTTTGTTGCTGCCGCTTCAACTCTAAAAGGATTACCGACAACATATAATCTTGATTTTCAGCAAATTACTCCTTATCTTTGGAATTCAATCGAAATTGTTGATTCTTCTTTGCTTCTTCTAACTAACCTATTACCCAATTTAGAAGTAATCGACGATATCTCGGACAAAGCTAACTCTAGTTTTGTAGCTGCAACTGAAATCGCAAATTTGCTTTCTAGCGATTATCAAATACCATTTCGAAAAGCACATAAAATCGTAGGAAAATTAGTAAAACTGCTAATAACTAAAAATTTAACATTTGAAGATCTAACCCCTGAAATGATTCAAACCACTTCTAACCTATTTTATAATCGTAAAATAAAAATTTCAGCTAAAAAAATTTCTAATTGTATTAATCCAAAAAAAATTGTTGATACTCATAACATAAGAGGTGGACCCGCTCCTGTTGAAGTTAAAAGAGCCTTAATAGTGAAAAAGAAACAAATCAAATATAATCAAACCAATTTGTCAAAACTCAATCAAAAACTATTGAATGCTAAAAAAACCATGGAATCAATAATCAACTATTATCTTAATGAGGATTCATCTTTAAACATAAGCTTTAAAAATTCAAAATTGTAGGTAGAATAGGGTTTTGGTACCAGTAGATACTTCCAGCAAAAACAAAAAGGCGCTTCTAGCATTAGAGGACGGTACCATTTTTCGAGGTAAGGGTTTCGGTTCAGTAAGAAAAACTTCAGGTGAAGTTGTATTTTCTACATCTATGGTTGGTTATCCAGAAGCATTAACTGACCCTTCATACAAAGGACAAATACTAACCTTAACTTACCCTCTTATAGGTAATTATGGAGTTCCCTCCTTAGACCTTGATTATAATGTACCTATGTATTTTGAGTCAGAAAAAATCCAAACACAAGGACTAGTTATTCATGAACTATGTGAAAAACCGTTTCACTGGGCATCGAAAAAAACTTTAAACAAATGGTTGTTGGATGAAGAAATTCCAGGTATCTCTAGGGTTGATACCAGACATTTAACTAAAAAATTAAGAACTTATGGTGTAATGCTTGGAATTCTTGAAGTTTATGAAGCTGAAAATGAGCCTAGTATCGATAGTATTCTAAAGGAAGCAGGTAAAATTCCCGATCCTAATTTAACAGATTTAGTTAAGCAAGTTTCTGTTAAGTCACCTATTGAATATGGAGTCAAAGGTGACTGTACGATTGTTTTAATCGATTGTGGAGTTAAATATAGCATAATCAGAAATCTCTTGAAACGTGGAATTAATGTTATAAGAGTACCTTATGATTTTTCAGCGAAGGAAGTTTTGGAATACAAACCTGATGGTGTTTTTCTAAGTAATGGTCCTGGTGATCCTAAGAAGTGCATTGATACCATTGAATGTATAAGTGAGTTAGTTGAAAAAGTACCTTTGATGGGAATATGTCTTGGAGCCCAGATATTAACATTAGCTTTGGGTGGTGATACCTACAAACTAAAATATGGTCATCGTTCTCAAAACCAACCTGCGTTAGATTTGAACAATAATCGCTGTTATATAACCACTCAAAATCATGGCTACGCGATCAAAAATGAATCTCTTGAAACAACTCCTCTAAAAGCTTGGTTTCTGAATCCCAACGACAAAACAGTGGAAGGTGTAAAACATAAAAATAAACCCGTGTTTGCAGTTCAATGGCATCCTGAGGCAGCCCCTGGTCCTTATGATACTGAATTTCTTTTTGAAGAATTTTTGAAATTAATGGAGGTTAACTAGTATGCCAAAATTTGATTGGATACATAAAGTACTTGTTTTAGGTAGTGGTGCAATCAAAATTGGTGAAGCTGCTGAATTTGATTATTCTGGTAGCCAATGTCTTAAAGCTCTAACTGAAGAGGGTATAGAAACAGTATTGATTAATCCGAATATTGCCACTATACAGACTGATCCGCGTCTCTCAGGAAAAGTTTACCTTCTTCCAGTCACTCCAAAGTTTGTTGAAAAAGTAATTAAGAAGGAAAAACCTGATGGGATAATTTTAGGTTTTGGAGGGCAAACTGCTCTAAATTGTGGAATAGAACTTTCTAAAATGGGGATTTTTAAAAAATATAATGTTAAAGTT
This sequence comes from Candidatus Bathyarchaeota archaeon, assembly GCA_963714725.1. Taxonomy (GTDB): domain Archaea; phylum Thermoproteota; class Bathyarchaeia; order Bathyarchaeales; family Bathycorpusculaceae; genus AD8-1. The sequence continues at coordinate 139,322 of CAVQPF010000015.1, forward strand.
CTTGGAACTCCTATAGAAGCCATAGAGGATACAAGTGATAGAGAACGTTTTAGAAAAGTAATGCTTGATGCAAAAGTTCCGCCTCTTAGAAGCAAAGCTGCCAATTCAATTAATAAAGCTTTAGAAATTGCACAAGAAATTGGTTACCCAGTTATAGTCAGAGTAGCTTATACTCTTGGTGGCAAAGGTTCAGGTGTAGCCAAAAATAACAAGGATCTAAAAAGAATTGTTAGACTTGGTTTAGCTCAAAGTAGAATAAACCAGGTGCTTGTTGAAGAATATGTAGGTCATTGGAAAGAACTTGAATATGAAGTAATGCGTGACTATGCTGATAATTGTCTAATTGTATGTAATATGGAAAACTTGGATCCAATGGGTGTTCATACGGGCGATTCTATTGTTGTGGCTCCATCTCAAACATTAACAAATAGGGAATACCATCTTATGCGCACTTCAGCAATTAACGCTATACGACATCTGGGTATAGTTGGTGAATGCAATATTCAATGGGCATTAAATCAGAACTCAGAAGAATACCGTGTTATAGAAGTCAACTCACGAATGTCAAGAAGTTCAGCTTTGGCAAGCAAAGTAACTGGTTACCCCTTGGCGTATATCGCTACTAAACTAACAATAGGTTATCTTCTGCCCGAACTTACCAACAAAGTAACCGAAGTTACTACCGCTTGTTTTGAACCTGCACTTGACTACGTTGTGATAAAAATACCTCGTTGGGACCTTCAAAAATTCAAAAATGTAGATCGTCATATAGGCCCCCAAATGCGTTCAGTTGGAGAGGTTATGGCTATTGGTCGTTGCTTAGAAGAAGCCCTTCAAAAGGCAACGAGAATGTTAGATACCGGAAAAAAAGGGCTGGTCTGCAACGAACACTCAAAAAAAGAATCAATCGAACAAATAAAAGATGTTTTAGCTAATCCGACAGATGAACGTCTCTATAAATTAATAACAGCTTTGAAATTAGGTATATCAATTGAAGAAATTTACAGTCTTAGCGGTGTTGACCCATTTTTCCTATATAAGCTTCAAAACATAGTCGATATGGAAAACGAACTCCGATCATTACGTTTAGATCATGTTGATGCCGTAGAAACTATTAGAGAAGCAAAACGGATTGGTTTTTCTGATGAACAAATTGCTATTTGTCAACAAAGTGATGAATTAAGTATCAGAGCTTTTAGAAAACAAGCTAATATTATTCCGGTAATAAAACAAATCGATACTCTAGCTGCTGAATGGCCAGCCAAAACAAATTATTTATACTTAACATATGGGGGAGACGTAGATGATATTGAACTAACAAATCATAATAGTAAAGTTATTGTTTTAGGCTCGGGAGTTTTCAGAATAGGATCAAGCGTTGAATTTGATTGGTGTGGAGTAAACACAATCTGGGCTTTAAAGAAGAATAATATCCAAGAAGCAATAATGGTTAATTATAATCCGGAAACAGTATCAACGGACTATGATGTTTCCGATAAATTATATTTTGAAGAGTTGTCTCTTGAAAGAATACTTGACATTTATGAAAAAGAGAATCCTTCAGGAATAATTACTAGTGTTGGTGGCCAAATTCCTAACAACCTAGCAATGAAGCTTGAAAACTCTGGAGTCAATATTTTGGGTACATCAGCTGAAGATATTGACTTAGCTGAAGACAGATCCAAATTTAGTGCTCTTCTAGACCGACTGAATATTCTTCAACCTAGTTGGAGCAAATTAACATCCCTTTCTAGTGCAAAACGTTTTGCTGAACAAATTGGTTATCCTGTGCTTGTTAGACCTAGCTATGTTTTATCCGGATCTGCTATGAGAGTGGCATACGATGAAACTTTGTTAGAGAATTTTCTTAAGTTGGCCGCTAAAGTTTCGCGCGATCAACCTGTTGTTATTTCTAAATTTATTAAAAATGCTAAAGAGGTAGAGGTTGATGGAGTATCTGATGGAGACACTTGTATTATAGGTGCAATAGTTGAGCATGTGGAAAACGCTGGAACTCATAGTGGAGATGCAACTATGAGTATTAGTGTTCCTCCTCAAACTCTTTCATTACTACTTCAGAATAAAATTGAAGATGTAACTTACAAAATTGTTAAGGCTTTGAATATCAAAGGTCCCTTCAATATTCAATATCTTGTAAAAGATGATACAGTTTATGTTATTGAATGTAATCTGAGAGCTTCTCGTTCAATACCTTTTGTAAGTAAAACTCGTGGAGTTAATTTGATCGAGTTAGCAACATTGGCCATGTTAAATAAGAAGTTTAATGAATTACCAACATGTAAGCTTCCTCCAATTTCTCATGTTGGTGTTAAAGTTCCCCAATTTAGTTTTATGAGATTAAGTGGTGCCGACCCAGTTTTAGGTGTTGAAATGTTAAGTACTGGAGAAGTGGCATGCCTAGGTGAAAACTTTGCTGACGCTTTTTCAAAGGCGATTCAATCTGCAGAATTTAGGATGCCACCTAAAGGTGGTTCTGTTTTAATAACTATTGGCGGTGAAGAACCAAAAAGAAGGGTTGTTCCTATAGCCAAAGATTTAGAAGAATTGGGATTCAAAATTTATGCGACTAAAAATACTGCCACGGTTTTGCAGAATTCAGGATTACAAAAAGTTACTGTTCTGCATAAGGTTAGTGAAACTAGTGTTCGTCCGAATATTCTTGATTACCTTCAAGGACGAAAAATCGATTTAGTAATAAACGTCCCAATGGGATGGAAAAAGAAAAACATCTCAGACGTTTTGACAGATGGTTATATCATTAGAAGACAGGCTGTTGAATTTAATGTACCTGTGATAACAAATTTGGAGCTTGCTTTGGCTTTGGTAAAAGTTTTAAAACAAAGAGAAGATAACGGAGAAACAATACGTTCATTAAATGAATACATGGACGCTATGCCTTGGACAATTTGGTAACCTTTTTTTTACAGAAGATATTAATTTGATTCTTTTCTTTTCTAGAAGGTGTCTATTGGAGGCATCGAAATTCCAACAAAAAAAAATTATAGAACGATAGAAGAGATCAATGAAAAAATTCGAAACGGCGATGTTCAAGTTTTAACAGCTTTGGAAATGAAAAAACTTGTGGAAAGTAGCGGTGTAGAGGTTGCGCTAAAAGAAGTTGATGTGGTTACGACTGGTACTTTTGGAGCTATGTGTTCTTCTGGTGCATTAGTAAATATTGGTCATTCTGATCCACCAATAAAAATACAAAAAGCTTGGATGAATAATATTGAGGTTTGCCATCCTGGTGCAGCAGTGGATCTTTTTATTGGAGCTACTCAAATGTCCGAAGATCAACCGTTTGAGTATGGTGGAGGTCATTTGATTGAAGACCTCATTCGTGGAAAGGAAGTTGAGTTGAGAGCAACTGCATATGGGACTGATTGTTACCCAAGGACTCAAATTGAAACAAATATTACTAAAAATGATCTTAACCAATTTTATTTAATTAATTTTCGGAATTGTTATCAACGATATGTTTGCGCAATAAATAGTCTTGATCAAACTCTTTATACTTACATGGGTAAACTTCTTCCAAGATTTAGAAACGCAAATTTTTCAGGAGCTGGAGAATTAAATCCATTAATGAATGATTTAGATTATGAAACAATTGGGTTGGGGACTCGTATATTTCTTGGTGGTGCTCAAGGATATGTTATTGGTGAAGGAACTCAGCATGACCCAAAAAATAGATTTGGAACTCTTATGGTTAGAGGTGATTGCAAAGAAATGTCATCTGAATTTATTCAAGGTGCTTCTTTTACAGGCTATGGAACTACTCTTTATGTTGGTTTAGGTGTGCCCATTCCTATTTTAAATAAGGAATTAGTTAAGAAAACAGCAATAAAAGATGAAGACATCTTTACAGATATTGTTGATTATGGGGTTTCTCGTCGAAATAGACCTAAATTAGGTCGAGTTAGTTATAAAGATCTTAAATCAGGCTCTATATCCTTAAGTGGAAAAAAAGTTAGAACCAGTTCTTTATCAAGTCTAAAAAAGGCTAAAAAAGTCTCTGAAACACTCAAAATTTGGATTGAAAAAGGTGATTTCTTTTTAACTTCTCCTGTTGAACGTCTCTCTACCGATAGAATATTTAAACCTATGAAGCAAACTCAGGGAACTTCGTTTGTGTCAAGTGTAATGAATGATGCTATAACTTGTACAGAGAATGAAGAGATTCAATCTATTGCTATTCGAATTGTCACTAATTCTGTTAATCATATTATCGTAATCGATGAAGACCATAAACTTCGTGGCATTGTTACCTCTTGGGATATTACAAGGGCTATGGCTGAAGGAAAAAATATTTTAGCGAACGTTGTCTCACGGCGTGTAATAACTGCAAAACCTGAGGACCCTTTAGAAACAGCTTCAAGAAAAATGGCGCAGCATAATATATCTGCTTTGCCAGTTATTAATAATGACAGAAAAGTACTTGGAATAGTTACTGTAGAAGATGTTTCTCGACTACTTGGAAAGTGAAATATATGGCAAAAATACTATTGAAATTTGCAGAAGATCTAGCTGGTCAACCAATAACAGCTCAAATAATATTGAAGTATAAAATTCCAATCAGCATTGTGACAGCAAATATTACCTCAAAAGGTGGTGAATTTCTTGCAGAAATACCTGAAGAATCATTGGAGATAGCGATTAATGCTTTTCGTGAAAAAGGGTTGACAGTTTCTCTTCCAAAACTAATTGAAATTGATAAAGACAAATGTTTTAGTTGTGGTGCTTGTATTACAATTTGTCCAGTAGAAGCTCTTACCTTTGATGAAGATTTTTCTTTGACTTTTTCTAAAGAAAAATGCCTTGGAAGTACCTGTGGAGTTTGTGTTGACGCATGCCCAGCGAGAGCAATAACCTCAGATAGTTAATATCTTAACTTGAACAAGTTGACTATGGGATCACACTGGAAAATGAAAACTTGCAAAAGTAATCTTTACAAGGAAGCATTTAGTATTAAGGAGTCTTCTTGTTCCATAATTTGTGATAAAAAAGTGGGCATCCATATAGCTAAAGAGTCTATCAGTAAAAATAGAGTAGCTCTGGAAAATTATTGTGTAACTAATCCTTTATTCTTAAGCAGTTTTGAACCAATTCACGTTAATGATGGGCCTTTGATTGTTAATTTAATGTCAATTTATTCAGAAAAAGCAAATGTTGGTCCAATGGCTGCAGTTGCAGGAGTATTAGCAGATATGGCTGTATCTGATATGATAAAAGAAAACTGCAAAGTAGCTGTTGTTGAAAATGGGGGAGAAGTTTCGGCTATGTCCAATATTCCAATTGATGTAATGCTTTCTGCAGGTAATATTAGTCTTTCTAACTTTTTTTGTTTTAGATTAACAACTTTTCCAATTGGACTTGCTACTAGTTCAGGCTGTTTCAGTCATGCTTTTAGTTTTGGAGACGCAGAAGCTGCTACGACTTTTTGTAAAACCGCTGGGTTAGCAGATGCAGCATCAACAGCAGTATGTAACGTTGTCAAAGGAAAAAAATATGATGAAGCTATTAAACGTGGCATAGAAAAAGCCAAATCTATCCGAGATGTCGACGGTGCCTTAATAATTTATAATGACCTGATTGGGACCTACGGGAGGATTCCAAAATTAATAAAGGTTCTCTCATAGAAATGATCGAGTATTATTCTTTGCAAACACTTGACTTTGTTAATTGTTATTAAACTTTCGTAATTACTCTCCTACACTCTATTTTTAGTCAGGATTGTTAATTAAAATAATTTTTTATCTCTGATAAAGTTAATATTTTGATTTTATTTTCCCTTAACAGCTCTTCTGCCTTTAATATTTCATCAATTCTCAAAATCAAAGCAATTTTTCCTTCAATATGAACTGCGGATGAGTAAGCATATTCAATGTTTAGTTTTTTCATTGCTAAAATTTTTGTGATTTTTGAGATTTTATTTTTTTCTGAAATGAAAATTGCTGTTACTTCAGTATTTTTTTTAGATTTAGCTAGATTAAAATCGTTTTCTTCTAGAATTTTTGTAGTTTTTTCAGGATTTTCAGTTATCATTCTAATCAATCCGAATTCTCCGGCATCTGCGATTGATAATGCGAATATTTCGATCTGATTTTTATCTAATTGATCCATAGCTTCTGATAACGAACCTGGTCTATTATCTAAAAATACACTTACTTGGATTATCGGCACAATTGGCACCTAGAATCAATTAGTTTCAGATAATATTTATATTTTGACATAAAGTATACTAAACGATCCACAATTGGAGAAGATTTATTTGCTAAAGTGCACGGGCGTTTCCAAACGTTTTGGAGGACTTCAAGCAGTAAATAATGTCGATTTAACTGTAAAAAAGAATGAAATAACTGGTCTTGTAGGTCCAAACGGTTCTGGAAAATCAACATTATTGAATCTGATTAGTGGTATTTACAAGCCAGATACAGGAAAAATTTTGTTAGCCGGTGAGGACATATCTGGTTATCCATCCTATAAGATTTGTTCAAAAGGAATAACAAAAACTTCTCAGTCTGTTCAGTCTTTTCCAGATATGACTGCTATTGAGAACGTGCTTACTAGTTTACTTTTTGCCAATAGGACTTCTAAAGAAGCAAGTTTGCCAACTAACCAAGCAGAAAAGCTTCTAAATTTTGTTGGTTTAGATGAGGCAAAATTCTATTTGCCCGCAAAAAATTTGAATGTAGTTGAATTGCGACGTGTTCAGTTAGCTAAAGCTTTGGGAACTAATCCCAAAATACTTCTATTAGACGAGCTTCTGACAGGTTTAACTCCAAGAGAAAGTAATGAAGCTATTGAATTAATAAGGCTAATAAATAAACAGGGTATCTCTGTATTAATTGTAGAGCATGTTATGCGAGTTATTATGGGTCTATGTAATCGTGTTACTGTTTTACATCATGGGGGTAAGATTTTTGAAGGAACTCCGCAAGAAGTTGTTAAAGATAAGAATGTAATAAAAATATATCTTGGAAAACGATATCTGCTCTGTGATGACTAAAATGCTAAATGTTAACTGTGTATCTGCTTCATATGGTTTAATACAGGTCCTCAACGAAGTTTCTTTTCAAGTTAAGGAAAAAGAGATTGTTAGTATTATTGGTCCCAATGGTGCAGGAAAATCCACCTTAGTAAAAACTATTACAGGGTTGATTTCTCCAAGTTCTGGTGAAATTTTGTTTAAAGATGAAAAAATAGACGGTCTTGCTCCATATTCAATTGTTAAAAAGGGGATAACCTTAATTCCTGAAGGTAGGAAAATTTTTCCTAGAATGACAGTAGAAGAAAATCTTCTATTAGGTGCTTATATAGTCTCAGAAAAAGAAAAAGTTAAGGATGCAAAAGAACGTGGTTATCAAATATTCCCTGTTTTGAAAAAGAAAGAAAAGAGTTTAGCTCAAAACCTTAGTGGTGGTGAGCAGCAAATGCTTGTGATTTGCAGGAGTTTAATGTCAAATCCTAAATTATTGATTTTAGACGAACCTTCCTTAGGTTTGGCACCAATAATTGTTGAAAAAGTTTTGGATACTGTAAGGAAAATAAACGAAGAAGGTATGACAATTCTCTTAGTGGAGCAGAATATTCGAGATTCTTTGGATGTGGCTGATAGGGCCTATGTTATTGAACAGGGTAAAATAATATTGGAAGGCCAAGGTAAAGAATTATTGTGTAATGATCATATAAAAGAGGTTTATCTAGGTTTATAAGGGTGTGAAAAAAATTGGTTGATACTACTTACTATCATGAAAAAATTGAGACTTTAGCTAAAAAAGACTTAAAGGAACTTCAACTGAAAAGGCTAAAAACGCTTGTAAATCATTGTTATGTTAATAGTTCTTTTTATAAGAAAAAATTTAATAATTTGGGATTAAAACCAACAGACATTAAGAATCTTGAAGACATTAAAAAAATTCCTTTTACAGTAAAGACTGATCTTAGGGATAATTATCCGCTTGGAATGATGGCGGTAAAAATTAGTGATGTTGTTGAAATACATGCATCGAGTGGAACTACTGGAAATCCCATTATTGGTCCATATTCAAGTAATGATATAAAAAATTGGAAAGAATTAATGGCTAGAACAATCTATGCTGCAGGTGGTAGAAAATCTGATGTTATTCACAACGCTTATGGCTATGGATTATTTACAGGTGGTTTGGGATTTCATTATGGTGCTCAGGAACTTGGGTCTTTAATTGTCCCGATAAGCGGTGGTATGACTCAAAGACAAATAAAATTAATTATGGATTTACATGCTACAATTCTTTGTTGCACTCCTAGTTTTGCTGTTTATTTAGCTGAAGTTATGGTTAAAGAAGGAATAAACCCAAAAGATGATTTGAATCTGAGAGTTGGTTTGTTTGGAGCTGAACCTTGGTCTAATAAAACTAGAGGGCGAATTTCGGAAGAATTAAATTTGGAACCTTTTGATATTTATGGTTTAACAGAATTATGTGGTCCTGGCGTTTCAGTTGAATGTAGTCAGCATGATGGTTTACACATCTGGGAAGATCATTTTTTAGTTGAAACCATTGATCCTGATACAGGAGAAGTTTTATCTCCAGGAGAAGAAGGAGAATTAGTTTTTACAACCTTAACAAAAACAGCTTTACCCATGCTACGTTTTAGAACGAGAGATATTTCAATTATCAAAGATGAAGTGTGTACGTGTGGCCGAACACACTCTAGAATGTTAAAAATTCGCGGAAGATCTGATGATATGTTAATAATAAGAGGCGTGAATGTTTTTCCTTCACAGATAGAAAACGCGCTAATGAGTTTCCAAGAATTAGCTACTCAATATCAAATAGTTGTGGATCGTCCAGGTGCTCTTGACGTTTTTGGAGTAAAGGTGGAATTAAAAAATCAGATTCAACAAACTCAGTCTGACCAAGATAAACTTAAAGCTGAAATTAGGAATAAAATCCGTGATATAACTGGTTTATCGGCAGGTGTTGAGATTGTAGCTTGTGGAGAACTGCCCAGATCTGCTGGAAAAGCTAAACATGTTATAGATCTTCGTAAAGGTAAAATGTGAAGGCCATTATTTTATGACTTCAAAAATTTCTTTAGATAAGCCAGGTAGTTATCTCTTGCTTAATGGGGATGAGGCTGTTGCTAGAGGTGCTGTTGAGGCAGGAGTACAGTTAGCTGCATCTTATCCTGGAACTCCATCTACAGAAATTTTAGAAGCTATTGCTGAAGTTGCTAAACAGTTTGGTATTCATGCTGAATGGAGTATTAATGAAATAGTGGCTATGGAAGTCGCTGCGGGATCTTCTATGACTGGATTAAGATCTATTGTTTCTATGAAACATGTTGGATTAAATGTTGCTGCTGATGCTGCAATGACGTTGGCTTACACTGGGATTGTAGGTGGTTTGGTAATCGCTGTTTGTGATGATCCTGCTATGCATAGCAGTCAAAATGAGCAAGATACTCGGTATTTTTCTTTGCATTCTGATTTACCTCTTTTTGATGCAGCTAATCCACAAGAAGCAAAAGATATGACTGTTGAAGCTTTTGAATTGAGTGAAAGATTAGAGTTGCCAATAATTGTTCGATTAACTACCAGAGTTGCACATGGAAAAGCTAAAGTCAAAATTGGAAAGATAAAACATCTTTCTAGAGAAGCCAAATTTGATAAGGATCCTAAAAGATGGGTGATGGTTCCATCAAACTCAATAAAACGACATCATATTTTAAAAGAAAAATTGGATCGAGCAAAAGAAATTGTAAATAAATCTAAATTTAATTCGATTGAGGATAATGGCCAAGCGATTGGAATTGTTGGTAGCGGAATAGGTTATTATTATGCACGCTCTGTTCTTGATACAAGCAGATTCTCTTGGTTGAAGCTTGGTTTGATTTACCCGTTTCCATTAAGTTTGGTTAAAAAATTTTCTGCTAATGTTAAGAAGCTACTTGTTATAGAAGAATTAAAACCCTACATTGAAAATCAAATTAAATGTGTTCACTCAGAAATTCTAGGAAAAGAAATATTGGGATTAGAAGAAATAGGTGAATTTAGTCCAGATTTGCTCAAAGATGTCTTTGTAAGATTGGGTTTAGTTGAAAAACATGAAATAAAAGGTGATTTGACTCTTCCTTTGAGACCTCCTGTTTTGTGTCCAAGTTGTCCTCATAGAGCATTTTATTATGCTCTAAACACTGCTAGACAATTTGTTGATTGTGATCCAGAGAAATGTGTTGGTTGTGTTGTTTGTGAATATGCTTGCTCTCTGGAAAAAGAGAAAACTTTCAATCCTGGGAAATCAAGAATAAGGACGATTCGACTAAATCTCCTTTCTAATATTGCTGTTGCTTGTAGAATTTGTGATGATCCCGCTTGTATAGTTGCTTGTCCAGAGGATGCAATATCTCAATCTGAGGAAAAGGGAATAATTAGAGTTGATGAAAGCAAGTGTAATGGGTGCGGGTGGTGTATTGAATCGTGTGAATTTGGTTCGTTAACTATGCACTCTGATCGTAGAAAAGTTGTGGTTTGTGATACTTGTGATGGTGATCCTGCTTGTGTAAAATGGTGTCCAGAAAGTGCTTTAAGATTAAAAGGAAAAAATAAGGATAAAATTGTTACAGGTGATATTGGTTGCTATACTCTTGGATTTATGGCTCCAATTGAAGCTCTTCAATCTTGTTTATGTATGGGTGCAGGAATTTCTCAAGCAGCAGGTATGTTCCATGCTGGTGTAAGAGATAAAGTTTTTGCAGTTATTGGAGATTCAACCTTTTTCCATGGTGGTATTCCTGGTTTGCTTAACATCGCGTATAATAAAGCTAATGTTTGTGTTATAATATTGGACAATCGTGTTGTTGCAATGACTGGTCACCAGCCTACTCCTGGATCTGGCGTTAATGCTATAGGTGATAAAACTAAAGAAATTTCGATTAAAGATATCGTGCGAGCTGTTGGGATAGAGAAAGTGGAAGTTGTAGATCCATATGATATTAAGGGAACTCAAAAAGTTATTCGAGATATAATTAATTATCATGGTCCTTCAGTTATTATTTCTGAAAGACCTTGTCCTCTTAAAATAAGGAGAGGCAAAGTTAGAGAAATTTCAGATAAATGTAATTCTTGTGGTGTATGTGTAGAAGCTTTTGGGTGTCCAGCAATTTCAATGAATAGTACTTTTGCAGAGATTGATCCTACTCTTTGTTATGGTTGTGGTGTTTGTGAACAAGTATGTCCATTTGGTGTGATTGGGAGTATAGAAACATGAACTTAGATATTATTTTTACAGGAGTGGGTGGTCAAGGGATAGTTGTGGCGAGTGATATTTTTTGTGAAGCTGCTATGATTGACGGTTGGGATGTTGCAAAAGCCGAAGTTCATGGAATGGCTCAAAGAGGGGGCTCTATAGTTGCCCACGTTCGAATAGGCAATAATGTTCAAGCTCCAATAATCGAGAAAGGTAGAGCAAATATGATTCTTGGTTTTGAAATGCTCGAAACTGCAAGGACTCTTTCGATGCTTAAAAAAGATGGAATAGTTCTTGTTAATACCAAGTATATTTCTCCTAGTACATCTTTTAATAAAGACCGTAGATCCTTAACTTCTAACTCTCTTTTAGAAACTATAAAAAAGAACGCTAATAGAGTTTATACAATAGATGGTCAGAGTATAGCAATAAAACTTGGGAATTTGAGGGTTGTTAATACTGTCCTTTTAGGTGCTCTTTCAACTCTTTTAGAGAATCAAATAACAAATGAATCGATAAAAAAAGCAATAACTATACGCTTAAAAAATAAGCATGTCACTGTTAACTTGAAAGCCTTCGAATTTGGAAGAGAACAAGTGGTATTGAGTTAGTTTTATTAACAATATTGGTCCATTACTAAGGAAAAGAGGAAAATACAATTGTTAAATAATAAAATACTCGCAGGAATTGTTGTTGTTATAGTTGTTGTCGCTGCAATCGCAGTTTGGCAATTTTTACCCGCATCTGAGGCGCCTGATACTATTAAAATAGGTTTAGTTGCTCCGTATCAAATACCTGTTGGTCAGGATATGGATCGAGCAGCTAGGATGGCTGTAGCTGAAATAAACGATGCTGGCGGGATCTATGTGGAGTCTCTTGGTAAATATTTGAATGTAGAACTAATTATTGCTGATACAGCAAATGCTGATACAGAAGTAGCAATTACTTCTGTTACAAGAGCCGTAAAACAGGATAAAGTTGACCTCCTTATTGGAGGCTTCTCAAGTGGAGCTACTTTAGCCGATCAAGTTGTGGCAATAGAGGAAAAGGTTCCTTTCATAATAACTGGAGCATCTAGCCATTTAGTTACAAGAAGAGGTCCACAAGCTAACTATGGCGGCCTTCCAGAAGGCCACGCATTACGTATCGAAGATGAAGAAGGAATGAGTTATATGTTTCACTACTGCACTACAACCGCTCATTATTCAAAAACTGTTGCTTATTTCTTTGCTGAAGCTATGAAACCACTCCTTGATAGTACATTTGAATTTGATTCATCTAGACCCCTTAGACTAGCTGTTATGTACAGAGACGATGCGTTTGGACAGGGTGTCTGGGCTGATACTAAAGCATTTGTTGAAAACGATAATCTTCCAATTGAGATAGTCGCTGAAAAAAATTATCCCACAAATACTCAAACTTTCCAAGCAGAATTAACTGCCATAAAAGCTACTAATCCTGATGCTGTTTATGTTGTAGATTTTACAACAAACACAGCTACAATCTATCGACAAGGTCAAAGCGATGTTGGATTGAACACTCTCTACATTGCTGTAGAATGTTGTGAAGAACCTGAATTTTATGCAGCACTTGGAGAATGGGGCGACTACCAACTCCTTGAATCTAAATTTGCTTCTTATGCAGGACCTCCATTCTATCTTGAAATGATGGACACTTACGTTGCAGATTATCAAGAATTATATGCTACTATACCTGGAATGATGGGTGCAGATACTTATGATGCCTTCTATATAGCCAAAGATGCTATCGAAAGAGCTGGTACATTGGATAAAAGCGCTGTCAGAGATGCTATTGAAGAAACCAATTTGAATCAAATGTTAATTATCACTGAATCTGGTAAAATTGAATTTAGTACAGATGCTGAAAATTATCATGAAATAGCTCCCTTTACTTTTGTAGAGCAGCTTTTCTTTGATGATGAAATCGGAGAACCAAGACCCTTGGTTATATGGCCATCAACCGCTCCTGTTGTAGGAACAATAAAACAAACTGATTTCGCATTTCCTGATGATTATGAACCTGGAAGTCCCTGATAATGTTTCAGGAAGGAGACTTCCTGATCACTCTCTTTTTTCTTTGTCAAATTAATTTATATATTCTAACTGTGTTCAAGAAAGACATTTCACTTTAAATGTTTGAATAAGGTTGAATAATTATGCTTGATAGTTCCACCATCATCTTAACTCTAATTTGGGGAGTTGCAATCGGTACTATTTATGTGCTTCTTGCTACTGGGCTTAACTTGATTTTTGGTGTAATGAAACTTGTAAATTTTGCTCACGGGGAGTTACTAATGATAGGTGCGTATATAGGATTCTCTGTTTGGGTAACCTTTGGCGTGAATGCATATATTGCGATATTTATTGCGATGGCTTCTGTCGCTTTAATTGGAATTGCTGTTGAAAGGCTGGTCTTTAGAAAAGTTTTAGGTGAAGAAAAACTAAATGAGATTTTTGTGAGTCTTGGATTGATTTACGTTTTTGATAATGTCGCTGTTTTGTTGTGGGGTGAAAAATCTGCGCGAATTATTAGCCCTTTTGAGGGTATGAGCTTAATTTTTGGTGATTTAAGGATAAGTTACGATTGGTTGATAGCTATGATCATTGTAGTGGCTATACTCATATCTTTAATGTTTTTGATTAAGAAAACTAAGATCGGTTTAGCAATGCGTGCAACCAGCCAAAGAAGAGAAGCTTCAATGTTGATGGGTATAAATGTAGAACGAATATATGTCTTCACTTTTGCTCTTGGCGCCGCGTTAGCCGGTGGTGCTGGTGTACTATTTGGAATAATTTTCCCTTTTAACCCCTACATAGGGGCATTACCCACGATTAAAGCCTTCGCAATAATAATACTTGGAGGATTAGGAAGCGTACCTGGAGCTATTATCGGAGGACTTTTATATGGTGTTGCAGAGCAATCAGCTGTAATATTTCTAGGTGGAATTTGGAGAAATGCTATAGCTTTTGCTCTTTTAATTATCGTTTTAATTCTTAGACCCAAAGGACTTTTTGGAGAGAAAAGCGAATAATGCTTAGCAAAAAACAAATCATCAACTTAAAGGACTCACGGAAATTTCGGTTCCTTTTCGTAGCTATTGTTTTTTCATCTGTACTTCCGCTATTTCTAAACGATCCCTTTATGCTTCATGTTCTTACCCTTATTACAATATTTACAATTTATACTTCCAGTTGGAATCTGTTAGCAAATTCTGGGCAAGGATCCTTAGGTCACGCTGCGTTTTTAGGAATAGGAGGTTTTACTTCTTCTTTACTAGCCATAAACTTGGGTATACCTCCAATAATTGGAATTTTTGTTGGGGCCATTTTTTCTGCTGGAATAGGCTTTCTTATAGGTCTTACTTGCGTTAGACTCGAAGCTTGGTTTTTAGCGATGGTAACTTTCGGCTTTTCTGTTATAGCTGAAACTTTGGTAAGTCAATTTGACGATGTTACTCATGGTGTTATGGGTTTTAGAACTCCACTTTTGGTTCCCTCAGGATTACCTTTTTATTATTTTGCTCTTATTATGGCGATCATATCTGTAATAATAATATATTTTCTGATGAAATCAAAAATTGGATTAGCTTTTAGAGCAATAAAGGAAAACTCATCTGAAGCAAGTATGATAGGAATAAACACTGCAAAATACAAACTATATGCTTTTGTAATTAGTACTTTTTTTGCTGGATTAGCTGGGAGTCTTTATGCTCACTTTTTAAGATACATAAGCATCTCTGTTTTTTCAGCTGAAAATTCTTTTAAACCGCTTATGATGGCAGTTATTGGAGGTCTAGGTACTATTGAAGGACCAATTATTGGATCAATTTTACTTGTCTATATTGATTCTTTCTTACCTAACATTGACAAATTTTTACAACCAATTATGAGTCCACTCTTTCCAGCAGTAAGCAATGTGGGTCCTCCACTTCGATTTATTGGTTTAGGTCTTTTTCTACTTTTGATAGTTATCTTCTTTCCAAAAGGAGTAACATCGCTTATTAGAAAATTCTATAATTATCTACTTAAACAATTTAGAGATTGAACAAATGAAAAAACCAGATTTATTCCGTGAAATGCTTGATATTAATGTTATTGAAGTGAAAGATGGTTATGCCAAACTCTCCCTTAAAATAACAAAGAATCATACCAATTCTTTAGGTGCTGCTCATGGTGGAACAATTTTTGCTTTGGCAGATTGTGCTTTTGCCGAAGCAGCTAATTATGGTGATAACGTCGCAGTAGCAATTCAGGTAAGCATAAATTTTCTACGACCCGCCTCAGAAGGAGATATCCTCACTGCTGAAGCAACTCGAATATCTGACGGAAAAACTCTCGGTTTATATCATGTTACAATTCTTAAAGGAAAGAAAAAAATTGCGTTCTTTTCAGGATTAGCCTACAAACCCTAAACTTCAAACCAGTTTTCTGACGATTTTTTAATTCTTTTTTACTTCTTATCTATTAATTTTTTGAAAAAAATTGATTTGTATCAACATAACTCCAAAAATTATTGTAAAAATAACCAAAAACAAAATAGGATTGAGTAATAATTGAAAAGTAGAAAACAATAACTTGAACTAGTCAAGTTGTCAAAATTTCAAGGTGGTTTAAATTGAAAGAAATCTGGGTTAAAATATCTCCAAACGTTTCAGACTCCGAAAAGTTAACTATGTTAAATTTCATAAAAGAAAATTGCGACTTTATACTACAAAACGGTCAATTGGAAAGCCTTTCAGGTAAAGATGATTTTATTCTTTTGAATAGCCTAGATGAAGATAATATTAAGAGATTAAAAAGCGAAAATAAAAAGATTGCATTAAGAATAGCTATACGCGGAAAAGAAGATGAGAATAATGCAGCAAAAGCTGCGGGACTTTATGTTGATTATTTAGTTCTTACTTGTTTGGACTGGTGTGTTATTCCTCTGGAGAATCTAATTGCAAAAACCCGCGATAAAAGTAAGATAATCGCAGAAGTTTCAAATTCTAAAGATGCTAAACTAGTTTTAGAAGCACTTGAATTAGGAACTGATGGTGTTTTATTAAATGTTTCTAGTTTTGAAGAACTTAAAAAAACAATAGCTATTGTAAAAAAACAGAATCTTCTTCTTGATTTAACAACTGCAAAAATAGTAGCTATTAAACAGATTGGAACTGGCGCAAGAGTTTGCGTGGATACATGTGTTCTAATGGTTAAAGGTGAGGGTATGCTTGTGGGTTGTCAATCTTCAGGATTGTTTCTAGTGGAAGCCGAAGTTACTGAAAATCCCTACGTTCAATCTCGTCCTTTTAGAGTTAATGCCGGATCTCTTTCGATGTATACCTTTGGTTCTCTGGAAAGGACGCGATATTTGTCGGATTTGAAAGCTGGTGAGGAAGTTTTGATAGTTGACAAATCAGGAAAATTGCGAACTGCAGATGTTGGAAGAGTAAAACTTGAGTTAAGACCGTTAATATTAATAGAAGCTGAAGTGCAAGGAAAAAGAATTAAAACCATCCTACAGAATGCAGAAACTATTCGTCTGGTAACAGTGAATACCTCGATTCCTGTCACTGATATAAAGATAGATGATGAGGTGTTAGTCCATTTGACAAAAGGTGGAGGTAGACATTTTGGAGTTGCCGTTAACGCAGAAACGGTGATTGAACGTTGAAAGCTAAAATTTGTGCTTCTCTCCTTCCTATATCTAATGCAGAAGCTATTACTCAAATAGAAGAAGCGGAAAAACTAGGTTCAGATCTAATAGAAGTAAGGCTAGATTATCTTCAATCATCAGCCGATTTGAGCAAATTAGCGAGTCATAGAAATATACCAAAAATTGCGACTATTTTATCGGGAAATTTAACAAAAAGAGCTAATTTCACAGGACTAGGTCAACAAAAGTTGTTACTTGAGGCTGCTAAAAGCGGTTTTGAATATGTTGATGTAGGATTATTTTCTCCAAAATTGAAAGAGTTTATTAAAGAATTAAGAAAGTTTAATTGTAGACCAATAGTTTCTTTTCACGATTTCTACAATTTTTTGCCTCTGTCGGATCTTGACACTATCCTAGAAAAAGAAATATCCTGTGGAGCAGAAGTATGCAAAATTGTGACAACTGCAAATAAAATTACAGACAATCTTATTATTTTAAATTTTATTTCACAAAAATCTGTAAATACCCATCTAATATGTTTCTGTATGGGTGAACTTGGTCGAGTTTCTAGATTATTATCACCTTTGTATGGTAGCTACTTTACATTTGCTTCCCTAAAAGAAGGGAGAGAGACAGCGGATGGTCAGTTTTCATTACAAGAGATGAAATCGATCTACAAGATTTTGGAGTGATATTAATGGATATTTCCGGAAAAACAAAAATATGTGGTGTTATAGGCAATCCTATTCAACATACTTTAAGTCCAGCTATACAAAATGCAGCTTTTAAGCATCTTAATCTAGATTTTATTTTTGTAGCATTTAAAGTCACAACCACAGAACTAGAAATGGCTATTCAAGGAATGCGATCCTTAAACATCTGTGGATTAAATATAACCATGCCACATAAAAAAAATGTAATCAAATACTTAGATGAAATGGACTCCCTTGTAAGATCTCTCAATTCTGTTAATACAATTGTAAATAAGAAAGGTCTCCTTTTCGGTTTTAGTACAGATGGCATTGGAGCTGTAAAAGCTCTCCAAGAAAATGGTGTTCATCTTTCTTCTAGTAAAGTAGTACTAATTGGAGCTGGAGGCGCTGGTAGAGCCATAGCCTTTTCCATTGTTAATAAAGTTAAGGACCTTGTTGTTTTAAATAGAGATCCTAAAAAAGTTAAAACTCTTGAATTTGATCTGAAACTAAAGAATAATAAAAATATACATTGTGGAATATTATCCGAGAATTCGTTAAAAAAAAATCTTAGATCTTCAGATGTTCTAATAAATGCTACAAATATTGGTATGAACCCC
Organism: Candidatus Bathyarchaeota archaeon; assembly: GCA_963714725.1. GTDB lineage: Archaea > Thermoproteota > Bathyarchaeia > Bathyarchaeales > Bathycorpusculaceae > AD8-1. Next base: position 157,544 of record CAVQPF010000015.1, read on the forward strand.
AACTCTAATCTGTCAATAATTAATCCAAAATTTTTAACATCGAATCTGACGGTTATGGATATTGTCTATACTCCACTTGAAACAAAATTATTAGCCGATGCTAAAAAAGTTGGAGCAAAGACAATAGACGGTGTTGAAATGTTGATATATCAAGGGGCTGCATCTTTTAAATTATGGACTGGTAGAAAAGCTCCTATCGAAACTATGAGGCTGGGAGCATTAAAACAAATATCAAAAGGTGTAACTAATTGACCCACAATGGTGAGGCAATAGCTTATGGAGCAGCTACGATAGTAAATGCTATTGCTTTGGGAAAGGGTGCTGCTTTAGGTGTAGATCTTTGGACAAAAGCTTCTGTCACATTAACGGATGATCCTCTTGTTGTCCGTGGTGAAATAATTTCTGATATATCTGAAAACACTTCATTAATAGAAAAAACAGTTCTACGAGTATTTCAATATTTTAATGTGAGTCATCAATATGGCGCAAAAATACAGACATGGTCCAATATTCCCATTGCAAGAGGTTTAAAAAGTAGTAGTGCAGCAGCCAATGCTGTGGCTTTGGCAACAGTTAAAGCTCTAAATAAAAAAATTGATGATTTGTTACTAATTTCATTAGGTGTGGACGCGGCTTTTGATTCTGGAGTAACTATTACTGGAGCTTTTGATGATGCTTGTGCCTCTTACTTTGGAGACGTAGTTATCACTGATAATGTCAAAAGGTTACTTCTAAGTCGCGTAAAATTACCCTCTGATGTCACTGTCTTGTTTTTAGTGCCAGAAAAAAAATCTTATACCGCTAATACTATCACTGACGAACTTCATTCTGTGAAATCGCTTGTAAATGTCGCGTTCAAAGAGGCTATGCGCGGTAATTTTTGGACAGCTCTTTCTTTAAACGGATTTATTTATTCATCAATTTTAGGATATGATTCCAGTATTGCGTTAGAATCTTTAAACGCAGGAGCTTTAGCTTCTGGACTATGTGGCAAGGGTCCTACTGTAACAGCAATTGTTACAAATGATACAATTGATAAAGTAAAATCGGTACTTCAAAAATATGATGGTGATATTCTCGAAACATGTCTTAACCATAAAAAAGCGATGGTGCTTGACAATTGATAGAAACTATTGTTAGACCAATTCAACACCTCAGTGGTATTGTTAGTGCTCCTCCCTCAAAGGCTTACACGCAAAGAATGCTTATAGCTTCTGCTCTTTCAGGTGGAAGATCAATTATTTCAGGTCCATTATTTTCAGAAGATACAGAGGCTACTTTTAGAGCTATTAAAAGTTTAGGTGCAGAGATTACGATTAAAAATAATTTTTGGATTGTAGATGGATCGTTACCTATTAAAAGTAACTCAAAACCAATTGATTGTGGTGAATCTGGAGCTACTCTTAGATTCATTTTACCAGTGACTGGTCTAGCTGTCGGGTCCTCATTATTGACTTTTGGAAAATCTCTTGAAAAGAGGCCAATATCTCCCTTACTTCAAAGTCTTGAAGATTTGGGAGTAAAAACCGAAACTAAAAAAATGAAAAATAAATCAGGGATTTTTGTTTATGGTGGTGGAATTAAAGGTGGACAAACTTCAATTCGAGGAGATATTAGTTCCCAGTTTGTATCAGGGTTAATGTTTGCTTGCCCTTTAGCTCAATCAGATACTATTATCAATCTTATTACACCCCTTGAGTCAAAAGGATATGTTGAAATGACTCGAGAAATCCTTGAATATCATGGAATATTATTTTCAATTTCAGATGATTTTAATCAATTTTATATTCAGTCAAATCAGAGTTACCACAAACATGATCACAAAGTACCTGGAGATTTTTCATCTGCTGCTTTCTTGCTGGCAGCAGCCACTATAACTAATTCAAAAGTGGTTATCCAAAATTTGGATTCTTCAACTTTGCAGGGGGATAAATCTATTTTGAAGATTTTAAAGCAAATGGGTGTAAGTGTTAAAGTGTCTAGAGATCAGGTAGAAATTGCAGGTTATGATGATTTGTTAAAACCAATTGATATAGATGCTAGAGATATTCCTGATCTAGTTCCCATTTGTGCTACTTTAGCTTGTTTTGCTAAAGGGATTTCTAAAATACATGATGCTAATAGATTAAGGTATAAGGAGTCAGATAGACTGTTGTCACTTTATCTTGAACTGAGAAAAATGGGAGCAAATATTTCGATGGACGAGACTAGTCTGACTATTCAGGGTCCATGTGTTTTAAATGGTGCTATTATTGATCCTCATAATGATCACAGAATTGCAATGGCATGTGCTGTTGCTGCTTTAAGGGCAGTAGGCCAAACAAGAATTCAGAATTCTGAATGTGTAAAAAAATCTTATCCAGAATTTTTTAATGATTTAAGAAAAATAGGAGCTGATATAGTTGGTAGGAAATTCGATAGGTAAAAATTTTATTATCACTAGTTTTGGTGAAAGTCACGGTGACTGTATAGGTGTAATAGTTGATGGGTGTCCAGCTGGATTATCCTTAACTGAGAACGAAATTGATTCAGAACTTGCGAAAAGAATTCCATCAAAACCTGAGTTAGTTTCCGGAAGAATGGAAAAAGATTTTGTTAAAATCTCTTCAGGCGTATTTAACGGTATTACAACAGGAGCTCCTATTTGTTTATTTGTAGAAAATAAAGAGATCAAATCAAGTGATTATGAGTCAATCAAAGATCTTCCAAGACCGGGTCATTCTGATTATCCCGCTCGTATTAGATACGGTGGTTTTAATGATTATCGTGGTGGGGGTCGCTTTTCTGGAAGAGGAACAGTTTCAATAATAATGGCTGGCATGATAGCTAAAAAATTATTGGCTCTGTATGATATTGAAGTTTTAGCTTTTACTAAATCAATTGGCAAAATAGAATTAGAAAAAGCTATGAGTTTTGAAGAATTAAGAAAATTCAGGTATGAGACAGCTGTACGTTGTCCAGATTTAGCTTGCGCAAAACTGATGGAAAAATCAATTATTAAAGCTAGAAGTGCTGGAAATAGTCTTGGTGGTATTGTAGAATGCGTGGCTTTGAACGTTCCAATTGGTCTTGGTGATCCAATTTTTGATTCGTTGGATGCTGATCTTTCTAAAATGTTATTTGCAATTCCTGCTGTTAAAGGAGTTGATTTTGGATTGGGTTTTGAGGCTACCAGGATTTCTGGTTTAGATAATAATGATGAATATGCTCTTTGTAATGGTGAAGTGATAACTACATCTAATAATGCCGGTGGAATTTTGGGTGGTTTATCTTCTGGAATGCCAATTATTCTTAGTGTTGCTTTTAAACCCACTCCATCTATTGGAAAAGAGCAGCATACTGTGAATTTGAAAACGATGAAGGCCACAAAAATGAAGATCTCAGGTAGACATGATCCTTGCGTTGTCCCAAAAGCAGTTCCAGTTGTGGAATCTGCAGTTTCGATTGTATTAACGGATCATTTGATTCGTGCTGGTATTCTTCCAAAGATCTTAAAGGAGAATAAATGAAATGGAGAAAATAAACCAATTAAGAGAACAAATAGACGAGGTTGACAATCAAATTATATTACTATTAAAAAAAAGAGTAACTGTTTGTAGAGCAATTGGCCTTCTAAAAAAAGATCACAATATGGCTGTTCATGATAGTTTTAGGGAAAATTGTGTTTATGAAAACGCTAAGAGTCAATCAGCGGATCTTGAACTTAATTCCAAATTAGTTGTTGAAATTTTTCACCAAATAGTTAATATGTGTAGTGAAGTGCAAAGTTAAAAGAATCTATTTCACTAATATGTCATTTAAAGGTGACCGGGTTTGCTATATGAAATTAATGAAAAAGCAATTCAACTTCAGAATCAAGGAAAAAAGATTACAAAATTAAATATTGGTGATCCTGACCTTGAAACTCCTACTGAGATAGTTGAAGCGGCTTGTGAAGCAATTAAAAAAGGTAGAACAAAATATTCTTCTGGGTTTGGTGAACTTACTCTAAGAAATGAGCTTGGAAAAATTCATGGAGTTCCAGCTGATAATATTGTGATTACTCCTGGTTCTAAATGGGGTATTTTTTCTACTATGTATTTGTTGTTAAAAGGTGGCAGTAATGTTGTAATTCCTACACCTTATTGGACCGCTTATGGATTAATAGCAAAAACTCTTGGTGTTGAAGCTAGATTCTGCAAAACAGATCTTGATTCAAACTGGCAAATAGATCTAAAAGCTTTTGAAGAGCTCATTGATGAGAATACCCGAATGATAATATTAAACAATCCATGTAATCCAACAAGCAAAGTTATGGACAAGAAAATTGTTGATGAAATTGTTAAGATAGCCGCAGAAAGGAAAATATTGATTTTATCTGATGAGGTTTATTCTAACATTAGTTTTGTTAAAACCAAGAGCATTTTGGATTATAATACTAATAACATATTGGTTACTGGTTTTTCTAAGATGTTCACAATGACTGGTTGGCGTATTGGATATGTGGTTGCCAATAGAGATTTGATAACTAAAATTGGTAAGTTGAACCAGATAACATTTTCAAACGTTCCTGTTTTTATTCAAGATGCTGCTTTAAAGGCGTTGGAAATTCGGAACAAACTAACAGGTGAGATTAGAGCTGTCTATTTTAACAGAGCTAAAATGGCCTCTGAAATACTCTATGATTCAAAATTGAAATTTTCAAATCCTGATGCTCCTTTTTACATTTTTCCTAGACAGGATGGATTGGATTCAGAAAAATTTGCGATGGATATTCTTGATAAAGGTGTAGCTATTGCTCCTGGCACATCGTTTGGTGATTACAGAGAATACTTCAGAATCTCTTTAACCGCTCCAGAAGTTGATCTAAAAGCTGCGCTCTTTAAGATTTGTGAGGCATTAAATGAATGAGAGTAGCAATTATTGGCGCTGGAAAAATGGGTTTGTGGTTTGCAAAATTTTTTCGTAATGAAGGTCACTCAGTAGTATTAGCTTCCAGAAATAAAAAAAAACTATCACAGATAGGTAAAGAATTAGCTTTAGAAACCGCATCTTTTAAAGAAGCAGTCAAAGGAGCCGATAAAATTCTAATTTGTGTATCAATAGATGCGTTTGAAAAAGTTGCAAAAACTATTAGTCTTCAAATAAATAAAGATCAAATCATCTTTGATATCTGTTCTATTAAGGAATATCCTGTAAATATAATGCACAAATATTTTAGTGAAAATCTGATTTTAGGCATGCATCCTGTTTTTGGACCTGGAAGTACTAGTATAAAGAATAAAACAATAGTTTTGACTCCAACAAATAGTGCAGAAACGGATTTTGCTGAATCTGTGAAAAAATGGTTAGAAAAAAAAGAAGTACGTGTTTTTATTATGCCACCTAAAAAACATGACAATTTGATGTCTGTTGTTCTAGGCATTCCTCACTTCATAGGTTTAGTGGCTTGTGATACTCTTCTTGACCAGGAGAGCTATTCTGAAACTAAAAAAGTTGCTGGTACCACTTTTAGGATATTATTTACTTTAGCAGAGGTTGCCAGTTTAGAAAAACCTGAATTATTTAATAGTCTTCAATCAAATCTCCCTGAAATTATAGAACTTGAAAGCTTATTTATTGAGAAGGCTTCAGAGTGGCTAGAATTGATAAAGAAAAAAGATTTAATCACGATTACAGCTAAAATGAATCAATTGAAATCTAAACTAAAAAGAACAAACTCAAATTATGAGAGCTCTTATAAAGCAATGTATAAAATGTTGGAATCATCGGAAACCTAAACAGTATATTGGGTTGCTTTAGGGTATGATCCTAAAATCTTAAGAAACGTCATTTTTTTTTGCAAAATTTCAAGAACTTCTTTACACATTTGCTCGCTTCTATGACCCTCAAAATCCAAATAAAAATTATATTCCCAAGGTTTTTGTTTTGTTGGTCTTGACTCAATTTTGGTGAGGTTGATACCTCTTTTAGCAAACTCCTCTAAAGTAGAATATAATGAACCTGGCGTATGTGATGCCGAAAAAATTATTGACGTTTTATCCCTTTTTGTTTTAGGGGAATCTTCTTTGGATATAACAAAGAAACGAGTATGATTAGTTTGATTATCTTCTATTTCTCTAGCAAGAATAGACATATCGTATATCTCAGCTGCTTTTTCGCTAGCTATGGCTGCGGCATTTTTAATTGCTTTTTCTTTAAGCATTTTTACACTGCCTGCCGTGTCATAAGTAGGAATCAAATTATATTTGTGCTTTTCAAGGAATTCGCGACTTTGTGCTAGTGCTTGAGGGTGAGAATAAACTGTTTTAACTAATTCTATAGTTGTACCTGGATTTGCTATTAGGCAGTGTGAAATTCTAATTATTATTTCTCCTCTTACCTTTAGATCATGGGTTAGAAAAAGATCGTAGGTTTGGTTTACACTTCCTTCTAAAGAGTTTTCTATTGGTACAACTCCAAATTCTGATTCTTGTCTGGTAACACTTTCAAAAACTTCTCTTAAATCTCTGCATGGTTCAACCGTCACATTTTCACCAAAAAAGGTGTAAATGGCGTTTTCGCTATAAGCGCCTCTTTCTCCTTGAAAGGCTATTTTCACTTTTTATTTACCTGTTTTCGATTTTTTATTAAGCATTTATTTATTCCATTTATCATTGCTTCAACGCTAGCCATTACTATATCTTCTCTGGCTGCACGAGCTGATATTACGTTTCCTTTTTCATCCTCTACTTTTATTACAACTTCAGCAACAGCATTTGAACCGCCTGTTATAGCTTCCAATCTATACTCGTTTAAACTTATTTTGACAAGATTTCGAGTTAATTTTTGGATAGCTTTTAATACGGCATCTACTGGGCCTACACCTGTTTCAGCTGCCTTATACTCAATTCCATCCAAAACTAGTCTTACAGAAGCTGTTGGAATTACTTTAATACCTGTCATAACTGCTAAATCGCAAAGATCAACTATCTTTTCTTCCGCAATCACTTCTCCGATCACTGCTGAAGTAATTGCTAGTAGATCAGCGTCTGTTACCATTTTTCCTTTATCGCCTAAATCTTTGATCCTTTGAACAATTTTTTTAAGTTGTTTTTCGGTTGGTTTTATTCCAATTTCTTCTAATTCTGTTTTTATGCCGCTAGTTCCAGCTAATTTTCCTGCAACTAGTTTTCTTTTTCGACCAACTAGTTCAGGTTTTATTGGTTCAAATGTCAAAGGTTTAACCGTAACACCACGAGTATGAATTCCAGACTCATGTGCAAAAGCGTTCTGTCCGACAATTGCTTTGTTAGCTTGTACAAATAAACCTGTTAAAGTGGAGACAATTCTAGATGTGCTGTAAAGTAATCGAGAGTTGATGCCTGTTTTCATTTTGTAAATCATATGTAATGCCATGACTATTTCTTCTAAGGAGGCATTGCCAGCTCTTTCTCCCAAACCATTAATTGTACAATGAATTTGAGTAGCTCCAGTTTCAACTGCTGCCAAAGAGTTTGCTACAGCCATTCCAAAATCATCATGACAATGTATGCTGATAGGAACTTTTACTGATGATTTGATTTCTTGAATAAATTTGCTCATGTTTTTAGGTATCATTATACCCACAGTATCTGGGATATTAATCATGTCAGCACCTGATTTCTCAGCGGCTTGACATACCTGTTTTAGAAACGGCATCTCAGATCTTGTAGCGTCCATAGGCGAAAATTCGCATTTTAGTCCATGTTTTTTAATATACTCAATCATGTTTACAGTAGCTGATAAAACCTGGTCTTGACTTAAGTTTACAGCATATTTCATTTGAACTGGAGAAGTTGGGATAAACATGTGAATTAGATCAACATCACAGTCAATTGCTTTATCAACATCTCCTTTTGTGGCACGTGCTAAAGCACATACTTCACTTTTTAATCCTTCCTTTGCTATTGCTTTGACAACTTTCATTTCACCATCAGATGACATAGGTGAACCAGCTTCGATTACATCTACTCCTAGATTATTTAGTTGATGAGCTATCTCTATCTTATCTTCGAGAGTTAATGATACGCCAGGAGTTTGCTCTCCATCACGTAGTGTTGTGTCAAAAATTCGAATATATTTTCCGTTTTTATTACTCATATTTTTTTAACCAACTTCTAAGGTTAAGGCATTAGCTATGCCTCTTGCCATTCCTATTGTTGTGGTTTTTCCACCTAAATCTGGAATAGTTGGTCCTTCACGAAGAGTTTTAACAACGCCATTTTCTATTGCCATTGCAGCATTAATACACTTTTGATCATTATATTTTTCGCCTAACCAATCTAACATCATTTTGGCTGCTAAAATCATCGAAAGCGGGTTTGCAGTTTGTTTTCCCACTCTGTTAGGAGCTGAACCATGGATAGGTTCAAATAATGCAAAATTATCGCCAACATTTGCGCCAGGTGCCATTCCTAAGCCTCCTATAAGTTGAGCTGCCTCATCGGACAAGATATCTCCAAACATATTTGGAGTCACTAATACATCGAATTTTTGTGGTTCTTTTATTAATCTCATGGCTGCGGCGTCGACATACAATTCATTAAAACTAATTTCTGGATATTGTTTTGCAGTTTCTCTGCACACTGAAGCAAACAAACCATCAGTTACTCGCATGACATTAGCTTTATGGATTGCAGTGACCTTTCTTTTATTATTTCTTTTACTAGCAATTTCAAAAGCTTTTTTAGCTATACGCTCACAATTTTTTCTTGTTATAACCCTAAGACATACGGTTGTATCTTTTCCGATTGAAAATTCTTGACCTTTGTAAACATCTTCAGTATTTTCTCTAACAAATATCATGTTTATGTTAGGCTGAGTAGGAATTATTGTTGGATATGTTTTAATTGGTCTTAGATTAGCATACAAATCAAACATTAATCTGAGTTTGACTATTACATCTGCAGCTGTTTCTCCTACAGGCCCCTTTAAACATGCGTGAGATTCCTGAATTTTTTGTACACTAGTTTCAGGTAAAGGAACTCCTCTTTTTTTTAGACATATGTCTCCAGCTTCTGTCTCAATTATGTTTAATTTTATGTCAAATTTCTTTTGTGCTGAATTCAGCACTTCCAAGGTGGCATCAGTCAATTCTGGACCTATTCCATCTCCAGATATTACCGATATTTTATACTCGTTCATTTTTGTTCATTTTCCTTCGCAAATTCTCTATTAATCCCCCATCATTTAGAATTTTAATGATGAATGGTGGAAGTTTGTTTACTTTAAGATTTTCATCTTTTGTAATGTTTTGGATTTTTCCTTGACTAATATCAATACTTAGTTCATCATTATTATTGACTAGTTTTGTTATGCCTTCGCATTCAATTACAGGCAATCCGATATTTATTGCATTTCGAAAGAAAATTCTTGCAAAACTATCTGCTACTATACATTTTACACCTGAATATTTTAAGGCAATTGGGGCTTGTTCTCTACTTGATCCGCAACCAAAGTTTTTTCCACCAACTACAATAATTCCTTTTTTAGCTTTTTCGGGAAATTGTTGGTCTAATCCAGCCATAGCATGTTTTGCTAATTCTTTTGGTTCAACTAGAACTAAATATTTTCCAGGTAGGATTACATCTGTATCAATATCGTTTCCGAATTTTATTGCTCTTCCATTGATTATCATTTTTTTTTAAACCTCCACTTTTTTTGGATCAATTATTTTACCTGCTATGGCAGATGCTGCGACAGTTGCTGGAGAGGCCAAATAAACTTTAGCTTCTTTACTCCCCATTCTACCAATGAAATTTCTGTTGGAAGTACTAATACAAACTTCACCTTTTGCCAATAAACCTATGTGGCCACCTAAACAAGGACCACACGTTGAACCACATACAAACGCTCCAGAGTCTGTGAATATTTCTACTAATCCTTCTGTTAATGCTTGTGAATAGACCTCTTGCGAAGCAGGAATTATTAGAGTTCTCACATCATCCTTTACCCTTTTGCCTTTTAGAATTTTAGCTGCTATACGCAAATCCTCTATTCTTCCATTAGTGCATGAACCGATAAAAGCTTGATTAATTTGAATATCTTCGAGTTGCGAAATACCTTTTATGTTATCTACAGATGGTGAGCATGCGATTTGTGGCTCTAGATCTGTTACATCGATATTTTCTATCTTTTCGTAATGAGTATCTGTGTCGCTTTTGAAGATTTCAAATGCTTTTTCAGTCTTTTTTGTTCTTCCCTCTAAAAACTTTTTAGTGGTTTTGTCTGGTTCGATGATTCCATTTTTAGCCCCCATCTCTACAGCCATATTGCATATGGTCATTCTTCCTGCCATACTCATTGTTGATATTGTTGGACCTGAGAATTCTATGCTTTTATATATTGCACCACCTGCACCTATCTTTCCAACTATGAATAATATCAGATCTTTAGGTGTAACGAATTTTTTGAATTTTCCCTTCACATTAATTTTAATTGTATTTGGCACTTTCAACCAAATTTTGCCTGTAGCCATAACTGCTGCTGCTTCAGTTGAACCTATACCTGTAGCAAAGGCTCCAAATGCGCCATGAGTACATGTGTGAGAATCAGCTCCCAAAATAATTTTTCCTGGAAGCACATGACCATTTTCTGGTAATACTTGGTGGCAAATTCCCCCTTTTCCCACATCATAAATTTTTAATTTCTGATTTTTAGCAAAATTTCGCATAGTTTTGTGTAGTTCTGCTGCTTGGATTGATTCTGCCGGCACTTGATGATCTAATACTACTATGATTTTTTGGTTATCCCACACTCTTTTCACGCCAATTTTGTCAAAAGATTTGATAGCTAAGGGTCCAGTTAAATCATGTATCATTAAAATGTCTACATTGCTATCTATTATATCGCCGGGTTGAACATTTTTCACTCCAGCTGATTTTGCCAAGATTTTTTCTGTTATGTTCACTTATCATACCTCCGTTTGAGATATTCAATTTCAATTTGATGAGATTGATCTTGATCGCTCAACTTTGAATGACAAAGAGTTAAGCCTTTCCACTTGTTTCAGTGTTTTTATTCGTCAACTCTGATAGATTTTGCTCCCCGTGAGAGTGCAGTTAAGCCAGTTCTGGCCAATTCTTTTATTCCATATGTTCTCATCAAGTTTAGAAATGCGTCTATCTTATCGGAGGTGCCAGTAATTTCGATGGTTAATGATTCTGGTGATACATCGACTACTCGACCTCTAAAAACTTCTACGCAATTAATAGCATCTGATCTAGTCTTGGAATCGTCTATTTTTACTTTAACAAGAGCTAGTTCTCTTGCGACAATATTTTCTTTATCTAAATAATTCACTCTGATAACGTCGATAAGTTTGTTCATTTGTTTAACTACTTGTTCTATAGTCTTGTCGTCACCGGTTAGGGTTATTGTCATTCTAGCTAACCCCTTTTTCTCGGTGTGTCCAACTGTAATGCTTTCTATGTTAAATCCTCTTCTTCTGAACATGTTGGCAATACAATGAAGAACTCCAGGTTTGTTCTCTACTATGGCCGCAATCACTTTTATGCTTGAAGTTTCCATTAATACTCACCTACTTCCTCGTTTATTCCACATCCTGGTAGAACCATTGGCGTAACATCTTCTTCTGACGACATCGGTATATCAATAACTGTTGTTACATCACTTTTCAGGGCTTTTTTAATTGCATCTGAGACTTCTTTTAAAGATTCGGCTCTTAGACCTTGTGCTCCATATGCTTCGGCGAGTTTAACAAAATCTGGACTATTTCCTAGTTTTACTGCGGAATATCTTTTCTTGAAAAATAATCTTTGCCATTGCGCTACCATACCCAACACTGAATTGTTCAAAATTACTACAATTACTGGGATATCTTCTGTAACCGATGTTGCGAGTTCTTGTTCTGTCATTCTAAAACTTCCATCTCCGGCAATATCCACCACAGCTTTGTTTGGACATGCAACTTTAGCTCCTATTGCAGCGGGAAATCCAAAACCCATTGTTCCCAGTCCACCAGAACTTATGAAAGTTCTTGGTTTTAGAGCATTAAAATATAGTGCTGACCACATTTGGTTTTGGCCAACTTCAGTTGTGATTATTGTATCATTTGGTAAAATTTTTCTTAGTTCATACAATAAATTTTTTGGTTTTAAACTATTATCATTCTTGTTGGGAGGTGGATTAAGTTGTTGTTTTGTTTCTCTGACCCGGTTTCTCCATGGAGTATCCTCCCTATTTTTCACTTGTTTTGATAATCTGTTATTAAGTTCTTTTAGAGCTTTTTTTGCGTCTGCGACAATAGGTACATCTACCTCAATGTTTTTTCCAATTTCTGCTGCGTCTATATCTATGTGTATCTTTTTTGCGTTTGAACAGAATGTGTCAATTGTTCCAGTTGCTCTGTCTCCGAATCTTGTTCCGACAGCTAATAGAACGTCTGCTTCACATACTAATTTATTCGCAACAGGGTTTCCATGCATTCCTATGCTTCCCACTGAAAGCGGGTGATTTTCAGGGAAAGATCCTTTTCCCATAAAAGATGTGGCTACTGGTGCTAGTAGTGTCTCAGCAATTTTTAGAAGCTCATGAGATGCATTACTTGTTATTACTCCTCCTCCAGAAAGTATAACAGGTTTTTCAGCTTTAGTTAGCATTTTTACTGCTTTTTTGATTTGTAAAGGATGGGGTGTGGATCTGGGTTTGTATCCTTTTATTCTTATTTTCTCTGAAAAATTCATTTCAGCAACTTCGGTTTGAAGATTTTTTGGTATATCAATTAGAACTGGTCCAGGTCTGCCAGTTGTAGCAATATAAAACGCGTTTTTTACAGTTTCTGGAATTTCAACAGCTGATTTTATTTGATAATTGTATTTTGTGATAGGAGTTGTAATACCAACTATGTCTGCTTCTTGAAAAGAATCTCTGCCAATCATATAAGTTGTATTTGCACTTGTTGTTGGAACTTGACCTGTTAACGCGATTATGGGAGCTGAATCCATGTACGCGTTTGCAATTCCTGTTACCAAATTTGTTGCTCCAGGTCCTGAGGTGGCTAAACATACACCAGGTTTTCCACTAGCTCTAGCGTATCCTTCAGCTGCATGAGCTGCACCTTGTTCATGTCTACAAAGAATATGCCTTATTTCTGAATTGCAAAAATGATCATATATTGGAAGTACTGCTCCTCCGAGTATTCCAAATATTACCTCTACTTTTTGTTTTTCAAGGGCTTTTATTAGTGCTTTTGCACCCGACATTTCCGTCATTTTTTATTTTCCTCTTGTTTCCAAAATGTTATTGTGAAAATATTTTTTGGACATAATAGTGAATCCTAAGAGTAAAATAAGTTTATTGTTAATTGATTCGAAGAAAACAACCGATTTTGAGAACACGATCCCTCACTATATTATCTCCGTAAAATTCTCACTTTTCGTATTCATTTTACCTCGTCGCTTTAAAAAGTTTGTGGTTTTTGAACTTTTTATTCCGAATTGTAAAAAGTTGTAAGAACATTAATTCCGCTAATTACTGCTTCAATGCTGGCCATAACAATATCTCCTCGAACACCCATTGCTGTTGCTTTTCGATTACCTTTGCGCATACTGACCACAACTTCTACCATCGCATCAGTTCCACCTGTTATTGCTTTAACATGGTATTTTTCTAGATGAATAGGTTCTGTTTCAATTATTGCTGCTTTTACAGCATTTATTGCAGCGTCAACTGGTCCCACTCCAAAAGCTGCCCCACAAACCTCTTTTTTATTTAACCTTAATCTTACAGAAGCAGTAGGAGTTACTTTATCTCCACTCACAACAGTGATTTCTTTAAGTTGTATTGGTTTTATTTTGTTTAAACCCATGACAGTTTCTGTAATGGCCAATAAATCTGCGTCCATTACTATTTTCCCTTTATCACCTACATTCTTTATTCTAAGACCTATTTCTTTTAGTTGTTCTTTTGTCGGTTCTAAACCCATTTTTCCTAAAGAATCTCTTAATCCAGCCGATCCTGAATGTTTTCCCGGTGATATACGTCTAGTACCACCGACAAGCTCGGGTGCTATAGGCTCATACGTTAATGGATTAGCCAATAATCCTTGAGTGTGGATACCTGATTCATGTGTAAAAGCGTTTTCGCCTACAATGGCTTTGTTTGGTTGAACATATAATCCTGTTAATCTAGAAACTAGTTGTGAGGTACTGTATAATAGGTCGGTTTTTATTTCTATATCTTTTTTATATAATGATTTTAGAGCGATAACAATCTCTTCTAACGAGGCGTTTCCAGCTCTTTCACCAAGACCGTTTATTGTTGCGTGAAATTGATTTGCTCCAGCCCTTAGAGCAGAAATTGAATTAGCCACTGCCATTCCAAAATCGTTATGGCAATGTACACTTACTACTGGAACTTTAAGTGACTCTCTTAAGTCGGAAAATAAATCAAACGCTTTTTCTGGAGTTAATACGCCAACTGTATCGCATGCTACTACTCTATCAGCTCCTGCAGCAATACCTTTAGTAAATACTTCTTTTAGAAAATTAACATCTGTTCTTGTTGCGTCTTCTGCTGATAACTCCACAATCAGCCCCTGTTTTTTAGCCTGTTCTACCCGTTCTTCAGTAATTTTAAGAATTTCTTCTCGTGTTTTTTTTATCTTATATTTTAAATGTAAATCTGAAGTAGGTATAATCAGATGAATGCTATCTGCATTACTTTTTGTAACTGCGTCAATATCTCCTTTAGTGCCTCTTGCTGCACTACAAATTTCAGCTTTTAGATTTTGCTGAGCAATAAGTCTAACTGCTTCCATTTCGCCTTGAGAAACAGCAGCAAAACCAGCTTCAATAACGTCAACACCAAGCTCATCTAGTTTTTGAGCAATTCTTAATTTATTTTCTGGTGTTAAGGACACACCAGGGGTTTGTTCACCATCCCTAAGCGTTGTATCAAAAACTCTTATTTTATCAGGAAAGCGATTAGATAAAGCGATTCCCCATTTTACTTCACTCACAGAGATTTCTTTCAGAGCGGCATGCTTAAATATAAAATTTTTGGTTTCATACAGTGTCGGGAGCTTTAAACGATGAGAAGTAATGAAATAAAAACAGGTGTAGAAAGAGCGCCTCATAGAGCTCTATTAAAAGCCTTAGGATTATCTGATCAAGACATAGCTAAACCTTTCATTGGTATAGCTAATAGCTATAATTCTATTGTTCCTGGTCATTTACATTTAAAAGATATAGCAGAATCAGTAAAAGCAGGCATAGTGGCTGCTGGAGCAACACCCTTTGAGTTTAACACAATTGGTGTTTGTGATGGAATAGCTATGGGTCACGAAGGAATGCGTTATTCATTGCCTTCTCGTGAATTGATAGCTGACTCAGTGGAAGTTATGGTGCAAGCTCACAGACTAGACGGTTTAGTTATGATATCTAATTGCGATAAAATTACTCCAGGCATGTTGATGGCCGCTGCAAGATTAGATATACCAGCCATTATGGTTACTGGTGGTGCGATGAAATCAGGTATCTTTAAAGGCGAGAAAGTTGGAGTTTCTAACGTCTTTGAGGGTATGGGGAAAGTTTTTGCTGAAAAAATGACTTCACAAGAATTAAGTGATTTAGAAGATGCGGCTTGCCCAGGTTGTGGATCTTGTAATGGTATGTTCACTGCTAACACCATGGCTTGTTTAACTGAAGCTGTTGGAATGTCTTTACCTTATTGTTCTACGGCTCTGGCTCGCAGTGCCAAAAAAATGAGAATTGCAAAAAATACTGGGATCAAAATTGTAGAACTTGTTTATAAAAATCTTAAACCATCTCAAATATTGATCATGAAGAGTTTTGAAAACGCTATTGCTGTTGACATGGCTTTAGGGGGATCAACTAATTCAGTTCTACATCTTTCTTCAATAGCCAATGAGGCAGGATTATCTTTACCTTTAAGTATTTTTGATAAGATAAGTAGACTTGTTCCTCACTTGTGTAGTATGGTTCCCAGCGGACCTTATGATATTGAAGATTTAGATAATGCAGGAGGATTACCTGCCCTAATGAATGAGCTTTCTCCACTTTTGTCTTTAGATGTAGCTACAGTTTCTGGTTTTTCAATTCGAGAGAACTTAAAAAAAGCTAGAATCTCTAACTCTAATATAATAAGGTCACTAGATAATCCAGTGCACAAAGCTGGAGGAATCGCAATATTAACAGGGAACCTAGCTCCACGAGGGGCAGTCGTGAAAACCGTTGCTGTGTCAGAAAATATGCTAAAACATACCGGTCCAGCAAGAGTCTTTGATTCAGAGAAAGATTCTGTATTGGCTATGAAAAATCGGAAGATCCAACCTGGAGATGTTATCGTAATTAGATATGAGGGCCCAAAAGGAGGTCCTGGTATGCCAGAAATGCTTGTTCCCACTGCAACTATTAGTGGAATGGGACTAAGCGAAAGTGTAGCTTTAATTACCGATGGTCGTTTTTCTGGTGCTACAAGAGGACCTTGTATCGGACATGTTGAACCTGAAGCTGCTGAAGGTGGACCAATCGCAGTAGTTGAGGATGGTGATATAATAACTATTGATATCCGTAATCGGTTGCTGAATTTGGAACTAACTGCTCAAGAGATTGCCAAAAGATTGGAGGCTTGGAAGCCAAAACCTCCACGGGTAACTAAAGGTTATCTTTCACGTTATTCTCAAACTAGGATCGACTAAGTTTTTCAATAATTTTTCCTTTTTTTTATAATCGTTTGTTATTTTTGATTTAATGTATGATTTTCAATTTATATTTTGAATTCATAAATGTTTTAACTTTCCAGATAGAGGCTTGTTATTCATGGTGAAATGATTTGACTATACAAATCCTAAATGCCTGCAAAGAATTAATAGAAGATGCGAAAAAAAGTTGTGCTGATTTAGTGTTTAAAGAGTTTAGTCTAAACATTCTCTCAAATGCATATAACGTTCTTAACGAAACAGAATTTAATCGCTTGGTTATTTTTACTTCAGAACTAATTGCAGATAAGAATCTCCTTGAATTTAATCCAAGATTAGTAGTTCAAAGCTGAGTAATTAAAAATTATTTAATCAGCAATAAAGTAGTTGAATTAGCGGATTCGCTTAGTTAATTATTTTTTTTAGATATTTTAATTCTATTTTGTTTAAGTATCCAATTTATCAAAAGATTTATCGCACAAACAAGATTAGACAGAATCGATGCTTCTGAAGGCAAATCTTATATCCTTCTGTGAATCCATAGGTGCATCGCGTAAAAACCAGTTTTACGCGTGTAATAATGAATAAGGAGATGAAATAGTTAATGTCTGATCGAGAGCTACACAAGGCAACATGTTCTGAATGTAATCAGGAATGTCAAGTTCCATTTAAACCTGATCCAGAAAGACCAGTTTATTGCCGAGAATGCTTTGCAAAAAAACGACCACCTAGAAGGCGTTATTAAGCATATAATTTAAGAATGAATTTTATTCATTCAATATTTTTTTTATTATTTTTTTTAAAGTTATCCTAAACGGAAAAAACCTAAATAATCCAAATCCTTTACAGCAATCTAATCATCCTTTCTTTCGGGCCGGTAGTTCAGCTGGTATGAACGCCTGACTTGCACTCAGGAGGTCTGGGGTTCAAATCCCCACCGGTCCATTCAACTTTCTTCGCGGAAGAACCTTGACTAAGAAGTCTTATTTTGGGTTTAATACAAGAAATTGGCGGTTTAAGCGCTTTTATCGCGTTTTTTAAAGCGTTTTCACAGAATTGACTAAGATTCAAACCTATTTGCTTTGCGTTCTTAACGACTTCACCATCTATAGTTAGCGTAACCTTGACTTTTTTACTCATAAATAAAGCCCTTACAACTAAACACGTGTTATTGCAGATATTCCTACTGTTGCTTATCCTAAAAGTAAACTAAACTATAAAAAAAGAGGGGGAAAATGAAGTCGTGAGGTTGGTTATGGCTGTAATTCTAAACGCCGCATCATTTCGTTGTCTTCGTGATCGATAATATGACAGTGCCAAACATAGCCAGGGCCAGTCCAAGGATCAAATATGAAAAGATTAGTTCCAGCAGTTACCGTTGTTGCATCTTGAGGCGCGAAACGAACTCTGATCACAGTTACTTCCCCTGGGTTCATTTGTATTGTGTCTTTCCAACCTTGCTCATTTGGTGCAGCTGGATTTGCTCTTCCCTTCAGATATGGGGTCACATCGATGGATACAGGGGTATGGTCATTATCCCATGGCGGCGTTCCACTGGTACTACCTCCAGCGTTTGCAGCTAGCCAGGCTGCATTGTATTTGACGGCATCGAATTTTTGGCGACTAACAAGCTGATATTGAACCAAATGTAAATGGATTGGATGTGTATCTCCTGTCAGGTTTGGTATTACCCAGTCTTCAGTATCACCAACTCTTGGCAACTCTGTTGTTGGCGCGTCCCATTTTTGTCCATTCAACAGTGCTTCAAGCGGACCCAGCGCACCCATAACTTCTACAAGTGGCAAGGTTCGGGGATTGACAGCGGGGGCAAGTGCTGGCGGCGCAAGTAGCGTTGGAAAACCTGCACCTAAAAGAGTTGGATTCAACGGTACTGGCAAATCAATTGGCAAGCCTTTGTTAAAACCGAGGTTAGCTGTCACGGTGAACTGCATTATTTGACCAGTTGTTTTAGGATCTGGTTGAACGCCGTTTGGGAATGGCGCTTTTGCCTTGTTTTCAACAATTATTCTAGTTCCGGGAGCAATTGCAGAGAAATCCACAAGTATATCTGCGCGTTCACCTGGTGCAATAGTAAGTGATTTCATTGTTACTGGCGCTTTGAGGTATCCTCCGTCACTTCCAATTTGAATAAATGGTAATTTGGCTCCTGTTGTCTGGTCTTTGAGTGCTATCGTGTAGAATCGTGCATTAGATCCATCGAGAAGGCGGAATCGGTACCATCCTTGATCAACATTGAGGTTTGGCCAGACTTTTCCGTTCACCATTATTGTATTTCCGAAGAATTCTGGTACCCAATAGGGGTGAATAGTCGGGTTTACGCCAACTTGGTCGAACCAGAATGAACCTTCAATGTTAAATGATCTATCCTGAATTGCCAGAGGAACTTCGTACTGGTCTTTTGGGAGTACAGCTTCAACAGGGTCGGCTGGATCTCTGAGCAGGTAGAAGCCTGCGAGTCCAGACATTACGTTGATTCTGGTTAATCCTAAAGCGTGGTCGTGGTACCATAAAGTTGCAGGTTGCTGTGTATTTAGATATTCGTATACCGCACCATTTGTTGGAGCGCCGGATGCTGAACGATAGTCTGGGCCTTGTATACCTGTCTGAGTGAACCATTGTTCGGGACCGCCATCATAGTCTGATAGTGTTTCTCCGCCATGCAAATGAGGAACAAGTGGAACAGGGTTTTGAGCGTTGTATCCGTTTGGATTTGTCGCAGATACTGTTCCGTCAAACCCTAGGGGGTATGCCGGAAAAGGTGCGACTGGCGCATTAAGCATTCCTTGCATTGGAATATCGCTAGGATTTGCCCAGTGAAGAGTTGGATCAATGGGGAACATGTAATTGCCTGCAATGTCATTTATCCAAGTTACTTGCACTGGAGTGCCTACTTTTGCTTCAATTGTTGCGGCTGGCGAGAAGGCAAAAGTTGGGTTAGTACCTACTTGGCCTTCATAAGCCCATGTTGGAGTTGTGGGAAACCCTGCTGGCAGTATTTGTTGATTTATCCCGCTTACCATTCTAATTGAGTAAGTGTCAACTCCGTCGACTATTGTCGGCGTGTAGGCGGGTGGAATAACTAGTTGCTCCGTGTATTTGGGGATAGTTTTCGGATTTAAAGTAGGTCCTAGAGGGGGTATTGGTTTTATCGCGAAAGCTGCTGTAATCATAATTGACGCAATTGTTATCACTAATAATAGTCCAAAGATAATTGTTACATTTTTTCTTTTTTGCATAATATCATCTATATTTTTTTTATTAATTTGTTAGAATAATGTACAAACTAATATAACGGTCTTATAAAGATTAAGTAGAAGATTGTTCTAGAACCCTGTTCCGGTTCTTTCATAAAAACGCATACTTAGAATTATGTTTTAATTAGTTGTTTTTGTTGAATTAAAAATTAACTAAAAAAAGGGAAAATTGTGTGGGTGATATCTCCACTTGGTACAGGGTTCAAATCCCCACCGGTCCACTATGAGCTTATTTTTTGAAATAAGTTTGAAATAGAGAACTATTTTATAAAAAAGCCTTATTAATGGACTTTTTATACCCAAAAAAGATGGAAAACAGAACTCTTGGGAGAATCAAATATTTTCCAAACTGAGATGTCCTTCAAGTAAACAAACCTGGAAAGAGCACATCTTGCATTATGTGTATAATTATTACAGTATAGAATGTGGTGGCATATGCTGTATGAAGGAAACGAATTTGTTTGAAATATTTTTGACTGATACCTGAAACCAAAACCAAACCACTTGCTACGAGTAAAATCATTGATGTGTAGAGTACGATTCCTGTTCCTAAATCTGGATAGGCGCTTGCTGGTCTTGTTACCTGGTGTGCAAAATGAATTGAGACTAATAATACGGCAAGTAAATTTCCTGTAACATGAACATTTAGCATTTTCTTTATGTGAAGGGGGTATTTTCGTTTCACTATAGGGTAGAGTGGTGTTGCAAATGCGATGTATAATGTGCCTGTCCAACCGATCCAATGAACAGTGGAATGGCTTATTCCGAACACCTCAATTTGGGAAAATGGTATTCTCCAAACACGCAGAAAAATTGCGGCAATAACGATAATGGTGATGGCTACTATTACAGATGCTGTTATGATTAATGTCTTTCTCAAATCAGAAACCCAGATTGAATTAACTTTAACTTAGAGTGATTTAAGTTTTGTTTAATTTAATCAAATTCAATAGAAAAGTTTAGAATAATAAAAATGGGGAGGTTGCGGGTGACATCTCCACTGTGGCTGGGGTTCAAATCCCCACCGGTCCATTAAACTTTCTTTGCGGAAGAACCTTGACTAAGAACCTTTGTTTTGGAGATGCTTTTGCATTCAACTGGCTATCACTAAGACTATTAATCAGAAGGTCCAAAAATTATTATTAAATTATTAACAAAAATAATTAAGACAGCACCCATTTTACTTAGTAAAATGAGATAGCTAAGACATCAAAAGCAATAGAGAAGCTAAAGTAAAAATAAATTCCATCCAAAATAACACATAAAACACTACTAGACCAACTTTGTATCGAAACTTTCTAATTCTAGAAATTATTTTTCTTAACTTATGGAACATCCAAGATTTTATTTTGTTTGTTTTAGTTCCATTATTCTGTGTGCTATCCTTACTTGTTCTGCTTGTTTTGCCTCAGTTGATTTGAACGTTGGAGTTAAAGTTGGTGATTGGATGGAGTATGGTGTTTCTTATGTTGGACTTCCAGAATTAGGAGCTAGTTTTTTTGGCTATGAGATTATTAAAGTTGATAATAGTGTTTTAACTATACTTGGTACAACAAATTATTCAAATGGAACAATTGAAACTGAAAATTACACAGTTGATATTTTTAAACATAGTTTTAGAGACTTTGATGGATTTATTATTCCTACTCCTATTAGTGAGGGGTGGTCTTCATTTTTTTCTGGGGATGAAAACCGGAGTGATTTGATTGTTGACTCTTTTGAGAGTAGGGAATATGCTGGAGTTATGCGTGATGTTGTGGTTGTGAATTTTTCTATGGATGATGGTTCTAGTGTTTATGTTTATGATGTATCTTTTGGTGTTTTGGTTGAGTATCAACGTTTTGAATCTGAATATTCTTTAGATGTAAAATTGGAGAAAACGAACTTGTGGACACCAGGAATTTTTGGTTTTGATCCAATTTATTTCTTGTTAATTTTCGTTTTCCTTATAATTGTGGTAGTATTTTTAATTCTTAGAAAGAGAAGAAAAGAACCTTAATTTTATTATTTTTTCTCCCTAGGTTTCGTGGGTAGAGCGATCGAAGATCCGAGAAGCTACTTAGTTAATTTCTTTTTGAAGAGTAAAGGTACTCCAACTAGTGGAATTGTCATTACCCATAATTCCACATTATGACCAAGGAACCAAGCATACCAATCACTCCAGCCACCAACACTTCCAAGTACCAGCCACATCAAATAAATAACCAAGAAATACAAACCCAAAGCTGAAATTATCAATCCAACTCTCTTCAAGTCTAATTTTTCTAATTGTTTTTCAGATATTGATTTCTTAGTGAAGTAAACTGAGTAGAGGCCAAGGGCAAGCAAACCAACTGTGGTTAAAATAAAACTAAAAATGTTAGCAGGATAGAGTGTAACATAATCAATTCCTTGAGCCATTATTGCCACTATCCAAGCACTAGCATTATTTAGCCAAAACATAAAAAGGTACACCGTACCTGAAATCAAACTCCATTTAACAACATTGGAAATTGGTTTGTTTGGATTTAAAGACAAAAACAGTTTAATTAAAACAAAAGGAATTGCCACTGACTCAAATAAAACGGGAATAGTACTCCCAATAAAAAACGTCAAACCAAACTCTCCTAATCCAAAATTGGCTAGAATGTCTAAACCCCAGATTACAACTGGAAAAATAGATAGAAAACATACTGCTTCACCAAGAACAATCCACCTAAGTGACATCATGAGTTCTGGTTTTGAAAGATCTTTTCTAAAGATGAAGAACAAAATTGTTATTACTGCTATAAAGCCTGCTACTGTTCTAAATCCAAGACCAATAACACCTGCAGTGTCAGTTAGTTCAATCCAAAATGTACCTTTAAATATGTTAAAAGCTCCTTTAATGAATTCATAAAAAGTAAACAAGAACCATGTTAGAGCTACTATGAACAAACCTGTTTTTGTGGATGAGTTTACTTTGTCTTCTCCCATGATTTTTTCTCTCAAATGTAATTCTCATTTGATTTGCTATATTATTCTTTTGGAATTCTTTTTGGTTTGGTGAATGAAAGATTTTATTCTGAATTTGGGGGATACAGATAGTTTTATTATTTGTTTATTCTATAATGCCAATATGATGTTGAAAAGGGTGGATTGTTAGGTTTGAATGATAATCAAATATCCAAATTTTTATTTGTTGTTGAAGGAGTAGGTGGAGTGTTTGCCGGATCTTTTCTGGTGGCTTATTTATTTGGTCTTCCAACTGATGTGGTCTATCATTCTGATCCAATATTAAGACTTGTATTATCTCTTTTTGGTGGATTGGTGATTATTCTTGTTTTAGCAATTCTTCTAATTTCAGTTTTGAACAGGAAAAAAGATTAGATATTTGGAATTAATTCTACCATCTTGTTGCCCTAAAAAGAAAAATGGGAGAGGTTAGAGACTATTTTTTCTTAATAATGCTACTCCTAAACCTAGTAATGGTATTGCCCAAACTTCTTGTAGCATTACAGAATTTATCATGCCTCCATAGTAGTAAGTGTATATTAAATAGATGAGATAGTGCAATCCGACCATTACTAGTGATAATCCAATCCAAAATCTTGGATTTTTTTCTCTCTTTAAAAGATAATAAACTCCTATGATGCTAAAAATTATGGCAAGTGACATAACAATAAATGCGTTTAATGATCCAACTGCCCTACTCCCAGAAAAGAAAACGCTTAAACCGTCAGCTGAGATCATGTCAAACCATCTAAACACAGAATTAACCCACAATGCACCAATATAGCCAACAAAAGTAAATCCAGCCCACTTAACTAATCCTTTTTTGTTTAGCTTGTGTCTATAAACCTTCACTGCCAAGATCAATAGGAAAGGTACAGTAAACAAAAATTGAAGAAAATATGAAATCCCCAAAGTCACAAATGCGCCGCCATATCCCTCTGTTGTCATAAATACGCCAGAAGGAAAACCCACCATGAAATAGTAAAAAGCCTCAATAAATAAGCCTCCAGCCGCCAACTTTTGGACATCTATAATATCCTTGTTTCTAAAACTTAGTGAATAGAGAGTAATAATACCCATCAATATTCCTATGGATCTGAATGTTGTTCCTATTGCTCCTGATACTTCCATCCAAACATACATGCTGCCGCCAAAACTCTCACCGGGAATTGGTTTTCCGGATATCAAATTAGCTATTCGTTCCAAACTTGAGGGAATAGTCCAGTAGAGTGTCCAAAGTAACAAGGATAACAAAGAAAGGAAAATCCAAAATTTTGTTTCTCGAGAAATTGAAAACAATTAATATTCGCCTATTCTGAATAGCTGATTTTCTTATATGAATTTAACTCAAAACACAAAATTAAATCAAATTTAGAAACCCAAGAAAGAAAAAAATGCGAGGTTTTGTGGGTGTTATCTCAAGCTTGTATTTGAGTTATTATACTGTTATTCAGAATAATTTTCTTTAGTTAAGTCTGAGCTCAATTTTTAAGATACTTTATTTATTTATCCTAAAAAAAGAAGGGGGAAGATTATTTTTTTGTTTATTGAGTTTACTTTTTGCCTAGTTTCATTAGGATTAGTAAGCCTATTGCTATGATTGCAATAATTGCGCCTATTCCCATTCCTAATACGTATGTGTCTGTCATTGGTGCGGGTGTTGCTTCTGGTGCTGCTGTTGGTTCTGGTGCTTGGTCAACAACAAATGCTGCTTCAGCGTAAGATGCATAATATGCTTCTGAACCGGCAAAGGTAGCGATCACAGTGTATTTACCGGGAATATCAGGCATCCATTCCATCTATAGAATCCGCTAGTATCACTTGTAGCTGTGCCAATATTTCGGAAATTACCATTTGCGTCGATGACATCTATTGTCACATCGACACCGACTGCGTCGGTTGGCATTAGTTGTTGTTGATATAAATATTCCATCCACGCGCTTTGGCTTTATCAGAAACAGCGGGGACACCGTTTGGGAAACGTGCTGTTAATGGGGTGTCTTTTGTTCCTGGAGACTCATCAGTCACCATGCCGCTAATATAACTGACGTTGCTTCTGGTATTGCTATGCTTGGAGCAGCAATACAGTGGTTGCGCTTGGTCCCTTGTTATAGCAGTATATCTGGTTATCATAGCCATTCATCCAAATCATATATCCATCATGCAAAGCTGGTGAACCGACAATATCAAAAGATAATGAACTCCAGATTTCATCTCCAGTTTCTGCATCTATGCAATAAAGTTGTGCGCCTTTCCACACTGGTGGAGTATAGTCGTGACCTGAACGAACATAGAGTTTTCCATCTGCAAGTATATGATGATTCCCCAAGTACCAAGTGGCCATATCCCATATGGAGTATCAAGTCCAGCATTCCGAGCATTCCATATCCACTTTCTTGTCTCCTGTGTCAATATCATAGCAGTATACCGCATCCGCCCAATCCAAATGAGTAAGCTTTACCATAGCCAATAACAATACCGTGTGAATAATCGTAGTATCCCCAAGGATTATCTTCTGGTACAGTTGGTCCAAAGTTTTTGTCCTGTAGCTAGAGAATATGCTATTACTGTTAGTTCGTTTCGATTGTATTCAAGATAGACTCCTTCTCCTGCAATTCCAGCAAGAACTAAAGCGGTCCAAGGTGTTAAAGTTCGGTTTATCGGACCCCATATCTACAGCTCCTGTATTTGCGTCGTAACCTGTATCAACTCGCCAACCTGTCTGAGATCCACCGGGTACCCCAAATGCGACCTCCTAGGTCGTATGTTGTTACTATACATCCATCAGATACACAGTTTACAGCTCCTGGAGCAGCTAGGGGTACGCTCCCATTCGATTCCTCCGTTCCAGTCAATTGTAGCATTCTTGAGGAGGTCGCCAAATCTCCAAAGGAGTATAAACTCTTAACACTTGATCCCAAGAACCCTCTTGGATACATCTGCTTGCGTTCCAAAGGCTTAACATGTTGCCACTAGTCGAGTAACTCAATAACTCTCCGTGTGGTCCTAGATCTAGGATACCGGCTGATTGGTTGGCAATATCTAATATCCACTCTCCGGTCATCGCTTCATACATAGACCATACTGGTGGTTCAGCTGATGTTGGAAGAATCCTAAGTGATCGGTATTTTGATGTAAATATGATATGCAATACCTCCGTATTGGTCTCCTGTAATGAAATTGTATACCATACCACATCTTAATGTGTGATATATCACTTCTCATTTGTATGCTCCATATTTCTTCTCCAGTTCGCATGTCTACAGCTTTTAATTCTCCCGGGTTACCTGCAGCTCCTGGATATTCAGTATAATAGAGAATCCGTTAATTATTACTGCGCCGAATTTTGCTTCATAGGCTGTTCCTGTTGCATATAATTCTAAGTCTTCTTCACCGAATTCTCCGCCTATTTGTCCTCCAAAAGCTATTGGTCTTGTCCAAACTACATGTGCAGAGTTAGGTGCCAGTGCTGTATGGGCTTAAAGTTGCCTGCATTAGAATACATTCCAGTGTAAGCCAAAAGATGTTGCTCTAGTCCAAGCCAGTTACCTCCTATTGGAGACCATTCCCTGTTCATTGAATTTATGGGTCTTTCCCAGTATCCTGTTGGAAGTGGGGCTGCTCCATATTCTCTTGTTATTGGGTCCTCTTGTACGGTTAGGGTTGTGCTGGCTGAACTTCCTCTATAAGTATCATTAATGAATGCTGCTCCTGTGAGATAACCTGCACCATAGGGGATGGATTTTCGTTTTCAACGGTGTGTCCTGGGAAATTAAAATCGAATTGGTAAGTGCCTACTTGATCTGGGTGTGTATTGAGTCCATGCGCCTCCTACTGAATCAGAATCAAAGGGTCCAATAGTTCTTTTAGTTCCATCGGGTTTTGTGATTTCTACCATAAAATTGTGCCAGCGAGGTCCCCAAGGTCCTGTTGCTCCTGGAGGTACTTTATCAATCCACATTGAAACGAAAACAGGTTGATTTACACCTGTAGGTTCAGGTGTAACATTGATGTATGCCCAGGTGTCAAGAGTCCATGGGGGATCATGTGCGTTTACGATTGGTGAAAGTATCATTATTCCTATCAGAATTGTGCTAATTACTATTGTACTAATTATCGTAATTTTTGATTTATTCAACTTTTTTTCTCCTATATTTTATTATTCTTATTTTTGTTTTTTTCTTCATATAAAATTATGGTAAGTTTGCGTTTTGTAATAAGAAAATTGAATCAAATTGAATATTATTTATGTTGTCTTAGGTACATGATTCTATATGGAATCATTGCTGCCTCGAGCCGGCAGCTCAAACTCTTCCGGATCGCTTAGCCCTGCAAGTATTCTGCGGACACGCCACCGCATCATCGCAAGATGCCTCGCAACAACATCGAGTTTCCGCGCGGCAGTGTAAAAACGCACAAACACGCCGGTCGTATCCTCCTCTGTCACGTTCAATTCCCTGCACAGTCCATCAAGTTGGGCCATCTGTGCGTTCAGGGAAAAACAGAGGGATTTAACGGCTCGCAGGATATTCTGAGCACCATGACAATTGTGGTCGCTCTCGCGTTCGGCTTCCTTGCCTCGGATGTTCAACTGGTCACAGTACCAAGCTGTAACGACGTCCGACCAGACATCGGGAAACATCTCAAGAGCGTGCTCAGCCGTAGGTACCTCCCCTACGGAGCCGCGCGATTGGTCCAGTCGCCATTCCTGTCGGATTGATGCGAGTATCGCTAGTTTTCCGGCAGCCTCGCCATCGGGCCTGGACGCGTGCTCTGTTGTGTCCCGCTTAGATGACGTTGGCACTTTCGTCCTACCCCCCATTTGGAGGAATGGATACCACACAAAGCATATGATGCTATGCTTCCGCAGTAAAGACGTCAACTACACGCCTAAAATCACCCACCTCCCCCAGAATGCCCACTTTATCTATCGTACCATGCGGCAGCAGTGCTCCTCGAATTTCTTTGCTTCAGCCAGCAATTCTACGATACGGCTAGAGATCTTGTCAGCTTCCTTCACGAAATCCGCGAGTTACCATGTTGATCTGCGGGAATTGCGGCTCCACGTCAAACGGCAATGATTTCTGCCTGTCCCCACCCTTACCTTCCGCCAGCAGTTGGATGCGACAGATAAAATCATCAAGCGACGCGAGGACCTTTGTAACCAACCGACAATAGCGACCCCATGCCTCATATTCGACCGATCTTTCGCGTAGCCACTGCACACAACTTCGCGAATAGACGAGTCCTCTCACAACAAATTTGTAGGTTAGGGCAGTTTGCTCGGCATCCCTGACCTCATCTCGCCAACTCCAAATCTCGTGCTGCGCCGCGCTTGAGCACGCTCATCAACTCACATGCCAACTCCTTTGCGCGGAACAGTCCTAGCACCGGTACTTGCTTTTTCAGACGCGCCGGTATGTGTTCGGGACGAACATTGATGGCTTTTGCCACAAGATCCAAACAGGGGGGCTCCGACTCACAGGCCAAAATGGTCCGATGTCCATTTCCGCTCTGCTGAAACGCGACCGCGGGGGCGCAGGCCAACCTCATTTCTTCCGAGGGAAACCGACGTGATAACTCGTCAAAAACGTCAAGGACCGTTACTTCACCGCTGGCATTAGCGACTGAGCCCCCTCGAAGGATTTCTACTAAATGCTTAGTGAAGCAGGCCAACTCCTCACCGGCAGGCGAGATGGCGGGCCCACGAACTGCTGCCGCAATGGCCGCAACTCCCTCCGTCGCTATATGCTGTTGCAGCAAGGCGACGTCAACCAAACCGGCATCCGCATGACAGCAATCGAGAATCACAACCTTTTTCGATGCTGGTGATTCGGCCATCATGCCGGCTAACCGGACAAACGGCAGAGCATTGACACGGTAGTCTGCATAAGTGGTATTGCGAAACGATAAATACAACGTGTCTCGATCGTATTCTGATGCCTATTCAGCAGGCCGTGCCCGCCGTAGTAAACTAACAAAACGCCCCTGGCCTCCGCGCAGAAAGCCTTGACTTGCTCTAACATACTCGTCTGCAGGTTACGGTCAGCAAACAGCTTCACACGTGAAATCGATTGAAAACACTCTTTCAGTTCTCGCAGATTATTGCGAACTGCCGGCACTCTGCCAAGGCGTTCGCTATCCTTGGGACACTCAGAGGTCCCAAACAACAAAACGCGATTCTGTTCGGTATTGCTTTCTAGCATCGCGCACTCCGCCCGTTGACAGCTCACATGCCCCGCGTCCGTATCCCGTTCCAAAATCAGACGTCCTTCAGGCGAACATCGATCCAAAAGTCGTCGGCCTCAATCCTGGCAACAAGCACTGGCTCTTGTCTTCGCCGACATTCTTTTTGCCAATCAACAATCAACTTAGTAAGCTCAAGAAGCAGTTTCGCACTTGCGACAACTACGGTAATTATCTCTAGAGGACCCAGGTGCGTCGAGTCACCCTCCTTTGCAGTTCTATCGATTGCCATTTCCCCCGACGGACCAAACGTTTTGAGGTGCCGGGCCAGAGAGTCCAACCCCCGAGCGAAAGCGCCTCCCGGCAAAGTGATCTCGTATTGCGGACCATTATCAATAGGCATCTTCATCCCTCGATTACATGGCTAGGCGTGCGGTCCAGCCCGTCAGGGCACTCAGGTCATACGGGTTTCTATCATCGTGACAGGAATATTGCAAGTACGGCTTTCGCCACCTCCCTTTCCGCGTTTTTTGCCTGATTGCGGGCGAGCCAAGGAATACGGCGCGGAAAGGCAGCGTTCCCGACCTCGTGCAGACCCTTAATCGGTTCAATGCAAATCGCAAACCGGGGACGACACCAACATGTCCAATCCACAAAGCGCCGAAATCGTCATGCCGGGCATGGACGCGATACGGGACTGGCACGAGAAAAATCCCGATTTGCGGTTGGACCTCCACCGGGCGAACCTCCTCCCGGCCGTACCTCAGCGGGGCGGATCTCGGCGGGGCGAACCACTTTGGGGCGGGCCTCCGTAAGGCGGACGTTTGCGAGGCGAGCCTTAGCGAAGCGAAACTCGGAAGGACAAACCTCGGAATTGCGGACCTCAGCAAAGCCGACTGTCGAGGAGCCATTATCGGATGGACCGTTTTCGGCGATTTAGACCGGACCGTCGTGAAGGGACTAGAGACGGTCAAGCATGCCGTTTGAGAAGTTTCCGCGACTGGAACGGTTTTGATGCCGATACAGGCAAGGACATGGCCCGCGAGATTCGCAAATACTTCATTCCCGACTTCTCAAACTGGAAGATTCGAGGAGGGGTTCGAGCGGTTGCTGAACGACCTTAAAGGCGACGGACCGACAAAGTAGAGAGGCATCGTGAGTGGCGAGATTACCTTTCCGAGCATGCTGCGGCGCACTGGCGGCGTGACGGGAATCCACAACATTGGCGTGAACACCACCGCAATTGGCGAGAAAACGTGGGAGTGCTGAAGGAGTCCGCACAGTGACATTCACGGCAGAAGATCTACGCAAGGCGGCGTGAATCTGGAGCCTCACGAGGCCGGAGCGTCTTCTCGGGGGCCCGAGACATTCATTTCGCTGTTACCGTTTTCCGCGCTCGAGTCCGGTGTCTGCAAGGAAGCCGCTTCAAGGACAATTCGAAAACCACGCATCGCCCACGAAAAGTTGGCGATTCCGCCTGCGAGGCTGCCGCACGCACGCAGCCGATTATGAAGAGCGTCAATTCGACCGGCTGATCGCGAGTCGTCTCGTGAATCCGAGAGAATAGACTGAGGTACGCGACCGCATTACACGAAATAATCATGAGCATCGCAGCCAGAACGACGTTCGACACCGCCAAACCCGCACATATTGTAATCCTTCGCGGGTCATTCCGTGCTCTTTGTACAGCTTCGTCAAACTGCCTGCACTTCTCTGAACTTTCACTGTACCGTTTGGACAACCCGGAAAAGGACGCGTCAAAGCAGGGTTTCGCGTAGGAGGCGGCGAGGCTTGCGATCGCACCAGCAAAGAACCCGCCAAAGAGTGTCAACAATCCAGTCATCGGTGGAAACCCCAGTATCGTCGATTGGTTTCATTTGCAGGCGTCATCCGCTAAGTGTAACGACGGCGATGCACACCGGCTGGCATAATAACAGTACCATGACGAGGTCCGGGTAGCTCCCGGAGCTTCAGGTCTCGTCGCCGACCAGTGCCCTCCGTCCGTCCGTCGACGGTACCGATGTTTGGGTTGTTTGGCGTGAAGCAGATGCCAACTCCGCGATCACCCTCGCAATCGCACTTGCACGACAGTCGACCAAGCATGCGATTACAGGGGACCGATTACGAATGGGATTTGTGCTCACTCCTGTCGCCACGTGCGAATTTCAATGTCGCCTCGCTGGATGACGATCTGCACCTCGCCGCAGTGCGCGGTGTGGAGGACCCGCGGGCGGTCTGCCTTGAGCGGCGCGGCCAGGTGGGTCGTGTCTTCGCCCCGTCCGCCGCTGACGACGATCCAGGTGGGGGACGACCAGTCGAGAAACCCGGCGACGTTCCCGGTGCGGCGGCCGTGGTGGGGAGCCATCACCACGTCGCAGGCCAACGGCGGACGGTTGAGCAGCGCGCCCAGCCCCGCGCCGTCCAGATCGCCGGGCAGGAGAATCCGGCGATCGGCGAACTCGACCAACAGCACCACGCTGTTCGCGTTGTCGCCGTCATCGAATCCGGACTCCGGTGGCAACAGCACGTCGGCCCGCGCCGGACCACCGGTCGGCAAACGATCGCCGGCCCGGACCGGAACGATTGGGACCCGCGCGAGATGGATCATGTCGAGCAGATGGTCTACGGCCGGATCGCCCCCCTGGGCCATTATGGGCGACATGCACACGGATCGGATGGAAAACCGATCCATCAGCCGCGGCAGGGCGTCGTAGTGGTCGGTGTCGGCGTGCGAGAGGACAACGAAATCGAGCCGGTGGATCCCGCGGGACCAGAGCGCCGCGGAAATCGACTGGGCCGCCGCGCGGGGCGAACCGAGCCCGCCCGCGTCGTACAGTCCCCTTTGCCCGCCGGGCAATTCGAGCAAGACCGCCGTGCCGTGCCCCACGCTGACAAACGTGCACGCCAACCGCTCGCCGCCCCGCCGCAACGCGTAGGCTCGCAGCCAGGGTAGACTGGCATAGAGGGCCAACCACAGGACGACGACCAGCAGGCACCACCGCCGCCGCGGCCGCCAGGACGGGCACAACACCAGGAAGATCAACCAGCCGTAGAAACCCAGGATCCACCACAGCGGGGGTCCCGCCACCCAGTAGTGGCCGCCCGGGATTTCCCGGGCCAGGTGCACGCTACGCAACAACAGCCCGAGCATGGCGTCGCACAGCCAGCCGCACAGGGTGGCCGCCGGCGGAAACAGCCAACCGAACAGCAACACGCCGAAACCGCTGTACAGCAGCAGCGTGACGGGAATCCACAACAGCGGTGTGAGCACCACCGCGATCGGCGAGAAGACGTGGAAATGGTACGCCACCAACGGGGCCGCGATGGCCCACACGGCGATGCTGGCCATAGCCAGCCGCAACGACCAGCGACCCACACGCCGCAACAGCCGCGCCGGCCAGGGCCGGGCTTCGGATGCCAACCGCTGCAACGGGTCGCTCGCACGGGTCGCGCGTCAGCAGCGGGCGCAAGCCAGGCCAGCGTACCGACGGCCAGGAAGGAGAGTTGGGCCCCCACGTTGAACAGGTCGCCGGGGTTGAATCAGCAACACGACCATCGCCGCCGCGGCCAACGTGTTCAGGCTGAACGCCTCCCGCCCGATCCACCAGGCGATGCACATCATCCAGGTGAGAATGGTCGCCCGCACGACGGGCGGCCGGGGGTCGGCCACCAGGGCGTAGAGCACGGTCACCGCCATGGCAATCACCATGGCCCAGACCTGGGGCATCAAACCGACCCGGGCCACCAGGAAGAACAGGCTCACCAAAATGCTCACGTGGAGCCCCGAGATGGCCATCAGGTGGAATCGTGCCGGTGGTCAGAAAGGCATCCTTTTCGTCGTGGTCGAGTTGTTCGCGCGCCCCGAGCAGAATGGCCATGGCCAGCGGGCTTTCCGCATCGGACAGGT
>CAVQPF010000016.1:0-10947 GCA_963714725.1 Candidatus Bathyarchaeota archaeon
AAGGCTTTGGACCTCCTAGTAAAATTAGAATATCAAGTCGAGAGGCAAAAAAATTATTTGAACAAAACTGTTTCAGATTATTATTGAGAAAGTATCTGAGATACGACTATTTTCTACTATTAGAGAAATGCGTTTAGTTTCTTATTTTTTTGGTTTTTTGTTTTTTTAAATAAATAAAATTTTTTAATTTTAGATTTTTAAAAACATAGCAATGCGAAATTTGTTTTTCATTTATTTGGGAAACTTTTGTTTCTGAAAATATATTTGCTTATTATAAATAATGATTAAGTTTGGCATAAAATACAAAAAGGAAGAACTCATATTATTCTTCTATGTCAAAAGTATTAGTATTTGCTATATCCTTTTTCTTGCTACTTATCTTAACTATTATCTTTCCAGTTTTACCACCAGGTGAAGCAATATACAACTTATTTGGAATTTTACTAATGGACTGGTCAATTATGGGCCTTTCTGGATTAAATTTGATATTTGGTTTAATAAACGGATTATTTTGGGGACTTCTCATTCTTGTATTTTTTATTGTTATAAGTCATACTCCAAAAGATACACTCCCTCCAATGCCAACTCCTAGTTATATTCCAGAGCCCGCCCTTCCAAAAATCCCAGATTCTCCAACAGAAAAAAAGAGTCCTCCAAAGCTCATAAAAAGAAAAACGTATGTTCCATTAGATCAAGATATAGAAACAATAGAAGGTATTGGACCCGCATATGGCAGTAAATTTAGGAATATTGACATAAAAATTATAGAAGATCTACTACGCGCTGGTTCAACCAAAAAAAGAAGAAGCGAATTATCTGTTGAGCTGGGGGTCGCTCCGAAAACTATACTTAAATGGGTTTATCGTGCAGACTTTTTTAGGTTAAGAGGAATAGGTAAACAGTATTCCTCTTTGTTGGAGTCAGCTGGGGTCAATACTGTAACTGATTTATCTAGAAGAAATCCAAAAAACCTCTATTTGATTCTAAAAAAAACAAATGAAGAAAAAAATATGGTTAAAAGAATACCGCCTGAGTCTCTGATTCAAGATTGGGTTGAGTGCGCAAAAAATCTAAAGACTATAATATTATCCTAAATCTAAAATTATTTGATATTAACCACAGAATACAAATAGTCCCAAGATAAACTATCTTGATTTTTTTATACCAGATAATTTTGAATCGATTGTTTTAAAGTAGCAAGTGGATCTATTATGATCTATTTTGTATTTTTAATAATTGTTTTTTAAAACTAAGTTTGCTAATGTTTCCTCTTTTAGTATATCTGCTGTTTCTTTGTTTATCAATTTTTCAACAATTTTAATTGCGAAGGGAAGTGCTGTTGCGGGACCTTGGCTAGTTATTATATTTCCATCTTCTACTATCCAATCTTTTTGAGGAATTCCTCCGCCTTTTTTTAGTTCGCTTTCCATTCCAGGATAGATTGTGCATTTTTTTCCTTCAAGGATTCCAGTCTCTGATAAGACTGCAGGAGCAGCACATATAGCTGCAATTAATTTGTTTTTTGAGAAAGCTTCTTTTATGATTTCAATAACTTTTTTGTTGTCTTTCAAATTTTTGTACCCTGGTGATCCTCCAGGAAGAATAACTGCGTCAAAATGTTCCAAAACAACTTCGTTAATGTTTACGTCTGAAATAATTTTTATTGAGTGGGCACCTTTTACTTCTTTAGATATTAAATTAACAATTGTAACTTTTATTTTACTTCTTCTAAGAACATCAATTATTGTCGAAGCTTCAATCTCCTCAAAACCTTCTGCGAGAAAAACTATTACGCTCGTCATTTCATATCACAAATATCCAATAAAGTTGCTTCTATTAATCTTTCTTAAATTTGTATTTTTTTTCTATTTTTTCACTAATAATAAATTCAAAAATTTAAATTGTGAAAACAATCTGTTTAGATATGGAATAAAAAAATCGTTTTTCTCTTTTTTGTTTTATCTATTTTTAATTAAATCTTATAATTATCAATTTTACTATTAACGAAAAAATTGTTATAGTTCTTAATTATTGTTATAATTTTCATTTTTAATTATTTTTCAATCTTTTATGGTTTACACCATTTTTTATATTAGAAATCTGATAATATTTTTTTATAGTGATTTACTTTGGTTGTTAGAAATAATAAAACCATTAAGTTTATCCGTTTATTTTATAAGAATCAAATTATGATGTAAGAGAAGGTTTATGTCTTGAATTTGCAGAAAATCCGACCATATATAAAAATGCTGCGTTTTGATAGTTGGCAAGGTTGGATGTTCATTTTCTTATTTGGGAGTATCTTGTTTGATATTCCTCAATTAGATCGACTTGCATTAGTTTTGTTTTCCTTTTGTTTAGCTACAAGTGGAATTTTTATTTTAAATCAATATGTTGATTACGAAGATGATAGGAAAAATTATCTAAAAAATGATTTGCCGATTGCCTCTGGACATATACGTCCAATAATTGGATTATTAGTATCTTGTGGTTTTATATTAGTTAGTTTAATTGGTGCTTTCCTTTCGAGTTTAAGTTTATTTATTTTATTTTCGATTTACATATTTTTGTGGATAAATTATTCTACTCCTCCAATCTGTTTTAAACAAAGGCCTCTTTTGGATATTATTATATGTGGATTTGGATCAGGAGTTTTACCATTTTTAATGGGCTTGCAGATCTCTTCTCAATTATCACTGGATTTCACATCTTCTTGGATGATTCGTCGATATCAAGATGCTTTTTTTGTTGCAATTCCACTTTTTCTAGTCCAAAGTGCTGGTCAATTGTTTCAAGTTGCAGGAGATTATGAGGCTGATTTGGTTGCACAAATTGATACTTTTGCTGTTAAATATGGGAAAAAAAACTCTTTAATGCTCACTAGTATTTTCTTGTTTATTACAATAAATCTTCCTTTGTTATACGAATTTCTTCATTTATCACTTATTCCATATCTTTCATGGTACCTAATAGTTTATCTTATTTCTATTCCGTTTTTATCGTATTTAATTTATAAACTAAATTCTCCATCGGAAAAAACTTTTAAGAAATTGAGAATTATGTCAAAACGTGTTGGCGGATTTCTTTTATTGCTAATATTTCTTTACGTTTTTACCGTTAGATTATTGCATACTGGACAATAAAATACGTCTTAATTGTTTATTCTTTATGCTTAGATTGGGGAAGGTTCCTTTTTTTCCTTTTTTAAATACTATTTATTTTATTTTTATTGGTGTTGCTAGTTTTTTAGTTATGTACCATATGATCCATGTTAAAATAAAAATTGGCAAAATATCTGCACCAGGTATAAGTTCAATTATTGAAATAAAACCTACCCACCGAAACATTAAGATGCTAGCAAAAATTCCCGCTAGATCGAGAAAATCTCCAAATAATGGTAGCAACAGAATTGCTACCATATATTCACTGACATCTAACAGTATGCAAATGCTAAGAAATAATAATTCAATGTCAGTAAAAACAATATATCTAGAATAGTTTTTTTGTTCGGTTCTTTTCAAATAATTATCAACTTCTTTTCTAATTCACTATGTTTTATTGAAGTTTTCTATTTTTTCACAAATTTAGTTAGTTTGTTTTTACTTTTTTTAATTTAATTGTTTGTTTATACTTGAGAATTGGTTAGATCATATTTTTAAATAAGATCTATTCTTTTCATTTTATGGCTATTGTCCAAGCAGTTAATCTTACTAAGAAATATAATAAACTTACAGCAGTAGATGCATTAAATATTGAAATTGATGAGGGAGAAGTTTTTGGTCTTTTGGGTCCTAATGGTGCAGGCAAGACAACTATAATCAAAATGTTTGCCACTTTATTGGAACCAACTTCTGGAACTGCAAAAGTAAATGGATTTGATGTTGTTAAACAACCGGCCAAAGTCCGTGAATCAATAGGAATAGTATTTCAAGAACCCAGCAGTGATGAGCTGTTAACAGGTTATGAGAATATCAAATTGTATGCAATGATGTATGGAATACCTAAATCTGAAATAAAAAAAGGAATAAGTGAAGCACTTGAGTTGGTTGAACTGACAAATAGAAAAGATGATTTGGTTCGCACTTATTCTGGTGGTATGAGACGTCGTCTTGAGATAGCCAGAAGTCTTATTCATAAACCAAAAATACTTTTTTTGGATGAACCAACTTTAGGTCTCGATCCTGCCGGTAGAGAGAAAATGTGGGCTTACATCAGTCGATTAGTAGATGAATTAAAGATGACTGTTTTATTAACTACTCATTATATGGAAGAAGCTGATACTCTTGCGGATCGAATAGGAATAATTGATCAAGGTAAGATTGTTGTGCTAGATACTCCTAAAGCATTGAAGGCAACTTTGGGTGGCGATCTTGTAACTATTACTTCTCCCAATATATCTATAAGTGAACTCAAAAAACTAAAGTATGTAAAAAAAATTGAACAAAAAAATCATAAAGTTATTTTAACAATTGAGAATGTTTCAAGGAATCTGCAGCCTCTTCTAAAATTTATTGGTAAAATAGATTCAGTAGAAGTTAGAAATACTACCCTAAATGATGTTTTCCTTAATTTTACAGGAAAAAGAATTCGTGAAGAAGGCAAAAGTACTTGGTTTGATAAAATAATACAGGAGAGCACTTCTAAAGCATGACATTACGTGGTGTTTCTGCTATTTGGCAAAGGGAAATGCTAACTTTTTCTCGAGAAAAACCTAGAATTGTATCTGCAGCGATAAATCCTATTTTTTGGTTATTGACTTTTGGAGCGGGATTAGGTTCTACTGTTTCAATTGAGGGTATAAATTATCAACAATTCATATTTGCCGGCATAATTGTTCAGACTATTTTATTCTCTTCTATTTTCTACGGAGCATATCTTGTATGGGATAGAAGAATAGATTTGTTGAAGGCTATACTTGTAACACCTCTTAGCAGGTCATCGATATTTTTTGGTAAAGTATTAAGTGGAGTTACTTTTGCTTTGATTCAATCATCAATAATATTAGTTTTTGGACTTTTTATGAATATTAATTATACGTTTTTTTCCGTGTTTTTAGTTATTTTGACTATCGTTGTTACCGCGACTGGTTTAACTGCTTTAGGTTTAATAATAGGTAGCTTCATGACTTCTCCTGAAGGTTTTCAACTCATAACAACTTTTGTAATATTTCCTTTGTTTTTTCTTTCTGGTGCTTTATTTCCTTTAAATAATCTTCCAGTTTATCTAGGAATGTTAACGTAGTATCAATCCCGTTACATACATTGTAGACATGTTAAGAGGTTTGTTGATAGGCTTGCAATATTATGGGACTATTGAAAATCTTCTAGTTATGACTGGCTTTGCTTTAGTAGCATTGTTTATTGGAACACTAGCTTTTGAAAGAATGCGTTCATAGTGAGGTTTCAATTTTTTTTCGTTTTTAATGAAAAATATTGAGTCTACTACTGAATCTATATTCTACTGTTCATCTCCTTTTTTTTAGTAATGAGGCTAAAATTGGATTGTTAGAAGAGTTGTTTAAATATGGGACCTCTGGGATTCTTGTAGAAAAGATATGATTAGTAGCGTAAAGGGGTTCCTAACTTTTATTTCTCTTGAAAGAGGGATTATGATTTTCATGATAACAATGGGTGCTACTTTTCTTATTACGGGGAGTGCTATTTTGCCTGAAGCGATTTATCTTGGATTTATTGCTTTTTGTATATGGAGCGGTGCAGATGCCATTAACAATGTTTATGATGTTGATTTGGATGTAAAATCAGATCCTTTCCGATCTGATTATACAAGAAATCTTGGAAATTTTGGTCGTTATATCTTTTTATTCTTTTTTGTTTTATCTGTGAGTTTAGGTTTGATCACTGGAATTGTGTTAGTAACATTTTTTGTTGTTTTGGGGATTCTTGCAGGTATTATTTATTCGATGCCCCCTTTTAGACTAAGACAAACTATAATCAAGCCAGTGGTAAACTTTTCAGTTGGTGCAGTTCCTGTTTTGTTGGTCGCTGCTTTTTTCAATGTTTTTTCTATTCAAATAATAGTTCTTATGTTGCTTGTTGGAATTTCAACAGCAGTTAATAGTTTATGGGAGGACTTGGCAGATTTCAAGTCAGATTTTAGTGCTAGGGCTCGAACGATTTTAATTGTATTGGGAATAAAACGTGGATTTTACCTTACAGTTTTATTAGGATATTGTCTTATTCCGCTTATGGTTCTTGTTGGGGTCTTGTTTCAGATGAATCTGTTTTATTTTGTAATTCTTGCAGCGCTCATAAGTTATTTATCGTTTCGTATAGTTAAAAACCGTGAAATTCTTTTTGGGAACTCGAGCACTGATTTAGATGCAATGCTTAAGCTAGGAGCGGTGTTTGCTGCGGATTTCGTAATTGTTGCTTTGGTCTTTACAATAAATATGATGTTAAGTGGTTATCTGACTTATCAATAATTTTTTTTAAAAATATAATAATTTATTAGCACTGATTTTGGATTCATTAAGTTATAAAATCAAGTTTTGCTCAGTTATTGTGCGATATTGATGAATATTTTAAGTTATACCTATCATCTGCTTTAAAATATCAACTATCATTTTAGCTGAATCTTTAGCTAGAAATTCTGGATCTCCAATTTTGGGTTCCACTCCTGCAAAAAGACTTACTGCTTCTATTCCTTTGTGTTTTGATGCTCCAAAAACAAGCCCTGAAAATCCGTAAAACGGTCCTTGATAATCAGTCTCTAAGTTGTATTTTTCTTTCATTTCTTGAATTAGATTCAAACTAGTAGCTGCACAACAAACTTTTTTTTCTTTGGATCCAAATCCGGCAGTTATGATGATTCTTTTAGCCCCAAAATTTTTCAGAATATCCACGACTTTTTCTGCAACTTCGTAGGCACCTGTAAAATTTGAATGATAACCATTTGCTAAAAGTAGAGAAGGTTCTTTTGAGTAAAATTTTACTTTTGGAAGATCCAATTTTTGTTTCTCCACTATGACGCCTCCGTCTCCTGGAAGCGCATAATGAGCTAGATATGCTGGTTGTGTGTGATAAACTGCTGGAAAATGTGTTGAATATAGATTAGTTGTTAATTCAGCTTTTGACTCTTTGATAAGTTCATCTACAACAAGTTTACCTATAGATCCCAACCCAGGAGACCCAACTACGGCTATTGGATCTTTTAGTTCAATTTGTTTTTTGGATTCTATCCAAATTTCGTTTATCATCGCAATCACAAGTGATCAAGTAACGTAACTTGGTTTTTTCGTATTTTGTGCAATTTGATTTTTTATATGACTTTCAACTTCTGTCATTTTAGCAATTATCTCATCCATGTCTTTTGCTTGTTTGTCCAAAGGATTCATATTTACTTTCAAATCTAGAAATTTAGTGAGCACTCCGATTACTTCTTTGGCTGCTTTCGCGTCAATTAAGTATTGTCCGGTGGGTGTTTGATATCCTCTTGTTTCCCCAAGCAAACAAACTGCTGGAATATTTTTTTTCTTTGCTAGTCCCATAATCAATCCATTTTCTCCAATAATAACGCCTTCTTCTAATGGAACTACTCCCATCTTCTTAAAATCTTCAAGCAATTCGGGGTTAGTTGATGCTCCATAAACTATTGGTTTCTTAATTGTTTTATCTGAAGCGAATGCTGCAATAGAATAAATTTTCTTAAGACCATGGGCAACTCCCCAATCTAAAATGGTTTCAATTACTTCAAATTGTCCTTCGGGTGAAAAAGCCTGTGCATTACCTGAGAGAAAAGCAAGGTCTTTTTTATCATCCTTAAATTGAAATAGCTCGTTTTTGAGTAATTCGACAACGCCATCTTTTTTTATTAATGTGTAAGGAGGAAAATATTTTGAATAGATTTCAGCTACTGCTTCAGCTTTTAGTTGTTGTACAAGATACTCGACTGATAACTTTCCAATATATGCTACTCCAGGAAGACCACTAATAAGTGTAAACTCTTTTGGTGTAAAGTTTTTAAGAGTTTTAATTTCAACATTCATAGATTCCTGAATCAGACATGTTACTATTAAATAAACCGATCTTGATTATCGTTATAGATCATAATTAAATAAAAATCATGATCTTTTTATGTCTGATTATTGTTTTTTTATCCGAAATTCTATATTTGATTAGCAAAATTTTTGAATTAACACTATTATTATCATATATTTTTTTGTTAAGGAACGATCGATTGTTATTTAGGTTTTTATAAAGCTAAAATTTAATAGTCAGCGATCAATTTGATTCGGTTTCAAAGAGGATTTTGTTTTGTTTGCTGTTGGACATATGGCTATCGCATATTTGTTAGGGAAATCCTCTAGTAAACTCCTTAAATTACCAGTCAATATTCCTCTGGTTTTGGTTTTATCAATAATTCCTGATGTTGATCTTATTTTTGAGGTTATCTTTAGTGTCCAATTGCATCGTGGACCCTCTCATTCTTTGGTATTTGCGTTTTTACTCTTCATACCTTTTTTTATCTTTTTCAAGAAAAAAGCAGTACCTTATTTCCTTTCATTGACATCACATTCAGTATTAGCTGATTTTTTTGTTGGGGGTCAAATTCAACTTTTGTGGCCAATATCGACTAAAGAATTAGGTGCTTCCCAGTTTAATTTTTCTTTAGTTAAGATAAATGATCCGATAAATATTGCATTTGAATTGATATTTGTTTATTGTAGCTATATTGGTAATGTTAAAAACCCGGGATATCCTAAAATTTTTCAGATATGATTTGTCAAATATATTATTGATTATACCAATTTTTACAGTATTATTGCCTACATTTACAAGTTATCCATTACAAGTGCCGACTCTTATTGGTGCTTCCACATTTATTCTTTTTAATAATATTTATTATTTCAAGTTTAATCGTATTCAAAAAATTCTCTTGATTCTTTTTAAAATTATTCAGAATGTTTGTTATTTTCTTGCTCTTCTTTTTCCGATAATAAAATAGAATTGTTCCCGCTAATAACAACGTAATGGCGATAATTGCTAAGCTTGTTTGGGGTTTCCCAGAAGTAACTCTCTGGAGAGTTTGAAATTGTATTCTTGATAACCAATTCGTCAATTATTGTATTTGCATCATGACCTACATACAAGTAAGTACTTCTTTCTATCTTACCTGTTGGACTTTGGGTTCCTTCTGTAATCATAATATTTTTTTCTTCTCCATCAACATACAGGTGCATTCCAGATGATGCACTTCGTTCGAAAACAATATTTATCCATTTATTTTCAGAAATAACTGGTTCTAAAGTTACAATTTCGTTAAAACCTTCTTTATCTGTAACAATATATCCACGCAATGAACCTACTTTTGGAGAAGAATTACTTCTCTGGTTCTAATCCATTTATTGCTAGACCAAGTATTCTTCTAGGATAGTCCACGTCCTCTCTTACAGATTGTATTACTATGTTGTTGTAAGCTACATTTTTGAATTCTTTTACATAGATCCAAGCATTTATTGAGAAATCATTTTTCATTTCTAGACTTGGTGAAGCAGGAACAAATAGATATGCCCAACCATCAAAACTCAAAGCATTATCCATTTTTCCTTTAACTGAGCTTGGCGTATAATTGATGCTGTTTGAGGCGGATCCTAAGATCGCATTGTTGATTTCATTTAAGTCCTTAGTAACTAGGTTTGGGTATACTTTATCAAAACTCCACATGCCGACTATATTGTCTTTTATTGGTGGAGGATTTTCAATTGAACGGAGATTCTTTTTCATCTATAATATTAACAGGAATAGACAGCGGATAATTGTCTGTAGCATTTTCAGAGATTATGTAAGGAATATCGTTTGTTCCTGTGTTATTTACTTCTTTTGCGTTTGGGTATTCTGTTTTGTATTTGCTCCAAAAATTACCTTTTTCTTGGAAATTCCAATAATTAATATTATAACTTGAACTGATGTGAACATCTTTGTTGTTATCTAAAAAATTGTTGCAATATATCTTATTGTGATTTGGTGCGGCGAAATTTGGAGGAAAATATATACCCCATTCATTATTCGATATTTCGTTAGTCGATATGGTATTGTTGGAACCAGAAAAGTAAATCCCACTTTCACTGTTAAATCGA
Organism: Candidatus Bathyarchaeota archaeon; assembly: GCA_963714725.1. Taxonomy (GTDB): domain Archaea; phylum Thermoproteota; class Bathyarchaeia; order Bathyarchaeales; family Bathycorpusculaceae; genus AD8-1. The sequence goes on from CAVQPF010000016.1 coordinate 10,097, forward strand.
ATCCTGTTTCCAAACACTCCTGAATGGGATGCTCCCAATCCAATACCTCTAGTGTTATTTTCGATAATATTTTTATAGATCAGGTTTGAGTAACCTTCATAGGGCTATTCCCGATGCTGTATTTTCAGCAATGTAGTTATTTGAAATTGTGTTTAAAGAACCTCCATAAAACCTTATACCTTCCTTAAAATTTTTAGTAATGTTGTTATGGGATATTATGGTTGAAGATTGGATAGCACATAATATCCCCCAAAACGTGTTTGAAATGTTGTTACCAATTAGTGTGCAGTTGTCTCCTTTTATGTTAATGCCGTTTGAATGTTGTTTTGGGGTAAGATAATTAGTGCTTTTAATTGTAAAACCTCTAATTATTACATTATCAGATGCTAGAGTGAACACATTTTTGTTTTCAGAGTCGCTATTGCCTACAACTATGGTTTTTTTACTTTCTTCACCTATTACTTCTAATGGTTTGTCTATCCAAATATTTTCATAATAGGTTCCTTTCTTAACAAAAATTGTATCATATGGATTAGCTTTCTTTACTGCTTCTGAAATTGTTGAATACTCCTCTGGTACAATAATTGTTTTTTTTTGAGCATGAACAATATTGTTATTTCTATATAGTGTTAAGGTGTTACTTATGAGGAGAATAAGCACTATGCTTTTAATTATACGAAAATAGGTTATTTTTTTTCTCAATTGTATCACCGCTTGATATTAATTACTTTTCACTCTATTAGCTCTCCTGAAGGAACAACTCGTTCTTCCAAGAGAACATGTGATTTTTCTAGTTTTTCAATTAAGATATTTTTTCAGTTTTAGGAAAAGCTAATACAAGCAATCAGTGG
>CAVQPF010000017.1:0-11825 GCA_963714725.1 Candidatus Bathyarchaeota archaeon
AAGAATTTTTCAGGAGAGTTCTGCGAAGAAGATTGATTTTTATAGCAATCTTCCGTTTATGCAGTTTTGGAATCCTGTAATTAAGAAAAGAGTTACGATCAATATTAAAAAGCGATTATTTTTGTCAAATATTTTGGCTCTTTTTTTAGATAATCATCTAAGTTCTCATTTTTTTAATTTTGTTGAACAATTAAACTGGAGAAAGAAAATGAGATCTCAACGGTTTTGATTATAGATAGAGTTGATGAATCTGTTGTTTTGTTAATACAGTTAGAGACCAATTTTGTCACATATATTTTGTTGGATTTTTTTGGAGTGTTTTTGGATAGGTTTTTTTGTTTGGTTTTGAGATTATTTATTGAGGTATTGTTGGTTTGAATGTTTTTGATGCAGTAAAGAAGAGAAGTAGTGTGAGGCGTTTTTTGGATAAGCCAATTGAGGAGGAGAAGTTAAAGGTTGTTTTTGAGGCTGGCAGGCTTGCGCCTTCTGCTAAGAATCTTCAGGAATGGAGATTTATTATTGTTAAGGACCATGAAGTTCGAAGTAAAATTGGTCAAGCTGCTAATGGGCAAGTGTTTGTTGGAGAGGCGCCTATTGTTATTGTTGCTTGTGCAGTTACAGATTTGCGTATTATGAGTTGTGGTCAGCTTTGTTATCCTATTGATGTGGCTATTGCTTTGGATCATATTTCTTTGGTTGCTGTTGAGTTGGGGTTGAGTACTTGTTGGATTGGAGCTTTTGATGAAGATAAAGTTAAGGATATTTTAGGGATTCCAAAAGAGGTGCGAGTGGTGGAGTTGATGCCTATTGGATATGCAGCATTTAATGAAGTGAAAGAAAAGAATCGTCTATCTTTAGGGACAATCGTTCGATATGATCATTGGTAGCCAAAAAAAGAATTTGTTGCTTCAAATTTTTTAGGAGTTTTGGTCATTTTTTTATTGTAAATACTATTTTTCTTGTTTTTTATTCTCTTGTTAGAAGAAGGGGTTTTTGGGCTTCTATTTTAGATACTTTTCTTGCTTCGATTTCATCGTAATAATTGTCTTCAATAAGCCCATCTGATGTCATGTACTCTTTGAAGATGAAGTGTGTTTCTCCGTTTGTGGATCGAAGCGTAATTATATTAGGTTTTTTTGTTATGACCAAAATCTCCTATTATTATATAGTTAGAACTTGAATATACGTTTTTTCCTCAAAATATGCCTTTAGAATCAATTAATTAGTAAAATATTGGTTTTTGTTAGAGGTTTTTTTGTATTTTTTATGTGAAATTGTTGTGTTTATTTTTTGTTTGTTTATTTTATTTTACCTAAAGTGTTTTTTAAAAAAATTGAGGAGATTGGGGGAATTGGTTTTTGGACTTATTTTACGGGGTATTTTTTGTTTTTTGGTTAGAGTTTTTGTTTGCTATTTTTTTGTGTTTTTGTTATGTTTGTTTTTTCTTTCGTTTAAATCTTAGTTTTGCTGTGAGAATTTTTTCGGTTGCAAAAAGTCGAGAGGCGATATACATTATGACTATTGTGAATGCTGTGACGTAGATTATTCCAAAGATTACGATTGTGTAGTCTCCAAATACTACTGCTTTGGATGCAATTATTGGGTGGCTGTATGGAATGGCGTAGAGTATTGTTTTTATGATTTCTGGTAGTGTGTTGATATCTAGGTAAATTAGTGCTAGGGTTGGGATAAAGATAATTGGGTATATGTATCCTATGAGTGCTTGTGCTCCTCGAACGTCTTCAGCGAAGGCTGACATTATGACTGCTAGGGCTAGTGCTGAGAGGAGTGTTATGAACAAGGAGATTCCTAAAAGAGTATAGCCTATTGGTGAGGGTACAAGACCCAGACTTACTAAATCAATTGATGTTTGATTTTGGATTCCTAGTGTTACTGAGCCTAGCATGTAGTTGTAGCCTATCATGACTGCTATTGCGGCTATTCCTGCGACAATTACTGTGCTTGAGAGTTTTCCCATTAGTATTGCGAATCTGTCTACGGGCATTGTTAGTAGGGTTTCGAGTGTTTTTTCTTCTTTTTCCATTGCTACACTTGTTGCTGCTATTTGCATGGCGTAGGTTAGCATGATTATTATTGTCATTGGAAGTGCTAGGGATTGGGATATCATTAGTCCTGATAAGGCACTTGGGTCGACGCCTTGTTGAATCTCGCCTTTGATTATTGTTGATTGTGTTGTGTATAGTACGTTTGGTGCTATTGCTCGGTTGAAGCTGTTTATGATTGCTGTGGTTCCTGATGTTCCTATATCTGAGAAAATTCCTCCACCTTGAAAAACTCCATAAGAATTAATTATGGCATTAATCTTCAAATTACCTTCTGTGTGTGCAGTTAAGTTTGCGGAGAAGCCTGATGGGATTTCTATGAATTGAGAACTATTGTTTAGTTCAAGAATGTTTTGGTCTACTACTTGTTGGGGTGTTAGGTTGTTTGCTAGGTTGATGTTTATTCCAGTGTTTTCTAAATAATCAATAAAGATTTGACTCCAATTTCCATTATCATTATTTATTATGAGTAGTGTTGCTTGTTGGGCTTGTTCTTGAGCTGATTCGACTGCATATCCAAGCACTAATCCAAGAATTGGAAACATTACAAGTGGAACAACGATCATTCCGATGAGTATTTTTGGATCACGAATAAGTTCTTTTAGTTCCTTTAGGAGGATTGCTCTAAAACCTTTAAGCATAACCTACCACCTTTGCAAAAACTTCTTCTAGGTTTTCACATTCGTATTTTGTTATAAGATTTTTTGGGGATCCCTCTACAATGATTTTTCCTTTATCTAATAGAGCAACTTTGTCACAGAGGTATTCTACTTCTAGCATGTTATGGCTGCTTAGTAATACTGTGACTTCATGTTCTTTTACATAGTTTTTAATGATTTTTCTAACGTGATACGCGTGTAAAACGTCAAGACCGCTAGCTGGTTCATCTAATATGGCTAGTTTTGGTTTTGTCATTAATGCTCTTGCAACAAGGAGACGTCGTTTCATGCCTTTACTGTAGGTTTTTGCTCTATCTTTTAGGCGCTCTTCTAAGCCGCTAATTTTTGCAGCTTCACTTATTATTTGTTCGGTTTGGGTTGCGTTTTTGGTGTTGAATTTTGCCATGAATCTTAGGTATTCCCATCCTGAGAGGTTGCGGTAGGCACCTGCTTCTTCTGGGAGATATGTTAAGATTTTGCGAACCTCTGAGGCTTCTTTTGTTACGTCTTGGCCAAAAACGGTTACAACCCCTGAAGTTGGGAGCAGTAAAGTGCTGATTATTCTAAGAGTAGTTGTTTTCCCTGCACCATTTGGTCCTATTAATCCATAAATTTCTCCTGGATTAATTTGAAAACTTAATTCGTCTAAAGCTCTAATATTTCCAAATTGTTTAACTACTTTTTTTGCGCTTATGGCCAGGGTCAAATTGGGTTCTCCGATAATTTTTGTTTAGGTGGGTGATAATTAAGTTTTTGTTTGTTTATGGTTTTTTTAAATTTGTGGTGGGGTAAAAATTTTGAAATAAGAGTTTTTGGTTTTTCGCCTAAGATTTCAATTTTTTTGTTTGGAAAAGATGTTCCTTTTTTCTTCTCTTTTAGGATTTTTAAATAGTTGATGTCGTTGACTACAAATCCCATTAAATAGACTGCTAAGGTATCTGCTGCTAGTGCATCAAATGATGCTAAGCTCCAGCCTGATCTGTTTTTTCTTCCCATAATAGGGCCATTGCCTTCCATTCCTGTTGTTCCGTCAATAATCACTAAGTGAGGGTAAACTAAATCTGCTATTGAGGCTAGTATGTTGTGTACGTATTTTCCTTGATGTATTTGAAGTCGACATTCCCATGATCCATTAATGCTTCCCACTAGAACGTTTTTTATTCCTGCGGTAACTCTGACATCGCAATGTGTTTTTGGTCTTGTGATTGATACTAAAAATTTTGTTTCTAGCAGTGTTTTACTAAAAGGTAATACTATTTTTCCTTTGGGATAGTTGATTGTTTTTTCTATTATTTTGTCATCTTTTAGGTCTAAGAGTCTTACTTGAGGGTTTTTTTCTGCTAGTTTTGTGAAACCGTGAAGTTCAAAGCCTTCTTTGGTTTTTCCCCAAGCGGATCTTTCAGCTATTATTATTTCTTTTTTGTAAAAAGGTGAAATAAAATCAATGAAACTTTCTACTGCTTTTATTGGAGTTGTGGCTAATTCTACTCCTTTTGGGTAGCCTTTGTTTTTAGCTACTACCAGATTTATTTTAATCACTAATGATGATAGATTTGATAAAGAGTTTTTTAGGTCATCTTTTATGATTTGCAGTGTATTTTGTACGCCTTTGTAGTGTTCTTCACTTTTAACCAAAGAGACCTTTGATGTCATTTTTTTTCTTATATATTATTGTTTTTGTTGTATTATATCCTGCCTATAGGGATAAATGATTTTTATGTTTTAGTGATGTTTTGTTTGAGTCATACATCTTTGGTAATCAGGATTTGTTTTTCTATTATGAGACCTATGTTGTTTTCTATTCTGTGGATAGGGCTGGTTCTTATAAATTTGGTAGAGGAACTTAAGAGTTATTTTTTTTGCTACATATAAGAGTTAATAGATAGTTTAGTTGTTTTTTCGAGTTGCTTCTTGAACTATTCTTTTTAGAATTGTTGCTCCATGTCTTGGTTTCAATTTTTTTTCTCCTATCCTTTCACGATATTTTATAGGTACTTCAACTGTTGTATAGCCTTTTCGTGCGACATAACGATTTAGTTCCACTTCAATGTCAAAACCTTTTGATTTAATTATCCAGTCTTTGAATATCTCTGTTCGAATTACGCGCAATCCAGTCAAAGGATCATGCATTGAAACTCCATTAAACAAGTTATGTGCAAAAGCTAAAAGTTTGTTTCCAAAATAAAAATAATTGCGTATGGTTTTAGATTCTAATTCTTCATTAAACCTGTTTCCACAAACCATTCCTACATATTTTTGTCTTTCAAGAATCTCAATCATTTCAGGTACACACTTAGCAGGATAAGTATGATCTGCATCAGTTAGAACCACATATTTAGCAAACAAATCTAGGTGTTGAATTGCTTTTGCTATTGCATTGCCTTTCCCAGTACCATCTTGAATAGCGATATCTGCACCCAACTTTTTGGCAATTTCAACTGTTTTATCTTGGCTATGACCATCAATAACCAGAACTCTTGGAGAATCCAAATTTTCTAAAAACTCAGTTAATGTAGATCCTATGCCTTCTTCTTCGTTTAAGGCAGCAACTACTATTTGAACGGAATAATTTTTTTCGTGTATTAATTTTTGCAAAGTCTACTCTCTCTTTAAGATTCACATTAAAAAGAATCTTTAAGCTCTGATTAGTTGCTGTTAAATAAACTTTATTACGATAATTTCTGATTTGTGATTTTTTTTGATTGAAAGGTTTTGTGGACAACTTTTTGTTGCTGTGGAGATTTTGAAGTTGGACATTTTTTTCTTATTAGACTATTTTTTTGTTTGGAATACGCTATTTGTTGTTGTGTGAAGGAGGGAAATTGAAATTTGTTTTATATTGGGCGTTTTAAATATTTAATGTTGAGTCAAATATTGTAGGTGGCGGTTGAGGAAATGGATTATGTAGAAATAATTGGGTTGGTGGCAGCTACGATGGGAGGTTTTGCTCTTTTGCCTCAAGTTTTGAAAGTTTTAACGACTAGATCTACTAAAGATATTTCTCGTGAAATGATTGCGCTATTGGCTGGTAGTATTTTTTTGTGGCTTGTTTACGGAATTTTGTTGAGTAATCTGCCAATCATATTGGCTAATTTTTTTGGTCTTATTCAAGCTTTTATTATCTTGTTCTTCAAAATAAAAAATCAAATAAAAAGGACAAAACCATGTGAGGAGTAAATCGGTGTGAGTTATGACTCTCTAACTATGTTATACAGAAGTTTTCAATAGGAGTTTTCAAAAAAGAGCGATATCGCATATTTTTGCTTGGTTTTTTCTTTTGGGGTTGGTGTGTTTTTTTGTTGGACATGTTTGTGGTAAGGTTTAATTAATTCATATTTTAGATCAGTATCTTGAATCGTACTATTCTTTAATGTTTGGTTGGTTTAATATAAAGTCTGAGTGATTAGCTTGAGCAAACCTGTGATTAAGAAGAGTTCAAACCAAGAAGTCCGAAGACCAGAAATATTAATTGATGTAGATTCAGAATCTTTGGAGGAAAAAAACCAAAATAGTTCTGAAGATCAAAAAACTTTGGTATCACAGTCAACATTAAAGATGCCAGTTAATTCCAATTGTGAACTCGTTGAGAAGTCAATAATTGAGGAGGCCTTTTTTAATCTTAAAAAAACAATTAATCAAGATTTTCTTTTTCATCTTAATTTTAAGATTTTACTGAAGGTATTCAAAGGTCTAATAGCAAAGCAATTACTCGAAAAATTTTTTAACCAAAGATCTTTAAGAAAAAAAACTGTTGATCTGGCGGGTTCAAGTCAGTTTGGGTTAAAGTTTGATGCTTTACTTGTGGAAGACAAGAATCATATTGTTCTTGATCTATCGGTTCAACCTCCTAAAGACCGCGTTTTTATTATCAGAAAAAATAAGTGGGATTATCTTAAGCGAGAATGTGAAAAAAATACGGGTCGATTGCCAGATTATCTTTTTTTTATTCAAATTTTTAAAAACAATACTTATGATTTGTTTAGAGATCTTGAGTCGCGAAATCTTGAAGAGAACTTGTCTTTTTTAGAGGAGTGGGTTTTGAATTATTCAGGTAATTTTTCAGCGAAAATTGTGGGCTGGGTTAGTGGGATTGATGTGGAAAAATTGAATGATTCTAGTAAAATTCGGCCAGAAGGTTTGACTTTGAGAAAATCAGCTTTTTGGTGTTACATGAGTGATCCTTACCTAAAGCCAATGAGTGATTTTTTGATTAGAGAGGATGAAACTGCGTGAATAGTGCTGTTTTTGATATTTGACTTTTTTTAAATGCCTTTTTTTTGGTTGTTTGATTGATAAGTATTGGAAATTTGGAGAGAGGATTGGTGTCAACCTTTTATGATGGTTTTTTTGTGTTAGGGTAGTATTGTTAGTTTTGCTCTTTTAATTATTAGATCAAAGCTTGTGTCTAGGAGTGTTTGTTGTTTTGATAATATTATTTCGATTTTTTGTTTTATCTAAACTTTGTGTGAACCAAAAACTATGAATTATTCTTGGTGGGTACTTCTGTGAAGCAAAAAATATGATTTGGTGATTGCATAGTTTGGTTTTCAAAGTTGATAGAAGAATATTAACTATTGGTGCTGGATTTTTTTTGATGTATGTTGGGTTCATACTGCTTTTGTTGCCATTGCTTATATCCGCTGGTCCTTTGTCTTTGTCTGTTGATCCTAGCTTTTTTGGATTTGAAGATGGTTTAGATAGTGTTGATTCAATAACTGGTAATCCTAAGGTAGTTACTTCACTTTTTGTAAGCGGAAATATGGCTGTTGAATGTAAAAATGGAGATTATTTACGTTGGAACTTGGCAATACCAAGCAAGACTTTGGATTTGACATTCAAAGTTTATTGGACAAGGCTGCCAATATTTGCTAATCAATCTTTTATTATTGGAGAAATTTGGGGACTAGATAAGGAAATGTGGCAAGACATCTTTAGTACTACTCTTTATTGTGACCTAAACGGTTACAAGGGTTGGAGTCTTTGGAGTGGTGTACCTAGTGGTCGGAGTAGTTTTATTTGGAGTAATGTTGTTGAGACACTTGAGATTAATCGTTGGTATACTATCAGGATAACTGCTGATTTGAACATAGGTACATACGAGATTCATATGAATGGTGACTTACTTGCCTCTATATCAGGCATCTTTGTTCCTGAGGATGTTTATGTTGACTTCTTCAGATTGGGCGCTGGGGTTCGAGGGGAGGATATTTTTACCATTTATTATGACGATGTTAGCGTATCATTGTTAGGTCCTATGCCATCCCCTCAGCAGTGGTCAGTTAGAGTAGGAGCCTCTTTAGGTGGTTCAACCTACCCTAATGGTACTATAAACGTGAATAATGATCAAACTCTAACTGTGACTGCTACGAAAACCATAGGTTATGTTTTTAGTATGTGGACTCTTGACGGGGTTGAATATAGCACAAACTCTACAGTGACAATCCCAGTGCAGTCTATAGGTTCACGACATAAATTGTATGCAACATTCACAAGCATAAATCCTCAACCTACACTTGAACTTAATTGGTTCTTGTTTCAATTACTTGGATTGAGTTTGGTTGTAAGTAGTGGATACGTGTTGTGGTCTCAGGCAAAACAAAAAGTGAATAATATTAACGGTTAGCTTGAGCAAAATTTTTGTTTGGGGTTATTATTTGTGGATCCAGCCTCGACCGTTTTGTTTTTGTAGCTTTATTTTGATTTTATTTTTTAGTTATATGGTTTTTTGGGTTTGTTGTTGGTTTGTTTTTGCTCTTTTTGAACTTGTTTCTCTGTTTTTTATGATTAGTTCTTTATAGTTTTTTTTATTCGTTTAATTAAGGTCTTTTTTATTTTTTTAGCTTCTTTTAATAGTGATTCGTTTTCTTCAACAACAAATTTTAGTTTGGGAACATTTTCTATTTTTATTAAACATGTGTTCCAAAACTTGGTAATTTTTGTGTCGTCATTTACGTCAAAGTTTGGTAGTGGAATTAACATTTGGATTAATTCAATCTCGTCTATTTCAATGCTGTTTGTTTTTGCTTTTTGATGAATTATGTCAGTAAGAGATTGATTTTTTTTCATATGTTGTCCCAGTTCGCTAATGGATGTTTGAAATCTGGGGCGATTCTTTATTGTGAGATTTATATAAATTGTAATTTTGTCAAAAGATGAGCGATCAACATTAAAAACATTTATGATTGCGTCATCGATTATTTCTGGGATAATATTGTTATCTAATTCGTTGATGGTTTTTGAGTATTTTTTGATTTTCTCTAGGAAAATATCAAGTTGTTCTCTTAGTTTTTTATCAAATAAGTGATATCTGTCATCTTGTCTGATGTTTTTCCATAAACGAAAATGTATATCTTGATAATATTTTCCTTCTAGCCTAGAAATAATTATGAGTATTGCTTTTTTTAGTTGACCATATAGGTTTTGTTTTTTTGTTTTGTTAAGATTTGGTTGTGCTAAGATGGTGTATATTGCAGTTGATGCTGAGGTATAAAGTGAAATAGCTGACATATACAAAACAAAATTATTAGCTTCAACTATAATGTAGAATGTTGTTATTAGTAGAATTCCGATTAGTAAATTGATTGAAAAAAGCTTTTTTTGCATTTTTTTCTGATAAGAAATAACCGTTATGTCCTTAAAGAATTTATGATTATTTTACGGTGAGTTTTCAAAACATTTTTTTAGTGGATACTTAAAATTGTGATTTTTTTATTATTTGAATTTTTATTTTGTGAACTTTGTTTATTTATTTTGTTGATCATTGGCGGTTTATTTTTGGAGATTCGAGGGCGGAAATAAAACTTAGATCGCAAGTTTAAAAAATCTATTATTGTCCAATGTAAATCTTCTATAAGTGATTTTAGTTGGGTTGTGAATAATGGAATTCTACCTTTGGGATTAGGTTTCTTTTCTTTTATATAGGAAATATAATTATATTTTATTAAACGAAACTGGTTTCTTAGAGACACTAGTTTTTGGATAACTGTATATTTCTGGAAATATCTGGGCTTTTTAATCTTTTTATATAAATTGAGCGTTCTTTCTGCCTCACGACACCACAAACAATGTACATTATTACATAAATTTAGAGTTGGATCTTTCTTTAGTTTATCGGTTAAGAATTCGCTGAGCTCTTTTGCGGATGAAATTAATGCTTGACTGTTACCAATTTTACCTGTTTGCAGTATTCCTGCATTTTTCATAATTGGAGTTAACTCTTCTATTTTTTTTGTGCAGGGAGCCCAATTACTGACAAATAGTTTATTTTTTCCTTGAAAATCTTTGTATTTAATGCCGATAGGTCTAGTAATTATTTGATGTAGACTGGCTTGGCGTTGAGCTTGATGACGTATGGCTACAAGTTTGTTCCCGAGACCTATTGATAAATATTTGCCGTTGATTATTGTTAATCTTGAGTATGGAATATAAGCGCTACAATTCAAATGGTTATGTGTCAAATATTTTGCTTTTTTTCCGATTGCTGTTACAGAATACATCGGATTATTGCTTCTAGTTGCTTCTTTTCTTTTTCTTAATGTTTCAGGAACAATGCCTGTCCAACATGGAGTTGATTTAGTGTCAAAAACAAATTTTTCGTCGATTTTATAGATAGGAGCACCTGGAGTGTGGGTATTCATCATTATAGTTCCTTCAGAACCCACAATTTCAATCAATGCATCAATGAAGACATCCGGTCCTCCCTTAACATAACCCACTTTTTTTAAAGAGAGAACTACGGCTAAATGGTCTCCCTTACATACGCCCAATCTTTTTAAGTCGTTGATCAATTGCTGTTTTGTGACTTCATTTTTATTTAACTCAAATTTTTTCATTATCTTAATCCCAGAATCTTTCTTGCTTCTTTTGGTGAAGCTATCTCTCGTCCCAATTCGTGGGCCAGATTTACTATTCTTTGAACCAGATTGGTGTTGGTTGCTAGTTCCTTGTTTGAATACCTAAAATAAATACTGTCCTCAAGCCCTACCCTCACGTGGCCACCCATAAGAATGGCTGCAGTGTTAATCTGTGTTTGAAATCTTCCTATTCCTGTTGCAGACCAAGTGCTTTCTGGAGGGAGAGAATCTACAAGATAACACAAATCGCGGATTCCAGCCGGTATGCTACCCAAGGATCCCAATAACAAATTGAAGTGTAAAGGTTTCTTTAGAAATCCTCGTTGAGCCAAGTATTTGGAAGTGTTTATAAAACCTGGTTCAAAAATTTCAAGTTCAGGAACAATGTTCTTTTTTATCATTGTAGCCGCGATTTTCTTTATGGTTTCCATCGAATTAACACTTGGATGCTTAGGGAAGTTCAATGATCCAACAGTTAAGCTTGCCATTTCCGGTTTGAGGTCTAAAACTTCAGTGCGATGTTCAACTTGAGGTATTACCCGTCCGCTTGTTGTGCCGCAGATTATTATCTCTGGACACTTTTTTCTAATTTCTTTGAATATTTTATCAAAGACTTCTTTTTTGTGTGTAGGATTTCCATTTTCGTCTCTTGCGTGAACATGGACTACGGTGACTCCTAGTTTATAGCCTTCACAGGTGTCTCTGACAATTTCCTCTACTGTAATGGGTACATGTGGTGTGTCTTCTTTTCTAGGTATCATTCCCGTAGGTGCTAACTTTATTATCAATTTGTTAACAGGCTCAAATCCAAAGTCTTTGGAAACGTAAATTGTTATTCACCTTTAATTTGAAAAACGTTTTTGCATAAATGTATTTTTAATAAATCAAATTTTTTTTTATACATTATAACCTTTCAGAATTGTAAATTCTATTTTAGGATAACTGTTTATTTCGTTTAAATAAACCACAACTCTACCCATAGCCAAGAAATTAGTTTTCAAATAAAATAATACATAACAGTAAAGAAACAATCCTAATCAGATTCTTTTTTCCCATTTTAATCGGTTAAAGAACTTTAAGATATGGGAACTAATTCGGTTATCAAAAACGAGAAACATAAAATTTAACAGAAAGGAACGTTTCTGAATTTTGATGGTTACTCTTTGTTTAACCATGGGTTTCCAAACTCGGGTAACCGGAAGATTGCTGGAAAAATCAATTTTCTTAGCAGAGTTCTCTTTAAAAATTTG